>NZ_JBHUOM010000023.1:0-1301632 GCF_042686045.1 Spirosoma flavum
ATTAGTGGTCAACAAAAAGATGGATAACCAATAAACGGTCAACACTTTTCAGGACGGGTCACTATCAAAACCGTTCAGAAAAACCTCCATATTTCTGAACGATCTGGAACTGTGTTACTCATTATCGAGAGTTCTATATGTTATTTAGATCGTTCATTTAAATAGATTGGTAAAAAAATTAAGCTGATAGGTAATAAAATCGATTTGAGATTAGCGGTTATTGGCCGTTCATAGAGAAGCGCATAACTATGCTTAGCGTTACTTTTCGGTCTTAGGCCCCTTTTTGTCGAGATCCACCGCAAAAGACTTTGTAAGCGCCTTTTTAGGAAAACGAATGGAGAGGGTATCCAGGGGCAGTTGAACAAAGACACTTAGTTGCTCCCCAACCGGTTGGCGGGCAGGCGATGTGGTAGGTAGGCAGTGACGAAGAATTAACTCAGCCAAGCTTATCTTTTGGGCCTGAGCTTGCTCGAGTAGGGCCTGTTTCTCCACTGCCGTCACGCGCATGTGGATGGTTTCAGATTTACAAATTGCCTTCCGGGGGCGACCACGGCCATCCATACACAATCAGGGTTATGACAAAACAAAGATGAAAAATTATTTATTGTCTCACAAAAAATAAACTAGAACATACTCATTAGCTTTAGCTACTCTGATGACAGAAACGTAGTTGGGGAATAATTCAACGGTCTCTCGAAAGCCTGCGGTTGTGGAGCGTGGACAACCCGCTTTGAATCGGTTCGGAACCTTTCTCCCAACTCAACCCCTTATATGACTAGCTAACAATCGCTTTAGCCAGTGAACCTATACGTATGCATGAACCCGTCTACACCGAGATTCCCGATACCTCCGACTCCACCTACTGGGAAGTCCAGGTCCGCCCCAATGAGCTCCGCAGCACCACGTTCCTGCCTCGGGACAAGGACTTACATTTAGTCTTAAAAAAGAAAGCCTGGGCCACCATTCAGGCCTCCTTAGGGCGGAACCGTAGACGCTAAACCAAGCCCTGCCAAGTCAGGTTAAGCATACGCCGAAAAATACCCCCTGGAGCAAAGTGTGTCCGTACTCACCAAGAATTAACTGCCACTCTACTCTACACGAGTGTAACAGCTTGGCGTATGGCCCTCACAAACAGAGCTATAGATAATCAACTTGTATTTCATTCGGACCGAGGCATCCAATATGCGTGCACGGAATTTAGGGATGAACTGAAGGACTTACCGGTTGAGCAAAGTATGAGTCGCAAAGGAAACTGCCGCGGTGGCGGACCACTGGGATAATGCGGTTGCCGAGAGCTTTTTCAGGACACTCAAGTGCGAAATGGCAAACCACACTTATTTTGCCACGCGGGCAGCGGCCCGGTTAGCTACCTTTGAGTATATCGAGGGTTGCGGGGCCGCCCGTGCGGTACAACCGCCGACGGAAACATTCAGTATTGAATTACCGCACGCCTAGTCAACAAGAATCCTATTTTTACACTTCCTCAATGGCGGCCTAAAAAATCTCCACTATACTATTGCAAGTCCACTTCTTCGGTTTGCAGGAATTGAGCCAGAGTGGCTTCGTCCTGCCGACGAATTCGCCCCCAGATGTCCACTTCCCAAGATAGAGACAGGTTAGCGGAGTAATCTTCCAGGTGCCGGGTGACGATAAGATTCTCCAAGCTTAGGCCGTTCGAACTGTTGCGGGATAGGCGTCACCGTCGAGCCTGCAAGCTCGGCGGGCAAACGCGTTTGGCGGACATAGGCCTGATTTCCCTCGATCCGTTTGATGGCTATCTGCAAATCAAAATTGTTGGTCAATGCCGTTCCGATCAGGTTATGCAACTCGGTATCTCGAAAGAACTGCCGCCAAGGAATCAGTGCTACGCTGGTGGTGTCAAATCCATTACGCCCGCTGAGCTGATCCGGCATCGGCACCGTTGGGCGCTGGTAGTTTTGGCCAACTTTACAACCTGAGTCAAACAAGGTAAGCGCAAACAGGACGATTGACAGGCGAGACGACGAAAATAAAGGTCGTGACATGATTAATTATGAGTTATCGGATTGTTGGCAAACGCGTCTTCGGCCAGTGCCTTCCGTTCTTCGGCGGTTTTGGGCCGCCTGATTTTCTCCTGAATTCCTTGAAAAATGACAAATAGGACCGGAACAATGAATAGCCCCAGCATAACCCCGGTCAGCATGCCTCCTGCCGTACCGATACTGATCGAGTGGTTTCCTTTAGCCGATGCCCCGTAGCGCTCATCAACGGCACCAGACCGACAATGAACGCAAACGAGGTCATCAGAATCGGGCGTAGCCGCAGTTTGGCTGCCTCCAGGGCCGATGCCAGTAAGCCCATATCTGCCTGCCGTCGCTGGATAGTGAATTCGACGATCAGAATCGCATTCTTGGCCAGCAAGCCGATCAGCATGATCAGGCCCACCTGTACATAAATGTTGTTGTCGATTCCGGCCAGATTAATAAACCCAAAAACGCCCAGAATTCCGGTCGAAATAGACAGTAACACCGCCCGGATGGCATCGCCTGTACTATAGATGGCGACCGAGGTAAATAGGTTATTACGGGTGATGGCTTCCGGTCCGTACACGCGTTTCAACGTAACCAGTGTTGTCATCGGGACCATCGGCCCCGATGCATCCTTCACATAAATGCAGTTCAGCGACGACGGATCGGCCCGATACTGAGCATTGGCCGGGGCAATCACGCGGTAGAATTTACCGAACCGGTTAAAGTCCGACGCGAATGTGCTGCCGTAATACACCTGCATTGTTTGCAGAATGTCGCTGGTCGAAACGCCGAGTTGTTTGGCTTTTTTACGTCCAGCTCCAGTTCAAACCGGGACGTACCCGTATCGAACGTCGTGAAGGCGGCCGCGATTTAGGGGCGTTTCTGTAGTTCCTCGATAAAGGCATTGGCCGGGGCGCTAAGTTTATCGATTTGCCACCGGTTCGGTTCTCCAACAGCAATTCGAAACCGTCGACGTTGCTAAAGCCCGGAACGGTTGGCATGGTGAACACATCGACTCGTCCTTCTTCTATGCCCGTCACCTGTTTACTAATCGAATCGACTACCTGCTGAAGGTCCTTGAGGGTTCCCCGGTCAGCATACGGTTTCATTTTGACGAACCCAGCCGCATAAGACGGGCTGGCCGAGTTGGCAATCATGTTGAAACCGCTAATTTCGATGTGCTGCTCAACAGCGGGCGTTTTGTGCAAAATACCTTCAATCTTATCGACTACTTTCTGCGTGCGCTGTAAGGATGCCCCCGCCGGAAGTTTCAGCGAATAGGCAATGAAACCCTGATCCTCAGACGGAATGAAGCCCGTTGGTGTGGTCCGCATCAGCATAACGGTTACAGCCGTTACCAGTGCCAGTCCACTCAGACCGACTCATTTGTTACGGATTAGAAACCGAAGACTCCTCCCATACTTGTTTGTGAGCGACGTGAATCCTGCATTGAACGCGTTGGAGAAGCGATTCAGAAAGCCTTTTTTCGGGTGACCGTCGTTATCTGATTCGCCGTCGCCGTGCGGATTTTTCAGTAGCAGCGCGCACAGCGCCGGACTCAGCGTGAGCGCTTTAATCGCCGAAATCAAGATGGCAATGGCTAGCGTGAACGAAAATTGCTGGTAGAAAACCCCCGCCGGTACATTCATGAACCCGACCGGCACGAACACAGCGGTCATCACCAGCATAATGGAAATGATTGCGCCCGAAATTTCCTGCATGGATTGGATGGTTGCCGACCGCGCTGACAGTCGGCTTTTCTCCATCTTGGCGTGAACCGCTTCGACTACCACAATGGCATCATCGACCACAATGCCGATAGCTAGCACCAGCACAAAGAGCGTCAGCAGGTTGGTCGTAAAGCCGAACAGCTGCATGAAAAAGAACGTACCAATAATCGCAACGGGCACGGCAATGGCCGGAATGAGCGTGGAGCGGAAATCCTGTAAAAACAGGAATACCACAATAAACATCAGGATAAAGGCATCGATCAGTGTGTGCGTCACCTGATCGATGGATTCGTCGAGGAACGTTTTGGTGCTGTAGCCGATGGTGTAGTTCATGCCTTTGGGGAACGCACCGGCGGCTTTGTCCATGATCGACAGAATCGCCACCTGAATGTCATCGGCATTCGAGCCCGCCATCTGGTTGATGGCAATGCCGACGCTGGGTTTCCCGTTGACGCGGGTATCACTACTGTAGGTGAATGAACCGAATTCAACCCGCGCAACGTCTTTTAATTGAATGGTCGATCCATCGCTATTGGCTTTCAGTATGATGTTTTCGTACTGCTCCGGCTGATTCAGCTTGCCTTTGTATTTAATCACATACTCGAACGCTTCGCGACTGTTCTCCCCAATTTTACCCGGTGCCGCTTCCAGATTCTGCTCCCGAATGGCCCCGATCACCTCCTGGGGCGACAGGCCAAGCGCCACCAGCCGGTCCGGTTTGAGCCAGACCCGCATCGAATAATCCTTCACGCCAAAGACCATTACTTGCCCTACCCCATTCACCCGCTGTAACTCCGGGATCAGATTTATTTTAGCGTAGTTCTGCAAAAACGTTTCGTCATAAACGGCCTCATCGCTCTGTTCAGGTTGAGGATCATGATCATGCTGCGTCGAAATACCCGCCTAAATTACTTCAGTAGGCAGCAAACTCGTCGCTTTGGCCACCCGGTTCTGTACGTTCACAGGCGCCAGATCGGGATTCGTGCACAGCTTGAAATAAGTGTTGATCGCCACCGATCCGTCGTTACCCGACGACGAGGTCATATAGGTCATATTCTCGACCCCGTTGATAGCTTCTTCAAGTGGGGTCGCGACGGAGCGAGCTACCACTTCGGCGTTGGCACCGGGGTGTGAGGCCGCTACCTGCACACTGGGCGGAGCAATTTCGGGAAACTGCGTAACAGGCAGCGAAACCAGGGAGATGACACCCAAGATAACCAGCAGGATAGAAATAACCGTAGCCAGTACCGGGCGTTCGATGAATAGCTTAAACATAGACGAACCAGAAGCGTCTCAACCCAATGTGCTGGGCCGAAACGGTGAATAGGAACTTGTAATTACTGTACGCGAGCGGCTGTCAGGCTGTCGGTTGCAATGAGTCGCGGCTCATTACGTATTACAGCACTACGTTGAGCAGGTAGACCGACTGGCTCTGGTCGGCAGTTGCTATCATGCACTCGAAGCCATCAATTTCCTGCATCGTCAACCCGTCGATCTGTTATTTCTGGATATCAATATGCCCCAGATGAACGGCCTCCAGATGCTGGAAACGCTGACCCATCCACCCAAAGTCATTCTCGCAACCGCTCATTCGGAGTTTGCGCTGGAAAGCTACAATTACAACGTAGTGGATTACCTGCTAAAGACCATCGAGTTCGCCCGGTTCCTAAAAGCGGTCGATAAAGTTGTTACGGCACACGCTGAGGAAGAAACGCAACGGGTGAGTTTACCTGTACCCACCCCGGCCTCGTTCGTGATCAAAGTAGACGGCGACTGGGTACGATTGGCCCACGATGATCTGCTGTATGGCCAGAGCTGGGGCAATTACGTCAAGCTGTTTACGACGCAGCAGGTCTATGTAACAGCGTTGACCATGACTGAACTAGAGCAGCGATTACCCGCTAATCAATTTTATACGCATTTATAAATCCTACCTGGTTTCTCTGAAGAAAATCAGGCGCCTGAGCGGCAACGAGGTTCTGGTGGGCGAAGCAGCCCTTCCCGTTGGGCATACCTACCACCGGGAATTAGTAGACCGGCTCCAGTGAGGATAAGTCACCAAGTCAAAACGGTTGTTTACTCGAAGTGGGCGTCAGAAGAACACCTTCGCGGGGCTCACGAAGCAGGATACTTTTTTCGTCGATCAGTGTTTTCAAGGGCTCGCTGGCTAAGGTATCCAATAAGCGGTACTTCAACTGAAACGTTTTGGTTTGTTTGTTCGACTGTACCCATTTCATGATCTTACAATGGCAGTTCGCATTTTCCGGTGTATTAATAATTTCTTCCAGTGAACCACCTTTGCCCTGTTTGATAAACACATTTCGGATACCGATCATATCATTGCCACTACCCATGTCAAAGCTCCACGTAGTAGCAATACTAGTGAGGTAACGTTCCTCCTTGTCCAGCCGTAAAAGAGCATGGATGGGCGACTCTACGGTGCCGCTCTTGTTCTTCACCCGTGAATAAATGGATACCAGCGCTGGTGCTTCAAACTGCATGTAGCCGATATGATCGATGTTGGCACCATGTCGGTTAAAGATAAAATAACCATCCTTGTACGTGATTTCCACCAGGTTATTTGCCACCTGATGAAATCGATTAGGGTCATTGGCCCGTGCCTGGGGTGCCCCAGTATAGTATAGCCAGATGCCTGACAAACTGTCAATCTCGGCCTGGCTGGGTTGGTAAGGCAGAATGTTCAGGTCTTTACGAACGGTAGCCCATTCATTCCGGTCGGCCACCCAGCGGGTACTAACAAGGCCGAGTAAAGCCAGACAAATCAGCAAACTGGCCATCCATACTCTCTTCTGTTTCCCCAAAGCCTCCTTTAATTGATGCGTGATGGCCTCCTGTTCCTGCTGACAGGTAGCTAACTGCTGCCGGAGTGCTGCTTGCTCATCCAACCGTAACGCGACGGAGGCATCTACTCCTTCGATGAGATTGGTGTCCAGCGGATTTTGTTCGAATCCTCTCCGTCCTACCCCGTACAGATACAGGTAGCAGGCATCGATCAGAAAGGGTCGAGGATTAGCCACTAGTTGGTTGAAGGCGTCTTTCACCTGAACGCCCGTTATGTCGTACTTCCGGTGGGGATACTCTACCTGTTTTGGATTGGGGTCTGGCGGATAGGCGTCATGGTTGAGCGGCTGGGCTGTGTTCGGTAATTCGTTGCTGATCGTGCTAAGCAACCGGGCGATATCCTCGTAGTTTTTCGGGTTGGTGTTCCGTATAACGCCCTGACCAGTCGCACGCTCGTACGTGTCAATGACTTTTCCGAGTAGGTACCCGACTTCCTCCTTACCCGTCTTTATTTTCATGCAATATGCTCGTTTTTAACTGATTAGGAAATTTCATTAACCCTGCTGAATTTTCCTAAAGATACGGCTTCATTTAATAAGCCTGATAACTACACATTCATACTCGACACAGAGTGATTGGACTGAACGAGCACCTATATTTGGCCAACTCTGTTTTTTGTACAAAAGAATAACAAATAAAGCTTAATCAATATGCCCCGTCCGACAATGGCATTAAACCGGTATCAGCGTCAAAAAATCACCCAATCAGTACGTACAGTGAAGCAGTCTGAAACATCTATTCGCCAGCTACTATTCTTTTTTGGCTTCTTTCTTACCCTTCCGCTGCAGGCGGCCAAAGTCGATTCACTGGATGTGCCCAGCGCGGTTATGAAAAAGAACCTGCGGGCGGTAGTCGTTTTACCCGACTCCTATGCATCCTCGGCCAGAAACAAAACGACATACCCGGTGCTCTATCTGCTCCATGGTGGCTATGGACACTTCAATGACTGGATCACTAAAACGCCGGACAAGACACTGATTCACCGGCTCGCCGATCAGTACAACCTCATCATCGTCATGCCGGAAGGCGAAGTGTTCAGCTACTATCTGGACAGCCCCGTCGTCAAGGACAGCCATTTTGAAACCTACCTGACCAAAGAGGTCATCGACAAAATTGACAACACATACCGCACCGTTCGCACCCCAAAAGGCCGGGTTATTACGGGCCTGTCGATGGGTGGCTACGGGGCGTTGTACCTGGCTACTCGTCACCCTGACCTCTACTGCGCAGCTGGCAGTATGAGTGGAGCACTGAATCTGGACATGAACACCTGGAAACTACCACCCGATGCGTTCAAAAATATCAGAGCCGAATTTGAAAAGATTCTGGGGCCCTTCAGCCAGTCGCCCGATGGGTGGGCCGCTTATTCGGTAGTGGGTATGGCCGACAAAATGAAAACGAACGGCCTGAAACTGGTGATCGAATGTGGCGTGGATGACTTTCTGATCGAACCGAACCGGGAGTTACATCGTCGGCTGGTTTTCAACCAGACACCCCATGATTACAGCGAACGACCTGGCGGCCACAGCTGGGAATTCTGGCAAAATGCCCTCCCTTACCAGGTACTGTTTTTTAGTAAGGTACTGAACGAAAACTAAGTTGTCAATTCGTTAGCACACTGACCTTCCCCTTATCCCAAGTTTCCCGAAATGATGGTTAACCCCGAGCATGCATGAACATCAAAACAACCCTTTCGTCCCTGTTAATGATCGCCTTACCCCTGCTGGCTGTTGGACAGGCTAAAACCGGATTGACCGACCCCATTGTGGCCGGTAAAGGCATCGCTACCGTACTAACCGAATCCGGTTCGGTTCGGGGTTATATCCACAACGGCACGTTTACGTTCAAAGGAATTCCCTACGCCAAGGCCGAACGCTTTATGGCCCCTACGAAACCCGATTCGTGGACGGGCGTTCGCTCGTCAATGACCTACGGGCCCGTTTGCCCAATGGACGTAACCACGACAACCTACGATGAGATTGAATTCCCGTTTCAACACAATTGGGGCTACACCAACGAAAACTGTCTAAGCCTGAACGTCTGGACGCCCGAAATCAACGGCAACAAAAAAGGCACTACTGAAGGGCGTCCCGTCATGGTGTGGCTACACGGGGGCGGGTTTACGGCCGGTTCTTCGGTTGAGCTACCGTCGTACGATGGCGAAAACCTGACCAAAAAAGGGAACGTGGTTGTCGTTACGGTCAATCACCGCTTAAACGTGCTGGGTTTTCTGGATCTGTCGGCCTACGGGGATAAGTACAAAAACGCTGCGAATGCGGGTCTGATGGACTTGGTGTCGGCCTTGCAGTGGGTGCAGCAGAATATCGCTCAGTTGGGGGGGGATCCCGCAAACGTAACCATCTTCGGCCAGTCGGGCGGGGGCGGCAAAGTAACCAGCCTCATGAATGCTCCTTCCGCGAAGGGCCTGTTTCACAAAGCCATTGTTCAGAGTGGCAGTTACATCACCAGCTTTACCGAAACCGATCTGGCCAGGAAAGTAAGTGCAGCCCTGCTTGCTGAATTAAATCTACAGCCCAACCAGATTGATTCACTGCAAAAAGTACCGTACGAACGGCTGAATGCGGCCAGCAGAAAAGCCATGCGTACGGTGGCCGAGAAGTTGAAAGCCGACGGAAAGCCAATCGCCGGCCTGGGCTGGGGACCGGTTCATGATGGAAGCTTTCTGCTGTATCAGCCCATCGAACCAGCCGCGATAGCCATGTCGAAAACGATTCCGCTGCTCGTAGGATCAACCAAAAATGAGTTTACGCCCTTCATGCCGGGCACCCGCGATCTGACGATGGAAGGCGCCCGGGCCAACCTACAGAAAAAATATGGCGATAAGGCAGAAACCTATATCGCAGCAGTGAAGAAGGCGTATCCCGAAACGGTTAAACCGTCTGATTACACAGACATTGACGTCAATTTCCGTCCGCTCACGGTTCAGCAGGCCAATGCAAAAGCCATTCCGGGGGCGGCTCCGGTGTACATGTATCTATTTACCTGGCAGTCGCCGGTAATGGATAGTATCTACAAAGCCATGCACTGTATGGAACTCCCCTTTGTGTTCAATAACATTGACTACTGCGAAGAAATGACGGGCGGTGGCAAAGCCGCTCATACGCTGGCCGATAAAATGAGCCAGGCCTGGATTTCATTTGCCAGAACGGGCAATCCGAACCACAAAGGCTTACCAACCTGGCCCGCCTACACGCCCGAAAATGGGGCGACCATGATACTCGACAATACGAATCAGGTGAAAAACCATCCGGACAAGGAACTGTTGCAGATCGCTACGGGCAAGTCGCTGTAGATGCATTTCGACAGTATTAACAGGATCGACAAGATTTCTATTGGCTAAAATTCTGCCTATTCTGTCAAAAATAACCTCACTCACCTATATGCCATATGCTTTCACTACTTGGCTTTACCACCATTGCCGTTTTCCTGGTGTTGATTATCACCAAGCGTCTGTCCGTCCTAACGGCACTGGTGCTGGTGCCGGTCATCATGGGCTTTCTGGCCGGATTTGGTCCGAAAGAATTGGGCGAGATGATTCTGGTAGGGATCAAACAAGTAGCGCCGACGGGTATTCTGCTCATGTTCGCCGTACTTTATTTCGGGACGATGCTCGATGTCGGCCTGTTCGATCCCATCATTGCGGCCATCATCCGTTTTGTGAAAGGCGACCCGCTCAAAGTTATTTTGGGAACGGCGGTATTGACCATGATTGTCCACCTCGACGGTGATGGAACGGCTACGTTTATGATCGTGATGTCAGCTTTTCTGCCCATCTATAAACAGTTACGTATCAAGCCGTTGATGCTGTCGGGGATCGTCGCGCTGAGTGTTGGACCGGTGCACCTGGTGCCCTGGTCCGGCACCTCGGCACGGGCTATCTCGACGCTGAAAACTGATGCCGCGCAATTGTTCAACCCGAATATTCCAGCGATTATAGCGGGCATTTGCTGGGTACTTTTTGTGGCTTACTGGTTCGGATTGAAAGAGCGAAAACGTCTGGGCATTATCGAACTGCGTTACATTCATCACGAAAATCTGACCTATGAGCAACGACAATTCCGTCGCCCTAATCTATTCTGGTTCAACGCCATCCTGACGGTTGGCCTCATCACAACCCTCATGAAAGGCTGGGTACCCGCACCGGCGCTGTTTATTTCGGCGGCTGTCGTCGCGCTGTTGATCAACTACCCCCGCTTACCCGATCAGCAGAAAGTGTTCCGAAGCCACGGGAACAACATTTTCATGGTGTCGAGTATGATCTTTGCGGCCGGTGTTTTTTCGGGAATCCTGACCGGCTCCAAAATGATCGACGCCATGGCAACATCCGTCGTTTCGCTGATTCCCCAGCAACACGCAGCCTGGCTACCCACGCTGACGGCCCTCACGAGCATGCCCGCCAGTCTGCTCTTCACGCCTGATGCCTATTATTTCGGCGTTGTTCCGATCCTGAGCCAGACCGCCACACAGTTTGGTGTCGACCCGCTGGAAATTGGCCGGGCCGCGCTGCTAGGCCAGATGACAGTTGGGTTTCCGGTAAGTCCACTCACAGCCTCGACATTCCTGCTGGTTGGTCTGGCCGAAGTCGATTTAGGCGATCACCAGAAATTTATTCTCAAATGGGCCTTTGGCACAACCGTCGTTATGACGCTGGCAGCTCTCTTAACCGGCTCGATTCATTTATGAAATCCTCTATTCGAATTGGGTGTGGGGCTGGTTTTTCCGGCGACCGGCTCGAACCAGCCCTCGTGCTAGTTCAGCAAGGCGAGTTAGACTACCTGGTGCTGGAATGCCTGGCCGAACGCACCATCGCACTGGCGCAGAAACGAAAACGGCAGGATGCCACGCTGGGCTACGACCCCTTACTGGAACGTCGAATCGACATGTTACTACCGCATTTACTGGCCAATAAGGTCCGCCTGATCACCAACATGGGCGCGGCTAATCCGCTGGCGGCTGCCCGAAAAATTGTCAAAATCGCCCAACGATTATCGCTTTCCGTAACGGTAGCAGCTGTCACTGGCGACGATGTGTTCAGCCTGTTGTCGGGTAACGAAACGGCTCTGGAAACGGGAAAGCCCCTAACCGATTCGGGGCTCCTTGTTTCGGCTAACGCCTACATGGGCATCGATGCTATTTTACCCGCGCTGGCAACGAATGCCAATATCATCATTACGGGTCGCGTCGCTGATCCGTCACTATTTTTAAGCCCGCTGGTTCATGAATTCGGCTGGTCGCCTGATGATTACAATCGCATTGGACAAGGTACGGTCATCGGACATTTACTGGAATGTGCGGGGCAGCTTACGGGTGGCTACTTCGCTGATCCGGGCCGAAAAGACGTACCTGATATGGCACATCTGGGCCACCCCTTTGCCGATGTCTCGCCGGATGGCGCAGCCATTTTTGGTAAAGTAGCCGGTACGGGCGGAATGCTGAGTCTGGCGACCGCCAAAGAGCAACTGCTCTACGAAGTGATGGACCCCAGCCGCTATATTACCCCCGATGTAGTGGCTGACTTTATGCAGGTAAAGTTGGTAGAAATTGGACCAAATCAGGTCCGGGTCACGGATGGGCAGGGCACCGCTCGGTCCAATACCCTGAAAGTGAGCGTAGGTTACGAAGGCGGTTTTATTGGCGAAGGCGAAATTTCATACGCCGGCTCAAATGCCCTTGCCCGCGCGAAACTGGCCGGAACCATTATCCAGGAGCGGCTACAAGACCGGTTCACCGATCTGCGAGTCGACTACATTGGTAGTACGTCGGTGCACCGAACCAACTTTGGTCAGTACTCTGACCCTTACGAGATTCGGCTCCGCGTAGCCGGAAAAGCTACTACAGCGCAACAGGCGGCTTTGGTTGGCGAAGAAGTCGAAGCCCTCTATACCAACGGACCCGCTGGTGGGGGTGGTGCCCGTAAATACATTCATGAAGTGGTTGGCATCGTCTCAACGCTCATGGACCGCAACAAATTAACGCCACAGGTAACACTATTTCACGCATGATTATCAAACTCTACGACATGGCTCACAGCCGGGCGGGTGATAAAGGCAATACGCTAACGCTCTCGCTCATTCCGTACAAGGTTGACGATTATCCCTTGCTTTGCGCTCAGGTTACGGCGGAGGCCGTCAAACAACATCTGGTCGATATTGTAGCGGGCGAGATCACCCGGTACGAATTACCGGACTTACCCGCGCTTCATTTTGTCTGCCAGCAGGCATTGACAGGTGGCGTGACAACCTCACTTACTATGGACACCCACGGAAAAAGTTTGAGTTATGCGCTACTGGAAATGTCGATAGAAAGCTATAAAGTCAGTTAACAGTGATAATTCGTATGCTCTCGGCTTATCATTGATAGTTGGTAAAAAGAGGTTCGTACGAACGAAGCAGAACTGGTCGGACTTGATAGTCTTCATCTTGCAAGTAATCTGCCTAATCGTCTGCCGAGCGATTAGGCAGATTACTCTTACACAACTACTTGTTGACCAGACGATTGAAAAAATTTGTAGCCAAGCTCCAAAAGTATGTAGTAACGAGTTAGTTGAGGTCTTATTCGAGTACCCGTACAGTAACATTGACTATTTGGTTAATCGGTTACAAACAGACCGGCGCACGGGGTCCAACTAGTTGCATAGCTTAGAGCAATTGGGCGTGATTCGAACCGAACAGAAGTGAAAAGAAGCCCTTTTTATTCATTTTGACCTCTTCAATCTATTGCGTCAATAGTCAGGTAATTAATCAGTGTTTAAAATGTAACTTATAGTTTTTGATTTATATAAGTCAGTTCGTTTGTAATCGTTCACAAAAAGGCCACTTCTCATCATTAATTAAACTTGTCATAATCAGCTATAAAAACCGTTCATTTAAGCGTCCGTGACTGATGCACAACCCTTTTGACGATGAGAAAGCCATTGCAGTAGCCCATCCAATAAGGGCAAAAAAAGAGTTATCTGGATACAAAGCCAACACTTGAGTAACCACTTTAGGCCAGCGCTTAGCCAACAGCCACTTCTTGAGATTGTAGGCCGTTGCCGCCATCACCATCCGCTTGTGAGCACTATCTTTCCCTCTGCCAGGAGATCGACAGGGCCGCCGGTGCGGCATTCCAAAGTAGTTTATTAAGCTCCCGAAAACTGGCTCAACCACCGCACTACGTCGCCTTTTCAGCCGCTTCCCTTTCTTACTCGTCAAACGAGCTTCCATCCGCTCATACTCCCGATAATACATGGTCTCACTGAGTGATTTACGATCTCGATTTCCACAACAACTTTCCTTGATAGGACAATTTTGGCAGGCGCTGAAGCTGGTAATGTAGCGGTAGTTACCATACCCACCCGCCATCTTGATACCATGATTACGTAAAATGGCTCCGTGAGTGCAGCGGTATTGATCCTGATCCGGCTCATATGTAAAGGGATATCCGGCAGGCGGAGCTTGCCCTGCAAGCCACTAATATCGATACTGAGATAGCCCGTGCCGAGTTTCTGCCCAGCCTGAACCTGACGGCGTACTTAGGACTGAACGCTTTCCGAACAGGTGTGCTGTTTAATCCGGCTTCCATTGCTGCGGGTTTGCTGGGTGGTTTGTCGACCCCCATCCTGAACCGGCGCTTTGTGAAAGTCAATTACCAGCAGTCAGTGGCCCAGAGTCGGGAATCGCTGTATCGGTATCAGCAAACCATTCTGACGGGTTTCAGTGAGGTAACGACCAGTTTGCGGGGCGTCGAGAATTATCGGACTGTCGCCGATCTTCAGGTGCAGGAAGTAGCCGTTTTAGAACAGGCCGTCTCGACATCAAATGATTTGTTTCGGGGTGGATATGCGTCCTATCTGGAAGTGATCACCGCCCAACGGAGTGTACTGGAAGACGAATTGGCCCTGATCACCACCAAACAGTCTCAGTTCCTGGCCCTAACGGATTTGTATCGGGCATTGGGTGGCGGTTGGGAATAATGGTATAGCCAGTAGGCAGAAAAACAATCAACCTGCCACAAGGTTAAAACCATAGCCGACCGTTTGGTTTGCCCATGTATTACCTAACAAAATCGGTTGATTATGAAACTCGCTTATTCGGTTATTTTTTGCCTCACCGGAGGCCTACTTGTATTCTTGAATAACCCCGTTACGGCCCAGACCCTGCCCTCATCGGCCTCACCAGATGCAACAATTAAGGCTAGTGGTGTAAAGACCGGCACCAATCTGGCGTTCAGTGCGGCCAAATCGCCCGACCACACGACCCTACTCCAGTTATTGAAAGCCTCAGGTTTAACTGAACAGGCATCGGGCAAGGGGCCCTACACTGTATTTGCCCCCAATAACGGCGCGTTTTCGGCTTTGTCAGAGCCTTCGTTGTCCGAACTATTACTACCATCAAGCAAAAATCGGCTTATCAACCTACTAGCTTACCACGTTGTAAAAGGTCGGATAACATCAGACCAGTTGAAAGACGGTCAGACGCTAACCAACCTGACGGGCCAGATTTTAACCATTCATAAACAGGGCAATGATATCACGGTGAAAGACGGGCGTGGTACCGTGGCCGATGTAATTCAAGCCGATGTCAGAGCCACGAACGGGGTGGTGTATTCGATTAACAAGGTACTTCAGCGCGACTCCCCCAAAGGCCCAATTGTTCGATAATTGCGGCTCTGGTTGACTCAATAGATCCATGCCCTTTTTATGCCGACCCGATTTCGCCAGTATTGGCAGCAATTGCAGGAATCCCTCTGGTTTGTACCGGGCCTGATGGTCCTGGCTTCCTTCGGACTCGCCTACGGACTGGTGGCGTTTGATACCCATACCAGTTGGCACGGCGAAAAACGGTTCCCCTTGCTATTCGCGTCAGGTGCCGATGGGGCCAGAGGGATGCTATCGGCCATTTCGGGCTCCATGCTGACGGTAGCGGCACTGGCCTTCTCCCTGACACTATCCACGATTTCCCAGGTGAGTAGTCAATATTCGCCCAGGGTGCTGCGCAATTTCATGCGCGACCGGGTCAATCAGGTTGTCATGGGCTATTTCGTCGGGGTGTTTGCTTACTGCCTGATTGTGTTGGGTACCATTCGAGGCACCGACGAGATTAAGTTTGTGCCCTCAACGGCGGTTTTGGTGGGACTGCTGCTTGCCTTGGGGGGCGTGGCGGCCCTGATTTTCTTTATTCATCATATCGCTGAATCACTCCAGACCGGCACGATTGTCCAGCACATTTTCCACGAAACTAACAAAGCTATTGATGAGTTATTCCCCGATCAGTTTGGGGAGCCTATCGACGACCCTGAGAAAGCAAAAGCGGCCCTGGCCTATGCTGATGAGGAGGCTGGCTGGCGACCCGTTTTTGCGAAGAAGACGGGCTATCTCCAGCAGATTAACACAGATGGTTTACTGAGTTGGGCAACCCGGCACCATGTAGTTCTACGGATTGAGAAAGAGATGGGCGCCTTTATCGGCGAAGGTTCTTTGCTCTTTAGTGTTCGCAGCGGTATGGAACGGCCTGAACCTGACGAAGCTGACTGGCCAAATGACCTGATGGACTATGTCAGTATTGGGCGACACCGAAACGTGGAGCAGGACGTAGCGTTCGGCATTCAGCAATTGGTTGATATTACCCTGAAAGCCCTCTCCCCCGGCATCAACGACACGACGACCGCAATTATGGCCGTGGATTACCTGGGAGCCGTTGGCGAACGACTGGCTCGACGGGAGTTTCCTGCGCGGTTGCGCTCCGATGGGAAGCACCTGCGCGTGCTGGTACGAAGTACAGATTTTGATGATTATGTACGGCTGGCGTTTGACCTGCCTCGCATTAATGCCAAAGGCAACCACGCTGTATTTCGGCGTTTACTGCGGGCACTGTCGCTAGTGGCCTCAGCCGCCTGCTCCGACGACCGTCAACCGATCTTGCGTCTACAGGCTTCGCTATTGATGACCTACGCAGGGCAGACGCTGGCCACGGACTATGAAAAGAAAGAGGTTTGGGCGTTGTATAGAAAACTTATGGAAACATGGCCCGGCTGAGGATGTACCGATGGAAGAATTCATCAAAACAATTATCGCTGTTACTGGCCTACTGGATTGAAGCTGGCGCGACTACAGTCCATTTATCGGGCGTTATTTAAACAAAAACCGCCTATTTGGGACAAGTAGCGTTTCGATTTCGGGATCGTTTCTGTTTTTTTTAATTGCAGTATATTCTGCCGGCTACTTACCAGAAAAGATTAATTCTAAGCACTTTATAAGCATTACTTAAGTCCTTTCCAATACGACTATCCGTACTTTACAATCAATTACTACAACTTAATACCAACGTTATGGCTTTCAAGCCTGAAACAGTCGCGAGGATAAGTCACGAACCGAAAAAGCGGTTGAAAATACGGGCGACGCTATAGAGGCAGACACCAAAGACGCAGCCGATCAGGTATCTGATGATCTCCAGACGGAGCGGTCTAAAGCCGTAGCTAATATGGAGGAGCAACGCGACAAACTCAATCAGAAAATCGACGAGCTAACCGATAAGATGAATGATAAAAGCAACAAAGCAGACAAGACAATGAGCCGACAAGTAGATAAATTAAAAACAGAGCGCCAGGACTTGGATAAAGATATTGATGTCGCTAAAAATGCAACGGCCGATGCCTGGCAGGACGTAAAAGCAGGCTTCAGGAAAGCAGGACGTTCCGTTGGCGACGCCTTTGATAAAGCGGGTGATAAGCTCGATAACAAGTAGTCATTGGCCCGTGAGCTGCGGCAGAAGGTGTATTTTACGTCTACGGTAGTCCCGTTGCCGTGGCATAAAAAAAGCAGCGACGAGTCCAGCAGAAGGCCGAATCAGCGGATGACTTAACTGAGCAACCAGTATAACCTGAATAGCATAATTAACTTATAGTTAAACGAGTCAATCACGATATGGAAAGCGAAGATAGAGAAGACATTATCCGGGCCAAACAGGCCATTTCGCCCAATGGGCTGGAAAACCAGTCGGCCGAAGGGCACAGTGGGGTTAGCAGTGAACAACCCGTCAGTGATTTACCCGATGAAAAACTTCCCAATGAAGAACTGAGGGATAAGTACACGGACGGCCCCGACGAGCCGAGTGAAAACGTGCGGGTCATGAATCCGAATCGGAACCCGAACGACAAGCCAAACATCGACAAACCAGCCTACGATTAGTCCGGTGGAAAGAAAAAAACTCATTTCAATACTCAATAAGTATGAAAAGTTTAGTGATTGCCCCCGGTTTATTCCTAGTGGCCAGCCGACACAGGTTCAGAATGTAACGGTGGACACCGACAAAAAAGTGAATACCGATTTCAGTAAGTACAAAACCTGATCTTCGAAAAATACACGGATAGGGCCGAGCCGATAAGTATTAACGGATCGAAGCGCATGAAACGACGGTTTCCCAATTCAGATGGATCATTGTTTTATGCGCTTCTTTACCTCTTGGCATTCGCTTTGACTGGCCGCTAACTCGGCAAACATTATATCCATGCAGGAAACAAAACTCCATGAATCTTTTATCATAAACCTTTTACGATGGCTACCGACCAACGAACGCACCAACCCACTTTTCCATCCGGCTCAAACACATTATATATACTCTACGGCGTTATCATCCTCCTGGTTCTGGGTGTGGGCTATTTGCTCTATAAGAACATAGCCTCAAATAAAGAATTCGAGCAGGAACGAAGCCAGTTACGCGAAACCATACGAAAAAATCAACTTACCAACGACCAGCAACAACTCCAGTTTGGTATGAAAACCTTTGTTTGGGCGGTTCGCAACGCCTTACTTCACAACAAACCCGGCGAAATCAATGAGTACTTCAACACACTGATCAAAGACCGGGGCATCAAGGAAATGTTGCTGGTTGACCCTGCCGGGCAAGTGACAATTTCAACCAATAAGAAAAACCAGGGTATCGCCTTCGCCAGCCGTTTTCCAGCCTATCTTCTTCAACAGCAGGATATTTATTTTAAGGAAAATGTACTTTATGAATTATCGGCTCCTGTTACCTCACCCAACAAACGGCTCGGTACGCTAATCATGTTTTATAAGTCTGCTCCCATCTTGCCTGATTCGTCAGTAGCAAACTAATTCCACTCGTTTTGACCTACTCCGCGTTTCTGTTTCTCCAGCCAAATGGTGTCAACGAGCCCCCGTTTACGTTCAATGACGGCATTACCCTATTCTGGCATACCGTTCGTGACTTTATGAAAGGGACCGTCGAACGGTTGCCATACCTCATCGTTGGCGCGCTTGTGTTTATGCTGTTCTGGCTGCTGGGAAAAGGTGTCAAGAAAATTATCAATAAAGTGGCTGTTCAGAACCACTCTATCGACGACACGCTGGCCAGCCTGGTGAGCCGTATTGTCAATGCATTCATTACCATCATCGGCTTTCTAGCGGCCTGCGTGGTTGTCTTTCCGTCCTTTAAGCCCGGCGACATTATTGCGGGCCTGGGCGTTACCTCAGTGGCTATTGGCTTTGCCTTTAAAGATATTCTCCAGAATTTCTTTGCTGGCATTCTGATTCTGTGGCGTCGGCCTTTCAAGGTTGGCGATCAGATAAAAGTCAAGGAGTATGAAGGAACTGTCGAAGAGATTAACATGCGTTCTACGCGGCTCAAAACCTACGATGGTGAGCGGGCCATTCTGCCGAACGGCGATGTATACACGAGTTCGATCCTGGTTCGAACCGCCTATCCTAAACGTCGCATAAAATTTGTGGTGGGCATTGGCTATCCCGATTCCATTGAAGAAGCCCGGCAAGTTATTCACGACGTACTGGCGGGCATTGAGAGCGTCCTGAAAGAGCCTGGCCCCTGGGTGTACGTAACGGAACTGGCCGGGTCGTCGGTGAATCTGACCGTTTATTTCTGGGTCGAATCCCAGCAGGCTAATGCGCTGAAAGTGAGCGATCAGGTGGCGACGGGCATTAAGCTGGCGCTGGATAAAGCGAGTATCGACATGCCGTTCCCACACACGGTGGTCTTATTGGAGAATCAGCCTGACGGCCCTGCCGTTCTATCCCGACCACCTGCAAAGTCAAAAGCCGTTGGCTAGTCCGAACGACACCTATTTCCATCCTGAATTACACGCCTAAACATCCGTTTCCTTTCTGGTATTTTTTCTCTACTTATAAACGTCTTAAAACAATGAAAACGATTCACACGGTCTCTATGATGTTGCTTACGATCATAGTACTCAATTCATGTACCCCTAAAATGACTTTTGTTACGTCGGCTATTGTTCCGGCAGCAACCGGATCAGTAAACATAAAAAAGGATAAGAACAAGAATTATGTCATTGACGTAAACGTGCAAAACCTGGCTGAGCCTAAAAATCTAAGTCCAGCCAAAAACACGTACCTCGTCTGGATGGAATCAAGTGAGAATTCAGCTAAAAAATTAGGCCAATTGATGCCGAATGGCAAGGCGCTAAAAGCATCCCTAAAGGCAACCGCCATAAACGAACCAAAAACAGTTTACATTACGGCTGAAGACAATGCAGACGTTCAAAATCCAGACGGCCAAGTCATATTGACGACCAAACGATAACAAATATACCCCTTCCAGAAATTGTAGTTAACCTTGGTCGGTGACCTCTGAAAATATAATGCCTATACACTCTACTCAACAAGAGATAATAGTATGGAAAAGAACATGAATATGCAACAGAGGAGTTACCGAAAATTCGGTCTAATGCTCGCCGTTTCCTACATTGTCATGCAGGCGGTTATGTACTTGAACGTGGACCAGTTCAGCCATGTCTATATTGGTCTTACCCGGCTCTATATGACCATACTGATGGTAGCTCCCATGGCACTGATCATGTTGGCTTTCATGGGATCAATGTATAAAAACAGGCGAACAAACGGTCTGATCATAGGCGCTAGTATTGTCACGTTTATTGGGGTGTTTATTCTGCTACGAACGCAGACTTTTGTGAATGACGAACAATATATGAAAGCCATGATTCCGCACCACTCCTCAGCAATTATGGTTAGTAGGGCAGCTGCGCTGAAAGACCCGGAATTACGTAAATTGGCAACGGGAATCATTGAATCGCAGGAACGCGAGATTGCTGAAATGAAAGCAATTTTAGCCCGAATGAACAAGTAGCCGAATCCATACGGTTGTTACCTGTGGCCGCAAATAATGTAATGCCAAATGCGCAACTAAAACCATAGGCGCTAGCTATTCGGCTTTCCGGGTAGCAATTTTTGAGAATGGCACTCTTACTGATAACTTGTTCGACAAAATCAGTATCTAAGTCCGGTAATACCTTTGCGAATTCTGATCGTTGAAGATGAGCTTAAATTGGCTATATCCTTAAAAAGGGGCCTCAAAGAGTTTGGTTTTCAAGTCGCTGTGGCATTTGGTGGGGCGGCTGCCCGCCGGGCAATTGATTTTAGCGAAGTTAATCTGGTCATTCTAGATGTCAACCTGCCTGACGTAAGTGGCTCTGCCCTATGCCGGGAAATTCGTACCCGTAATGTTAATCTGCCCATCATTATGCTGACGGCGCTGGGTACCATCGAAAACAAGCTAGCTGATTTTGACGCCGGAGCGGATGACTACGTGATGAAACCCTTTGAATTAACTGAACTCCTCGCCTGAATTCAGGCCATTCGAAAATGGGCCCATCAGGCTGGTAGTCCATTCAATATCAGTCGGTTAACAATTGCAGATTTAGTGCTTGACCTACGCAAAAAAACAGTCAGTCGAGCTGGGTACCCCATTCGTGTTACCCCCGGGAAATTGCGCTGTTGGAGTATTTTCTGAGGAATTAGGGCACGATGCTTAGCCGAAATGAAATAGCCGAGCATGTCTGGAACATTCGTTTCGACACGGGTACGGATCTGATCGATGTGTGCATTAATTCACTTCGTAAAAAAATCGATAAAGACTTTCCCAACAAGCTGATTCACACTCGAAAAGGTATTGGCTTTATCAAGAAGGAGTCCCACGACTTATAGCTGCCGATGACACTTCGCACGCAACTCTCGCTGACTTTTATTGCCGTCGTATCGCCGATTCTGTTACTATTATTAGTTAATTTCTATTACTATTTTTCGCTCTCGAAACAGGAAGACTTTCTGACAAAGCTTAAGAGCCGGGGCATTCCCATGACCCACCTACTGCTCGAAAAACAGTCGATCAACGAACCTCTGCTTCGGCGAATTGACAAGGATACGTACACAGCTTATTCCGACCGACGAGTCGCTATTCATGATCAGCGGAATAATCTGCTCTATGACAGCGGGGAGCTCGACAATCGGGAGCACCTGGTTCCTGCCTTCCTCATCACATTGACATTACTTGATCAAATTGGTCAACAGCACGAGGTGGCGCTAAAAGACAGTCGGCACCTGGGGTAGGTCTGTTGTTTCGATATCAGGGTCAATCGTATAAGATCGTTAGCTACGCGGTGGATGATTACGGGATACGCAAAACGCAAGAAGCTATTTTTGTGTCGGGAGCTTCATTTTTAGTGGCTTTCCTAATGGTCATCATACTGAGCCAGGTTTTGCCAAACGATCAATTAGGCCCATTTCGAATATGATGCATCAGATCGATCAGATCACCATATCGAATTTAGATACCCGATTGACGACCAGTAATGATAGAGACGAACTAGGTCGGCTGGCATATACATTTAACCAGATGCTCGACCGAATTTCATCCTTTGAACTCCAGCGTATTTTTGTTGCAAATGCCTCCCATGAATTACGTCCCCCCTAACGCTGCTGACGAATCAGATTGAGCCGGCATCAGTTCGTAGGTCCGACAGAAGCGGAGACACGATTGCCAGGCGGTTCGATTAAACGGTAAATGATTGGTCTATAAACGGCTGGTCTGCCTCCACAGGGTAGTCAGCACCACCACTAGTTATGCTTGCAGCATAACTGGACAATGCTAGCACCGCAATACTTCACTTGACTACATTTGATTTCAAGACTTTGAGCCATTCCAGTGAGAGAAGCTAATTAAAGTTAAACTTGAAAAGGGAAGGAAAAATACAACTGCACCGGACACGACAAGTCGATTACGGAGACTCGTTGCTATTGCCTTAAAGCTAGGTCGCTTCAAGGCAGCATGTAAAGGTCAAATGGAACTCTATCTGGGGTGGTTGAAACAGTATGAAATGTTAGAAGGCGAAGCTTCGCCGATTGGCCTAATTTTGTGCGCCGAGAAAACACGGGAGCACATCGAACTGCTGCAATTGGACAAGGGCGATATACGAGTCGCTGAATATCTACCCCATCAGTAGGTACCATGTCAACAGATTTTGTTCAGTTGACAGATTCTCAACTATGATTATTGAACTAGATCATTTTCATCTCGCCCTTTCTATGCATTAAGCCCCAGTCAATCATGGCATCAATAACAGTAATAATATTTTTGCCGGATTCTGTTAAGTTATACGCCACTAAAACAGGGGGGTGATTGGTTACCTTACGTTCTATCATACCATTGATCTCCAGTTCTTTTAGCTCCTTTGATAACATCCTGGGAGTTATCCCCTCTAGGCTGTCCAACAAATCTTTAAACCTGTTTTTTTGATAAAACAGGGCGGCAATGATGGGCAGTTTCCATTTGCCGCTTACAACATTCATCGTGTCTTTTAAGGCAAGGGTGAATTGTCGGGGACACTGATTCACCTCTGCCTGTTCTATCAACTCTCTAAAACTACTCATAATCAGACGATTATAGACTTACTATACAAAAGTATATCGTTTAGCACCAATAACGAATTTAGTTTTGCATCACATTCAACGAAACACAAACTATGATTCTTGTAACAGGGGCAACAGGACAATTGGGAGCTAAAACCATTGACCATTTATTGACCAAAGGCGTTAGGGCTGCTGACATGGCGGCATTAGTTAGAGATGCCGCAAAAGCACAAAGCCTAAAAGAGAAAGGAATTGAGGTACGAGTTGGTGATTACACGGACTACGATTCTTTAGTGAACGCTTTTACGGGTGTTGATAAGCTGTTATTGGTGTCCAGCAATGACAGAGGTGCGGTTGAAAACCGAACAGCTCATCACATCAATGTGATTAAAGCCGCCAAACAAGCAAACATTAAGCATATCGTTTACACCTCTTTTGTCAGAAAACCAACGTTTGACGAAACGGCCATAGCCGCTTTTCAAAACGCTCATGTTGAGTCAGAACTGTTTCTAAAAAATAGTGGCCTTGCCTATACTATATTGCAAAACGGCATTTATTTGGAGATGATTCCAGTTTTTGTCGGCGGCAACGTAGCTGAAACAGGGGTTATCCTGTTTCCTGCCCAGTCAGGTAAAGCTAGTTGGGTGCTTCGGGACGAATTGGCTGAAGCCGCTGCTCATGTGTTGGCTACTAATGGACATGAAAATAAGATATACGCCTTGACCAATACGGAATCGATTTCTTTCGACGAAATAGCCACCGATTTGTCTGCTACATTCGGGAAAGAAATCACGTATACATCTCCACCGGTAGATGAATTTGAATCCATTCTGAAAAAAGCAGGTGTGCCCGATTTGTATATAGGAATGTTTATGATGTGGGCTGTGGCTCAAGCACAGGGCGCCTTAGATGTAGAAGATACTACGTTAGCGTCTTTTTTAGGCAGGAAACCGACGAGTGTCAGGCAGTTTATCAATACTATCTACGGTTAAGCTGTTCTTACCCTCTCACCTACCGCTTACTTCAGAACAAAAAGTGTTTAGTAGCTTCAGGTTGCTACATTTACGCTTCCAGCCCGAAATCTGACTGGATTTACTCTATTTTTACTGGACACTAGATTAAGATTAATTCGAGTCGTGTCCAGTAAAAATAGAGTAAATCCACTAGACAGTTTGTTGCGGCAATTGCCAGATTATCAATCAGAATTAAAATATGACCTATTTTGCTCTATTTGCATAGATTAGTTCATTTGTTATCGTTCACGAAAAGGTCAATGATCATCATTAACTGAACTTGTAGTAATAAGCTACCAAAACCGTTCAAAAAAACGTCCTATTCAGATCGTGGTCCACTTCATAAATATTTTATTTATTCAACTACAATCAGTCGCATACGGCCTATTTCTAAATGGCCAAAGCCTTTCTGAAGTGAATTATATATCCGGGATAGTTACTAAACTAAAAACTACTGGTAACTGGAAATCAGCTAGTGTCGCATCGGAATATGCCACAGAAGTTGGTTCATTGGCCTCTATACTGGCAGAAGGTACTATTTATATCTTAAATGCAAGAGTAACCGAAATTGTAACTTGAAATGGTCTAATAAGTCGGCACAGTGAACTTGTCTAATTTTGCATGATTGAGTATTAAAGGTAGAGCCTACTCCCTGTTATAATAGGACGGCCCGGCTATCTGTAAAATCCATCTATGTCTCTGTGGATCTTTTGGACATCAGATGGATCTCTGGTTTTGGAAAGGTTCGCCTTGGCGTGAGTATAGACAAATTTGACTCTGAGTTCATATAACCTAAATTAATCCTGATCTGACACAAGAAAAGGGAGCAGATATACCAGTAACTGCTCAGGTTGTTCTTCCGCTAAATAATGACCACAATTCTTAATTAGTTGGGCATCGACTTTGCTTGCCAACGTTTCTACGGATTTTATACTAGCAGTTCCCAAGCCATGATCGCCACCTAATACCAGCGCAGGCATGGATAATTTGGCTCCCATCGTGTCTGAATCGGTCGGGCTGTTAAGCAGGCTTCGGTAATAGGAGAAGCCCGCTTTCATTCCTCCAGGGGCTGAGTAGCAGCGAACGTACTCCCGAATAGCTTCCTCTGTTATGGCCGATTGGGTAAATGTAGAATGCGTGAAGAACCAACGCAGGTAAATTTCTTCGCGCCCTTTTACCAGTAATTCGGGCAAATCTGCTACCATCTGGAAGGGGAACCACCACAATAATGGTTTATCGTTTGCAAAAAGCGGAGCCTGACCCACCTTAATTAGAGGAATGATTACGTCCAGAACGACTATTTTAGTAACGGTCGTGGCGTGCTTAGTAGCGTATTCATAAGCCACTTGCGCTCCCCAGTCGTGACCCACCAAGCGTATCTGTGAATAGCCAAGGTGTTGAATAAGTTAATGAATGTCTTCGCTGCGGGTGAGTGAGTCGTATCCGTGGGACATTTTTTCGGAGTCTCCGAGTCCGCGCAGGTCGGGTGCAATGACTGTATACTTTTGAGCCAATTGGGGCATAATGGTCAGTCTTGACTATCTCACAGCTACTTAGTAGCGAAGAAATGCTTTTGGGCCAGCATCGCTTCATCTAACGATTGCTGGATGTAGCTAATCCCTGCAATGGCCTCGGGGGTTGAGGCCCG
The DNA here is from genome assembly GCF_042686045.1 of Spirosoma flavum. NCBI lineage: Bacteria > Pseudomonadati > Bacteroidota > Cytophagia > Cytophagales > Cytophagaceae > Spirosoma > Spirosoma flavum. The sequence continues at coordinate 25,962 of NZ_JBHUOM010000023.1, forward strand.
CTTACCAATCTCAGGATTAGTAAAATCTACATCCTCTATCCGCTGATTGATCCACCACAGGTTACCAAAAGGATCTAGAATACGACACACTTTTTCGCCGAACCACAGCTCCGTGATGGCAGTCACTGAAGTAGCACCCAGTGCCAGCGCTTTCTGATAAGCCTGTTCAATATCGTCCACATACAGGTTGAGCAAACTAGGCGTAGGCCCCCATCCGGGGCGGGTATCAAAGAGTTGAAGCATCGCATCACCAAGACGAACGACAACATGAATAACCACGCCGGTGTTGTTGGTGATGCGACTGTTAGGCACTTCCTGGGCCCCAAATGCCGCTTGCATAAAATCGATTACTAGGGCCGAGGAGGGCGAAATAAGCCAAGGTGTTACGGTGGTATAGTGATCGGGAACCGTCTTGATTTTTGGCGTTTGATCAGCGTTCATTGTGCGTCTGGTTTTAGATGATAAGGCAAAGTAACGGATACTAAATGACAGCCTTATGTCAGGGGTTGCTGCTTATGTCGATACCTAAGTAAATATTCTTCCAGCGTCATTTTGTGAGGGGCAAATGTTGCTTCTGTAACCGACAGCTGTTGGATCCGGTCAAAGCGAAAAAGCCGGTAGTCTTTCCGCAGCTGGCACCAACCGATCAGGTACCAACTCTCCCCCACCCGATTGATGAAGGCAAACGGTTCAACCAGCCGAGAGGTAGTTTCAGGGCTGTTAGGCGACTGATAGTCCAGTCGGATAACTTTACGATCTGTCAGGGCCATTTGGATGGACAGCAATAAACGTCACATGGTTTATGTCTTCTGCACCAAAGAGGATGCGAAAAGCAGCGGTCTATCAAATCTGCTCGCTGTACTGAAAGCGACTCAACAGGTCGCGAATGTGGTCTTGCATAGTTGTCAATTTTAGGTGAAAATTGACAACCTATATCAGGCTAAGACAGCAAAATCACATTACCATAAATAAAACCGTGGGGTATAAGCAGGAATCTGTCACTTCGAAAAATCAAGATTTTCGGTGATGCGGGTACCCTCTTTCGCCAACGTATTCATGTATAAGTTGATCCTGTTCTTAGCCACATCAAGATTCGTATTGTTAAGGTTTATGTTTAGTAAATCAATAAACCAGGGAGGTTTTGTTCCGCTAAGAATGTAGGTGTCAGCTATTTCGCGGGCGATGGGTAGCGTAGTGGTTTTCGAAGAATCATAAACATCTTTATTCCCCGCATTTAGTAGTTTTTCATACTCTTGAACCAATAATTTTCTGTACAATGTTTCAGAAAAAACATCTCCGGCTTTTATATCAATTTCCGAATCATTTTCCGTGAGAATTGCCCCTTTATGAGCCCATTCCCAGAGAATACTTAACCGGATTTCGCCAGTGGCCATATCCTCCATTAAGTATAAGATATCATCATTGCCAAAGAAATCGGCTGGTTTCAACGCGGCTGCCTGCATCCCTTGCCCAAAGGCATTTCCGTATTGCAAGGCCACACTCAATAGGTTACGGGCACCACGAATATCGGTTGGAGCCGGTTCAATCAGAATCAGTCCATCAGCATCCTGCTGTGAGTAAGTTAGCCGGGCGAATTCTCTTCCCAGTTGGTTTGCTTCACCAACTTTCTCCCATACAGGTCTGACGATGTGAACCATTTTCCAGTGAGCAACCCATTTCCCGCTAGCCCCTTCGCCCTGTTCGCGTTCGGCACCAGCCACTGCTTTTTTCATACTAGCCGAAACGCCCGCTGCTGACCCAACTGGTATATCAGGTTCCATTCCACCCTGCCACAAGGCAAAATTACCATTGATATCAGGCGTATTGACGGCCCGGCGGACGCGGTCTTCGTAATTACGCATGTAGCCATATTTCATGGTAATGGCTTCAATATTGGGATTGATGAAGTCCTTATCCCACGCCATCGCATCAGACACACTATTGATATAATCCCAGCGTCCAGTGTTATAGCCCACAAAATGCTTCCCGAGAGCGGCCCGAATTTCCATCAACTGATAGGTTGCTTCAAGTTGTTCGACCAATACATATACCTTAATCGTTCCGATTTCCAGACCGAGGTGGTTTTCAAGTCCACTGAGCAGTTCATTCCATACACCAGCTTCTTCGGCAGTCTGTATTTTGGGTAGATATAATACGATAGACGAACCAGCTTTTTGCAGTGCTTTGTAATTATTTACCACATAGAGCATCGAGTCAACAATGGACGCGGCCATGGCCACACCATCCGCGTCGCGAATGTGACGGTCATCGAGATGAAGACCACGAGCCCGAAATATCTTGGTAGTGAAGTTTAGTTGTTCTTCCCAGTCACTAACAATGTCCCGCCCTAAAAAGGACCTCGACCAGCGGTTCATTTCCTCCGCCACGTTGGCTGCTACGATCAAAAATACCGGATCTTTATGAATAGCCAGTTTCAGGTTACGCTGGTTATCGAGCGACATAGTTGTAACCTGCCCTAGCGCATCTTCACCGTCGAACATCCAGCCGTCGGCACCAGATAACAGGGCATATGCTACATTTCGGATACTGTTTTCGACCGGCGTATTGGGTTTTGCCGCTGGTCCAGTTCCCTGAATCCATTGCCGTTGCAAATCGGCGGGAATTACTGACCCCTCAAATTTGCCCTCTCGCGCATCCTGAACGTTGATGGTTGTTCCGTGGATAGTACTCGCCGGATCGAGAAAGTCAATTCGTGTTTTATTTTGTTGACGCGCTGCTCTTCGCTGCATCCGCGTAGCCATGACCTCCTTGATACGTTTGTTGACGTGAGTTAATGCAGAAAGGGCCGAAAGGGTTTCATCCGTATAAACATCTTTGTAAGTATTTTTCAGATCGTTCCGAATGGTAATATTGCTGCTCATACGTCTAAATCAGAATGTAATGTAGTTTAATGATCGACTAAAGAGGTTTAGCCATTATTCAGCAAATGTGATCCCGACAAATACTGTGTCGGCGTTAGGCACAAATTGATTATCTGACGCCCAACATAGTAACGCTCAGGTGAAGATGAAAACTCATTGACTAATGCTTTAGGAAAGTCAAATCTTTCCCGAATACCTTCTCCGTTTTCCAGAGAAAGGAACTGGCAATCGTTGTAAGTTCTGCGAGATCGGCCCTGGTAAAGCCCTATAATAAGATTCCTGCTAGCAAGCCTCCAAAAATCAGCACATAAGACGGAATTTTCGTATATAAGAGTATACCAATCGTAAGAACCACCACTGCAACCGACGGCCAATAAGGAGCCATCGGCTCGAAAAGGGCAATGGCTGCTGCTGCAGTAAGTCCCGTACTGGCTGCATTAATACCCTCCAACGATGCACGAACCACACGGTAGCGTTTCAACTGTTCCCAAAAACGATAGACGAAAAAGATAAGAAACGTACCCGGCAGGAAAATACCGGCGGTGGAGACGAAGCTACCCCAGAACTGACCGTGCATACCGGCATCGCGCATGGAAAGCGCACCAATGTAAGACGCAAAGGCAAACACCGGCCCTGGTACGGCTTGTACTAGTCCAAGGCCCGACAAAAACTCTTCCCGCGTCAGATAATGCTTGAAGGCCACAAACTCGTTGTAAAGCATGGGCGTCAGCACCTGTCCTCCACCGAATACAAAACTGCCGTTCCGGTAAAAGTTCTCAAACAACCGAACCGGCAATGACTGCGTAAATGCCCCCAGCGTGGCCGCCCCAATGAATACGCCTAACCACAAAAAAAAGTTAGCCCACTGCACACGCAGGGGCTGCTTTTCCATTCGCTCCTGCTTGGCGTAAGTAAGCGCGGTAGTGAGCCCACCAACCAGAAGTACAATGGGCGTCATAACTGGCGACCGGAACAAATAGGCCACTACGGCGGCTGTAATAGCCAAGGCCAGACTAATCTGATTCTTAATAACTTTCTGCCCAATCCGGTACCCTGCCACCACCATAAACCCCACCGCCATCGGTTGAATAAACCGGGCGAATTGCAGCGATAATTTTTGTTGTTCGAGGTAATAGATACCCATTCCGGCGGCTGTCATGATGCTGACAGCGGGCAACACCCAAATGAACAACGTGATATAAGCGAGGTTCGGACCACCAATCTTAAAACCAATGGCCGTAATGGTCTGTGTGGAAGTTGGTCCTGGTAGTACTTGCCCGAGTGCATTTAGTTCCAGCAGTTCTTCTTCTGTTAAGTACCGGCGTTTTTGTACGAACCGGTCATAAAACATGGCCAAATGAACCTGCGGCCCACCAAAGGTCGTCAACGCCAGAATAAGCACATCTCTCAGAAAGATGATGTAGCGTATTCGGCGCACGGGTTTGGTGGTCGTCAGGTAAGGCAGCATTGGCGAAAAGTCAGGATTAGTCAAATATAGTCAGGCAATTGGCTTGCATCAATACCTGACCATCCTAAACCCTAACCGACTATTTCTTAAGGCCTAGTTCTATTAACCGTTCGTTCAGAAATTCGCCAGCCGTCATGTCCACGTAAATCTTCGGATGTTGAGTATCAATGCAACTATCCAAACTGGTCAGGTCCATGTTGGCGCGGGGGTGCATAAAGAACGGAATCGAATAACGCGATTGGTTCATTTTCTCGCGAGACGGGTTTACAACCTGATGAATCGTGGACTTTAGTTTATGGTTAGTCAGCCGGTCGAGCATATCGCCAACATTTACAACAACCTGATCGGGCAAGGCTGTAATTCCAATCCATTTGCCATCACGCCGGAGCACTTCAAGGCCATCAGCCGATGCTCCCATCAACAGCGTAATGAGATTAATATCACCATGTGGAGCGGCCCGAACGGCCCCGTCCGGCGTGGTGTTTGGGTCGAGTGGAAAATAGTACAACGCCCTCAGAATACTATCTCCGTTCTTTACTTTGTCGTCGAAATAAGTTTCGGGGAGTTCCAGATAAAGGGCAATAGCGCGTAAAAGTTGCTTACCGGCATTTTCGAGCGTCCGGTAAGCCGTCAAGGTAGCGTCGCCAAATTCGGGATATTCCTCGGGCAGCACGTTGCCGGGCATATCGCCTTCTGGTTCTGGTTGACCAATATGGTAAAACTCCTTTAAATCAGCTACTTTAAAGCCTTTGGCCGTTTCTTTACCTTTACCGATATAGCCACGCTGACCATTCAATTCGGGGTGCTCGTACTTCTTTTTTAGGGTATCGGGCGACGAGAAGAAAGCTTGAGCCGACTGGTAAAGTTGCTTGGTTAACTCGGAGGTTAAGCCGTGATTACGAATGGCAACAAAGCCAATCTGGTTAAACGCCCGGCCCAAATCCTGCACAAAGCGGGCCTTACGTTCGGGATCTCCTGAAGTGAAATCCGCCAAATCTAATGACGGTATTTCGTTGTATAATTCTTCGCCTGCCATAGAGTAAACTATTTTCACAAAAATACAAAAGATTGCGAAAACTACCGGTTGCTGGTTAACTGCATTCGTTTGTGTCGATGCTAAAATGAACCCTACTAAATTATTAAAGGGGTAAAAGTGTAAGTGGAAAACCTACGCCTTTTACCCCTTCTATAGAGTTTTTATATACCTTTTATGCGCCGAAGTTCTTACCGACTTTGTTCCAGTCAACTACGTTCCAAAATGCAGTCACGTACTCAGGACGGCGATTTTGGTATTTCAGATAATACGCGTGTTCCCAAACGTCGAGACCCAGAACGGGTGTTCCTTTTTTCTCAGCTAAGGCCATTAGCGGGTTATCCTGATTAGGGGTCGAAATGATTTCAACGTCGTTTCCGTTTTTGATGAGCCATACCCAGCCCGAACCAAAGCGACCCGTTGCGGCTTTGCCCCACTCGGTTTTGAAGTTATCGAACGACGTGTATTTTTTGTTGATGGCATCGGCCAGCGCACCCTTTGGCGCACCACCCGCACCTGGTCCCATAATGTTCCAGAAGAATGTGTGGTTCCAGTGCCCACCAGCATTGTTCCGAACAGCTGCCGGAGTCGTGCTACTCACACTTTTAACCAACGCTTCGATGTCCATCTTCGCCATATCGGTTCCAGCGACGGCTTTATTGAGGTTATCCACATACGCCTTATGGTGTTTGTCGTGGTGAATCTCCATCGTCATCTTGTCGATGTGCGGTTCGAGCGCACCAGCGTCGTAAGGCAGTGGAGCCAGTTTAAACGGCCCTTCGGCTTGAGCAGGCGAAAAGCCGAAGGATCGGAAGGCGATTAAACCGGCCGATGCACTAAAGGCCAATTTCATAAACTCGGAGCGATTCATACGAATGTTGGTTTATAGGGAAATAACAATGTTTTTCGATAACTTATCTTTAACCTCAAGTCTTCGATATTACGGCTTTAACTACAGAGCCGTCAAAACGAAACCTACCTGACAGGCAAATGTTCAGTAACCCATCGTTACAGGTCTAAGGTCGAAAACACAAAGAAAGGGACTTTTCTGAATCCAACAGCATTCTAGTCGTAGGCAATTCGACTAATGATGCTTCGTCCAAGCGTTACCTCATCGGCATATTCGAGATCGCCCCCGATGGGAATGCCCCGCGCAATGGTGGAAATTTTGAGATTAAATGGCTTGATTTTTTTCTGAAGATAAAAGGCCGTTGTGTCACCTTCCATCGTGGGACTGATAGCCAAAATGATTTCGCGCACTTGTTCTGCTTCGGCCCCACGCAGCCGGTTTATGAGCGAATCGATTTGCAAATCGCTTGGCCCAATTCCTTCGACGGGTGAGATAATACCCCCCAGCACATGATACAGCCCTTTATATTGCGCCGTATTCTCGATAGCTAACACATCGCGGGTATCTTCTACCACGCAAATTATTGACTGGTCGCGTCTGTTGCTGGCGCATATCGTGCACAAGTCGTTATCGGACAGGTTGTGGCATTTGCGACAATATTTAACTTTTGTACGCATAGCCGTTAGACTCTGAGCCAGCGTTTCGGTTTGTTCTTCATCGCGTTTGAGCAGGTGCAGTACCAGCCGGAGAGCGGTTTTCTTTCCGATTCCCGGCAGTTTCGACACCTCGTTCACCGCGTCTTCTATAAGTTTGGATGGATACTCCAAGAGGTTAGTGATAAGTTAAAAGTGAAGAGTAAAGAATACCGGTTTACGCAGCTATTCTTCACTCTTCACTCATCATTCTTAACTAATTTAAGACTTCCGCGCTGATGCCCCGGCGGCAAATTTCGTTGCGCATTGGCACAAGTTCTTCCCATGAGCCGTTCTTGACGGAACATTTTCCTTTGTAGTGAATGAGCAGCGTACATTGCTCGGCCTGCTCGGACGTATGTTTACAAACATCGATCAGCGTTTCGATTACATGCTCGAACGTGTTGACCTCGTCGTTGAAGACCACAAGGTTATGAACGTCGGTTTCAACGACTTCGTCGAGCACGTCCACAACGGTTTCTTCAAAAGGTTGCATAGAAGATAAAATGGTGTTTACTTAGCAAATTTACGGCAAAATGGGCACTTTTGAAAGCCATTGCCTTGCTTTAAAAGAACTCCATTTCGGCCCGAAAAGTTGCCTGATTCTCTATGAATACCACCCTCGCTTTAGTCATCCTGATCGCTTATTTCGGGATGCTGATTGCTGTTTCATTCTACACCGCCCGAGGAGCCGACACCAATGCTTTTTTCACCGCCAACCGGCAATCGCCCTGGTGGTTAGTGGCCTTTGGCATGATTGGTACGTCGTTGTCGGGTGTTACTTTTATTTCCGTACCGGGCGCAGTTGGTAAAATCGGCTTTTCGTATTTTCAGGTTGTGCTGGGTTATATCGTTGGGTATTTTGTGATTGGATCGGTACTGATGCCCCTCTATTATCGACTAAACCTGATCTCAATTTACGGCTATCTCGAACAACGGTTCGGGTTTTGGTCCTACAAAGCGGGGGCGGGCTTTTTCCTGCTGGCCCGCACAATAGGTTCGGCGGTTCGGCTCTACGTAGCCGCTGGGGTGTTGCAGATTGCTCTTTTCAATGCCTTAGGCATTCCGTTTGAGGTATCGGTTCTGATTACTATATTTCTGATTTGGATTTATACCTTTAAAGGGGGCGTTAAAACTATTATCGTCACGGATACGCTTCAAACCGTGTTTTTGGTTACAGCTGTTGTACTGACGATTGTCTTAATTTCCAGAGAATTAGGCTTATCGTTTGGCGAGCTGGTGCGGACGGTGAAAGATGATTCAATGTCTAAGGTGTTTTTCTGGGATGCCAATGACCCCAAGAATTTCTTCAAGCAATTTATTTCGGGAACGTTCATTGCCATTGTCATGACGGGCTTAGATCAGGATTTAATGCAAAAGAACCTGACCTGCAAAAACATCGGTGAGGCCCAGAAAAATATGTTCTGGTTTACGGTTACGCTCGTATTCGTCAACTTTATGTTTCTGTCACTCGGGGTGCTATTATACGTTTTTGCTAAACGAGAAGGCATCGAAATCCCCGCCCGCACCGATGATCTTTACCCTATGCTCGCGCTGAATCACCTCGGCTTAGTAGTGGGCATTACGTTCCTGCTAGGTATCACAGCGGCCACTTACGCCAGTGCCGACTCAGCGCTGACAGCGCTAACGACTTCGTTCTGCGTCGATTTCATGAACGTTGAAAAGAAGCCGGAAGCTGAGCGGTCACGAATCAAATACATCGTTCATATTGGATTTTCACTGCTGTTTTACGTCGTCATTCTGATCTTCCGGCAGGTTAATAGTAAGGAAGTCATTACGGCAGTGTTCGATATTGCGGGCTACACTTATGGGCCACTGTTGGGCTTGTATGCCTTCGGGATGTTCAACAAACGTCCGGTTATAGACCGCGCTGTGCCGTTCATTTGTTTAGCATCGCCGGTGCTGACCTATATTATCAATGAGCATTCGGCAGCTTGGTTTGGCGGGTATCAGTTCGGTTTCGAGCGGCTGCTGCTCAATGGTTTGTTTACGTTTGTCGGTTTATGGGCAGTATCGAAACCAGTTGTAAAAGAAGCAGTCATGGTCGTGTAATAAGCGTTACTGTTTGTTTTTGCCAAGGCTATTGTATCTTCGCTCACCGCCGACCCAGAGGGGCGGCACTACACTATAAAGCCCCCCTTCCGGGTCGGCGGTAGTATCGACAGCGTTATGAATAGTAAGACTTTTTTTACCCTGCTTCTCCTGGCCATTGCGGCTCCTGTTGCCAAAGCCCAATTCTGTTTTTTACCGGAACGCCCACAAGTTGGGCAAACGGTTTCATTTACGTACACCCCCCAAACTACACCCCTAGCCACCGACAGCACTATTGAGGGCCGTTATGTACGCTATGGTGCACCCAACGTAATGCAACTCAGCCGACCAGCAAGTGTCACGTTGGTACGAAAAGGAAACGAGTATGTAGGCGAGTTACTGATTCCCCGAAAAGATGTGTCAGGTATGATGCTGCTTTTTAGAAACAGTAAACTGCCACAGCGTACCGATGTAAATAAAGGACAGTTCTATGTCATTCCGGTTTGCGATGCCAGTGGCCGAATTGTTCCACACGCCACTGGTGGACAGGCATCGGTATTTACCCGTAGTCATTTTTTGTACGAAGCAGGAGCCCGACCCGATCCGAATTGGGTAGTTACGCTCTACGAGCACGAAATTCTGCAAAATCCAGACCTGCTTCCGTACTATTGGTCAGATTTGCTGGCGGCTCAGGTCAAGCAAAAAAAGCCCGGTTACGGCCCAAAAGTGAAAGCGGGAATCGAATCATATCTAGCCTCTCGACCAACGCCAACAATAGCCGATTTGACCACTGCCGCTCAGCTATACGAAAGCATGGGCGACTTCCCCAAAGCTAATGCGCTGCGCGAACGCCAAAAGCTGGTAGAACCAACGGGTTCATTAGTACAGAAAGATCGTGCGATGGCCATTCGTAACGAGTCGGACTGGACACGGAAGAAGACGGCGTATCAGGCGTTTTTGACTGAGTTTCCAACCTCGTCATATCTGCCGGCACTTACGGTTCTATTGACCGATGGCTACTTTAAAAATAATGATATTCGAGGTTTGGTAGCGTTTGTCGAGCAACAGCCCGCTTCGCATACAGACGCGTTGATGCTGAACACTATGGCTTTTCAGTTGGCCGACGAACGGCGGTCATTGCCCGAATCCGAACTGCTGATTAAGCGTGCAATGGACGTATTAAAAACACAACCTAAACCAAAAACGGCAACGGGCAATTGGGAAGCGGAAAAACAAACCCGGCAACGGCAATTACTAAACACGTATGCCCGTACTCTGGAACAGCAGGGCAAATACACGGATGCCTACCCTATTTATCAGGAGTTTATTAATCCCGATGATGTGGACAATAGTGATCCGCGCGTCACCGAACGTTACTACCTCTGCGCTCTTCGCACCAATCATGCCGCCGATGCCCGCCCAATGGCTGAAGTAGCTGTTCAGGTTGGGAAAGCAACGCCGGGGTTGAAAACGGCCCTCCGCGACTGGTACGCCAAACAACCGGGCAACACCATCGCTAAAGCCGACACATATCTGACTGGACTGGAAGCGGATTTGCGCGCTGACCAGCGTGATGAACTACAGCAACTGCTCATTAACGAACCGGCCCCGGCCTTCTCTCTAACCGATTTATTGGGCCGAACTATTTCATCGTCGGCCTTCAAGGGGAAAGTAATCGTACTGGATTTCTGGGCGACTTGGTGTGGACCGTGCATTGCCTCATTTCCGGCCATGCAACAGGCACAGACACGGTTCCAAAACGACCCGAACGTTAAGTTTCTTTTTGTCAATACCCGCGAGGGCGGACCGCTGCAACGCGTACACAACTTTATGGATAAGCATCCATATGATTTCGTGGTGCCGCTCGATGGGCAACAGAAAGTAGCGAACGCCTATAAAGTATTGGGTATTCCAACCAAAGTTGTAATTGGTCCCAATGGCCGTGTGCGCTACCGGACAATCGGCTACTCTGGCGATCCAGAAACAACAGTCAACGAGTTAACGCTGGTTGTGGAGATGCTGAAAGAAGGGAAGTAACTTGGCCCTGTTCGCTAACTGAGTGATAAAATCGGGTAAATATTTACTGCTGGTCTGCAAAAACTGCCACCAGCAGCTTTTCTAAACTCAGGCTATACCTAGCGAACGAGTCGTACTGGATAATTTAATGCCTATTAACAAGTATAAAGCTTATGACTATCCGACAAGCCACGACTGCCGATCTCCCGGCTCTGATGAACCTTATCCGGCATATTGTTCCCCTTATGCGCGAAGCCGGTAATTTCCAGTGGGACGATACCTATCCTAATGAAACTGTATTTGGGCAGGATATTGCCAAAAACCAACTTTGGGTTGCCGATATTGATGGACAACTGGCGGGTGTAGCAGCCCTGACCGAAGATCAGGAGCCTGAATACGCACAGGTTGGCTTCGATATCAGCCAGCGGGCTATTGTAACCCACCGATTAGCCGTTAACCCGGCCTTTCGCGGGCAAGGTGTAGCAGCTGCACTGTTAGCCCAGGCCGAGCAGATTGCCATTAAACATGGGATTGCCTTTTTGCGGATTGACACCAACTCGGAGAATCAGATTACGCAGAAACTCTTTCCCAAATTAGGGTATCAGTACGCGGGAGAAATCACACTCAGCTTCCGGCCCGGATTGCGGTTTATGGCCTATGAAAAACAGTTAAAGACAGCGTTTATGCCGTCAGCTTAGAATTTCTAAAGGTCAACTATTCAACTAGTTGACTCCATTATAGCATATATTATCACTAGCTTCAAGCCTACCCTAAGGTGCTAGAAACGCGAAACTCTTCCCCTGATAACGCGGTAAAGCTATACTCTTTCGAATCAGAGCAAACGATTGATAAGCACTCATAGACGCAGCTATGTTATCAAGCCAGGGTGGAATATCTCCGCCTGGATCAATCCGACATGTATAAGTAACCTGCATCTGTTGTTTTGATATTGGACGAACCAACCAGATGGCTAGCCAGTCGACTATGCGAACAGTACCGGGCTGAACGGCCACCAGGTTAGGTACGCCTACGCCCCGCACCTGCAAGAGTTTGGTGACTGGGTCCTGCTCAAAAGTCAATTGAACACTCATATCACGATCACTAACGGGCCAGGGCACTGCAGTGACTACATGATACAGCAGTTCGGTCTCACTCACTCGCCGTATTAACTCCGACGATTTGGTTTTATAAATGACGTTCTTGTAGTTTGCAATGTCTGATAATAGCGCTACCAGTTGACTCTGGGTACCATTCATCGTACACTCAACTTTTAGTTCGTTTGACCGACTGCCGGGTACATGGCGTGAATAGACCTGTATCTGGTCTTTGTCTTTCTCTAAATGCCACGCCTGCTGGGCTTGCGCCTGAACCGCCGTTGCACTTAACAAACACCCACCGAAGATCAACCCTAAATAGCACCCTACTTTCCGTAACTTCATATCGTATTTATGCCTGTTCATCAACGCTTTCTCCTACCACTATACTAAAACAAACGTATGACCATTGCTTTTGTTGGCAACTAAGCCTTACTTAAACACCATCGGGTGTCCTTCTTTCGGTACCAGAAACAGGTGTTCTGGGATATTCGTTGCCTGTAACGCTTTCCGCAAATCATCGGCGGGTTCGGCCAAACCATCATCTCCCTGCTGAAAGGTACCAAAATGAATGCTTACTGCCTGCATGGCTTTCAGATCAACAAATGCCTTCACAGCCCCGGCTGGCGAAACATGAACAGGTGCCATAAACCACTCTGGCCGGTAGGACCCAATGGGCAACAGAGCCAACTTGATAGGACCAGTCGCCGACGTACGGGCCTGCTCGGCAATTCGTTTGAAATGTGAGCCATAGCCGCTATCTCCGCAAAAATACGTTGTTCCAAAACTTGTGTGAAGCAGATAACCACACCAGAGCGTTTCGTTGCGGTCGCCAATGCTCCGGTTACTAAAGTGCTGTGCCTGTGTGCAACTTAAGGAAAGGTTGTCATTTATCCGAAGTGTATCATTCCAGTCAAGTTCGCGAGTTGTTCGTCCACCAACCGATTTAGGCAAATAGGATACACCGAGGGGCGCAATGAACAATGGATTATGCGCTTTTACCAGTTTTTTGATTGTGGGCAGATCAAGATGATCGTAGTGATTATGACTCAGCAATACTACGTCAATGGGAGGCAATTCCTCAAAACGTAACCCTGGTGGCCGTTTGCGCTTAATGCCTAACCACGACGTTGGTCCTACCCGTTTTGACCAAACAGGATCGGTCAGAATGTTGATCCCGGCTGTCTGAATCAGAAATGTAGAGTGATTCACAAATGTAAGCACCAGACTATCTCCCATAATACGTGTGGCGGGTCGAGCGCCCACAAAAGCGTCTGGTTGCTCAGGCCAGGGGCCTTTGTCGCGGTGGAGCAACCACTTTAACACCCCGCCCGATGATTGCTCAGCTATACCTGGATTGAAAAACTTCTTACCATTAAAATGGTTAGTAAGGGGCCCTTTGTAGCGCGGGGCGCAAGCTAAGATAGTTAGAAGTAAGCATGACAATACTAGCAAAGACACTGTAGTAGGCATTAGGTATAGGTACGTATTTTGTTGGCTACTAAGTTGATTAGCTACGTCAAAACAGCGACAGCTGTCCAGTACGGGCAAAGGCTCCTTCATGCTCCAGTAACCATTGCTTGCGCCACAGACCACCAGCGTATCCGGTGAGCGAGCCATCGGAGCCGATAATACGATGGCAAGGTACCACAATCCAGAGCGGATTTCGGCCATTAGCTGCTGCCACTGCCCGAATTGCTTTTTCGTCACCGATGCGCCGGGTCAAAGTCATATAGGAAAGTGTTTTGCCAAAGGGAACATCGAGCAACGCCCGCCAAACAGCCTGCTGAAAAACCGTTCCTACCGGATTTAGCGGAAAATCAAATGACTGCCGCGCTCCAGCGAAATAATCCTGTAGTTGCTCAACGGCCAACCGAACGGGCTCCGCAAGTGGCGTTTCCATCAGGCTTTCACTCATTGACCCATCGTTGCAGGAGATGGTAGAAACCCCACTATCATCGCCGGTGATACGTACTAAACCCAGTGGTGAGTCAAAAACGGTGGTCGTCATCAGTTACTCTACAGAATAAAGTCTCAAGATACAAAAAAAGCCCACTGCCTAAGCAGTGGGCTTCCTAATCAACTAGTATTGTTTTTGTCTGGCAAAAAGAATTAATCAGTTTCCAACCAGTTTCAGAATCTTTCCCGAGCCCAGATCGCAGAGGTACAGTTCTTTCTTCTGGTCTTCGCCAAACGCCGAAATGTTTCCCGCCTGCGTCACGATTTCCTGATTGGCGGCAGCTTTACTACCATTTGGCGTTAGTGCCCAAACACGTCCGCTGGCGTAATCAGCATAGATGTATTTTCCACGCAGAGCGGGACTTGCAGCCCCTCTATAGACGACTCCGCCCGTAATCGATACATCCCCACTATCGTGCGTGTACTGCCAGACTGGCGCGATCAAATCAGTTGCGTTCACGCTGTTATCCTTTGCGTTAAAATCTGCATTGGCTTCCTTAACTCGCCAGCCGTAATTGCCACCTTTGGTAACAATGTCAACTTCTTCAATTTTGTCCTGGCCTACATCGCCCGCCCACAGGCGGCCCTGTTCATCGAAACTAACCCGCCAGGGATTGCGTAGTCCATAGGCAAAAATTTCTTCCCGATACCCATTCGTATTACCTTTAAATGGATTGTCGGTTGGGATACCATATTGCCCTTTATCAGTACTATTTACATCTACGCGTAAGATTTTCCCTAACCAGCTGCTTCGGTTCTGGCCGTTGTTTTGCGGGTCGCCCCCACTGCCACCGTCTCCGGTAGAAACGTACAAATACCCATCTGGTCCAAACAGAACTTTGCCCCCGTTATGGTTGGCATACGGCTGTCCAAACTTGAACAGAATCACCTCTGACGCGGGATCAACCGTCAACGATCCAGCCGATTGCGCTTTAAATCGACTCACAATGGTTTCGCGGGGGTTGTCTTTGGTGTAGTTGACGTAGAAAAAGCCGTTCTGTTTAAAATCGGGGTGAAAGGCTAGTCCCAACAATCCCATTTCGCCACCAGACGCTACTTTACTTCGAATATCTACATATGTACCGGCTGAGGCTGTATTGGCATCGTTCTCAAATACTCGAATACGCCCTGCCTGTTCCACCACAAATACGCGATTACTGCCATCGTTAGCATATGTATACTCTACTGGCGATGAAAACGTAAGTTTAGGGTACGCGTTGACAACTTTTGCCGATAGGGTATTTGCACTGGTACCTGTTGAATCCGGCACCATTGTGTTCGTCTGTGTAGTAGACTGGCAGGCCGATGCGACCAGCCAGGAAACACCAGACGTAGCTGCCAGCGAAAGTGTAAATGCGATGACGGTTTTACTTAACATGATATTTCACTTCATTTATTTATCTATTTTTCACTGCAAATCAGGTTCCAATTAGGACCGTCGAACTTTGCGGCCCGCATTTTGTTTCAAATTCATAGAATCTATTGGTTATAAACCTCCTTTTTATTCGTTTAACGAACAGCCAGAGAGTGTACTATTTCCACAAAGTGGGGCGTAGATTCTACCGAACCTGCGTTCCGACGCACGAGCGGGCCTGCGCTTCAGCCTTCCGATACAGATACGAACAGTCATGACTACCGACACCAGTACCTTTCTTGATCACCTACAAACCCAGCGGGCGCGTTACCGCTATAAACTTCCATCGCGACCTGATGCCGGACGATTTATCGACCAAATGATGCGGCTGCTTTTTCCCGTTACGCAGGATTGCAAGTCCATTTCGCAACATGTGGAAGAAACGTATCAGAATCTTAATGAGCAGCTCATTTGCCTGTTGCATCCGTTAGAAAAAAATCTAACCGAAAGCCCAGCGACGATTACCGAACGTTTTTTCGAGCACTTACCCGGAATTTATGACAGGTTGCTGTTAGATGCCCATGCCATTGCGGACAATGATCCGGCGGCTGTTGGTATTGAGGAAGTGGTAGCCGTTTATCCCGGTTTTTATACGATCTCGGTTTATCGCATTGCTCACGAGTTACTTAAACTCAATGTTCCTCTTTTGCCCCGTATGCTTACAGAATATGCGCACGGTCAGACAGGCATTGACATTCATCCCGGCGCACAAATTGGCCGGTCGTTTTTCATTGACCATGGTACGGGCGTCGTTATTGGCGAAACAACCATAATCGGCGATAACGTCAAGATTTATCAGGGCGTGACGCTCGGCGCTACGCACGTGGCGAAATCCATGGCACAGAAAAAACGGCATCCAACTATTGAAAACAACGTAGTTATCTATGCGAATGCTACGATCCTGGGTGGTTACACCGTTGTTGGACACGACTCAGTAATTGGCGGCAACGTTTGGCTAACTACCAGCGTTGAAGCGCACTCACTCGTTTTTCATCAACACCAAACCGATGTGAGGTTAAGATCGCTGGAAAGCATCGAGCCAATCAATTTTGTGATCTAATCAATCAGGCAGACAAACTCGTTGACTACTCAGCGACTGATTTTGCTACCTACTTCATTGCCCCAATCTACTAACTATTCCTTTCCTGACACTAAATGAAAGCGACTTCCATTCTCGACACTATTGGCAATACACCCCATGTGCGCATCAATCGGCTATTTCCGGGTTACGAAGTTTGGTCGAAGCATGAGCGGGCCAATCCTGGCGCGAGCATAAAAGACCGCATTGCGCTGGCCATGATTGAAGATGCCGAAGCAAAAGGCATACTCACTACCGACAGCACTATTATTGAGCCAACGTCGGGTAACACCGGCATTGGGCTGGCGATGGTCGCAGCGGTGAAGGGCTACAAAATCATTCTGGTCATGCCCGAATCCATGAGCATTGAACGACGTAAAATTATGGCGGCTTATGGAGCCGAGTTCGACCTGACACCCCGCGAGAAAGGGATGAAAGGAGCTATTGAACGAGCACAGGAACTAGTTGCTCAAACACCCGGTGCTTGGATGCCGCAACAGTTCGAGAATCAAGCAAACATCGATGTGCACGTTAACAAAACGGCGCAGGAAATTTTGGCTGATTTCCCTGATGGGTTCGACGTACTCATTACCGGTGTTGGTACCGGTGGGCATATAACTGGTGTAGGTCAAGTACTCAAACAGAAATTTCCCAGGTTAAAAATTTACGCTGTAGAGCCTGAATTATCACCGGTCATCAGTGGTGGTGCACCAGGCCCCCACCCCATTCAGGGCATCGGCGCAGGGTTCATTCCCCAGAATCTACATACCGATATACTGGATGGCGTTATTCAGGTGAGCAAAGAAGAAGCCTATGAAATGGCTCGCCGGTCGGCTCGGGAAGAAGGTACGTTTGTGGGTGTCTCATCAGGAGCATCGCTGGCAGCTATCGCAAAGAAATTGCCAGATCTCACACCCGGCAGCCGAATTTTAACGTTCTGTTATGACACGGGCGAGCGCTATTTATCTATAGAAGGCTTATATTGAGAAGATAATCGAGTGGGCAAATGGTAGACTAGGTAAATAGATGCTATTTATTTAGTCTACCATTTGCCGTGTACTCACTCGGCTAATTACCTGCTCGCCACCCGTTTCAGTCCATCCACTCGTCAACTTATGCCCGGACATACCTCTTCTTACCGAATAATTAAAGATACCGTTTTTATTGTTGCTGGCGTGCTCAGTGCCGGTATGGGCATCAAAGGCTTTCTCTTGTCAAGTCATTTTATTGACGGGGGCGTTACAGGAGTTTCGATGTTACTAGCCTCGTTAATCAGCGTACCGCTACCGATCTGGTTATTAGTCATTAACCTGCCCTTTATTGGCTTGGGTTATCGGCAGTTTGGCCGTCAGTTTGCTCTCAAAAGTACGCTGGCCATCACAGGTCTATCCATCAGCCTGGCAATCATTCCCTATCCGGATGTAACACCCGATTTCTTATTAACAGCGGTTTTCGGTGGTTTCTTCATTGGCGCTGGCATTGGGCTGGCCATGCGGGGAGGGGCCGTATTAGACGGAACGGAAATTGCAGCTTTACTCATCAGTCGGAGTAGTCCTATCCTGAAAGTGAGCGATGTAATCTTATTACTTAATGTGCTCATTTTTGGTGCTGCGGCCTTCTTTCTAGGCATAAATCCAGCTCTTTATTCGATGATTACCTACTTCGCTGCGTCGAAAACTGTGGATTTTGTTATTCATGGTATTGAAGAATATACCGCCGTTCTGATCATCTCTAAACAAAATGAATTGATTCGGGAGCATATTATCGAACAGGGTTGGGGCATAACTATTCTGAAAGGTCAGGGAGGATATGGTAAACACGGGAGTCACCAGGACCTTGACAGTGTTCTTTACACGGTAGTGACTCGTCTGGAAATCAGCCGTCTGCGGACGATGGTCACCGAAGTTGACCCAAAGGCGTTTATCATTCAACACAGCGTGGATGATGTCGCTGGCGGCAAAGTAAAAAGCTTGCCTATGCATTAGGCGTATGGACGGGTCCGAAAATAAAAGCGTCTAATAGCCTTTGGAACAGTTTACTCTGTACTACTGCTGTCCAAACTGCTCCAGCGTAGTCTTGGGTTCTCCCAAATCGGCCCAAGTTTGGCCAGCCTCAAAGGCTTCGGGGTATTTGTTAATGGCTTCGGTTATATGCCAACCGTAATCGGCCTGTGCTGAAAATAGTCGTCCAACTTGCAGTAGTAATGGGGGAACTGTAAGTATACTTAATGTTTCCTTTTTGTGAGCTGCTACAAACCGTTCGGCGGCTTCGTGTTGAGTGACAGCTTCTGGTCCCTGAATAACATATTCCTGATTCTGCCCATCCTGCGCAATCAGGAAAGCCTGTACCACCTGTTTTCCGTAGTCATGGGCAGCTATGAACATGGGCCGTACAAATGATCGACCAATCAGAAGTACAAATCTTCCCACTCGTTGTGACCCATTTAGGGTTTCCATAAAACAGGATGGATAAAAAATACTATATGGAATACCCGATGCTTTAATAAGTTGTAGTGCCTCCCGTTTAACATCAAATGCCCACCAATTGAACCCGTTCATGCCCTGATACCGCATGACAATTGACGATAAATAGCCAATTCGCCGGATACCAACCATTCGAGCAGCTTGAAGTAGGTTTGCCAATCCCTCTGCTTCGGTATGAAAATAAGCTTTCTTCTCGTTTTGCTTGATGGACAGATTCAGATACACAACATCAACTCCACGCAGGGCGTTAGTCATACTCTGAGCATCGCGCATGTCACCAGCAACAATATCCGCACCAGGAAATAGCTGATTCGCTTTTTCGACATCACGGGCGATGATGCGAACAGAAAAACCAGCCTGGATAAACTCCTGCGTTACGGGCTGACCAAGCATACCGGTAGCGCCGATGATGGCAATATGCATGAGCTATAATCAAGTAGAGCGGACTTCTACCTACTCCATATTTACTAACAACGGGTTTCCACCCACATTACTTATCTATCTTAAATCACGTATAAACCGGCGCATTGTTTCGCGATAGGCTTGTTCGGACTGGTCAAGTGGTTGCTCGTCTTTTAGAAGCATGGACAACATAATCGTACCGTGTGACACCGACCACCACTGAAAATATAGTCGCTTGATACTCTCCTCTGCTTTAGGAATAAAAGAGAAGATGGCTTGGCGCACAATACGACCGACAGACTGCATTGGTTCTGACTGATAGACAGGTATTGTGCAATAAGCCCCGTCCAAATTGTACATAACCTGATAAATCTCCGGCTGCTGGCGGGCAAATTCCCACTGAACGAGCGAGATTTCATAAAGCCGCTTCTCGGGATCCCGGTACAGTTTCAGAATGCGTTCGTACTCCTGATATAAATGCAGGAAACCCTCATTCCGTATTTCGTCTAAAAGAACATCTTTACTGTCGAAGTATTCATAAACTATAGGGGCACTATATTCTATTGCGTCAGCTATTTTGCGGATCGATACGGCTTGCCAACCCTCCCGACGCGCAATTGATTTTGCCGTTTTTATGATCCCGGAACGGGTTTGTTCCCGACTACGTAACTTTCGTTCGATGGTTTCCATAAAATACCAGTTAATTAAGTCGTCGGTTAACGGTGTTAAATTGGTAGAAAACTACGGATTTACTATGATTTAATGCAATTTTTCTTAAAAAAGTTAAAGAAATTCTACAATAAACTACGCAAACAACTGACAAGCACTACATTAAACCAAAACTAGTTACATATTATTAAATTAATGTAAGAGGAACTAGTTGATATTAAGTACTCAACTTTTTTTAGCTACTATCCAAACCGCTTCGTCACCAAGTGTGAACATATCTCCTTCGACAGTACCATAACAATCAACGACCGTCAAGCCTGCTTCACTGAATAACCTACAGAGTTCGGCAAGCGTGTACACAAAATGCTGTGCCGTTCGGGTTTGGGTTTCACCCGCCCGCACATAAGTCAGATGTGAGTCGATACGGCTATCGCGGGGGTCATATTCATTCTCAACTAAAAATAGAATAGGTTCGTCTCCATCATGCCCAATAGGTTGCCAGCTACGAGCCTGATAGTCAGGCAAAATTGATTCGGCAATCATTTCGGAATGGGCCAGAAACTGTCCACCCTGCTTCAACAGTCCGGCAATGCGTGTTAGAAATGCCAGCATGTCGGACCGGGGGAAAAAACTAAAGCTGTTGCCTAAACAATAAGCCGCATCAAAAGAAGCATTGGCTCCAAGATCAGCTTCGGGCATAGTCATGAAATCGTCCATGATAGCAACCAAAGGCAATTTTTCGGCCTTAGCAACGGCCTTTATTTCGGCAATATATTCCTCCGAAATATCGACACCCGTCACGCGGGCACCCATCCGTGCCAGTGGCAACGCATGACGACCATAGCCACAGAAGATATCCAGCAAGCGATCATTGGGACCAAACTCCAACGTCTCAACGAGTAATTCGAGGTCAAGCTGTGTTTGTTCTTCCGTTTGCGCGGCCTTCCAGGCATCTTGCGGTAATCCATGAAAAAAGTTGTGATACCAGGCCATTTTCGAATGAAGAATTATGAATGATAGGTTATGAATGACCTCAGTCTCAAGGTATTCATCATCGAGCAGACGCGCCCGCTATTCGTCATACTTCAACATTAATTAAGTGAGGTCAGGGTTTCCTGAATAGCTTGAAAATCAGGAATGTCACCAGCACTTTCGAGCACTTCGGCATATTGAATTACACCGTCCTGATCAACCACAAACGCCGAACGTTTACTAACGCCCTTCAGATTCAGCACGAAGGTTTCGTAAAAGGAACCATACGCGGGTGAGACTTCTTTGTTAAAATCGGACAGCAAATCGAATGGCAGCTTCTGGTCTTCTTTAAATTTGGCCAGTGTAAACGGTGAATCAACCGAAATGCCCACAATTTCGGCGTTTAGGTCCGAATACGTATTAATATTGTCACGCATTTCACAAAGCTCAGCCGTACAGGTACTTGTAAAAGCCATCGGGAAAAAGAGGATAATAACATGTTTACCCTTGAAATCCGTCAGCGAAACTTCCTTCTTATCGCTGTTAAAGAGGGTGAACTCAGGAGCTTTCTGGCCGGGTGTAAGCATAGTATATTTTTAATTTTGACTTTATGATCGTTGATTTGATGTCAAATCTGTTCGAGATACGAAATTCCGAAAAAGCGAAGGGAAAACAAGCTCTTTTTCTATAGTAAATAATTCATATGTTGTGCGAATCTGTAGAAAGGGCTGTAGCGATTGCCAAACTTAGTTGTTGAGCGAGCAGTAGCAAACGAGTATAAACAGCAAATTAGCTACTATAAACCTTATACGGTTTGGCACAGAAATCAGAATCATAGACCATTTTTTTACATGCAAAATTATTGGGGCATTGACTTAGGCGGTACCAAAATTGAAGGTGTTATACTGTCCGCTCCCTCACCAAACGCCGTCATTATTCGCAAACGGATTGACACGGAAGCCCATAAAGGCTATGACCATATTATGGCCCAGATTGTTCGGCTTGTTGATATATTGAAAGCTGAAACCGGTCTGAAACCTGATCGCATTGGGTTTGCAACGCCCGGCACCTTCGATCCGACCCGGCAAACAATGAAAAATTGTAACACAACGGCGCTGAACGGCCGCCCGATGAAACAGGATCTGGCCCGGCTGCTGGGCGTTCCGGTTGCAGTAGCCAATGATGCGAATTGTTTTGCACTGGCTGAATCGACAATGGGTATTGTGCCAGATGTTGTTCCCGAGTTCCAAACCGTTTTCGGTGTCATCATGGGTACGGGCGTTGGCGGAGGAGTCGTCATTCGCGGGCGAGATGGTGTACCATTCGTATTAAACGGCTTGCAGGGCATTGGTGGCGAATGGGGCCATAATATTCTGGAAGAAAACGGTCCCCCTTGCTACTGTGGCAAACGCGGCTGCAATGAGCAGGTTATTTCTGGCCCGGCTCTGCAACGATATTATCAGCAGATAAGTGGCGAGGAACGGACGATGAAGGAAATCATGGATCGGTATCAGCAGGGAAACGACCTGGTGGCCAGTCAAACCGTTAACCGGCTACTTGAATATTTCGGGCGGGCAATTTCCGTCATTATTAATATTCTCGATCCAGATGCCATTGTTCTTGGTGGGGGTGTTGGTAATGTTGACCTGCTTTATACCGAAGGTGTTGAGCGAGCAAAAAAGTACGTCTTTAATAGCCGGGAAATAAACACGCGCTTCCTGAAACCCAAATTAGGCGACAGTGCAGGTGTATTTGGCGCAGCCTTATTGCCGTAGAGTGGAACAAGAGAAAGGGCAATAGGTGATACCTATTGCCCTTTCTCTTGTTCCTATTCTTGTCTTATCCTACCGAGGTCGGCGAGTACCACCAGCGGCTGGTGCTGCTTGTTGTTGTTCGCCACCACCTTCACCACCTTTCACGTCGTCGTTTTCGACCGAACGTCCTTTTTTACGCTGCGGCTGATCAAAGCTCAGCTTCCCAAACTTGTAGCTAAAGTTGGCTCGGACACCAGCATTGTACATGCTAGTCACGCTATTCTGAGCAAAAATGGGTGATGATGACTCCGACCGAATCGTGAATGGATGACTGAAAAAGTTCTCAGCAGCAATACCGAAGCTGCCACGTTTGTCTTTCAGGTCTTTCTTCACGCCAAGACTGTAGAAGGCAAATCCGCCCTGATAACCCTGCAATTGTATTTGCTTACCCCGAATAAAGCCAAAACCCTGCATTCCCCAGCCATTTTTGAGTGTCAGGTTTGTGAAGAACCGTCCAGTTACAACCCATCCCGAATTGGTAGCATTGTAAACAGACGCGGCATTGTTGTTGGTTAGATAAGAATAATAGAGATCGAATCCTCCACCAATTTGCCATCTCGAGAAAAATGTTGCGTTTCCAAACACGTTCGTCCCGTAGGCCGATTCACGGCCTATGTTTAAGTAGGATGTTTGAATAGCCTGCGCCAGCGTCGGGTTAGTCACTTGCCCCGCACCAGTAGTAACGGTATCGCGAACGCTGGTAATGGAGTTGTTTGTTTGCCGGGCAAACAGCGCAACATTCAGGTACACATTTTTGATATAGGCGCTGGTACTTAACTCAAGATTGTCGGTCAACTCAGGCGATAGCAACGGATTTCCCTTGGTAATACTGGTTGGGTTCGATGTGTTGACGTTCGGATTCAAGAACTGGATACCAGGACGTTGCAACCGCCGATTATAAGCCAATTTGATGGTTTTGCCCCCCTTCAATGACTTTGATATATTGATACTCGGCACCAGATTGCTGTAACTGGGAATACCCAAATCGGTTCCGGCAGCTCCGCCCTGCTCACCCGGCTGATTCTGGCTGTAGTTCGCCGTAATTGTGGTGTGCTCGTAGCGCGTTCCGGCCTTGATAGTGTATTTGTTTTTTGTTGTCAGCGTGTAAGAAACATAACCAGCCCCAATATTCTGGTCATAATTCAGCGTGTTGGCGGAGCGGGTCGGATCAACTAACAGTTCGCCGGATCCGCTACCAACTCTGTAGCTAAATGCACTTTCAACCTGCCGGAAAATGCCTTTGCCACCAAATTCAAGCATCTGATTTTTGCCGATCGGCGTTTGGTAATCGCCCTGTATCGTTGATTCCTGATTATAGCTGTTGTTCAGGTTCTGCTGACGAGCTACAATGGTCGAGAAATCGGCTGAACTTAAAATATCAGCGGTGAAGTCGTTATTACGATTGTTGCGGCTGAACTGTGCCGATAAGCTCAGCTCCTGCTGCGGCTTGTCAAACGTGCGTGTGTAATCAACGTTTGCATCGACTGTACCCGACAAATCTTTGGTGAGTACGTTACGATCCGACACGATTGGAAAATACGAACTTGGGGAGATCGTGCGTGTCAGGAAATTGTCCTGATTCTGGTAGTTATTACGTGCACCGTAACGCAAACTAGCAGTGATAGAGCTGGTTTTGCTGATGTCGTAATCCCACCCAAGAGTATACTGGCCAAAAATTCCGTGCATCCGCGTGTCAGCCGTTTGATCGGTGGTTGTCGTACCGTTACTGCCAAACGTTCTCTGGGTGTTAGCAAAGCGACCGAGTACGTTGTAATTCGCCCGCCCAAAACCGCTCAGGCTAAAGCCCATTTTACCGGTTCGCAGGTTACCGTTCAAACCAAGATTAGTACCCCGGTTACCCACACCCGAATCGACATTGAGTGTAAAGCCCTGTAAAGTAGTTTTCTTCGTGATGATGTTGATAATCCCCGCTGACCCTTCGGCATCATATTTAGCTGAAGGACTGGTAATTACCTCAACCGTTTTAATCATATCGGCTGGAATTTGCTTCAACGCATCAGCCACGCTGCTAGCAACAATGGTGGAGGGTTTGTTGTTGATCAACACCCGCACGTTGCTACTACCCCGCAAACTGACATTACCGTCTAAATCCACCGACAAGAGCGGCACTTTACGCATTACATCGGTGGCATCGCCCCCTTTAGCGGTAATGTCTTTCTCGGCATTATAGACCAGTCGGTCAACTTTTTCTTCCACCAGCGACGACTGCCCAACAACTTCGACTTCTTTCAGCGTCCGAACATCGGCACCCAATTTAATCGCCCCTAAGTTAATGTCACCTTTACGGTCGAGTTTAACACTCGAAATGGTTTTGTTCCGGTAACCAACAAACGAAATCAGGAGTTGAAAATCACCCTGTGGCAATTTGGTAAGCGTAAACTTACCCTTGTCATCGGCAACGGTTCCGTCAATTGGCTTTTTCGTCTGTGCATTAACCAGAGCGACACTGGCAAACTCAACGGGCTTACCCGTTGTTGAATCAGTCACTATACCGGTTAGTTTCGCACTGCCTCGGGGCGAATCATCGCTCGACGTACCGGGAATAGCAACTGCCGGTCTCTGCCCACCGCCCGGTAACGCCGGAAACTGCGCCCACACCACATTTGGGGCTGTTAACAAGGCAGTACCTACGCATAGAGAAAGTAATACTTTTTTCATATTCAGGTAAAAATCAATAAATAGAGTAAATCACTGTATATGTCAACTTGGGATAATTCCACAAAGACAACCTAGTTGACCAAAATTCGGGACAAATTTCCTGATAAAATCTAATTCTACACAAGCGGCCCGCAACATGGACGAGCGGATACGATTACTTAACTGAACAGTTGAGTGTTATTGTTTAATTCTGGATAATCGACTCGGGTTAACACATCGGGAACATCACTTGGCTCCGTTCGAGACGTGATACGCTTGCTGATGCTATAACTGTGCATCTTGCTTGCGGGGTATTGCTGTGCCAGCAACGCCAGGGCATCGGTCTCGTTCAGGTCATCATGTAACCAGGCTTGTTCAGCGTCAGGGGTCAATACACACGGCATTCGTTTTTTGGTATTATGAATGGCCGCCAGTAGCGGATTGGCTTCGGTAGTCAGCAACGTGTATGTCGGAATTAATTCACCCGTGTCAGGGTCCGGCCATTCGTCCCATAAACCCGCAATCGACGTAATTTTCTGGTCGCTGGGACTGATATAGAATGGAAATTTCTTACTTCCCGCTGTATACCATTCAAAAAATCCAGTAACCGGAATCAGACACCGTTTTCCACTCTGTGCCGCCGACCGAAATGATGGTTTTTCGTAAATCGTTTCCGACCGGGCATTAATGGTTTTGGTGCGAATCTCCTCAGCCGAATCCTGGCTTCGGGTCCAGCGCGGAATAAGCCCCCAGTGAATTAGTTGTAGTTTACCGGGCTCCTGCCGCGTTACAATAGGCCAGGCAGGAAAATTGTAGGCATTCGCATGATAAATCGGCTGAAAATTAGCCGAGGGCGGCAAAGCGGCTTCATACCGGCCTTCAAGCTCTGATGCCTTGACATTGAGTGATTTATGGAAACACATAAGACTGATAAGTATGTTGGCAGATGGTCGGCTGATCTACTAGATAAACAGATAAATACCCTCACTGGTTATGCCGCTTCTCATACTTTACCGATAACTTACTGCTGCAAACAAAAAAAGCATGTTACTCGTTAATCAGCCTTGACAGAGCTATTTTTTGTTTACTCGTATACTAATGACACCACCCGAACCATCCGTTTACCCTACTATTTCACTTACGCTAACTGACCTTGAGCAGGATAGCTGGCAGAAACTCGCAGCAGCCCTCGAGGGAAAGAAAGACATGGGGTTTAAAACGATGACCCTTGCCTGTCGTACAGCCAATGGAGCCGATGCCCGAACAGTAGTACTACGGCAAGTTGATGTGGTTCGAAAATATGTTTGGTTCCACACCGATGTGCGGGCGGCTAAGGTGATGCAGCTCGAAGCGTTTCCTGACGCTACCTTACTATTTTGGGATGACACCCAACAGATTCAACTCCGTTTGACAGTCGAAACTCGCCTACACACCAATGATTATCTGGCCGATGAACAATGGCAAACACTGGGAGTTGGTAATCGAAAAAACTACCTTTCGGAACATAAGCCCGGTAGTGTGCAACCCAGCCCCTATCCTGGCTTTCCTACCCACCTGGGCGCAGGTCTGCCGTCACTCGAAGAAAGCGAAAATGGACGCGATAATTTTGCCGCAATCGAATGTCGTGTACTGACGATGGACTATCTACACCTAAGTCGGGATGGGCAGGTACGGGCACGTTTTCAGTACGAACCCGATTCAAAAATGTCCTGGCTGGCACCGTAAGCCCAATTTACGAAATATCCAGCACAGCAAACCGGTCAAATGTCACATCGAAACCTTGTCCATCCGGCGCAGCTGCTACTAAACCAATTTGTAGGGTTACGTCGGGTGGAAAGTACACCAGCCTCAGCATCTGATACGTAAAATCATCAAACGAATAGTCAATTCGCACCGAGTCGTTTTGGCGAGTTAAGCGTAAATAAGTTGACGGCGGATTGTGATTTTGTGGACAAACTGACCAGTCAGAAAACTCACGGGTAACGACAGCGCTGACGTGTTGTCGCTCGTCAACGTACTCAATGCCGGTCTTTATCCAATTGCGCTCATCGAGCCGGATCATCAACCCAGCCTGATCGTATAAATCTTTATACTGACCCGTTATTTTAACACTGGCCACAAAATCACCGGCCTGCTCCTGGTAGTAGAAATGGCCGTTATCGCGAATAAAATCATAATGCGTCACGCGCCAGTAGTCGGTGTAGCCTTCCACCCGCACGTACAACGAATCGTTATCCTCCGACCAGATTGCTGGTTTATTGTACCAAGTCATACGTTTCCGTTTTGAACGAAAGTAAAAAATTATGTTGGTGTTGATGACAATCACCCAGAAGTTCCGGAAAAATAATGAGCTACCGTTAGGACTTTCACCAGTCAAACGTGTTATCTAATTACGCTTAATTTTAGCCTAAATGGCGTGTAGAGTATGCCCGAAAACGACCGCGCTTTCAACTACGACCTCGACTACCGAAATCTGAATCTGCGCGAACAACCCGAACTATACCGCGTGGGAAGGGGGGAAATGGGTGTTTTGCTTGTACAACCGTACAAGTCCGAAATTCTGCCTTATTGGCGGTTCAAGACACCAGAAATCGCTAGTGAGTCGTCCGAAAAAATTTATCAGTTATTTCTGGAGTATAAGGAAAAGAGGGACTTCATTGGTATGGATATGGCTCGTAAGTTTCTACAAATGGGCTATACACGATCCAGACGTTATGCCAATCACCGCACTGGTCAGAAGTATGATGGTCCCGTTCCCGACGAACAGAAAGGGCGCTCCGGTGCGCATGGCCGCGACCAGCTCCCCCGAAACGAAGACCCGGTCAAAGCCAAGTCGGCCCGGATTTTTTACGGCAAGTACCTTCAGGCGCGAGAGGACGAACAGTATAAGAAACTGAAAAAGGAATGGCAGCAGACATACGGGTAGTTTCCTAATCTTTGCGACCTTTGCGCCGTTCTTCGCGTCTTTTCCGTTCACAATACGTGAGCGTTGAAGATGCAAAGCTTCCGCTACCAACGCAAAGATAATTTTATGCAACTCCTTGACGGTAAGTTACTTTCGACACAAATCAAACTAGAAATCGCGGCTGAAGTCGCACAAATACGTGAGCAGGGCGGCAAGATTCCCCACCTGGTAGCCATTCTCGTTGGCAACAAAGGGGCATCAGAAACCTACGTAGCCTCTAAAATGAAAAACTGCGAAGAGGTTGGCATGCACTCAACGCTGATTCGCTTCGACCTGTCGGTTTCGGAAGCTGAGTTATTAGATAAAGTTCGCGAGGTAAACGAGAATCCTGACATGGATGGTCTGATTGTGCAGCTCCCCCTCCCCGATCATATCTCCGCCGATAAAGTCATGGAAACGATCAATCCGGCCAAAGATGTAGACGGTTTTCATCCCATCAACATTGGCCGCATGGCTAAAGGCTTGCCCGCCTACATATCGGCAACTCCGCAGGGTGTTTTGGAAATGATTAAACGTTATGATATCAAAACCGCCGGTAAACATTGTGTAGTTGTAGGCAGGAGCCAGATTGTCGGTTTGCCCATGTCTATTTTGATGCAGCGCAACACCTACCCCGGCAACTGCACTGTTACGATTACCCATAGCCGTACTCAAAACCTCGCTGAAATTTGCCGCTCGGCGGATATTTTAGTGGCCGCGCTTGGCAAACCGGAATTTGTAACGGCCGACATGGTAAAACCCGGAGCCGTTGTCATTGATGTGGGTCTGGAACGCGTGCCGGATGCCAGCAAAAAAAGTGGCTTTGCGCTCAAGGGTGATGTAAAATTTGACGAAGTCGCACCTAAAACGAGTTTTATTACGCCCGTTCCGGGTGGCGTTGGCCTAATGACAATCTGCTCGCTGATGCAGAATACACTAATAGCGGCACGCGGGGAGATTTATTGAGCCGCCTGATCACCAATGGCTTCGCAGGCAAATCAACGGAAAGCCGAGAAGAAGTGCCATACCGTGTGTTTACCGGCAATGCAGACGGCTTCGTCAGGTTTTCCATCAATAGTTTCCATCTAGGTATTGACCGTATCTGTTCGGCGAAAAACGGTGGCCAAATTTAGACAAGCTATGTGGCTGGCTACTGAACTGTATCAAAAACACTGGCCAATTGACCGGGACGCTGGAGCATTTCAACCAATCGGCCAAAATTGAACCGTTGTTAACAGAACTGGCATCGATACCGATAAATACACAGGTCACCTTAACAAACTTTAACAGCCCGTTCTGCCACGGACGGGCTTCTTTTTGCGTAATTTTGGCCATTACTTACACAAAAGCAGTTCGCTAATCCTTTATTTGTATGCAATCATTTAAACGCCTGAACATCCTAACGGGCTGGTTGGTTTTCGCGGTCGCGCTTATTACGTATGCGATGACAGTGGAACGTACCGCCAGTTTCTGGGACTGTGGCGAGTTCATTGCGTGTTCGTTTAAACTTCAGGTTCCGCACCCACCCGGTGCACCGTTTTTCCTGTTGTTGGGCCGGATTTTCTCCATGTTCTCCTTGGGCAACCTAACTAATGTGGCCTATTGGGTTAACATGGCATCCGTACTAGCCAGTGCATTCACGATTGCCTTCCTGTTCTGGACCATCACGATGCTGGCACAGAAATCATTAGGCAAATTGGAGAGTGAATACACTACCGCCGACACCTTGCTGGTTATAGGAACAGGAGCCGTTGGCGCGGTAGCGTATACGTTCTCAGATACGTTCTGGTTCTCGGCTGTTGAAGCAGAGGTCTATGGCATGTCGTCGTTTTTTACGGCTATTGTCGTATGGGCAGCCTTTAAATGGGAACGTATCGACGATGAAGCGGCTGCTAACCGATGGCTCATTTTCATTGCTTACCTCACAGGTTTGTCAATCGGTGTCCACTTACTGAACCTCGTTACATTGCCCGCCCTGGCGCTGATTTATTACTTTAAAAAATATCCAAAACCAACGTTCTGGGGTGGTGCCCTTGCGTTTGGCATTGGTTTAGTCATTCTAGGTATAATCAACGCAGGTATAATACCGGGTTTGCCGGGTATGGCCTTCACCGTCGAACGGTTCTTTGTGAACACACTTGGTTTACCGTTTACCTCTGGTGCTATTTTCTTCACCGTTGTTTTTATCGGTGCTATCGTGTATGGCATCATCTGGTCCGCTCGGCAGAAGCGCGTTATCCTGAACACGTCATTACTGGCCCTGGCGTTTGTGCTGATTGGCTACGCATCATATATGCAGGTGTTGGTACGGGCGGATTTTAATCCACCTATCAACGAAAATGACCCCAGCGATGAACTGAACTTTCTGTCGTATCTGCGTCGGGAGCAGTACGGCAGCCGCTCGCTGCTGTACGGACCAGTTTTTACGGCCCGTCCCATCGACCAGAAACCAGGGGCTGCTATGTGGAAAAAAGAAGGCAGTAGATACGTTGTTTTCGATCACCAGCCGGAATATATATATTCTCCTGGCGACGAAAT
Source organism: Spirosoma flavum (assembly GCF_042686045.1). Classification (NCBI taxonomy): domain Bacteria; kingdom Pseudomonadati; phylum Bacteroidota; class Cytophagia; order Cytophagales; family Cytophagaceae; genus Spirosoma; species Spirosoma flavum. The sequence continues at coordinate 56,980 of NZ_JBHUOM010000023.1, forward strand.
GCTGTTTCCGCGTGTGTATAGCAGTCAGCAAAATCACCCCGCCTTGTACCGTCAGATGTTGGGCTTAGCCGAAGGGCAAAAGCCGACAATGGGCGACAACTTAAAGTATTTGTTCAGTTACCAATTGGGCCATATGTGGTGGCGGTATCTGATGTGGAATTTCGCCGGGCGTGAGAGCGATGAAGAAGGAGCGGGTTATCTACTACCCTGGTCATCAGACCAGAACGCGCCAGACTTATTAGTGCATAATAAGGCCCGCGACAACTTCTATATGTTACCGTTTGTGCTGGGCCTGTTCGGTATTACATTCCAGTATTTCCGTCGTCGGCGCGATTTCCTGATTGTTGGACTGCTATTTTTATTCACTGGCATTGCCCTGCAAATCTTCCTTAACTCGCCCCCGTCCGAGCCGCGCGAACGCGATTATATCTATGTTGGATCGTTCTATTTCTTTGCTATCTGGCTCGGGTTAGGCGTGATGTCTATTGCTGAAGGTTTACGAGCCTATCTCAAATCAGATATGGCTCGTAATGGGCTGGTAGCGGGTGTTTGCCTGTTAGTGCCGCTAATGATGGGCGCCAAAAGCTGGGACAATCATAACCGTGATAAGCGTTACCAATCGGTTGATTTTGCTAAGAATCTACTCAACTCCTGTGCCCCCAATGCGGTGCTGTTTACGGGTGGCGATAATGATACATTTCCCCTTTGGTATGTGCAGGAGGTTGAAGGCTTCCGTACCGATGTTCGGGTGTGCAACCTAAGCTTATTGGGAACAGAGTGGTATATCCAGCAGATGAAACGGAAGACGTATCAGTCTGAGGCCCTACCGATTTCGCTCGAATTCGACAATTTCAATAAAGGGAAAAACGACATTGTGCCGTTTTATGAAGTGCCGGGAGTGAAAAACGGTATTGACCTCAAGCAATACATCAACCTGATTAAAACAAGCAATCCAGCCGTTCAGGTGCCTCTTACCAATGGTGATATGACGAGTATTCTGCCATCGTCAGTTTTATTCCTGCCTATTGACAAAGCCGCTGTAGACAAAGCGAACTTTGTACCGGCAGCGCTTCGCCCATTGATGAAGGATACCCTACAATGGACTATCGGTAAGAAGGATCTCTACAAGCCCGATCTGATTATACTCGATATGATTGCAACCAATAACTGGAAGCGGCCAATCTATTTTTCGAGCACGCTGGCGAGCGATAATTACCTGAGTCTGAAAAACTATATGCAGTTGGAAGGTTATGCGTATCGGCTGATGCCGGTAGCCGTGCCAGGCGCGACAGATGGCTATGTAAACTCCGAGATCATGTTTACCAATATGACGAAGAAAACCTTCTGGCGCGAGTTCGACAACCCGAATGTGTATTATGATGATACCTACAAAGGACCACCAGTGATTTCGGCTCGAATTGCCTTCTTCCGACTGGCCGATCAGTTTATCCGTGAAGGCAAGAAAGACAAGGCTCGTGAGGTACTCAATTATTCGCTGAAAGTTATTCCGGACAAGAGCATTCCGTATGACCAGATTTCATCGAATTACGTGCGGTTCCTGTTCGAGGTAGGCGATAGCAAAAAAGCCCTTGAAATTGCCGATATCATGGCTAAGCGCGCGGATCAGGCATTGACCTATGACAAAACGGGGAATGGGAACCGCTTTGGCAGTCCCGATTCCGACCTTTACATTCTGCAAACAATTGTAGAAGCGTGCAAAGAGGCCAAACAAACGGCAGCAGCCAACAAATATGAGGCTATCTTCCAGAAGCACATCAACGCGTTTGGCTGATAAAAACGTTTCATCATTAAAAAGCCCAGGCTACATTGCGTAGCCTGGGCTTTTTAATGAAATGGTATTCTTAAGTCTATATACGTGCGAACTTTCAATAAGATCAGTGCATTGGATGGCTTATTTTTTCCTCTTCCAGATCCATTCGGGCTTCTTCCTGACGAATTATATGATCGTCAAACTCGTCTTTACTACGAAGCCGATGCAATTCATCACGCTTAACATTGATAATATCGGTTAGAATTTCATTGTATTGCGTTACATTTTCGCTGTCGTTTTCTAATGTATCCAGATGGCGTTTTGTCTGATGGCTATCACTTTCCATCCTATTCTTTAGATTCTCGACTAATTCGTTCGTGCTTAATTCGTCAGCATAATTATCCTGAAGGTGCTTCAGGGCAACCTTTAATAGTTTCAGCCGAATTATAGACTCTTGGGTATCTTCGGGTATATGCTTATCGAGGTCTTTGGGATTAATCCACCGAATAACCAGTGGTAGAGACAATCCCTGGAAAACCAGGGTGACCAGAATAACGACAAACGTGATGAATAAAATCAGGTTCCGATGCGGAAATGGTTCGCCGTTTTTCAGCAATGGGATAGATAGCGCCGATGCCAGCGACACGACCCCACGCATACCGGCCCAGCCAATAATGATCGGCCCACGCCAGCCGGGTTTTCGTTGAGCCACGGTTATATACTTTCCGATAAACTGAGTGAAGTACGAAGACGACACCGTAAAGACCATGCGGGTAACAATGATCACAGTTGTAATTAACAAAGCGTACCAAATAGCTTCAGCTTTTGAATAACCGTCCAGACTGTTGATAATAACCGGTAGCTCAAGCCCAATCAGGATAAATACCAATCCGTTTAAAGCAAATGTAACGGTAGCCCACATGCCTGTCCCCTGAATTCGCGCGCTGTGGTTAAGAATTACGTGGCTCTGGTTTGACAGAAATAAGCCGCCACTCACAACAGCCATAACGCCTGAGAATTCAAACTCTTCGGCAGTCATATACATGATATACGGAGCCATGAATGTCAGTAGAATGCTGATCCGGGTTGAGGTGGGCAACCATCGGTGAATACAATAAAAGACACCACCAATCGCTAACCCAACAACGATACCCATAAACGTCACCAACAAAAATCCAGTGGCTGCTTTCTGCCACACGAACGAGTTCGATATAACAGCAGCCAGAGCAAAGCGAAATACCACCAAACTTGCGGCATCGTTCACTAAACTTTCGCCCTCCAGAATGCTAACGGCCGCTTTGGAAATTTTTACATCCCTCAAAACCGACGTAGCGGCAACAGCATCGGGCGGAGAAATGATACCGCCTAACAAAAATCCCAGCGCCAGTGTAAATCCAGGAATCACCGCGCTCGACACATACGCGACAGCAAACGACGTAAATATCACCAGCCCAAAGGCCAGTACAACAATGATACGTCGCCAGCGCCAGAACTCTTTCCAGGACATAAACCAGGCAGCCTCATAAAGCAAAGGCGGCAAGAATATCAAAAAGATTAATTCAGGATCAATTTCAACACGCGGAATGCCTGGAATAAAGCTAACGACCAAACCACTTACTACTAAAAAAATGGGAACGGGAATATGTAGTCGCTGACCGACCATGACCAGTAACGAAACAGCGAGCATTAATGCCAGACATAGAAATAGTGTTTGGTGCATATGCGTGTATAAAGGGGGATGGAGCGAAGTTACTATATCCCGGCTTTATTACGTACGCTGTTTCATGATACAAATCAAAACGGTGAACTCTCTTCTTATTCTGGACCTGGCTTCGTCGGGAAACAGCTTTGCCGATAAGCTAACAGACTTTGTAGCGCCGTTGTGCTTCAACAAGCCAATTTGGCTCCGTGCACAAACAAGAGTGTAGGCGATTTGCTGCCAGCAATTGTCTAATTAATGGAGGTTTCGTCATGAATGACCGTCTTCATGATGAAAATCAGATTTTGCATCCTTTCCAAAAGAACTCCATTTCATAAGATTCGTTGTTTCATTCGCGGCTAACTTAATTAGCTACTCCTCTCTCGGGCTCAAACAGGCAGTAATGACAAGGACAAGTGCAAGTATCGAGGCAAGCGTTCGGATCGTATGCAGTTTATTCCAGGGACTTTCAAACGTAGCTCGTTGAGCGGCAATTTCTTCCAGAGACGCGGTTTGTACGTCAAATGATTCCAATCCCTCATTCACGGGAATATTCCCCAGAATGGTAACGCCTACTACACCAACCAGATATATGATAGTTGCACCGAGTAGAAGCCAAAAACGAGAAGAAAGCGGCTGGCTGTAGTGGACCCAGGTATTGATAAGCAGTAAAATTGGAGCCCCAAAAAAGCTAATAAAGAAGATAGGATTCTGGATAGCTCTGTTGATTGATTGCATAGCGGTTACATAGGCGGTATCAGATAAACGGTTTAGCCCTGGGTTTACTGAGCAGGAATACGCGTAGAAAAGGCCCGCCATGAGGGCTGTTGTTATGGCGGCACCAGCTAATAGTAAATTTTGGGATGTTGACATAAGCGAGCTACTTCCTTAATTTGTCTACTAAAATATACCCAGTATTTGTATTATAAAATGACATTTACCGGCTACCGGCGTCAACGTAAAGTCGGCAATATTAGCAGGAAAATTTTAAGTCTCAGCCTCCTGATAGAAGTTCAAAACTATTATATCTATCTCGCTACATTTACATAAACGACTCTTTATCAGTGTTGCTAAACGAAAACGGCGGTGTCGGGTTGTTAAACCTGACACCGCCGTTAAATTAAAGGGATTATATCAACCGTGAAAGAAATCCTTCATTTTGTCGAAGAAACCTTTCTCATTCTTGTTCGGCCTAGGCTGAAAATTTGGCGAATGGCGGAGCTTTTCCAGCATAGACCGCTCTTCTGCCGAAAGGGCTTTGGGCGTCCAAACGTTGACATGAACGATTTCGTCACCCCGTCCGTATCCGTTTAATTCCTTAATTCCTTTACCTTTCAAACGCAGCATTTTACCACTCTGCGTGCCGGGCTCAAGGACAATACGAGCCTTACCGTCAATCGTTGGCACTTCTACGCTCATGCCGACAGCGGCATCAACGAAATTGACGTATAAATCGAACACGACATTATTACCATCGCGTTTGAGATCGGCATCTTCTTCTTCTTCGATAACGATAAGCAGGTCGCCTGCAACACCACCACGTGGTGGAACGTTGCCTTTGCCACCCACCGATAGTTGAATACCTTCGGCAACACCAGCAGGAATCTTGAGCGGGATTACATCTTCCTGCAATACGCGCCCTTCGCCGAAACAGACGTCGCAACGGTCGGTTACGATTTTACCTTCACCATTACAGGTTGGGCAAGTGCTGGTCGAGACCATCTGACCGAGCATGGTGTTCACCACTTTACGGGTTTGTCCCGTGCCGCTACACGTCGAACATGTCTGCACAGCCGCTCCGTTTTTGGAACCATTGCCGCTACAGGTAGTACACGTGACGTGACGCTTAACCTTGATTTTCTTTTCAACACCGTTGGCAACTTCCTGCAAATTCAGCTTTAGCTTAATACGCAGATCAGAGCCGCGCCGAACGCGCTGACGACCACCGCCACCACCGCCCTGGGCACCCCGGAAGAAACTGCCAAAAGGTGTATCATCACCGAAGACATCGCCAAACTGACTGAAAATATCTTCCATTGATGGGCCGCCTGCGCCACCACCCCCGGCTGCACCACTCATACCAGCATGGCCGAATTGGTCGTACCGCGCTTTTTTCTGTGGATCGTTCAAGACATCATAGGCCTCAGCCGCTTCCTTGAATTTTTCTTCGGCGGTTGGGTCGTCAGGATTCTTGTCGGGGTGGTATTTGATAGCCATCTTGCGATAGGCTTTCTTGAGGTCTTCAGTCGAGACGCTTTTGTCAACGCCCAATACTTCGTAATAATCGCGCTTCGTTGCCATATATTAATTCAGTATAAACGAAACGTGTAGCATGACATGATGCGTTGGCGACCAATTGTCCTCACTTTACACGGTTCAGTTTACACTACGTTAGCTTCCTACAATTACTTTTGCAAACCGAACGACCTTGTCATTCAGATAATATCCTTTCTCTATTTCATCAATCACCTTTCCTTTCAAGTCGTCGCTTGGAGCCGGAAACTGCGTAACAGATTCGTGCAAGTCGGCGTTGAACGGTTCACCTTTGGCCACCATCGGCTTCAGGCCTTTGCTTTCCAAAGTTTTAAATAACTTATTGTAAATCAGCGAAACGCCTTCTTTCAAGGCAGCTACATCGTTCGTATTTTCGATAGACTGCGTTGCCCGTTCAAAATCGTCAACCACCGGAATCAGCGCTTGCAACAAGCTTTCGTTTGCGTTGCTGATAAGATCAAGTTTTTCCTTTGCTGTACGCCGACGATAGTTCTCGAAATCGGCATATAAACGGAGATATTTATCTTTCAGTTCGGCAACTTCCCGGCTGGCTTTGTCCGGTTCTGGCGTTTCAGTCGGTGCAGTTTCTATTTCAGCAACTACTTCTTCTGTCGGGACAGTTTCCATTGTATCTTCGGGTTCACCGCCGTTTACCGTCACGGCTTCGTCGGTTGTCAGGTTGTCAGGTTGTTGCGTATTGGTAGATGCCTGTTCATCTAAAGTGTCTTTGTTTTCCATTACTGAGCTTCTATTTCTCTTCCAGAAATCCATAGGCAAAGATGGGCAAAAGACCGGCCAAAACCTCATTTCCTGCCAACTTGACACATTTTCAGACGCTTGACTGGACAATAGCGGATTTTTTATCAGTATAAATCTGTTTGACTTAAAATACCAGTGTTCCTGTCAACTCATGTACGCAGCCGCAAACCACTATGCCAAACTTATCAAAACCAAGGCCACCGAATTAGGCTTTGACTTTTGTGGTGTGGCGAAAGCGGATTTTTTGGCCGACGAAGCGCCCCGGTTGGAGACCTGGCTCAAGAACGGGATGCACGGCCAGATGAACTACATGGCCAACCACTTCGACAAACGACTTGACCCCCGTCTTCTTGTCGACGATGCAAAGTCGGTTATAACGGTTTTACTCAACTATTACCCCGAACAGACATTACCCGAAGGCGACGATGATTTTAAAGTATCTAAATACGCTTACGGAACAGATTATCACTTTGTTATCAAAGAAAAATTAACGAATTTACTGACCTATATCCACGAAGAAATTGGTGAGGTTGGCGGGCGGGCCTTTGTCGATTCGGCTCCGGTAATGGACAAAGCCTGGGCTAAACGGGCGGGATTAGGATGGGTTGGTAAGCATACCAACCTGATTAATCGAGAAATCGGCTCATTTTTCTTTATCGGCGAACTGATTCTCGACCTCGAACTGGAGGCCGACGGTCCCATTACTGACTATTGTGGTACCTGCACGCGCTGCATCGACGCTTGCCCTACTGACGCCATTGTTGGCCCTTATGTGGTAGATGGCAGTAAGTGTATTTCTTATTTCACTATTGAGCTGAAAGACGCTATTCCTACCGACGTTCGGGGTCAGTTCGATAATTGGATTTTTGGCTGCGATATATGTCAGGATGTTTGCCCCTGGAACCGGTTTGCCAAACCGAACAAGACATCAGCCTTTGACCCGCACCCTGATTTGGCTGCGTTTACAAAGACCGATTGGGAAGAAATTACTGAGGAAGTTTTTCGAGAAATTTTTCGCCGGTCAGCGGTGAAACGAACTAAATTGGATGGACTGAAACGAAATATCGCTTTCAATCAGCCTACATAGTGTCTTCCATACGGTGGACTAACCTTCGCAGTTCTTAAAAAACGCGACTTACTGAAAAATCTTTCGTGTAATTACCAAGGGTGATCGACTATCTCGAACTCATATCGGGCAATTTAATTTAAATTAATCCCCACGGTAACGCCAATCCAAGGTTTGTTCTCGTAAATCCACAGAATACGGTCGTGGTTACTCAACCGTTCCACACCCAACGCAAGACCCGCCGATACTGAGCCATAACTCAACGTGGTCGCTACGCCATAATTAATGCCCAGCGCCTGATAGTCATCCTGTACTCGCCCCGCCGTACTGAACGAGGTTACTGTAGCCGGGGCAAAGCAGAGAAAACCGCCAAACCCAATGCTAAATGATGTTATTTCGGACCGCTGATGGTGCCGGAAATAAACCGTCCGATACCGCCCCAGATCGTAGCGGTAGCCCGCATGAATACCCACATTTAGTTTATCATCGAGTTGACCAGGCTGTCCAGCCGTGGCGAAGCGGTACTTTAAGGGTAGGGTAAACAAATCCAGATCAAACGCGGTATCCTGATAGCGAAACCAAGGGCTCTTTTCCTCAATCTTTTTGAGTGTCGGGTTATAATGCACAAAAAAGAGAGCCAGCGAATCAGACTGATCGAGTGTATTGGGATCGCCGTCTGGCTGGGGCAGCGACTCGGCCAGAAACTCGGCAAATAGTGTATCCTGTTGCTCATAAAGGGCTGCATTGACCGACTTCTTTATGGTTTTGACGACCACTCCACCCCGTTTTGAATAGGCATACATATTTTGACCGCGTGGAATGCGAAAAACTTGGTTTAACTGGGTTATGTCGTCGCGTTGGCGCAGGGAAGAGCAAGCAGTAAGCAGACCAGTGAGTAGCAGTAGCGTGCTGTAGTGATTCGTTATACTCATCTGGATTAGCCTGTATCGTTTATTCCTTTAATCGAAAACTACTTCCGATGCACAACAAATGTTTAAATGAGTTATTGGAGTTGGTCTATCCATGCGCCGTTGCCTCCCTGAAATTACCCCACCCATCCATTGTCTGACGAGTACTATCGTCATACACAGACTAAGACTACAGCAGCATAATTGGTGTATTTTCGACCCATAACAAATTCATTTGTAGCATTTTCCGGCATAGTAGTTGGCTATTTGAAACAGCTTTTCTGAACTCTACTTCTCTAATTGAGTTAGGGTAAACAGTCACCTCAATAACGTGGTAAACCTTTACGCGTAACGACACTAGTCTATGGTCCCCCAGTTTCTTTTTGCCACCGGTATTGAAAATAGTAACCCCACCATTCAGGGCGGTAAAATCCGTCAGGATGAATTAGAAAAGTGTGGCCATTACAAGCACTGGCGTACCGATTTTGATTTGGTAGAGGAATTAGGCATTCGCTTTCTGCGCTATGGTCCACCGATCTATACCACCTTTCTGAGCCAGGGAAAATATGACTGGTCCTTTGCCGACGAGACGTTTCAGGATCTACGCAAACGCAATATCATACCTATTGTCGATCTATGCCATTTCGGTTTACCCGACTGGATAGGCAATTTCCAAAACCCTGACTTCCCTACCCTATTTGCTGATTATGCCCGTGCATTCGCTCAGCGCTTCCCGTGGGTTCAGCTCTATACGCCCATCAACGAAATGTACATCTGCGCCGAGTTTTCGGCCCTATACGGTTGGTGGAACGAACAACTCCGCAGTGACGTCGCTTTTGTGACTGCCCTGAAGCATATTGTCAAAGCCAATGTGTTGGCCATGAGTGCTATCCTTGAAGTAAGGGCCGACGCCATTTTTATTCAGAGTGAGTCGTCGGAGTATTTTCATGCCGAAAACCCAGCTGCTATCAAACCAGCTGAGTTGATGAATGCCAAACGGTTTCTATCGCTGGATCTGAACTATGGTCGTCGGGTAGATTCGGAGATGTATGAGTACCTGATGGACAATGGCATGACCCGCGAGGAGTACCACTTCTTTCTGGGTCATAACCTGAAACAGTACTGCATTATGGGCAACGATTATTACCAGACCAACGAGCATCGGGTATCGGATGACGGTAGTACTCAGGCTTCTGGAGAGGTGTTTGGTTATCATGTCATTACGCGCCAATACCACGACCGATACCGTTTACCCGTTATGCATACAGAAACCAATTTATGGCAGGGTCCGCAGGGTAACGAAGCGGTGAACTGGCTCTGGAAGGAATGGGCGAATGTTTTACGGGTGCGGAATGATGGGGTTCCCATGGTCGGCTTTACGTGGTATTCGCTCACCGACCAAGTTGACTGGGACACGGCTCTTCGCGAGAACAATGGAAATGTTAATCCGATGGGTCTCTGTGACCTTGACCGCAAAATTCGCCCTGTGGGCATGGCATACAAGCAACTTATTCAGGATTGGCAGCAGGTGTTGCCCGCGCATAGCGTCTGCTTACAGGTACCTATTGTAATGCCCAACGAGAGCGGACAGCCGTGGGCGCAAAAGAAACAAGCTGATGCCCGACAAGCGCGTCAACATGCAACCAACACGGTAGTAAAAACCAATCAACCTGACGCTTAATCAACATGAGATTCCAGAATAAAGTAGCCATCGTTACTGGCGGGGCCAGTGGTATCGGTCTGGCCGTAGCCAAGCGGCTGGCCTCGGAAGGAGCCCGGCTGGTGATAGCCGACTTAAACGAAGATAATCTAAACAAAGCACTGCCCGAAGTAAAAGCGGCTGGTGCTCCCGATGTGTGGATTAGTATCTGCAATGTGGCTATCGAAGCACAGGTAGAAGCAACGGTGAAGGGAACGCTGGAGCGCTTCGGTCGTCTTGATGTCATTGTAAACAATGCGGGACTGATGCAATTTAAGGCGCTGGAAGAGTTAACCGGTGATGACTGGCTACGCATCCTGAACGTGGATTTGCTTGGCACGTTTTACTTCACCAAGCAGGCTTTTCTGCACATGAAACCCGGTGGCAGCATTGTCAATGTTTCTAGCATACATGCCGTTGAGACAGAACCGCTGGTGGCTCCTTATGCCGCTGCAAAAGCTGCTGTGCTGTCGCTGACACGCTCCTCAGCTCTGGAAGGCAAGCCAAAGGGTATCCGTATCAATGCTATCCTGCCCGGCGCGATTGACACGCCGATGCTGTGGAATAATCCCAATGTGAAATCGGGGGTAGAGAAGATTGACCGGGCTGATGTAGGTAAGCCCGAAGACGTAGCGGCTACGATTGCCTATTTGGCCTCTGACGAGGCCGCCTTTGTACAGGGTGCCGAAGTGCGCGTCGATGGAGGGCGGCTGGATCGATTGTAAATATTCTTAACCGCCTGGCAATTGGCTCTCTTATCTTTCAAAAAAAACAGCAAATTAACCTCTTATACGTATCGCCTTACTCGGTGACTAGCTATTGAACGAGTCACGGAGTAAGGCGATACGTATGGTTGAGTTTATATGAACTCTCCCTGTCTCCTTATTTCACCAACTCCTTCTGGTACAGTGCCACCAGCGTGTCAACGGCATAATCAATATCCGCTTCTGTATTGTATTTGCCAAATGAAAAACGAACATATCCTCGTTCAGAATCCAGTTCCGGCAAAGCCGCCAGCACATGCGACCCAATCGATGAGCCACTCGAACAGGCTGACCCACCCGACGCCGAAATCCGGGCAATATCTAAACTGAACAGCAACATATCGCTCATATCCGACGCGGGCAGGCTGACATTCAGAACCGTGTATAAACTATTCTCCACATCAGCAGAATCGCCATTAAACTGTACGTCGGGCATTTTAGCTCGTAAGCTGTCAATCATCCGGCGTTTCAGGAAAGTAATATGTTGTTGATGAGCGTCCATATCTCGGTAGGCGATTTCCAGAGCTTTTGCCAACCCAACGATGCCATATACATTTTCAGTGCCGCCCCGCATGTTGCGTTCCTGCGCACCACCATACACAAACGGATTAATTTTTACTCGTCCGGCATTGACGTACAGAAAGCCAACACCTTTGGGGCCGTGAAATTTATGCCCTGATCCCACAATGAAATCAACGGGAAGTTGTTGCAAATTATGCGGAAAATGTCCCATCGTCTGCACCGTATCGGAGTGGAAAATAGCCTCGTGCGCCCGGCAGATCTCCCCTGCCCGATTCAGATTCAGCATATTTCCAATCTCGTTATTGCCATGCATCAGCGAAACCAACGAGCGGGTTCTTCCAGCTTCATTCTGGTGACTGCGTAACAATTCGTCCAGATGGGCTAAATCGACATGACCTTTATCATCAATATTGACCAGACTCAACTGAATAGTACCCTGTTCTGCCAGATGTTGAAGCGTATGTAAAACAGCATGATGCTCCAACGGCGATGTAATAGCGTGTGTCAGGCCGTACGTTTCGATACTACTCCGAATGGCTGTATTGTCGGCTTCGGTCCCCCCCGATGTAAAGAAAATTTCGGCGGGTGATGTGTTCAATAGCGACGCAACTGTTTTACGCGCTTTTTCGATGGCCGTGCGCACCGCCCGACCGTGACTATGAATGGAAGAAGGGTTACCAAACTGCTCAGTCATAAGCGGCAACATAGCGTCCAGAACTTCGGGGTCGAGCCGGGTGGTAGCGGCATTATCGAGATAAACGGCAGCTGTAGGTTTCATCATCAGTCAATTGTACTGTTCCACAAAGGTACAGTTAATGGGCATACCGATGAAACAGTATATAAACCGGAGTCGTTCTTGTGATACAACTGTACCTGTACATAATGGATTTCTCTCAAGCTCCCGGTCTTATTTACGCTGAACTTTCGCTCTGGATACGAAATACCATCCGCTATCTGCCCGAATTGGCGGTAGCTATTTTGCTCTTCGTCTTCTTCACGTTTCTGTCTCGATGGCTAAGTCGGGGAATGGTACAAGGACTACGACGAGTTAGCAACAATGAATCACTTGTGAATCTTACGGGGGCCTTGATACGGGTTTTAGTAATAGCTCTCGGGTTGTTTGTCGCGCTGGGTGTCTTGGGTCTCGATAAAACCGTAACTTCTCTATTGGCTGGTGCTGGAGTCATTGCGTTGGCCGTTGGATTTGCCTTTCAGGACCTGACGGCTAATTTTATTTCGGGAACAATGATTGCACTGGCCCGACCCATTCAAGTGGGCGATATAGTCGAAACCAACGGCTATACGGGCAAAGTACTCGACATTAAACTACGGTCTGTTGTGATGGATAACGGGCAGGGACAAACCGTCGAAATTCCGAGTAAGGATGTCTTTCAAAAACCCATTACCAACTATTCCCGCATCGGCCAGCGACGTATTGAACTGGCAGCTGGGGTCTCCTATCTGGACGATTTAGCGAGAGCACAGCAAGTTGCGAAAGCAGCCGTTTCTCATTTACCATTCTTGTTACCCGATCATCCAGTCGAATTACATTACCGCAATTTTGCCGACGCAAACGTGCAATTTGTACTATGGTTCTGGATTAACCCCGCCACGACTAATTCACAGGCGGCTTTGAGCGAAGCTATGATTGCCGTAAAACGAGCCTTTGATACACACCAGATTCTGATCGTTTTTGCCGGTCAGACGTTTGATTTAAAACAGAAGCTGATGGCTAATCAGTCGGGTGGCAGTTGATTAACAGCGTCTTATTTCTCAATGAGGAGCCGCACGTAGTTTAGTAAAGCGTCTTGAATGGTGCTAGCTGAGCTTACCTATTGGCAACGACAGCCGTTATGCAAGCGCGTGTATGGAGTCCAGGAATCAAAACGTCCCGAAAACTCCAGGCTCTCGGGACGTTACTGTCAATATTAATCTCCTCAGTTTATTTTATATAACTTCGAACCGAACAGAAAAATAACTGCGTAACAGATGATTGGCAGGTAGTAGGCAGCGGCTACATCATGCTCGGCAACCATACCCATTAAAAATGGGAAAATAGCACCACCAACCACGCCCATCGAAATAAAAGACGAAGCTTGCTGTGTGTGTGATCCAAGGTTTTTCAAACCCAAGCTAAAGATGGTTGGAAACATGATACTGAAAAAGAAATTGAGCATCATCAACGCAATAAATGAAGGCCACCCAAAACTTTGCGCAATGATGATACACATGACAATATTACAGGCAGCAAAAATAGCCAGCAAAGAATGTGGGGCAATGACCCGCATCAGGAACGTACCAACAAAACGTCCGGCCAACATTAGTCCCATAAACAGCACCATGTAATTACCCGCTGTGGCGTCGGAAAAGCCCATTTTTTCGTGACCATAATTAATAAAAAATGCCCAAGTTCCTCCCTGCGCGGCTACATTGAAAAACTGGGCAACAACGGCCCATACAAAGTGTTTGTGTTGAAAAAGAGTTTTCCCCGGTTCAACGTCAACATTCGCTGCATCAGGATTGGCCACTACTGCGTGTGGATCCGTTAAGGCAGGCACTTTTACAAAGGAGAAAAGTATGGCAATGGTCGCTATTACACTGCCGATTACAATGTATAATGTCTTAACGGATGTCAGATCCGTACTCCCTGCCGTATTATTCCGTAAAAGAAAATAAGAGCCGATAGCGGGTCCGATAATGGCCCCTAGCGCGTTGAATGCCTGTGCGAAATTGATACGTTGATCACTGGTACGCTGGTCGCCCAATGAGGCAACAAAAGGGTGCGCCACTGTTTCCAGTGTTGAAATACCACAGCCTAATATAAAAAGGGCGATGCCAAAATAAGTAAATGAAGCAGCAGCAGCGGCTGGAACAAATAAAAACGAACCAATTGCGAAAAGCGAAAGCCCCAGCAATACCCCGTTTTTATAACCAAACCGTTTCATGAACAAGCCAGCCGGGATGCCCATGACAAAATAGGCCCCAAAAATAGCAAACTGAACAAATGCCGATTGTGTCTTGGTGAGGCTCAAAACGTGTTGAAAATGCTTGTTTAACACATCGCCCATAGTAATGGCGATCCCCCAAAACATGAACAGAGACGTGACAAAGACGAGGGTAATCAGGTATTTATTTTCGGTAAAAGTGGCTGGCGTCGATTTGCTAGCTACGGGTGTTGCCTGCATGATTGAGTTGCGTTTATGCTGGTTAGGTATTCGAGCGATCCGGGCTTATGCACGTAAGACACACGTCTATGATTGCAAAGTCGCTGATCTGGCGAAATTACCCTTTTCGGCTTTAATTTGCTCCTTTTGACTAGCTAAAACCAATTGTTCTAGCTTATTCGTCTGCTTCCGGTTTGAATAAGTCTGCTTACCCAAATTGGGGGCAGATGGCTAATGCAAATCCACTTTTCTGCCCCCATAAGTCCCCTTTGCACTGTCTCCCCATCAGTAACCCGCTGGTACTGAGCACTAACAGACGGATCTTATTACTTCATCAATACTTTCCTTTATTATGTTTTGTCACTTGTAATGGTAACCATAAAGCAAGTTGGTACTCGTTCCGGTTCTGGACTTACCTATCATAATGATTCCCGCATCCTAGGGCAAAATATTGCCGCTAAGTTCGTTCAGCCTTAAATACGCGTGGAAAGTCAGTTTCACAGTGTGCTGCTCTGGTAGATAGGTGCATTAAAAATGCATTATTAAGATAATGAACTTTCATCATGATAGAATAGTTAACACCGTTATAGAATATAACACTACCCACAATGGGAATACTTGAGCGCAGGTTACGACAAAAAGTAGAGGTTAAAACCAGCATCTTACAGGCAGCCTGGCAGCTGGTTCTGGAAGAAGGCTGGCAGGCGCTTTCTATTCGTAAGATCGCCGATGCCATCGAGTATAGTGCCCCCGTGATTTACAGTCATTTTGAGAACAAAGATGCCATTTTACTGGAATTTACGAAGGATGGTTTTCGGCTATTGACCGACGTTATTATCCGTCAACGAGACAGTAAGCCGGAAGCAAGTCAGCAATTAGAAGCAATTGCTCAGGGGTACTGGGACTTCGCTTTTGAACACAAAGAGTATTACCAGCTTATGTTCGGGCTGGGTATTCCGCAATGTGAACAGGTTAATCAGGTTGCGGAGATGAAACAGTTTTCTAATACACTTATTTCGGTTATTCAGGAAGCGATCAGCAGTAGCACACATCCACACGTGAATGCATTTCTGAAATTTCATACATATTGGTCAATTATTCACGGGTTGGTGTCAATCCATATGATTGATCGAAATGCAGTCACTAATCCTTGGAGTCAGTTAGTACTGAAAGATGCGATAAGTGGATTTATTAAGGGCTTAAATAGCTAGTTTTTTTACCAATTTTCTAACGGTGTTAGGAATTATATCAGTGTAACAGATGATTTTATATTTACTATGGTCACAGTCCAAATGGGCGTTGAAACAAAGTTCTACAAAAGCCGACGCAAGGGCTGATGAGAGCTATTGGCGGGGCCGACTGTCCAATTTCAGAACAGCTTTATCTTACTATGTGACTATACAGCGTAGCGAGAATTGCAATTCAACGCTTTGCTAGTCAACCAATTAAGCAATTTTAATCAAGTTAGTCAATACAATTATGGCAACAACAAACTGGGTCGTAGACCCGATGCACTCCGAAGTACAATTTAAAGTAAAGCACCTTGTTATTTCTACCGTAACCGGCACGTTCAGAAATTTCGAGGGTGGGGCAACAACGGAACACGACGATTTCAAGGACGCTGAAATTCACTTCTCACTAGATGTAGCCAGCATCGATACTAATCAGGAAATGCGGGATACGCACCTGAAAGCAGCTGACTTTTTCGACGCGGAGACCTATCCAAAAATCATCTTCAAATCAACTTCTTTCAAGAAAGTAGACGACGATGAATACACGCTGACGGGTGATTTAACCATGAAAGGTGTTACAAAACCCGTTACCCTGAAGGCAGAATATGGCGGAACCGCCAAGGATGCTTATGGTAATCAGAAGCTTGGATTTGAAGTAACCGGGAAAATTAATCGCAAAGAATTTGGCTTGACTTACAACGCTCTCACCGAAACTGGTGGATTGGCCCTTAGCGAAGACATTAAATTGATAGCTAACATTCAATTGGCCCAAGCTGCCTAACCTACTACGCAACAACAATGGACGTAGAAATCTGGAGCGATGTCATGTGCCCCTTTTGCTACATTGGTAAGCGAAAGTTTGAGAACGCCCTCAATCAGTTTACGCACAAAGATCAGGTAAACGTTGTCTGGAAAAGCTTTCAGCTTAACCCGGACATGAAAACGGAACCGGGAAAAAATATTAATCAGTATTTAGCCGACGTGAAAGGCTGGAGCCTGGATGAAGCTAAGGGCATGAACGACCGCGTTACGGCAATGGCCCATGAGGTTGGTTTATCGTATGACTTCGATAAAGCTGTTGTGGCTAATTCGTGGGATGCTCACCGGTTTATACAACTAGCGAAACAACACGGCTTGGGCGATGCCGCCGAAGAACGTCTGTTTCGGGCCTATTTTACTGAAGGCCGCGATACGTCTAATCACGTAACATTACTTGAACTGGGCACGGAGATTGGACTTGTCGCTGCTGATATTGAGCAAATGCTACAAAGCAATCAGTATGCAGAGGCCGTTAGCCAGGATATTTACGAAGCGCAGCAAGTGGGCGTACGAGGTGTACCCTTTTTCGTGCTGAATCGCCGGTATGCAGTTTCCGGCGCTCAACAACCTGAAACATTCTTAGGAGCGCTCAACACGGCGTGGTCTGAGTGGGAAAAAGCAAATCCTTCTGTCATTCAGTTACCTACCGATGGGCCTGCCTGTACCCCCGGCGAAATCTGTTAAATACATAGAGGCCTAAACACAACAACCATGGAGTTACTTGAAGCTATGAATTGGCGGTACGCTGCCAAAAAAATGAATGGTCAGAAGGTTCCAGCCGAGAAGCTCAATACCATTCTGGAAGCGATTCGCCTATCAGCGTCGTCAGCAGGTTTGCAACCGTATACTGTCGTCGTAATCGACAATCACGAATTAAAAGGGAAAATTCACGAACTGGCCTGTCCGCAACCGCAAGTTGTTGAAGGATCCCACCTGTTGGTTTTCGCATCCTGGACAAACGTGGAAGCGGCTCAGATTGATGCGTATATGCAGTTGATTGCCGATACACGGGGTGTTTCAGCCGAGTCCCTAACCCCGTTTTCGGACTCGATCAAAGGCGGTATTTTGAGCAAAACGCCGGAAGACCGATTTATCTGGGCAGCCCGTCAGGCATATATCGCTTTAGGTTCGGGCTTGATTGCTGCAGCGTTGGAACACGTTGATGCCACGCCGATGGAAGGGTTCAATGCCGCAGCTCTCGACGAAATACTAGACTTACCCGCCAAAGGTCTAAAAAGTGTTGCGCTATTGGCTCTTGGGTATCGAGACGAAGAAAAAGACTTTTTATCGAAAGCCCCTAAAGTACGACGCGCCCGAAAAGATCTATTTATTGAGCTAACCTAGATTTTTTACCGTTTACCCGTAAGCGAAGCACTCTGTCGAATCACAGAGTGCTTCGCTTTTTTAAGACTGTCCACCGTGGATACAGGCACAATGGCGTTTACAATGAGACCGAACGACTAATAACACTCACTAAGTTACTTTGGCACAACAGTTACAATTACGCGTTTGTAACGCGTTAATGCTGGGGTGCCTTTGTCGGTAACCTTCAAAATAAAGTGTATAGTTTGAGAACTGGATACCACCGGAGCGGTTACCGGCAGATCATACAAATTGGCAGCGTAAGGACGAAAACTAACAATGCCGGGATACGTCCCAGCTTCAGGGTACTGAAACCACAGATAACTCATCGAATCGCCATCCGGGTCGGAGGTGCCGTCGGCATTCAAATGAAATGACTCGCCTGACTTTACCGTAAAACGAACTGGATGTGCTAGCGCAGGCACAGGCGGATGGTTAGCAGCTGCGTACGGTTTCGTCGTCCAATCAATACGGGCGGCAAAGTCATTCTGAAACTCCTCACGCCAACGCCATATTGTAGCCTGAATACTACGGGAGCCGCTTTTCTCAACCACCGAATAAACAGAATCCACAGCATTTGTCCATAATGGACGGGTTTCAGCTTCCGTCACCGGCCAGTTAGGCCGGGCGAAACGATCAGGAGCGGTGGACAAGGTCGGCGTGTAAAACGTGTAACGCCCGCCCCAGCCACCAAAATCCGGATGTTCCGGATCGTTAAGGCCATTAGGGATTAGACCCAGAAAAGCTGGCGTATCTCCCTCCATGCCATAAGCGACATCAGGATAGGCAGCTCCCAACAGACCATGCCCCTGTTGAATATGTTTTGCTAACCAGCTGGTGCTAATGACTTCGCTATTGGCACCAGCCGCAGCCATTGTCATACCTAACCAAGTCGCCTGTCCGTAGGTATAGCCGGGGCTACAGATGAAGAAAATAGTGGGAAACGTTTTACGAATCCACGGTCCCGAATCGTCCTGATCGGAGATAGTATAGACTCTCAGTTTATGGTATAGCTTCTCGGCATTCTGTGGCGTTCTGGATTTCTGAATTTTCCACAGTGCCTGAGCCAGTGTGTTAGTACCGCCCCAAACTGGTATCCACAACGGTCGGTCATCGGCTTTTTCAAGGGTTTTTATAATCCAGTCCGAGCCTTCCGAATCATGACCTTCCCCTACGCCTTCCATACCATAAACCGGTAAACCTTTTTTGATTTTGGCTTTTAGTTCTTCGGCTGGCGGATAACCCTTTTCATGTTTTAGGAGATTAGCCCGGACCTTCCCGTAAGCCGTCACGATTTTGTGAATCGTTTCAGGGGCTACCCGTTTTTTCTGGTGGATAGACGTCGTTGCAATAAGTCCGTCAATATCCCATTTGTTAGCATATGTCAGGAAACGAACCAGCGACTGAGAATCATCGGGGTCCGCTTCAATATCGCTCAAAACCAGCACCCGTAGCTTTTTATCTGTCTGGGCAATTAAAATAGCGGGGAAACCAAAAATCAACAGGAATAAAGCAAAGCGAATCAAGGCAAATTGTTTCATGTATCTCAACAGGGTAGTTACATAGTAGGCACACGTATCCTAAAAGAAACCATTTCATAAAACTTACCCCGCCAATCAGGTATTTACAGCCAATTAACTTCCAAAAAATCCCTTATTAAGCAAACTTCCCTGCATCGAACTGATGCCGTTTAGTTTATTAAATAGGGTTGTCCAATCGATCAGCCAATAAAAAAAGCCCACTTAGGTGGGCTACAAATTAGTAAACCGTTGGCAATCGGCTTGCCGCCAGCAATATTTACCATCGGTATATACTTGGCAACGGTGTACGGGCTCAAGCCATATACATCCTGGCTATTTCGTTGATAATGATTACTTGATACCGCAGTAAACGGACTAGCCGATTCCACAGCAAGTTGTTACGCGCTCTTTATTAATCAGGGCCAACAGATGTCCTATTCATTGAGAACAGCGATGTTCAGGGGCACGGATGACGCTATAATTTCTTATCGCCGTTCCTCTATAGACCCTTGGTTGATTTGGGCTAATCTTTACTTGAAAACCTATCAAGTGTCTCGTTATAATCATCTGGATAAAGGTCCGCGTATTCTGCTCCGGGGTTTTGCACCCTTGCTGGTTTGTCAGGAATAAAAAAGTCAATCAGACTGTGCGCAAGCAGCAACAAAGAGACAAACAGGAGGTCGTAAAATCGTCTAAACATATAGCTTAGACTATGGAAATAAACGAATGTCACTACGTTACCGCATAAAAATATCACAACCACCAATTTCTTAAAACGAAATGAATAGATGCATTAGTCCCCCCTACAAATGCTAACCTCCTGGCCTTATTTTTTACTTCATCGTCAGGGTGTAGCTTTTACCAGGTTGTGTTATAAAATCATACACTTGACCGATGCGGGGTTTCTTCATGATAAGCTGAGCCTGCGACGAAATGATTGGGTCTTTTATCTCCAAGACCTGAAAAAATGGATTCGAATTCTCTGCGCCATTTAGCGTCATTGAGAACCCTTTTGCCTGTAACTCGTTCGGGACACGAATCCGGCAATTTCCGCCAAGCGTCGATTTCAGTACCACTTTTGCCACCTTCCCATCTTTCCATTCCAGCGCAATAATCTCAAACCCACCGCGCGCTCGTAAACCACTAATGCTTCCCTCCTGCCAGCGATTAGGCAAAGCCGGAATCAGGTGAATAGCCCCATCATGGCTTTGCATAATCATCTCGGCGATACCCGCCGTACAGCCAAAATTTCCGTCGATTTGAAACGGGGGATGAGCATCGAATAAGTTGGTGTAGGTACCTCCGCCCTGCTGTGAGCCAACCGGCGACAATTGATTTGTGATCAGTTTATAAGCCCGATTTCCATCCAGAAGCCTCGCCCACCAGTTCACTTTCCAACCCATCGACCAGCCTGTCGAAACGTCGCCCCGCTGTTCGAGGGTGTTGCGCGCAGCCGTGAACAGGGCAGGCGTGCGGTAGGCCGACAATTGAGCCGATGGATATAAACCATAGAGGTGTGAAATGTGCCGGTGCTTGTCGTCTGGGCTATCCAGATCGTCGATCCATTCCTGTAATTGGCTATGCTTACCGACCTGCATGGGTGGCAACTGCGCTAATTTAGCCTGTACTACCTTGACAAAATCAGCGTCGATATTTAAGGTTTTGGCAGCCCGAATGGTGCTGGTAAAAATGTCAAAGACAATCTGATTATCCATTGTCACTCCGGCGTCAATCGACGTATTTGGCCGGGTAGATGGCGCATTCTCGGGCGACATGCCGGGGCAAACGACTAGGTAATGATGATTTGGGTCTTCCACCAGGTAATCCACAAAAAATTCGGCGGCTCCCTTTATAACCGGATAGACCGATTTCAAGTACGTTTTATCACCTGAATACTGATATTTTTCCCACAAATGCTGACTGAGCCAAGCTCCACCCATTGGCCACATAGAATAATAAATCGCATCGACAGGTCCTGTAATTCGCCAAAGATCAGTATTATGATGCGCCACCCAGCCCTTAGCTCCATACATAACGCGGGCGGTTTCCTGACCCGTCTGCGAGAGGTCTTTAACCATCTGAATCAGCGGTTCGTGCATCTCCGGCAGATTCGTAACCTCGGCTGGCCAGTAGTTCATCTCGGTGTTGATGTTAATCGTGTATTTGCTGTCCCAGGGCGGACTCATCTCTTCATTCCAAAGCCCTTGCAGGGTAGCCGGTTGCCCTACCATTCCCTTGCGTCCCGGTTGCGATGCCGAAATCAGCAGATACCGCCCAAATTGAAAATACAGCGAGACTAATTGCGGATCGTTGCCAGACGCAAACTGTTTTATGCGCTCATCGGTGGGAAGTTCAGCGGCTTTGGTAGTACCTAAATTCAATCTTACGCGATTAAAATAGCGTTGATAAGCCGTAACATGCTCGTTTAAAATAGCCTGAAATGACCGTTTACCCGCCTGACTTAAGTAATTATCCGCCAACATCTTCGGATCAGCGGTTAACGTTTTATAATCAACAACGTTGGTTGCTATCGAGACATATAACGTGGCGGCATTAGCTCCTATGACAACCACCGATGTGTCGGTTTTGCTGGTTTGTCCGCCCTCCGGCAAAACACGAATGTGAGCATTAAAGCGGACCTGCCCTTTCACACCTTCATGATCACTGGTAATGCCCGTTAGCACGAGTTTGTCTTTGCCCTCAATGGTTCGCTGGGTTTGCTGAGGGCTGTTCATGAACGCCGTAAACGATAGCTTACCGGGCTTATCCGCTGTCAACCGAACAACAATCACCTGGTCGGGTGCCGACGCGATAACCTGCCGCGTATAACGCACCCCATCAACGGTGTAGGCGGTCGTAGCAATGGCTCTTTCAATGTCCAGATCGCGGTAATATTTGGTATAGGTCTGGTGATTTGGAAAATTCAGCCGAAGTGTACCTACTGGCTGGTACTTCATGCCGTTGATTTTCTTCGACTGAATTTTCGTTTCAGCCAGTTTCTGCGCTTCGGCTTGTTTGCCATCAAAAATCAGTTGCCGAATCGTAGGCAATGCAGCTAATGCATCGGGATTATCGTTGCGGTTCGGCCCACCCGACCAAACGGTTACTTCGTTTAGTTTAATGACTTCCTGCTCAGGATTTCCATAGACCATCGCTCCCAGTCGGCCATTACCAACGGGCAATGCATTAGTCCAGGTAGTCCCGGCAGGTTGTTTGTACCAAAGTTTTAGTGCGATGGGTTGTTGAGCCTTTACGGTCAGAAAAACAAAAAGGAGAGACAGTGTATAGTGTAGTTTATTCATTCGTAGGCTATTCACTAAGTCGATCAAGTTAAATTATGGCCGTTTTGATAATGGCTTATGTACCCTTTATAAATTGATAAGCAGCCTTTTGATCCCAATTACTTAATATCAAGGATAATTTATCCTAATCTCACTAAATAAATGTCAAGCCGACTAGTCGCCTATCAAAATCGTCTGATGCTACAGGGTAGGGAGTAAATCATGCCCTCTCCAAGTGAAATTAAGTGTCCACTTGTCGTTGTTTCTGCCCTCAATTTATTGATATACTGGCTAACTATCTATTTTTAGTTGAGTAGAACCCGGAATCATATCATCTTTCAAACTGACTAGTTATTAAGAATTTGGCTACAAGCCGCATCAAAACCAGTAGTGTCTTTGTGCCTGATCTGAGCAAGTCGTTTAGTTATGCCTACTTAAAGTAACCTGCCGGCAAAACAATCATGAAAAACATATTTTTTACCCTTTCCTTGGGAATGGCTTTAGCAAATGCGCTAGTTTCTAACGCACAAAAATCAACTCATACCAATAGCCGTGCGCCACTGGCTCCCCAGAAATATAGTGAACTGCCGCTCGGTGCAATAAAACCAAACGGGTGGCTGCATCATCAGCTGGAGGTAATGCGCGATGGAGCTACCGGTCATTTAGATGAGTTCTACCCAAAAATTAAAGACGATAATGGGTGGCTTGGCGGCAAAGGCGATGGTTGGGAGGAAACGCCCTATTGGCTCGATGGCGCCGTACCATTGGCGTATCTATTAGATGATAAACCGTTGAAAGCCAAAGTCCTAAAATACATAAACTGGAGTATTGAACACCAGCGGCCAAATGGTTTTTTTGGGGCTTACACAAAAGCAGAACTGGCAAATGGCGGCAAAATGAACGCCTGTGCCGACGGCGAAGACTGGTGGCCGCGCATGGTCATGCTCAAGGTTATGCAGCAATATTATACCGCCACCAACGATTCGCGGGTGATTCCGTTCATGACCAACTACTTCAGCTATCAGCACAAAAGCCTTAAAACCTGCCCGCTGAACAAGTGGTCGGAGTGGTCGGAATCGCGGGGAGGTGACAATATTATGGCCGTATATTGGCTCTACAATCGTACCGGCGACAAATTTCTGCTCGATCTGGCCGACATACTGTACAAACAAACGACTAATTGGACCGACCTGCTTGGTGGGCGCAATTGGGCCATCGGTGCCGCCGTAAACCAGACTGGCCACAAGTGGATGGATCGCCACGCCGTTAATGTCGGGATGGGGTTGAAAATGCCCGCCGAATATTACCGGGGTAAAAAAGAAGCTAAGTATCTAGCCGCCGTAAAAACCGGCTTCAATGACCTGATGACCCTGCATGGATTACCGCATGGCATGTTTTCGGGCGATGAAGATATACACGGCAACGAACCCACGCAGGGTGTTGAACTCTGCGCTATTGTCGAGACGATGTTTTCACTCGAAGAGATCATCGGTATTACCGGCGACCCGGCTTATATGGATGCGCTCGAACGCATGACATTCAATGCGTTACCTACCCAAACCACCGACGATTATATGTCGCGGCAATATTTCCAGATTGCCAATCAGGTGCAGGTATCCCGGGGCGTATTCGATTTTTCGCTCCCCTTCGACCGGGGCATGAACAATGTGTTTGGGCCTTATGCGGGCTACACTTGCTGCACCGCCAATATGCACCAGGGCTGGACAAAATACACGTCTCACTTATGGTACGGCACTGAAAAGGGACTTGCCGCACTGGAATATGCCCCAAACACGGTGAAGGCCAAAGTCACCGATGGTACCGAGGTGACGATTCAGGAGATAACAAATTACCCCTTTGAGGACCAGATTAGTTTTACGATTAGCTTACTAAAAACGACAACGTTTGCCTTCGACCTTCGGATTCCGGGCTGGTGTGCTGAAGCAACAATTTTGCTTAATGGACAGAAACTGCGCGCCGATAAAGGCGGACAGGTTATCAGCCTGACGCGACTCTGGAAAAATGGCGATAAAGTGACGCTTCAATTACCAATGACCATCACAACCAGTAACTGGGCCAAAAACTCTCGGACTATTGAGCGCGGGCCTTTGGTGTACGCATTGAAAGTGGAATCGGACGTAATCAAAAAGGAAATCAAAGAAGAGGGAACCTACTACGAGTATCAACCCAAAACGGGCACCAGATGGAATTACGGTCTGCCTAAAGCGGTAATCGACGACCCAGCCAAAAACACCACCGTTACGATAAAGCCCTTGCCGGACAATTTCGTCTGGAATGAGGCCAACGCGCCCATCGAAATCAAGACGACGGGTCGGCAGATACCGAACTGGAAACTAGTAGAAGGTGTTGCCCGCCAGCCCGTTACGGCTCGAGATGGCATCTATAAGGGCGAAGTAGATGATAAATCCGAAACCTTGACGCTCATCCCCTACGGATGCACCAAATTACGGGTGGTGGCGTTTCCGGTAGTAAAGTAACCAATTGATATTGAACTACATGCGATAACTCTGAATATACTCGCTAGGGGGCAAGCCGACAATTTCTTTAAACTGGCGGTTAAAATTTGACAGGTTCGTATAGCCACAGCTAAACGCAATCTGGCTGATATTTTCCTGCGACTCACGCAGATGGCGGCAGGCATTTTCAATACGAACCTCGTTGAGCAGCTGTGAAAACGTTTTGCGGGTATGTTGCCGAAAAAAACGGCAGAAAGCACCGGGTGTTAGGTTCGCTACATTGGCTACGTCTTCCAGCGAGATAGGCAACGTATAATGGTGAAGTATATACGAAAAAACCTGCTCTAACCGACGTTGATCATCCGGGCGTTGGGGTCGGACGTAGGCCGTGGCCGATAATACCTCCCGATCAGGGTTGGTTGCCAGATTGTCCAGTAACCGCAACAGAATCAGCAATTGCTCGAACGGACGCTGCTGCGGCAGGTTTTCCAGCTGTTCAGTAAGTGAATTACCCCTCTCACACCGCAGCCGGACACCGTGTTGCGCTTCCTGTAAAAGAAAGTTGAGATGCTTCGTTTCGGGCAAGTTCAGCAGGGTCGTTTCCAGATGCTCTGGCCGAAACAGGACGGATACAGAGGTAGCACGCTGGGTAGAATCAGGTTGGTAATAGCCGGGATCGCTTCGCAAAACGTGGGGCAGATTAGCGCCGAGCAACAAAATGTCGTATCGCCCAAAACGATCAATTTTATCACCTACAATCAGCGTACCCTCACCCTGTTTGATCAGAGTCAGTTGAATTTCCGGATGAAAATGCAGTTGACCATAAAAGTGAGGTGCGTTATCCTGTTCAATCCGAAATGAGCGATCATCTACCGTAGGCACTCGAAAGAGAAGCGGCTTCATTAATATCAGTTTGACCTGTTTTTCGATGCAAAGGGCCCAATATAGTGAAACGAGTATTAGTATCCATTAATTATTGGCAACGGACATCGCTGACTATTCAGGAACTTTGATTTTTCAATATCACTAGCCATAACGCCAATGAATGTTTCCGTACAGTGGGAAGGTGTCTATCCCGCGCTCCTAACTCCGTTTACGGCCAATGATCAACTGGATCTGCCGCTTTTCGAAAAAAACCTGCACGCGCAACTCGACGCCGGCATACACGGGTTTATTATTGGTGGATCATTGGGCGAAGCCAGTACGTTGCTGAATGAGGAAAAAATTATCCTGCTAGAATCGGCGCTGGCCGTTTGTCAGGGGCGGGTGCCGGTACTGGTTAACATTGCTGAGCAAGGGACCAAACAGGCTATCGCCCGCGCTTGTGAGGCCGAAGCAACTGGTGCCGACGGCCTTATGTTATTGCCGCCTATGCGTTACCCTGCCGATGCCCGCGAAACGGTTACGTTTTTTACATCGGTGGCGCAGGAGACCTCATTGCCAATCATGATTTATAATAATCCATTCGATTATAAAATCATGACTACCGTGGCTATGTTTACCGAATTAGCTGAACTGCCAAACATTCAGGCCGTAAAAGAATCAACTCGCGACCTGACCAATATTACCCGAATGCGTAATGCGTTTGGCAACCGATTTAAGTTAATGGGTGGTGTCGATACGCTGGCACTGGAAGCGTTGCTGTTAGGCTGCGATGGCTGGGTCGGCGGTCTGGTAGATGCATTTCCGCAGGAAACAATGGCCATTTATGAACTAGCCAAAGCCGGTCAAATCGCGGAAGCGTTGGAAATTTACCGCTGGTTTATGCCATTGCTCGAACTGGACATTCACCCAAAACTTGTGCAGTATATCAAACTGGCCGCTACAGCAACGGGTATCGGTTCTGAGTATGTGCGAGCCCCGCGTTTGCCCCTAATTGGTGCTGAACGTGAGCAGGTTCAGCAAGTTATCCAAACCGCGCTGGCGAATCGCCCGGTTCTAGCCCCGGCTCAATAAGGTATGGCCGAATTTCATTTTTTCTGCATTGATGCTCACACCTGTGGCAATCCGGTTCGGGTGGTTACGGGCGGCAGCATTCCGTTTCTGAAAGGGGAAACCATGAGCGAGAAACGGCAGCACTTTCTGCATGACTACGACTGGATTCGAAAGGGTTTGATGTTTGAGCCACGCGGACATGACATGATGTCGGGCAGCATTTTGTATCCGCCCACCAACCCAGCGAATGACGCAGGCGTATTGTTCATTGAGACTTCCGGCTGTTTGCCCATGTGCGGGCACGGCACCATTGGTACAGTTACGGTGGCTATCGAACAAAACCTGATTTATCCCAAAACACCCGGTGTTTTAAATCTGGAAGTACCAGCCGGACTTGTGCGAGCCGAGTACCAGCAGGAAGGCAAGAAAGTAACGTCGGTGAAAATCACGAATATCAAGTCGTATCTGGCTGCCGAGCAACTGACGGTTGACTGCCCGGAGTTGGGCTTGCTGACGGTAGATGTGGCTTATGGTGGGAACTTCTACGCCATCGTAGATCCTCAACCAAACTTCCCTGGTTTGGAACACTACAAAGCCGAGCAACTTATCGGTTGGGCGCGCGTAATGCGCCAGCGGATGAACGAACAATACACCTTTGTTCACCCTGAAGACCCGACCATTAATGGACTTAGCCATATTCTCTGGACGGGCAAACCAATCAAAGAAACGTCAACGGCCCGTAATGCGGTTTTTTACGGCGACAAAGCCATTGATCGCTCGCCTTGCGGTACCGGTACGTCGGCACGAATGGCGCAGTGGTACGCTCAGGGTCGTCTTAAACCGGGCGAAACATTTGTGCATGAGAGTATTATCGGCTCTATTTTCAACGGTCGTATCGAAGTAGAAACCGAACTAGCCAATCATCCGGCCATCGTGCCGAGTGTTGAAGGCTGGGCCAGAATTTACGGATACAACCACCTTATTTTGGATGAAGACGATCCATACGTTTATGGATTTCAGGTAATATGACACATCGGGCCTCGAATAGGATTGGTATTGTTGGTGGAGGGATAATTGGGCTTTGTTCAGCCTATTATTTGCACAAAGCGGGGCATCGCGTTACGCTGTTTGACCAGAATTCAATTGCTGACGGTTGCTCGTTTGGCAATGCGGGAATGATTGTTCCCAGTCATATAATTCCGTTGGCGCAGCCGGGAATGATGGCAAAGGGTATGCGCTGGATGCTCAAATCCACCAGCCCATTTTATGTTAAACCTCGTTTGAATGCCGAACTAGCCCGCTGGGGCTGGCTATTTTATCGGCACTCAACACCCGAACATGTCGAACGGTCGATTCCGGTTCTGCGAGACATCAGCCTGCTTAGCAAAATACTGTATCAGGATCTGGCGGCTAACGGCGATCTGGAATTTGAATGGCAGGAACGAGGGCTATTGATGCTCTATAAAACGGCATCGGCAGAACATGAAATGGCCGATGAAGCCGCCGTAGCCAATCGGGCCGGTGTCGAAGCACGGGTACTCAACAGTCAGCAGGTTCAGGATATGGAACCCAACACCCGTGTTGACGTGCGTGGGGCCGTGTACTATCCCGGTGACGCCCACCTGAATCCGGGCGAATTGATTCGTTCATTTGTAGCCTATCTGCGCCGTGAAGGCGTTACAATTCTGGAAAATCATGCCGTAACGGGCTTTGAAAAAACTGGTTCCCGGGTAAATTCGGTGCAAACGGCTCAGGGTATTTACCCGGTCGATGAATTGGTTGTGGCTGGGGGCGCGTGGTCACCATCGTTAGCCCGATTGTTAGACTTGAGCCTGTCCATGCAGGGTGGAAAAGGGTATAGTTTTATGCTTCGGAACGTTGCTAACAATGTACGTATTCCGGCCATTATGCTCGAAGCGCGCGCAACGGCTACGCCAATGGATAACGGTCTACGATTTGCCGGAACGCTCGAAGTGGCAGGTACCGACATGACTGTTAATATGAATCGGGTGCGGGGCATTGTGCAGTCGATCAATCAATATTATCCGGATGTACCCGTCGAGATGCCTGAAATTGATACAGTTTGGCGAGGTTTACGTCCCTGCTCACCTGACGGATTACCTTATATTGGCCGAACCGAACGATACGAGAACGTGGTGTTGGCAACGGGACACGGCATGATGGGGCTAAGTTTGGGCCCAGCTACGGGTAAACTAGTTAGCGAAGTAATAAACGGCGGGGCCGATAGCATGGATATTCTTGCCTTTAATCCGGACCGATTTGCCTGAAACCCCCACTTAAAATACTTCGCCTAAGTTCAGAAACAAGCCCTGTGACCCACCAATACCAATACCGTAATCGATAGCTAAGTTCAGGTTCGAGTGCTTGTTTACTTTCACCCGGAGCCCAACGCCACCACCTGGCAGTATTCGACCAAATTGATTGGAATTCGGGTAATTGCTGTACGTCTGCATATTGGCAAAGATGACCCCACCCAACAGACCATTATTAAGCAATATAGTACGGTATTCTGTTTCTAAATACACTAGATTTCGACCTCGAAATCGTCCCTGTGTATAGCCACGTCCCAGATTCGAGTAGGTATCCCAGCCCGTGCTGGGCAAATCTAAATACGGTGCCTGACTACCAAAGCTGAGCCAATTCATGCTCCAGAATGCTAAAATATGCCGTCCATTAGTTGATAAAGGCAGATACTTTCTAAAATCAGCAACGACAGATTGCCAGTTGTGATCACTGCCTAGCCATTGTAAATTTGGCCGGAACAGTATGCTCCCAAAAAATCCGCTTTGAGGGTTATTGGGATTGCGCCGATTTGTGTATTGTACACTAAAAGTCGGCCCCGACGAAACGGAACGAGTAGATGAACCGTACCGCTGAAAATCGTCGTTCAGTTGGGGTGTACTATTCTCTTCACTAATGCGCCAGTGATAATCGAGCGCATAACCAATTCCAACGGAGAAATTAGGGACTATCTGCCGTAAAACCGACTGGTGCAGACGCAGATATGAATAAAAAAGCCGGTCATTAACGTCAGCGCGTGAGTTGTCTCCTAGCCCAAAGTTATCCGCCGAATAATCGTAGTAACGCCAGTCACTAATGATGTTATAGCGATTTCCTTTCGTCCAAAGATTGGTTACAATGGGAATAATGACCTGATGGTATTGGGTGTATTGAGGAGTCGAATAGATTACAGAGACATTTTGTTGAGGGTCGGCACTGGTAAATGACAAATTGGCGTTCAAGCCGACCGCAAATCCTGTTTGTAGTGCATAGGCCAATTCAGGGAAAATTGACGGATGAAAGCCCGCTTGAGACCACTCAGCGGGGCGATGGCCTTTTGTATTAATAAATTGATAGTATACATCCCATATATCAGCCGATGAGTCGGTACGGGATACATCATGTTTATATAGTCGAACAGAATCAGATTGCGCTAGAACATCCTTTGAAACCCATACACTTAACAGAAAGATAATTACTAGCGAGCGGCTAATGCAATAATAGCTTGATAGGGTGCCTGTCGGCTTATTCATGTAACGGTAATAGAGATTTGTCATGCAAGTTAACTTGGCTGGCTAACCCATTCTTACCTTGTTCCGTTCATTCTTAGAATCTCTGACAACAACCGGCATACCGTTAGGGCTCACCACGTTATGGTTGTTAGTATCAATTTTAATTTCTCATAACTACTCATACCTTGCCCATTAGCGATCACTTTCCCCATTTCATTAGTGACTGTAAAAGACAAGATAGACGTGATAAACTATTTGGAAGCCATTCAAACCGATTAGTTATTAAATTACTCTTAATGCATATACAGTAATTAGCACGCATCGTTTTAGCAATATGAGTAAATTTTATTCTTTATGAAGTCACTCATTCCAACCACACTTTTTCTTCTGCTACCCTATTTCACTTATGGTCAGGCAGGGCGCTCAATGCCGGTACCCCGCGGTGTTATCATAGCTCATCCATCGCCCTCTTTTATTCTTCCCATCGTTTATCAATTACACGATGGCACGGCCTTGTTGAGCAATGGGGATTTGCTGCGTGGTCGTTTTCTGTACAACAGAAGCCAAGCTTTTTTTTTCTATCAGGATGGTCATTCACCGGGGCAGCGAATTTATTTCAGGCGACTTGAGCGACTAGTGCTTGCCGCTGCGGATACATCGGTTACTCCTCGCTTAGATTCGACCGTCTTCCTTAAGGTACAAAACCAATTCTGTCGCCGATTGACGATTGGCAAAATTGGCTTATACGATCAAGTCTACGCTGTCAATGAAAATAAAGGTAAAGTTGACGAGGTCCTATTCACCTGGGGCGATGATGGAAAACTCAAACGTCTATCCACACTCGAAAAAGCAAACCAGTGGTTCTACGAAATATGCATTCAGAACCACTGGCCCAACCCGGACGTTTTTCTGAGCAAAGCAGAAATCATTAAACGCCTGGCCCAACTTGACCCTGTTCCCTAAAGAAACGGCTCCTACTAAATCAGTAGGAGCCGTTTCTTTAGGGAGTTTGACTACTCTTATTCCTTCTTGTACTGTTGAATAATTTTGTACAACGCCTTCTGTTTTTCCAATTCCGGAAAAAACTCAAACAATTGAACGTGAGCCTCGTAATCCAACGAGAGAGCCGCTTCCAACTGAATCAGCGATTCGCGGTAATGACCGGCGTGGATCAAATAAACGGCCGAGCGATAATATAAATCGGCTTCGCTCGGCATATCATTGATGCCCGACTGAATAATGTCATTAGCCTTCAGGAAATCGCCTTGATCGAATGGCACCAGTGACCATGTTAGATACACATCAGGATTTTCGGCATCTACCTCAGCTGCTTTCTCGAATGCTTCGACGCTCGATAATACATTCCCGATTTTGTATTCTGTTTCGGCAACTGCCAGATAATACTCACCGTTCTGATCACTTAACTTGACTGCTTTTTGCAGAAACGGCAAAGCTTCGTACCACTTACCCGATTCGCTTAAACAAACACCGATACCATACCAGGCTTCATCCCATTTGGCATCTAACTTGATGGCTTCGCGATACTCCTTAATGGCTTCGGTAATACGATCCTGTTTCTCCAGGCTAGCCCCAAGGTGACAGTATGTATCGGCGGTAGCTTCTTCATACTTCAATGTTTCCCGGTAGCAGGCTTCAGCCTTCTCGAACAACCCTAAGTTCATGTAGGTATTGCCCAGATTGAAATGCGCCGACGCAAAATCGTCTTTAATAATGACGGCATAATCGTAAGCTTCAGCGGCTTCGGCATAACGCGCCAATTTGCTGTAAGCGATACCAATATTATACCAGGCATTATACGAATACGGGTCGGTATCGATCAGTTGCTGGTAATAGGCCAGACTGTTCTCTAACTCGCCCGTTACGTCTAAGCAAAACGCCAGTTCATAAAGCGCATTTTCGTTGTTGATATTCAGCGCAATAGACTTTTTATACTGCGTAATAGCTTCGTCGTATTTACCCCAGTTCTGATAACTCTGGCCCAACTGAAACAGAATATCGTCCTTATCTTCGGCGCGGTCGAGCAGTTCTTCCAAAATCTGAATAGACTCCTCATAGCGACCAGCCATGTTCAGGACCGACCCCTGCATAAAGGGCACATCGAGATCACCGGGGTTAAACAAAGAAGCCCTTTCCAGCAAATTCAGCGATTCGTCGAATCGTTGGAAATTAGCCAGAATTTGGGCTTTGTCAAGCATCAGTTCCAGGGCATAAGGGAAGTTTTCCAGACCGGATTCGGCGGCTTTAAACGCCTTGTCTAAATCACCTTGATTGAGGTAATGCTCAACCATTTGTTCATAGACATCCAGGTCGAAAAACTGGCTTTGTTGCTGGTCCAGCATCTGCTCAAAAAGCCGGATTGATTCTTTAATATCGCCTTCTCGTTCTTCGAACTCTTGCTCCATGCTATTGCCTTCAAAATGTGGGCGGATAGGGGCCGCACCAATGGTGCGATTTATCCTTTGGCAGTGAAATATAAACTCAATTAAGCAAATCTCCAACCCGCGAACCGAAAATTTATGCACCTGCCGAGGTCTTTCCAAAAGCGTCTGCCACACGCTTGAGGGTCTCGCTCAATGGTCGGTACTGAAAATCAAGCACCTCCTCGATTTTATGCCCATTGTACTCATACAATGAACTCGCCGACCGAGCCGTTTCGCGGGTGATAAGCGGAGCCTTACCTGTCAGCCATGCTCGCACAGCCTCCAGAGGCCAAAGCAGACGGGTTAGCGCGGGCGGAATCTGCACACTTGGCGGACGTTTACCCAGCACGGCTGCTATTTGTTCTAACAACGAACGATACGGAATGGTGCCCCCACTTAGGATGAACCGCTGAGCCGTCCTGTCAGACTGCATTAATTTTACCAGAGCGTCCGTCACGTCGAGCACGTCCACCCAATTGGCTAAACCCGCCGGATAAAACGGCTTTTCTTCATACACATAGTTGATAAGTTGAAGGCTGCTCCGGCTCCAATCGCCCACGCCTAGCACAACAGATGGATTGACCATTATGGCATTCAGCCCTTCGGCCACACCCCGCCATATTTCCAATTCGGCCCAATACTTTGTTTTGGCATAAACTGAATTATTCGGCGAATCTTCCCACTTCTGGTCTTCCTTAATTATGGTAGGTTCGCTGGTTTTTCCTCCTTTTGCTGCCGGTCGGCCAAGAGCAGCAACCGAGCTAACATAGCCTAATTTCCGCACCCCCGCTTTCAGGCAGACGTTTACGATATTTGCCGTACCTTCTACATTTATATGTTCCATTCGATCACGATCTTTCGACACAAATGAGACAATGGCCGCTGCGTGAATGACATCTATATTCGGGCGAATAGCCACTTCCAGGGAAGGAATATCTAGTACATCACCTTCGTACCAGGTGATTTGTTCGGCCACATCAGAAAGCATCCCGTACCCATTTTTCGAACGATAGAGTGCTGAAACCAGATGCCCGTCGGCTATATACCGCCGGGCAATATGAGAGCCAATAAAACCGGTGGCCCCTGTGATAAAAACCGGATTAGGCAGTGATGATGTCAATTGAAGTTTTTGATTTCAACCCAGTTA
Source organism: Spirosoma flavum (assembly GCF_042686045.1). NCBI lineage: Bacteria > Pseudomonadati > Bacteroidota > Cytophagia > Cytophagales > Cytophagaceae > Spirosoma > Spirosoma flavum. The sequence goes on from NZ_JBHUOM010000023.1 coordinate 91,353, forward strand.
AGGAAATTATTCGTGTTCGGCGTGGTGTTCTCCATAGCGGACCGGCGGTACTGTTTACGTAAACATAACAACGTTCGGCCCTGAATTGCTAATTTTGCGCTCCAATTCCTGGATTATGTCTCTCGAAAACCCACAACGCTATACCGTTACGGCGGCTCTCATCTACGCGAACGGCCCGATTCACATCGGTCACCTTGCCGGATGCTACCTGCCCGCCGACATTTATGTACGCTACCTCCGTTCAACGGGCAAAGATGTCGCCTTTATCAGCGGCACCGATGAACACGGCGTACCCATCACGATTAAAGCCAAGAAAGAAGGTATTACACCCCAGCAAGTCGTAGACAAATACTATGGCCAGATCAAGCAGGCATTCAATGAATTCGGCATCTCGTTCGATATTTATTCGCGAACGTCGAACCAAATCCACCATGAAACCTCGCAGGAGTTTTTCACCAAACTTTATGAAAAGGGCGATTTCGACGAAGAGGTGACCGAGCAATATTATGACGAAGTAGCCGGTCAGTTTCTGGCCGACCGTTACATTGTTGGTACCTGTCCGGTTTGTGGTAACCCCAACGCATACGGCGACCAATGCGAACGCTGCGGCACGGCGCTTAGTCCTACCGAACTTATCGAGCCACATTCCATGCTTTCTGGCTCCAAGCCAATTATGCGCTCAACCAAAAACTGGTTTTTGCCATTGGACCGGATGCAGCCTAAAATTGAGCAGTACGTAAATAGCCATACGGAGTGGAAAACGAATGTATTCGGGCAGTGCCAATCGTGGCTTAAAGAAGGCTTACGGCCTCGCGCCATGACCCGCGACCTCGACTGGGGTATCAACGTTCCGCTGCCTAATGCCGAGGGCAAGGTACTCTACGTTTGGTTCGACGCGCCCATCGGTTACATTTCCATGACCAAAGAATGGGCGGCTGAACAAGGCCGGGATTGGGAACTCTACTGGCGTGATGAACACACCAAACTGGTGCATTTTATTGGCAAGGATAACATTGTTTTCCATTGCATCATTTTTCCGGCGATGCTGATGGCCGAGGGTAGTTTTATCCTGGCCGACAATGTACCCGCCAATGAGTTTATGAACCTCGAAGGCGACAAAATAAGCACGTCGCGCAACTGGGCGGTCTGGCTTCATGAATACCTGGACGAGTTTCCCGACAAACAGGATGTACTGCGGTATGTGTTAGCGGCTAACGCTCCCGAAACAAAAGACAGCGAATTTACCTGGAAGGATTTTCAGTCGCGCAACAACAATGAGTTGGTGGCCGTATTCGGTAATTTTGTGAACCGGGCCGTTGTATTGACACAAAAATTCTGTGATAATAAAGTGCCGGTTAATGGCGAGCTAACGAGCTATGACCAGCAAGTTCTGGACGAGCTGGCTCTATTTCCTGACCGTATTGGGCAGGCCATCAGGCAATACAAATTCCGGGAAGCGTTGGGGCATCTAATGGATTTGGCTCGTCTGGGCAATAAATATCTGGCTGAAACCGAACCCTGGAAAGTTGTCAAGACCGATCCATTGCGGGTGAATACAATCCTGAATATTGCCCTGCAAATTTCGGCCAACCTGAGTATTGTCTGTGAACCGTTTTTGCCATTCACATCTAAAAAACTACGCAGTCAACTTAATATTATTGAACACTTCAACTGGACGAATGCGGGCCGGGCCGACCTTTTGATTGAGGGCCACGCATTAGGCAAGGGGGAATTGTTATTCGCTAAAATCGAAGACGACGAAATCAACAAACAGATTCAGAAACTGCTGAATGCTAAACGAATGAATGAGTTAGAAACCAAGACTATTCCAGCCCTTCGGGACGAAATTACGTACGATGATTTTGCTAAAATGGACATACGTATCGGTACCATCACCGAAGCGGAACGCGTTCCTAAAAGCGACAAGCTCCTGAAATTGCAAGTAGACGATGGCCTCGGCGGAAGGCAGATTCTGAGTGGTATTGCCAAGCATTTTGCGCCGGAAGACATCATCGGAAAACAAGTTACGTTCCTCGCCAACCTTGCCCCGCGAAAGATGATGGGCTTCGAGTCGCAGGGGATGATTCTGATGGCCGAAGACCGAGATGGTAAACTAGCTCTTATTGCCCCCGGCGAATCCATTTGGAACGGAGGACCGGTGAGTTAATAGTCAAGTCAGTTCAATGTAAGAAGCCGGGGGCGAGAGTTTCCCGGCTTCCTTTTTTTATTCCTTAATCGCGTGGTCAACGCTCACATTCTGCCCAGACCAGATTTTTTTGGACGTCCAGTCTGTCGCCGGAGCTGACCAGAACGGGTCTGACACAGGCAATCCTAAAGGAAGAAACGCCACCGAACACAAGTACAAACTTCCTGTTGAGATATACGTTTCGCCAATGGCGGGCTGATGACCGCACAACCCTATCTGGAGCCAGCCTTTTGCATCGAATGTGCCGGGTATATCCATTGTACGGTGAATTACGGCGGTTAGGGCCGAACGAACCTGACCGGCCCCTAATTCTGAAGGCAAATTTCCTTGTAACGCGATTTGCGCCAGCAATTGAAACGCTCCACAACGGTAGGCTAACGATCGTCCAAAAGCCGCAAATGATCCATCAGGGCCGATGAGTCGCTCCTGCACAATGGCGTAACGCTGAGCGCGGGTTAAGAGTGTTTCATACAAAACCTTGTCAGCTTTCCCGGCATCGACAAGCGTTTTCACTATATCCAGCAGCATGGGCTGAATAACATAGCTGTTATAATAATCCCAGTGAAAATCGGGTCCGTCGCCGTAAGCACCATCACCTTTGTACCAGGTCTGATGCTGACGGATAGCATAATCCATACGCAACTCATCGCCAGAACCGGCATACTTCAACAGAGCGGCTTCAACCATGGCACTAAATAATAGCCAGTTATTGTAGCCTGGTTTAATAACCCGGCTCGATTGTAACGCGCTTATAACGTTAGCCTGTTCATGGGTACTTAGCGCATTCCATAGCTTTGGTGACCGGACAAGGCCATGCGCCAGGAAAGCGGCATCGACCAACGGCTGACCATTCTTCGTAAAATTCAGATAATCGGGCGACTGAGGGTCTACCCCGTTGGCAATCGCTTGTCTGGCTGTATCGAGGTAACGCTGCCGCAAAAGCCCTTCCTGAACATCACCATCGCCATTAAGGTCAAGCCAGGGAGCCAGTCCCGCCATCGTCCGGCCAAGGGCTTCAAGGTGCGACACCGCCATGCGGCCTGCCTGCTGACCGGGTGCGCACTCAATGGGCATAGTAGCTTTCAGGCGATTTTTTGACAGAGCTGTCAACACCGGATCGGCAACTTTTAGTAACGTTTGCAACCAATAAGCCCGGTCGTTATTGGCCGCTCTATTCGTTGACAATACATCAGAAAAGGTACAATTTTCTTTTTCGTTACTAATACCCAAACTTACCGGTAAGGCGGTAACAAGCCGGGCAAATGTCCGCCGTTTCATAAATTCCTTTTAATCAATTACTATTCCAAACAAAGCGACTACACCTGATTTTTACTGTTTATAGATTCTATGGGTTGACCGGCAAATCACTATTTAGCTGAAACGTTCGGGTTAAAAACACTGTTACCTCTCTGAACTTGCCATTTTAGTTACCCTGTGAACGAACAAAAGAAAAGCGATGGGCCACCGGTCGGTCGGATATTTGATTTAGCCATTCTCCAACGGCTATACGCGTTTATAAAACCCTATCAAACGCGCTTTTATCTCCTTATCAGCATCATCATGCTGTCGGCTTGCCTGGCCCCGCTAACACCCCTACTTATACGTTACACCATTGATAATGTCATTGCAATGGGTAATTATCAGCAACTGACGCTGATGCTGGTTATTATGATTGGCGTTTTGGTGGTACAAGCCGTCATCCAGTTTTTAAACACCTATCTCTCGGGCTGGCTGGGCCAGTATGTTATCCGGGATATTCGGGTACAGTTATATCAAAAAATTCTGCATTTGCGACTCAAGTTTTTCGATAATACCCCTATCGGTCGGTTAGTAACGCGGGCAATTTCGGATGTCGAAACGCTGGCCGATGTGTTTAGCGAAGGTATGGCCGCCATTGCAGGCGATATCCTGCAATTGGTTTTGATCATCGGCGTGATGTTTTATACCGATTGGCGGCTGGCAGCTATCAGCCTGTCTACCATTCCGGTCATGCTGTTTAGTACATATGTGTTTAAAGAAAAAATCAAAACGTCATTCAATGAGGTGCGGACGGCAGTTGCCAATCTGAACTCGTTTGTACAGGAACATATTACGGGCATGAACATTGTCCAGATTTTCGGCAGCGAGAAAATCGAAGCCGAAAAATTTCGAGTCATCAACGAAGAACATCGAGCGGCCAATATTCGCTCAATTTGGTATTATTCGGTCTATTATCCCGTCGCTGACATCATTTCGGCGGTTGCGGTTGGCTTGGTCGTTTGGTACGGAGCTAAACAGATCATTAGTTCAGATGTCACATTCGGGACGGTTACGGCTTTCGTGATGTTTATCAATTTGTTTTTCCGCCCCATTCGGATGTTGGCTGACCGCTTCAACACGCTACAAATGGGAATTGTCAGCACCGACCGTATTCTGAAATTATTAGACAGCGACGAATTTACCGTCAACAATGGTACTTACGCCCCAACCGCCATCCAGGGTGAAGTAGACTTCAAAAATGTCTGGTTTGCGTATAACAATGAAGATTGGGTACTACGCGACATTTCGTTCCGGGTTAATGCAGGCGAAACGGTTGCGTTTGTGGGCGCAACAGGCGCAGGCAAATCGTCTATTATCAACTTATTAAGCCGCTTTTATGATATTAATAAAGGCGAAATTCGGATTGATAGCGTAGACGTTCATGAGTACGAACTTGGTCATCTGCGCCGAAATATAGGCGTTGTGTTACAGGACGTTTTCCTATTTTCAGACACTATTGAAAACAATATTACCCTTGGCGATAAACGAATTAGTCGTGAAAAAATAGTGGAAGCGGCCAAACTCGTTGGTGTTCACGAGTTCATTGAACGGTTGCCGGGTGGTTATGAATACAACGTAATGGAGCGTGGGTCAACGCTTTCGGTTGGTCAACGTCAGCTAATCTCGTTTGTACGGGCAATGGTGCAAGACCCAAAAATTATTGTGCTCGATGAGGCTACCTCTTCCGTAGACACCGAAACTGAAGGGATGATTCAAGATGCCATTGGTAAGTTAATGAAGGGTCGTACCGCCATCGTAATTGCCCACCGCCTTTCCACTATTCAGAAAGCGAATAATATTATTGTAGTGGATAAAGGCCGTATTGTTGAACAGGGCAACCACGAAGAATTGCTACAGCACGAGGGCTTCTACGCGAATTTGTACCGGATGCAATACAAAGAAGTGGTGTAGGTATCCACGACTGTTTTCACGAGACATCTTCATCGTCTTCAGATCCACCTCCGGTCATGCCTTCGGCGATTACGCTATGGCCTGCAACATTCGGTTTGTCATTCGTTGGACCGGGGCCGCTACCGTCGAGGGCATAGGCTATTGAAGCAGCTAAATCGTCGGGAACAATTTTCGCTGGTTCAGCCTGGTCTGCATTAGCCTCGTCTAGACTGGGTGACTCATCTATCGCCTTAGGATACTCCTCCCGTGGCGACAAACTATCCTGCTGCTGATCAATTACTTCTTCGTCTGCATTTGGGTCATTGTCCATACCAGACGGAACATGGCTGGACGAACCGCCAGTCAACTCATTGAAATCGGGGCTGAAGTGTCGCATGGTTGTTGATGAGTTTGATACGCATCTATAACCCTCTAAATCGGTCTGCGGTTTATTCCTCAACTAATTTCTTCACCAAAATTTTATCGATTCGGCTCTTGTCCATATCTATAATCTCAAAGTGATAGGCGTGCCAAACGAACGATTCACCCGATTGGGGAATATCTTTCAGGATGTGCAAGGCAAACCCGCCGAGCGTATCAAATCCCGTCAATTCACGCCGAGCCTGTGCGGTGATATTGATGGAAAAGTAGGATAGAAAGTCCTCGAAGGGTAATTGGGCATCAATTAGGAACGTACCATTCTCGCGCTCTCGGATTTCATAATCAGAATGAATGTCGTCGTTGATGTCGCCAACCAGCACGTCCAGAATATCGTTCAGCGTAATAACACCCAACACACCGCCATATTCGTCAACGATTACGCCAACGTATTGACGACGCTCCCGGAAGCGCTCCAGCACCTGATAGGCTTTATTATTTTCAGGTATGAAGAGAGCATCCCGCTTCATATCGTTCAGACGCAGAAGTTCGGTATCCAAGTCTCTACCTAAAAAGTCTTTTGTGTAAATCAACCCGACAACTTCGTCAACGCCCCCATTGCAGAGCGGATACACAGAATGCTTGTGGCCCAATATCCGGGCCTTATTTTCGGCGGGGTCATCTTCCAGATCCAGGTAAACAATTTCTTGCCGGTTCGTCATCAAGGAGGTAATCTTGCGGTCGCCGAGTTGAAAAACATTTTGTACAATCTCCTGCTCAATTTCTTCAATAGCCCCACCCGAAGTACCTTCCTGAATCAGACTCTTAATTTCTTCCTCCGTTACCGCACTTTCGTTGGGTCGGATGTTCAATAATTTGAGCAATAAGTCGCTGGAAATAGTTAGCAGGGCGATAAAGGGTGATGTCAGGCGCGAAAGGAAAATCATGGGTGCCGCCATAGTTTTGGCAATTCCCTCAGGGTTCGACAAACCAATTCGCTTAGGCACTAATTCCCCAAAAACGAGCGAGAAATACGTTAGCAGCAACAATACCAGCACGACGGCTACCGAGTGCGCATACGGGCGTAGAAAATCTATTTGAGCCACATACTCCTGAACTTCGGTAGTCAGTTTATCCCCTGAGAAGATACCCAGCAGAATGCCAATCAGCGTGATGCCGATTTGCACCGTTGACAAAAAGCGATTGGGCGAATTAGACAAATCGAGAGCTACCTGAGCTCGACGATCTCCATTCTTAGCAGCTGTTTCTAATTTAGACTTACGAGAGGAGACTAAAGCGATTTCTGACATTGAAAATACCCCGTTCAGGAGCGTCAGAAGAAATATAATTAGAATTTCCACAAAGGAGGAGGTTGACCTGTTGCAAAAATATAGAAATGGAACTGGTTTACAACAGCTTTAACTGTGCGACAGACCGTCAGTTTTGCTACTTTTACGGTTTGAACCGCTTATTTCTCGATGATTGTTTTTATTAACGACCGCCCTATTCGGCTCGTTGGCCCTAAAGCCGCTGCTCAACTAACAAATCCTGCGTTGGCAAACCACCCGGCATTTATTGACTACGACCAAATTGTTGATGCGCGATTAGAAGCTCTTAAGCACGATATGCTCCATGGCCATCTGCTGGTACTAAACGCTATTCCTGCCACTGTGAGCAAATTGCTCGCCTTATTTCAGAAAGCCGATACTAATCAACTGCTGTCGGTCACATTGGGTTGTCTCGATAAAGAAACCTGCGAGGACGCAATAAAAAAGCCCTTCAAGATTATTAAAGCCGCCGGTGGCGTAGTCTTTAAAGATGACAAAATGTTGCTTATGTTTCGGCGGGGTGTCTGGGATCTCCCAAAGGGGAAGCTGGACGAAGGCGAATCATCCCGTCAGGGAGCGGCTCGAGAGGTGAAAGAAGAAACAGGGGTTCGGGTATCTATCAGCGAACGCATTTGTACTACCTGGCATACGTATAACCTCAACGGCAATCGAATTCTGAAGCGCACTAAATGGTATCGAATGGGTGTGCTTGACGATAGCCGTATGGTTCCCCAAGCCGAAGAAGATATTGAAAAACTTGCCTGGTTCGACCGTCGGGAAACGAAACTGGCCCTGACCAATTCGTTTAGCTCAATCCGGTACGTAATTGATGAAGTAAACAAAGGCGTGAGTGGCAAGGCATAGGGGTATCCCCTATTGCCATGTATCACATCGTTGCGCCTTTTATACGGCTCTATATCTTTTCTACCTTTCCTAATTGATACGGCAGAAATTCATCGACATCCTGACCATACCGGTGTAGGTCCCGTATAATGCTCGAACTAATGGGAGCCAGGTGCGGAGACGTAATCAGAAAGACCGTTTCAACGTCTTCGTAGACATATCGATTAACCTGCGAAATGCCGTTTTCGTACTCAAAGTCGGTGGTATTGCGCAGGCCACGCAGCAAAAATTTAGCCCCAATATTACGCGCTACATTAGCAGTCAGGTCGTCATAAGTGATAACGCTCACGGCTGGCTGATAGCGGAATGCTCCTTCTACTAACTCTGTTATCTGCTCAAGGGAAAAATAGCGCTCTTTGCGGGCGTTTCGCCCAATACCAATGATAACTTCGTCGAATAACTGCAAACCCCGCAAGACAATATCTTCGTGTCCCCGAGTAAATGGGTCAAACGAACCGGGAAAAAGGGCAATACGCTTCATAATTTATACAGTAGGAATAAGCGAATAGCTGGTTGCAGTGAGTTATAGATCATCTATTCAGCGGTCTGGTCATTCGCTCATTAAACCTAACCCGAACAGGCTCAAATATCGATGATCGGGCAGGTCATTAAATTCAGGAGATAAGAGTAGGCTGGGTGGTATCTGGCCAAATAGTAAATGGGGTAGAAAACGACTTATTTCGGCGTACGCTTCGGCAAATGGAGTGATTTCGCCATAAAGAGAAACATGAATAAGATCGGGGTTCAGCCCCTGCTCATCGAGTACGTAAAGAATATAATACGTTAGATCCTGTACGTTTCTGTAGCCAAAACGATTGCAGTAACGTACTTGGTGCGCACTGCGGCAAATAATTGTGGTGAACTCGTCTTCAAAAAATAAATAAACGTTATCGGGCGTCAATGCATAACGGTCAAGATCAGCGGTGGCCTGAATCAGCGCGCCAATTTGATGAACGAACGTTAGCCGCTGGAGCGGATACACCTCCGAAAAGAAATCTGCCAAGGGATGCTCCAGATTGAACACCGACTGAAACCCTTCGGCTTCATGGTCAAATGAATGAGCAAACTCGTGAGCGGGTAGCGCGCTGCCACGCATAAGAGCCAAATAACTTCCCGCGTATTCTTTCCGAAAAAGCGGGGTAGGTATAAGCGTAAACGAAGGCGAATTTACGCCTATACGAATTTCCTGCCATGGCCCAGCCGATAAGACCGGATGCTCGCGAAATACATCAGGCAAAATCGTTGTCATCGACCGGTCGGTCAGCAGCGATGGAAACGTGTAATCATTAAGATACGAACCCCGGCCACTCTTATCCTGCACCATAAATCGAAAGCGGTCTCGACCAACTTCCAGACTTAATACCGATTGGTCAGTAACCTGGGGGTCGAACGAGTCGGCGTGTGTGGTTACGGTGGGTGCGGGGGTCACAGCGATTTGCAAAACGTCGGACAACTAAAATTTAAGAGTAAGACAAAACGATAAACCTGCACAAAGCAGGCAATTCATTCTTAATGGGTTTTTACGGCAAATAGCCTCTTAATTGAAACACATCATCGAGTGAGTTGCAATACCGAAATAGCGCATGAACCTCTTCGGGCGGATAACTTTTTATTTCTGCAAAACTCATTAGACGAACATCTTCAATAATTTGCCCGTCAATGCTCATTTCGGGGTCGATACCCTGTTGAAGCACACCGCCTGTTGCGTTTACGGCAAAAAATAATTCCAATGCATGAAGGGGCGGCTGCATGAATTCATTCACAAACAACATATCACCAATTTCGACCTCCAGTCCGGTTTCCTCCATAAACTCCCGAATCAGGGCAGCAGGAGCCGCTTCGCCAAACTGGGCACCACCCCCTGGTGGGCACCAGAACGTATTTGTTGGCCCAATACCCCGATGGCGAACCATTAATAGCTGTTCTCCCTCACGATAGAGGCCACAAATGCGCAGCCGTAGTCGGTTTCCATACAATTTCAGCACTTCCTCCCGAGGCTTATCAGCTATTTGCGTCACAGTTTAATGCGTATTTAGGGGCGCAAAGGTACAGGTGATTTATGAATTACGATGTATCCGTTCCGATTTACCCGTCTGTCAGCTTAAATTACAAGAGAGCTGCCTACGCAGTCGTATATCAATATGGACTTCCCGAGATATAGCTTTCGAGGGAATCGATGCGGACTTTCTGATCTCGGATAATAGCCGTTACCACGTCATTGATAGAAATAATGCCGATCAATTCGCCCTTGTCCATGACGGGTAAATGGCGAATATGCTTGTCCGACATGATAACCATGCAATCTTCTATGGTCTGTTCGGGTTCGATGGTGATCACGTTCGCCGTCATAATATCGGCAATGCGGGTATCGTCTGAGTGACGATCTTTCAGAATTACTTTGCGGGCATAGTCGCGTTCGGAAAAAATCCCGGTCAGTACACCCTTATCAACGACCAGTAAGGCGCCAATATTTTTGTCGGCCATAACCTTAAGCCCATCCAGTACTGTTTGATCAGACGAGACACTGTAAAGTGCGTTAATGGACTTTCCCTGAAGTATTTGACGTATGTTCATTGGGAGAGGGAGTTTAGTAGTGGGTGAATATAAGGAAAAGGTAGAAAGGAGGAAAGGTTGGATGAAAAAAGGATTAAAAAAACTAAAAAGGTATCGCTTCTCTGTCTTTTTTCCTCTTTTCCATGTCCTCCTTTTTTCGTAAATTAGACCCATGAACGAAACCCAAACGGCTGCAAGTTTGCTGGCCAAACGTTTCCCTTTTAAGCCTACTCCTGGTCAAGAGCAATTCTTTGAACAAATCGGCCAGTTCATTACTCCTCAAGAAATTGAACACTACCGCGACTGTTTTTTATTGCGTGGATACGCCGGTACGGGCAAAACCACACTTGTAGGCACGCTCATAAAAGTGCTGCCCCGTTTTGGCTATAAATCGGTTTTGCTTGCGCCTACGGGTCGGGCGGCCAAGGTTATGACTAATTACGCCAAGAAGCCCGCTCAGACTATTCACCGGAAAATTTACCGGCAGGTTGCCGATCCGGGTTCTAGTACACTGGCGTTTCAACGACAAAAAAATTACCACGAAGACACGTTGTTTATCGTGGATGAGGCCTCGATGATCTCGGACGAAGCGGACTTTGGTGGCAAAGGGTTACTAACAGACCTAATTGATTATGTATTTGAAAATCCCGGCAACAAGCTCATGCTTGTGGGTGATACCGCTCAGTTACCCCCCGTTGGACGCGAGTTGAGCCCTGCACTGGACCGAAATTTTCTGGCCAGTGCCTTCGACATGACGGTCTATGAACAGGAATTAACCGAAGTAATGCGCCAAGACGAGGAATCGGGTATTCTGTATAATGCTACGGGCTTGCGGCTCTTGCTCGATGGTGCATCGGCCACCCCTAAAGCCGTTGGTTTCGATGCACTTCTTAACGACAATTCTTCTGCATCTACTGGCGAAGCACCGGCTATTCAGTTGAATGTGCGCTCGTTCAATGATATTTTCAAAATGCCATTGATGAAGCTGGAAGATGGTATTCGGTACGCGTACGATAAATATGGGCGCGAGAATACGGCCATCATTTGCCGATCAAACAAAACGGCGGTTCAATACAACCAGTTCGTCCGGCGAATGATTGACCAGTGCGAGGAAGAACTTGATGCGGGCGATATGCTGATGATTGCCCGGAACAATTATACGGTGCTGGACGAAGAATCCCCGGCTGGATTTCTGGCAAATGGTGAGTTTGCGGAGGTACAAAAGATTCGCAACAAAGAGGAAATGCACGGCTTCCGGTTCGCCACCGTCACGCTACGCCTGATAGATTACGAGGAGCAGCCCGATTTTGATGCTAAAATTATGCTAGATACTTTACATACGCCTGTGCCGTCGCTAACATCAGATCAGTACAAGGCACTATATGAGAGCGTGTCGAAAGATTACTTCTACATAAAGAGCAAAAAAGAACGGTCCGAAGCCATCAAGCGTGACCCGTATCTGAATGCTTTACAGGTGAAATTTGCCTATGCCCTCACTTGTCATAAGGCGCAGGGTGGGCAATGGAGCGCGGTATTCATCGATCAGGGTTTTCTACCCGATGGTCAGGTTAACGACGAATTTGTGCGGTGGCTTTATACGGCATTGACCCGCGCAACGGACGAAGCGTTCCTGATGAATTTCAATTCGCAGTTTTTTGGCTAAACCCACAGGTCGTAAAATAAGTTAGGATTTAAACGAAAAGCTATGTCTCTCGAATGGATTATGAGTGCCTGCATTGGCGTCGGCCTAGCTGCTTGCTGCGGTTTTCGGGTATTTGTACCGTTGCTAGTTGCCAGTGCAGCCATGAAACTCGGTATTGTGGGCACGATGACCGGTTTTGAGTGGCTCAATGGCTGGCCTGCTTTAATGGGACTCACTGTTGCGACAGTGGTTGAGATTGGCGCCTATTATATTCCCTGGCTGGATAACGTACTCGATACAATTACCACGCCCGCATCCATCATTGCCGGAACGTTACTGAGCACATCCTTTCTACATATCGACAACCCGTTGATGCATTGGGGGCTGGGTCTTATGCTCGGCGGTAGTTCGGCAGGCATTATTCAGGCTGGAACAAGTTTACTACGAATCGGTTCTACGGCTACAACTGGCGGGGCTGGCAACCCGGTTGTGGCAACGGGCGAAAACGTTGCATCCATCGGCCTGTCAGTTTTTACGATTTTTCTGCCCCTAGTTGCAGTCGTAATTATCGGGCTAGTGCTGATTTTCATCATTGGACGGTTAGTGGCCAAACGAAGGGTCTGGTTTAGTCGTATATCCAAAAAGCAAGGAGGTAATTCGGTAAGTCAGATACCGCATAGCAGCAATGGCCGACCATAATTCCACATAACAATAGCGGTTTCTGTTGTAATTTGTAGCTACATGGCGCAACTACAAATCACAACAGAAACCGCCACTAATATAAAATAACGGTTATAATCCAGCTACTGTCCGGCGAACAAAAGCTGTCAGCTCTGCGCCAGTAAGCATATTCTGCGAAAGCAACGCCAGATCATAAATCTGTTTTACCAAGGCTTTCTGCGCATCAGCGTCTGATTCGGCCAGAACTTTGCCAATCAGCGGGTGGTTAGCGTTGACTGCCACATTATAGGTATTTGGTAGATTTCCGTAGAACGACTGCTCACCCGAAAGCGCCGACATGTCTTTCATCCGACGCATGAACTCTGGCACCGTGATTGTAACGGGCAACTCATCCACGGGTTGAGCTTCTATGCTTACATTGAGCATCTTATTATCCAGTACCTGCTCAAACACTTCCTTCAACTTCGTCTGGTCATCGGTCGATAAAACGCTTTCGTTATTCAGCCCTTTATCAATTAACTTTTCGACTGTATCGGCATCTACACGTTGAAAATGGACCTTTTCGAGTTTTTGCTCAAGGGCATTAATGAAGTGAGAATCAATAACATTGTCCAGCAGCAAAACATCATAGCCCCGGCGACGTGCCGAATCAATATAAGCGTCCTGTTGCTTGCGGTCGGAGGTGTAGAGCAAGACCAGCGTTTCGTTTTTATCGGTCTGGTTTGCCTGGATTTTCTCGCGGTATTCATCCAGCGTAGCAAACTGACCTTCAGTATTTTTGAGCAATACGAAGTTCTTCGCTTTCTCCCAAAACTTCTCGTCGCTTAAAATACCGTACTTAATAAACAGACCAATATCGTCGAATTTTTCTTCGAATGACTTGCGGTCAGCGTTGAACAGGTCGTTTAGTTTATCGGCAACTTTACGCGTGATATAACCATTGATTTTCTTAACATTGGCATCCGATTGCAGGAAACTCCGCGACACGTTGAGCGGAATATCGGGCGAGTCAATTACGCCGTGCAGCATCATCAGGAAGTCGGGCACTACGTCTTTCACCTCGTCGGTAATAAACACCTGACGGCTGTACAGTTGAATTTTTTCGCGCTGAAACCGTAGTTCGTTTTTGATGCGGGGGAAATACAAAATACCGGTCAAGTTGAACGGATAGTCCACGTTCAGATGAATCCAGAACAGTGGCTCCTCACCCATTGGGTACAATTCTCGGTAGAAATTCTTGTAGTCTTCGTCGGTCAGTTCCGAAGGTGCCTTTATCCAGATTGGTGCCGTGTTATTGACCACTTTTCCATCAAACTCCACGGGCACTGGCAAGAAACGAGCGTATTTGTCCAGAATACCCTGCAACCGATTTTTATCTAGGAATTCTTCAGAATCGGGCGCTATGTGCAGAATAATATCCGTTCCACGGGCTTCGTGTTCGGCTGGTGTCAACTCAAATTCGGTTGACCCGTCGCAAATCCAACGAACCCCTTCCGAACCGTCGCGGTAGGATTTCGTAACAATTTCAACTTTCTCGGCAACCATGAAGGCTGAGTAGAAACCCAAGCCAAAGTGACCGATAATCTGGCCTTTGTCGTCTGTCTTATCTTTATATTTCTCCAGAAAATCGGTTGCACCAGAGAACGCAATCTGGTTAATGTATTTCTTGATTTCATCGGCGGTCATGCCAAGACCGTTATCACTAATGGTGATGGTTTTAGCTTCTTCATCGAGCGAAACCGTCACTTTCAAATCACCTAACTCACCCCCGAATTCACCGAACGAAGACAACTGACGCAGTTTTTGAGTGGCATCTACGGCGTTTGATACTAATTCACGCAGGAAAATCTCGTGGTCGGAATAGAGAAATTTCTTAATAATCGGGAAGATATTCTCAGTGTGAATTGAAATATTACCCTTTTCGCTTTGTACGGATTCCATAGTTTATTGTTAAATAAGATTATGAGCTGCTTAAGTGACGTCAAATCCTGTTCCATCACCGACATTTATGACAGATTGACAGAGTAACTATCCTTCTAACGCGCTTTACCATGCTTACTAAGCCGCTAAAGTCGGTCTATGTACGCTAATGAGTGCTGTCTGAATACTGAACAGGCTTCAGAAATTGATTGTTATGCCCGCGTATGCCTGTAAACAGTTACACCGACATAACCCTCCGCGAAGTTGAGGAGCTTCGTCATCAACCACATGCTGCCGTCGTCGATGTGCGCGATGAATGGGAGTTTGATGAGTTTAATATTGGCGGGCTAAATGTCCCCTTGCCGGATATTCGTGCCCGAAAATCGGAACTCCTCCCCTATGAATCACTAATTGTTATTTGTACTAACGGTGTCCGAAGCCGAGTGGCGGCCAAAGATTTATTACGGCAATCTGAATTCCAGGGCAAAGCTATTTATCACCTGCACGGAGGCATTGTTGAAGATGTTGATTAGCTTAGGTTACAATGGTGAAGCCTGGCTTAGCCGCCTGCTTTTCGACGTGAGGCAAATCGATCTGCAAAATATCGTGGACGTTCACCCGAATTAACTGGCTTAGTTGATTCAGGGGTAAATCGTTACGTTCAAACCCGAACGGTTCTTCAATTTCTTCGCCAATCATTTCCAACCCAACCAAAATATAGGACGTTAACACAACGGCCGGGATAGTCAGATACCCGAAAGCGGTCACAACCGTAAACGGCAGAAGGACCACGTAAAGCATGATGAACAACTTGATAAAGAGTGTGTACGAGAACGGAATTGGCGTACTTTTAATACGTTCACAAACACCACAAACATCCATCAGTGTAGTTAAATGCTGATTCAAGTTGATATGTTGCGATTCGGAAATGTAGCCCCCACGATAGAGAACCTCGGTTTTTACCCAGAGCTGATTGGCGACTCCAGCAGGCTTGTGATCGAAATTACGCAGGTCACGCCGTTCGCCCTCTTCAACCATATCCAGTTCATCAACTTTATTCATATCGCGCAGGTGATTTTTCAGCGCGAACGGAAAGTTAGAAATGGCCTTGGCAAAGAAATGTCGGCTACCCGTATCACCCTCGGGTAAAACGGCATTGAAAAAGATGGCCAGATTACGGCAATTGTTCACCAATGTACCCCACGCCTGCCGTCCCTCATAGAACCGGTCATAAGCGGTATTAGTCCGAAAAATGAGCAATAAGCTTAACAAAATACCCATAGCTCCCAAGAAAGAACTAGGCGTATCCTTCAGGCGTAAATCAGTATAATGCATCTCGGCAACCGTAACGATGGTCACATAAACAGCTATTACCGCCAGTCGGCTCATTAACGCTTTTGCCGTGGGACCCGTATGAAAATGCCAAATGGATGGCAGCAATCCTTTATTTTTATAAATAATCATATCGTTGGTAAAGCAGACCTTAATTAACGTAGGGGTAGGGGTTATTTACAGAGAAATGGTGCCTGCAAAGACGCGTTTGGCCGGACCAATCAGGTAAATAGTATCGAATCCACCTCCGGCCTGACTAGTAAACGATACGCGTAGATTACCACCGATGGTTTTAATAGAAACAGGGTCAGCCATAGTTAATTGTTGATGAGCCACCAACGCAACCGCCGTTACGCCTGTACCACACGAATACGTTTCATCCTCAACGCCCCGCTCGTAAGTTCTCACAAACACCGTATTATCGTCAAGCACCTGAGCAAAATTAACATTGGTGCCGCCTGGCTGAAATAAAGAATTATACCGAATAGACCGCCCCTCGGCCACCACGTCGAGCGATTCCAGATCATCGACAAATCGGACAACGTGGGGTGAACCTGTATTCAGGAATGTCAGCCCATCGCGGTCTTCAATAACTGAAACAGCGCCCATTTTGAGGGAAATATTTTCTTCAGATACCACCGCCACGTGTTCACCATCGACAGCTAGAAAGCGAGTCTCGGTCTCAAAAAGGCCAAGATCATGTGCAAACCGGACAATACACCGCCCGCCGTTGCCACACATACTGCCTTCCGCCCCATCGGCGTTGAAATACACCATCCGAAAATCATAATCAGACTCTTCAGACGCTTCCTCTCCGGGACCCGGATAGTTCTGAAGCAGAATCAATCCATCAGCCCCAACGCCAAACCGCCGGTGGCATAGCCGCTCGATAAGTGCCTGATCTGAGGCTGGGAAAGCACCATTTCGGTCATCGATCAACACGAAGTCGTTGCCGGTACCCTGATATTTAAAAAAATCGTACGTCATTAGTCGATAAGCAATAATCGGTATCGTCAGTGATTTCGGCAAACTGATGAGTTACGACTTAACAAAAAAAGCCGCCTTAATTGGGCAGCTTTTATGTATAAAGTTAACGTGCGTCTGAAGCAATTAAGCTGCTGCAACGACTACTTTAGGCTTCCGCTCTTTAACACGAGCAGCTTTACCCTGACGACCACGTAGGTAGAACAAACGTGCCCGGCGAACTTTACCCAAACGAACAACATCGATCTTGTCGACGTTAGGCGATAGAAGTGGGAAGATACGTTCAACACCAACACCATTTGATACTTTGCGGACAGTAAACGTCTCGCCACCACTGCTTGGGTTTCGGCGTTGAATAACCGTGCCCGTAAACACCTGAATACGTTCCTTATTTCCTTCGCGGATTTTAACGTGTACGTTCACCGTATCGCCCGCCCGGAACGTGGGCAACTCGGCGCGACGTTGCGCGTTGTCTGCCTCCACTAATTTGATTAACTCGCTCATGACCTTATATAAATCGCCAGATAACTATTTGCGAAATGAGCCGCAAAGATAGCAAATTTCTCAGTAGCAACAAATCAAATACAACAATCGACAACATAACGTGTCTCATTCACACGCCACTAGCGTCCTATTTATTTCGTTTGCAACGTGTTTTGTGCCCTACTGTGTCACCTTTGTTGTCCTATTGTTATCCCGCTTTACCCGCCCGTTTTCTTTCGTTTCTGACTATACAGTGAACTAACGGCATCCACCGCTTCCTGATCAAACTGCTCTTCGTAATCCCGGGTTGTTTTAATATCCGAGTGACCAAGGGCTTCCTGCCGGGTTTCCAGCAAGACGCCAGACCGGCGCATCATATCGGCGAAACTGTGACGCATCACGTGGGGCGTTATGCGTTTGGTCAGGCCAATCCGCTCACCCAGACGAATGATCTGCTGACGGGCTCTGAGCTTCGCTCTACGCAGATGAATGTATTGATCAGGTGTTGGCAGATCATCGAAGTCATCCGGTACGTAAGGAAACAAAAACGCGTTGCCGGGTTTACGTTTGCCATTCTGCTGATACAGATAGGGCTTAAACAAGTCAACTGCCTGCTCATCGAGCAACACGCTCATGCTCTTTTTTGATTTGCTGGTTGTGTACCGAAGTCGGTGCTGCTCACCTTCGATACTGTAGTTTTCAATTCGCCACAGAACGGCATCACCAAGCCGGGCACCGTGACACAAATACATAGCCAAGGCGAGCGGTCGGGCGTGCTCAGTCCCGGTAATGGCTTTTCGCCCCCCACTGTGTTTTTTGTCCGCCGGATCAAACGCCAGCTGATTCATTTCCTCTTCCCGGAGCCGGTCTACTTTTTTTCTCGTACTGCCACCATTTACGCCCCGCATGGGGAATTTCTCGTAGGAGACCAGTCCAGCCTCAGCCGCCTGGTACAACACGTGCCTGAGCTTGGTTAAGTAGGTATTAACCGAATTGGTGGCATACTTGGTTTCGAGCCAGGCTTTTAGATTGAGAATGTCTTTTTTGCTCAATTTGCCCAGCATCCAGTGTTTGGCGTCGAGTTCTTCGTTGCTCACCCCTGGCGCTTCATGGAATACCTCTCGGGTATAGGTGCGCAGGACCTTAAGCGTGGATTCGTACACATTAGCCGTTTCAAGCTTACCCAGATCGTCGCCGGCCGCCTGGCGACGAGCGGTGAGGTGAGAAAGAAAAAAGGGTAAGAGTTTATCGGGAAAGCCGCCCAGTTCAAGGTAATTACGAACATCGGTGGCCGTATACTCCCGGTCGCGTTTTTCAAAGTATTCAGCGGCCTGTTCTGCCTTCACATACGCATCCCGGATGCGCTGATTATAAAGCTTGTAATCGGCGTAGGATTTACGGACCCAGTTTGAAAGATCCTTGGTGCCTTTTTCGTTAAAATGTTTTTCTGACAGGGCCATGCTCAAGGCCCAAAAACTAGTCGTGCGGTCTTTGGTGATGCGGATGCGGATCACCTGCTCGGCGTCCCGGTTAAGCTCGGCTTTGAGTCTGACGGCGAGGGTTAAGCGTCCCATGAGAATTGGTAATATTGGCTTTTTGTCTGAACTTTAGGGACAAACTTCTACGACTATGCTTTATATTATTCTGATTCTGTGCGTTCTGAATTTAGGCCTTCTAATCTATTTTCAATTGAAGCCAACTCGGTTTGAGAAACCTCCAACGCTGCCGGCTCAAGCGTTAACAAACCATCTTCATGATATTGGATTAGGGTATCCAGAAAAATCTGCCTTTGCATCAGATCGACTCTCTCGATCTCATTCTCAGAAAGATTCTTTTTTAAAAGATGTAAAATGACTTGCAGCTGTGATTGTGTTTCTGCTTGTGCAATTAGGTTCTTTGCTATTAGCTTAGATAAATCCATTTGAAGATTTGAGAAGTTAAGTGTGGTCCATCTATATAACCTAGTGGTTCTCACCACTCACCACACGTGGTGAGTTGCTCTCTTTGTACAAATACTGTCTACATTTACGTCTGATGCTCGGATATAGTCAACTTCGGTTATGTTGATGATAATCAGCGATTCAAGTAGGGCTTTCTGAGTGAGCAGGTCCTTGTAGGTCATCAAGTATTACTATTGAATTAGTTTTAACTTTAACCCGTTCTATATCTAAACCATACAACTATGACAACTCCGGAGATTATTGCTGTTAGTGTGCTACTAGCATTATGGGCATTGTCTTTTTGGTTTGACTATCGACTTAAAAAGGCATACCAAAAAAGTGAAGAACAATCAAAAGCGATGCAAGTTGAATTAAATCGACTTCAAAAAAACCTTGATATAATAACTGAGCATTTGCAACTTGTATTCCCGTTGCAACATGCGAATAGAAACTAATCTTCACTTAAACCGGGAGCTTCACCCGAAGCCTCATCTTCATCATTAGCCCCATTAGTATTATCTTCAATTTTTTGGTCATTTTTTTGGGCTGCTTCTAATAGCTTCTGCGCCTCTTTAAGCGCTTTAATTGCTTTCGCATCAGGGAAAGCTTCTTTAACTTCTTTTGGGGCATTTAGTGCAGGGTAAAAATCAACTCCTTTTTCAAGTAGAGCCCCAAAAGTCTCGATTACACTTTTATAAGTATTTGATAAATCGGGCTTGTCTGTTGGTAAATTATTGTCATTTATAATCCTCTTCGCCCTTTCTAGTTTATCCAGTTCGTAATTATCTTTAAGTTGTTGCTTTATTAATTCAAGCATATCATTTTTCGCAATTATTGTACGCAACTGTTCTGCAGCCATTTCACTTTTATGATATTCGGTTTTTAAGTCTATCGCAGACTGTATTAAACTGCCAATTACCTTAAGAATTTGTCCGCCAACTACCGCATCGAATAGTAATTTCAGCAGAATTGACCCCGATTTAACTTCTTTAAGCTCGACTTGACCACCAAGATCATAGGCAGGAACGCCAATGGCAAACTTTAATTGATTTAAGGTTTTTTCGAAATCTTCTAAATTATGGACATTATAAAGTTGCACTGTCAAGCCAAATTCATCCGACTGTTCAATAACATCAGGTTCTATAAAATTTAGGAAATTATCAACAGTTGTATGTAAAGACGTAAACGCTTTTATAAAATTTTCACCATTGGATTTATCTGTTATTAATTCAGAATTAATAGTTTGACTTAGAGCTTTAGTTAATTCCTCTTTAACGCTTGGGTCTATTAAGAAGGGAGCATATTTTTGAACTCTTCCTATTGCCGAGCCTAAGAGCGACATGTATTTAAATCTAAAATAATACGGCTGTTCTTTATTGGCAAAAACCTCATAATCTGGTTTAATATAATTTCTATATTCATTTAAATACCTGTAAGTCTGTTCTAAATTCATGCCTGGTTAAGAATTTTAAAGGTTTGGGTTTGACTAAGATTTTAATTCTGAGGTTTTTCGACCTTGAATTCGATATTATATACCTGACGCAAATCCCCAATCGGAATCGTATCAACCGGGTTATAGGTCGGATTGCTACGTGCTTGGCAATGAAACTCTTTTACTTGCAATGGTCATTAATAGAGGTCAAACAATTTTATACTTCTTACTATTGCTCCCTGAGTTTTTATGTCAACTTCCCTATGGTCTTAGTCCATACACTCAGGTTTGCGAGCCACCCAGACCGGGCCCTTGGAATCTATTTGCAGAATGTCGATAGGAGTACCTACCTCTTTGGGTGAGAGTTTTTCCTGATTTTCAATTAGCTCCTTAATAACCCCAATCGAATTTGTTTTTGACTTTACAATCATTTCATATTTAGCTTCAGAAGTCAATTTATTGAATGAAGACTTATACCCAAGTACAACTAATGGTGGATTCGTTTTAATTCTGAACCTCACATTCACAGCAGCATCTGGTAGATTTGTATTGCAAAATTCTATAATACGGACTTGGGGTACATCATTTTCTATACCCACGAAAGCCATTTCGGTAAAAATGTTATATGGATAAAAGTTATTATTAAATAGTTCGATGTTTTGATTACGCAAACCATTTATATAAATATTATAGTCGTAGCTCATACGCTCTGCATAAGTATTTATTAAATTATCTATTTGTAGATTTTCGCCAGCCAGCAGATTTGCGTGATGGATTTGAAGTACATCATTGACACCCACTAGTGTGTAAAAAAACTTACCACATTGCCTTATTTTACAACCTATATTCGTATATTCTTTAAATGTCCCCTCGGCTGAAAATACTTGCCTGCGGCTGTCAGCCCCAACTATAATTTGTGTATCTGTTCGTGTTACCACTACACACGTAGCCAAAATGGTTGAACTACTTAAAACGTAAATGACTAAAGCATTTATCAAAAAATAAACATGCATGCTAAGGATGTATTTAGTGTCGAAATAGGTTTAAGTAGGGTAATATTATGTATTAGTATATGTTTTCGGTCACATTGACGTCTGGTTCTCGAAGCCCTTTACTAAAAACAAATTGAGGATGTCCACTTTTTCAACATCCCATGTATCGTGGCTGGGGTTGTGAGAAGCCAGAACTACCTTGCTATCGTCAGTTGGGTGTTTGCGAATGTATTTGAGTACGCGCAGCCCGGCCGTTACGACCAGGTAGATCTGTCCGTAGTCAATGTATTTCCGATCGGGCAAATGATACACGTATAGGCGGGCACCCGGATAGATTAAATCGTACATCGAATTTCCCTTCACATTGCACATCACGCAGCCTTGGTAATGGGGAGCATACACGTAGCCTTCGGGAATCTCGTCGATATCATCGAAGTATAGCTCAATTCGGCCCGCGGTTATTTCGACGTCGTAATAAGGGATATATAATTCAGCGTCCTTTTCGGGAAGTTCAGACAGGAATAATCTGGCTTTTTCGGCGGGGATCATCTTGCCGGGCTTAGGCTGATACGCTGACTCTTCGGTGAACATTTCTCCCTCACCTGTTTCAAACCATTCTTGATTCAAGTGGAGCAACTGAACTAGTTCATTTGATTTATGCTTTCCAATCTTTCGCTTTCCTGCCTCCATTTGGTAGTAATTAGACGGATTTTCGCCCAATTTCTCCGCAAACTGCTTAGGATTGAGTTTCAAGAACTCCCTTATTTGAACCAGTCTAGCCGCCTTAGTATCCACGTCAATTAAGATTTCTTCTAGCATAGAAAAAATATAGTTCAAAAGATTTGGTGTGAGTAGTTCATTTGAACTATATTTGCTTATCAATCACGAACGATTGCAAGCAAATCTATGACAAACGCAACCATAACGCAAGAATCAGTAAGCGAACGGCTTGTAAAAAATACACAAGCGTTTCGGGCGGCTTATGAACGGTTGAATTACAAGCAGCAGCAGAAAGAGCAGAAAGTCTTCTGCAATCAATATGACATCGCTCCCGTGTCATTTCGAGCTCGATTGTCGGGCGCCACACGTGTCGCGGATACGGAGCTGGCTTTTCTTGAAAAACGCGTTAACGCCTACTTTCAAGCCTAAGCTATGAACGTACCAACCTACGAAGAGTTTGAAGCCCTGCAAAAGCAGCTTTCGGAGTTGCGGCAACAGGTGCGCTACCTGATGGGCAATCAGCTAACCTGGCTCACCATCGAGCAGGCCACCAAAGCCTTGAATTGCAGCCGGGCAACACTCCACCGGCTCACTAAGCAACAGAAACTAATTCCCCGCTACCAGAACAAGAAACCACTCTACGAAGTGGCTCAGGTACGGGCCTTCATTGAATCAACCCGGGTCAGTCCGGGAGCGGCCAATAAGCGGATTCTGGCCGCTACGCACGCGACCATCTAAGTGGGTCGGTAATCCTATGTCAAAAAACAAAACCCCGGCAAAGTGCTGGGGCCTGTCGGTAACCATATTTCAAGATCAAAGCTAATGACTTCTCTATTCATTCCCCAAACCCTTACCCTGGCTGACATTGATCGCGATTGTGATCACAGCGAACTGGATTACCTGATTAACAAACAGGCCGGACCCTACTGCACCAGCATTGAGTTCAATGACGACAATTTCAAGCATGATGCCCGTCGTGCTTTTGAGTATGCGGTCCGCACATCGGTTCACAATGGCCGCACCGACCGCGACGAATCCGGTCGCTTCGCTGATACGAGTTCAGTACGGGATATTATTTACGTTCACGTACACCCTGAAATGAGCCTTGACCAAATCGCGGAGTCTGTGGCCAAAGCCGTCCGCGAGATCGACAATAACGTTTTTGCCTAACTCCTCAACAGGCCCGGCTAGTCACCGGGCCGTTTTCGCTTATTCTCATGAAAACAGTCTTCATCACCTGTATCGTGCTGGGTACGATTATCAACCTGCCGGTCTTCAGTATGCTCGTTCGGGAGCTAGTAGGCTCATCCGCTTTTTTGAAACGGTTTACCGCCTACTGGCACAAAACCGGCAAAAAAGATGCTCTCGCGGTCTCGATTATAATTATCGCCTTTTTCGCGACGCTCAAAGTGTTTTGCTGGCTTCATGCGCACGGGTTTAACAACATCAGCCGATGAGCCTCATCAATCAGGTTTACGAGATTCACCTGGGGGATTTGTTCGGCCCTAACGCCACGGTGACCGACGTGGAATACGACATGGGGATGATCAATTTCAGCCTCCCCATCCGCGAATCACAGGATTTTATCATGCCGGTCAATTGTCAGATTTCGGGCATTTACGACGGCAAACTAGAATGCCTGATCACCGAATCGGAACTGGAGGCTCAACTCCAATTTAGGACTAAACTCAAGATCTACGCCAAGGATTTTTTCAAAAAACTCGATGAGCAGGACAGCAAAAGCAGCGGAGATCAAGGCTGAACTTATACGACAGCGTCTGATTCGTCAGGAAATTAAAGACTGGTATTTACGCGAAAAAGCAAGAATTTCTAAAGAGGTATAACCCCATGCACAATCCTAAAACTGACCCCAACGCTGAGACCGGCGTGCTACTAACGCTTGGCCTGATTTTAATATCTGGCGGCCTCATGCTGGCCTTAGTGGTCAGCATCCTATGGCCCCGAATTCACGCCCTATTCTGCTAACCTCCCATTATGAGTGAATTCACCGGCATCTGGCTCCCGGCCGAAATCTTGGCTATAGACAAACTCAATCTGACCGAGAGAGTACTGGCTGCGCAGGTAGTCATGCTTTCCCGATCGGGTGAGTGCACCGCGCAGAATGAATACATAGCCAGTCAAATTCAGATGACCGAAACATGTGTCAGCCTTAAGCTAAAAGCGCTTAAAGACAAGGGCTGGATTGAGATTGATCCCGGTAAGGACGAAGGTAATAAACGCCGTATGTACCCCTCTTTAAAAATGTTACAGACCCTCTTTAAAAATATTAAAGAGGGGGTCTCTCACCTTAACCCCTTCTCTTTAAAAATATTAAAGAGCCTATTTAAATATTTTAAAGAGCCTACCCAAGATTTTGAAAGAGGCTATTTAAAAATATTAAAGACCCTCTTTAAAGATTTTAAAGAGTCATATATAAGGAATGAGAATAAAGATGAAAGTAAAGAAGAGAATAAAGATGAAAGTGTTTTACCGGTCGGTACCGCGTCCGAAAAAAATACTGATTCGGTAGACGAAGAAAATCCTAAGGGTTCGCCCCCACCCCCTACCCCCGCCCCCGAATTCCCCAGCTATGGGGATGGCGAATTACAGCAGCAGTGCCTGTTTCATTTTGGCGATAATCCCGGCCTGTATCCGCTGGCCATGTACGCCGGCTTTCTCAAATACTGGACCGAGCCTCAGCCACCGGATGGAAAAGAAAAGTGGCGGCTCGATCGAGGCTGGCCACTGCAAACCCGCCTTGCCAACTGGCATACCAACTACCTCAAAGATTTAGAACGTGAACGCAATGGAACCTCAAAAAAACATGGCAACCGAACCCAAACCGATTTCCTCACTCGTCAGCGCGCAGCCGAACCTCAAAGCATCGACGACTACGGCGACCTCTAAGCAGGTTGAGGAGGTTGAGTTGACACCTGAGGAGATAGACGACGTGTTGCGGGCCGGTCGTCAGGCTAAAGCAAACCGGCAGAAAAACGACGCTTACTGGCAACGGGTGCTGAATCCCGGATCGGCCTGGTCCCCCAGCGATTTAGGCAGCTGGATACTGACCGAATCCAAGCGAAAGGATCCGCAGAATCTGAACCCCCGCTATCTGGGCAAAAAAGGCTACGTGCTGGATGAACACAGCCAGGCCGTGTTTGATCTGCTTTGCATGTACTTCACGGGTCACCCTGATTTTGAAAAGGCGGGTCAGCATTACGATCAGTTCAAGGAGGGCCGATTTTCGCTCGACAAAGGGATTATGATGGTCGGGCCGACGGGCATCGGCAAAACGGCCCTTCTTTTTCTGTTCTGCGATAATCCCCGTCAGAGCTTCACCATTACTCCCTGCAAGGTGGCGGTCGATACCTATGAAGGAGCCGAAACCAGTCAACAGGGCAAAGCGATTTACGACCGCTTCACGGTAAAGTCGGATGTCTACGGTGGTCGCTTCCGGCATGGCCAGGGGGGACGGGCCTTTGATGATCTGGGCAACGAAACCGTACCCGCCGTGCTCTTCAACAAAAAGCGAAACCTGTTGCTCGATATTCTGGAACGTCGCTACGAAATCGGCTCAGAAGATTCAGGACTTACGCACCTGACGACGAACCTGACCTCTCAACAAATAGAGGATCTGTACGGCAAACGAATCCGGAGCCGAATGCGCGAAATGTTCAATCTCATCAAGTTCGACCCCAAAACACCCGACCGTCGTGAGTAATAACGAAATGTCACGCGATGAATACCTACGGTTCATCAAACAAAAGACTGGGCCCGGTGCCCCGGCCAAAATTCAGACGCGGGTCAAATCGCCCAAAAAATCTCAGCCTACTATCCTATCAGCGGCACAGTTCAGAGCCGAACACGTCGATCAGGATGAGCATGACTTACAATCGCTGGGAATCGAATGGTTTGGACTAGCCTATCCCCAGCTGCTCATGTATGCCATTCCCAATGCGGCCAAACGATCCATTATCCTGGCCGCTAAAATGAAAGCAGAGGGATTGGTATCGGGCGTGCCTGATCTGCATCTAGCCTTTCCTCATCACGGCAAACCCGGTCTGTATATCGAAACGAAAACGATCAATGGAAGCGTCTCGGATGCCCAGGCTATCATTCATGCCTACCTGCGAGGCGTCGGCTATACCGTCTCGGTGCCGATCACCTTCGAGGAGTTTCAGGAGGCAGTTATTGACTACTTAAAACCTTAATTCTTACACGTTAACCCCTTACAACTATGTGGTTTCATTCCAAAATTAAGTATGGTGTTCAAGATGCGCTGGGTAAATGGAAAACCTATAGCGAACAGTTTCTACATGATGCCATTACTTACGCAGAGGTCGAACAACAATTAGCTGAATTTCTTCAGGGCCGGGTGTCGGACTATGAATACACAATAACAAAAATCTCCTTTGATGCTGTCTATGATACGTTTATTCAGGGTAGTTTCTACAAAGTCACTTTTGAAGAAAAGACCACCAATGACGCGGGTGCTGACAAAATAACCGTTAAGGCGCATCTGGTAGCCGCTGCGGACGTGACCGACGCGGAACGCCGGGCTACGGATTACATGAAAAATTGGATTACCGATACGACCATTATCGGCTCTGATCGAACCAAGATTCTTGGTGTCTGGCATCCTAAATCAGAGGATTGGAAAAATGACTTTAAAGAACGGATGCTTCGCCTTGCCGAAGTGGGTCAGGAGTCAAACGATTCCAATCAAACGACCCTGTTCAACCGGGACGGAACCGTTAAGAAACCCGGTGATTCAAACCAAGACACTGACGCTCCAGCCAATGAAGAATCCGATTTTTCGAAATGGACTAAGAGTGCTGAAGGTACCCTGACCAAAAAAGCGAAGGGTAAGAAAATTACCTTCCTAAAGAAAAACGGTGAACCGGTCGAGGCATGACCGCTTATCACCCTCTGCGCGGGCCTCCAGCGTCCGGCCTGCCAGCATCAATGAGATTCAAGGCGTCTTACAAAATGGGAGTTGATGCTGGCTTGTTTTTTTCTGCTTCTAAATAATCCCGAAACTGTCCCAGTCGCATTTGTGCCGATTTGTTACCCGCTTTGCCTGCTTCAATCTGAGATTCTATAAAGTGGGCCCCAATCTCCATATAGCCGTTGATCTTGATCGGATAGGCCGGTATCACGGCACTCTCGAAATAGCGTATCAATTCATCCATAAGACAAATTTATCAACTATAACCTAAAACACGATGGGAATTCTCAACACGGTATTAGCCGAAAAGAAAGCAGACCGTAAGCGGCATTTGGCGGCTGCGGAGGTACTGGCTAAGCAGATCAACGATCTGGAAAAAGAACTGGCACCCAAAGCCGTCCCCGCTATACCAGCCGCGAAATCGACAACTAAAAAAATGGCTCGAAAGAGCGTAAAGAAATCATGAGAATCTGGGGCATACACAAAAAATATCCATCTCTCAGCTGGTGGACAAATTTCATGGGGCACTTTGTTACCATTGGCCCACTCACCATTTACGGCGCAAACGCTATGAATTGGACCGCTCAACTGCGTACCAAACGATGGGGCTATGTCTGTTTTACGCTTCCCGTTTTAGCTAGGTGGCAGAAGTGGCGGCATGATGATAAACCCGTTCACCGGTGGCATTGGTATTGCTCTCCAAATGGTACGCCGTGGGCTTGTACTTTTTACATCGGAAATGATAAAAACTAACACATTCGGGCCAAAATCAGAAAGTTGATTTTCGGGCATGGATTTAATGCTGATCAACATTATGATGAGCTATGTGCCATTAATGACAAGTTTGACCGGTTTACGCCTACGGAGGAGGAGGTAGAAAGTAACATGTTGTACAGACTACATTATAACGACTGATAAATGAAGAACCTAATCACAACTATTCCCAAAGGACGCTTCAAAACGTGGGAACTCGCTGAGCGGATCTTACTTCGCTGTGATGGCGAAACCGACTGGGATGAGGTAGATCGGTCCGGCACAAATCAGGGGAAGGAGTGGCTGTGGTTTATTCGGACCTCCCATCCGCCTAAAGACGCGCTGACGGACAGTGTTTGTTACATGATTTACGACGGGGTTGTTCGCGGTTATTTTCATGTAATCGAAAAGGCCGAATCGCAAAAGTGGGTTGACTTAGGCTATCTACTGGAAGACAGGCCATCCCCTTATGTAATCGTATTGGCGCATTGGCATCCGGTAAATAATGGCGTAGAAATGACCGGCTTTCAAGGCTGGCGATATACAGCACTTAGACCATGAAACGATACAGATACATAGGTGATCGCATGACTGATCCCACGCTAAAAGGTCAACGCTGCACAGCAGTACTGCAACTCAATGGCAAGTGCATTCGTGGGCGAAACGGATCCATGCTCGTCGAATTTGAAAGCGGGCGCATCGCCAACGTCATCGGTCGATTACTGAGAAAAGTTGCACCAGAATTGCAGAAAACGGGATAGAAATTGCAAAAAACGTGTCAAACGTTGCAAACCAGTAGAGTTTTTATATGACCTACTTACTCTTTAGCATGTCAAACCAATTATAAGTATGGAAGAGTCATATGAATTAAGTGAAAATGAATTAAGTGATATAACAAAGTATTTAGGTGAACTTCAAAATGGCGCTTACACACAACAATTAATCTCGCAAAGTTTTACATCTGAAGAAACCGATCATCTATTCCCTTTGATTACCAGATTGCTGAATTATGGTCACCAAACGGAAGGGTCTGGAAGTGATCAAAGTGATTCGCCTAATTATAAGGGTATCATTGATGCTATTAGTCTTAATATGGATTATGCTCGCAAGTTGGCATCACAACGACCATTTATATTAACAACATTGATCAGCAAGTATCGAAAAGTCACAAAGGAAAAAAAGCGAAATGATTTGTTAAGTATGAAGATCGTAGATATGACTGGTTATCAATTTCAGAATTACCTTAAAGAGATTGGTTTAATAAAATAAAAAAACGCCGGTCTAACAGCCGGTTTTTTTTGTGCAAAAATCATGAAAAATACTTGCTTAAATACTTGTTTCGTAGCGTAACAAAACCTATCTTTACAGAGTAATTAATCACAACAACATGACACGAAAACAAATTGAAAGTCTCCTTGAAAATTCAATCCTTCAACGAGACAGAGCCCAAAAGATGCTCCGAGAGCACTTTGACGATCTCGAAAAGAGAAATCAACACATCTTCTGGACGAACCTCTACTTAAGCCACAAATCACAAGTAGAATGGCTTAAGAAACAAAAACCAGACGACGAATAAACAAAGGGGGCCTAACCAGCCCCCACAATCTATATAACTAGATATATTTATGGTACAGGAAACGATTGATTTCGACAAGGAGTTAGCGAACGCCCAGCGCGAACATGACGAATCGGTAAAGATTTTAACTCAGCATGGCTACGTCGTAGACATGACCCAGTGGATGACGATTAAAGACTACGCCAAGAAGTACAACGTCAGTACGCAGGTTATTAGCAACTGGATAAGCCGGGAAATTATACCCGCCGATAGTACGATGGTCTTACCTGAACTTAATGATATCAGACTGGTCAAAGATCAGGTCTATAAGTAAACAGTGCTTGTCACTGTTGTTGTGATAATGCCAAAAGCCTGACTGTTCTACGGTCAGGCTTTTTTGTTACTTGTTGACAAAAATGTCCGGTTTCATCACGAACCGGGCATTTTGCTTCAATCCATTTGAGAATTAATGTGCCGTAATGAGTACTAAGAAAGAGTAGATGGCAGGTCAGCTGTAACTTTATAGGCTTTGTTATTTTTAATAAAGTCGAGCCTTTTCATTCTTAATTATTTTATTCACCCTCAAATCTATAAACATGGCTGAACCAAACACGAGCATATCTTCGGATGCTCACGAATTGGAGAAAACTTTTAATGAGTTCAAAAGACACGGACAGGATTGCAATGGCTTTAAGATTAAGGGTGTTAGCGTTACAGATTTTCATGACCCTTTCCTTTTATTTGAGGTTAATTTTACTTTTTTTACGATTCAGGTTCGCCGTAGTATACAGCACGCCCAACCCACTATACACCCTAAATTGCATCTGCAAATTGGCTACACCTATACCGATACCGATCTGTATGGTATGACAGATGCCAAGTTGAAGGAGTTGGCATTCGATACCGTTAAGTTTTTTTCAACAACGTATTTCAGTAATGACCCAACGTACGACCCAGACGTAGTGGATGGGCCAGTAGGAAATTAGGGTTCTCATTACAGCAACGAAACCCGACTATCTACCATTTTGATAAAAAAACCGGCCGTAAAACAGCCGGTTTTTCCTCTATACAACCTAATTAAACTCTACTGTAATCCAGAAAGCCGACTAAAATTGAATCCGTTAGTTTTCGTCGATCCAATCGAAATACGCCGATTCCTTCGCGTGAGCCGCCGTTGTTGCTGTTGCCCTCAATTGTCGTCAATCGAAGGCCGCTAATTTTTTCGACGATGAATGTATGACCCGCGCCCGTATGCGCATCGAGGAGTAAAATTCCGATGCAACCTGGCTTAACCAGGTCAGGCGATTTTCGAGCCTGAGCCGCCGTTATTTTGGCCTTGGCCGGTGCTCTCCTCCAGTGATCGATCACACCACCCGTTTTAATTGCTGGATTTTTAATTTCCAAATCAGTAGCTGCTTTCTGGAAACACCAGTACAAAAACGAAGCACACCACGAATAGCCGGAACCGAGCCCCACCGATTTTAAATACTGCTCCACACTATAGCCCCGATTAGAGCCGGGTGGATCTTCAGTCACACCGATCTGCGTTGTTGCAATGCTGATAACTTTGGTAAGTAAGTCCATGATTTTTTAGAGAATAGTGACTATTTAATAAATCGTTGATCTAAAATGCATTAGAGCATACTGTTGATACGATCACTTGGATACAGTCGGAAATAAGCCTGGATAATCCGGGCTTATTTTTTTTTACCATTTCGCCCTGGCTAAGTGAGTCGTATCCATTTCCTCCAGATCAAAATCAAACCCTACGCCTTTGCCCCGACGACGAGGTTTGGCATCGACAGGAACCGCCTTCACGTCGGGCATGTGGAACTGCGACTGGGGTAAACCTTTGGGGGCGGGGGCGATGTAGAAGCGGGGCCGGGAGTCGATTTTCGGCTTATCGCCCGCGCCACTTCTGAAATTGCGGTCCAGTTTTTTTTCCAGTTGCCTTCGTCCCTCTTTTCCCTCCTGAGCGGCTGTTTGTGCCACTTCAGCGGCTACTTTGGCGCTGGTTTTGGCCTCCTGCGCCATCCCGCTTAGCGTATCGGTAGCCGCCTGAACAGCCCCCACAACCTGGTTGGTAACGGCCTTGATCCCGGATTTAACGACCTGCTGGGTGTAGGTCTGCGATTGTCGGATTGCCTCGGTTTTCGCCCGGTCAGCTTCGGCGATGTAATGCACAACGCGGGTGAAGCCAAACAGCAGGGCGATGGGTAAAAGTATTGCCCCCGCAATGGCCGCATTGCGCCAGCTCATCCACTCCTGCCGGGTAGGGGGCGACTGACCCGTCAGGTACCGGGCCAGTAGAGAGTCGCGCCAGAAAAGCCCGGCCGTGGGCATGTTTTTGGTAAGCGCAGCCTGAAATTGCTGAATGTCCGGAAACAGCCAGTTATCATACCCAAACCAAAGGGCCAGTGAGAACGTAAAGATCGGATTAAACAGATACGCATATTCCTGCGCCCAGGCCAGTACCAACCAAAGGGCAATGGCCGAGAAAACAGCTATTTCACCCAGAATCGAGTGCCCTTTGCTGATCTGACGTGTACGCAGCCAGCGCCAAACCAGAGAAGCGGTCAGGCACCACATGCCCACTACCCGCACCCAGTACCAGAGTTCGACCACAAATGTTTTCATACGTTTTGGCCGGTTTCCGGCGGTTTAGATTCATCTTTATTTTCGGTTTCCTTGCCATTCAAATACTTGCGGGCTGCCAAAAAGCCCCCCAATCCCGACACGTAATTACTCATGCTCTGGGAGGCAAACGCGTTACTCACTAAGGAGCCGCCAAATATGCCCGTCATCCAGCCGACAAAGAGCTGACCCAGCATCCGGCGCGTGGTGACTGGCTTTTCGCTGAATAGCGACAGGACGATAGAGGCCGACAGCGCCCCGAGCCCGGCAATGATGATGCTTTTGAGCAGGGGCGGGAAATTGACCAATGTTGATTCGATTTGATTAAGAAAGTCCTGCACGTTGGTACGGGTTTACTCCGGTTTTAATCTTTTTATTGGTTCAATTCCTCTTCCAGTTCGCTCGCCTTGTCAGCTTTGGCCTTGCTTCGATCGGCACTGTCGGCAACCGCCCGCAGCTGCATTCGTCGTCGATGTCGAATGATGGGTATCCCTCCTTTCATAGCTTCCCTCGCCTGCTGACTAAGCGCCCCAAATCCCTTTCCGGCATCGACCAGGCCGGTTCGCATCCGTTCGGTTCGAGCCGTTAGTAGACCCATAGCCAACGTTTGTTCTTTCAAAGCCTCAGCCGAGGAAGCCTCCCGATCCGCCGTTTTCAGACCTGCCGTAATAACTTTTGGATTGGATGGCTTAAGCTCAATGACCGGACCCAGATTCACCGGTGAGAGCGTTCCGTTATTTAACAGCCTGGCGTAATATTCTAATTCACGCTCCCGATCTGTCAACCGATCCGTTAACGAATCCTTTATGGCCACGCCCCGCATGAACTTGGTTTGCCACTGCGTTCCGTAGGCAATGGCTTTCTGCCACTCAGTTTTTTGCGTACGAATCACCGTATCCCGATTCGCAATCACGCTGTCTTTTTTGGCGATGATGCTGTCTTTTTTAGCCACGACTACCTGCCACCTGGCTACGGCCTTGGTTAGATCAGCCACTTGGTTATGGTAGCCTTCGGCAACATCGTTCCACTTTTCGGGCGTGTAGACAATGTAGTTATACAGCCAAATCAGGAAAGCAATCACGGCAAAACCGCCAGCAACTTTTAGAGCTAGTCTCCACATGGCTATATGGGCGTTTGAGGTTCGGTTGGTTCTTCAGGCGTTGGATTCGGTGGCGATGATTGATTCGTCGTCTTAATTGGATCTTTGGCCTGCGCGTAATCGGTGATGGCTGAGAGTCCCTCCCGAAGCGTCAAAAAGACGATGGCTCCACGAGTAGTACCGTCCAAGATCTGCCCCACCGTTAGGGCGAACATCATGCGTTTGACCACCCAAATCCAACCCAGTATGTTACGATTCCACAGAAAAAACGTGAGTTGCGTTTGTAATTTTTCCATTGATTTGGAGATTAACAGTTGCGCCCGATGAGGGTCTAATAAGGTTCTCTATGTACACGGCCACGGCCTCACCATACGTGAGGTACCGTGTCGTATGCGTATAATCGCCATCTTGCAGAGCGACCTGAAAGGGGTAAGGGGCGTTCCACATAGCCGCTTAGTTCAAGTTTGTAGTTCGCAGACTGTTGCCAATACTGCGCAGGTTATCATTCTGGCCGCTGGTTACATTATATTGAAAATAGTTTTGCTTCAAGATCATCTGATCATTGCCGGAATTGGTATTCAGGGCGTTATCAAGGTTGACCCCGACGTTTCCCCAAAGGGTAGTCCCTAAAATGGCCGGTTGGGTAGCCACATATCCAGACGAGGGGGGGAAGTGATAGCTCAGGAAGCCGTTCGGATAAAAGTCATCTATCTGGGTTGTGAAATTTGGAATACCTCCCGTGACTTTGTTGCCTATGATTTGTGTATTGATCGCCAGATAACCCGTTAAAGCGCCCGCTGATGTTTGGCTTGTATGAACGCCGATGAAGTTTCCGTTGCGCGGGTCAGTCAGGCTCGATAGTTCGTTTCCCTTGACACGAAAATCGTATTGCGGGTTGACCTGAATAAAGCCGGTTCGCTGAATGTGCGCCGGGTTCAGATCAATCGCCCCGGAGTTATTAAGGGTGTTATACTCAAAATTTACGTTTTCTGCCGCACTGAAATACATCGTGAAGCCCCGTTGCATGCGCTCCATGACGTTGAACGTAAACGATACGTCTTTGATCGTCCAGTTGAATACGCTGTATTTCGATGTGGCATCAGGAACTACAGACCAGGCCGAACCCACGGTCAGAGTATTGGCCGTTCGTGACGTAATTGGTTTTGTTTGACCCGCGCCGGTCCCGCCGTAAATCGTTACGACCGGATTCATCTGAAAGGCACCGCTCCACGACTTTGAGTTGTCGGTTAGGGTTGTGGGTGTAGCCGAGGAAACACTGCCCTGGTCCTGATCGATCAGGTCGGGATCTTCCGAAATGACTGCCTCTAAATCGTTTATCCAGAAAGGAGGATTAGCCGGTTTATTACCAGATACAGTCTCGAACGTGTTTTTATGAACCAGGGCGAATTGCGTAAAATCCGCTGTCATAACGTGGTACGTCTTGACGTTGGGGCTGGTTACGTGGCCAAATGATACGTCTTTTAACAGCCGGTTTTGCTCCCAAAGGACATACTTCGTCTGATCAATACCCGGCCCGCCAACGAATCGAAATACGTTACGCTTGGCGACCACGTAGGTAGCACCCGTCAGGGACAAAGGACCGTGAATGTCTTTATTGAGTGTTTGGGTGATCTCGCAGTCAAGTAAGGCTAGCTTAACGGCTCCCCAAAACGCAATGTTATCCGCCTTATACATGTTAAAGCGGACATTCTTCCAGAACATCTCACTACCCCGCATCACGCCGGTATACCAAGCCTCACTAGCAGGGTCAACATTCTGAATCGTAAAATTCATAATGCCATTGGTATTTACGCCATCATCCCGCTTAAAGAGGTCGAACGTTTGTGTGCCGCTGTAGCCAAAGGAAAGGATGGTACTATCCTTGCTTGTGCCCATCAAAACGACCTTAGATTTGAAGGTGATCCCTACGCCACCCGAGCCGCTGCCGGCAATAATTATTTTGTAGGTACCATTCGGAAACAGCAACACACCGCCATTTGTCGAGGCATTTATGATGGTTATAGCGGCATCAATCGCGGGTTTATCGTTTGTGACACCATCCCCCACAGCATGTAGGGTCAGGCGCGGATCATTCATAATATTATAGACGTTCCCAAACAGCAGGGCGTATTTTGCCCCCCACGCCTGACCAATATTGAATACGTCCAATCCCGGCGTTATGGCCGTGACGGTCGTACCAACAAGGGATTCGCCCAGTGCTCCACCCGCCCCATTGCTGACTAAAGCCTGATACGCCTGTCCAACGGTTAAGCCAAGTGGGGCACGAAAGTTGATCCGCTTATCAAAGCTATTCGTTTGATCGAAGGCGGCATACAGGCTGGCACCTCCGCCAACCGGCTGAAAACGAATCGTTGGACGAAAACCGGGCAATAGTAAGTTTGTGCCGCAGAGTTCCATTGGAGCGCCTGAATACACATCGGGCGACGTCGTAAAATGACCCTCCGCCCGGTTGATATACCGGGTCAGACTCTTGGCTCCATTGGCTACAACCGAAATCCCGTAGAGACCCATCGGGTACGATTCGGGTATAAACGTATTCAGGCTGTTGAGTTGCTGATTGGGTCCAATCGTTAGTGAATACGTGGGTGTAGCCTCATTGATCGTCAGGTTAACCGTTGCATTAGCCGGAAATGCGCCTTGCAGAAAAAGAGGTTGCCCAGGGTCAGCCGTTTTAGCAATATGAAAAATATGCAAATCCGTCGATACGGGGAGAACGGTCGAACTCCCCCCCGGTGGCACCGGCACATTGACCAGCACAGATAGCGAGGTCGGCCCGGCGGCTCCTACGCGAACCGTTTTTGCATTTTGCCCCAGCAAGAGCGAGGGCACTAACAGTAGAAGGCTTAGTATCTTTTTCATGGATTAGTAGGAGGATATAACGACCCAACTAGTCGCTGTTAATGCTTTGATGATCATTCCATTCGTGACATTTAGCGTAGCCGCACCCTTGATGGTTTCGCTTCCAGCCGGGTCTATGGTAATGGCATTGGTACCTGCGTCAACCCGCACGAATTCGTAGACTCGACCGATCCGGCCAGCTGCTGTTAACAACGCGATCGTTTTTACTCCAGAGCTGGCATCAATAGCGATTGTATTATCCGTTTCGCTGGCCGTGTAATTGGCGGTTACGCTGACAATTGACGAACTAATTGAGCCTAAAACATTCAGGGTACTGATGCTAGCCGTTGCTCCAGTTCCAATCCCTAGGTTTGTATTCGACTGAAAATTTGAGATTCCCGCTGCCGATTGAATGACGACCGCCGATTGGAAATTATACGTAGGACCTTTCATGTATGTTCCCCCCGCAGTGGCTTCCATAAACGTCGATCCAGCGCGTTGAAACTGAATACTGGCGGCATTACCCCCGATGTAG
Organism: Spirosoma flavum; assembly: GCF_042686045.1. Taxonomy (NCBI): domain Bacteria; kingdom Pseudomonadati; phylum Bacteroidota; class Cytophagia; order Cytophagales; family Cytophagaceae; genus Spirosoma; species Spirosoma flavum. The sequence goes on from NZ_JBHUOM010000023.1 coordinate 128,419, forward strand.
TTAACGCCAGCCCCGATATATAAGGGGTCACCTACGTTCGTTGTATAGCTGAGAACACCCGACGGACTGACGATGATGTTGGCACTACCGGTAAAGGCCGCTCGAACATCCGTTAGTAATGTTCCAAGTGTATTGTCCCCTTTTCGATACTGCGTTGCATTACCCGTTGTTAGTAGAGGTTGATACAAGGCTAGCAATGAAGGTCTGATGCGCAAGGGACTGGCTGAGGAAAAATCTCCCAGAAAATTCGTTGAGTCAATCGTTAAATTTACGCCTACACCAGCAATGGCCCCCTGCACAAATGAGGTACTAGCCGCCTGACTTGTATTCGTGCCGCTAGTTGCTGTTGGAACTGTAGGCACACCCGTAAAGGCAGGTGAAGCCAGTGGAGCCTTACCCGCAACCGTCGCCTGATCAGTCGTCCTGTTGGTGTTGTAAGTAGTAGTTGAGACAGCCGCGTTCGCTGTATTCTGTGCCGCCGTCGTAGCGGCCTGGTCTGTTGCCCGGTTAGTATTGTAGGTAGCCGTTGGCAGGGCTGCATTCGCGGTTGTTTGAGCCGCCGATGTTGCGGCCTGATCAGTTGTCCTATTTGAATTGTAGGTCGCTGTTGGCACAGCTGCATTGGCCGTATTTTGCGCGGCTGTGGTTGCGGCCTGATCAGTAGTCCGATTGGCAGTATACGTTGTCGTTAATAACCGAGCCGCAAGGTCCGCTGTATGCTGTGTGATACTGGTCGCCAGTGGCCCGGTTACTACATTGATGGCCGAGTTAACCTGCGAACTGTTCAGAAGATTTAAATCATTCGTGAAGCTACTAAGGTTAGTCGGTACGGTTGGAATGGTCAGGTTAACCACTCCAGACTGTCCATTGACTGAACTAACCCCTGCCACCCCGCCAGATCCACCACCTAAGCCAGGTACATTCAGTAAATAAGCGGTCATTGCCAAGGGTACAGTGGATCCGTAAGGGACACCACTCTGCGTTTGAAACTGTGCTGGCGCCAGTTGGAACAGTGGCACATTATCCTGTAAAATATAGATCGACGAACCGAAGCCCCGAACGGCTATCGATGATGATGGATAAGACGTTTGTCCGCCCGGCCCATCCAAGACAATTTGATCGCCAACACGGTACACCTTCAGTGCACCCTGCGCGAAGCCTACCAGCGTAGACAGGAAAAAGAAAGAAATTAGAAGATAGCGTTTCATTTCAGATCTGGTTAAATGCCGTTTTGTTGTGGCGTATTTGTAAGGGTATTCCCCGTTCCTGAATTGGCGTATATGTAGCCATAGTAGGTTCCATTGCTCTGTTTTCCTTGGATCAGCGTCGAGTTTTGAATCGTATTATTCGACCCTTTGACGACTAAGACTTCGTGGGCATACAGACCGCCATTCCCAATCGTGTTGGATGAGGAAATCGTGACGTTATCGAAGAGGTTATTACTAGCGGCTACATCAACCTGCCAGGCGAAGCTGGTACCACCTCCACCAGTACTGACCTTATCCCATACATTCACGGTGAAATTTTTGAACGTACAATTGCTGGAGGTCATGTCTACGCCGTACCTGCCAGTATATGTACCCCCGTTTTGAAAGGTGATGTAGGAAGCCCCGTAGATATAGGCCGGCCGGCCCGTTACGTTCATCGTATTATTTTCGACGTAGATATACTTCGTGCTATTAACTCCGTCGTCGCTGATCCCAATACCTGTAACCACATTGGCTGTATTGACCAGGTAGGTACTGTTCATCGTGATAGCGTACTGAACATTGACTAGCTCATTACAGATGTTACGACAGTTAGTATAAACGTTGCCCAGAAGCAGCACACCCTTGATCAGACCAGATAAGGAGGCTCCAAATCCGTGCTGATCATTCAGGCCCATGTTGGTGAACCTTGAGTTGGTAATAGCTAATCCGAGAATTCGCGCATAATCATAGCCCTGGCTTAACCACTCATTGGACCGACCGACATCGTGTGTATTGATACGGCTCCACCACACGTGCTTAATAAGGGCACCTGAACTTGATCCCGTACTATACTGCGACATTCCGATCGCATTGTAAACACCATTGCCATCTGAGGTAACGTCTAGGTCTGCGATCTCCAGTCCATCCCCACCAACGAGCTCATTGCTGAAAAACATCGGATAGGACGTGCCCGTATAATGGCTGACTATCTTAAAGCCTCCTACTTTGACCCGATTAACTGTGTGCGTATTGGTGAAAACAAAAACGATGCTACCCCCGTCATACCTGAACGTAGTACCTCCTATGGTCTGAGAATGGAAATAAACGTTGTTCCAAATACCCGTCTGTTGCAGTGAGCTGCTTAAAACTAGGTTTTGATCAAGTACCGTTGCATTAACATTCGTCTGATTTGTGGTCAGAAAGCTTCGTATTTGGGCTTCAGTCGTTAGCGTCAGACTTGTCATCGTCGCCAGCGTTATCCTGCCCATCGTCGTATCAGCGTAGAACAGGGCCGTATCACGCGGAGATACCTGAGCATTTCCCCCGCCCGTTGTCGTTGTTCCTGAACTAATCGATGCAACAACCCATTTGAAAGTTGTTCCAGTCGTTGATAACACTTTACTTACGGCAGCGTCCCAACCATCGTATGACTTTAGCCGGTTGTCAACAAGCGTATTTATGTACGTGTTGTTGATGGAAAAGATACCTTCCGACACAGAGTAATTCACGCCCGATGCGCCTGAAACAGCGGATCGAATCGTGCCCGTACTTACTGCAGCAGCCTGGGTCGGAAACAGGATTTTTACAAATCCCGCCGAATCGATCATGTTATTACCCAATCGGATAACCCCGTAATTAAACCGGCTGGCAACCTGAGCGTTAGTAACAAGGCTAACCAATAGCCCTGTTACCAGTAAGAGAATTTTTCTCATTTACTGTTTGATTAAAGAGAATTTGAAGGTTGCCCCGGTGTCATCCTTGCCGTACCACTGATTTGTATTGTAGGGGGCCGCCTGCGTTTCATCGCTGGCGACTTTAACAAAGTAGGTGTTACCCGTTGGCACAGTGAGCGCTGTCAGAGCCGCAAACGTGGCCACATTGACCCGGTAAATACTTGAGGTTAAATTAGCCTTCAAATCAAGCCCCCCTTGTTGAGCAATAGAAATCGGCTTGTTAGCATCGCTGGTATTGTTGATATTACCTAACTGTACATCACCCGGCGCACCGGCGAAAGTGATCGCGCCGGTTGATGAATTCACCGAAAGCGGACCGACACCTGTTAGCGCGGCCCGTGCTCGTGCGCTTGTGAAATACAGGTTCACATTTTCCCCCACATCAGACGTTTGCAGGGTAATAGCCGAACCCGTTTTACTATTCACTGAGGTTACTCCTCCAGCTGTGGCGGCCGTCACCTCGTCGACAAAGGCAAAGCGCCTAAAATAGCCACTAGTCCCTTTTTGCCCTCCCCGACCATCGGCAGCGGCCCCGATATTAACCCGGTTGGGCACTAAGGGACCTAGCGTATCCCCTCTGAACGTTTGCAACTGAGCAAAGGCGCTTACTGATACTAAAGACAAAATGAGTACTCGAAACAGGCTTTTCATTGGATTCGATTAGTTAGAAATTGTTTGAATTGGAAAAAGCAACAGCAGGCGGCCAGGAAAGACCTCTCCAGGCGGACCAAACACATCAACGGCATTGTCGGTGACGATTTGAATCCGCCAAAGCGTATCGATCTGCCCAGTATCATCACGAAAAAAGACACCTTGCACCAGGCGCGTTCCTTTATTGTGGGTGACTCGAAAGCCGGTTGATGGGACATTATTCAGCGTAAAAACCTTGCCGGTAGATCCCGTTTCTGAGAGTTCAGCGACGGGGTTGGCTACGGTAAACGTGCCTGGCTGAGTCACCTTGATTGGGAATTTGCTCACCGTCACAAATGCGCCCTGTTTGACAACTGCTCCAGCTTTTATTTCCAGCCAAAGCCGCTGGCCACCTGGTAGCGATTTCGTTTGTGCAGCACTCCAGCTGATAGTTACCAATCGTCCGGATCGGCTAACTATCGGCTGATTGGGTTGCTCGACAGGTGGGCCGTTTGTGCCGTAATTCAGCACGGACGTAGCTGTGGCCGACGAGTCTACCCGGGTGATGACGATGTTGAGCGCGAAGGGATTGCCCGGATAAATCGTCTGATCAGGGAGGGGCACTACCTGGCCAATTGCTTGAGCTAAGGCCAGCACAACGGCCGCAAACATTAAGAATGCTTTCATTACGAGACTTTTTGTTTGATGGATGGAACGGGTTTTGAGCGCCGAACGCCGAGCGATCGTTTGCGACGTTTGGCTAGACCTCCAGCCAGCAGAGAAGCCATGAGCAGAAGCGACACATCGTTGGTAGCAGGATTGACATTGCCGATGTATGATGGCACAAATGTTTCTGAGCCTGAACTAAAATCAGTCGGGCTATTGGGCTTTAAATCGATATTAGAGATAATACCATCCCAGCCCGAAACACCCGACATATTCACTGCATAGGTATGTTCCGCGCCGTCCGCAATTACGGGAATGGCACCAGTCGAATAGGTGGTATTATTGCCTGAACCCGGCTTTTTGAACTCGATCCGAATGTTTGAAATGTTACCACCGACGAACGTACCCTTGATATAAATCACCGGAATGCTCGACGCCTGCCAGGCACCGAACGGACTACCAAAATGACCTTTCATTTGTGGCTGCTCACCTTGTACGTTGGGATCGGCTCCACGCTTGCCGATATTCCACTCGTAGCGATTACTGCCGTTCAGCCGCGCATACGAGTTTCCACTATGCCACTGATTCGTTTTGCCTGCCGTGAAATTCCAGTTGAACGGAGTCGTTACAAAGTTCTGGCTGTTATAGTAGTTTCTATAATCTGACGTGTTGCCCGTCCAGATTGCGCCCGAAAACGCCCGTATAGATGGCCGGTCGAAATTCTCCAGGATAGCGGAATTGATGTAGCTCGTCGCATTGCTAGATTCATTTCCACCGAATCCCTGTTCCTGTTTGCCACGAAATCTTGTGTTGAAAGGGGTAATTGAGGCAACGATTTTCGAACCGTCTGCACTCATCGCTCCTCCCCAGTACTCCGAGCCCAGCCAATCACCTGTATCGTTGGCGTTAGGGCAACCGGGAGAACCCGCACCCTCGCAAGGCTGGGCTGAGGTAAATTCCGACAATGCCCCCCCTGTCTTCGGAGACGTTCCGGTGTAGGCCATTTTCCTGAAATACGTACCGATGGGAAAAATGAACGGGTTTTCCTGCTCGCGTTCTACATCAAGCGCCTGGTTGTCGGTTCTAAAGTTTTCGACAATGGAGAACCACTTCAATGCCTGTCCATCAATCCAAGAGTACGTGTGTAAATACTGCTCAGCGAGAACATTCTCCATGCCCCATTGATAAGGCTGGACCTTCGTGTATAGCACCTCACCATACCCGGCCACCGTCCGACGTTCGTAAAACAGGATCGGGCTGCGGTGAGAATTACCCATCTGCCCACCGGGAACAGCATTCCAGCCAATTGAACTAGACAGGACATACTGGCCATCTCTATTGGTAGTCCCGAACCTGCCATTGGTTCCCCCATTAAACCCGTCAGGATTGCCGTAACTTGACTTGGCGGCTGCTGACCGACCATTGTCTGGAAACCAAACGCCATTGAAGTTACTGCCCTGATCAGCGTTGGTGTTGATCAGGTTCTCACCCCCATTGAGGCTTAAGTGCGTCCAGCTTGCGCCAATACCAAAGTTTATCCCAACCTTGAGCCCCGATGTTGAGCCGATATACTGGGTTGGATTAAATACGGTCCATGTCGAAACCTGATTATTTGTCGGCACAAAAGGCGCGTAGGCCATCATCTCCGCTAATGTCCCCTCCCCAAATCCGGCCACGAACGATCCGTTCTGAGCGACGGTATTGGTCGTTGGCGGAGTAACCGTCGTCGTCGTTGGCGGTGTCGTCAGCGGCTTATTTGTCCCGACAACAGGCGTAAATGTTACGGCATCAGTCAGCCCATTTTTGGCGAATGTTAACCGAATTGGCACCTGTGGAACGCCCCACAATGTCCAGTCGAGAGGATAAGCACCGTCTCCCGATGGGCCAAAACCCAGCAACGTATTATAGGGAATACTCGAATTGTCCAGGTTGGAAAGCGTCAGGTTTTGGCCAGATACAGTTTCGATTTTCATCTGAAACGTACCCGATCCCGACCCGCGAACCTGAATCGTGCCGCCGTTGGATGCGTTATAGCTATACTTTGAGAGTAAGCTCGTATTGGTCGCTACGAAAACTGAATTCGCGCAGTTTGGTGCAACGAGTGGAGGAACTGTACCGGCTGGAATGATGCAATTTGAACCGACAACAGTAAGCTGAAATGTGCCTTTGGCCAAGTCTGAAGCCCAGCGATTGTAGCCGTCCTGTGTAAGTGGGTAAGTCGTTATGTTACGAATCGTCGAAACCTGATACGGTGTGCCTATGTAGCCAGTCGCCGGCGCAATCGTGACGGTGTGCGTACCCTGTCCGTTTGCCAGAAATGAAACGAATGAGTATAGCGATAACAGAAGTAGGAGCTTTTTCATTAGGCGAAAGCAGGGGGATTTGGGTTAGCGGATAGTTTGGGCTCACGGTAGTCACCGCGCCACGTGATGGTTTCGCCGGTCAGCGCCTGAAATTGGAAATACACATGCTTAGCTTCGAAGTCGGGGAAACTGTCTGCCAGTTGCCAGTAGTCGAGATACGTCCTTCGACCATCGAGCCGAATCTTATAGGCGGGTGATATAGTGCCGTTAACGTTCACCCAGACAATCACATCGGTCACATGATTCATGTCCTGACAGGGCCATTCGCCACGCATCCAAATTGTACGCTTACCCTGATACGTTGCAATGCCGCCCCTTAGAATGGGTTTTCTGTAAAACTGCTCGTCAGCCGTAGCCGCTGACGTAATGCCCTGGTGATTGATCCACAGTTTTGGCTCAATCATCTTATAAGGCGTGTCGAAAATCCAGTTTAAATTGCTGGCTCTTTGAAAGCCTTTAGCGTACATCTCAACACTGGCTCTGGCTTTGGAACCTTTGTTATTATCGGCCCCTAAATCCGTTCGTGGCTGAGAGTCCATCCACCCCCGCAAGTAGTCGGAATTGAGATACATTCGAATCGCATTGCCTTCCGTTTGATCGGGATCAAGCGGCCGGGCATTGAGCATATCAAATTCGGCCTGCATCAGTCCATTGTAGCCTGCTCCCAGTTGGTTGTTGCTGGTGTCGCTTTCCGTATCGAGTCGGAACTGATTTAGAAAACGAACATTTACATAGCCAGCCCCGCGCTGATTTGACATGGGCAAATGGACACTACCTGCCCGGAAAAACCAGTTGGCATAGTCACCCGCTTCGTACCCGTATCGCTTCAGCATCGCCATGAAATTGTCATCTTTGTAGATGACTGATGCCTGACCGCTGATGGTGGCACTTCGCTTGTCAGTTCGCCAGACGAGTTCGTTGTTAACGACTTTTAAGCTGCCATCGCCATTGGTTTCAAACATACCCTGCCCGTCGCTCGTGTGCTGACAGTAGTGGCCCACACCCGCAAAGGCTTTACCGGCTAGCAGTAGTGCGCCCATATCGGTATTAGCCCCTAATGGTGAGCTTTGCGAATTACCCCGGTACGGCTCATTAATTGTGGTATAGCTGAGGTAGCCGGGATAGCCAGTCGCCGGGTCGTTATCTTCAAAGAAAAATGGCCCCGTAGCGCACAGGTTTCCAAAGTCGCTCATACCCGATTTCATATTCAGCCCGTCTACTTCAGAGAGCCGAATAATTTCCTTCGTTATCCAGCCTACCTGACGGTACCACTGCCCGACATAGTTGTAGGGACTATTTGGGTTGGTCTGCCATATTTCGTGGTTGACCGAGAAGTACTCGACGCCAGCACCTTTTTTATCGATCTGCAAAAAATCTAAATACCACTGCTGGGCATACAGCTTACAGGTATCCTCGTCATCGATGAAAATATGGGTACCCTCGAAAGCGGGATTCAGCGTCGACCAGTTATAGAGTTTTTGCTTGGATGGGTGACCATCAGGCAACAGATCAGCGGCCCGTTTAGCCGCTGCATAGTTGGCATACTCCAGTGCCCGTTTGATGCTGGTCGGATACGCGCCCGGCCACTGGGCCGACTCAGAGGTATGTGTCCAACCGTGGCCCATAAAGCCGTTATCGGCATTCAACGTGTAGAGTCCGCCCGGATAAATCAGGATTTTGCTGGCGTGTGGTGCATGTGGGGGAATACGCTCGGGTATAGCCACATTAAGCGCCGTTTGTGGCACAAACGCGAAGTTGTTACCAGTTAATCGTGGTTTGCTTTGTACAACAGCCGTAAGGATGGGCGCGGGTGTAGAGACAAAGGCATGACCAGCATAGTCGGAACCTGTACGGCTAAACGTGTAGGAGGTGTCAAATCCGCTTTCGGTCGTCGATCCACCCCCTCCACCGCCTAACGGCACATAGCCCGAATTATCGCCGATGACGACGATTGGTCCGGTTGAACCGGCCACGCACGTGCGGACTTTAAACCCTTCCGGTTGATCGGGCTGGCTGGCAGCGGTCTTAGCCGGCACATCCATTTGATTAAAGGCAATATCATCATCTGAGCAGGCTGAGCCTACAGGCCGAATCCAGTACAGGACCGGGCCGTACGTGACCACGTTATCAGCGCTCGTTGATTTGGTTTGCCATTTTATACAGGTTCTCATAGCAGTTAATTTGAGACGGGATAAATCTGAGCGGTCGTGTGATCAGGGGCTGAAGCATTGGCCAGGTACGTAGACTGTACCTGTGAATTGGCGACGGATGGCAGTTTAGCCTGGAAGGTTTTGAAGCTGTTCGAAAACAGTTCGTCGTTGAAGTACGTGAAGTGCGAATAGCCGGCCGGGAGTGGATTGTCTCCGCTGTTCTGGCTGTAGTCGAGTTTTTGCATGACCCCGAACGTGCTGTCATTCCTGGACCCCGTGTAGCGAGCCTGAACCGCCAGAGCGGCCCCACCGGGTCCGTTTACGTTGACGAGCAAGACAAGATTTTCAGAAACCGTATGCGACGAAGGCAGAATAGTATGCCAGCCCACGGGATGGAAAATTGTCATTCGGTCGATGACGTTGGTTGCCGCGTTGTTGACGTTTTTAAGCAGAACGTTACCCGTCACCGGTGCACCGCCCGTTGGCGTAAAGCGCAACACAACCGTCTGATCGGCACTGATCGTATTGGCCCCAAGAGCAATAAGAGCTACACCCGTATTGCCGTAGGATAGACTCATACTTGGCGGGTAATTGCCGGTGTACTCAAATACGCCCGGCCCTTCATATTGGGCGCTCGATCCATCGGCGTAATGCGCGATTACGTGGGCAACTGCTGAGGAACCCTCCTGAAGGGGTGTCTCATCAATCGTCAGGCTGGTTATCGTACTGGGTGTGGTGTAGCTCGAACCCTTTAAGTCGATGATGACTCCGTTGTTGAACTGAACAGCCTTCCTTACGGTATTTCCCGAACTGGTATCGAGGACGTAGCCGATGCCAGTCCCCACTTTCGTGCAGTCCGTTAGTGTTTCATAATAGGCCGTTTCACCGATTGCCAGATTTGCCACCTGAAACTGATAGGTTGCCAGATTACCAGGCGTCGTATTATCGAATTTTTGACCAGCCGTATTATTGGCGTCATCGAGCGAGCTAAATTCCCGCGCATTGCCGCCAGTGGGGGCAAAATTCCAGGCGGCTATAAACGTGGTTAAACCCGATGGGCGCTGACAGGCACCGGTCAGCACCTGCACAGTGGCCGGTATGGCTGAGGTTGCCCCAATCGTTGCATTGAGTTGAAGTGAGGTAATAGCGGCGGCATTAGAAGCCGTAATCGTCACCGTCTTGTCTGAATTGGGCGTTATTGTAATACCGGCCGGTGCTCCTTCAGCTGAAAAAACCGGTACCGCATTGCCCGTATATGCCCGACGTGTATCGTTGCTGAGCCGCTCAATAATTGAGGCAGTAATGGTCGCTCCTCCCTTGGTAATAGCGATCGCGGAGGGACTAACCAGATACTGCGCGACGTAAGGCGTGTTGTCAACAGGTGCTGCACAGGTTACTATTTTGGGTTTATTATAGTCAACCTGAAGCAATCCGTCGTGCTCGCCGACAATATCCCACGTATGGGCTAAGCCATCCCGGAAGCGGGCAGGCTTGAACCATTCCACGCCGAAAACCGTGTTGGTCACACCCGCGATACCATCGGTCGTCAGCGCAGTTTTTACATCGACCCGAACAACCTGCGCCGTAACCCAATCGACGACAAAGCCATCGCACCGCATACCAACGACCGGTATTTCATTGGGTCGGTTCTTATCAGCAAGCCAACACGTTATCTTATCACAATCGTTTGTGTCAAAGCCACCTCTATAGTTGTAGGGTAAAATGACAACCGATTCTATTTCCTCGAAATGCTCAAGAATGACAGACGTAACCGTTGGGTTGCCGATAACGACGCCACAACTGGAGACCATTGAACAGAACTTGGCTTTAGCATCGTCATCAGCGGCATTAAGCAGGGAAAGAAGGGCCGAACTTCGCTGAGCCGTGGAGGCCGCGTTGATTAACTCGGTCAGTGTCTTAGCCGGCGTAACAGCATCGATCGCTGCCTGAATAGCATCGGCTACCTGAACGGCCGTTAAAATTCGATTTGACGACTGAAAATGCGCGGGGATATCGTCATCGACGAGAAAGACTTTTCCGGCCTCCTCAGGCGTGGCCATGCCTACCCGGATCGAGTCGAAGACCGTCGAGAGAAGGGCGAAGAAGTTTTTTAAGGGGACGGTGATCTTTTCACCCGAGAACTTGGTAATTGTCAGATTACCGTCAGGCGTCGGCACAAAGGAGATGGGTATCTCTTTGAAGGCATTATTTACCTTCTCTTTGGCTCCGTTTACGAAATCCTCCTCAGTGAGTGGGGTAATTGGCATCGGATCGGTGCGCTGCTGAAAGCGAGAGTCGTATCAGCGGCCGCACCGTCCGGTAGTGGGGCATTAGATAGTCAAAAATAAAGAGTTTCAATCAACTTACAATCAGAGCGGCTGAAAATCACGGAAACGACAAAATCTGTACTTGTTTGGATCGGCCGTGGGATCAATTTCAAACCGTTTCAGCGTGTAATTATAAAACACCTCACAGGTAGGTTCATTGGGGTTGATAGCCGGGCGTTTCTTGCGCAAAACGATGTCAGCTACTTCAGACGAATCTTTATAGGTAATTGACCGTAAAAAGCCACTGACTTCACTTTTGTCAGGGTTTATAATGGTTAGGTACCCACAATTTACCTCATCAGGCCCCTGATTTTTCATGGCCGCAAAGATGGCCCGGCGCATTTTCCGGGTAACCGTGCCTTTTACTTTGATGAGCTCAGGTTGAAATAATTTCAAAAACCCCTCCATACTACCCAAAGCAATGTTTCCCGTTTCGGCAATGTACTGCCGATCGGAATCCCCCGGCAAGGGTGCAACACCTGGCTTTACTTGCGAACTGACTTTACCATTTTGTTTGTAGGCTGTACAGCGCAGTTCGTCGATTGGTTTTTTGTAAGCCAGGCCTGAATTGATAAAGGCCGCATGTCTGCGGAGCATCCGGGAGGGTGAAAGTTCAAGATTAAACGCGGTATCAGGATCCGCTATGCCTGAGACATCCAACCGTTCATTGGTCCGAAGTTTTACCGCCTGCGTGCCTGCCTGCCAACTTCCCGCCAGTGGACCGCCAGCAATTATAGGCTCAGCTGCATCCACTTCGTAGGTGGGTGTGACGGTAAAATTTGCTATCCCAGGATGAATACCGACAATCGTAAATGTCTTGCCATCATTGGGTGTGCCTGTGCCTGAAATGGTCACCTTATCCCCATAGTACAAAAGAACGCCCCCGGATGAACCGTTAATAATCGCGTTGCTAAACTGAATGTAGTGGGCTGTATAGGGCTTTACAGGCGTTGGTCCTTCGACGATAAACCGGAACGTATCAGCCCGACCAAAAGCGATGACGTGCAAAATAAAGCCATCATCATCATACGTCCCGGCGTCGGATGTGGTAGACACCGGAACACCATTGGCATCGACCTGTTTGATACCTAAACGTCTTTCCAGTTCAATCGCTGTGCCGGCCGCGATCAGGGGGCAAAGAATCGGCAGCGTATTTTCCCGACTAATCAGCGGTGTCTGGTAGGTATGTACCGTATTGAACTCGTCAGCTACACCAGCTCCACTATCGGGATACTTTTCATACCCTACTTCAATCTGGTTATAGAGTAGTTCGAGATCGGGTTCTTCACTATATTCAAACACCTCGTCGATGACGGCAATTTCACCTCCGCGATAAAACCAACTGCCCTCCTCGATACGAATGGCCTGAGCGCCGGTGTTGACATCATGTTCAAATAGAATGCCGGCCGCATGCTGACTCCAGAGCGTATCAATCAATGTTTTTGCGTCGAAACTCGGCACTTTATCAATGCCGCGTAACTGATTGCCTGTCGTTACTGCGTATTCAGTCGCATACCCATCTAACGCCTGATCAGCGTGGGCGTTATCAATCAGGCCGCCATACACATTGCCCGTTTTAGCTGGATTCAATGTAGACGTAATGGCACCAATTACGTGTCTGATTGCCTCAGGCATCAGGTACGCTTTTGTCTTGGTTGCCTGCGCCCGCGTTTTACGTTCTATTGAAATGCGCAGGCTAGTCGATTCAATAAAGAATTCTATCTGTTTGATTCGATTTTTGGCAAAGGCAACGATTTTACAATATGTGTAAACCTGAGCGCCAAGGGGCAAATCAAGATCGGCATGATACGAGCCGGCAAACGAGTGTTCGACGCTGTTAGCATATCCTGACCCGGATTTAGGGGGGCAAAGCGGTATAATTTGATCCACAGCACCGGGTATCTTAACAATCACCAATGGAACAAACTCAAGAACGGCAAACTTAGGCGATCCAATTGTTAAGGCGGCTTTTGTCAATACGACATTGATGTGAAACAGCCAGTCAATTTCAATATGATAGTCACCAATGGTATTGGCTTTTACTTCCAATAGGGACGGCGGATCAATATCCGCTGGCGTCACCCCACCGTATAAGTAATTCACTCCCTCCAGATTTGACAACTCCTGAATGGCTGAGGGACTGGCGGCTATTGTTGCGGTGACTGTTTCAGAGGCTGGAAAGTACATTTTAGGCAGTACATAAACGCTAATACCCAAATCAACCCCATCCGTAAACGCCTGACTTTCCGTATATTTCTTCTGGTGACTGAATTCCCCCTGCTCATGAAGGGTCTGGCCAGCGAGCGGTATTTCGGTTGCCGTAGCTGGCGATAAGGCCACATTATCCAGCGTTAAAATGGAATCCAAGGCAATGGGGGATTCAAACCGGCTATTGAACTTCGTATGATCATCGTTGGTGATGATGCTTACCGAGACCTTACCCGGCACGATCAGGATCGTTTCAAAATCTATCTTACCGTCAAAATCAATATACTCAGTGCCGGCCCGGTCCACTTCAATTACCTGAAACCGCACATCTGCGTCAGTCCCGTAGGTATAATATTGTTCAGATAACAGGCTATGCGCCGATTCACACCTAAAATCCAGCTTTAGGGTACCGTCTGAATACGAGGACAGAAAGCCATGATATTTCTCGTCGACACTTCCCGTTAGAGGAACATCAGACCAGCGCACTGGCTCGGCGATATCGGGCATAATCGTGACCGGCTCTGTCACCCCTACCTGTACAATGGCCGTTTTTAAGCGAAAGATAATTTGTCCCATGGTTAGTTTTTACGCCCTAATTGATGCTTGTTTTTTTGTATCAACTTTTTGTGGTGCGCATCATGCTGATGGATGTTGAATCCCTCTTTATCAATCGACAGGCTAAAGGCCGGATGTTTAGCGATTTCAGCCCCAAACGCTTTGCCGATCGCACCAGCTGAGGGCGATCCGTACCCCATTGCGCCCGACATCATCCGCACCTGGTAGCGTTCCCGGTTTTGGTTCATAGCCTCAACGGCCCGGCGCTGATTCATCGAACGATGCAACAGCGAATTAGCCTCCCAGGCCATCTCATCGTTCAGCATCCGCTCAGTAAGATGATTCGGAAGAATAACGTCGTTTCGTTTGACGTTGACGATTGACGGCCGATCGATCAGACTGGCGCGGCCGTTTCGGAAGAGCAGCTCACGTCCGGCCTCGCCTACTTCAGCCGGTCCTTCGTAATTATCAGCTACGTTTTTACCCTCCGCGTACTGCGGTAATGGTTTAGCGAGTACAATGCCGGCTTGCACCGCGCCCAATATGCCAATGGCAACGGCTAAGCCAACATTTGGCAAGGCCTTAACGGCAGCTTGGGCTGTGCTAATGGCGATGTTAAACAATGCCTGGTTTCGGGCCGCGACGTCCTGTTGATGTTGTAGTTGCTTACTTTGGGCTGCGTATTTCTGCTCAATTGCTGCTTTGGCCCCCGCATTATCGCCGACCAGGCTTAACTCATATTCTTTGTTCTTTTCGACCTGCTGAAGCGCATTTTGATTTTTCTGTTGCTCAATCTCGAACAGACCATTGATCAGGGTGGTCCCTACTTCGAAATATTTTTCCTGAATCTCTTTTTTCTTCGATAAGTAATCTTTGTCAGCTTCTGACATTTGGGCGTACTTATCTTTCAACCGCTGTACCTCATCTTTATCGCCTTGCCGTTCAGCATCTTCGATTTCATAGAGAACTGTGAACAAATCAATTTTACGCTGTTCAGGCAGTCCCTTCATATCATTGTTAAAATCATACTCCAGGCGACGACGTTTTGTATCATAGTCGCGCATGATCCCCGTCTGATTATCCAGATTTTTAGTGAGCTCAGCCAGGCGTTTAGCATCGGCCACTTTTACCTGTTCATCATTCAGCGTTTTACCGTTTTTTCCTGTGCGCTCGTCACCAATAGATGTAATGGATTTTAACGGTGTATCGGCTCCAGTAATGGGTTTGCCATAAGAGCCGTTCTCAATTTGTTCCTGAATAAGTTTGATGGATTCGTACTGCTCTTTGAGTTTAGCGACACGAGCCACTAATTCAGGATCAAGGGTCACCAGCCTGCCGGCTTTCAAATCCTGCATGGCCTGCGATTGCAGAGTCTTTTCAATTCCCTCGATCTGTTTATTTAACGTTTCGAGTGTCGAATCATCATTGGGCTTATCCTGTTTTAGCCGATCATTGACGGCCTTATCTTTCGATTTTTGATCAGCATCTAACTTGGAATAAACCTCAATTTTTTTAGCCAGAACTTCGTTTTTTGGATCGGCGGCAAGCTGCTTCTCCAGTGCCAGAATTTCGGCTGTTCGCTTCCTTACTGACTGCTTTTGGAACCGGGCGAGATCAATTTCATTTTTCTCGATAGCGTCTTTATCAGCATTTATTAATTGTCGACGGCTATCTTTCTGTTCAGCGAGTTCAATTTTAATATTCTCGCGCTCCAGTTTTTGCCTCAGGTCACGGGTAATTTTCGCCTTATCGACCTCGCCGAATTCTATCAACGACTTTTCCTCAACTTTAAGATCGTTGATCTGCTTTTTGCGCTGTTTAGGATTCATTCCGGAGAAGGCTGAAGTTGCCTGCTCGGTATCCCGTCGTTGCTGATTTCGATTCGTTAGCGAACCGGATCCAAAAAATGTTACAAGCTCCAGTACCGATCCATCTTTTAACCAGCGTCGGATATCCCCTAAGGAGTTTGAGAGACCATTCGCAATGGCGGAGAAAATGGATGTTACGCCAGTATTATCGTTAAACGCTTTGAGCAAATAGCCCATTTCGTTTTTCAATCGGTTGACACTTGCACCCAGACGGTCAATTTTTTCGCCTTGTTTTAAGCCATACGCTTTGTCTAACGAATCGGCAAATTTTGGCATGACTTCAGTAGCAATTAATTGCCCCTGTTCCATCATGGTGTTCAGCTTGGATTCCGAAACGCCCAACGCTTCGGACATTAGACGAAGTGCCCCTGGAAGACGTTCACCTAATTGGCCCCGTAACTCTTCCGCCTGGATATGGCCTTTGGAGATCATCTGCGTCAGGGCGAGCAAGGTACCCGTTACGGTTTCGCTAGAGAGTTGAAGTTTGGCCCCAGCTGTGGCCACAGCCGAAAACATTTTCTCTGTATTGCGTCCCTCCAGTGCGGTGTCTTTCGTTGCGGCCTTTAATCCTTTGTAGCTATCGACGAGATCGCCATACTCATAGCCTAATTTGTCAGCCAGGCCTGTAAGAAATTGCTGAGAACGGGCAAAGTCAGCACTATCCCGACTGACCGCCTTTAGACCGGCATCATACCGTTCCATATCGGAAATGATACCAACCGCACTTTTTATTCCCTCAAACGCAAGCGCAACGGCACCGGCTATTGACGTAATACCGATTAATTGGCCCCCAATATCTTTTAAGGCATCTTTATACGAACCAACTCTACGGGTATTTACACCCATAGTGGAGTCCATTGTTTTTAAGGCTTTATCATTGGTCTCGATGCGTTTTTGCATCTCCACCGCAGCCCGATTATGTTTGTTGATTTCGCCAGTAAGCGGATTAAACGCACCCGCCAGTCCCTTAAGATCTGATCGTAATTTTTGGGTCTGGATGTCAAGTGCTTTGTAGGAGCCTTCAGCAACAACGACAGCTTGAGCCGCTTGCTTGGTTACAATCGTAAGCGACTTTAGAACGGTAGCTGTTTGCTTAGTTTCCGATGCAATAGCTTTCATTCGGGCCTGAGCATCGGCACCGGAACGATCTATTTTATCGTACTCTACCCGCAGATCGGCCATCCGCTGTTTCATTGCACCAATGGAGGCCGTGTTTAAATCAACGACTGTTTTATTGCGGGAAAGAACGGCCTGATAATCCTGTTCTGCTTTCGTTAATTTCTTAACATCATCTTTCAGGCCTGACAGCCCGGAATCACTCGAACCCTTACGACTACTGAAACTGGTGATCTGCTCACGCAGGCCAGCGGCATCGGCCGCCAGTGACTGCATGGAATTACCGATGCGCTCGTTTTGAGCAACCGCGGCATCTGCAAATTTGGCGTTGGCTGCTTCGAGTTTAGCGATACCAGCCGCGATTGACTTGTAATTGACTAAGTCCTCAAAAAGAGTGGTATTCATGGACGGAATAAGGAGAAGAAAACGCGTTACCCGCACCGTCCGTAATGAGGTAACCCAGAGAAGGAACGGTGGCGGTAAGGTAATTTCCTGTTGAGCGAACCGTCCGGTAGTTCTATTCGTAAAGATAAAAAAAAGACCCAACCAGTTAAGGAAGGGGCTTTATTTATTTAACTGGCAGTATATCACTCCACTTGATTGTGTAGTGAGGTGAAAGACATTTTACCTAATGGTTTTTACGTCAGGAAAATATTTGCTTTTAAATGCTTTATATACTCCAACGGTAGCTACGAAGCACAAACAAGAGCTGCCAACCAAAGGATATACATGCTCAATATCTCCTAGTGTTTGTACCGTAAAATGGTCTCGATTTGAGAGTAACTCCAAGATGATTATTGTTATGGTTTTCAAACTTTTCAAGGCCCCCGCTGTGCCACTGACCAACGCAATAAAGGGTACAAATCCTATGTTGTTTTTACATTTATTGGGTATAGGGAGGATATAAATTATGGCAAAAGCAAATGATACCAAAATGACATGCGCTAACGACAGAAACTCAATTGTTTCTAATAGATAAGGTTTCACAAGGGTGTGGTAAAGAGGAAGAAACTGAGTTAATCTACAGACGTTGTAGTGGGCATGCCATATTCATGGCCTGCATAGTACCCGCTGGGAGAATGTTTGATACGATTATCTATTGCAGATGTGAATATAGTCGAAGCAGAGTGATTGACCTTAAATAGGGCATTCATACTATTCCCAAACAGCGAGAGTATTGTATTTGCCTCTAAGTAAGCCTCCTGTTCGCGCTGGGTCTGATTGTGAAGATCAGCCTGAAGCTTTAGTTGGTCTTGAAACTGTAGGAATAAGTCATTTATGACCAATTGTCTTTCATGACTCATCCGCTGAATCTCTTTCTTATGCCGTTTTTCCTGTTCAAGATAACGTAGCTCTAGTTTTTCTATTAAGTTCTTTTCGCGCGCTGCGTATTCTTCACTTAACTTGTTCACTATTAGCTGCCTAGTGTGCTTATCTGTTTCAAAGCGTTCTAAGGCGAACGTATGAGCAAAAGCTAGAAGAAACCCATTTAGAGCGCCCATTAATGCACCGAAAGGAGAAAAGAAGCTCCCGATAACCAGCCCGAACAACGCTCCAATTACTGGCCTGACTTGAATAGGCGAGAAGAAGAAGTCGGAAAAACGATACATTATAATATTTTTCACGTGTGAAGGTCAAATTAAAATTTAAGTAAACATTGAAAAAAATTAGTTAATAATCACGTACCGTATAATAAAACAATGCCCAGCCTAGTAATTTTTAACGCACATTCCGGTCAATTGTTATTATAACAACACAAAAAGATGGCGTATGTTTTAATCATATATTGATAATTCATAAAGGTAAAGTTCAATTTGTTCTACTGCTGGCGACGATGGTAGCAGGGAAGCAAACATTGGGTTGCCCCATCTATAGTGCAGAAAAGAGAACGGTGAGTGCGAAGTTTGGGCCGCACCGTCCGGTAGTGGGGAAAGCAAAGCTACTAAAAAAAAGGCCCGTAAGAAAAAGTCAAAAATCTGACTTTTCGGTGGACATAGCCGTTTTCAGGCTTTTGAGCAAAGCTAAACTTTCCTCATCAATCATTGTATAAACCTTGATGAGGAAACCCTTTGAAGTGCCTTTGATTGATTCTATTGGCCCAACTATGGTTTTGGCTGTCATAAAAAAATCGGTAACCGTTGCCCTGTATCGACCATCTTTTATCTCAACTGTAATTAAATGATCAATTTGAGTTTTTACAGGAACGCCGATCATAGTGGGGTTAATGACAAAAGTCGCCCTACCCGATAGTTCACCCGTTAGAGAATCATTAAGCTGTAAAACCTTGTTAGCCGAACCGTAACTTTGGACAAACCAACGACGTGCCCGTTGAAAAAGAGCCGATTTATTAGACCCGCTAACCGGCTCAACGACTTGAATAATTGCTTTGCCGTTTTCGCCAATTGGTAAGATACCTCCCAGTTTTCCATTTTCAATTGGCATTTTTTGTCCAAAGACCATTGAAGATGATAAGGACCATGTTAGGAAAAGGAGTAAAATATTATTTTTCATTAGTTGGCTTTTTTCAGCAAAGAAATAAAACCCTACAGATACCAAGTGTCTTTTTGATTTTATGGTCTCAATCTTTTTCTTACCATGGTAAGAAAAAGGGTCAACAGCGATTAATAACGGAGAACTGGGTTTCCCAAACTTGAAAGGTGCCGGTGCTAAGTGTAGCCATCCCTTCTCCTTCTGAATACCCTGTTTTTATAGAAAACGGCCGACCATTGATCAGGATATCTTTATGTGCACATAACGTCCGCCATCCCTCGTGGCCCAGTGCGTCAGTGTTAGGACAAATGATAGGGATGGCAACATGGGTATGCGTTTCAACCGTAACTTTTACCCCGGTTGTTATATTTTCGTATTCCTCACTCTCTGTTTCTGTCTGCGGTATATTTGATACACACTTCAAGCGCAGAATATTCCTAAAGTTGTCAAGCTCGATCAGATCGTAAGCGATTGGACCAACAGGTTTACGGTTTCGATAGCTGAAAACGGCCGACAGACTTGAGAAACCGGACTTTTTCAGCCATAGCCGGTTTGAGTATAGTTTTAGCCCGTTAGTCAGGTTGATTTGAAGGCGATAATACACCTCCAGAATAGTACCAACATTAGCCGGTATCGTGATTGTGGCCGTGTAATGCTTTGGGCCCGCACCGACGTTAATTTGGGTAAGTGAACCGATATTGCCTAAAACAACCGCTTTGGAAACATCGCTCACCAAATCAAGGTTGGCACTGGCCAGCCCCAAACCTACATCGAAGGGTAGATAAAACGAGTAGGTTTCAGCCGGTACCAGAATCACGGATGAGGCACTGGGGGCAAAGGCGTTTCCATCTGGCAACGACAGCAAATCGGGTGGCTCCGGGCCGGTTGGTGAGAAAAGGATGAAACCAAATCTATTCGAGAGACTCATGAGGCAAGGATGGTTTACGTTTATACTTGGATTCTATGGCCGTTAGATATTGCCAGTACTGGAGAGAGGGCGTTTTGTCATCGACGGGTAAACCCTCGAGCTGAAGGGCTATTTTATTGGCCACGTACGTGCTCCGGATTTCCTCCAACTGATTTCCTTTTCCGGTTAATTTGGCCGGTTTCAGCCGTTCCTGTATTTCCAGATTAAACGATTCAATACGGCTCTGTAAACTGGGATCGTCCGGAAAGAAAGTGGTGTCCAACTCAATTAGCAAGGCCTGCTGTTGCAAAATAATACGCTCCTCTTCCCCATCGGGAAAACGTAGAGGAAAGGCCTCGTTTAATTCGTCGAAGACTTTTTTTTTAAAGGGCCCCACTGCTCCAGCAGCAGTTCGTCGGTCAACCCTTTTTCTGACAGGATCCGGGATAACTGTTCAACACCTTCGGGAGAGTAATCCGACCAGGGCACGTCGTCTATGGTCTCGACAATACAACAGAATGCCAGCGATCGGGCCGAGTACTGTTTACCAAGCAGGTTAGCAAATAAAAACCGTGTATTGTTGATAGCCGTAACCTGAGCATCCAGATCGTCAGACCCGACCAGCCCCAACTGTACGTCGAAATGACGATCGATGTCGTCCTGTGACGAACCGACATTGGATTCGATCAGCGCATAATAGTCGTGTTCCGTTCGGCGCGATTCAGGCAGAGTGCGCGGGGAATCATGACAATTCAAGATGGCTAGTGGGAGCGTTAAAGTTCTCATTTGAATAAGTCTGACCCTTCTGTCCAAGTTTCACTAATGCAATCATACATCTCAAATGAATCTAAAAACTCAAACTTTAACAGATGCTCTTTTATAGCCTCAACTGATTCGAAAGATCCTTCAAACAGGCTGCTAGCTGAAACATTATCCCCGCCTGCGTCCTGAAATAGTAAATACTGTTTCATTGGGTTAAAACTTTGGTTCAGGTAAGCCAAACATTACCGTTATCTTGTAGACTTCTTCTTTTGAAAATTCCATCTCACCGTCTCTTACTTTCTGCAATAACTCAGCCCCCCCTGGTACCGCATTCACGTCTATCTTATCAGAGTTTAAATCAATAGTAATCTCCTCTTTGAGATAATTCACACGTTCCTTTATTGTAAAAATCGTTTTACTCATAGCTTTCTTTCGCCCATTTTAACTAGGAATACCTGAATAGGGATTGCTGCTAGTGGCACAAACAAATATAACGTAAATGGTATAAATGTTAGAAATAGATAAGCTACTAACCCAAACCAAAAACCCCGGCATAATAAGCAAGCCTCAGCAGGCCAGTACCTGCTCCAGAACGTGTTGGTATTCATATAATCGTCGATGGCCCATTTTTCAAACAGGATTACGCCAGTGGCCCCCATCAGAGCCGTAAGGATTAAAGTCAGTAGCATAAGTCTGCAAATTTGGTGACGCATTCCACTCGAAATGCACCATAGGGATAGGTATTATAACGGTCCTCCAGTCCTGATACATCGAAGCCAGGGTAAATGGCCGTTGTTCCGGATGTCGTCTGATCTTTCGTTACCGTAAAGGACAGAACACAATCCAAATCACGAAGCACCCGCCACACCTCACGTTTGAGCATTTCCGTACTGGGCGTTTGAATGCCTAGTTTTTGCAGATTAACCCAGATAATAATGGAGACGCTGCGCGTTTGATAAATCTCTTTATCGGGCTGTTCATCATCATGGGCGTAAATACACGAGAAGGATTCTAGCGTATCGTTGGGATAGGCTCTATAATATTCCGCATCATCTTTGTAAATCCACGGCTCCGTTTTGCCATCAACAATTTTAGGATAGACACGGCCTAACGATTGATTTAGCCAGGTTAAACCCACCAGCGCATACTGAATAGTGGTAATAACCAGATCGACGCCAATCGGCTCAATATTGGTATTATATGTGGGTGGTTTCAGGGCTTTACTCATAAACCTATTTCGGCTTTTAGTTTGGCAATAAACTGCGGTTTAATATGGGCAATCAGTTTGTCTTTTGATTCAGGCGTCAGACCAAACAGATTGCCGTATTTAGCCACTAAGGCCGGCACTTTAGGATCATCGGCCTCCAGTTCAAACGAATCAGAAAAGACCTGTGTAAAAATCGACTCATAGACAGCGCCGGTGTCGCGGATGGTCACCCGATCGGAGCGCTGACCCTTTTCTTTTTTCAGAAAAACCGTAACTTCAGTATAGTCCGGTGTGATATCCGTACCATCGGCCCGTTTGCCATCAAAGAGTTGCGCCCGGTTAAGATTTTCGATAAATGCACTATTGGCCTCAACGACTTCAGCCATTACCCGGTTGATCAGATCGGGCGTGATCAATAGCAAGGGTGCGACAAAACAGGTGCGCAGGTCCGTCGATTTACTGGCCATTAGTCAAACATTGATTCAAACCGAATACCACGACGGGGAGCCTCAACTTTGCCGCAGTCCGTTGAGGCCATAGCCCCTTTGAGTTCTGCCAGTGCATTGTTTCGCACCGTTGACAAAGCCCCATCAGTTACTTTACTGTTAGCTTGGCCGTACAAAGCGATATAGGCTGAATTGCGAAGCTGAGCACTTATGCCGTTTAGCCGATCGGATGTACTTAATTCCTCCAGCACGTCGCAGGCAATCATATAAAGCAGTGTATTGGCCAGTAATTTTGTGCGATCACAATGCACCTCGATGATCAGGTTAAGACCCCATGTTTGCAGAGCAACCGAATTTTCATCAGCCCAATCCATCACGCCGGGCGTATCGGCATCGTCGACGTAAACCGGCTCAATCGTTACGTATTTCTGACGATTAGCCGCCAGCGCATAATCGGCCCCCTGGCAGCTGGAGCAACTGGCTGTGGCAAAACTGCGCTCACTGCCAACCGCCTGAACACCCACCGGAAGATCGGATTCGAAGTAGCCTAACAAATAATAACCGTCGGATTGCTTCAGCAGGAAATTAGGCGAGTCAGCCCAAATGGTGCGTCCTGATGTAGTGCCGGTGAGATAAGCAACGGCGACTGGTACGGCACTGGAGGAGTGAAACAGGTAAATCGGCACATTAGCGGCCGGCCCGGTGAGTTGAAGGCCCGAACGGGCAATATTGAAAAGTACACCAGTCTTCTGGATCCTGATACGCCAACCGAGAAACCGTCCGTTTTTGCCAATTGCCCCCTGTAGATTACCCTCCCTGTTGAAGATAGCCTGACGGCTTAAAACAGCTACACCCGATGGCGTTCCGGCAAGAGCCAAACTCAATTTGGCAATAGCGCCCCGTTCTATCTGAGAATACCAGGCTGACAAAACCGTTGTTTTTTGCCAATAGGTAGCATCGCTTAGCGCATGGCCGCTATTTTCAGGCGTTACGCTTTGATAGACGACATCACTGTCATTGACCAGTTCAAACTGGTTATAGGTCGCATCCGCATCATAGGGTTGGGGAGAAACACCCTCCACATAGGGACCTAAGGCGTTGATGATATCCGGGCGCAACAGTTTATGCGCATCGGATAGGTGAACAAGCGGCCGGCTGATCTTTACTTTATCAGAGCCGGCATCAAACCCGGCATATAGGGCAACTTTGCCTGACAGCTGGTTTGTGAGTGTTTCCGTGTCGAACATATTGCCTTTTATAAAAAAAATCCCCTCTCAGCTGAGAGAGGATTTTTGAGTAAACCACTAAACTACACTAAACCCTATTTTTAGTACGTAATACCAGCCACGTCAACACGTTTGATTGGCGACTCGCCAGCGATGCTGGTAAAGTCACAGGCAAACATAAAGTCGGCCGAGAATTTCACTTTATACAAAATCGTTTCGTCGACGCAGACCAGTTCCTGCAGCACGCCCCAATCCCAATCGTTAAACACTTCATCCGGTGTTTGGCCCCATGCCTTCAATTCGGTTTTGTTGGCAAAGCCAGACCACTGATCCATGTCGTCACCAGAGCCTAAAACGGGCTTATCCTGATACACCAGGTCAATCATGTTCAGTACACCAATCGACCCAACCGGCGCGATGTAGTGAACCGGCATCATTACTCCGGGAGCAATACGGTTCGAATAATCGAACTGGGTAATGCCGGCACCAGACATAAGAGCCGTTGTGTCGAGCAGGGCACCGTTACCCGGATTGCGCAGGATATTCTGTTCAGCGAGTGCTACGGTGTTGGCGATGTCGAGGTAAGGACCATCAATATCTAATTGCTCCAATACCGTTTGCAGGTAGGCATAGAACTTAAGCGAACTAGGAAATTCAATGGCTCCTGCTTTACTTTTAAAAAGCGGGTTAGCATTGGGTGTTGCGCCACCCGGATCGACTACCATGGTCGTATCCTTGTTGAGGTCGAGAAACGTTGACGACATCTCATCAAGCTTTTTGTAAACAGCCTTTTTGGCCATAACGTAGCGATGTTTGAGCGCCTGATCAACCTTAGCTAAGTTGTTCTCGTAGTCGGTTGGATTGATACAAATATCAATAGCCAGGTGAGTACGGGTAAGCGTCTTAGTGCGTGTGTTCACATTGTTGCACTGAATGTCGCACGAGCGAGCTGTCAGTACCGTGTGATCGTACTTGTCAAAAATGGGAATTTTTGCAGTACGTGTAAACGGCAATTTGCGCAACTCGGCAATCAGGGCCGGGCCGAACAATTTATTGGCGTTGTTGTAAAACATGTTAATCCCACCATAATTGGACTGGCGTTTTTCAAGCTGTCCGAATTCACTGCCATTGTCGATGTTGGCAATCATATCCGGAAGAGTCGTGGCAACAATTGACATTTTGGTAATGGTTTAAAATGAATAATTAAACATCAATGCAACCCGTCCGGTAGATTAGCACTTGGAAACTTAAACACAGGTTTACTTCAACTTTTCCTCTTCACCTTTCACAAATTCTTTCCAATCTTTGGAATGCATACGCAGTCCCTTATCACTGGCGGCCCGGTAGATATCGGCTTTCGTGCTCACACTACCACCAGCCGCTCCACCACCCGTACCGCCACCATTTTGTTGATGCCCCTTAGCGGCAAATAATGTCGGGTATTCTTTTTTCATAATGTCAAGGGGGGACATTGGCTCTCCCGTTGACGTGTCCATGATGGCATCGGTAGTACCCTTTTTTCGGAAATACATTACCCCTTTATCATCTTCGGCGGCTTCGTATACCGAATCAAAAACTGCCTTCACCGTAGCGATACCTGATTTCTTGGCATTTTCTTTAGCCGCATCATCCTTAAGCGTTGGGTCGACCGGAACGGGCGCGGTTCGAAAAGCAGCGGACACAATCTGAGCAACCGTGTTGCTGAATTTTGTTTTATCCTTAGTTTCCTGAGACGTTTTATAGTCATTCAGTTCTTTCAGATATTGATTGGCCAGTCCCTGCTCTGTTGGGTTTAGTGGCTCTCCCTTGATAGCCTTATCAATTTTCGTCCACTGCTCAGGCGTAAACGGTAGTTTGCCTTCAGCTGACAGTTTTTCAACCCAAACGCGGGTTTTCATTTCGGGCGGTTTGGGAAGACCGGCCGCTGCCAGCATACGCTCCATCGAGCCGTAAAACTTAGGGGCTTCGCTATCGGCGAATTCTTTTTGTTTCGTTGTCAGGGCCGCGTTGAACTCGGTGTCGTATTCAGTTTTGGGCTTAACAACATGACCATTATTGGTCAAATAAGAAGTGGCACGAGCCGCTAATTTGGGCAATAAAACGGCTTCGATTTCTGGGGTAATCTGTTCATCGGTGAGCGCCGTAACATCTTCAAGTGAAAAAGCCATTGGTTTATGTCCGTCCGGTAGACGTGTTAAGGATTATGAAAAGCCTGCCGATAACGCATCGGCAGGTAATGATTGTTACTGTTTACTGGGGTCGTGAACCACGATTGGATCGACACCTAACATGCTGTAGGTCGTTGAACCCGTTTTTTTATCAGGCGTGATCTGGGCTTTATGGGCGACGGGATCAATGGGCTGAATCAAGCTGTTCTTTACATCAAAGCCGATTTTGTTACCCGCACCATCAACATTGTATTTGGCCAAGACGATGACAACTTTATCGGCAGGCAACTCTGTCCAATTGGTCATGAGGCTAAGGTCAAATACGTTTTCTTTGTCCTTATTGCCATAAGGCCATGTGGTGGCCACTACTTTAGCTTTAGCCGCATTTAGTGCCTTTTGCGCATTTTCCTGTGCCCGCTTTTCGGCAAGATCCGCAAGCTCTTTTTTTTCGGCCTCCTGCTGTTGATACAGTGCTAAACCTTTAGCAATGCCATCAGCGATACGGGCATCAATTTCATCATTTGTTAGCCCCGCTGGCTGGCTTGCCTCGTTTTGGATTGCCGGCTGGTTTGCGTCCGGCTGGATTTGATTTTCCCCCTGTGGGGTCGCCGGTGGGGTCGATGACGTTGCCGGTTTCGATGGGTTTGAGTTCACTGACATACTCTTTTATAGCGTCTAAAATTGTGGTAACTCGAATTGAATAAGGTGTTAAAATGCCGAACCGCTCGATGGGTAGTTGATTTTCCCGCTCAAAACGTTTGACAAAACCTAGTAAGCCGACCGACAGCCCAAAACCTTCCGGATCGGATGTGTTGATACCAGCCGCGTACAAATCCGCTGGCGACAGAAAGGGGTACGGATTGAGGTCAGTGAGCATCTGAAAGCGCAGGCCTCGGGACGAATCCCCATGGGCGTAATAATCCTGTTGCAGATTATCAATCTCTTCCATCAGCCAGATGGACCCGTTCGTTTTAGCCATTTCGGCTAACTTCATGAGCAGATCAGCCGACAGGGCCGAAAAGCGACGGCCGTAATTGACTGTACAGCCAACATACGAAGAGCCATACCGAAGAGTCAGAATGCCATCCAGAATCCGTTTGTGCAAAATCTCGAAATATTCAGCCAAGTACTCGCCAACCTGCCGGGCACTTTCCAGAATAGAGAGGATCTGCGATTCGTTAAGTGCCTGGTCATTTTGCGGACCTCCCTCAGAGCCGGTTGCTGTCCGACGAATCTTGGCGCGGAGTTTCTCAACCTTTCCCTGAATGTATTCAAGACTTTGTATAGGGGCATCGATCCAACCGGCAGGAACGCGCCAATCAGCATCCTCCTTTTTCTGCGGAGCCGGTATCGGAATCACACTACCCGGTCCACCCCGTGCCCGTCGTTTTGCACAGACCGGACAGGGCTTCTTGATTGGTGCCATGTCGGGTGTGTAATTACCCATCTCGTCGGTACCGGCATACAACAAAATTCCATCCTGACAGGATGGCCCTTCCGGCACTGTGTAGCCGCAGCTACTTGGCTCCTCCTCCAGATGCCAGAACATGGCCAGAGCCGCTTTCAAATCGTTACTGTGTTCGGCGGCATCCCAAAAAACGTAACGGTTCAACAGCCCCAGACTAGGCCGGATCATTGTATTGCTGACCAATGGATTTCCCGGATCCACATCAGCCCAGAGTTTGAAGGCAGGGCAGAACGGCAGGCCGTGTGGCTCTTTGAGAATCAAACTCCAGTCTGATTCGCCGGCAAGCTTTTCGTACACCTGAAAGTCTATCGTGTCAAACAACGCTCTGCGTTTAGGCTGTTTGATGTTGAAATAGGCAAACGAGAGCAGGCCCGAATTGTCGGCTCCATCCATTCCATCAGCCGCCACAATGGAGGAACTGGGCAGCAAATAGACGTAGGGCTCGGGAAAATCAGTATCCTGTTCAGCCGGCAGGTCGATGACGACGATCGAGTTAGGCGCGGAAAACAGGCCATTATGACATTTACGGGAAACAAACCCATCTACATCGATGCGCTCAATGTATTCTTCCGCATCAATTTGTAGCTTTTCGTCTGTCAACTCAATAGAAATATACCGATCCTGTGCCCCATGAACAGCCGCAGCGGAATCCGATATATCATCGACGAGTTCGTTAGAAACCAGTGGGAAGACGATATCACGCATCACTTGATCACGAGTGGCCTTGGCTGGAATGGTCGGCACCAGGTACTCGTTTTCCCAGATTCTAAAATACGGTGACGCCGAAGCCGCATCGGTAGCAGCTTCGGCGTGTAGCCGGTGGCGTTGATCTTCCAACTGTGCCTGACGCAACTGTTTGGAATTAGCCTTTTTAACCTGGGGATCGTTGGGCGTGAGCATCTACTCGGCTGGCGTTACTAAGGAAGATTCGGTGACCACTGGCGACAACTCATACCCGGCCGTTGTTTTTGTATTCTTGCCAACTTCTTTCCAGCAGACGGTTGCGCCCCCTGTTTGAGCGGCTAAGATGTTCTCAGCGTGTTCATCAACGAACTCCTGAACGATCGCCAGATCGGCACCTTCAGCGGGTGGGGTCATTTGTAGTTTTCTCATGACTACAACAGGTCGTGGTTAAAGTTGAGGGTAACGACCATCACATCCCGGAACCACCCCTTATTCAATTCCATCTGAATGTTAAACTGGGTCAGATCATGCAGCTGCATGCCGGTAGGATCGCCAATGAAGCCGGCATTGAAGGGAATGGGGCCAAACGTTTTCGAGCACATGAACTGACGTTGACCCAGATACGCCACAAAGCCCATTGTGTTGAAGTCGGCCGACTTGTTACCCCGAGCGAAAATGTCCTCAAAATCTTCAAATTGCTGAGGAGTCAACCCCGTATACTTAGCAGTAAACATGGGTACTGTCTGACCACGAACGATAGAACGGCCATCGGGTGTCGTGTTATCGTTTGAACCCACCTTGACAGGTTCAGTACCGGCGAGTTCAGGCGAATACAGTTTAGCTTTGGGTAACGATAATTTGGTGGTGTCAACGGCCGCCATCCGAGCGGTATGGGCCGCCTGTCCCAAAATAGTAGCCTGGTCGCCCAGTGGAACAGCCTGTGGCCAGTCGATATAACCAAATCGTTTGGCCTGTTCGAGCAGCAACATACAGTCGCTCGCTGTAACGGTTTTAATCACGCCGGTGATGGCGTCACACGTCAGAAATTTCATAGACGGTTTGGTGATTAACTTGTCAAAGTCAATGGCCACACCGTCCGGTAGCGTAGCAGTAGTTAGCAAAAATAGAAATAATCTATATCATAACAATTGATATAGATTATTTCTATGAGTTATCAAATCCGCCGAACGCCCGACGGGGTCCAATTAATTCAAAATATTCGCGCATCATGATACAATCAGCAAAATCGGGTGACCATCCGCCGAGCAATATCTTCTGGGCTTCCTTGGTATTTATCTGTTTCTTTCCCTCAATATCAATCTTGTCTTTACGAATGGCCCGTAATTGTTGCTTGATGACATCGCGGACATCGACCACCTTTGTACCCATCTTGGTTCGGCATCCTTGTGAAATTATATGATTTAGCCCCCCTGAAGCAGCCGGGCTGGTTTCATAAACAACAACCGTATCGTTGTTAAGCGTTACTTTGATGCCACCGGCATTAAGTCGCTCAGCATTCCGATAGTAACACTGGGTTTTCAGATTTTTATAGTTCTCCTTAACGCGGGTTACCGGATCGGGAAGAGCCGCTGCGTTATTTAAAAAACCTTTATAGTCAGACCGAAGCTGAAGTACGGATCCACCCACGCCATTTTGGTCAACAAGCACGTTATGGGCCATGACGCGCCATTTTGACCTTAATTTTTCAATAGCCTTTACCGCTTCAGGCGAATCATTCTCTTTCATCACAACGCATTCCAACACCTCCCATCCTTTCCAAACCAGTACAACAGTCCAGTCATGGCCAAACCGGGCAATATCGGCCGTAATGAATGTGGCCTCCCCACCAGGTGCGTAGTTCGTGAAGATCGACCCAACAGACGCTGGATCATACAGGGCCATGCCATCACTACGCACTTTCCAGTTCCCATCCAACAAGCGTACTTTATCTTCTTTAGGCAAAGCCATTAAATTGCCCAGATAGTCCGGGTTTTTGGCCAGAAAGATTTTGTTGCCGAAGATATCGCCGGGCACAAACGTTATGGATTTCGGTTTAACGTTAACCATCTCACCGGTAAACATGTGAGGAGCCTTGTCAATCACCTCCTGCATGGTATTACCCCACACGAGCGTATCATTGTCCCGGGTGAAATAGCGAAGCAGGCCCGACCTTTCAGCAATCGGGAATCCATACCGTGGATTCGGGGAGCCGTCAGTCAACTTTTCCTCCTGATCGATCCACCACTCAATAAGCGTAGCGACAAAACTATCCGGATCCGGATTGCAGGTACCGCGCATAATGGGTTTTACGCCCGAAGAAGACCGGTTACGACTGAGCATATACCAAAACATGCCTTCACTAAACTGCGTCAACTCATCAAAGCCAATGTAAGCCAGTTCCGAGCCCTGCCAGTCATACACATTTTTTTCATGCTGCATGTGACGAAAGGCCAGCCAGGATCCACCCGGAAACAACCAGTCAGCATCTCTGGAGTGTGCCCCCATCATCGGATACAGTTCGCGTGCTTTTTCCCAGAGTCCACCAGGTGCCATCACCTGGGGATAGGTCCGCCGGAAAAGAACGCCGGAATAAAGCGGATTAGCCCGGTGACGGGTAGCTTCATACGTTAACACCCAGGATTTACCGCCACCAGCCGCACCGCCACCGATGGCGATATCCGCTTTAGAGGACATAAACTGTTCCTGAAAGCCGAGTTGAGGTTTTATAATCTGGGGCTTACTCATCCGGTTTAGTTTCGTCCCGGCCGTTATCGGGCATATAGAAAACTACATTGGGTAGAGCTTTGCCAGCACTGGTGACGTCGCGTCGCTGGATGATACGACCATGCACCTCCAGTATTTTACTAACAGCCGCCAAGGGGTCATGTAGCTTTATTTTGGTCCGCACCGTTTCGGTCACGCCACTTTCACTCGTATGCGTTGTTTTAAACTGCTCAACCTCTTTTAATAAATGAAGATTTTCCTTGGCCATTGGCAAAGCTAGATTAATCTCCCCTCCAACTAAAAACGGATGTACGGTACCTCGGCCCCATTGAGATAATAACTGAACGGCTTCGGCCGCTGACATGGATTCAGCATCCATAAAGGCATCTATAGCTGCCCGAATGTAAGGTTTTGTCAGGTTTTCGTGCGCTTGTTGCCGGGCACTATTCTCATCATATCCCGCCCTTCGAGCGGCCGCAGCACCGTTTTGGTCTTTAATATATTCTTCGACGAATCGTCGCTGTTTATCGGTAAGCCCATCATGCCATGGCTTTGACTCATTGGCTTCTTCGCTGGCTGATTGCTCATCCATATATGAAATATTATTTCTAATAGACAAATTCTATAACACAAACAAAGATATAGAAAAGGTCTATATTATCGATTGGGCATAAAGAAGCCCAATCACTTATTAAGAGATCGGGCTTTTTTTAATGATCAGATTCCACTATCCAAACATATCGCCTTTTTCATAGTCGGAAGGTGAAATTCCATGAACGGGTTGACCCGTCACGTTTCTTATGGCCTCCTTAATTTGATCATAGCTCTCTTTAAAGTGCTTTGAATTTTCATTAGTTGCCCACCAAATATTCGAACATTCAGACTGATCTAGTGGCGATTTAGAGGTCGAAATTCCAGCTATTTGGGTAACATTGATTATAACAGTATCTCCTTCTAAGCTTGTGAGTTCGATAAACATTGTTGACCAATTTTAGTGATAAAACACTAAGCAATTGTGGCTTATATTCTACCAGCCGCAAACGGCAACGACCAGCGGTCGACGTTTGGGGCTTCGTTTACACTGGATTAACTGAATGGCTATAATCGATAGAAATAGCAGTAACAGCGGACGTTTTAAGGTGTAGATGAGTTTGAAGAGTTGTATCATACTGTTTCAATTAGTTTGCGTTTGTAAATCCACTGTTTACGTTCTTCCAAGGTTTTTACGACATCTAACCAAGCGGCCTGCTCATCGAGCGTGGCGGGGAGGAGGTGTAAGGCATCAATGTAAACAGGACGGCGGTTGTCGGTAACCCCATCCTGATCAGGAGCATTCAACAGGGTGTACCAGTTCCGAAAGGGGATTTTCCCGGCGTATTGCCAGATCGTCACTTCCCAATCAGTCGGAATATAAATCACGGTACCCGGCTCAAGAGCTTCAAGTTCCTGCGTAGTCATTTGCCGTTCTGGTTTCGGGTTTTCAATAGCTTCTGCACACCTAAGATTTCAGTCAGCGTGACAGCTGTTTTTTTTCGCATCACGGTTGACTTGATCAGTTGCTCGGCCCCCAGGTCAACCAGAAACCGAATGGTCTCCAGCTGACGCTCATCAACAAGGGTGATGGTCTTTTTCATGAGTGAATCAGCTCTAATTGCTGAAGGGCGTTACTGACAACCTTCTTGAACTTTTCAGCATCAAAGGGTCTCATTTCCCTTC
The DNA here is from genome assembly GCF_042686045.1 of Spirosoma flavum. Lineage (NCBI taxonomy): Bacteria > Pseudomonadati > Bacteroidota > Cytophagia > Cytophagales > Cytophagaceae > Spirosoma > Spirosoma flavum. The sequence goes on from NZ_JBHUOM010000023.1 coordinate 161,023, forward strand.
CGTCCGCGATTTGCATTTGTATGAAACTCTCCCCTAACAGATTAATCATAATCGGGCTTATGTTGACGTGTAAAACGAACGTCTCTTTTTGCTGATAGAAATGGTTATTAGGGCTGAAAAAACAGTCACCGATGTTAATTGAGGTATCAGGCATGAGTATAAAAGTTTATGCCCGCTGGCGCGTTACCAGCGGGCGGAGGTTAATGGAATTAAGCAGGAGCAAGATTTTGAAGATGCTTTTCTTCGAGAATTATCACGTCGTTGACGGAACTACCCTTATTGATCTTGATGACCAAAGCATCCAACAGCCGTTCGGCCCAGTTGGGTATATATTTATCCGTCGTTTTAATCATGACTTTGGGATAGTTGTAAAGCCCCCTACCCAGCCCGAATTGAACCGCGCACCGCTTCATCGAATCGGACACACCGCCTTTGACGGGTTCGACATTCGTGCGACCGGCGGCATCGGATTTAGACACCCGTTTGCCTTCGGGTGTGGTTACCGTGATGGTGCAAACGAATCCATCCACTACCTCATCAAAGGTATTTTCCCAGCCATCCCAGCCGAATTGAGCATCAAACCGTTCCATAACGGTTCGATTTGTTAAATAGGGAACAACAATGATCTTTTGCGCATCCTTCGTTTGCTGAGCCACGCGCCACTCAATTTCCTCTGGTCGTATCGGAGATAATAATTTGTCAACATTCATGATAAATAAACGGGTTGAAATATGATTACCATACAAATATGAGAAATATATTTCTATTTTAAAAGTATTTGAGAATAATATTTCTATATTTGAGTAAAATATTTCTCATACGCTTATGTTTACAGAAACGAAACGCCGAGTGACCAAAGTAAAGAGTGCCGTTCAAGGCAAATGGCTAAGGGAAATTATTGATGAGTTGGGAATTTCCGTTGCGGACGCTGCTCATAGCATGGGCATTGACCTACCGCGCCGACTTCATCAACACATCAGTGATAAGAGCCATATTGGAAGTGGTTTTCTAAATGCCTTTAAAGCGGCCTACCCCCGCATAAATTTAAACTACGTGCTTGCAGGTGAACAGCCCCGCCTGCTACCCAAAGAAAGTGCCGATAATTTAACCGACCTGACCGATGACGTTAGAGCTACCTATGAAGCCAGTGGGCGGGCGCTCAAACGACTAACCGGCGAGTAACTGAAACAATCCAAACCGGGTGCCGTTTACACCGGGATTAGAGACCCTTTTCACGCACTGTTGTACTACTGATAACCCAATAGTTCAAAAATACGCGTTAACTAGCTTATTATCAGCATACTTACTAAATACATTATTTTCTCAGTAGCAGAAAATACTTTTGTAAAATTACGCTCCGGCTCCAATATCCAGACTTATGAAAATACTGAACGTCGATCAAATTCGTTCCCTTGACCAATCAACCATTCAACATGAACCCATTGCTCCTATCAATCTGATGGAACGGGCCGCGCTCACGTTTGTCGATTGGTTCGTGGACCGTTTTACGCCCACCACCCCGACTAAAATTTTCTGCGGGTTGGGTGATAACGGGGGCGACGGATTGGCAATTGCCCGACTACTACTGGAGCGAGAATACCCGATAGAGGTTTACGTGGTACGGTACGCGCCCCGCGAGTCAGACGATTTTATGCACAATCACCGACGGCTCAAACTCGTCTTTGATAGCGTTCATTATATTGAACTAACGCACGATATTCCAACCATACGTCATAACGAAGTTGTCATTGATGCGATTCTTGGGTCGGGCCTGTCGCGCCCGTCCGAAGGCATCGTTGAAGATACAGTCAAAGCTATAAATCGTGCGCCCGCTACGGTTGTATCAGTCGATATTGCCAGTGGCCTTTATCCCAATCAGCCCAATGGATCGACCGACGTAATCATTGAACCCGATTACACTGTCACGTTTCAGTTGCCCAAGCTGGCCTTTGTCCTACCTAAAAACGGTCGTTACGTTGGCGACTGGCATATTCTGGACATTCAGTTACACAAGCGCTATATTGACCTGGCTCCAACATCGTACTATTTCACCCAACCACGAGAAGCCCGGCTGTTACTTCGCAAACGTGATCGATTTTCTAACAAAGGCTCGTTTGGTCATGCGTTGCTGCTGGTAGGTAGTTACGGAAAAATCGGTGCGGCTATACTCGCGGCCAGAGCCTGTTTGCGGTCGGGAGTGGGATTGCTAACGGTTCAGGTGCCCCAATGTGGCTATACCATTTTGCAAACAGTTGTGCCCGAAGCCATGTGCCGACCAGATGGCAATCAGAACGTGTTGACTGGAATTGCCCCGGCAGACCAGCCAGGCAAACAGGGTCCGGCCTTGACCGACTATTCGGCGATAGGTATTGGTCCTGGAATTGGTAAAGCACCCGAAACACTGGTAATGCTAAAAAACTTACTACCAACGCTGAAAAAGCCCATTGTAGTGGACGCTGATGCATTGAACTTACTCTCCGAAAACCGTGAATTATTGAACCAGCTTCCGCCAAATAGTATCCTGACTCCTCATCCTAAAGAGTTTGAACGATTAACAAAAAAGTGGGCTAATGATTATCAGAAATTAGACCTCCTTCGCGAATTTGCTCAAAAGTATCGAGTGGTTGTCGTTTTAAAAGGGGCCTATTCTGCCGTTGCTACACCGGACGGTGATATCCATTTCAACTCGACAGGAAATCCCGGTTTAAGTACCGGCGGTACTGGCGATGTGCTGACTGGCATTTTAACATCTCTGTTGGCGCAAGGATACGACCCGGTCGAGGCAGCCGTATTGGGAGTGTTTGCCCATGGCCTTGCTGGCGACCGGGTAGCCGAACAGCGTGGCCCTATCGGCATGACTGCTTCAGACGTGATTGATGCACTACGTTGGGAATAAATTTCACCAACCAGTGTAGATTTTATTCCACATATATGCAAAGTCAGTCAAAAATGTGCTTACTAGTAATTACCGCTTACGAAATAACGAAAACAAATTCCTACAGGTAATAATGGGTAGTTATACGCATATGGCAGATTCCGGGTTTCTCCGCTATTTTGGTTCAGCATAAGGCCTCAAATTTGTGCCACCATTACCATACCACGGCGCACCATGAAGCAAACAGCACACCGAGACTGGCGCGTTAACCGCCCCTCACGTAAAAATCGTACTATATTTGATCAGACTACAGCATTAGGCGGTCTTACTCTAGCATTATTTGCCTACATTGTCTACTACTTTATTTATCCGATGGTTGCTAAAGGATTGCTTTGGTAGGCACGCTACTTCATGAGTTGATACGTAGCAAAGGCAGCTACGTAGGCTAATGCCATCATATAAACTAACTGCACGGCTGGCCATTTCCAACTTTTTGTTTCACGCTGGGTAGCCGCTAAAGTACTCATACACATCATTGCAAATACGTAAAAAATCAGCAGCGACCACGCCAGAGCGGGCGTATACATGGGCCCCCCCGTTTCAGGATTTTTTTCTTGCCGAAGTCGTTCGCGTATGGTAACACCTGTATCGTCAGCTCCGCTACCAATACTATAAATCGTGGACATCGTACCAACAAATACTTCGCGGGCGGCAAATGAACTCAACAGGGCAATGCCGATTTTCCAATCATAGCCAAGTGGTCGAATAACAGGTTCAATAAAGTGCCCGAAATTGCCGGCGTAGGACGATTCGAGTCGTTCAGATGCAATGCGGTTCTGTAACTTTTCGGATGAAAGTGCCGAATTTTGCTGCCGGACACGGGTCTCTGCCTGATCCATCGAATTGCTGGGTCCGTAACTGGCCAGCACCCACAACACAATCGAAATAGCCAGAATAACCCGTCCTGCTTCCCACACAAAGGCTCGAACACTCTCCCAAACTGTTAACCCGACATGATTCCAGCGGGGCAGTTTGAACGTTGGCAACTCCATAATAAAATAACCACGCTCTTTAGTTTTGAGGAGTAGTTTCAACACGTAAGCAGCCAACAGCGCACTAATCAGGCCCAGCAAGTACAGACTCATCAAGGCAAAACCCTGAAGGTTGAAGACGCCCAGTACGCGCTGACTCGGCACGACTAGAGCAATTAAAATGGTATAGATTGGTAGTCGGGCCGAACAACTCATTAGAGGGGTCACCAAAATGGTGATGAGCCGGTCACGCCGGGTGCCGATACTGCGAGTCGCCATAATAGCGGGAACGGCGCAGGCTACCCCCGAAATGAGCGGTACTACACTCCGGCCATTCAACCCAAATTTGCGCATAATGCGATCCATAATGACCATCACCCGCGACATGTAGCCTGATTCTTCGAGCAGCGCAATCAGCAGAAATAAGAAAGCAATCTGTGGAATGAAGACAAGTATACCGCCAATTCCGGCCAGTATGCCATCGGTGAGCAGGTCTGTAAGTGGACCCGCCGGCAAACTTTCTTTGAGTTGCCCGTTAAGCCAGGCCACACCTGTATCGATAGCATCCATAAATGGTTGCGCCCAAGCAAAAATGGCCTGAAAGATCAGGAGTAAGACAAAACCGAAAATGGCATAACCCCAAATCGGATGCAGCAATATCCGGTCAAATTTCTGGCTCCATGTAGGCTGATTGGCCGGACGTTGGTCAACAACGACCTCAGCCACAACAGTTGCAATGCGTTTGTAGCGTGTAATGGTTTCGCCTGCCTGAAACGTTGGCTCACTAAATTGATATTTGTCAATGATAGCATCTAACCCAACCCGCTGCGGTTGATTTAGAAACGAGAAACCATCGTGCTGAATAATATATTGTAAAGCGAGGTAATTATTATTGAGTTGGTATTGAGCTTTTGTGTCGGCAATCAGGGCAGCGGCATCATCTACCGGGTCGAAGAAGAGTTTACCGGGTAATGTTGGGGCATGAATTTGTTCCAGGACGGCCTTTTTTAAATGATCAAGTCCCTCACCCGTACGGGCATTAATGCGCACAACAGGCACTCCCAATCGCATAGCCAACCGTACAGCATTGACTGTTTTTGTTTGCTGATGGGCTACATCAAGCATGTTCAGAGCCAGCACCGTTGGAACGCCCAGGTCTGCTACCTGCGTAAACAGCAACAGGTTACGGTGTAGATTTGAAGCATCCACCACCACCACAGCAACATCAGGATAATCTGGGTGATTGGGATTAGCCAGAATATCGGTGACAATCTGCTCGTCTAAAGACTTGGGATAAATTGAATAAACACCAGGGAGATCAATGACGGTGACCGTATTCTGTGTGTCAATGGGCCACGTTCCGGATTTTTTATCCATCGTGACGCCGGGAAAGTTACCCGTTTTCTGACGCAGGCCGGTCAGTTGATTGAATAAAGACGATTTACCGGCATTGGGGTTGCCAACGAGGGCAATTATAGGAGACAATTTCAAGACAAAAGCTAAGACGAGGCTGCCCGTAGAATGATAGTAATGACGGAGGCACCCGCACGGTTAAGAACAGTTCTTCTTACTTCTCAATCAGTATAGTAGCGGCTTCAGACTTGCGCATGGCTAAGCAGTAGCCTGCCACGTTCAGACAAATTGGATCACCAAGTGGTGCTTTGCTATGTAAACATATTTCAGCACCGGGCAAACAACCCATTTCGAGCAATTTAAGCGACATTAACTGATTGTTAAACGATTCAATAGTGGCTCGTTCTCCAACTTTCAGGTCTGCTACGCTACGTTTACTCATGGTATCAGAGACGCTAATCTTTATTTAGATTCAGTTTAATTAACGCAAGTTTACAACGGAAAGTTTGTTGATGCAAATCTACTTTACCAAATCCCACGCAAACCGGACAATGGTAGCTGCGATTAGTAATAGAAAGAATACCCGGATAAAGCTATTGCCTTTCAAAATCGCTAATCGCGCTCCAAGGAAAGCGCCAGAGAGGTTGGCAATGGCCATTGGCAAAGCAAAACTGTATAAAATTTTGCCTTCGTTTAAGAAAAATAAAGTGCTGGCAAGATTAGTTGACGCGTTAACTAATTTAGCGTGAGCACTGGCTTTAAGAAAGTCGAAGCCAATGAGTGCAATGAACCCTAATACCAGAAAACTTCCCGTTCCAGGCCCAAAAAAGCCATCGTAAAAGCCAATTCCAGCACCCATAAGCCACATACGCGTCTGTTGTTGAGCTGTTGTTACAAACTTTTGCGATACCTGCCCGAAGTCTTTTTTGGTGAGTGTGTAAATAAACACGCCTATCAGAATAATCAGTGCTAGGGGTTTCATGAAACTGTTCGGTACCTGGGTGAGCGTCCATGATCCAAGCCAGGATGCACCGAAGGCAATAGCCATCATCGGCCCAATGAACCGACCAATCACGGCCACATGTCGGCTGTACTGGAACGCACCCATCAGGCTGCCAAACAACGAAGGGATTTTGGTTGTGCCAATAAGGGTTGGGATTGGGTATTGTGGTAGGCTAAACAACAGGGCAGGTGTTTGAATCAGCCCACCTCCGCCAATAATAGCATCAACAAAACCAGCAAGAAATGAAAAACCACAGAGAAGCAGAACAGTAGAATACGCCATTAACAGGTGTGAGTGGTGTGGCAAAAGGGTATATACGAACGGCAACTTTCGAGTAGACAGAAACCATTTGTATGTAAATAATATATTTTAGACACAAAAACTACGGGTGAAGAAAAATCAGAACGCAAAACTATTTCTTTTCCGCATCAGCATTGCGCTGTAAATTTGCAGAATTAGAAGAAAGAGCATGGCAGAATCGGTACGGCAAATGAGCGCGTTGATGCGGAAGGAATTTCTGCTGGAGTGGCGGCAGCGTTACGCGCTCAACGGTATGCTGCTGTATATTGTGGGAGCCGTGTTTGTGTGTTACCTAAGTTTTAACGCCCGGCGTGGTCAATTGACGCCTATCGTTTGGAACACGTTGTTCTGGATCATTTTGCTGTTCACGGCCATTAATGCCATAGCCAAAAGCTTCGTGCAGGAGCGTGCCGGACGGCAATTGTATTATTATACGTTAGCCAGTCCGCAGCAAATTATCCTTTCGAAAATTCTGTACAACACGGGTCTTATGCTGGTGTTGGCCTTCCTGGGATTTGGTGTATACGCTTTTGTATTGGGGAATCCGGTCAACGATGTGCCTCTTTATTTACTAACATTATTGTTGGGAGCGATTGGCTTTGCCGCTTCGTTGACGCTTGTATCAGGCATTGCCAGTAAAGCCGAAAACCCAGCCACGCTGATGGCGGTACTGAGTTTTCCGATTATTCTGCCACTGTTGCTGATGCTGCTGAAAGTCTCAAAAAATGCGCTTGACGGTCTGGACCGGAGCGTAAGTTGGGATGAAATCGGAACGATTCTGGCTATTGACGCCATCGTTCTGACACTATCGTGGTTATTATTTCCGTTTTTGTGGCGGAGTTGAGTGTGTCAATGAGCTATCCGCCGTTGTGAGGAAGCCTGTTTTTGTCGTTTATCACTGCGGGTTTTTACCTGCCTTACAGTATGAAAAAGAATTGGTGGAAGGCCCTCGCGGTCTTAATTTTCATTTACGTCATTTTTCAGGGAATGCTGGGCACGGTTCCCCGGCTACCGATTCTGAACGAGAGTATTCGGAATGTTTATTTCCACGTACCGCTCTGGTTTTCGATGATTATTTTACTGGTTGCCTCTTTAGTTTATGCCGTTCGGTATTTGCGGAAGGGGCGAATTGATGATGACCGGATTTCGGTGGAGTTTGCCAACACGGCCATCCTATTCGGTGTATTAGGTTGCTTGACCGGTTCAATGTGGGCTAATTATACGTGGGGTGACCCCTGGCCAAACGACCCGAAACTGAACAGTGTTGCCGTGGGTATGTTGCTGTACTTCGCTTATTTGATTCTACGCGGCTCATTTGACGACGAACAACGGCGCGCCCGTATCTCATCGGTTTATAATATTTTCGCCTTTGCCGTTTTTATCCCGCTGATTATCATTTTACCCCGTCTGACGGATTCATTACACCCTGGCAACGGCGGCAATCCAGCTTTCGGCGAATATCAAATGACGGGGCAGATGCGGTTAGTGCTTTACCCAAGCGTTATTGCGCTTACCCTTATTGGCGTTTGGATTACCGAACTGCGGGTTCGGTTGCGTCGCCTGAAAGCATCTGTGGAGGAATAAATTCTATAGATGGTTTTCGGAATGATTCAGCTTATTTTTGCGTTATTTTTATAACTACTTCGTATCACAATGCGACTGTCTTCTGGCTTACCCTATTTAATTACTTTTCTTCTGCTTAGCCAAAACCTCATGGCGCAACAACCCGTTGCAGATGGTATCGAAATGGCCGACAGGCTTCGTGCCGACGGCAAAATATGGGTGGTGGTGGCCGTTATTGCGGTTGTTTTTGCCGGTATCATTATCTACCTCATTCGCCTTGACCGGCAAATCGGGAAGTTGGAGAAAGAAATAAAGGAACAAAAACGTAGCGAGCAGGGCGTGAAACTCTTGTAGTTTTTTCGCTCGGTTTTGTAGCGGTTAGCCGCTCTGACGACTCGGTGTCACTTATCTACTATCAATTTCGGTATCGCTCCGGCGGCCCGGTCTTACACTCTTTAATACAATGAAACTCTCTCATATTTTCGGCATTGTTGTAATTGCTCTAGCCATTGGCATCATCGTTGCCACGGCGGGCGATGCGAGTTCCTATGTTACGTTTAAGCAGGCTTCCGCACTTGCTCAGGATGGCGACGAAAAGCTGATTCATGTTGTCGGCAAAGTTCAAAAAGACGCTCAGGGCCGGATTACAGATATGCTGTATAATCCAGCGATTGACCCAAATCATTTTGAGTTTACGCTCATAGATAATGATAATCGCCCTCAGAAAGTCGTCTTTAACAGTCCTAAACCGCAGGATTTTGACCGGTCGGAACAGATTGTTGTAATCGGTGCTATGCAGGGCGACCATTTTCAGTGCAACAAGATTCTGCTGAAGTGCCCCTCGAAATACCAAAACGACAAGTTGGAAACAACCGAACACGAAGCAAAAACAGCTCAGATATAAAACGACTGGGTGATTGAGTGATTGGATTCGCTCAGTTACCCATTCAACTATTTACTCATCAATCAATGATTCACACAACAGTCGGACAACTCGGCCACTTTTTCGTCATCCTGTCGTTTGTAACAGCATTGGTGGCAACTGTCGCCTATTTTTTATCGGCGCTAGGTCGGGGCAATGCCGTTCAAGCCGAAGCCGTTGAAGAGCCTCAATTAGCTTATGCTGGTGAAGCCAGTTTCGGGGGCAAAGTCGCTAAACGTAAACGTCCATTACAACAACTTAACCAACAACCACAAGAAAAGAAAGACGACTGGCGAACGCTGGCGCGGTGGGCGTTTTATATACACGGCGCAGCCGTGATTGGTGTGGCGTCAAGCCTTTTTTACATCATTTACAACCATTACTTCGAGTATCACTACGCCTGGAGTCACTCGTCGCGGGCGTTACCGGTCCAATACATGATTTCGTGTTTTTGGGAAGGTCAGGAGGGGTCATTTCTGCTCTGGTTGTTCTGGAACGCAGTATTGGGCGCTATTTTAATTCGCACCAGCGGAAAACAATGGGAAGCGCCCATGATGGCTATTTTTGCCTTAGTACAGGCGTTTTTGGCCTCCATGATTCTGGGAGTGATTTTCGGAGATTCATTTAAAATTGGCTCTTCGCCGTTTCTGTTACTGACAGAAGCCATGCCTGATGCACCAATATTCACAGCTGACCCAAACTTCGTTCCTAAAGACGGTAACGGCCTGAACCCACTGCTTCAGAACTACTGGATGGTCATTCACCCACCTACCCTATTTCTGGGCTTTGCTCTTACCCTTGTGCCTTTCGCTTACTGCATTGCCGGTCTATGGCGAAATCAACCATTAGAATGGATTCGCCCTGCTATGCCCTGGACACTTATCGGCGGTATGGTATTGGGCGTGGGGGTCATGATGGGCGGCTATTGGGCTTACGAGACACTCAATTTTGAAGGGTACTGGAACTGGGATCCGGTTGAAAATGCGGTGTATGTCCCCTGGTTGGTGCTCGTGGCTGCGTTGCATACAATGCTAATCGCCAAACGCAGTTCGACGGGCCTGAAAATGGCTATTATACTTACTATCAGTACCTTTATCCTAATACTGTATTCTACGTTCCTGTCGAGAAGTGGCATTTTGGGGAATGCGTCCGTTCACTCGTTTACCGATTTAGGCTTGTCGGGACAGTTATTATTGTATCTGCTGGTTTTCGTAACATTGGCTACCGTACTGGCGGCAAGCAAGTGGAAATATATTCCGTCCGACACTGAAGAAGCGTCGGTATACAGTAAAGAGTTCTGGGTATTTATTGGCGCAACGATACTGTGTTTGGCAGCATTTCAGGTTATTGCCACAACATCTATTCCGGTTTATAATAAAGTTCTGGAGTCATTCGGCAAAGTTTCGAATCTGGCTCTTCCTGCCGATCAGGTCTCACATTACAGTAAATTTCAGATCTGGTTCTTTGCGCTCATTGCCCTTGTGACTGGTGTCGGTCAGTATATGTGGTGGCGCAAGTTGGAGAATAAAAAGTGGGATGCTCTTATTACACCCGGTATTCTGACATTGCTCGTCAGTGCAGCCCTGATTGCGTTCGGTCAAATGAAGAATCCGGTTTACATGGTTCTGTTAGTTGCCTCAGTCTTTGCCCTGATGACCAACGGAACAATTTTACTGGGTATTATCCGGGGTAACTACCGGCTATCGGGTGGGGCTATTGCTCACATTGGCATGGCGTTGATGCTCATTGGCATTCTCTATTCGTCGGGTTATACGAAAGTTATTTCAATCAATAACAGTGGTCTTCTGATCTCGAAGCAGGAAGAATTTACGAAAGACAACAATAGGCAAAACAAAGAAAATACACTATTGTGGCTCAACCAGCCTGAGCACATGGGCCCTTACCAGCTTACCTATCGCGGGCAGCGCATTGAAGCCCGTGAAGTGCCGGGTTATATACCGCGTAAGGATGTAGAGGTAATAGAAGGTGATTTCCACGGTATTGCTCAGCGTGATATTGTACAGAATGGAAAGGTCTATTATAAGAAAGGAGACACGCTAGCCCTGTATCCAGAAAATACCTATTACGACGTTGAGTACCGAGAACCGAACGGAAAAATCTTTAATCTGTATCCTCGTGCTCAGGTGAACGAACGGATGGGCTTACTGGCATCACCCGACATCCGTCACAAGTCGGACCGAGATATGTATACCTATGTGTCGTCGGTGCCAGACCCAAGTGCCGAAAATACGTGGGAGAAAACCGAGACATACAGCGTTGCGATTAAAGACACATTTTTTCTGAACGATTACGTCGCCATTCTTGATGATGTCGCACGGACAAACGAGGTGGAAGGTATGGAAGTTGGGCCGACCGATGCAGCGGTGCGGGCTAAAGTGCGGGTACTCGACAAAAACGGCGAACATATTCTTAGTCCGGCATTTGTCATTAAAAACCGTATGGTGGCCCATCCAGCCGAAGTAAGCGATGAGTTAGGTGTTCGGATCCAGTTGAACGAAATTGACCCCCGTACGGGTAAGTTCACGTTCGCTGTCAACCGGACACAGCGTGACTATATTGTGATGAAAGCCATTGAAAAACCGCTTATCAATGTGCTCTGGATAGGAACGCTGATTGTTGTAATTGGCTTCCTGATTGCTACATTTCGTCGGTATCAGGAGTTTAGAAAGATGCGAAATAAAGCCGTTTAAAGAGTTCATGGTTTTCGTGGTTCTTCGCCAGAAATTCACGAAAACCATGAACAAACTCTATGAAACTTCCCGAAATTCTTATTCTAGCCGTTGCAGCAGGCTTTTTGGTTATCTGGATTGCGGAATACCAGCGAACCAGTTTTGCCGATAGTTACTGGTTGTTAATGCTATTTTTGGGTTTCTTATTAGCTTTTCAATATGTTCGCAATAAACGGCTCGAGCGCGAAAAGACAGTTTCGCCTACTATCAAACAAATGGTAGAAGACCGCAAGAAAAAAAAGAAGTAGCTTGAGCTTTGCCTTTGACCACCAAGTAATCATTTTTGGTCGGCTGGCACAAGTCTCAAACAATACATAAACAAACAATCTTATTTGGAACCCTACGCTCTTTTATTCGGTGCTTTACTTGCCCTCGTGTTAGCTGGATTCTTCTCGGCAGTTGAGATGGCCTATGTATCAGTTAACCGATTATATTTTGAGCTTCACAGCAAACAGGGGCCGCTGAGTGAGAAATTGGTTTCTAACTTCCTGAAAAATCCAATTCTATTTGTTGGTACAACACTGACGGGAAATACGCTTTTTCTGGTACTTTATACCGTTTTAGGCGTCACGGCACTGAATCCGCTCTTGATGGTCGTTGTGCCGACGAGTTGGGCCGCCCATGAATCGGTATTTATTATCCTCGAAACTCTGATTCTGACCGTTATTTTTCTGCCCTTAGCCGATTACATTCCTAAAAGCCTCGCCCTAATCCACCCCGACCGATTTCTGGAAGCACTGGCTGTACCACTCTGGATTATTTACAAAACTATAGCGCCTATTGTTCGGGTGTTGGTTGGGATGGCGCGGTTCTTCATCCGATACGTACTCCGTAAACGCAATCCCGAAATCCGTCCGGTTTTCGGTCTGACTGACCTTAATCATTATCTCCAGCAACTCAACCAGAAGGCCGATACAGAAAAAGACGTAGAGGTCGACACGAAGATTTTTAACAATGCTATTGAGTTTCGCGATGTGCGGGTACGCGACTGTTTAGTACCACGCACCGAAATCACGGCTATCGCCGTAGATGATACGGTTGAAGAACTACGGCAAGCTTTTCAGGACAGTGGTCACTCCAAAATTGTCGTGTATCGCGATACGATTGACGACGTTATCGGTTACTGCCATGCGCTGGCCCTGTTTAGGAAGCCAGCCACTGTTGAGGAGATTATTACGCCCATTATCACCGTTCCTGAAACCATGCCTGCGCAAGATTTGCTATTACGCTTTTTGTCGGAACGTAAGAGTTTGGCTCTGGTAGTCGATGAATTTGGCGGTACGGCGGGCATAGTTAGTGTGGAAGACATGGTCGAACAGATTTTTGGTGAGATTCAAGACGAGTACGACACCAACGAAGATTGGGTAGAGCAGCAGCTTGACGATACGAACTGGGTATTAAGTGCCCGGCATGAAATTGACGACCTGAACAAAACCTACGGCTGGACCATACCTGAAGGTGGCTATGATACACTGGGCGGACTAATTCTGGCGACGCACGAAGACGTTCCCAGAGTTGGCGAGATAATCGAGTTTTCGCCATTTACATTTACCATTATTTCGATGGACGGCAACCGGATTGATACCGTGCAAGTCCATTTGAAGAAGGAATAATTCTTTATTGCTGTTGTTATTTTCTATTGACTTGTGAGTATATCTATTATTCAAAAAACCGTAGCTCGGTATCTGCTGGAAGTGCAGGCTGTACGACTCAAGCCTAATGAGCCGTTTACATGGAGTTCGGGTTGGAAATCACCCATTTACTGCGACAACCGGGTTACACTGGCTTATCCCGAAGTGCGCGACTATATCAAAAACGCCTTAGCCGATGCCATCCGACGACAGTACCCGTCGGTTGAGGTGATTGCGGGTGTCGCTACGGCTGGCATTCCCCAGGGCGCGTTAGTTGCCGACCTCTTGGGAATTCCTTATTGCTACGTCCGACCTGAACCGAAGGCACACGGTATGGGCAAGCAAATTGAAGGGCATCTGACGAGTGGGCAACGTGTAGTGGTTATTGAAGATTTAATTTCCACAGGTGGCAGTTCCTTGAAGGTAGTTAATGCCTTGCAGGCGGCTGGCGCTGAGGTATTGGGTATGGCCGCTATTTTTACATACGGGTTCCCGCTGGCCGATCAAAATTTCGCCACTAAGAATATACCTTTAGTATGCCTGAGTAATTATGACGCATTACTGATCGAAGCCCAGGCACTCGATTATATATCGGCTGATGCAATGGAGTCTTTAGCCTCCTGGCGACAAAATCCGGCGCAGTGGGGTCAATAATTTTTCCTGTGTAGCTGCTAATTAATAGTTCAGCTAACTACTTAGGAGTCAATCATATTGCCTAAATCACTGTCATGGCTCTAGTTACTGCTAGAATAGAACGGACGCACTACGAAACGCACCTCTCAACCGATTCGCAGGTTATAGTGGCCGATGAACCCGTGGAAATGGGTGGTCAGGACCGGGGTATGGGTCCAGGTGAGTTACTGGCAGCATCTCTGGCAGCCTGTACGGTGATGACATTGAGAATGTATGCTGATCGTAAAGGCTGGCCCCTCGATTCGGCAGTTGCGCATGTAGACTATACGAATGACTCGGTAACCAAACGGTCCCTTTTCATTTTGAAGTTGATCTTAAACGGAAAGCTCACCGATGGTCAGCGGGCGCGATTAGTAGAGATGGCTGACCAGTGTCCTATGCATCGTACTCTACAAAATCCGATTGATTTTGAAACAATTTTAATTGACGATGTGGGTAGTACTAATCATATAATGTAAGAGGCAACTATAAAGATGCATACCTCACTAGGCTACAGCCCCTAATCTTATGTTACAACACTTGTCCAGGAAGTAGGTCAAAATACTACCAGTAGTCACGTCAAAGTTTTATAAAACTTCCAGCCGTTCAGGCTCTATGCTAAATGAAGGTTGATGATCGGGGCTTGACTGCAATCAATAAGCCCCGATCATCAACCTTATAACTGTTGGGTCTCGGTAGAGACCAGAAAACCGCAGCCCGATAAATCTAAAAACTTTCCCTCGTCAGGACGGATCAAGGCCATGTACCGCTCAGCAGTAAATACCTTCCCAATATCTGTTATATCGTCAAACCATAATTCGGTTATGCCGTCATATGCCGGTGGTGGCATACCGGGTAGGGTCACAGATAAACTATGACATTGGACATACTTCCGAACATACTTTTGCACTTCGGGTAGGAAGTTGAACAAAGGAGCATGCTTGGTTTTGTGATATGTAACAAACTCGTCGTGGCTTAGATTCTCACGCTTGCGGAGGAGAATAGTGAACTTTACCATAGTCAATAGCTGATGAAATAGGGGACATTAATTGATGATTACTGTTCTTCTTGTCGTTGCTGGCTTACGAAGCGTTAAGAAGTAGCCATGAGCTACTTATTTTCCACGCATCACAAAGGAAGAGATGGCCAGCAAGACTCGGCGTGAGGGCGTAAGCCCCGTGCTGATGGATAGCAGCTTATTGAAGAAGCCAGGAACTACATTAAGCTTACCCGCCATCATACCCCGGTAGCCAGCTAAAGCCACACGAGATGCTTTTAGTAGGGTACCCTGTGCATAGGCAGCTCCTCCCATGTTGGCTCGTTCCACAAATCCGGTCTCGGTGACACCAGGATTAAGGACAGTTGCCTTTACACCCGTCCCCCTTAGTTCAGCGTGTAGGGCTTCGGTAAAGTGCATGACGTAGGTTTTAGAAGCACCATAGACCGCCATTTGCGGCACTGGCTGGAAAGCGGCCAACGAACCAATATTTAGTATGTAGCCAAAGCGCCGTTGCACCATGTCTCGAACAAATAAGCTGGTCAACGTAGTGATTGTCAAAACATTAAGTGTGAGCATATTTTGATACAAGGCCGGGTCTACGGTCACTAATTTACCATAGTCGCCATAGCCTGCGTTGTTGACTAGGTAATCGACCTGAAGATTGTTTTTCTGGCAGAATTGATAGAGCTGAGCAGGGCTATCCAGTAAGGCCAAGTCTAGTTCTACGCAGTGAACTATAATCTTGTACCGTTGCTCAAAATCTTTCTCGATTTCCTCCAGTAGACTTTTTCGTCTGGCCACAAGTACTAGATTAATCCCATCTTGAGCGAATAACTTAGCCAGCTCGTAGCCGATACCGCTTGATGCGCCGGTAATTAGCGCTGTCTTTTGTTTCGTGGTTGTCATAACGTTGTGTTTTAATACCACAAAGGTCAGCGACAACCGATCCCCAAAACGTTGACTTAAGGTAAGTGAACTACTTATTTTTTCAACCGCTTCCGAATGCGGCTTAGTGACTCGGGCGTAATACCCAGATAAGATGAGAGATGAAACAGTGAAACTTGGTCGAAGAGTTGAGGTTGGGTGTCGAGTAAGTATTGATACCGCTGTTCAGGGTTCAAAAACTGCATCATTTCAATGCGTTCGTTGACTTGCTGATAAACTTTTTCGGCAATTAAGCGGCCAAAGCGGTCCCAACTGGGTGACATATTATAAGCCCGCTGTATGTCTTCATAACCAAATCCCAGTACCTCCGCGTCCCGCATAGCCTGCCAGTAGTAACGGGAAGGTTTCTGAGTCAGAAAGCTCTGGAAGTCAACCATAAAATTATTCTCGACCGCAAAGCGGTAGTTGATCTCGTTTCCCTCTGGGTCAACGTAGTACATTCTAAAAAGGCCTTTAGTCAAAAAAAATACCTGCTTGCAGACTTGTCCTTGCTCAAGTAGGTAGGCTCCTTTTTTTAAACTAAGACTTACGGTTATGTTATCTAAAAGTTGAAAGTCATCGTCGGGAATTGAAATAATGGTGCTAATGAAAGATTTTAGAGGGTTCATCTTTCCTGATCAGTTTAATGAATGAGCTAGTATCTGATTGCTTGGCGAAGTAGCCGACAGACTCTTCATGTGTTAAGACGCAGTCCAATAAGTTTGTAGGTGTAAATAGTTAATCCCATCTAATCAGTATGATGCAAATTAATTGATTGTTAATATAATTATTTGCGACTGTTTCGACATTTGGCTCCAGTAATTCAACAATTGTCCACAGCCAATTATGAAAGCGAAACGATCTTTATTATTGGTACTTGCTATTTTAGCTAGTCAACCAATTTATGCCCAATGGAGGCTGCTGTTTCGAAGCCAGGACATTCAACAAACACTGAATCTAATGACTCTAACTGATAGCGCTAACTCAATTATGGCCATTGAATCGCGTGGTGTTTTGAGCAAATATCTTATTGTGCGTTACAGCCGTTCGAAGAGAAAATTAGTGGCTAAGGATTCGATTTGGGGCTTTGTTGATGGGAATGGTGCGATTTGGCGCTGCTATGAAAAAGAACTTTTCCTGGTCATCAACTCTAATAGAGGGTGGGTTAATTATGCCATCAATCGTCCGGTCGGAACGCGCCTAACAGCAATGTACGGGGCTCGGATGTATAGTCGTACATTGGATAGCAAAATCAAGTCTAACTGGTCAGAAGCAATGGCTGATATTCCGCAAGGGTACATCCTGCGGTAAAGCCATATTGTGCTATTTTTAGTGAAGTCTTTGTGTCTAATTTTCCCGATTCCAGCTTTAATTTCATAACGCAATTGGAGTGGCTGTGGTAAAAATGAACTGAATCAATAATAATATCTACCGACAGAAAGAAATAATCTTCGTTTTGTCCAACGATAAATTATTCATTTTTAACTAATCTCGTCTAGCCTACTTCTTATTGAACCATTGAATATATTCTAGTATGTTATTGTCGGGATCGGTAAAATAAACCCATGTCTCCTCCTTTTCGATGAGCAATGGCCCTTTGAGAATTGGAATGTCCTTAGCCTTTAAATCAGCTAAGGAAGTTACCATATCACTGATTTCCAGACAATAATGAGGACAGAACGGTTTTTTAACCTCTGGAATGAGATACTCATTGACTAAATCCTGAATGAGTTCTAAGCGAGCTGTACCCAGCGATAAAAATGCATATTCTTCCTGCTCTTCTTGATTAATGGCTCGGTGATCAAGCTGAAAGCCTAATTTCTCGGTATAAAATGTAATGGCTTTATCCATATGTCTGACCTGAAATCCACAATGATCTGCCTTCATGATAGTAACGTTTTTAGAGTAGGCTAAGAGGTAGCTACTACGTGGGGCAAAGCTAAGGTACTAGCTGGCCTAAAGAAGATGTTGTATTGGTCGATTATGAGTGGCTATTACCTTACTGATCAGCTTTAAGCCATAGTTCCTCTTGTTGTATAGTCTCGAATGCGCTTAGATACGTCGTTAAATTAGCGGGAAACTATATTGGTAGCATCGACTTCAGATCTGATCCATGCGTTGGGTAGGCAAGCAGCGTATCCCCCAGGTCTTTGGCCGAAATGTGGTGTTTCATCGCCAGTGTAAATAAATTGATGACCTCGTCGCAGCCCGAGCCAAGAAGATGCGCACCCACAATCTGATTTGTGTCTTCGTCAACCAGCGTTTTAAAAGCGGCAAACGACTCATTAATACGTCGGCTGGTATACCAGTCGCTAGTTTCCTGAAACGTTACGTTTACCTTGCGGCCCTGCTTTTTAGCCTGTTCTTCTGTTAAACCGACAGAGGCTAATGTTGGGATTGTAAACACAGCCGTTGGGATGGGGTTATCCTGATACGTTTGACGATTACCATTCAAAATATTATCAGCAACGATACGCCCCTCATACGAAGCCAGCGGAGTAAGTGGCAGCCCTTTATCGGCCACATCGCCACAAGCGTAGACCGCCGGATTTGACACACTTTGCAGATATTCATTGGCCACCACGCCTTTCTTATCAAGCTCAACACCAGCTTTTTCCAAGTCCAGTTCTGCTACGTCGGCCACGCGCCCGGCGGCATGAATAACTAAGTTGGTCGAAATAGAGTGGCTTTTCCTCTGTTGGCTATAACGAACTGTCAACTTATCTGCTTTCCCTTCAACGGCGGTTACGTTAGCCTCTAGTACAATTCGAATGCCAATAGACTCCATTGCCTTGACTAATAACTCAACCAGATCGGCATCGAATCCCTCCAATGGTCGTTTACCCTGATGAAGAATTGTGACTTTTGCTCCTGCACGGGCGGCAATGTGTGCAAACTCAAAAGAAATGTAGCCACCGCCAATCATGACAACCTCTTTGGGTAACTCAGCAAGTTCCAAGAAGCCAGTACTATCAACGAGCAGTTCCTCACCCGGAATATCCAACGGTTTGGGCCGTTGTCCGGTTGCAATAACAATGTGGCTGGCCTTCAATTCCTCCTCACCAACACGCACCGTATTGGCTGATAAAAACGTAGCGGCACCATGGAAGGATTGAATGTTCAAATCAGCGAATTTAGTTTCAGTCCTTTGGGGAACGGAATCTGTAAATGTTTTTTTGAACCGCATTAAGTCGGCCCAATTAATTGTTGGCGACCCGGAAATACCTTTCCCACTCATCTGTTCTGAACGGGCTATCAATTCAGCAACACCCACCAGTACCTTTTTAGGGTCGCAGCCGCGTTGCGAACAAGTACCACCAAAGGGTAATTTGTCAATAATAGCAACTTTTTTACCAGCTTCGCGGGCAGCCTGAGC
Source organism: Spirosoma flavum (assembly GCF_042686045.1). Classification (NCBI taxonomy): domain Bacteria; kingdom Pseudomonadati; phylum Bacteroidota; class Cytophagia; order Cytophagales; family Cytophagaceae; genus Spirosoma; species Spirosoma flavum. Next base: position 180,423 of record NZ_JBHUOM010000023.1, read on the forward strand.
AACAGTTGCGCCAGCCGAGCCGGTACCAATAACAATCAAATCAAAAACATGCATGTTAATAGCGGATGGTAATTAGTTCTTTAGACTACAACTAAAAACCACCCTCACTGGCTAAAAAAGTAGCTGATTTGTCGTAATCAGCTACTTTTTATCTGGAACATTGTGCTTTTGCAACTGACTAACAGAGTTCACAATCACTTAATCAATCGATATGTTGAATGACATGAAACATCAGTTATGTTTAACCAACCAATCAAACAGGTACCCTGCAATGCCTACTTTTCGCTGGGTATTAGAACGCCTATCTTTATAAGCCTGATTCTTTCTTGCCACTACGTACCATGAACATTAATTTTACATCAATTCGTTACGGGTTCTTTTACCTTTTGCTTCTGTTTATTCTGGGCGGATGTCATCGGTCTCGCCCTTCGACCAGCAATCCCGACAACCTTTCTTCACGATATAAAGCGACTACAGATGACAGTACGTTAGCGGGCGACAAATCCCCGTTTCTGATGCCCTATAATCGCATTATTGACGCAGCCGGACAATCTGTTAGTTTCGGCGATGGCAGTGTCGAAAATCATAGTCTGGATGCAACTCTGCTACCTGACAAAAAAACGTTAGTCGTTGAAGATCGCTTCGGCCTTGCTTTTTTTGATATTAAAACGCGTCAGCTAATTTCACGCTGGGACTATACGAAAAGCTCAACTCTCAAAGGAAGCATGAGTTCTTTCTCGGGCATTAAAGCCGTTGTTTATCACGATTCGACCTATATTTTTTGGGGGGCTGGTGGCCGGGGAAAGCCAAATTCATACGTGGTTCAGGCGGTTTGGGATGGCTCCCGCGCCCGACTGGTTCAGACCTTTCCATTTGAGCCCGTCGCTCCCGCCACGATTGCTTTACCCAACGAAGTTGTCGTGAAAGAAGAAGCGGGCGAGTTATACCTGTATGCCGTTTTGAACGGAAATAACCAATTGGTTAAAGTCAGGGTAGCGGATAAACACTTGATTTGGACAGCTCCGACCGGAGTTGCTCCGTTCGGTCTGACTCTTATAGGCACTAAAGCTTACGTTACAAACTGGGCCGGACCGGTTCCCAATGCCGCAGATGGACTGGAAACAGCCGGTGTGCCCTGGGGTTCGGCCTACATCGACCCTAAAACGGGCGCGATGGCACGAGGCACCGTTTCTGTAATTGATATACAACAAGGCAAACCGGAACGGGAACTGCCAGTTGGCCTACACCCGAACGCCATTATCAGTAGTCCCGATCAGCGATTGTTGTATGTAGCAAACGGCAATAGCGATTATATTTCCGTCCTTGACGTACAGGCTCAACAAGTTACCGACTCCATTTTTGTGGGTTTATTCAACCGAGGCAACGGCTATATCGGCAGCACGCCAAATGCTTTAGCCATTAATCCTCAGGGAACTACGCTCTACGTAGCGAATGGAATGGACAACGCAATCTGTGTTGTTGAGTTAGGAAGCAAAGGATCGACGATCAATACGGGTAGCCATGTCATCAAAGGATACATTCCGACTCAGGCATATCCGTCGGGTATTGTGCTTCATAACAGCGAACTCTATGTAACAAACTTAGAAGCTGTTGGTGCACGGATAGCGAATCCGGTTGACCAGGGCGGACAGGGCAAAAATCCGTCTCAAGGCACACTGAAAGCGTATAATTCGCATAAACAACTGGCCTCTATCTCCTTCATCCCCGTACCAAATGAGTCTGAATTAGCAGCGTTTACGGAAAAAGTAAAAAAACAAAGCCTTCAATTTCGGTTAGCTTTGACGGAGCTTATACCCCGGCCCAATATGGTGCCTAAACCCGTACCGGAACGCATTGGTGAACCATCGGTCTTTAAACATGTATTGTATATTATCAAAGAAAATCGCACCTACGACCAAGTGCTGGGCGATATGCCGCAGGGTAATGGAATGCCCTCATTGTGCATATTTGGCGATAGCATAACACCCAACCAGCACCGGATTGCTCAGGACTATTTGCTGTTAGATAATTACCATGTATCCGGCAAGTCGTCGGCAGAAGGGCACCACTGGGCAAGCGCGGCTATTGTCACTGATTATACGGAGAAAAGCGTGCGGGCCTGGTTCCGAAGTTACCCGCACGTCTTATATGATGCGATGGTGTACGATAAAAAAGGGCTGATCTGGAACAACGCTCTCGATCATGGAAAGACGGTTCGCATGTATGGAGAAGCCTGCTCCTGTACCTTCGACAATAAACAGTATAACTGGAAAAAATTGTATCAGCTTCAGCAGGAAAGCAAGCCTTTTTCATTCACCAATACCACAACTATTTCGCGGGTAAGGCCCTTGCTTTCTATGAATTTTCCAGGTTGTGATGATGAAACCGTTAGCGACCAGATGCGCGCGGATGCGTTCATCAAAGAATTAAACGAAACAGCCGTCAACCCGAACGCCGACTTACCGAACCTGATGGTTATGTCGTTACCTAATGATCATACCGCCGGAATGAACCCGAACTTTCCAATACCCAGCGCTATGGTTGCCGATAATGACTTAGCCGTAGGGCGTATCGTCGATGCGATTACACACAGCCGATTTGCTGCTTCGACAGTTATTTTTATTACGGAAGACGATTCGCAGGCGGGGTGGGATCATGTATCGGCCTACCGGACCACCGGATTTATTATTAGCCCTTACTCGCGCCTGCAAAAAACTATTCACACGAATTATAATCAAACCTGCATCGTTCGGACAATGGAACAGATTCTGGGTCTGCCACCAATGAATGTTATTGATGCCACAGCCCTGCCCATGTTCGACTGTTTTACGTCCACCCCAGATTTATCATTTGCCTACAAAGCCTTACCTAATCGCGTTGACCTGACGGAAATGAACGTAGCCCCAACAGGTTTGAAGGGAGCTTCTCTACGTTTTACCAATCAGTCTATTCGATATGGTTTTCACCAAATTGACCGAGGCCACGATGACCTGCTGAATCGAATTTTATGGTTTACCACTAAAGGTAAAAAACGGTATCCTGTTGAATTAGCCGGTGCCGAAGAGGATGATGACGATGATGATAAATAAACGATTCTAAGATACTGTTTTGGGTAAGATTATCCGGGTCAACAGTTGACAATACGTACTAAAAAAAGCCGCGCTCAGTTTCTACTGGCGCGGCTTTTTTGACTAGTATAACAAATTAATTTCTAAGCCATTGCTCCATATAATTCTTCGCGTTGCGCCTTCACACGATCGTCAGCGAGGTATTCGTCATAGGTCATCAGCTTGTCGAGGATGCCTACCGGCGTGATTTCGATAATGCGACTGGCAACGGTCTGCACAAACTGGTGATCATGCGATGTAAAGAGAATCGGACCTTTAAAATCAATAAGACCATTATTCAGCGACTCAATAGATTCAAGGTCAAGGTGGTTCGTTGGTTCATCGAGCATCAGGGTATTGGCACCCGAAAGCATCATTCTCGATAGCATGCAACGCACTTTTTCGCCCCCGCTCAATACCGTTGCCTTCTTCAGCGACTCTTCGCCCGAGAACAGCATACGGCCCAAAAAGCCCCGAATAAAGCTTTCGTCTTTCTCAACCGAATACTGTCGTAACCAATCGACTAAACTGAGATCGGTCTGGAAAAATTTTTCTTTTTCAGCATCCGTTGGGAAGTACGCACTTGTAATCGTGATACCCCAACGGAACGTACCCGAATCAGCTTTGCGCTCGCCTGCCAGAATGTCTAATAAGGCAGAAACGGCCAGTCCATCGCGGCTAAACAAGAAAATCTTATCCTGTTTATTTACCGTAAACGACAGATTTTCAAATAGTTTCGTGCCGTCTTCTGCCGTATACGTCAGATTTTCGACAGTCAGGATTTGGTCGCCGGGTTCACGTTCAGCTTTGAAATTTACATAAGGATATTTCCTCGATGACGGCTGAATATCCTCAAGGGTAAGTTTTTCGAGCAACTTGCCACGGCTCGTAGCCTGCTTGGATTTCGACGCGTTGGCTGAGAATCGACGAATGAATTCTTCGAGTTCCTTGCGCTTATCTTCCGTCTTCTTGTTCTGATCCTGACGTTGTTTCAATGCCAGTTGGCTCGACTCATACCAGAACGAATAGTTACCGGTGAAGAGTTTTACCTTGCTGAAATCAACGTCAACGATCTGCGTACAAACCTGATCCAAAAAGTGTCGATCGTGGGATACTACGATGACGGTGTTGTTGAAATTAGCCAGGAAGTTTTCGAGCCAGCTTACCGATTCTACATCAAGATTGTTGGTCGGTTCATCAAGCAGCAACACATCAGGACTACCGAATAGAGCCTGAGCCAGCAAGACCCGCACCTTTTCGGAACCATTAATGTCACTCATCAATGAATAATGTAAGTCTTCTTTAATACCTAAACCAGACAACAAACTGGCTGCGTCAGATTCAGCATCCCAGCCGTTCATCTCAGCAAATTCCGATTCAAGTTCGGCGGCTTTTTCACCGTCGGCATCGGTAAAATCCGTTTTGGCGTAGATTACGTCTTTCTCCTGCATGATATCATACAGGCGTTTATTGCCCATAATAACCGTTTGCAAGACCGAATATTCATCGTATGACGACTGATTCTGATTGAGCACCGACATCCGTTCGCCGGGTGTCATAATTACCGAGCCCGTTTGTGGCTCGATCTCGCCCGACATAATTTTCAAAAACGTTGATTTACCCGCCCCGTTAGCGCCAATAACGCCGTAACAGTTGCCAGATGTAAATTTTATAGTTACGTCGTCGAAAAGAACCCGCTTACCATAGCGAAGTGAGACGTTTTGTACCGATACCATGACGTGATTTTCTGTTCAGATTGAACGACAAAGATACAAAATTTTGGCGGGAAATCGGCGGGTAAACTACAGGGTCAGTTTTGAAGGTATAAGTCACCATCTGCCTGATATAATATCGTTTTTTATTTATCCCGAACACAACGAAAACCGAGGTTATTACTTCCGCTGCTTACCTCTCCTTTTCCGCGACTTCCCGCTTTATACCGGATACAATACTGGTCACTGCACAAAAACGAGCCGCCCCGTTGCACGCGCTTCACGGCTCCCGGTTCGTCGGGGTCGTAACTATCAGCCGGTCCTTGCGGATCATTTTCAGGTGATTTCATATAGTAATCAGGTCGGTACAAATCCTGGCACCACTCCCACACGTTACCGTCCATATCGTATAACCCATACGGATTTGCCGGAAATGATTTGACGGGAGCCGCTCCAACAAAGCCATCTTCGGTCGTGTTATGAGCGGGGAAATCGCCTTGGTAAATATTGGCAATCCATTTGCCGGCTGGTTTCAATTCACCGCCCCAATAATAAGTCCGGTTGCCTTTTCCACCCTGTGCGGCAAACTCCCATTCGGCCTCCGTCGGCAGGCGTTTTCCGGCCCATTTCGCATAAGCCGCGGCATCGTCGTAACTAACGTGGATGACGGGCTCGTTCTCATGGCCGTTGATACTACTTTTCGGACCGTTGGGATGCTGCCAACTAGCCCCTTTCACGTACTCCCACCACTGCAACGGATTGGCCAGCGAGACCTTTTGAGTTGGTGGCGTAAACACCGCTGAACCGGGCACTAATTGTTCGGCTGGAACACCCGGATAATCATTTGGATTTAACGGGCGTTCAGCTACCGTTACGTACTTAGTGGCAGCCACAAAACGGGCAAATTCAGCATTGGTAACCTCATGCTCGTCCATCCAGAAACCATTAACCGTAACCGAATGCAGTGGCCGGGCATCAGGAAATTCATCGGCTCCCATCTGAAACGTACCACCCGGAATCAAAACCATTTTGTCGCTACCAGTCGCTCCTGATTTGCTACCGGAAGCTGCCTGACGAACAGCCATTACGCGTGAAGGCATACCTTTTGCAACACAGTAAGCACCAGTATCAGCTGCTTGCGCCTGTTCGTTCGTTGATTGATTGGCCGAGTTACAGCCCACCAATGCAACAGAAAAGGCGAAGAGCAATAAGGCGTTACCTATGTTAAATCTTACTTTCCAAAATTTTTCCGGCCTCATCATCCTTGTATTTCCGTATCTGTTCCTTCAGCTTTATTTTCAGGTTGGCAGTTATGGCTTCGTAGCCTTTTGTGCCATACAGATTATGTAATTCGTGCGGATCTTTTTTGAGGTCATACACCTCCCAGAAATCTTTCGGTCCATAGAAACGAACCAATTTATATTGATCCGTACGTATACCAAAATGCGGGTAAACGTGGTGCGGTTTCGGGAATTCGTAGTAATGATAATAGGCTTCTTTGCGCCAAGGTGTTTTTTCGCCTTTTAGCAACGGAAGAAACGACTCACCTTGAATGTCTTTCGGAATGGCAGTTCCGGTCAGATTCAACAGAGTTGGTGCCCAGTCGATGTTAGAAATTAGGTCATTGACCTGAGTACCGGGTTTGATCACGCCCGGATAACGAATAACGAAAGGTGTTTTTAGGGATTCTTCGTAAATAAATCGCTTATCAAACCAGCCGTGTTCGCCCAAATAAAACCCCTGATCGGAGGCATAAATAACGACTGTATTTTTAGCCAGACCCGTTTTATCCAGATGGTCCAGTAACGCACCAATATTGCGATCAAGAGAACGAGCCGTTGCCAGATAATCCTTCAGATACCGTTGATATTTCCACTCGATTAAGGCTTTGCCTGTTAGCTTTTTAGCATCAAACTCTTTACTTATTTTATTTTCGTAATAATTGTAAAAAGGCTTTTTCTGTTCGGGCGTAAAGCGGTTATAAATATCGCTTTTCTCGTAGTCGGCGTGTACTTTTAAATCCTCTTTTAGCCGCATCGTTTTATCGATGGTCATATCCTGATTCTTAGCGGCTTCACGACCGGTATAGTCGTCATAAAACGTAGCAGGCAGCGGAAAATTAGCCGTATCGTAAGCACCCAAATCAGGCAAATCGGGCAACCATTCGCGGTGAGTTGCTTTATGGCCCACTACCAGAAAAAACGGTTTTGTTGCATCGCGCTGGTTGAGCCAGTCCAGCGAAAGTTTCGTAACAACGTTGGTCACGTAGCCGGGATACCGAACTGTATCGCGTTTTGAATTGACAAAATCCGGGTTGTAATACTGCCCCTGACCAGGCAGAACGTTCAGGTAATCGAATCCGTTGGGCAAACTACCAAGATGCATTTTACCAATCCAAGCCGTTTGATACCCGTTTTTCTGTAGCTCTTCGGAGAATACCGGCTGATTTATGTCAAATACCTTTTCATTGACTTTATAGCCGTTCAGGTGGCTATATTTTCCGGTGAGTAAAGTGGCCCGGCTCGGTCCACAAATAGAATTGGTTACTACATTGGTATGCAAAATAGCTCCTTCGTTGGCTATACGGTCTATATTCGGTGTTTTCGCCAACTTACTTCCATAAGCGCTAATGGCTTGGTAGGCATGATCGTCCGAGAAAATAAAGATGATATTGGGTGGTACGGCATTCCGGCGGGTTGGTGGCTTATCCTCCTGCTTTTTCGTGGTGCAACCAGCCATAGCCAGCAGAAAGACAATTAGCATAGAGAAAGCAACAGTGTAGCGAACGGTATTCTCTCTATTCATCACGGTTCATTGTTTAGGCCAAGGAAGGCAATCTTTAAGTTAAAGTACGGACTTACCTTTTTTTTACTTTTGAACGTACTCAAACTGCTTTTGCCAACTCCTGCCACGAAATCAGGCCAATAGCCAACACGGCTAATCCCAGGCCTATCTTGTTAGCAGTAGACAGTTGCTCTCGGAAAAATAGAGTTGCCAGCAGCGCAGCCAGCAGAATCACACCAATGTTGTAAAGCGGATACACAAAAGCACCGTTACTGCCAAAGGCCGATAGCGCCAGCAACAATGTGTAGAAGCTTAGAAAATTCGGTACGCCGAGCGTCACGGCCCCTATCAGGCTTTTGGCTTGAATTGTTTCCTTACCCTGAATTATTCGCACAATCAGCATTACTAATCCGGCCACGACGGCTCCCAAAACCATTGTCAACGTAACCTGAATAGTTTTGTCAGTTGACGGAATGTAGTGCAGATTCATGTAATTGATCATGGTATTTGTTGCGCCATACAGCAAAAATACGCCAATCGGTAAAAGGACATTTATACCTAATCGGGATGGTTTCAAGGTCGGAGAATCACTTTGATTTGATGCGGCTGGCTCTTTCTTGTACGTACTCAGACCCACGGCTACCACCGCGAGTACTAAACCCAAATAGTTGAACGTATCGAAACCAGACGTTCCTCCACCCGTACGAAAGACAAACAGGCTAAAACAGACCGGAATTACCAGCGACAAATTGTTGGCCAGCGACGTAACCGTGATGCCCATGCGCTGCGTGGACGCCCCCGACAGCAGAAACGTCAGAATAAATCCCACGCCAAGCCCCAAAGAAAGCCACGTCCAGGTCTGAGAAAAGTCGATTGTAAACGATTGTCCGGCAGGCAATAACAGCAGCCCCGTCAGAAAGCAAACCGGGTAGTTGAATACAATTGCCTGAAATGTATTGACTTCATAACGTGGAAACAAACGGAAATTCAGCAGCAAGAGCACTGAGAGTAAAATGCTGAGGCTTAAAAAGAGCATGAGCGGAGGGTATCGAATTGGTAATTTTCGGGCTAAGTTACTCCACTGTTCGGTTGTGCGCTTATCTTTAATCGACCATCCCAAAAATGGCATCTTCGTTATGAACACGAATCTACGTCTTCTGCTTGCCCTTTTGTGGTTCCCAACTGCTCTGTTGTTCGGACAGCAAAAACTGTCGATTTTGGCAACGGTTACTCCTACCCTTTCGGACACACATTATACGACTCGTTTTCTATATCCTGATAGCGATGGTCAGATTGTGGAGCCAGTTTATTTGAATGGAAACCGGTGGGCGTCGGGTTATTCGGCTGGTTTGTCGCTGTGGTATACTTACGCACCGGGCTGGTCGGTCTCGTCGGGCATCTGGTATCAACAACTGACCACGCGGCAAGCCCGTCAAGCGGTTGCGGGCGAGGGGACAATTACGCTCCGCAAACGGGTAATTCGCATTCCCGTGCTATTAAACTACGTTTTATCGACCAAACGATTATCGCCCTATTTTTCATTTGGCGTTCTAACCGACATTCCCATAGCAGCTCGGGTAATTGTTACCCGGAGTGGGCAATCAACGCAATATCTGCGACTTGAAAACAGTAGCCGTCCAATTTTCCATGTCCTAGTTGGGGCTGGAATGCAGTACAAACTCAATCGACGTTATACGCTGATGGCCCAACCAATTTGGACGTATAATTTGGGACAATTGGGCGGAACCAGCACATATAATCCTTCCTACGAGCTAAGTCTGTTGGCGCAGATAGCCTATTCGTTTTAAATAGTTGAATACAATTCCTGCAAAAGAGGTAAGCAGTCCGGCTGATTCAGTAGTTCAAGCAGAGTTCAACTACCAGCCGACGTACTGAATTAGTACTCTTTTCGGCAATTTACTTGTATGCATCAATTTGGTTACTTACCATTACAGTTTAGGAGTAACCTCGACCAAACAAAGAGTCATCAATACCGAAGTGACACTTAATGACTATTGATTGATAATCAGGATGATAAAATTAAGCGACTTTATGTATAATACTAAGTTGGGTGAAGCGGGTATCATGTGTGCGACACTCCAGCATCCGGGCGACATCCAGCGCGTCTCGATAGGTCAGCTTTCCGCCGACAAGACGCACTTATGAGTTGGTAAGCAGCAAATGAGTTAAGTGCGTTTCGACTGACAGTCAGCAGGTTGTAATTAGTCAAGCTTACAAAAAGAATACGGGCGACAACGGGCAAATGTGCGTTCGACTTTTTCTAAAAAATTAACTAATGCCAGCAATTTTAGAACTTGAACGTAAAGTTGTTTTTAAGGAAGGACGTATTGTCACTGATATAATCAGATCGACTGAGAATGGACAACCTCTAAGCGGCTTCCGTACTATCATCTTTTTTGAAGACATTGAGTACATAGATTTTGAAAGTTCTAAAAAAGAAGCAGAATTACACTTGTCGTTATTTTTTGGCTTTCAAAACTCATCAATAAATATTTTTTTGAGTAAGTTTTTAGGAGAAATCTGGTTATTTAAAGAACTAGTCGGACGTAATATAAAGCTACCTATCAATCCTGAGCCGGATTATAATGAAAATTCTGTCTATATAAATTATGCTCACGCGCCAATCGATGTTTCAAATATTAAAATTATTAGGATCAGCGATAACAAATTAATAGCTGAGATTACTATGATATTTTTAGGGAAATATGAAGAAAGTTTCCAAAATTTATCAACCGTAAAACTTATCAAGTTGGACATTTTAACGAACAGGTAGAGTCCGATAATAGAGGTGTGCTTTGACAACGAGCATTTGGGCGTTAACAAGGTTGAGCAGTTTGGACCGTGCGTTTTTGATTTGCTCCGCGTGGGGTAGCTTTCCGCTGACAGGACGCTCGCCGGTTGGGAAAGTTTTCAGCCCAACCAGGAAAGGGTGTAAGGGTCGCAAGCGTCTCGCGTTCAGGAAAATAACTTGTTTACCATCAGCCCTTTGGGTCGTTGGGTGAATAGTCAAACCATCACCACACCAATCCCTCACTATTCCGTCAGCAAGGCACGATTTTCGGCTAGTAGGCGCATCCGATAGGCATTCATGGCGGTGCGGCCCAGTTGATTGACGAGCCGATAATTGACGACAATACCAACGGCTGCCCCGATGCCCGGAATCAATTGCGCCATCTTCGCTAAATCAATATAATCGCGGTATTCCTGCTGAAACGTCAGCCAGTCGAATTGATTGATATCGTTGGGTAATTGGCGGCTATGGTTGGGCCAGTCGGCAATGTATTGATAGACCACCTGCCGACTCTCCTGACTCGAAAAGGCCAGTTGAAAAACATACAGTATAAAGACCCGTTCGCGGTAGTCGCTCACCGAATAGCCGTACAAACTGGCAATCTCAAAAAGCATTTTCATTTTCAGACTGAGCAATATAGGGAAATCGGCGAGGCTCATCAGAAAGCCGCCCGCGCCCGTAACGCCCCCTTCGGCTGCACTGGTTTTTTTGTAGAACTCGATGCGTCTAGCAACGGCTGCATCACGTTGTATCAGCGTCTGGCCTTCTACCGGCTGACGGTTCAGAAACTCGGCTCCGAACAAAACAGCTCGCGTCATCTGCTTGATGGTAGCGGTAACAATGGTATGTATGCGGTTAGGAATTAGCCGATTAATTCGGCGTTGCAACGACGTTGATAGTCGCCCAAACGTTGAGGGCGACTTTTGCATGGCTTGCTGCCAGCGAATCAGTTCGGTTCGGACGGCTTGTTCGTAAGGAGTCATGCTAATTTATTTGGCGAAAAAGTGGTATCTTCATCGAATCAAACTACCCGCAACCGCGTTTAATTTATATGCATCCTCGTAAATCCCGACATCGCTATTTTGTAGGTATGAGGAACGTGCTTTTGCTGATGGTTGCGTTGGTAGTCGTTTACTTTGCCAGCACCGGATACAAAACCGTTCCTAATATAGCCGTTAAAACGCCAGTTATAGCGGCAAAAAAGACCAAATCAATTGCCCATCTCGACGTGTATGACCAGCTAAAACTGAGTCAGGCTGGTTTGCAGAAAAGCGTTTTTGAGTATGCGCTACGCGGTTGGCAAAAGACAGATACGGCCAAATCTATGCTGACAATTGTTGACCTCAGCCAGCCTTCATCCCATAAACGGTTATATGTGGTTGACTTGTTCCGCAAGAAACTACTTTTCAATACCTACGTTTCCCACGGACGTAATTCCGGCGACCTCGTTGCGAATCGCTTTTCCAATGCTCAATCGTCGTTTCAGAGTAGTCTGGGTTTTTACCAGACCCTCAACACGTACATGGGCAAACACGGCCTTTCGTTGCAATTGAAAGGACTGGAAAAAGGCTTCAACGACAACGTCTACAACCGGAATATCGTTTTGCATGGCGCTGACTACGTTTGCGAGGCTATTATTCGCAAAACTGGTCGATTAGGGCGTAGCCAGGGTTGCCCAGCCGTGCCCTATGCCGAATCGAAAGGCATTATTCAAGCCGTTAAAGGAGGTTCGTGCCTTTTCGTTTACTCGCCCAACCCAGATTACCTGAAGCAGTCAGCTTATTTGTCCAGTGAATACACGTCTTTGTAGAAACGAAGCTTTCCGTCCGCATCAATATCAGCTGTGTTGTAGACGATAAAAACTGGAAACGGTTTTGGAATGGGCAGGGTCCGGGGTTTCTGATCAATCAGGCATTTGTTCATAAACTCAGCATCGAAGGTTTTAGCACCCAGCACTAAGTTAGCCAGCTCGACAGGCTTCTGAACCCGCACGCAGCCATGACTCCGCCAACGATCATTGGTGGTCGTGAACAAGTCGCGGCTATTGGTGTCGTGTAGATAAATCGCCAGTGGATTCGCTAAATTAAATTTCAATAACCCCAGCGAGTTCTCACAACCAGATGCCTGCCGAACACGGTATGGAAAATTCGTAGTTGACATACCGTCCCAATCAATATCTTCCGGGTCAACTTCGTGGTTCTTTTCGTCGAGAATCTGGAGATTTTGATTGTAGATGTAGGCTAAATTCCGTTTCATCCGGGGTAGCATTTCCTCCAGGGCGATATTTCGCGGCACGTTCCAGTACGGATACATCACAATATCCTGAATGTAAGTAGCCATGCAGGGCGTCCGCTTGTCGGGCTTGCCCGCAATTACCTGCATCGGTAGCAGTCGCTTGCCTGTCCGGTCGAACACGTTCAATTCACCCGCCGGAATGTTAACCAATACAAATTGATCCGGATCGAAGCGATTAATGTATCGATAAAAGTTAAGCGTCTGCCGAATCAACCGCAAGGAATCAGCCATAGCCGGATTAGTTCTGCCCTGTTTCTGAAGTTGGCTGTAATATCCAACGAGTTGATTATAAGGCGCAAATGAGGAAATCGTAGCCAGTGTAGTTGGGTCTGCTTTCATTGCCCAAGCCGAATCTACTTTCTCATGTAGTCCAGTAAATACCATACGTGAGGGCTTTTTGCCATAACGTATTTCCAGTAGCACATTCGTCAGCTTGCTTTCGCTTACCTCTGAATCACTCCCGTAGCGGGTCGTATCAATACCAATTGAATCGGCGTACTGGCAAGCTTGATGCAGTAATTGAGCTACTTGCCGGACTGGTAGTTCGGCTTTCTTTTCGTCCGGCTTAACATGGGCTTGATTTGTCTTGGTAGTCTTATTCGGGATAAATTGCTTTACCACAAAAAATATAACCACCAGACCTACTATCACGGCTATACCAATTCTGATTTTCCTCGTATCCATATATATTTGTTCTATATGCTTGCTTAATACCTATAACATGGCAAGTTGGTCATTGGTTGTAGGATTACCTACGGGAACAAGGCCCTATCTAGTTAACTCCCTGATGAAGCTATTACTTATAAACTTTATTTTTTTTCTCTACTTCATCGGTCTCTTAACATCTTGCCGTTCGGTTAAAAACCAACCGATGGTAAGCTTATCCGATAACTACTGTGCGCCCAGTATCCAGTACAAGTACGATGCGGCTTACCTTCCCCAACCCAACATCGAGTCGATTTTACAAGCTGATACCAGTTTAACTCCTCGGTATTCTCAACACGACTTATTACTGGCGAATGCTACGGGTGTTTTACCCTTGCTTCGGGAATTAATTAACCTGGAAAGGAGCACGCAACCCGACGCTCGACTGGAAAGCATTAACAAACGCCAGCAAATCCTTAACCGTCTCTTGCTGGCATCGACTCAAATTTCTGGTTTGGCCGCTGAATTGGATTGTGAAGGCGAACGCGCCGACCAAATTGCTACGTATCTAGATCAGCGCGATACTCAGCGCATCAGACGGCTCACTATTCTCTCGGTTGTTTTAGGAGCTGCCACAACTGTAGCGACCACCCTTATTCGTTCCGTTGATGCTACCAAAGTGGTGGGTGTTAGTGGTGGGGTCATCAGTGCCGGATTTGGTGGACTAGCTGCATTTTCGTCCAATCGTTCTGTTGAGTTCAAACACGAGCGTAATCTGCTAACAGACATCTGGTACCAGCCCAAACAGTCGTCGGTCTATCCACCGATAGTGTGGTACGTACTAAATGAGAAGCTGTTTAGTAACATTGGGCAACACTCCATTAGCCATAATATTCGTCAGCGCTGGCAGGACTACGTGCTGAATGGTGCGTCGAAGGAGCAACAGGATTTGTATTTCGGGAAGGGCGGTAATTATCAGGCAGATGATCTGCACAATCGGGCAAACATGCTGAATCAGCTCCAGTCATCAGTACGGTCCATCTATCAGGATTTACAGAGCTTAGTACTAATGCTGGCAAATTAAGTTTTGTAGTGATGGTGAGCCGGGTGATCGTCGGAGTAGGGCTATCTGGTTTAAGATAACGCTACAAATACGGAAGGCGTTTCTTATGGAAACGCCTTCCGTACTAACTATAAGCTGGTTTGTCAATATCCGGCTTGGGATTTGGATTGCGGTTAGGATGGGTCATATGCACGTTCGCTCCGGGCTCTTCGCCATCCATATATTCATCTTCCAGTTCATCCGGGGGTAAGGATTCGGCATCAATTTCGCTACCCGGCCCACTATTTCCTTCAACTGACTGATCGCCTAAGCCAGCAGGTGAAATGGCCTGCTTAGCTCGAATAATATCGTCTTCTTCCTGATTTTCCATAACGTTTGCGTTTTGAGTAATCATTTACTTTCTAACCGGTAACTGGTCGTATTGTTTCTAATTTTTGGCCCTGATAGGACATCGGAGACTATCAATCAGTAAAGCTGGAGAACAGTAAAAATATAGACTGTTTAACGCAAAAACGCCGAAATACTATTTCGGCGTTTTTGCGTTAAACGAAACCAGCACGAATTATTGTCCAGCCGTAGTGGGCATAAGAACCGTATCAATGGAATGTACGATGCCGTTGTTGGCCTCAACATCGGCCTGGTTAACCGTCGCGGTATTTCCCGCACCGTCGGTAATGGTTATCGTATCGCCTTGCTTGCCTACAGTCAAGGTGCCACCCGTAACGGTCTTTAGTTTCTGGCCCTCCTGCAATTGGTCAGCCGTATATTTTCCCTTCACAACGTGGTAAGCTAGTAATTTTATCAATTTAGATTTGGCTGCTGGCTTCCATAACTCATCTACCGTTCCTGCCGGGAGTTTATCGAAAGCCTCATTCGTGGGCGCAAAAACGGTATATGGTCCTTTTCCACTGGCTTGCTCCGTGAGACCCGATACGCGCAACGCCCGGAATAATATCGTGTGATTAGCTGATTTAGCGGCACTAATCGCCAAATCTTTTCCGGTCGAACTACCCGTTCTTGACGTGGTGGTTGTCGTAGTGGTTTGATTCGCCGAGTTCTGATTCTGCGCGACAACAGACGCGTACGTGCTAGCAAGCAGGGCAAATGCCAATGCCAAGTTGAGATATGGTTTCCTATTCATTTTGGATATAGTGAAAAATGAAACATACGACCCGTCCAACAGACAAGCCCGAAGCAATCGCCCCTATTTATTGATTAAACGGTCAATAGGGGTTAGTAAATTGCTTAAGAGAACAAGAAAAAGAGTGAAAGGACCATTTTTGGCTAATGAACAACCGTCAGTTGCCCCCGATAGGTCATTGCGGCTGCATCGGTGCCGGTGCGAATTTGGTAGGTATAGATGCCCGTTTGTACGATTTCTTGCTGATAAGTACCATCCCACGGTTGAGCATACCCCTCTGAGAAAAAAATCAGTTCGCCCCATCGGCTATAAATCGACACTTCAGCATTTGGAAATGAGCTGATATTTGAAATAACCCACAAATCGTTTAACCCGTCGGCGTTGGGCGAAAAGGCCGACGGGATGTATAGCGGTTCTATCACTTCAACCAATACTGAGAATGTTGTCGTACATCCGCTCACGCTGACAGCCGTTAACTGATACGGGGTCGTTTCGACCGGGCTAGCCTGAGGACTGGCAATGTCTGTTTGATTCAGGAAGGCCGGCGGCTCCCATTGGTAGCGATTGATAGGCTCACTACTCTGGGTTAGTAACTGAACAGTGGTTCCTTTCACGATGCCATACGTAGTCGGCCCGGTTATTACTGGGCCAGCCGATACGACTGCCCAACGATTTTGTGAAGCCCGACAACCATCAGCCGATGTTATTGTGTAAGTTAGCTCATGCCGACCCACACCCGCAGCCGCCGGGTCGAACCGATTGGCCTGCACGCCAACTCCGGCATAGACACCACCCGCAGGTTGTCCCGCTAAGGAAAGGATTGTCGGGTTTGCCATACAGACGGTTGCAATGGAATCGAACTGTACAACCGGACGATCATATTGCGCCAGTGTAAACTTGTCGGAGAGGACTGTGCAGCCAGTTGGGGCGGTAACCGTGACTTGATACATACCGGCCTCATGCGCCGTGATCTGGCTCGTTGTGTCAGCGATTAGTTTTGTGCCATCCTGTTGCCATGTGTAATGAGTACCACCAGTTGCCGTAAGCTGGATAGACGAATCAGGACAAACTCTCCCAGCCGACGCACTAATATGGGCAGTTGGCCGGGCATTTATCGTTATGTCCAGACTATCCTTACCGTCACATCCCACTAAAGAAGACTTAACAAAAACGCCGTAATTCCCTGATTGATAGACCTTAGTTGTGGCCTGTTGCTGGCCTATGATATCCTTCCCATCGCGACGCCATTGATAGTGGTAGTCGGGTTGTCCATCGGTTTGCAAGGTAAGTGTGTCACCCATGCAATAAGGTTTTGGGCTCATTACTGCTATCTTAATGGGGGTAAAGGCGGTTAGGGTAACCTTTACGGCCTGAGACAGCGTATCGTTCGCGCAGACTTTAGCCTGACTCTTCACAACGGTATACACCCCCGACTGTGTTATCTGAAGCGTATCGGCAGTTGAACCCCGCAAGTTGACTCCGTCTTTTTGCCATTGATACGCCCATACCGGGTTCTTCTCTACCGTAAGCACTAACGGTCTGCTCGCACACCAGGCAAGTTCTGACGTCGGTGTACCATTGGCCAGTACGACTGCCGGTGGTGGCGTATTTTTAGAGCAGTCTACTACCGGCAGTTGAAAATCCCGCCGGACAACACCGATACGTTCACCATTCCGGTACTCTTCGCACTGTATTGTAAATAGATAAAGTCCTTCCTTCGTTGCCCGCACCGTAAGCTGACCAGTTGTGGGATCAATGCTCAGGGGCGGATTGCCGGGAATAATGCTGGCCAGACTATAGCCTGATGCCCAGCTAATTGTCGGGTAACTGGCCTGGGGTGATTCGTCAACACTTATTGGCGCTCCTCGGGTGGTATAGCCATTTAGGGGCGTCACAAGCGAATACCGGAGTTGGTCACCATCGGCATCGGTCGCTTCAGCATTGAACGTAAACGCTTTATTGATACAGATATAATCACCGTTGGGCACGAGAAAATCAGGAGCCGAGTTGCTGAAGTTCGATCCATTCTTCGTCATCGGCGGAAACTCAAGATAGAATACCATAGCTACTCCATCGGCCGTGCTGCTATTTACATTTGTAAGGTTATCGTTCCGGCAGCAGCGCTCCCAAACTATATAATAACCGCCAGGGTCGGTATATTTTTTCGTATCAAACTGGTAAGTCTCATAATACTTGGCTTGCGTGAAACTCAACTGCCGGAGGGTGGCACAGGCCGCATTGTCGAATGTAAGCGGCAGCGTTTCCTGAAGCTGAAGGTCAATTCGCTCGATAAGGGCGGGATTCTGTTTGCGATAAATCAGTAAGGTAACGGATGGGTCGCGGTTGCCAGCACTAGTTTTGGTTTCATCCCAATACTGATTCAATTGCAACCGGAAAAGCCCAGGTGTTTTACCAACTGCGCTCATACTCACGTCGCCACCAATGATATGTGTTGCCCGAACACCAGTCAGCGACAGTAGCATACCAGCAATCAACACTATTCCTATCCTTGGCAGACAAGAAATCTCCCTCCTCACTCCCTGCATAACGCCAGTACCAATTAGTCAATTCACACATTCAGTTTTACTGAAACTAACACTGAATGTATAAAAAATACGGAATTGATTAACTAGGCCACCCAGGTCAACTTATCGTACGGGAAATTATGGAAAGAGTAACAGGCTAAAATTCAGCGAAAAGGATTACCTGGACAGAACGCCCTTAGCAATAAGGTATGGAATCAAGAGCCACAGGAGACCTTTGATGAGAAAGAATAGAAAACCACCCCAACCGACGCGTTTGAGCCAAAATTTGAACCGCTCATTCATAAAACAAAGATAGTAATTTCCGCTTGACCGCAGTTCGGGCAATACGAAGCAAACAAATTAGACCAAGAAAAAAGGTCGTCAGTAAATTTATTTACAAGTAAAAAAGCAATTTTGCCGGTTCGTTTGTTATCAGTAAAAAACAACCCAGGGTAAGATCAATCATGAATATTACAAAAGACAAAGTAGCCGTCATCCACTATACGCTGCGCGATAGCAACGGTAACGTACTGGACTCCAGCCAGGGACGGGATCCACTGTATTATCTGCACGGCGCAAATAACCTCATTCCCGGCATGGAAGAAGGATTGGAAGGCCGCACAAAAGGTGACAAACTCAAATTAGATGTTGCCCCCGAAAAAGGATATGGCAAACGTGACCCTCAACTCGTAGAAGAAGTGCCGCTCAAGGCTTTCGGCGGACAAAAAATTGAGGTTGGTATGCAGTTTGAAGCCAATGATGGCCAGATGATTACCGTTACAGAGGTTGGCCCGGAAACGGTAACCGTTGACGCGAACCATCCCCTCGCCGACCAGGATCTACATTTCGACGTGGAAGTAATTGACGTTCGAGAGGCTACCGCTGATGAACTGACGCACGGTCACGTTCATGGGCCCGGCGGGCATCATTAACTATAATCTGGAATGAGTAAGGGTAGTTAAGTTAGTCATGAACAGAAGCCGTTCTATCTATACTTAACTACCCTTACTCATTCCTGCCTATCTTTGTGGCACGAACATCATGGCACAGATAGGTACAGATAAGGAGATTGCGAAAGCGTTCCTGGAAGTGGGGAATGTGGTAGGCATCCCAACCGAAACAGTTTATGGGTTGGCGGGTAATGCGCTTAATCCCGATGCTATCCTGACAATTTTTCGGGTTAAAAATCGCCCGTCTTTCGATCCGCTCATTGTTCATACAGACTCATTGGCCAGACTTGACCAGTTTGTTACGGACATTCCAGACCTTGCCCAACAACTGGCTGAAACCTTCTGGCCCGGTCCCCTGACGCTACTTCTGCCCAAACGAGATCTAATTCCTGATCTTGTCACAGCAGGTTTGTCCACCGTTGCTGTTCGGATTCCAAACCATCCACTTACCCTCGACTTACTGCGCTCGCTCAACTTCCCGTTGGCGGCTCCGAGTGCCAATCCATTTGGATATATCAGCCCAACCACCGCCCAACATGTTGCCGATCAACTGGGCGATCAGATACCTTATATTTTGGATGGCGGCCCGGCCGGGATTGGTATAGAATCTACTATTATCGGGTTTGAGAACAACATAGCCACGGTGTTTCGACTAGGCGGCATAGCCCTGGAAAAGATTGAACAAGTAATCGGCCCTGTCTCCGTACGAACTCATTCAACGTCTAACCCAAAAGCACCGGGGATGTTGAGCAGCCACTATGCGCCCCGTAAACCATTGATTCTCTTGCCTGCGGGGGCTAGTCCCCAACCTGGCGAACGGGTTGGTGCCTTAGTTTTCCGGGAGCCATTTGGTGGACTTCGTCCTGAAAATCAGCGCATCCTCTCTCCCACCGGCGACCTGAACGAAGCAGCAAAAAATCTCTTCGCTTATCTACGGGCATTAGATACGTTACCCATTGACGTCATTTATGCGGAACCGCTGTCAAATGAAGGGCTGGGCTGGGCGATGAACGATCGACTGCGCCGAGCCAGTGTGCAGTAGTTAACGAAGTCAATCTTCCCTATATATCTCCGCTCTCAATAGTCCCAGTTGCCTTAGTAGCCAATTCAATAATCATAGGCAACAGATGACCAAAGCGCGCATCCTGACTATATCCCTGTTTCCAGCGAGCATAAATCTGCTGGGCAATCACGGCGTTTTTATAGAGACCAAATACGTAATAAAATAGAATACCGCTCAGGTCGCGGCCACTTTGTCCGGCATAGCGAGTCACGACTTCCTGCCGAGTCAAGTTACCGGGTAGCCACGTTAGATTGAAGTTTTTGTAAGCCGGGCTATCACCCGCTTCTGACCAATACGCCAGCGTAGCGCCTAAATCCATTAGCGGGTCGCCCACGGTCGCCATCTCCCAATCCAACACTCCTTTAATAACCGGCATTGGTTCGCTAGTAGCGTCATCAGGAACCAGCAGTACATTGTCGTATTTGTAATCGTTGTGCAGAAAAGCGGGCGCTTGGTCGGTAGGGTAATTGTCCTGAAGCCAATTTTCAACGCGGTCCATTCCGGGAATTTTATCCGTTTCTGCGTTACGATAACGTTTACTCCAGCCTTCCACCTGCCGCTGCACATAGCCCTCCGGTTTTCCCAATTGATCGAGTCTGGTGGTTTCTATATTTAAGCCATGAATAGCCACCAAGTTGTCCACCAAGGCTTCGGATAACTGACGCATTCGTTCGGGTGAAATTGTTAACGTGGGGGCCATAGACGGTCGCAAAATTATGCCCGGCACCCGCGTCATGATATAGAATGGCGCGCCCATAACATCGGGCGATTCGCAATACACAACTGGGTCTGGTATTTTATCGTAGTGCCCTTTCAGCAAGGACAATACCCGAAACTCGCGTCCCATATCGTGCCCCCCTTTTATGTTGGCCCCAAACGGCGGTCGGCGTAGTACGTATTCCTGATCGGCCGTTTTTAGTAAATAGGTCAAGTTCGAGAATCCACCCGAAAACTGCCGAACGTCCAGCACCGCTCCCACTTCAGGGGCATGAGACTGGAGATACGCAGTAAGTGTAGGCAAGTCAAGTTCTTCGCCCAAGCGAACAGATCGGGGCAGATCAGGAGTAATCATATCGGCTAATAAAAATGTGGGATAACGCTTTTCGTCACCGCTCGGGCTTATCTACTCTACACTCAAACCTGCTCAGTTTTCATCAGTTGGCGAAACTGACGCAATTCGCGGGCTTTTTGCTTAATATCAAGGCCGTAGTTTTTCAGAATATTGATCGCTAAATTTTGCTTATGCACTTCATCGGCACCATCCCAGATACGGGCACCCCGCTCGTGACGATACATGGCAGACAGAACCGTATCGTCTGTAACGCCCAAGGCCCCATGAACCTGAATCGCCCGGTCAAGCACCCGCAAAAAGGCGTTGGCGACGTAGAACTTAATAGCCGACACAGCATCGCGTACGTTGCTTACGCCAACCGTGTCAATCATGTAAGCCGTATTGAGCACATACAACCGGCAGGCATCAATTTCCGCCCGGCTTTCGGCAATAAAATCCTGTATGAATTGCTTCTCGCCCAGCATTACACCATCCTCAATTTCACGCGTGGCGGCCCGTCTACACAGGAGGTCTAAGGCTTTTTCGGCGTTGCCAACCCATCGCATACAATGATGAACGCGCCCCGGCCCAAGCCGCTCCTGCGCCAGTCGGAAGCCCATACCCTCACCCGCAATCACGTTCGAGATGGGCACCCGGCAATTGGTATAGGTAACTTCGGCGTGGCTAAACCAGCCTTCACCCGCTTCACCAAATACCGGAATATTGCGCTCGATTTTGAAGCCCGGTGTATCGGTTGGGACGATAATCATGCTGGCTCGCTGGTGCGGAACTGCTTCGGGATTAGTCACGGCCATGACTACTGCAAAGGCGGCTCCATCAGCCGATGACGTAAACCATTTACGACCATTGATAACATATTCGTTTCCGTCACGCATAGCGAGTGTGGCCATGCGGGTGGGATTTGAACCGGCAAAATCGGGTTCGGTCATCGAAAAGCAGGAACGAATTTTGCCCGCCATAAGTGGTTCCAGATACCGCTCTTTCAGCTCGTCCGATGCGAATTTATGAAGCAGTTCAGTGTTGCCGATATCGGGGGCCTGACAACCAAATACGTAATGACCAAAAAAAGGCGCGTGAGCCAAGACTTCGCTGATTTGCCCAAATTCGCAAAGTGTCAGCCCATGCCCACGGGCTTCTTTGGAAAGATGTAATCCCCATAACCCAATAGCTTTAACCTGTTCACGCTTTTGATCGAGAATCGGAATTATAGTCCCGAGATTAGTATGCGAAAAGCCATTTTCAAGTGGTATAAGTTCTGTTTCGACAAATTCCCGAACCCGTGCCAGCAATGGCCTGACGCGCTCGGTAGTGAAAATCGTTTCCATAGTTAGTCTCCAGTAGAGAGGGTCAAATTATATCATTTTTCTCTCCTAAAATAGCACTTCTTGAAAATGCTCCAGCTTACTAGCCTCAGCTTGAAAATAAGTCCATATCCAACTCGTTACTTCTCCCCTGCAAGCCGCCCGTATGTACCGCTACGACCGTTGCATTCTCAGAAAAATATCCTTGCCTGGCGAGATCATAAATGCCATAAAGCATCTTACCCGTATAAATCTGCTCCAATAATACCCTATTTTTGTACTCAAATGCACGAATAAAATCCAGCAGGGCGGGTTTGGTTTTAGCGTAGCCGCCAAAGTGGTAGTCAACCATTTGAGTCCAACCGTTCAACCCATCGGCGGCAGGGATTTTCAGTGCCATAAATCCCAATACGGTCGTCTCTTCCGGTGCTGACTGTGCTAGCCCGGCCACCGTACCCCCTGTACCGACCGGGCAACAAACGTAGTTGGGTAAATAGCCTAATTGCGCCATCAACTCCGGCATAATCTCGGCCGTACCCCGAATAGCCAGTTCGTTGGTGCCGCCTTCGGGTAGTACATAACATGAACCAAATTGGGTCGTCAACTCAGCCAGAAAGTCTGGTGTATCTTTACGTCGATACTCGTCCCGACTAACAAAATGAAGGTGCATTCCACACGCCTGGCAAAAGGCCAGAGTCTCGTTCAGTGGCCTCTCGGCAAGTTCGTCGCCCCGCACGATTCCAATAGTTCGAAAGTCCAACGCCCGGCCAGCGGCAGCCGTAGCGTAGAGGTGATTCGAATAGGCTCCACCAAATGTCAGAAGCGTATTCTGGCCCTGTTCGTGAGCCGCCAGCAGATTATACTTGAGTTTACGCCACTTGTTGCCCGATACCAGCGGATGCAACAGGTCGTCACGTTTTAGAAGTAATTGAATAGGAACAGATTCGGAAAAAGGGTTATCGAGCCGTTGGACTGGCGAATTGCTCACCAAAGCAGATAGCTGCCCGTCAAATTCATTCATAATCCGTACTTTTGCATCATACAAACCTACACGATTTTTAAAGTCCTATAGGTTTAATTAGTTTGAAAAAGTTGAAAAATGATAGCGGAAACGGAAGACGAATTACCTGAAGAAGACGAATTATACGAACACCACCGCATTGTGGTGGACAAAGGCCAGAGTTTATTGCGCATTGATCGCTTCCTGATGGACCGATTACAAAATGCCACACGTACAAAAATTCAGACAGCCATTGATGCAGAGTCGGTACGGGTAAACGACAAACCGATCAAAGCCAGCTATAAAATCAAGCCGTTGGATGTTATTACGGTTTCGCTTGCTCATCCGCCCCGCGACACCGATATCAAGCCGGAGAATATTCCGTTAAATATTGTATTCGAGGACGATGACCTGCTGGTAATCAACAAGCCAGCTGGCATGGTCGTTCATCCTGCTCATGGCAACTGGGACGGCACATTGGTCAATGCACTGGTGTATCACTTCCAGAATCTGCCAACCTCGCGAAATGGCGAAATCAGACCGGGCCTGGTACATCGTATTGATAAAGATACATCGGGGCTTATGGTGATTGCCAAAACTGAATTCGCCATGACTCACCTGGCGCGGCAATTTTTTGAACACACCATCGAACGAACATACAATGCGCTTACATGGGGAACACCCAAGCCCCCCGTTGGCACCATCACGGGCTACATCGGACGGTCGTTGAGAGATCGCAAAATGCAGGTGATTTACGATGATGAAGCAAAGGGCAAATGGGCGGTTACGCATTACACAACACTGGAAGAGTTAGGTTACGTTGCGCTGGTACAATGCAAGTTGGAAACTGGTCGTACCCATCAGATTCGAGCGCACTTTAAGCACATTGGCCACCCATTGTTCAATGATGCTATGTATGGGGGCGACCGGATTCTGCGCGGCACGCCCGTTGGCAGTTACAAAGCCTTTGTCGAGAACGCCTTCAAATTACTGCCCCGTCAGGCACTGCACGCCAAGTCATTGGGGTTTGTTCACCCGCGTACCCGCGAATGGCTCCAGTTCGACTCAGCACTGCCCGACGATTTTCAGGCCGCGCTTACCAAATGGCAAAGCAAAATCACAAATCGGGCAGCCGATGCAGATGAACAATAAATTGTTAATTTCGGCCAACCGCTCAACACTCCTCTTTTATCATTAACCATTTAGCGTTCATCATTCATTTCCCACCACATGATTTCCATCCGTCCCGGCACGCGCGCCGACATTCCACAAGCTTTCGATTTAGTCACTGAATTAGCCGTTTATGAGTTGGCCGCCGATCAGGTTTCTAACACCGCCGAACAAATGGCCGACGATGGTTTTGGCGCCAATCCACTTTTCGGATTGATCATTGCCGAAGATTCCGATACCCAGAAAATTGTTGGTATAGCCCTTTATTACTTCCGGTATTCGACCTGGAAAGGTAAACGTCTGTATTTGGAAGACATCATCGTGACCGAAACGTTTCGGGGTTATGGCGTAGGAAAACTGCTTCTGGATGCCACTATTGAGATGGCTCACGAAACCCACTGTACGGGCATGATGTGGCAAGTACTCGACTGGAACAAGCCTGCCATTGGTTTTTACCAGCAGTTTGGCACTCGCTTCGATGATGGCTGGACGAATTGCCATCTGGATTTCTAAGCGTAGGACATGGGGTAAATGGCTAATGCTAAACGCGGATTAACCCGCTACCCCATGCCCTTCCGCTCTGCCTTTCTCCCTAAAGAACCTTATCTTTGCGCTCCTGAGCATAGACATTAAGCATGACGTATCGTCAACAAAAAGCCCTACGCGTAGCGGGTTGGGTGTTTTTAAGTATTTTTCTGCTGGCTTTTGTAGGAGCTGGCATTGGCTATTTCAAGCGAGAAAGCCTGTTGAAAACCGCGCTCGAACGGGGGATTCGCAAAGCAAAACGAGACTATAACCTCGATGTCCGGATTGGTTCGGCCAAGTTTACGGGATTAAGTTCGTTGGCGTTTACGGACATTTCGGTGGTTCCTGAAAACGGCGATAGCCTGGCTCGTATTCAGCGGGTTGAGTTAGCCGTTCGGTTCTGGCCGCTATTTGCGGGCAAAATTGGCCTGTCAGGTATGACCCTCGAAAATGGTCTGATTCAGATAACCAAGCGCGATTCTCTAACCAATATTGATTTTCTGCTACACCGCCAACGGGATTCAACGGCAACGACCAATTCTTCTCCTGAAACAAACCGGCGTACTAATCTGGCTGATGTCGCGGAGAATTTGATCGACAATATTTTATCTAAAATTCCTGACGATCTAAATGTCAACAATTTAGAGTTTCGGGGTGTAGATATTGGCAACGATACAGTTAGTCTGCTCACGCAAACAGCGCTCATTAAGAATGAAAATGTCACCTCAACGATAAAGTTGAACGGCAATCAGGCGACCTGGCATCTGTCGGGCACTGCCGATCCCAGCGATCGTGAGTATAATCTGGCGTTGTATGCCGACGGGCAAAATGGCCGTCCCAAGCCTATTGAGCTCCCATATATTCAGAAGAAATACAACCTTAAACTACAAGCGGATACGCTACGGGTAGAGCTCCGTGATGTGGACCGGTCGGGTGGTGAGTTTCGACTCGAAGGGGCCGGGTCGGTACAGAATCTGCGCATTAACCATCCGGCCATTGCTCGCACGGATGTGTTGGTTAAGCGGGCCGCAATAGATGCCAATCTGTTTGTTGGCGAAAATTATGTTGGTATAGATAGCTCCTCAACATTGCATCTCGGCGAGGTTAATGCGAAGCCGTTCATAAAATATACCCTTCCCGAAGCAACCTCATCGTCGGGGAAAGGCAAGGTATATGACGTTCAGTTACACACCGATCCGTTAGATGCTCAAGCCCTTTTCAATTCGTTTCCGCAGGGGCTTTTTGAGTCACTGGAAGGGATGGAGGTGGCGGGTAAACTCAAATATGACTTAGCGTTTCATTTAGATATGGCTTTGCCCGACTCGGTCAAATTCAGTTCTGGTCTAACGCAGGATAATTTCCGGGTAATTAAGATGGGCCGAACCGATTTCGCGGCTATCAATCACCCGTTCGTTTATACACCCTACGAAAAAGGCAAACCCGTTCGACCTATCATAGTTGGTCCCGAAAACCCGGATTACACACCACTGGACCAGATTTCACCCGACCTGCGCAATGCCTTGTTAACATCGGAGGACTATAATTTCTTCACGCACAACGGCTTCAACGAAAAGGCATTCCGGGTATCAATTGCGACCAACCTTAAGGAAAAATCTTTCAAGCGCGGGGCCAGTACAATTTCGATGCAGTTAGTTAAAAATGCATTTCTGAATCGAAATAAAACCCTGTCACGCAAAATTGAAGAAATTCTGATTGTCTGGCTTATCGAAAACGAGCACATCGTTTCGAAAGACCGGATGTACGAAGTGTACCTGAACATTATTGAGTGGGGCCGAAATATATACGGCATCGGCGAAGCAGCCCGCTACTACTTTGCCAAAAGCCCATCCAATCTCAGTTTAGGCGAAAGTATTTTTCTGGCTTTTGTCGTACCACGACCTAAATCTGCCCTCAACTGGTTTATTCCCGGCGGAACACTTCAGGTCCGTAATGTGCGGGGTTACTTCAAACTTATTGGCCGTATTATGGCCCGCCGTGGCCTGACGGCTCCCGACTCTGGGGCTTATGGTTTCTACGATGTCCGGCTGCGGGAAGGTCTGCGGCAGGAGGTAGTTCCGGTAGATTCGCTATTCCAGAGTGATAGTCTGATGACTGACCCGGTCGATACGAATATAGATGAGAATGATGAAGGCGGAAATGGCATCGGCAATTTTTTCCGCCGTCTGTTTAAGGGCAAGAAAACCGATGAAAATCGCAGCAACGATGACCAATCAACAGTGCAGCCGGACCGTCGGGCTGCACCAGATGCTCTTCCTACTGAGGCAGTACCAACCGATACGGTAAAGACCCGTAAGCAACTGCGACAGGAACGACGCGAACAGAAACGGCGAGAAAAAGAAGCCCAAAAAGCGCTGGAAAGCAATACACCGTAAAGGCAGAGACTATTATTATTTATCTCTAACGCTCAAAAGGAAACCCTTCCAGGGGTTGGAGACAAACATTTATTCCTGATTATAAGTAGTAAAAAAAGTTATTAATGAAAGCATTTATTCGGCTTATCCTGGTTGTGTTACTAGTTGGGGGTATCGTTCTTTACTTTGTTTCGAAGCAAAACAATACATCATTTACCCCACAGACAATTGATTTAACCGTTGACTGTTCAGACGTGGAAAACGTTCTGGTTACCTCAACGGTTAACGTTGTCGTCAAGAATCTATCGTCTCGTTCGCACAACGATGTATCCGTTAAAATTGTAGCTTTCGATGAAGCAGGGAAGGTTTTGAAAGAAAAGTACACAACGTTTTCCCGTACGCTTTCTCCTAATAGCAATTTTGATAAACCCGTTACGCTACCAGCCGAAACCAAACGTTGTGATTGTAAAATAGTTAGCTCGCATCCGTTGTGATACCACTTGACTATTTGCCTGTGATAGTTATGGCTTTACGTAGGTAAGTATCCTTATCCAGTTGATCGAGAAGGAAAGCCGCCACATCAGCGCGGCTAATTTTGGGTATAGAAAACCGAGTAAATGGCAGATGCTCTCCAATTCGATACTGCCCCGTAACAGGACCGTTTGTGAGACTTGTTGGGCGAACAATTACCCAGTCGAGTTTGCTTTCCCGAACGGCCTGCTCCTGTTTTTCTTTTTCGGCGATCTCCCCACTCAGCAATGTTTTGATAAATAACTTGCTTGGTAGTGATGCCTCTTCGTAACTCGTTCCTACGCCCACCGACGATACAACCAGTAACCGCCGAACGCCAACCTGCCGCATTACACTGATTAAATTGATCGTTCCGTCGGCCACGACTGGATTTTTCTGACCGATTCGTCCACCAAGTGCACATATTACAGCATCCTGACGCCGGACAGCCGGCAACAAGGTATCCGGCTTTAATACGTCACCGGTTAAAACTGTCAGATTGGGATTTTGCATAGCCAATTTAGCCGGATCACGTACAAAGGCCGTTACAAAATGACCTCGTTGAAGTGCCTGTTCTATAGCCTGACGACCCGTGCCGCCAGTGGCTCCTATCACTACTAGTTGCATAAAAATAGCTGATTGTGGGTATAAGTATAACCCAAAATCAGCTACTCGGTTTTCCTAAACCAACAGTATCGTTATAAGTCCAGCAAATCGGGGCGTCGCACCCGTGTTCGCTCCAGCGCCTGTTCATGTCGCCACTCGTCAATTTTGGCTTCATGGCCCGATAGCAAAATGTCCGGTACGCGGTGTCCTTCAAACTCAGCCGGACGTGTATATACGGGTGGAGCCAGCAGATTGTCCTGAAATGAGTCGGTCAGGGCAGACGTTTCGTCATTCAGTACACCCGGCAACAAACGAATGATAGCGTCCGACAAAACGCATGCGGCTAACTCTCCACCCGAAAGAACATAGTCTCCGATACTAATTTCTTTTGTGATAAAGAGTTCACGAACGCGCTCATCGACACCCTTATAATGTCCACAGAGGATAATAAGATTCTGTCGCAACGAGAGCGTGTTTGTCGTTCGCTGATTCAGTCGTTCGCCATCGGGTGTCATGTAAATAACGTCATCATAAGTCCGCTCGGCTTGCAACGAGCGGATACAGCGGGCAATTGGCTCAATCTGCATAACCATACCCGCAGCACCACCAAAAGCGTAGTCGTCCACACGCCGATGTTTGTCGGCTGTATAATCGCGCAGGTCGTGTACAATCACTTCCACATATCCACCCTGCTGTGCCCGTTGCAAAATAGAATGAGCAAAAAAACTATCTAGAAGCCGGGGCAAGCAAGTGATAATATCAATCCTCATCGGTGTCATCTTTGTCGCCGGAATCGCTATCGCCTTGACTTTCAGCCTTCTCTGGGCTACCATCGACTTTGCTATCCTCTTCCATATAAATCTCCAATAACCCGACAGGCAGAGCCACATTGAGTTTCTGGTTGGCGCGATCTACCGTTCGGACGATGTCGCTGTTAATTGGAATCAGGACTTCTTTGCCCTGATAGTCCATTGCAATTAAGTCCTGTGCGTTCATCGCATACACACCCTGCACAATTCCCAACTCACCTACTTCGGCATCAACGATTTGATACCCAACGATTTCGTGAAAATAAAACCGGGTTTCATCGGTTATTGGCTCTAAGTTGTCTAAGGGCAAATAAGCGCCACAATTAATAAGTCGCTCGGCTTGCTCGATCGTGTCTACATCCTCGAAAGCAATGATGGCACGACTACCTTTTACAATAGCGATGGACTCGATGAAATAGGGAATTAAATCGCCTTTCACCTCCAGCAACACAGACTCTATATCGGCGTACTCAGCCGCGTTGTCAACATCTAAAAAAAGCACCAACTCACCACTAACGCCGTGCGTCTTGGTGATATGTCCTACCTGATAACAATCGTCTTTAGTCACAGTATTCGTATGTATAAAAAGAGCCTGCTCAACTACGAACAGGCTCTTTATTAACAGTTTCGTCGAGCCGCCGAAGCGAAGCCGGTCGAAAAATTATTCCGCAGCCGGAGCGTCCGTTGTCGGTTTTTCTTCAGTTGCAGGAGCAACGGGAGCAGCCTCGGCTTCAACAGCAGGAGCAGTTTCAGCTACTGGCGTTTCAGTAACGGGAGCAGCCTCGGCAGCTACTGGCGTTTCTTCAACTACCGGAGCTTCTTCAACAGCAACCTGCGTTGCAGGAGCAGCTTCGGCAACAGGTGTTTCGTCAACAGTAACCTCCGTTGCAGGAGCTACTTCAGGAGCAGTTTCTTCAACTACCGGAGCAACTACCGCTACTGGGGCCTCAACTACTGGTTCTTCCACCTTGTTTTTCTTGGCGATAGCTTCAGCACGAGTTTCGTTCACCTTTTTCTCAGCATCCAGACGAGCAGCACGATTCTGCTCTTTGGTTTGAGTCTTAGTGTCCGCAGCACCTGCTTTACGATCTTCTTTCTCACCTTTCCAAGTCGTGAATTTCTCATCGGCCTGGTCCTGAGAGATAGCGCCTTTGTTGACGCCTACTTGCAGGTGTTTGCGGTACATGATGCCTTCGTGCGACAATACCGAACGCGCGGTATCAGTCGGCTGAGCGCCTACCATGAGCCAATGAACAGCCCGATCCGACTTTAAAACAACCGTCGAAGGGTCGGTGTTGGGGTTGTACGAACCAATTTTTTCGATAAATCGGCCATCGCGAGGGGAGGTTGACTCAGCCACTACGATGTCGTACATCGCCATTTTCTTGCGTCCACGACGCGCTAAACGTATTTTAACAGCCATTTTGCTTGTTTGTTTTTGATGGGAGACGCATCCCCCCTGTAAAACGTGGCCGCAAAGGTAAGAAAATAATTTGACATTAAAACGCGGGCATTCTGTTCACAGGCTATAAAATAGAAACTTTACGTTCTCTAGCCTGAGGACAAGATGTCCGCGTAAAAAAACCGTTACGATACGAATCTATAAGCCGGGTTCTGTCTTCTAATCGTAGCTTATACAGCCCGACCAGATAGCTTATCATTTATCTAGGATGGTCGTCACCGAACACCTCATTCGACCTACCCACGTCGGCGTCCAGATCGCTCTGAAACGGAGACGAGCCGCCCCACATCCGACGCTTATTTGGTCTTTCAGCCCCTAAGGTTTATCCTGCCCCGCTAGTTGCCCAGCGGGCGGTAGGCTCTTACCCCACCTTTTCACCCTTACCTTTCGGCGGTATATTCTCTGTGACACTAGCTGTCGAACGGTCGTTCCCAACCGCCCGCCTTCCCGTTAGGAAGTAGGGTGCCCTATGCTGCCCGGACTTTCCTCATCCAATTACTCAGACGCGATAAGCCAATTCGTATCGTTCGGGGAGGGCAAAGGTACATAGTTTCGGTGGTGTCGGTTTCTTAATACCGACACTATTTTCAAATGCGTCGGTTTCAAGAAACCGACGCCACGATTATATTACGCCTATCTCTACTACAAGCCGTCCACTTTTATATCAATCCGGCCACGGGCATTTACAACGGCCAGCATGGCGGTGGGAGTCAGATAAACCTGATCAGGCTTGATTTCGTCGATATGCCCGTTAATGACAACACCTTTTACAATATGATTATTTTTGAGCCTTTCCTGTAACAGTTTCTGCATGTCGGCTAGTTGAGTGCCAAGCGGGATAGTAAATTGTTTTTCAAGCGTCCGGGCAAAGGTTCCTTTTAGTAACCAACTGGCCGACTGTTGTAAAACGTTTTTTGTATCCAGATCATATTTTAAGTCTTTCAGCGAGATGGTCTGCTCGTGCGGATCGTAGTATGGTCGGCCACTCAGATAAATATCGCCATTAATGGTTCCTTTTAGTCCGGCTTTGATAATGAGATTATCATTCTGGCCGTACATATCCATACTCGTGATCGTAATCGTATACCGATTTTCGCTGAACGAAAAAGACTTCCCGACAAACTCATCGGCTGCGAGTTTAGCCGCTTCCTGATAACTGGCTTCACTGAGTAACCCAATCTGAAAATCGTCTTTCACCTGCGAAACCACCGTCAGATCAGGGAGTGATACGGCTGGCCGAACATCTGGTTTTGCGCCAGTAGTTGTCAGTGTAAAGCCCTCAATACCAATTGTGGCCCGGATGGCGCGCCCCTCAAACCGCAACGGTGTGATGAGTATCCGTTTGGGAACTACCTGTAAATATGTCCGGTATTTTTCGGAGATAAGATACGGCTCCCGCAAAACATTCCACGCTTTCAGAACCGGTGTACGAAGGTCTATATTTCGGCGTACCTGCTGATCAATTGTCTTCGTGATACTGCCCAGATTCTTATCAATCAGCCGACCAACAATGTTGGTAATCGGGATATTCAAGCCAATAAGACTCACGACGGGCCGACGTACCCAACCGTAGCCGTCGGCTTGTGTATGCGTATTAACGGACCAGTCACTATCAAGATCAAACTTCGTTTTGAAGCGCAAATCAATCTCAAATTCAGTTTCTTTATATTGGGTAAAGCCCAACACCGACACGCCTGCTTTTACCCAGATGCGTAGCGGCACCGTGAAATGGAAAAGACTGTCCTGCGCATTGACGAGAATCGTGCCACGCTTCCAGACTTTAGTCATAAACTGGTCATGATTATTATCGTCAAGACTGTTGTCCTCGTAAATCAGGCCGTTAACTTGTGCATTGATTTGCCGTTCAACATCACCCAGGGCAATAGATACAGGAACGTGGGCAGTTGATAAAAATCGTTCATTTCGAACTTCCATTTCGGTGGTGTTGTAAGCTGCTTTAGGCGCTTTTGGATTCAGACGGCTGGACGACGGTTGGCATCCGATCAGCATAAATAGCCAAAAAACCAAAGCTAACCAACTTGGCATCACCCAATTATTGCTTTTTCTCGTTTTGCTCACCGTGGTCTGTAAGGACCAAAGTGCCGGCCAATTATCGGAATAATTACCCTGCTGACCCACAAGTGGCCTGTGACAACCACACAGGCCACGAGCAACTTCATTAATTGTCAACTTACTTAATTGTAACCTTCGTGGCACCATAGCCAAACTTCTGTTTCTGGGCGTCTTCAAAGAATTTAACGTTCGGGTGATGGCCTAACCGCTTATGTAACTCCGTGCGTAGGGAACCGCTCCCAATGCCGTGGATAAATGTAATGTCGTTCATGCCACTGGCAATGGCGTTTTCGAGCATCTTTTCAAACGTATCGAGTTGAAGTTTAAGCAACTCAGCCGAATTCCGGTTGCCAGCTCCATTTGGTAAGAGTTCCTCAATATGTAGATCAACAACTGCCGCTGGCCGTTCGACAGAAACACTACCAGCGTCGGAATTAGATTTGAACATTTCAGCTTTCAAATCTTCAGGATTGATTCGCTTTGGTTGGGGTTGGGTACCATGGTTGCTGGATGTTGATGCTTGCGGCTGTTCGTCAGTCTCAGCATCCAGCTGTGTCAGAAAACCAGGCTGATTTAGAACTGGAACCGTTGTTTTATTCTTGAAAAACGTTGTTGTTCGTGCTTTAAACCGTTTTAGTAATGGTTGACGCAACGACGATTTGCCCGCTCTGAACCACAGGCCCTGCACAACAAACGTCGGCCAGGTTTCGAACGTAGCGTGAGCATAAAGATCGTTCATTTTCTGTTGCGACTTAGGCTTTAGCAGACCACTATGGATTCCCCGAAACTGCACTCCTCCCCCAACCCCGGCGGATTCTTCGCCTAACACATAGGGAAATTCCCAGTCGGTATTGTTAATCAGGTGCAGCGTATATTCCCGGTCGTTGATAGCCAAAAACGCCAGATATATTCCCTGATTAGAGAGAATGACCGGAGCCGACGGCGTCACTGTTTTTTGTGGTGCGTACGTACTGGTTTTCAGTAACCGTTCTGCCTCTAAAGGCGAGACTGGCACCAACTCCGACCGCATGACCGGAATCCTGAATCCGTCTTCAATCTCAATTTCAATCATGCCGCCGGGCAAAAAGCGCGACACCACTCCCTGTTCTTTTGCCCGGAGTAACCGGACTTTATCACCAATATTCATAATCGTCGATAATCAGTAATTGCGACGTAATAGTCCAACATTTGTCTATACCTATTACATCTACTTCTCAAAAGTATAACGGATATAATCAAAAAATCTCTCCATCCCTTTTTAAATCATTTGACTCCCTATCTGTTCTTCGTTATAGAAATACTAAACAGAATTAAAATCACTGCCTTTGTTCCTATCAATACGTAAGATAACCAGCCGCTTTGTTGCTCTTAGGGAGTAAAGCTGGCTATTCTGACTGAGTGATTGACTCAATCAACTGATAAAAACAAGGTCGATGATCGACAAAGACACAAGGCTGAATGATAACGGTTTTCAGGGGTTATGCTTCAACCGGAACTAGGTATCCGGGATTACTAAATCACGGTCGGCTCAATCCAGAAGGCCAGCATTGTCTTTCAAAGCTACGCCCGTTAGCTGCAATCGAAAGGCCGAGTTAATGATATACATGATCTTCTCTACGGCGAAAGCTGGCGGCAAACCCTGCTCACGAATATTTGAAATGCAGTTTCGTCGTTCATCCGTAAGGCCGGGCGCTGGTGCATACGTGATGTAGGCACCCATACTATCGAACGAGCTAAGGCCCGGTCGCTCACCAATCAAAATAATGGCTAATCGGGGATGCAGAACCCCTCCTATCGCATCGGTAATGGCTACTCGACCTTGCTCAACCAGCACAATTGGGGCTAGTGAATAACCAGCTTGCTGGATTTTTTCAACCAATAGCCGCACCACCGATCCGGCATTTTCATTAATTGCTGTTGCCGAAAGCCCATCGGCAACAATGATATTAATATCGGCTGGTGAGCTGTTAAGTTGCTGAAGCTGTTCAACGGAAGACGCGTCCAGCATACGCCCCAAATCTGGCCGTTGCAGGTAGATATCACGAGTCCCGGCCTGGCTTTTGACCCACTCAACGGGTAGTCCTGTACTGGCCAAATCAGCCTGTAAATCAGCTGTATTTAAGCGGGAATACACCGCGTCTTTGGCGTGGGCGTGAGCCAGCCTAAATTGAAGAGACTCTTTAAGCGGAATCGAAACACCCGTTTTACCCAGAGCAATTCGGGCATTGGTATATGCCTTCAGCGGTTCCCATTCATCGGGTTCTATACCTGTTTTTCTCGATTCGTTCATGCCGGAAGAAGTGCCGCGTAGAGTTGTTTTTGCACTCCATCCGACAGGCGATTCCCTTTATTATCCATAATACCCTGCCGAAGAAGCCACTCCTCAAACTCAGGAGCAGGTCGCAGGCCAAGTACCCGACGCAAATAAAGCGCATCATGAAACGACGTTGACTGGTAGTTAAGCATAATATCATCCGCACCGGGAATGCCCATAATAAAATTAATCCCGGCTACGCCCAACAGCGTCAGCAATGTATCCATATCGTCCTGATCGGCTTGTGCGTGATTGGTATAGCAAATATCCATGCCCATTGGCAAACCCATGAGTTTGCCGCAGAAATGATCTTCAAGCCCCGCCCGGATAATCTGCTTTCCGTCAAACAGATACTCAGGGCCAATAAACCCAACCACAGAATTAACCAAAAATGGGTTGTATGTCCGGGCCACGGCATAGGCCCGAACTTCGCAGGTTTGCTGATCGACGTCGTGATGCGCACCGGAGGACAACGCACTGCCCTGACCCGTTTCGAAGTACATTATATTCTTCCCAATTGTGCCCCGGTTGAGCGATAGGCCCGCTTCGTACGCTTCCTGCAAGAGTGACAGCGTCACCCCAAAACTGGCGTTTGCTTTTTCGGTACCGGCAATCGATTGGAAAACCAGATCAACCGGCACGTTCTGCTCGATCAATTGCAACGTAGTTGTTATATGACTCAACACGCAGCTTTGCGTTGGCATGTCAAATCGCTCGCGTAAGCCATCCAGCATATAGAGCAGGCGGGCCGTGGACGCCGGACTATCCGTTGCGGGATTAATACCGATCATAGCGTCACCGCTTCCGTACAGCAATCCATCAATAATGCTGGCGGCCACACCTTTGGCATCGTCGGTTGGGTGGTTGGGTTGCAACCGAACGGACAAATGCCCCGGTAAGCCCTGCGTGTTTCGGAATCGGGTTATAACTTCACATTTTTTTGCGACCAGAATCAGGTCCTGATTTCGCATCAGCTTGGATACAGCCGACACCATTTCCGGAGTTAGTCCTGGGGCTATTTGTTGAAGTGTACGGGTATCGGCTTCGTCGCCCAGTAACCAGTCGCGCAGTTCGCCTACGGTGAAGTGACTGATACCTGAAAAGGCGGCTTTATCATGCGTATTAATAATCAAGCGCGTAACTTCATCCGTTTCATACGGAATCACGACCTCATTTAAAAAGGTGGACAGTGGCACATCGGCCAGTGCCAT
Source organism: Spirosoma flavum (assembly GCF_042686045.1). Taxonomy (NCBI): domain Bacteria; kingdom Pseudomonadati; phylum Bacteroidota; class Cytophagia; order Cytophagales; family Cytophagaceae; genus Spirosoma; species Spirosoma flavum. The sequence continues at coordinate 216,945 of NZ_JBHUOM010000023.1, forward strand.
TTGGGCGGCTACACGTTCTTCGTAACTCTCGGCTACCAGACCCGCCAACCCATCACCCGACCGTAACGGACTCGCTTTAGCCAGCAGTTCTTTCAAGTCTGCAAAGCGGTATGTAAAGCTGCCGATGGTGAATGGATAAGGCATAGTCTGTTTAGTTTAGGCAGATAAATACCTATGGAAAAGAGTTCGGTGGAGTTAGTTTGCTACGGAATGATATAGATTTTTTTACTATTAGTCAACTTGGCTAACGGCCATTTCAGACTCCCATTCCTGCTTGGTTTTGCGGTATCGGCCCGATGCATAAAATACGATGATAATCACGATTAATCCGCCAAAGAAAAAGAGGCTCAACCAACTATAAAAGTAAATCATTGCGCCTAACGTTACAACGGCCAGCAATAAGGCAATAGCCGGAAATACCGGATAAAAAGGCGCTTTGAACGAACGCGGTAACTTGGGTTGGGTTTGCCGGAGCCGAAACAACGATAACATGCTGATAATATAAACGACCACGGCGCCAATGGTTGAGAGGATAACCAATTTGCTGGTATCGAACGACAGCAGGGCTACAATGCCGAAGACAGCCCCGGCTAGCAACGCCCAGACCGGCACTTTTCGGGTTTTGCTCACCGTTGATAATCCATGAGGCAAATAGCCACTGCGGGCAAGCGCAAAAATCTGCCGGGAATAGCTGATAATGATGCCGTGAAAAGAAGCGATCAGGCCAAATAGCCCAACACTGGCAAAGAATTTTGTGAGTGGATTTTGTCGGCCAAGAACAATGGCAACGGCTTCGGGCATTGGGTAATCGAGGTGGTCCAGGTTTTCCCAATGTGTAATACCACCCACACTAAGCATAACGGTCAAGGCCAGAAACGTCAGTGTTAATACAGCAGAAATGTAGCCTTTAGCAATGGTATTTTTACCATCTTTTACTTCCTCGGCTACCATGGCAATGCCTTCCAGACAAACAAATAGCCAAATGGCAAACGGCAGCGCGGCAAATACGCCCGACCACCCAAACGGCATTGGATTATGCAAGAAGGTATCGAGGCTGGAATACGGATACACAACGCCAATAAAAAGCAGTAATTCGCCGATGGCAATGATCGTCATAATCAACGAAAACCAGGCAGCTTCTTTGATACCCAGTAAATTGATCAGCGTAAATACGACAAACGAACTAATCGAGCACCAAACAACGGGGATGGCCGGGTATAAAAAGTGAACGTAACTGCCCAGAGCCAGCGCGATGGCAGGCGTGGCAAACAGAAACTCAATAAGCGTTGCATAGCCAGCCAGTAAAGCGCCCAACGGCCCGAAGGCTTGCAGCGCGTAGGCAAATGGCCCACCTGCATTCGGGATGGCCGTTGTGAGTTCGGTAAAGCTAAAAATGAACGTAAAATAAAGCAGCGTAATAATCAACGTGGCAATAAGTAACCCCACGGTTCCAGCAACGGCCCAGCCATAATTCCAGCCGAAGTATTCACCAGAAATAACTAACCCTACCCCTATGGCCCATAGATGAATGGGAGTTAACGCTTTTTTTAATACCGGGGATTCGTCAGCCATATTGGGAATTACATTTAACTTATACTTTACTAGCTTTCCCCATTAGCGGGTCGCTGAAACCATCTTTTCCCGTCTCCACCCGACCGGCATACCGTTGCTCAAAGGTGTCAAACCCGCCTACTTTCACGCTGAAATCATACCAATTATGGCTATTTTTTAAATTCAATATGACGGTCTGCTGCGCTCCTTTCAGACCCGCTTTTTCAAGGGTAATTGACTGGCTTTTGGCCTGATAGGCATTATCGGAAAGCCGAATCGGGTACGTTCGTGCTGGATCGATATTTTTTAATTTTACCAGCACATTTCCCGTAAACTTCTTTTTGGCATCCTGTTCATAGGCACAAGATAGCTCAATTAGTGGATTGTTAGAACTGCCTTTAAATTCACGAAAGAAGCCGTTTGGCCCCTGTATACTTACATTAAACGGATCGTTAACCGGCCAGGAATCCTGTAACTCATCACCAGCAGCGACTGTATAGGAACGAATCGTCACATCATCCTTCAGTCGCTGATAGACCTGAAAAGGCGCCCCCATTGACTGTTTGCCGAAGGCTTCGTTTTTAGCCGCCAGCTTTATTGTCAGTTGCTTGTTGGCTACATGACCATCAACGTATAATTCGTAAGGCAGCGCACAAGACAGACGAACCCCATCCTCCTGATTCGGCACGTAGGGAGAAGCTGCCGGATTGCTATTGCACTGTTTAATTTCTTCCTCCGTTAGTCGTCTGTAATTTGTTGGTACGGCCTTGAACTGGGCTTTATGAATACCTTCAATGAATGTTTTTTTCGCTACCAACTTCGGCAATTTGATGGTTTCGCCGTTATAGGGTCGGAACACAGATGAGAGGTCGCCACACACCGTACGGCGCCACGGGCCAATATTCGGTTCGTCTACTTTTCGGCCTTTCTTATGGCTCAGGAAATTTTCCAGAAACTGAAGCGTTGACGTGTGATCAAATACTTCCGAGCATACATAACCACCCCGGCTCCAGGGCGACACAATCACCAGTGGTACGCGAAATCCTAAGCCTATCGGCCCCGTTCGCCCTGTATTCTTGCGCTTACTTTCCTGCTCCTGTGTAACGAATTCGGTCTGGGTATCAATGCCTTTGCTGGTTTTTCCTGTTTCGGGCTGATCGGGATGGGCCGGTACAAAGGGTGGTACATGGTCGAAATAGCCATCGTTTTCATCGTAGGCCAGAATAAAAATCGTCTTTTTCCAAACCTCTGGATTCTGAGTCATAATATCCAGCATTTCAGAGATATACCAGGCTCCGTACCAGGGTGCAGACGGATGGTCGGAAAAGTTTTCGGGTGCCACTATCCAGGAAACAGTCGGCAGCTTCCGGTTTTTTACATCATTCCGAAACTGATGCAATACATCACCTTTAGGCACGTTAACCTGCCGTTTGGCATTCCCATCCTCATACGTTAAGGGAGAAAGCGCGTGATAGTCAGGATCCTTGACATTCGTAGTAAATGCTTTTCGACAAAGGTTTTTTTCTCGCTCCGATAGCTGGTTGAATTTTTCAGGCGTATAATTAATTAAGTCGGATTTGACAATTTCCAGAAACGCCTGCTGTCGCTCAATAGCTTTTTTGATTTTCGGATAGTCTTTATCGGTTTCGGATACCGTCTTCAGCTTGGTTTCGAGTGTCTGAATTCGTTCGGGTATCGCTTTTTCTTCTCGTTGGATAAACGGATAATAGGCGGGATGGAATCGAACGCGGTGCTGCGAAAACCACTCAATGGGGTTGTCCGTGAAGTTACTAAGCCAGCCATCCTCCTCACCCTCCAGACCGGTGGGCAAACTAATTTCATTCTGGTATATTTTCCAGGAAATTCCCTGGTCTTCTAACCGCTCAGGAAATGTGGTCCAGTTAACCTCCGACCCATAATCCACATTTTCGTTGCGGACGTTAGCCATCGCTTTGGGATCATGCGGGTCACGAAGGGTACCTGTCCAGAAGTAAAGGCGGTTGGGGGTTGTACCAGTTAATGATGAACAGAAATTCTGGTCGCAAACGGTAAACGCGTCGGCCAAAGCGTAATAGAACGGCAAATCTTCGCGGTTATAATAGCCCATTGTTAAGGGCATGTCAGCATATTCTTTGTTACCTGACTTCTTGGCATCCAGCCATTTATCATAGTTTCCACCATTGCGGGCATCAACCTGATTCTCCCAGGAGTGCGGCAATGAACTCATCCAGGTGGCTTTCGTATCGCGCATGTTCAGCCGAAACGGCGTGTATGTTTCGCCAGCCGCGTTGGTCTGAAGCCAGACTTTATTTTTGTTGGGTAAGTCGATGGCTCTGGGGTCATTAAATCCACGAACGCCCTGAAGCGTTCCATAGGTATGATCGAACGAGCGATTCTCCTGCATGAGAATAACTACGTGTTCGGCATCCAGATAGGTCGTACCAGGGTGGGGATCAATGGCAAAAGCCTTTTGAATCGACTCAGGCAAGATACCCGACAGGCCCGTTGATAACAAAGTCGCCTTTTTCAAAAACTCACGTCTGGAATCCATAGTGTTCAGAATAGAGGCTAAAAATAGTGAAAGCAGCTATGACTTGCCGCTTTCGCAATGTTAAATGACTGTTATTTCAACAACCTCATCTGTTCATTGCTGTTGTCGTTATCACTGAACTATGGGCGGAGGTTTCACACGGGTGCCATTATAATACGGACAATAGTGTAGCAAATCGATTAGCCAACTAGCTAACCATACCGGATATAGATGGTCCACGTTTCCCTAATATTTAGCAAAACCGGCCACTTTCTTTATAGACTGCCCCAACGATTCGTTGGGGTTAGGGATGTACTGACGTAGAAACACTCCTAAAACGAGTATATTTGTTGATTCACCCTCGTCTGTTTTATGACCGTTTCTGTTAACGAAAAGCTTGACCTTGCCCACAACTTTGTCTTGCACACCAACCAAAATATATTTCTGACGGGGAAAGCCGGAACCGGCAAAACAACGTTCCTACACCAGATTAAACAACTGAGTGCCAAGCGGCTTGCAGTCGTTGCACCAACGGGTGTAGCAGCTATCAATGCTGGTGGCGTCACGATTCACTCCTTATTTCAGCTTCCATTTGGGCCGCTGGTGCCGGGTACAACACAACGCGAAGGCAAGAAATTCAACAAGGAGAAAATCAATTTACTGCGTACTCTCGACCTGTTGGTTATCGATGAAATCAGTATGGTTCGGGGTGATGTCCTTGATGGCATTGATGAAGTTCTCCGACGGTATCGCACCAATTCGGCACCGTTCGGTGGCGTGCAATTGCTTTTGATTGGGGACATGCAACAATTGCCGCCCGTTATTAAAGATGAAGAATGGGCGTTGCTAAAACCATACTACGACACTGGTTACTTTTTCGGTAGCAAGGCTCTACGCCAGACACCCTATGTGGCTATCGAACTGACGCATATTTACCGACAATCGGATGAGCAATTTATTAGCCTGCTCAATAGCATCCGCGAGAAAACCGTTACTCGGGCGCAGTTAGATGAACTAAACCAACGCCACGTCCCTAATTTTGCTCCTAGCGATGATGAAGGTTATATTACACTCTCGACTCATAATACGGCAGCCCAGCAGATAAACAGTCAGAAACTACTGTCTCTAAAAGCTAAGCTACGCACATTTACGGCTGCCGTTGAGGGCGAATTCCCGTCCCATACCTACCCGACCGAAGCCAGTCTTGAGCTAAAAGTTGGTTCGCAGGTAATGTTCATCAAAAATGATATCTCTCGTGAAAAGCTGTACTATAACGGTAAAATTGGTCGAATTAAAAGTATAGACGACGATGTCATTTACGTAAAGAGCCAGCAGGACGGGGAAGAAATCGCTGTATATCCAGTTGATTGGACTAATATTCGCTATACCCTGGACCCAACCACAAAAGAAATCAAGAGCGAACCAATTGGCACATTCAGGCAATTTCCACTCAAACTTGCCTGGGCAATTACCGTTCACAAAAGTCAGGGACTGACGTTCGAAAAAGCTATTATCGACGTGTCGGCAGCCTTCGCTCACGGACAGGTTTATGTTGCTCTCAGCCGCTGCAAAACTCTTGATGGGCTGGTGCTACGGTCCCCTATCCCAGCGCATAGCATTAAAACAGAACTTGAATTAGAGGATTTCAACGAGCAGGTTCAGCGGCAAACGCCGAACGAAGAACACTTACATCAGGCAAAACTAACGAATCAGCAAAATCTATTACGAGAGCTATTTTCGTTCGAACGAGCCAATGGGTTGCTCTACCGATGCCGCCGGGTCGTGAACGAGCATACCAGCAGTTTAGACCCGGAATGCAACCCTGTTCTGACGCAACTTACTGACCTCCTGCGCAATAAAGCCAGCGATGTATCGGGCAGGTTTGTCCAACAACTACCAAGCTATTTCGCCAACGATAATCTACCAGAAAATAACCAAGCATTACAGGAACGAATCCGAAAGGCAGGCACCTATTTTCAGGCATTGCTCAGCACCGAATTGCTACCACTTCTACACCTCTTCCCAACCGACTGCGACAATAAGAAAGTGCGTGACCTGATGCTGGAAGCATTGGATGAGTTAGAGAAAGAGTTCTTCAGTAAGTTACGCAGCTTTGAGAGTTGTCAGGAGGGTTTCAACGCGTTGACCTATCTGCAAGCCCGCAATCATGCCGAGCTTGACTTCCAGCCAGAGCGTAAAAAATTCGAACGCCCGGCCCCCGAAACATCCGGGTCAGAGGGTTCCTCACGAGGAGGTCTTTACGGCGCGTTGATGAAGTGGCGCAATGATATGGCAGGTGAGCATAATACGTCCGGCTTTATGGTGTTGCCCCAAAAAACCATTCTTGAATTGGTTCGTATCCGCCCGACGACGGAGGCAGAATTGCTAGCCATCAAGGGTTTTGGCAAAACAAAAATAAGGCAAATTGGGACCGACATTCTGCGTCTAGTTCAGGAGAATCCGTCAGGACGGGCAGCCAGTGCTGCTACACCAAAAGTGAAAGTTACCAAACCGCTAAAGGAGCCTAAAGAGTTATCTCCCGCTATCACGCTGGCTTTTTTCCAGTCCGGCAAGACCATTGCCGAGATCGCTGCCGAGCGTAGTTTAGCTGTTTCGACCATCGAAAGTCATTTAATACCCTACGTTGGAACGGGCGAATTAGCCGTAGAAACTCTCCTGCCTACCAAAAAAATTACCACTATTCGTTCGTATCTCGAAACGTATCCATCAGAATCTTTGAGCGAAATTCGGCAAGCCTTAGGTAACGATGTGACGTACAGCGATATCCGATTTGTACAGTATGCGATCCGGGCGGAGAAGCAAGAATAGTCTTCTTAATAGCCGCCATAGAACTTACGCAGGCCCCATTCTACTGTTACCAGCGCCAGCACCACGAAGAATAACCAACGCCAGTTAATAAGTTCGTTCATTTCTTCGGTACTCGTCAGGCGTGCCGGATGCGGGCGAGTCGTTAAAGTACGCACAAGTTCATCCGTTTGGCTGGCTTTGTAAAAATGACCACCTGTTTGCTGCGCTAGTTGACGGAGCATTCCATGATCGGCGGTGGTGTTGAGGGCTTCGAGTTGTAAATCACGCACGACAAACTGACCCGATGCCTGCTCGGCCTTATTGTTAACAGTTACGCTGGCCTTGTAACGATAGGCGCCCTCAGGCAGACGACTAATCTCGAAGCGGCTATTGGCAACTGTGGGCGTATAGTTATACGAACGTGTCAACCCTTTTTCATCGCTAATTTCCAGGCGAACGGGTTTATCAAACAGGCGTTCGTAAATATCATTATAGAGTTCGGTTTCGAAGATGACTTTTTCGCCCGCCACAAACTCATTGCGGATTGGATAAACACGCAATTTGCGCCGGTCCTCTTTCACCGAAATTAGTTGGATCACTTTCTGAATAAGCTCATCAACAACTTCCTGCTTATCAGTCAACGCGTATTCTTCAAGTCGCCACGACCATAGCCCCTCCCCCGCCAATACAGCTGTTTTGCGTGGGCTAGTTATGTTGAGCGCCAGCAGAGGCTTGGTCGTACGGACACTACCAACCTGTTGCCAAAGCACGACTTCACTTCCAGGCTGCAACCGAAACTCACCGTATGGCACCGACATTGGCGGTAGTTTGGATAGAATATCAAGCCGGGCCGGGTCAAGGTTGAGTTGTTTGAATTCAGGATTAAATACGCCCGTTACCTTATCACTTTGATTCGGCTGGGCATTAACTTGCATTACTGAATTTGACGTATTGAATGGTCCCAGCGATGATTGATTACCGAGTACAAATAATACTGGTGTGTTTTTAGCCAAATATTTCTGGGCAAGCGCATTACCTACACTTCCATTATCGGGAATCTGGTGCAGAATTAGTAAGTCATATGTTTTGTCAACTGGTGGTGTAGCTTCAGCCGGGGTTCCAGTCAGAATACGGACATCGACTTCATAGTTCTGGTTCTTTTCCAGAATGTTACGCAATGCCTTCACATCCGGGTGGGGTGTCAGTGCCAGTAGAAGCACTTTTTCTTTTCCGTCAATGACATCCAGATAGACATCCTGCCGGTTGTTGCGCATACTGAATTCGCCGGGTTGTGGTACTATTTCTACCACATAGTGCTGAACACCTTTTTGCGTGGCTGTTGCCTGAAACGTCAGTTGGTCGAACGTATCATTTTTCCCTAAACTAACCGACTGTCGGCCTAGTTCTTTGCCATTCTGTCGCAGCACGACGGTTGCTCGTTGGCCCTGAAAGCCGTTGCTGACAATCTCGGCCTTCACAGGAAACTGATTACCCAGATACGCAATTCGGTTGGCGATAATGCCCTTGAGCTGAATATCTTTTTTCGGGATTGTATCGCCTAGCCCAACTGTTTGTACGGCAAATGGATACTGTCCAAACGTTGGCGAAAGCCCCTGATTGAAAATACCATCCGATACCAGTACTACATCGGTCAGATTACGGCCCTCGTAATCTGACCGAATACTCGATAGCAACCCCGACAAATCGGTTGTGCGCTGGGTGAAGGGAACTTGAGTTAGATCGGTTGCGCCATCGCTGTCATCTGTAACCGACTCGCCAAAGGTGTGAATCGATACATCTAACCCTTTGTCTGTCAACTGCTGACGAAGCGTTTGCAGCCCGGCTAATGCCCGATTAAGGGCAGGCCGCCCGGCTGCCGCCACCGACTCGGAATTGTCAATAGCCAGTACGACTTTAGGCTTCTCTGTCAGCGTGCGCAGGCTGCGAATCAGAGGGTTGAGCAACAAAAAAGTCAGAAAGCTGACAACAACAAACCGCAATGCGGCCAGTCCGTAGGTCGTTCGCTTGTCGAAGCCACCCATAGCTGTACCACTACCTACCAGCCGGGGCAGTGGTTGATACATAGCAAACGCATATACTGCTCCAACGAGCAGACACACCAGAATCCACCAAGGCGAGGACTGAAAAATAAAATTCATGTACTTGATTTACGACCGCGCGGGCGGTCCCGTTACGATGTACGATTTACTAACCACGCAATCTGTACGCGAATTTATTAACCTGCTACGTAAGCATTCCTCCATCCACTTGCAACACTTGACCAGTGATGTAGCGAGAAAGGTCGGAGGCTAAGAAAACAGCACAATCAGCTACTTCTTCAGGTTGGCCTCCACGCTTCATTGGAATTTGCTGTTTCCATTCTTCCAGAGCCTTCTCATTAATTTCGCCGGTCATTTCTGTCTCGATAAAGCCCGGCGCAATGGCATTGGAACGAATATTTCGCGACCCCAATTCAAGCGCAACCGACTTGGTAAAACCGATAATTCCGGCTTTGGAGGCTGCGTAGTTGGCTTGACCCGCGTTGCCCCGGATGCCGACTACCGATGTCAGGTTAATGATTGACCCGGACTTCGCCTTCATCATAGTTTTGATAGCCGCTTTGGTCAGGTTGAAGACCGACTTTAAATTAACGTTAATAACAGAATCCCATTGTTCTTCTGTCATGCGCAGCAACAACCCATCTTTCGTAATACCGGCATTATTAATGAGTACATCGAGTTTGCCAAAATCGGCGAGTACCTGCGCAATAAGATCTTCGGCGGCTTTGTGGTCGGATGCGTCGGAACGGTATCCTTTCACTTGCCCGCCAAATGCCCGGAGTTCCTCTTCCAGTGCCTGTCCTTTCTCAACACTCGATAAATAAGTAAATGCAACAGCGGCACCTTCTTTCGCAAACTTCTGGGCCATGGCTCGCCCAATCCCACGCGACGCACCCGTAATTAAAGCAACTTTTCCTTTTAGTAAATCCATTTTAAGGGGTAATGATTAATAGAAAATGTAGAATGGATACATAAAGAGCCGTAAAATCCATTCTACTAAATTTATTAGGCGTTACTGCATAATAAATTTAATCAAAATTAGTGGTTTGGTCGGGAACGGCAAGGTACGGATAGGTTTTGGTTTCGTGAATAAGCTCCGTTACTTTGTCGAAAATCAAGCAGTCTGTCATGCGCTATCGTATTCTCGTTGCCCTGTTGCTATCGTCAGTATCTGTTACACTGGCTCAGAAGATTTACGCTCACAACGATTATGCCAAACCCCGGCCGTTTATGGATGCTTATGAACAGCGTGTCGACTTTATTGAAGCCGACGTTTGGCTACAAAATGGGAAGTTAGTTGTTTCTCATGACAAGCCGACCGTTGCTGCACCAACCCTCGATTCGTTATATATACAGCCCATTGTACATTTGTTTGATCAATATAAGGATAAGTTAAGCTCACACCGAGATTATACATTCGGGCTGGTGATTGATATAAAGGACAATCCTGTCGATGTGTTGCCGAAACTTTTGACAATGTTGCAGAATCATCTGGTTTGTTTCAATCGCCTGGCTAATGCGAATGCAGTTCAGGTGATTATCAGCGGTAACCGACCTAGAATTGATACGTTTCTTGATTATCCGCTACTACAATTCGACGGGCGACCCAGCGAAGTATATGATCAGGAAACCCTCCAGCGCGTAGCCCTAATCAGCGACAACTTCGCTTCATTTTCTCGTTGGGACGGAACCGGCGACATTTCAAACGAAGATCGTGACAAGCTCAAGCGTATTATCAAGCGAGCGCATAACGACAACAAACCCATCCGGTTCTGGGCCATTCCTGACATGCCTGGTGCCTGGAAACAGTTAAAAAAATTGGGTGTCGATGTAATTAACACAGATAAGCCTTCGGAGTGTGTGCAGGCAATGCGATAAGTAGTACTTTATAAATAAGCTACGTATGTATCGCAAGAAGCAAAAACGTCATCGTTGAGTAAAATGAACGCAAGGACAATAAAGAACTAGTCAGCTTTTCAGGCTAACGTTTAGTCTTTTCAACGTTGTTGTCTCCCAATCTATAGTTACAAGATCGACGGTAATTTTCACCCAGATGGCTATACAAAATACTGCTTTTAACACATAAGGTAGTACAATCATCTCACGTACTGCCGTTGGAAATACATCAGTCGATGAGAGCGAGGTGAAAACAAAAGCCAGAATAACCAAAACTTTATTGGTGATTGTAGAGGGCTGGGAGAAGTACCAGAGGCCAACCCCGCCTATCGCAATAATGAAAGTTGGGGACTCCGCTTTGTGATTGAAGATAACTACCCATATCAGTATAGACGCGAGTATCAATAAGCGGTAATGATAATATTGATACTGAGCGACTCTTAGTAGGGGTAACAGCAGCAAAACACATCCTATTACTACCACTATCCCTTTGGAAGGGACTAGCGAAAACCAAGTGTTTAACCAGCCCATTACGGAGAGCCCAATTGAGCTTGAATGATCATTTTGTAGGAGTACAACCCAGTTCTGGTACTGATCAAACAGTTGTTGATAGGACACAACAATTAACGGCAAAATAACCAATAGGACCGTCCAAAGGGACGTATAAGAAAACGCAGCCAGCTTACGTGGATATACTAAAAACAGAACGAATCCTACAATACCAAAAACCTTGATGAAGATGCTGAACAATATGAATAAGGTGGCCCATACCAGATTACCCCGCTCTAGATAAATAAAACTCCAGATAAATAGCCCTAGGATCAAGCCATTGCTCTGTGAGTTTTGGATAGACGTTAGCAACTCAATCAATACAAACCAACGAATTTTTACTGTAGTGCTTCGGCTAAGATGAGGTAAATGTTTTATGCCGAAGAATAGTACCAGAGTGTTTAATGCGTTCCACAAAGTGAGACCCAACCAATTAGGCAGGAACGCAAACAAGCCCATGAATAAGGCAAACGTTGGTGAATACTTAAACAGATCCCATTGCTCAGTTAAGTAAAACGTATATAAATTTCGATTGGCTAGTAAATGAAAAAAGGAGTTCTTAAATATTACATAGTTATTGTAGTTTGAGACAGGCAGCTTGCTGGTACCAATTATCTGTTCGGGCAATAAGTATTGCTGTATGCTGGCTAGTAGCGTTATGACGATGTACACCGCTAACACAACCGGCTCTCTACCAAAAAATTGACTAATGGTTTTATAACGTGAGTTATTCATTCATGGTGGTATTATAGAATAGAGTCGGCAAAGCTACCAAACGAGCCGTTGCCTTTGTCGTCGTCTCATACTATGTAGTAGCTAGTCCTACTGTTCAGGCTGGCAATGTTAGTACAAAACGGCAACTTGCTATACAAATTTTTTACATTTCGGTATCAACCATTATTTTTTACACATTCGTGTAACTAAGCAGAACTGAGGGGGGGAAAGGAATAATTGATCTTGTATATACATGACTTTTATGAGCCTATCAGACACCCATTTCTGACTTCTCCCGGATTTACATAATGCATACATATTAATAACAGTAAGCCTACCCATTACTTGACTTATTAGGTTAACTAACATATTACTTCCTACCCTGACATTCTTCTTTCTCTCTAATGGAAATTCCACAGTTCAAAAAGGCACCACTCGTTTACGACGTAGCTATTATCGGCTCAGGTGCAGGGGGCGGTATGGCAGCCTATACATTAGCTAAAGCGGGTGCCAAAGTCGTGCTGCTCGAAGCGGGTGGCTACTACGATCCCGCCGATCCTAAGTATATTACTCAACTAAAATGGCCCTGGGAATCACCCCGGCGCGGTGCCAGCACTGATGCCCGCTCTGGAGGAGATTTCGACGCTGCCTGGGGTGGTTGGGATATTGACGGAGAGCCTTACTCCGCTAAATCCGGCACCGAATTTCACTGGTTCCGGTCTCGGATGCTTGGCGGTCGGACTAATCACTGGGGGCGTATCTCAATGCGTTTCGGGCCCGACGATTTCCGCCGTCGTTCTCTCTCAGGCGTCGGCGACGACTGGCCAATCGGGTATGACGACATGAAACCATTCTACGACCGGGTTGATCGCCTTATTGGTCTGTTCGGTTCAGTCGAGAACTTTCCTAATGAGCCAGATGGTATTTTCCAGACTCCACCCAAGCCACGCCTGCATGAGCTAATGATTCGTAAGGGTGCCCGGAGTATAGGTATCCCGGTCATTCCATCGCGGTTGAGTATTCTAACCAAGCCCATCAATAAAGATCGGGGGTCGTGTTTCTACTGCCATCAGTGCAACAGAGGGTGTCAGGCTTATGCTGACTTTTCAGCCTCATCGGTGCTGTGTATTCCAGCCGTCAAGACCGGAAACGTAACACTTATCAATGGTGCAATGGCTCGTGAAGTATTGACCGATCCGCAAACCGGCTTGGCAACGGGTGTGAGTTATGTGGACAGCCGCACGATGGAAGAAATTACGGTTCACGCTAAAGCGGTTATGCTTGGGGCGAGTACTTGTGAATCGGCTAGAATTCTTCTCAACTCCAAATCAGTCCGTTTCCCAAATGGGTTGGCGAACAGCAGTGGCGTGGTAGGTAAATACTTAAACGATTCGACCGGGGCTAGCCGTTCGGGATTCGTGCCCGCCCTAATGGACCGCAAACGCTACAATGAAGATGGCGTAGGCGGTATGCACGTATTCACACCCTGGTGGCTTGACAACAAAAAGTTAGATTTCCCACGCGGCTACCACATTGAATACGGTGGTGGAATGGGTATGCCCGGCTATGGTTTTGGCGGAGGTATAGAAGCTATGAACGGGGCAATTCCCGGTCGTGATGGTAAAATGAAAGTAGGTGGTGGCTACGGTGCCGGTTTGAAAGACGACTACCGGCGCTTTTATGGAGCCTATATCAGTATGGCGGGTCGGGGTGAACCAGTTCCCCTCGAAAGTAATTACTGCGAAATTGACCCGAATACAGTGGATAAATACGGCATTCCTACCTTGCGTTTCCACTATAAATGGTCAGATTATGAGGTGAAGCAGGCCAAACATATGCAGGATACGTTTGAGGAAATTATCCATTCGATGGGCGGTACGCCACTTGGTCCAAAGCCCGGCCCCGATACAGCCCATGGGTATGGATTGGCGGCTCCCGGTCGAATAATTCACGAAGTGGGAACGGTTCGCATGGGTAATGATCCGCAGAAATCAGCCCTGAATAAATTTCAACAGGCGCATGATGTCAAAAACTTATTCGTGATAGATGCAGCTCCGTTCGTTTCTCAGGGCGACAAAAACGTTACCTGGACCATTCTGGCTGCTTCAATGCGAACGTCAGAGTATTTGATTGACCAAGTGAAGCAGAAAAATATATAATGACTTTTTTGCTTGTAGCCTGAAATTTCGCCCATGCTACAACGAAAAAGCCTCCTAACTTCAGAAGTTAGGAGGCTTTTCTATATTGAACGTTTGTTGCTTATTCTACGGCTACTTCCGGCTTTCTAACTGTTATAGTCAGAAGATCGCCTTCACCACTATAGTCGGCCATAATCACATCACCCTCTTTCAGTTCACCCTTCAGAATCTCTTCTGCAACGGGATCTTCGAGGTAACGTTGAATAGCACGGCTCAGAGGGCGGGCACCATACTGTGGATCATACCCTTTTTCTGCCAGAAAGTCTTTCGCTTTCTCTGTAAGTTCGACGGTATAGCCCAGGTTGGTAACACGGCCCAGAAGTTTACCTAACATCAAGTCAATGATTTTGTGGATGTCTTCACGCAACAGCGAGTTAAACACAATCACATCGTCCAAACGGTTCAGAAACTCTGGCGAGAACGCTTTCCGAAGGGCACTTTGAATCGTACTCTTCATTAAATCGTCCTGACTCTCAGCATTCTTTTTGGTGGCAAAACCAATACCTGCACCGAAGTCTTTCAGGTCACGTACCCCAATATTGGAGGTCATGATGATAATGGTGTTTCGGAAATCTACCCGGCGACCTAGGCCATCTGTCAGGATACCATCGTCAAGCACTTGCAACAGGATGTTAAATACATCCGGGTGCGCTTTTTCAATTTCATCCAACAAGACGACACTATATGGTTTACGACGAATTTTCTCCGTTAACTGACCACCTTCTTCATAACCAACATAACCTGGAGGTGCTCCAACTAAGCGGCTAACACTGAATTTCTCCATGTATTCCGACATGTCAATCCGCACAAGAGCATCGTCTTTATCGAAAAGATACGTGGCTAATACCTTGGCAAGTTCTGTCTTACCTACACCTGTTGGACCGAGGAAGATAAACGAACCAATAGGTTTTTTAGGATCTTTCAGACCAACACGCGTCCGTTGAATGGCTTTTACCAACTTGTCGATGGCTGACTGCTGACCGATAACACGGCCTTTCAGTTCATCACCCATGTTGATAAGTTTTTTGCCTTCATCGTTCGATACACTCGTGACCGGAATACCCGTCATCATCGCTACAACTTCGGCCACGTTCTCTTCATTGACCGTATAACGACGCTTTTTGGTGTCTTCTTCCCACACTTGTTTTGCGCGGTCGAGTTGATCAATCAGGCGTTTTTCCTTGTCGCGAAGCTGAGCGGCCTCTTCGTACTTCTGACTCTTGACAACCTGGTTTTTCTCCTTCTTGATATTCTCAATCTGCTCTTCAAGCTTCAGAATATCTTCGGGAACCGTGATGTTTGAGATGTGTACGCGGGCACCCACTTCGTCCATTACATCAATGGCTTTGTCAGGCAGGAACCGATCCGATATGTACCGCTCCGACAACTTCACAGCAGCCTCGATAGCTTCTTTCGTGTAGTTAACGTGGTGGTGATCTTCATATTTATCTTTGATGTTGTTCAGAATTTCGATGGTTTCATCAATGGATGTCGCATCCACCATGACCATTTGAAAACGACGGGCTAACGCACCATCTTTCTCAATATACTGACGGTATTCATCAAGCGTTGTGGCACCTATGCATTGAATGTCACCCCTCGCTAAAGCTGGCTTGAACATGTTCGACGCATCAAGCGAACCTGACGCACCGCCCGCACCAACGATTGTATGCAACTCATCAATGAACAGGATAACCTCTGGCGATTTTTCCAGCTCGTTCATCACGGCCTTCATACGCTCTTCAAACTGGCCCCGATATTTGGTTCCTGCCACAAGCGATGCCAGGTCGAGCGTAACAACGCGCTTACCAAACAGCACCCGCGATACTTTCTTCTGCACAATGCGCAGAGCAAGTCCTTCGGCTATGGCTGTTTTACCAACGCCCGGTTCACCAATAAGAATTGGATTGTTTTTCTTCCGACGGCTCAGAATCTGAGCCACCCGTTCAATTTCTTTTTCGCGACCAACGATAGGATCGAGTTTGCCAACTTCAGCAAATTTGGTTAGGTCACGGCCAAAGTTATCCAGTACGGGCGTTCGCGATTTCTCGGAGCCTTTAGGATCTTTTCCTGAACTGGAACTACTACTGCCACCAAACATGCCCCGGTCATTATCGTCATCGTCAGTATCACTCGCCATTGTGGGGCGGCTTCCTGTTGATTGATATTCCAGCATCTCTTTAATGACTTCGTAATTAACGTTAAACTTGTTAAGAATCTGCGTGGCGACATTGTCTTCATCACGCAGAATCGATAGTAAAAGGTGCTCCGTACCGATGAGCGGGCTTTTGAATATCTTAGCTTCCAAGTAAGTGATTTTCAGCGTCTTTTCCGACTGACGAGTCAGCGGAATATTGGCTAAATTTTTCACATTGTTGGTGGCTGTTCCTTTCGTTGCCTGTTCAATAGTAACCCGGAGTTCGTCGAGCGAGATGCCAAGTTTCTTCAGCAATCCGACCGCCACACCCTCTCCCTCACGAATCATACCCAGCAACAGGTGCTCTGTGCCAATATAATCGTGGCCTAAGCGCAAGGCTTCTTCCCGACTCAGCGTGATAACTTCCTTTACGCGGTTTGAGAATTTTGCTTCCATTCGTTTTAGGGTCTCCTTAGGTAAGCGTACTACTGGCCTAACGAAGAGTTTTAAGGATTTGTTCACTCCCGAAGGCCAGCCAATAACACGTCCGAAGCGGCCGGTCCCTGGCAAAACAACAGGTCTATTATACTTAAGTTTGGTACAAATTCTTGGCCAAAATTCTGCGGATACATTACCGGTTGATGGAATATATACGTATCCGAATCATTTTTTGGATTTAACTTTGATCGGGCGTCAAATAGACCGACTGGCTGAGTTTTGTTGTACCATTCTGTCAGGTTTAACGTTGGTTTCAGGCGCATCAGTCTCAGACAAATTGTCAGCAATTCATAATTCAAATCGAACAGGAATGTCCACTTTTTTCGATATACCGGTTCAATATCGGGCACATAGTATTCAAAAAATGGAGACTTCCCATAAGCCGCCTGTAGGCATCGCCAGTGATGCAGTTGCCAGGATTGGTCATTTGCCACCCGTAAATCGCGGATAGGCTGACGATGCGTTCCCTGCTGCACTGGCACTGTAAGGACTTCAACTTTGTTAGCTGTCAGAACGTAGCACCTATTTCTGTAACTTTGCTTCTGGTAGTGCTCCTGGAACTCAAGCTGCACCTGTTCAAACTGCATTAGCCCCGATATATAATCGATACAGGGCAAATAATGTAGATCAATGAGTAAGCCATATACCTGAGACCCTGGTTGATGTTTTTCCAATAACGCTAACATTGTATCCGTTCACAAGTAACGCAAAAAAGCGATACTGTCAACTGATTTTAGTATTTTTTTAATTTCCTGGTAAACCGGCCTTTAGGCTTACGTTCGTCCTACATTCATCAAATGATATTTTTTCGACTACTATCGCGTTTGCCAATCAATATCTTATATGGAATTTCCGATGTTTTGTCTTTCCTGTTACTGCATGTAGTTCGTTATCGCCGAAAGGTTGTCTTGGAAAACTTACGACTTTCTTTCCCGGAAAAGTCACCAAAGGATATCCAACACATTGCCAAGGGATTCTATCGAAACATGGCAGATTTGATTGTTGAGGTTATCAAATTGCCTAGCTTAACACCGGATTATATAAAAACACATATCCAGTTTCCAAATATTGAACTCCTTCAAGACAAGATCAGGGGTGGACAAACGATAATTGGCATGAGTTCACACCAGGGAAACTGGGAATGGATACCGGCAGCCTTGGTCTTAAACGACATGCCCGTCGATAGTATTTATAAGCCCTTAACCAATCCATTTTTTGAGGAATTGGTGCGTCATATCAGGTCAAGTTTTGGGCCAGTACCAACGCCAATGAATTTATTGCCTCGCCAGATGGTAGCTCGGAAACATATACCACGAATTATTGGGTTGGTATCCGACCAAGTTCCTGATGTACCTGAGCAAGCTTACTGGACCGATTTTTTACATCGCGATACGCCCTTTTACCCTGGTTCTGAACGCCTGGCCCGTAGCCGGCAACTTCCCGTGTATTTTTTTGATATTGTACGTGTGCGTCGTAGCTACTATAACGTAACATTTCGGCTAATTGCGGAGCCACCTTATACCGATTTACCCCTCGGCGCAATCATGGAACGTTATCGTGATTTGGTTGAGACCTCGATATGCGCCAATCCATCCGACTGGTTATGGTCGCATAAACGCTGGAAGCACTGGCGGGGAAAGTACGAGAAAGTTGGAGCAAAACTCACGTAGAAACCGTACCGGCAATCCCTTACTTCTCTACAGTTTATAACGAATCACGACGGGCTTTCTCGGCTCGTGATGAATCGCGTTTAGCTTTTATTTTGTCACCTTCTGCTCTAATACCGGTTTCTGCTTTATCCAAACCTGTATTCACGGCTGTGCCAACTTTTTTGGCTTCCTTGCTAACGGCTTCATCAGCAACTTTAGCTTTTTCCTTAACATTTTGCCCAGCGTTTTTCAGATCATCTTTCACACGGGCTTTGCGCTCGGCACGTTCTTGCTGGCGGATTTCTTTCTTACTCATAGCCGTACTGTCCTGAGCGTACGCTCCGACACTAAGCAGTAAAGTGAAGGCAAAAGCACTTACTAGTTTCGTTTTCATAGCATCTTTTCAATTAATAAACAGGTTGTATATAGCCCTATCTGAATTTTCTGGACCTTAAAGATTACATGGCTATTCTTGTATTGAATTAACGAAATTATCGCCTTTTTTGTTTCTGAAAACTTACTCAATGGACTCATTATCAGCCGTAGAGATGATGAAAGATAATAAGTGATCAAACGAACATTTACGTTTAGCCCAACGTTTTCCAGACAAACGGGCTACTTACGAAAAACAGCTTTTTCTGTACCTTTGCCTGATCAAAAGTCCCTGCTGCTACCTGTATGCTCGATTCATTGCTTTCTCCTTCCCTATCAGTCATAAACGGTACGCCGGAGCGTCCTGATTTATCCCATCTGTATACACCTTCGCTTACTCAGTACATTCGTCGAAAAACCATTACGGTTATGATTGGCGATGTACCGATGGGCTCTGATTATCCAATTCGTGTACAGTCGATGACGACCGTAGATACGATGGATACGAAAGGTTCTGTTGAGCAGACTATTCGAATGATCGAAGCTGGTTGCGAATACGTCCGCATCACAGCTCCAAGCGTAAAGGAAGCCCAGAATCTGGAAAATATTCGCAATGAGTTACGGGCGCGCGGTTATATAACCCCACTTGTAGCCGACATTCACTTTACGCCCAATGCAGCCGAGCTCGCGGCCCGGATTGTCGAGAAAGTTCGTATCAATCCCGGCAACTATGCCGACCGAAAACGCTTCGAGTTTATCGACTACACCGACGCGGCTTACGCGGCTGAACTGGAACGAATTCGCGCTAAGTTCTTACCACTTATTCGTATTTGTAAAGAATACGGTACGGCAATGCGTATCGGGACCAATCACGGCTCCCTCTCCGACCGGATTTTGAGTCGATATGGGGATACACCCGTTGGCATGGTTGAGTCGGCGCTTGAATTCCTGCGCATCTGCGAAGAAGAAAATTACTATAATACTACGCTGTCTATGAAGTCCAGCAACCCACAGGTGATGGTGCAAGCCTACCGACTGTTGGTACAACGATTAGACGAAGAGGGATTGAAACCGTATCCGTTGCACCTGGGCGTGACGGAAGCAGGCGAGGCCGAAGACGGGCGTATTAAATCGGCGTTGGGCATTGGTACGCTACTCGAAGATGGCATCGGCGATACGGTTCGGGTATCGCTTACGGAGGAACCGGAACGGGAGGCCCCCGTTGCCCGGGCCTTGATTGATCGCTACACAAATCGTGCGGCCAGTAGCAAGCTTATTACGGCCATCACAAAGTACCCAATTAACCCGTTTCAATACCGTCGGCGGACGACGCACGAAGTGGCTAATTTCGGTGGTCAGAACGTGCCGCGTGTCATCGCCGATTTTAGCCAGGTTCCAGTTACAGATCATAACGTACTAAACCCGATTGGTCATTTTTACCTGCCCGTACCCGATAAATGGCGAATGAACGATCTTGGTGCTGACTATATATATACAGGCTCGCAACCAGCACAGTTCATGTTGCCTAACGGCCTGAAACAGCTATTAAATTACGATGTCTGGCGAACCTTTTCGGACCAGATCAATACGTTTCCGGTACTGACCGCAGATGAGTATTTGCTGGCTCGAGCCAGTCAAGGACCACTACAGGCTCGTCTGAATTTTGTTCGGTTATCGTTACCGGAGTTGTCAGACGAATTACTCAGCAGGCTGCACAACGATACAACGGTCGTTCTCCTTATCTCGACCGATAATGCCCACGCTATGCCCGAACTGCGCCGGTTATTTGTCGAACTTATTAACCGTGAGCTTACCACACCTATGGTTGTTCTGAGAAGCTATCCAAACGTACCAGAGGAAGATATTGCGCTTTATGCCGCTACCGATGTTGGTGGTTTGTTGATTGACGGATTGGGCGATGGCATTATGTTGTCAAGCGGGGTATTGGTAATGTTAGATACTCAAACCCGACAGACTAGCCTGAACAAAAATGTCGGGTTCTCAAATCCGACACCACAAACCCCGGAGCCTAGTGCGCTAAAAGCCCTCAACAGTTTGTCCTTCGGGATTTTACAGGCAGCCCGTACGCGCATCACAAAAACCGAGTACATTTCGTGTCCATCCTGTGGCCGGACACTCTTCGATTTGCAGGAAACCACGGCCCGTATTCGTCAGCGCACCGATCACTTAAAGGGCGTTAAAATCGGCATTATGGGTTGTATTGTTAATGGTCCGGGCGAAATGGCGGACGCTGACTACGGCTATGTGGGCATCGGACGCGACAAGATTGCGCTCTATCGGGGTCAACAGATCATTAAAAAATCTGTTCCTGCCGACCGCGCTGTTGATGAATTAATTGACCTTATCCGCGAAGATAATCGCTGGCTTGAGCCTACATTAGAGGCAGTATAATACTAGCCAGTAGTAATGTTTTCAGTACATTGATTGTTATCTAATTGAACAATTCTGTTCGACACAATATTAACTCTTTATCCATCAGAGATCGCCAAAGCGGTCTTCTAGCTAGTAAAAGCCTGTGAATAGATTTGTCGATTATTTAAAAATTGGGCCTGTTTTCGCCTATTTTCTGCGAGTCTTCCGCAAACCTGATCCTAACCATCCGACCAGTGTAAACTTGCGGATGATGCACGGTATCAATCGTATTTCGATCCTGATGTTTCTGATGGCGATCATTGTTTACACCGTCCGTCACTGCGTCCGATGAATACGGAAACGCTACGTGATTACTGTATTACCAAACCCGGCGTTACGGAGTCGTTTCCGTTTGGGGGCGATACGCTAGTGTTCAAGGTGGGTGGTAAGATATTTGCCCTGATGGCTACCGAAAGTCAACCAATAACCATTAATCTTAAGTGTGACCCGGAGCGGGCTGTCCAATTACGGGAAGAACATGCAGCAGTAACGCCCGGTTACCACATGAACAAAATGCATTGGAACACGATCACTGTTGATGGGCGTGTTCGTTCAACCGACGTTCAGGAATGGATTAACCATTCGTATGAACTTATTAAGAAGAGTTTGCCGAAGGCTGTACAGGCAGAACTAATCTAAGCTTATTATTTGCTCTGATTCGCCTAAACGTTTAATTTAGCAAGGTTAGGAAAAACCAGACTTGGTTATGGAAGTTGTACTGTTAAGTCTGTTGTTTGTAGTTTATCTGACCATTCGGTACTACCTAATGGATCATGATACCGCTGCTGACAAAGACCGAAAACGATTTCAAAAAGGCATTGAATTGGTCAATAACCGAAACTTCATAGAAGCTCATCATTATTTCGATGATGCCGTTCAACAGTACCCAAAATCGGCAATTGCTTACGCGTATCGGGGAAAGTGTCATATCATTCAGGAGAATTATTATTCGGCTATTTACGACTTAACGCAAGCCATTAATCGAGATAATACGCTGGCTGATTGCTACTTAGACCGTGGTATTGCTTTTTATCATACAGCCGAATACCAACAGGCATTTCGGGAATTTGATAAAGCCGTCTGGCACTTTCACGACGAGAAGCCTGACGGCTATCGCTGGAGAGCTTTAGCCCGCATTCAGGTTCGGCAATTACCCCAAGCCGAAAACGATCTCCGTCGGGCCATCTCGCTCGGCGACGAAAATTCATTCCATCTTCTTCTTCAACCGCCCTTTACGCGGCCGGTATACCAGAAATAGTTTATAGGCTCTGCGGCTTACCATAGTCGAAAAGCCTATAAACGAGAATTATCTTTGACCCCTTCAGGGTCAGATGTTTATAGCATATATTCTCTCTACAAACATCTGACCCTGAAGAGGCCAAAGGTAATTTCTGCTCAATTACTTTACTTGAGTTTCCCTATCTGCTCCACGTTTCGGCGGGTGTCCAGGCGAGTTTCCTGCGCTAATTCCATCGATTTTTGCGCAGCCTTCTGAGCATCGGCACTTTTCCCACCCCGGCGATAAGCTTCGGCTAATTCGTAGTATAAATCGGCCTGTTCTTTCGGACTCGGCTTTAATGCAAGACCTTTGTTCACCCATTTGGCAACCGTTGGCGCATCCACAGCATCGGGACTGGAACGATTGAAAAGGCGGGAAATATACATGTACTCCGGCACTGTCAACTGATTAGAATTGACTTGATTATCCATCCGCTCAACAGCTTTAGCGGTTTGGTGAGTTCGGAAGTATGCACTGACTTCTGGTAGCAATGTCCGGTTGGCGGCAACTTTTGAGTCAATTCCCATTCTGACTAGATCCTGCCGAACCTGCAAAATCTTGGCAACCGGAAACTGAGCTCCCCGACCGCTGAACAACGACGACATCAGGATATTTTCGGCTACCTGTTGGGTTTGTTCGGCTCCATACGCTTTCCGATATGTATCCAGGTGGTTTAGCATATACTGAAACATGGGATTCTCGAAGTCCAGCACGAGCTTTTGCAGTGCCAGCCAGTTTGTTTCATTCGCAAACGTTGCGGGCGACTGCTGGCGGGCGTAGTCGTTCATAGCCGCCATGTTAGCCACCGTATCTTTGGTGACACGGCCAAACATAGCATAATCAATCAGGAAATTGGCCGAGCGCTCTCCTTGCTGATAACGGGCTTTCATGCTTTGACTACGTGCCTGTGGACTTAGTGCGTTTGTGCCATGCCGAATAACTTCATCGGTCGAGTTGTTACTCATCGCGAAGTGAATCAAGTTTTGCTGCGGATCGAAATACAGAAACAGGGGCAATGAGGGCACAAACAAACGACGACTATCTAAAAACGCCCGCGTGGCTGGCAGGGCAATATCCAGCTTTGTACTTAAGTACTTTGCATTGTAGAACTTCCCGACCCGAGCATCGGCCAACGTTGGTATAAAACCCTGGCAGGTGTGGCAAGTGGGCGAATAAATTTCAATG
Source organism: Spirosoma flavum (assembly GCF_042686045.1). NCBI lineage: Bacteria > Pseudomonadati > Bacteroidota > Cytophagia > Cytophagales > Cytophagaceae > Spirosoma > Spirosoma flavum. The sequence continues at coordinate 240,804 of NZ_JBHUOM010000023.1, forward strand.
AACACCGGCTTGCCAGACCGCCGAGCCTCCTGAAACACACTACCTACCGGAGTCGTAAGAAACTGAATTCCTGCTTTTTGAGCGAGTGTAATATTAGCCACCAGAAGTAGCAGAAAAATCTTTTTCATAAACTATTAACAGTCATTCTGAGGTAAGTCTCAGCAAATTAACGACCAAAGTTATTGGACTGGTATTGCTATTGTTGCTGCTGTTTTTGCTGCTTAATTTCTTCCTCAAGCCGCTTACTCAACACCCGACAGGTATTTTCGATGTCGGTAGCCATGCGCGTGTCGCCCGTTGCGCTCTCGGCTGTATCGGCAATACCACTCATTATCTCGATCAGGAAGCGCTTCATATCCACCACGTCCATATCCTTGGTCCAAAGGTCAATTTTAAGGGTACTATTGTGGTATTGGTCCCAGATTGAAATGGCAATAGCCCGTGTGTCGCTTAGCCCTTCATTGGGGTTATCGGTAGCCTCCCAGTAGATTTTTTCGGGGATATTTTGGCTGTCTAACTCAACCGCAAAGTGAATGTCTGATTTTTTCATGAGACAAAAATACAGAACATGACTCGAAACCCGCGCTATACGTCATCCATTTCCCTGTTATCGTGTCCGTACAACAGCCAACTTCTTAATCAAATCAACTCGATTTCCTTCTGGAATTGAAATAGGAACAGGTTGTTTGTGCATAAATAGTTGACTACGTTCCAGACGCGACACATGGTCCAGATTAATCAGCAGCGACCGAGACAAACGATGAAAGTTAGCTGTCGAAAAGTACTGGGCTAAATACCCAAGGTTCATCGCCAAAAGATGAGGCTTTTCCTCTCCAACCATATAAACTTTCACATAAGCCCCCTCAGCCAGTAAGTATAACACATCCTGTTTAGCTACTTTTTCGTGTCCTTTATTAATCGGTAAGTATAATTTTTCAGACCCCAGCAGGTTCGTAGGGTGACGGTTATTATATTGATTTAGATACGCTAACTCTACTTGAAAAGCGAGTTCGTTATGACGGAATGGTTTCAGCAGGTAAGCCGCCGGAGAGGTGTCTTTGGCACGTTGAAACACCTGTGGTTCTGAATGAGCGGTCAGATAAATAATTGGCATCCAGTGTATTTTCAACAGTTCTCAGGCGGTTGTTATACCATCTGCCGAAGACCCTTCAAGTCGTACGTCAATAATTGCCAGATCGGGCGGCTGTCGCTTCACAGCCGCAACGGCTTCCTGGAAATTGCGGCTGATAGCCGTCACCGTATGGCCTGCTTTCTCTAAAGTTTCCTGAATGTCAAAAGCGGTTATAGTCACATCTTCTACAATCAGAATAGCCAACGAACTAGTCATAATTAAACCGTAAATGTCAGGGTAAATACTGTACCTGTTTGTTTGGCAAATGTATACATTCCCCGCAACTGATCAACCTGCATCTGGATTAAACGCATCCCAAATGAAGTTGACGACGTCGAACGTGCATCTATAGGAAATTGCGGCAACATTCCTGGCCCGTTATCAGCAACCAGCAAGTCTATCTGATTTTTTTTCTGTCGACAAGATACATGGAAAACCGGATCAGGGTGGTCCGGGAATGCATATTTACAGGCATTTGTCGTCAATTCATTAAGGATCAGACTCACGGGCAAAGCAGAATCGGCAGGTAAGACAAACGCGTCAATATCATATACCAACCGCACGTGAGTATAGCCAAAGGTTTGCAACACCATGTCGACCAATTCAGGTATAAATTCGGCAGGGTTAATCATCGCCAACTGATCGCCATCGTAAAGCTGCCGGTGCAGAATCGCCATCGCTTCTACACGCAATTGCCCTTCGGCTACGGCATTTTTTGCACTTTCGTCAGTCAGCCGATTAGCTTGTAAACTAAGCAGGCTGGATACTATCTGTAGATTATTTTTCACCCGGTGGTTTTGCTCCTTTACCAGTTCAGCATTGGTAGCACCAATACACTGATTTTTCCGGTAAAGCCGAAAAAAAACAATACTCATACCTACCGTAACGAGCAGTAGCGTCAATATAGCCCAGGTAAAGCGTTGATGTGTAAGTAGGTTGTCGGCCCGAAGAATCAACTCCTTCTGCTGAATTTTCAGAAGCGCTTCTTTCTTTTCATTTTCGTATTCTACGGTTAATCGGCTAACGGCTCCGTCGCGGTCGGAGATGTAGTTATTTTTTTCCAGTTTATGTAACGTTTCATTATGTTTGAAAGCCTCTTTCCAATTGCCGGTTGTTTAATAGAAGAAGATGTAGTTGTGTTCCAGGGCAACCTGCCAATAATACACGTTTGTGTATTTCTCATCATAAAGCCGCTGGGCTCGCATAATATATGTCCACGCTCGATCTGGCTGGTCGAAGGTTAAATAAGCCGACGCCACACTCAATGTCATGGGGAGTCGATCAGCTTGCTTCTGCTGGTTAGCAATAGACAAAGCGGTTGTCAGGTAAGCTAATGCACGTGGATCTTTACGGCTTAATAACTGGTTCCCAATGTCCTGTTTTACGTGGGCGACTTCCATAGGGTCGTTGAGCCGGTATGCTAAGTACTCAACTTTTCGGAAATAATAGAGGGCGCTATCACTATTCGACGTAGGCCATCCCGTATTGGTAGGGCTCTCTCCTACCCAGTTCCGCTCATGAATTCGAGCTAAAATCGCAAAGGATCGTATTAATGCTTTGTTGGAGTGGCTACGTTTAGCAATCGCCAAGGCATGATGCGCATTTCGCACCGACTCGTGATAATGAGCCTGCGTCATTGCCATATCTCCCAGCCGAACGTAAAGCCGAGCTAGCTCGTAGGAATCGCCACGGGTTTCCAAAATCCGAAGTGCTTTAATAAACCACCGTTTGGCCGTCAGATAATCACTGGCAGCGGTATAGAGTTTACCATACTCATAATAGCCTTCAGCGATTAACATAGAGTCTTTCTTCTCTACGCCTTCCCGATACAATTTCCGAGCCAGTTGAAGCTTATTTGGTTGAAGAGGCAAACGAGTGGACTGTTGGGCGAACCCTGGATGAAACAATGTCCCTATCAGCCATAGCCCCACTAGTAGGCAAGTGCATCTAATTAAGAAAGCCATTATCAACGGATTAGTCTGGATTTACCCGCCCAAAGTAAACATAATGCAGATGCCTTTTCGGACTCTTATGCTCGTTGTGACAAATCGTAGGTTCACAAAGAAAAATACCGGCTTAGTAAAGTTGCTACTTATTCATTTTGGAAAATCAATCACATTTAAGGGTAGTAAGCCAACTTAAGATTCCATTATGCCGTGTCGTACACCGAATAATAAAGAAACTTCTGCGGGTCTACTCTAGTACCCTTCGCTTTTATCTAATCACGTATTTAAATCAAGCGCCTTATTATGAAAATGTCTACACTTTTCTCGATTGCTTTTTCATTAATCGGGGCCAATAGTATTGCACAATCAGCTTTAAGTCAGATCAGCTCGACAGTGGGAAATGTAAATTCAGCTGCTTATGGAGCCTCCAATGTAAATGCAGCAGTCAGTAATACAGGTAGCGCCATTAAAGGGACGGCTAACACGGTGAAGGATATTAGTTCTTTGTTCAAGAAGAAAGAAAAACCAGCGGAGACCATCAAAGAAGTCGCGTCAAATGCCATAATCATTACAATAACTAATATCGATTATCCCAAATTAAAACTAATTGAAGACACGATTAAACCTATTGAAGGAGTTAAATCGACATTGAAAAAATTCAACGCAAATGGGTCTACTATCGACGTCGTGTATACGGGGAAAGACGATCAGCTATGGGACGCTTTGCCTGAAAAATTTAAAGAAATGTTTACTCTAATCGATTTAGGGAATGGAAAGATTGCTATAGAACAAAAAAAATAAGTCGTTCAAAATAGTATAATCGCTGAACGGCATAGCATCCACACCAACTCTAATTTATCGAAGCCATGCAAAAAGATTTAACCTTAGTTTTTTTATGTTTTTGGCTTGCGTTTTCCTGTAGTAAAACCAGCTCTCCTGATCCGGCAACTACTACAACTACCCCAACGACTGGTATAACCCAAGGTAGTGCAAACACGGCTACTGTATTTTCATCTCACACGTACAGCACCGTCTTTATCAAAAAAGATGGCTCTCTTTGGACATTTGGCGCGGCTGAATTTACCGGAAGAGAGCCCTCTGTAACGACACTAACGCCTAAACGGGTAGGAACAGACAATGACTGGAGTAGCGTTTCTACTGCCTGGGCAACATTTGCGGTAAAGAGTGATGGTACACTTTGGTCATGGGGGCAGAAGGAACTTATAGGTAGAACGGGAAATAACCTTATTCCTGCCAAAGTGAATGAAGATAAAGATTGGGCTTCGGTCTATGCCGCCCCTAATCGTTTTACGCTTGCATTAAAAAAAGATGGAACGCTGTGGGGGTGTGGAAAAGAGGGATTCAGCGACGGAAGCAGCTATTTTTTGGATGGTACAACGACCGATAGACCCCTGATGACCCGAGCAGGAACGGAGTCTGACTGGCAAAAAATTTCAATCTACGGAGCCGAAATTTTTCTTATTAAAAAAGACGGGTCAGTATGGGGCTGGGGACATCCAAATGACGCCCTTTTCGGGACGCTGGATACAAAGTCAAAACTGGTGAACGTATTACCGGGAAATGATTGGGTAGATGTTGCCATTAGATCTTTGGGGGGAGTTGGCCTAAAAAAAGATGGATCCTTATGGAGATGGGGTTCCACTATTAATCCTAAACAGCCACAAAGAATTGGTAGTAGCAACGATTGGGTGAAGATAATTACCAAAAACGGGCTTAATGATCAGATATATGGGTTGAAACAAGATGGCTCTCTATGGGTTTCAGGTGGAGGTTTTGATTCACCCACAAGTTTTAATCCAGTTGAAACGTATAATTCTGGCGATACATTTGAGTCAATCTATTTTAATGGAAATGGAATAGTGGCGAAGCGACCCGGGAAAGATGACTATTGTGCTTTCGGCTTTTCTGGCGGTAGCGATTATACATCCAAATATGGTGGTGATAACTTTCTGGATGCTAAGGGAGAACTGAAGTGCACAAGCTTCTAATTTTCCTTTACCAGTATAAACTAATGAACTATCTATCCACACTTTTTTCAGTACTTCTCTTTAACAAACTAAGTACTCATTTATAAAAAGGACCGAACCGTCCGAGGCTCAATCTATTTTTTACTAACCGCATGGACGATTGTGCGTTTCCCTTTACGTATACAAAAAAACGGTACTTTAGCTCAACGTAACTATGCATTATGTACACCTTATACGCGATTCCAAACTGCGATACTGTAAAAAAAGCCCGTATCTGGCTATCCGAACATGGGGTTGATTATCAATTCCACGATTACAAAAAGCAGGGCATTGACCAAAAAACGATTGAACACTGGCTAACGCAAAAGCCGTGGGAAGAACTGATAAACCGAGCAGGAACTACCTGGAAGAAAGTCCCTGATGCTGAAAAACCGACCGATGTGAAAAGGGCCATTGCACTCATGATCGAAAAGCCATCTGTGATTCGCAGGCCATTGATTGAAGTCAATGGACAACTTGTAGCAGTAGGTTTTACTGTAGACCAGTACAAGGAAACATTTTCTACCTAACCTGGGGTTCTGTCTGTAAATCTATTGACATGTCCAGGAAAACACTGGATTCGCCAGAAGCCGTTAAATTTCTGGTGGATTCGTTTTATGAAAAAGTGCAGGTTGATGCACTTATAGGGCCAATTTTTACCGATGTTGCTCAAGTAGACTGGTCCAAACATTTGCCTAAGATGTACGCCTTTTGGGAGAGTCTCATTCTGGGAAACAACATCTATGATGGTCACCCATTTCGACCGCATCTAGTTGTCAATCAGAAGCATACCTTGACAATCGACCATTTTGAGCGATGGTTACAGCTGTTTTCCGATACACTTACCGAGAATTTCACCGGTGAAACCGTTGATCAAGTGCGACAACGAGCGACTCAAATTGCACTGGTCTGGACTAACAAGCTCGACTATCTGAACAACGATTCCTATATGGAAAGTTGATTACTTGTAGCAGCGCAGGTTTCGCCCGCGCTGCTACTAATTTACTGCTTACTAAATACTTTTTTCAGCAAATCGGTAACCCGTGCCGCCGGGTTTTCACGAATTTTCTTCTCTTCCTGAGCTACTAAAACAAACAGCCCGTCAACAGCTTTACCCGTCGCGTATTCTGTTAGGTTTGGGTTTACCTTTTGTACAAATGGCACTTTATTATAGGTATTCACCAAATCGCTGTAGTATTTAGTTGCGTTGTTTTTCTTCAGCGTACTATCAATGATAGGTGTAAATTCTGTCACCAATTGCTGGCCCGATGTTCGGCGTAGATACTGTGTTGCGGCATCCGTTTGCCCTCGCAAAATCCCGACAGCATCCTGAATACTCATGGATGTTATGGCTTTGATAAACACTGGCTTAGCTTTTTTAGCGGCATCTTCAGCGGCCCGGTTCAGCGACAGTTCAAACTGATCGACCTGCTTGTTCAACCCTAATTGCCGGAGCGTTGACGCTACTTTCTGGGCTTCGGGAGGAAAGGCAATTTTCAGTAATGGATTTTTGAAGTACCCATCCAGAGTCGATGCCTGATCGGAGCCTTTGCTGATACCAACTTGTAGGGCCTCTTTTAAGCCCGATGCAATATCAATACTGGTCAGGCTACCCGATGTTCCGGCAGACGGTTGAGAGACAGCATTAAGGATTTTACCGAAAAGTCCCCCGCCGGATGATTTCTGCGGGCGGCCCGTCGTTGCGGTTGAATCCTGGGCGAAACTTGTTTGACTAATAAGTAAAGCCAGCAATACGGCTATGAGAACATTTTTCTTCATCATTGAATTAATCAGGTTGCCATTTCATAACGGTCAACGGCTCTAAATCGTTTTTTCGTACTTTTGACAGTGTAAAATGGTTAAAGTAAAACGGATGCTGACTAATTAGTATTGACAGACTGATTATCAGATTTATAAAACAGCACTCTTTATCCATTTCTTCTTCATTATTAGTCAATAAAAATGACCAACACCGTCCGCGCCGAAGTAATCACGATTGGCGACGAAATATTATTCGGGCAAATCACCGATACTAATACCCAGTGGCTTGGCACTGAACTAACCAATATAGGTATTCGAATTGTCCGTAAATCATCCGTGGGCGATCAGGCCGATGTCATTTTGCAAATTTTACACGAAGCGCATCAACGTGCCGATGTCATCATCATTACGGGCGGTTTAGGACCAACCAAAGACGATATAACCAAAAAGACGCTCTGTACTTATTTTGGTGTTGGGATGGTGCGTAACGAAACCGCGCTGGCGTTAGTAACCGGTTTTTTCGAGAAGCGGGGCCGTGAAATGACCGACCTCAATCGCGCTCAGGCCGATTTGCCTGCCAACGCAATTTACATGCAGAATGACTGGGGAACTGCCCCCGGAATGTGGTTTGAGCAAGAAGGTAGGGTGTACATATCGCTGCCGGGTGTACCGTTTGAAATGAAGCACCTCATGACGAACCGGATTTTGCCGAAGCTGAGCGAACACTTTAAAACGCCAATTATTAAACATAAAATGATTCGGACGGTCGGCATTGGCGAATCTTTTTTGGCCGAACGTATCGAAGCTTGGGAAGATGCCCTGCCAGACCATATTAAATTGGCTTATTTACCAAGTTTCGGCGGTGTAAAATTGCGGTTAACCGCTACTGGCGACGATAACGCGCTCCTCGACAGCGAACTGGCTGAACAGGTGACCAAGGTGATGCCGCTGATCGAAAAAAATGTCTTTGGCTTCGATAACGACGAACTCGAAACGGTTATCGGGACTCTGTTGACAGAAAAGAAGTTAACCTTAGGCGTTGCCGAAAGCTGCACAGGTGGCTATGTGTCAGCTCAAATTACGAAAGTACCGGGCTCGTCGGCTTACTTTTGGGGAAGCGTTGTGAGCTATAGCAATAGCGTTAAAGTATCGCAATTGGGCGTTCTTCCCGAAACGCTGGAGCAATTTGGCGCAGTAAGTGAGGAAACCATCCGACAAATGGCGGAAGGCGTACGCAAAACACTCGGCACCAACGTTGGTATTGCCACCAGTGGCATTGCTGGTCCCGGTGGAGGCACACCCGACAAGCCTGTTGGCACCATTTGGATTGCCTGCGCCACAGCCCAGCGCACCGTTACCAGACTGCTTAAACTCGGCCAGTACCGCGATCAAAATATTCAACTTACCACAACCTATTTACTCAATATGTTGCGGGAAGAACTTATAAACCAATAATGAATGATGAATCAGGGGTCACCCGATTTATCACTAAACACATGGCTCTCATCGACATGGTTATGCCCAAAATGGGCGAAAGTATAATGGAATGCACAATCATCACCTGGCTTAAACAACCGGGTGATCAAGTTGACGTTGACGAGTCGATGCTAGAAGTGGCTACAGACAAAGTTGATACGGATGTACCAGCGTCGCACAATGGCATTTTAAAAGAAATCCTGGTGAAAGACGGCGATGTAGTAGCCGTTGGCGCACCCATTGCCCGCATCGAAATTGACGAACTTGTTGATAAAGAAACAAAACCAGATCACACTACTCCAACTGACCAAGCACAACAAGCACAATTAGATGCTAATGAGACACCCATAGGCATTGGTGATGTAGCCAATATTGCGGCACCCCAGACAGACGAAACGCCAGAACCGGTTAACTCTATGGTAGATGCAGCCGCTCATGAGTTGGAACTAAGTATTGCGGCCATGAGCAGTCGGGTAGACATGTCGGAGAAAGCGGTAGCTACCTCCGCGACAACGCTGGCGGGTGATGTACCTATTTTTGCCGACCGTTTTTATTCGCCACTGGTACTTAATATAGCCAAAGAAGAAAGTGTTTCGCGCGATGAACTCGACCGAATAGCTGGGTCCGGTGCTGAAAACCGGGTTACGAAAAAAGATATTCTTACGTATGTAATTGACCGCGCAGAAGGTAAAGTTGCACCGATTTCTCGATCTGTACCCTCGCAAATCGACCCTCTAACGCCTACTCTCTCACAGACGAAAACACCACCAACAGTTGTTACGTCTCAACCAGCAGCCAATGGTAAAGCCGCTGTCTCGCTGAATGGTCAGACCGACATAATTCAGATGGACAGGATGCGGAAACTGATTGCCCAGCGGATGGTGGAGTCGAAGCAGATCTCCCCCCATGTCAGTTCGTTCGTCGAAGCTGACATGACACCCGTTGTACAGTGGCGCACTCAAATAAAAGACCGTTTTAAGCAGCAAACTGGCGAAAACCTGACATACACGCCTATTCTGGTTGAAGCCATTGTAAAGGCGATCAAAGACTTTCCGATGATTAATATCTCGGTAGAAGGCGATACCATTCTGGTTAAAAAGCAGGTCAATATTGGTATGGCTGTTGCCTTGCCGAACGGCAACTTGATTGTGCCGGTCATTCATAACGCCGACCAGTATAACCTTGTTGGCTTAGCCAAAAAAGTCAACGATTTAACCAAACGTGCCCGCGAAAACAAACTCACTGCCGACGATTTAGCTGGGGGTACATACACAATCTCGAACATCGGCACATTTGGTAACCTGATGGGAACGCCCATTATTGTGCAACCGCAGGTAGCAATTATGGCCTTCGGAGCAATAGTGAAAAAACCAGCCGTCATTGAAACTTCGCAAGGCGACTTTATTGGTATTCGGCAGTTGATGTTTCTATCTCACTCTTACGATCACCGCGTTGTCGATGGTTCATTAGGCGGGCAGTTCGTCCGACGCGTAGCCGATTATTTGGAGCAATTTGACACGGAAAGAAAACTGTAATGCCAACCGTTTTGGCAGGTCACTTTATTTGATTTTATAATTAAACTACCGGTCTAATCGATCGGTATTGCCTGATGAAACAACGCATTGCTATTGACATGGACGATGTCATGGCCGACACCCACGCCAAGTTTGTAAAGATGTATCTGGAAGGTGAAATGCCCCGTTACACGCTTGACGAATTAAATGAAAAGTCTTTCCACGAACTGTTCGACGAGAATGAGTACAAAGTACTATCGCAGCGGGTCTACGAACCGGGTTTCTTCCGGGATATTCCCGTAATGGAAGATGCCAAAGATGTAATTGCCGACCTGATGCAGAAGTATGAAATCTTTGTGGCATCGGCGGCACAGGAATTTCCAAATTCACTACGCGAGAAATGGGATTGGTTACAGGAGCACTTTCCGGCTATTTCGTGGCGCAATTATATTTTCATGGGTGACAAGAGTGTTCTCAACACGGCCTACCTCATCGACGATATGCCCCGAAACCTGCATACTTTTCAGGGTGAGGGCTTACTCTTCGACGCGCTACATAATCGTGAAGATAACCAATTTCGGCGCGTTAAGTCGTGGCAGGATATAGCGAAGATTTTATTGTAACCGGTCAAAAGGTGGCATTCCACCAGAAGAGCCTATAACAGAAAAAGCTCCGACTGAATCGGAGCTTTTTCTGTTATGAATTACAAAGTAAAGCTACGCTTCAACCTCGCTTTCAATCTTTTCTAGCTGAACTGATCGATCATGCCCAACTTCATATTGCGCCTTTTTTGCTTCAGCCGACGGTCTAAGCCGAACAACATGCAGTTTGTGCAGAATACCAATTAATGGAAAAGTTGGGTCGAACTCGAACCACTTAGCACCAAAGTTTGCCGAATTAGGCCGTTTGTGATGGTTATTCTGAAATAATTCACCCATCATAACTACGTCCAGAATCAACGAATTTTTTGATTTATCCTGGTTGTCGAAGTTAGCATACCCGTATTTGTGACCACTCCAGTTGATGATAGCGCCATGTACGGGTCCCATTACAAAATGGACAGGTAGCAGAAAAAAGAATGCCCAATGCATATCTAAATAAAAGAAAGCAAACAGGTAAAACACGCTATACATTACAGCCCAACCAGCCCGAGACACCCAGGAATCGCCAACTTTTTCAATAAAATTCCATTCTGGATAATTCCGGTCAAACTGCCGTTCAACAGTCTGTTTACGGTGAAGAACAGCATTATAAATATCTTTAGTCTTCCACATCATCGTGAATATATTCTTGGTGTGATGGGGAGAATGGGGATCTCTTTCGGTGTCACTGAAGGCGTGGTGCATTCGGTGAAGGACAGCGTAAGCACGCGGGCTTAGGTAAGATGAACCCTGCGATACGTAAGTCAGCGCATAAAAAAACCGCTCCCAGAATTTGCTCATCGAGAACATTTTGTGGGCTGAATATCGGTGTAGAAAGAACGTTTGGCAGAACAGGGACAAATACCAATGTCCAATGAACGCGGCCAGTACAATCACAATACTAATTAATTAAAGGTGAATACTATTGATGACTAGGAATACTCCTACAAAACTAACGAAATTTAAGGCGTTTTGGCTTGCCTTCCTCAAATAATACTTTAATTAATTTGTAGTTGTTGCGTATTGTAACAGGTTAGCCCCCATACGTAATGCCTGTTGGCGTACGGGTTCAGGGTCATTATAGACACTCTGATCTTCCCAGCCATTGCCTAAATCGCACTCATAACTGTAAAAACACAGCAACCGTCCCTGATAAATCAGGCCAAATCCCTGCGGTGCTTTAGCATCATGTTCATGCACTTTAGGCAAGCCGCTGGCAAACTTAAACTTCTGCTGATAAACCGGATGATTGAAAGGCAGCTCAATAAAATTGAGTTCAGGAAATACCTTTTTCATCTCGCGCCGAATAAATTTGTCTAATCCGTAGTTATCATCAATATGCAAAAAGCCCCCCGACATTAGATACCGACGCAGGTTCTGCACATCGGCGTCGCTGAATGTAACGTTACCGTGACCGGTCATGTGAACGAATGGATAGCCGAATAAATCGGGGCTTCCCGGCTCCACAATGTCCTCTTCAGGAAAAATATTCATGCGCAGATTGGCATTGGCAAACTTAATCAGGTTCGGTAACGAGGTTTTATTCGCATACCAGTCTCCCCCACCGTTATATTTTAGCTTGGCAATCTTGTAAGCATACTGAGCGTTGACAACGCTAAACGTAGCCAAGAAAACGAGAAAGGATAAAAGTAACTTTTTCATACGTTTATAAAGTTCAATAACTGACAAGCCGTCAGGGCGGCCGTTTCGGTACGTAATCGATTGGGGCCAAGCGTTACCATCTGGAAACCAGCCGCTATTGCCTGTTGAATTTCTTTTTCCGCAAAATCTCCTTCCGGTCCAATTAGAACAGTATACTCCCCGGTTACAGTTGCACGTTTCGCCAAATTTATGGGTGGTTCATTAGCGGGCAAGTGAGCAATAAACCGTTGCTGCTCCACTATGGTCTTCAACATTTCGCCGAATGGAAGAGCATCATCTAATGTAGGCAAAAAAGACTGCAATGACTGCTTCATAGCGGCTACGGCAATTTTTTCTAACCGGTCAAGTTTCAATACCCGACGTTCGGAATGCTGACCGAAAAAGAAACTGATTCGCTCAATCCCCACTTCTACCGCTTTTTCAATAAACCATTCGATGCGGTCTAAATTCTTAGTGGGTGCCACACAAATTCGGATAGAAAACGGTCGCGGGGGCGTTGTTTGGGTATCAGTTATCCGAAACGCGCAACGTCGGGCATCAGCTAAATCAATAACGGCCGAATAGCGGTTTCCGTGTCCATCGGTAACGGCAATAGCATCGCCAACATGTAGACGCAGTGTTTTAACTGCATGGCGCGAATCATCTTCAGTAAGCCGTTGAACGGACTCTCCTGAAACGATACCGGGCTGATAAAATAAGTGCATACGTAGGGCAAAAGTAAACACCCATCATTTACTGACAACATCGGCCCACAACCAGCGCAACGATTCGGGTAAAATAGCCCCGCCATGCTTGCCGTTATGCCCGCCTGTGCCGCCAACAAATTTGTAGTCGTACTTACCGAATTTCAGAGCCGCTTCCATTTGCAGATTACCGAGCCACCAATTACCAGATGGATTATCGAGATCGTTACTACCATCCTGCAAGAAAACTTTGATGTTATGCTTAGGTGACTTGCGAATCAGAGAAGGGTAAACGTAGCCACCTTTTATATTCGTAAAGCTTCCAACGTGACTCAGCACCTTATGAAAATAATCGGGCCGTTGCCAGGCTGCCGTAAACGCACAGATACCCCCCGATGAAAGGCCGCCAATGGCTCGCATCGTAGGTGAATCGGCCAGTTTATAAGTCTTGGTAAGCTCTGGAATCAGTTCTTCAATTAATAACCGGTCATATTGACTGGTGAGCGTATCGTACTCAAAACTGCGATTATCAGCTTTAAAAGGGTCTTTGGGCAACTCTTCGCCATGCTGTCCGGGATTGATAAATAACCCAATCGTGACGGGCATTGCTTTCTGGTGAATTAGATTGTCGAATACAATCGGCACCCGAAAATCACCGTCTTCTTTCACGTAGGTATGTCCATCCTGAAATACCATTAGCGCGGCTGGATTCTTTGCGTCGTATTGGGCGGGCACGTACACGTAGTACTCCCGGATAGTATTGGCGAACACCTTACTTTTCCAGACATACTTCGTCACTTTACCCATAGGAATACCCGGCTGTCGCTGTGAATCGGGCCCATAAGCGACAGTTTCACTAGTAGGTTTCTGCTGCGCTTGAGCTACATGAAGATTCAACAAAACAGTGCTAATAATCAACGTATTATGTAAATAGTGTTTCATATAGTAAGGAAGAAAAGAAATAACTAAACCTACCGACGACTGGCACGAGCACGGTTGGTCAATATCACCAATAGTAGTCCTTTGGCTGAATCGAGGAGTAAATTATCCGGTTTACCGAAGGCCACATAAATGCCGATACCGATGCCAATCCACCAGAAACCGAGTAAATAACACAGGGTAGCATAGTCGGGGGTTCGCTGTTGCACCTGCCACAAAGCCAGCCCACAAACCAACGATACAAAAAGCAGCAACCAGGCGACAATATAACCAAGGAAAGCGGTATCGGGTGTTTGGCCTACACCAAACTGATGCAGCGAAAATTCACGGGCAAAAAAGGCTCCACCCGTCAAGCCAAGTTCAAATAAGAGCGCAAGACTGAGGAGTATAAGAAGTAATCGATGAGCCATAAATACGTTTGTTTGACGAGTAAAGAAAATAAAAATCGCTATTTACCCTAGTACTCAAGTCAATGGAACACTCTATGGAACGTCGGACCGTCATTTTTTGTATTTTTGCAGGATAGATTATTTGCTGTGAAAAAAGTCGCTTTTTATACACTCGGTTGTAAGCTGAATTTCTCCGAAACCTCTACCCTTGCTCGCCTGATGGAACAGCATGGCTACGAACGTGTGGAGTTCAATCAACAACCAGACATTTTTATCATTAATACGTGCTCCGTGACGGACAATGCCGACAAAAAATGCCGGAAAATCGTTCGAGAAGCACAGAAAATCAACCCCGATGGCTACGTGGCTATTCTGGGTTGTTACGCTCAACTGAAACCTAAAGAGATTTCGGAGATTCCGGGGGTAGATGTCGTTTTGGGTGCGGCCGAGAAATTCCGGCTCCACGAACTCATGCCAACCTTCGTAAAAGTACCGACCGGCCAACCCGCCCAGGTATTTAATTCACCCATTGAAGAGGCAATCGAGTACCATGCAGCCTACTCGCTTAATGACCGAACACGCACCTTCCTGAAGGTGCAGGACGGCTGTGATTATCCTTGTGCCTATTGTACCATTCCACTGGCGCGGGGCAAAAGTCGTTCCGACACAGTCAGTAACGTAGTTCGGGCCGCCCGCGAAATTGCCGAGCGGGGAGTTAAAGAAATCGTGCTGACGGGCGTTAACATCGGTGACTTTGGGATAGTTGGCGGTACTGGGCTGGCGGTCCAGAGACAAGAGACTTTTTTCGATTTAGTACAGGCTTTAGATAAGGTGGACGGTATTGAACGCTTCCGCATTTCGAGCATTGAACCAAACCTTTTAACCGATGAAATCATTGCCTTTGTGGCCCAATCAAAGCGGTTTGTTCCGCACTTCCACATCCCCCTTCAATCGGGTAGCAACCGCGTGTTGGGCCTGATGCGTCGTCGCTACAAGCGCGAACTCTACGTCGACCGTGTGCAGAAAATCAAGGAACTTATGCCCAACGCCTGCATCGGCGTAGATGTAATTGTGGGTCATCCCGGCGAAACCGATACGGAGTTTAAAGAAACCTATCTCTTCTTGAACGAACTACCCGTATCGTATCTGCACGTATTCACCTACTCCGAGCGCCCAAACACAATAGCCGTAGATATTAAACCTGTAGTGCCGGGCAACATTCGGGCCGAGCGGTCGAAGATGTTGCACATTCTGTCAGACAAGAAACGCCGTGCTTTCTACGACTCGCAGGTTGGGCGGGATTCAACCGTGCTATTCGAGGAAGATATTTCTGACGGACAGATGCAGGGCTTTACCGAAAACTACATCCGTGTTGTGGCGCAATACGACCCACTGCTCATCAACGAAATGCTATCTGTACACTTGACAGCCGTGAACGCTGAGGGCTTAATGGAAGTAACCGAAGGGGAACCTGTGCTTGACCATCATTAATTCGTAAGTAGTTGAGGACAAAGAGTTGTTAGGAAGGTATATGGGATAACTTCACAGGTATTGGACGTTTCTCATTAAGCTTTTCTACAGGCCAATAAGTAACTCACACTAACACCATATTACTACCAACCGCACAAGTAGGGCCATTTCGTGGTAAGCATTGTGCAAGGTAGAGGATAGTAGAGCAAGACTATTAACGTGAAATTCTGGTAGCTTTCCAGTAGTCTTATATAAGTAGAGCTAGAGCGTCTAGGCAATGACTTGATTCCTTATACATGAATTAAACTCCTCCTCCCGTAATTATGAAGATGACCGCTGAAATTCTGATTGGCTTTGTCGCCATCGAACACATTTATATCCTTTGGCTGGAGATGTTTGCCTGGACCACGCAAGGGCGGAAAACTTTCAAATCATTCCCTCCTGATTTGTTCGAGAAGACGAAGTCGCTAGCTGCCAATCAGGGGTTGTATAATGGGTTTTTAGCCGCCGGTCTTATCTGGTCGCTACTGATTCAGGATGCGGCATGGAGTGTAAACGTTGCTTATTTTTTTCTGGGATGCGTCATCGTGGCCGGGGTATTTGGTGCCTTAACTGCACAGAGATCCATCTTTTTTGTACAAGCCCTACCGGCAATTATAGCATTACTTGCTTTGCTCTTAGCTTAGAAACCAGTCAATCTACAGATAAGTAATTTATACAGAAATTGCCTAATCACCAGGTAAATAGGTAGCCTGAAGAGAATCTTCCGCAGACATTTGGGTGTCTCCTGTTTCCCTGAATGATTGAAGCACTGATCGGTATCCAAGAGGAGCCTAACTACAGACAAATTTTTTAATACCCCTAAAAGCAGGAGACCGCCCCCAAGCGGGAGCGGCTCCATGAGTACAACAAAACCACAGATAAAGCTGCCAGACATATAGGCTAGACAGGATGCCTGTGGCTCTGTTATAATAGCTTAAACCAATAAGGCCTCTTTTATTAAAAGCCTTTTATCAATTATGCTTCGATTAGGAATTCGTCGTGCTGACTTACATCCAGACCCATCTTCTCGTCTTCTTCTGTCACGCGTAGTGGTAGAATCAGATCGGTAATTTTTAGCAGTGCGTATGACATTACGAATGCAAATATCGACACAGCAACTAAAGCAATCAGGTGAGTGATGAACAATTTCGTTTGACCGAATGCAAGCCCCTCATCAACAACGGCTGAGTTAATGCCTTTGCTAGCGAAAATACCCGTCATCAACATACCAACCATACCACCAACACCGTGGCAAGGGAACACGTCAAGTGTATCATCAAGCGTCGATTTCGAACGTAGGTGAGCTACGAAGTTCGATACCATTGCGCCAACTGTACCAATGAATATGGCCGTTGGGATTGTCACGAAACCCGCTGCAGGGGTGATAGCTACCAGACCCACGACTGCACCGATACAGAAACCAAGAGCCGATACTTTCTTGCCTTTAGCTGCATCAAACAATACCCAGGCTAAACCCGCAGCCGCAGCCGCCGTGTTCGTTGTAGCGAAAGCCGAAGCGGCTAATGGAGAAGCAGCTACTGCTGAACCAGCATTGAAACCAAACCAGCCAAACCATAGCAAACCAGTACCTAATAGCACGAATGGAATATTTGCTGGTGGAAAATAACTTGCTTCGATCTGCGATTTCCGGCGTTTCAGATACAACGCACCAGCTAGTGCAGCCCAACCTGCCGACATGTGAACAACCGTACCACCCGCAAAATCGAGTACGCCTAACTTAAATAGGATACCTTCTGGATGCCAGGTCATATGTGCCAGTGGCGCATAAACGAACAGGCTAAACAGAATCATGAACAAAACATACGACCGGAAATTGATACGTTCAGCCATTGAACCCGTTACCAGCGCAGGCGTAATGACAGCAAACTTAAGTTGGAAAAAGGCAAATACAACCAAAGGAATCGAAGCGGCCA
Source organism: Spirosoma flavum (assembly GCF_042686045.1). NCBI lineage: Bacteria > Pseudomonadati > Bacteroidota > Cytophagia > Cytophagales > Cytophagaceae > Spirosoma > Spirosoma flavum. The sequence goes on from NZ_JBHUOM010000023.1 coordinate 258,420, forward strand.
GCGACCAGGGCTTACCATCCAACACACCCTTGAACATGAAGTGATCCATTGGGTTACCAATAATGCCCCCAATTGAGCTGCCGAATGCCAGGCTAAAGCCAACAACTACCCACAGAATACTGATAACGCCCATGGCAACGAAACTTTGCAGCATCGTTGAGATAACGTTTTTGTTATTAACCATCCCACCGTAAAAGTACGCCAGACCTGGCGTCATCAACAAAACAAGGGCAGTAGCAACGAGCATCCAGGCTGTATCACCGGAGTTGATACCTTCCGTCACAATTTGTGTCGGAACTGACGGAATAAAGACAGCCAATACGCTGATTACCAGCAAAATGACAAGAGGAACGTAAGTAGGCTTTTGCATAATAACTGAGGGTTTTTGTTGTACTAATTAAAATTTGAGTTAAGAAAATAGAGATACATTATATTAGAACTTAAAGATGGCTGCCATGCCAAGCGTGGACTGAGACTTTGTCAGCGAACCATCATTTTTCTCAAACTTATTTGCTGAATAGCTGTCAATTCGCAATTCAGGTTTTAGCAATAAATGGCCATCAGCGGCTGTGATATTACCCGTTACTGTAATGGAATTAACACTGGCCCCAGCACCAGTCGCGTCGGTAAGAGCGCGAGCACCATTTTTGTTGTCGAACGATTCGTAACGAATGCCAATTCCGAATTTGTCGGTGAAGGCGTAGTTGGAATACACAGCGGCACCACCCCAGCTTTTTGAAGTTAGTGGGCCACCCAAACTTTGGTAATCACCTTTTTGTGAACCCGCAGCCGCATTCAGGCCTAAGAAAAACTTAGACGTTATCTGATACGTTGTTGTGAGGTCAAAAAGTTGATAATGTGCATCGTTGGCAGCTACAATACCAGTTGCCGGAGTGCCAACTGCTTGCGATGCTTCATTCGACACGATAGCGTTCAAATACACATTCCAGCCCGTAACCGGCGCGAAAAATAACTGTCCGATCAACCCTTTCTTTTTGTTGTTGTCGAATAGGTTATCGACATTATTTACTAGACCAACCATCAACGAAGCCCGGTCGCTAAAGGCATACTGTGCTTTCAACCCGATGTGATAGAATGGTCCGTTATTGAAAAGATTGGAGAGTGAGTAGTTGTAGTTGACTGGGGCGTCAATAACTTCATACCCTATGTGTGTACCAAACTGCCCCGCTGTGAACGACAATTTGCTAGTTGCCTTATAGGTGATATATGCCTGTTTAATAGCCAGTGAAGTAGAACCAGGTCCGAGTGGCCCGATGTAGTTGCCATAGTTACCCAAATCAGAAAATGGGCCAAACGTCAGGTCAATTACGGCATCCATCTTACTAGCAGAATACATCGCCTTTGCCTGAACTAAGCCAATCCCAAATTGACCGGCCCTCTGATCGAACGCGCGAGCATTACCTACGCCTGATCCATTAAGCCCTAAGTTCGACTGACTCTTTGGGTTGTTGAAATTACCGAAGTAATACGTATCCATGTAGCCGGAGAATGTGAATTTTCCGGGTGTGGCACTGGTCGAATCTTGTGCCTTGACAGCGAAGCCAACAAACAAAGAACTAATAAGTAAAATTATTTTTTTCATAATAATAATTTGGTGGGTAACGACTTTCCCTGTGGTCTTATTTCGTAGCAAATTTTGTTCAAAAAATTATTGTACGCAACAGACAACCCCAAATAATTATGTATAACTTTAAAATTTATCCAATAATGTTAGAATTTTTCTATAAAATCCACTATAAATACCGAAAAGGTTAACAAAACCAACCTATTTATCATATTTGGCTAATCAATCTATTTCCCAAATATTATTCTTTTTACTAAAATGATTTTTCGTATCTAAATACGCTACTTGAGGAGTTTCGAAGAGGTAAGAACGCAATAAGAACGCAATAAGGCCCGATCAGCAAACTGATCGGGCCTTACTCTAAATTTGAGGTTACTTAAACCTTATGCTTCAGCGTGGAGCCAGCCTTTCTTAGCCAGTAGCGTCTCCTCTTCTTCTACATGTTCAGGATCAGGTACGCAGCAATCCACCGGACAAACAGCGGCACACTGAGGCTCTTCGTGAAAGCCCATACATTCGGTACACTTATCAGCAACAATATAATAAAATTCGTTTGAAACAGGGGTTTGTGGAGCTTTACCGCTCACAACTGTGCCATCGCCAAAATCGACTTCGGTTAGTTCGGTTCCACCTCCCCAGGTCCATTCAACACCACCTTCGTAGATGGCCGTGTTGGGGCATTCCGGTTCGCAGGCACCACAGTTGATGCACTCATCGGTGATCATGATTGCCATGAGCAGTACTTATTTATATGTGGTAAATTTTTTGACTTCTTGAATGAACAACAAATATAACTATTTAAAGGTTGGCGCCAAACTAATATTTAATTCCATTAGTTGATGGTGTATTCCATTTGTTTATACAATTCATGCTTTTATCAGAACGACTGCAAACGTTTGTAGCTCTAGGCGACTTCTTGCGCTCAGCCAACGCCCAATCCGAACTTAACGAAATTGTTCAACAAGCATATTATAAAAGTAACTGGTTCACGCCCGAGAACTCTCTAAATTCCCTGCGGGCAATTGCCGATGAGTTTCTAACGACAGATAAACTCACGGCTTGGGTAGGGCAGTATTTTACCGAATCAGAGGCTATTCCAGCTAAAACGCCCCGCTTGGTAGGTGTTGTAATGGCAGGTAATATTCCGGCTGTTGGCTTTCATGACATGCTCTGCGTATTAATGAGCGGTCACAAATTGATGGCCAAACTAAGCACCCAGGATTTTGTACTAATCCACTATTTAATAAAAAAATTAAAGGAGATTAACCCATCGTTTGACGAGTTGATTCACGAAGTCGACCGACTGAATGCGGCTGAAGCTTATATAGCCACCGGAAGTAATAACACAGCTCGTTATTTTGAGCATTACTTTTCTAAAAAGCCGCATATTATCCGCAGAAACCGCACGTCAGTAGGCTTGCTGATGGGCGAAGAAAGTGAAGACGAATTTCTAAAACTCGGTCATGATATTTCAGATTACTATGGCTTGGGATGCCGTAATGTCTCAACGATTATGGTACCGGCAGGCCCCGATGGTAGCCCATACGATTTCACGCCCCTACTGCGAACACTGGAACCACAGGTGTCTATCTACCTGAACAACCATAAGTATCAGAATAATTACGATTACAACAAGTCAATCTATCTTATCAATGGCACACCGCATTTAGATAATGGCTATCTATTGCTGACCGAAAATGACGGACTGGTATCCCCAATTTCAGTTTTGTATTACCAAACGTATCAAACGCAGGCCGATGCAGCTGCCTGGTTCACGGCTCACGCCAGTCAGATTCAGGTTGTCGCGTCAGCGCAAGGCTGGTATCCCAATAGTGTTCCCTTTGGTACAACTCAACGCCCTGGCTTAAACGATTATGCTGATGGTGTCGATACAATGGCCTTTTTAAAGGAATTATAAATGATGAATGATACGTAATAACTGTAGCGATACTTCATCATTTATACTTCATCATTCACTAGTACCGCCAGCTTTTAAGATCGGCACCTTTGGGCGCGGATGTTTCAATACGCTTCATAATTTTGTCAATGTATAGGGTATTGTAACGCAACCGGCTAATGTAGTTCGGTTGCGTGGGGTCGCCATTCCAGCAATGTTCGGCGCGGTCGCCGTAAGCCACTTCGCTGCTGGCGACTGGATTTTGTACACTTTTCAAAAAATCTTCCATCAGATAGACCGCGTTGTTGAGGTAATAATTATCCATATCCCCGCAGTAGATATGAATCTTGCCGGTCACTTTTGGGCCAAGAGTTTTCCAGTCGCGCCGGAGTATGTGAAGTAAATCGTAATGTTCGCGCCAATAGTCAGCAACGGCGGGGTCGATAACGCCGGTACGTTTGTTCCAGATGCGTTTTGGATACCCGTCTGATCCGACGGGTGAGTACACAGCCTCCCAAATGTCGAACTGGTCACCTGACCGGGAGTGAGTGCCCAGGGCTAATTCCCGGTGATTTGTTTCTTCGAGGGTCACTTTCACCTGCCCGAGGTAATTACGCTGACCGGGCCGGGGCGTCCGTCGAAATGGTCCTTCAGCATAGTATGCGTTTTTGTCTTTATAAAGATTAAAGACCGTGTACGCATCGAACGCAATCGGGTCGGGACAGGCGGCAAAACAACCATTAAATTCATCAGGATAAAACACTTGTGCCGCCAGTGCCTCCCAGCCACCCGTCGAACCACCATACGTAAATCTAGCCCAGCCCTGCCCAATACCCCGAAACTGCTTTTCTATTTCGGGCAGGAGTTCATACATAATGGCGTCGCCATAGGGACCAAGATTTTCGGAGTTTACGGCATATGAATCGTCGTAATATGGATTAGCATGTTGGATTTCAACGATCAACATCCGGGGAAATTCCTTACTCGTCCATTTCTTGTAAAAATCATACGCTTCCTGCGCCACGATTTTCTTATACCCGTGAATTTTAAACCGCTCAAGGTAATCGGTCGTGTCCATATTGGCGGTCGGTGGTGTTTCGCTGAAGCCATCAAAATCGGAAGGAAAATGACCATGATTGATACAAATCGGGTAACGGGCTTCGGGATGTTCATTAAAGCCCGCTGGAATCAAGACATGCGCACCGAGGTACATAGGTCGTCCCCAAAACTCAGTCAGACGCTTGCTCTGAATTTTGATGTGCTTGATAAACTTGGTGTCTTCGGGCTCGTCGATTGGTGGATTTACCTGATTCAGCACAACCGACACTGACTGCTTCCCTCCAGCTTTGATGCTAATTTTCTGCGGCTTGCTGAATAGATTGCCCGGAGCGGTGCGCCAGTTTTGGCCCTCTCCCCTATCCATTGGCAGTTTAACAGTATGTCCATCTTTGCGCACAAATGTTTCATATTTGTGCAAAACGGCTTGCACGTAATAGTCGCCGGGGGCTAGATCGTTCAAACTGCGTTTTGGATAACCAAAGGCACTGGCATCGACTATTGCCCGCTGACCAGGTTTTAAACCATCGACATCTACGCCGAAAATCTGAGCCGTTTCAACCGCGTCGCTCACCTGCGAACGGGGTTCGGGTTGGCTCGTTTTTGCCAGAATCAGCAGTACACGACCATCGAGCGATGCGCTACTTTGGGCGGTTGGGAACGTGACCGAAAAGGTTGTTTGGGAGTGAGCTACGATTGTGATTAGTCCCAAAAGAAGGAGTAGTTGGTATTTCATCAGGAAGATCAGGTTGATTGACAGCGGGTAAGATACGAATTTGACTGCAATCAACGGATTTTCCCGTTACTGATATACTCTTACATAATCAACTTCCATACGTTGCGGCCAGATGGTTTCATCTACTCCCTTTTGCCCGCCCCAGTTACCGCCAACGGCTACATTCAAAATCAGAAAAAAAGGTTGATCGAAGGGCCATTGAGATGCGGCAGCGCCCAAAACTGATTTCTGAACGGTGTAATATTTCTGTTCATCCACGAAGAAATCAATCTGATCGGCGGTCCACTCGATGGCGTAGAGATGAAAATCCGTCGTTATGTTCGGTATTGTAACAGCCTTTCCCTTTTCGGTTTTCTTACTATGATTATATGCTTCGGTGTGCACAGTTCCATGAACAACGCCCTCATCGAAACCGACGTGTTCCATGATGTCGATTTCTCCACATTTGGGCCAACCTGTATTCGAAACGTTCTTACCCAGCATCCAGACGGCGGGCCAGGTACCCACCCCTTTTGGCAGTTTGGCCATTGCTTCGATACGGCCATAGGTCCAACTAGTTTTACCCTGCGTCAGCAGGCGGGCAGATGTATAGTTCTTGCCCTGATACGCTTCTTTGCGCGCTTCAATAATAAGTTTGCCCTTTTCGACACGGGCGTTTTCGGTACGCCGGGATGTGTAGTATTCCAGTTCGTTATTGCCCCAGCCGTTACCGCCTACCTCATAACTCCACTTGGTAGAGTCAGGCAATCCAGACTTTTCGAATTCATCAGACCAGACAAGTTTGCGGGCTCCGGGCACTATTGTTGTGCTCGTCGGGAAGGTTACATCAGGGCTTTTACAAGCCAGCAAAATTACAAGTGCTACTACATTCATCAGTAACAAGCTTTTCATAGATTACGTGTTTTTCACTTCCCACGACAGTCTGATTTTACTTTCCAGAAGAAAATGCCCATGTCAAAAAGTCTGGCATAATAGAACTCCAGGTTTCCTGATTGTGTTTGCCACCCTTTATTTCGACATACCGAATGTCAGATGGGCCACCGGAGGGGTTTGAATGATAGCCTTTTTTAACTAACTCATCAATCAGATCTGTCGTATCGTCAATCGCATCAATGATACCGTTATTATTGCGGTCGCTGGTTTCGTCTTCCGTACCCGTTTCAAACCAGAATTTGAGTTGTTTGTGGTATGTCCCCCTGCGAACCAGATCATGCATAATCCGGTCGGTTTCATCGCGATAGCCGTCGGCTGTGCTTTTGCTACGCCACCAGAAGGAACCAGAAAATACCCCCGCCCGACTAAAGCGTTCGGGATGATGAAACACGATGTCGAAGGCCGATAAACCACCCAGCGAAAACCCGGCAAACACCGACTGTGCGGGGTCAGCACTTACATGGTAGTGCTTTTTGATGTATGGCAATAATTCTGTCAAGACAAAGTTGGTATACAGTTTCGCTTTGCTGCCTCGATTCATATAGTCTGCCTGAGACGCTGTGCCATATTCCTGAATCCGGTCGCCCGCATAAATGGCGATAAGTACAAATGGTCGAATGGCCTGTTTCTGATAAAGCGAATCTAAAATGGCCGTCATGCGCAGATGAGCCAAATCCTGACCATCGTTCAGGTACAGAACGGGCAGGCGTTCCTGCGGGTGCAACTTAATGAACGTATGATAATCAGGCGGCAATATAATATCCAAATGAACCATTCGATTGAGCGGAACAGAGTATAAGGAATCATCGCGCTGAACCGTTACGGCGGGTCGTTCGGCTTGGATAAGGGCCGGTACAGGGTCAGCCATAAGAGTAAAAAATGTCAGAATTTGTATAATCACAAGGTGCAAAATAGAGATTTTTCAGCTCATGCCGGTCCTTTTTTGTCGGTCCCAGCTATTTCGTCTATTTTCATCCGAAATTTTTTCCGTTCCAATTAAACAAATACACTCGTGCAGGAAGATTATCGCAAATGGTATTCGCATCATCTCGGGCGCGACATTGAGATGCTCGTTTACGGGGATTGGGGCTATCCAGTGGTGTTATTCCCGACCTCAATGGGGCATTATTACGAATACAAAGACTTCGGCCTGACAGAGACTGCCCGCTGGTTTGTTGAATCGGGCAAGATCAAATTGTACTGCATCGACAGCATCGACCGCGATAGCTGGTACGCCAAACATCTGCACCCCGGCACCCGCATCTGGAATCACGTTCTCTACGATCGGTTTCTGCACGAAGAGTTAGTGCCGGGTATTCAGCGGGAATGCAATGTTCAAAAAATCGGCGTATCCGGGGCCTCGTTCGGTGGCTATCACGCGTTAAACTTCGCATTCCGGCACCCGGAGCAGGTTGGTCACCTACTTACAATGGGTGCAGCGTTTAACATTCGGTCGTTTCTGGGTGGGTATTACGACGAAAACGTCTATTTTAATAATCCACCCGATTTCATGCCTAATGCTCAAAACGATGAATTATACCGTATGAACATCGTGCTGGGAACATCAGAATACGATTTCTGTAAAGAAGATAACTATCAAATGTCAGCTATTTTGAACCGTAAGGGCATTCATCATCAACTTGATGTAACACCTTGGGGGAACCACGATTGGCCCGTCTGGAAGGATCAATTCCCCCGATATTTAAGTAAAATTTAAGTAAGAAAATTTATATTTTTAACAGAAAAATTAGTCTTATTTGATTAAAAATTAAATAGAATATTGGTGAAGAATGATTAAAATGGCATACTAATTGCCTTTATTTATCAACGATAAACATATTATCTTGCTATGCTTCCATATCAACTCGTTCGACCAAATTTCCGTACCACAGCCACTGGTTTACACATGTATATCCAGCGAAAAAACCAACAGCGCTTGATTTTGAGCAGTTATGTTTGTTCTACATTGTATAACTAACCTTTCGAGCAACATAAAAAGCGCACAAGTTATTACGGCATAATCATCTATCAGATCAAGTTCTTACCAACAAAAACAACTTCCAGCAAGGCTTAGCTGGAAGTTGTTTTTTGTGAGGCCTCTTATAAACCAAAACTATTCTACGTGCCCTGAATACTAACAGCAAAATATCGGCACATTAGTGGCAAATTGTTGACAAGCAATAAAATACGGAAAACTTTTGTTGGAGATATAGTAGTTGCGATTTCGAGGTAAACCAACTAGATATAAAGCCAATGGCAAAGTTTAATATAATACTTAAAGCGAGTCGGTATTATTTTCAGTTCATGGCTAATAACGGAAATGAAATTTTTACCAGTAACGGCTACACAACAAAGGAAGGCTGCATGGTAGGAAGTACCGATATAAAGTCCCGAACTTCTTTTGAGAGTACTTATCATCGGTCCGACATTCTTCACGACCACCGATTTAATTTACTGTCCGCTAGTGGGCAGATTGTCGCTCATAGCGAAGGTTACATTACGGGGACGGGACGGGAGAATGCGATTATAGCGGTTAAAACCTATGCCGCAGGTGCCCTTGTCTTTGATATGACCTAAGGTACTGTAGTTTTTATGTCCAGCTATTCATAATCTTGTAGGGCCGTTAATAAATTTCATTTAAGAAACAGTTGAATCATCTAGGTAATAAGTTACAGTTACTACAAAGTAACTGAAGAACGTTACAGTAATTGTCTTGTTTACAATAACCAAAATCAATAAGACAGTTGTGTAGTTTTTCGATTAAATGTATAATTTTTTCGGTTGGACATTTAGATTTTCCTTAAACAGATGACATCTAATAGGTGTCATCTGTTTTGTTTTACTACGCGGCAAAAAAACGCTGACCCTATAAGGGTCAGCGTTTCGAATTACATTCCACAGTGATATGAGCCAGAACACTGGCCGCTAATCGCTAACTATACTATGTACGCACTAATCAGATCAACTGTGGCATTTTCCCTAAAATGCCACATTGTCCTCTTGCAGGTGCCTTATCGTATGTTCATGCCTCGATCAAACTGATACCAGGGAGCGACGGTCATAAGGCAATTATCCTATCATTAGGGCTAATGGATTTATAGTTCGATCTGGTCGAGCGTTGGCTCAACGAGTAACACATTCAGGTCAAATAATTCGGGCCCTCCCATGTATATATGAGGACCGAAAAGCTGCATAAAGTACCAAAAGCGAAAGCGTATATATCCATTTTCATCCATTTTTGCCTTATAATGGCGAAGTGACATCTGTACGTCATCCGGCGTATTTTGATCTTCCTGCTCTTTCCAAAGCACAAATGCTCGTTCAGTAAGCTTAACCAGAATGTCCGATTTTAGATTGTAGCCAATATACGTCATGGTTACTCGCAGTGTATTTTCACTTAAACAGACACTTGATTAATTTGTTTCTGTGAGGCTCGTTGAATATCCAGAACAACGTAAATCAATAACACAGATTATAACTATATTCCGACCGCGATCCCAATTTGCCCGGGGTAGCAGCGCAAAAAAGTCCCATAGATTTAGATAAGTATTTGGCTTATTTTCAAACTACTCAACCGCTACAGTCTTTATAGCGTGTACTCAACAGGAAGTAGGTGGGCGGACAGATTAGCAGAGAGGAATTGAGGGCCATTAAAGAATATCTTACCAAAGCTAAAAATGGCGAGTTGACCGAGCAATACCAGTCTGCTGATTACTCAGACGAGGAGTTACAATTTATTTTTCCCTCGATTCGCAAGCTGACTACCTGGGCGTGGGCCGAAAACCAGCGACTTGCCGAAAGCGACAGACAAAGTCAATTCACGGCTATGCACCCCGATGCGGACGTTACTCCCAGACATACATTTATCCTGGTTGTAACTCTTCATGGAACACTAAAGACGTTGCTGAACAAGTATATGTTTTCCAGACAACGATTGTATTCTCTGAAAATCAGCGATATGACTTCGACCGAATACGCCCAATTCAGGAAGTTTATCGGTGGAAAAGAATAAGCCCTGCCAAATACGGGATCAGGCAGGGCGGAAATTTGCGTTCTGGATGTGAATAGTTAGTTATAGATAGCCTATGTTTTAGATGACGCATTTCTAAAAAGTCACAACATCCCCGGACTTAGCAAGTCAAAAGAATCCATATTTTCCTAATGCGGACAGCGTTTACAGAAGATTCTGGCGCGCGTCTGTACAGGCAACCGCAACCCAACAGTTTACAAAGGAAGCCTAGGTGGGCAATTCAACAAGCATCCAATGGGTCACCTGACTGGTTGGTTCAACTACCCAATTAAGGTTGCGGTTGATTTCCTGCTGACGTGTCAAGCCTCCAGTCGACTTATCTTCATGGCTGTCGTATCGCTGGCAATGCATATAAAATGACTTCTTGTCGAGGCTGTAAAATCCGGATATAATACCGATACCTTCAACGACGATAATCATCTGTTGATTATCGTCATCCAAAAAGTCATCAGGTGGCATAAGTGTGGCGGGATACCACACATAATTAAGAAAGGCATTAGAATTACCAATTTGGTCGGACATAAAACGAGCCCTTTGATTGACATCGCTATATTACGAAAAAGTTGACAATTACAGTCCAACTTTAATTAAACGGTAACTTAATATAGCGTGCGATGAGCCTACTCCATCCAATAAAACTATACTAGTCTAAAGTCACTACCGCGAAGAGACGAGAAAGCCTTCCGAGCGATAAAACGGGGACAGGAAGTAGGGCGATGCGAACATATCGACAGTCTACATATCGACATAAAGAAAGATTAAACTAGTAATTCAGAAGAGTTAAACAATCCAAATTTCGGTATGTTTACCCCTTAAAGAGCCTATTAGAAACCAAAAGGTTAACCTAATGTTGACCCAAAAACCATCATCAATCGACATAACTAGTTCATTATGAGCCAACAATCGAAGATAGGCATTTTATTCGGCCAGGAAAATACCTTCCCACAGGCATTTGTGGATCGTGTCAATGAGAAGCAGAGCCAGTTTCCCGCTGAGTTCGTTAGCATCGATCAGGTTGAACAGAGTGTACCAACTGACTATGCCGTAATTATTGACCGAATTTCGCAGGATGTTCCATTCTACAAAGCGTTCCTTAAAAATGCAGCCCTGACCGGTACAGCCGTCGTTAACAACCCATTTTGGTGGAGCGCCGACGAGAAATTTTTCAATAATGCGCTGGCTGTGCAACTGGGCGTTCCCGTTCCAAAAACCATTTTACTTCCTTCTAAAGAGCAGCCGGACGATACCAATCACAACTCGTTTCGCAACCTAAAACACATGAATTGGGACGGTATCTTTAAACACATTGGCTTTCCTGCCTTTATGAAACCCCATGCCGGGGGTGGCTGGAAGAGTGTATATAAAGTGGACGATCCCGATCAGATGTTCAAGGCTTACGACGAAACGGCTCAGTTGGTCATGCTGTATCAGGAAGCTATTGACTTCACCGATTATTTCCGTTGCTATTGTATTGGCGGTAAAGATGTTCGCATCATGCCTTACGAACCACGTAATCCACACCACCTTCGTTACGCAGCCGAAATGAATACGACCGGTGAGGCAGGCAAAAAATTACTGGCCACCATGACCGATTACGTCCTGAAATTAAATCATGGCCTCGGCTACGACTTCAATACGGTTGAGTTTGCCGTACGTGATGGTATACCCATTGCTATCGACTTCTGTAACCCCGCCCCCGATGCTGATATACATTCTGTTGGGCAGGAAAACTTCGAATGGGTAGTCGAAGCAGCCGCCAACATGGCTATTGACCGGGCTAAAAAAGCAAGAAAGGGTCACGATAATCTAACCTGGGGCACCTTCGTGAGCAATTCGGTAGCTAATCAAACACTCGCTTTATCAAAAGAAGAAAAGGCTCCGAAAGCGGAGAAAGAAGGTAAATCAGAAAAACCGTTAAAGGCAGATAAAGAAGACAAAGACGTAAAAGCCGACAAGCCGAAGAAGAGCAAAAAATAATAAAGCTAAATGTAATGATCGTGCCGTGGCTGGTTTTATACTGGTCACGGCACAACTGTATGTAAGCGAGCGAGGATTTTTAAGTAAAGATTAAAGCCAGCATCTTACACATAAATGAACAGTCGTCCATCACTATAAATTCTGCTCGTTTGGACCACCCGGCGTTTCAGACAGCAAGTGATTTTGCTTATTCCGATAACAACTAGTAGCGTGAAGCGTAGTCAGTCCAGACTGAACAAATTTTTCTAAATATAGTATTGGCAATTATATTCAGGCTAGAGGCTATTGGCCGTTTCTTAACGAATCAACTGTGTATAAGTACTTTTACCGAATAATATTGCGCATATTTAACTAGTATCCGCTTACCGTTCGTCACAAAATCAAAACCCAATACTAATCTGTTCGTCTTTTTCAGCCATATTCGTGTTTTTCTGACAGTATAGTAAGCTCAATCATCAACGATCATCTTCTTTTTAGTACATGCAAAGACGAGACTTTATTCAATTGTCTGGGGTAGGTATCGGCGGTCTATTAACAGCTTCGGTGCCAGTTTTAGGCAATTCCGTATCGCCCGAATACCTTCTTGATAGAACTGGTCAGGGTTCTGGTGGCGATGTGGCGACAAAAAAACGTCTAGCCGACATTGCCCTTAATGCCGCCAAAAGCAAGGGCGCAACCTACACTGATGTACGCATTGGTCGCTACTTGCAACAGTTCATGTTTACTCGTGAAATGAAAGTGCAGAACATCGTCAATGCCGAATCTTACGGTGTGGGCATCCGGGTAATTGCCAACGGCACCTGGGGATTCGCAGCCACCAGCGATGTGACACCTGAAGCCATCGCCAAGTGTGCCGAAAAAGCAGTGGCCATTGCAAAGGCAAACGCCAAACTTCAGACTGAACCGGTACAACTGGCTCCCCAGAAGGGTGTAGGTGAGGTAAGTTGGAAAACGCCCATCAAAAAGAACGCTTTCGAGATTCCGGTTCAGCAGAAAATCGATTTGCTCATGAAGGTGAACAGCGAAGCCATGAAAAATGGGGCGGCATTCGTTACATCGAACCTGTTCTTTGTAAATGAACAGAAGTATTTTGCGTCTACCGACGGGTCCTATATTGATCAGGATGTTCACCGCATCTGGCCAACATTCACCATATCGGCGGTGGATCGGGCGGTTGGCAAGTTTAAAACCCGCGATGCGCTTAGTTCACCAATGGGCATGGGCTACGAGTATCTGGATGGACTCGCGTCCGAAAAAATTGCGGCTCCAAATGGTCTGGTTGGTTATCGAAATTCCTACGACATGGTTGAAGATGCCATTCTGGGAGCGAAACAGGCAAAAGAAAAATTAACGGCCAAAACTGTACAAGCCGGTAAGTATGATCTTGTGCTGGACCCCAATCACCTCGGCCTAACCATTCACGAATCGGTTGGTCACCCAACGGAACTTGACCGGGTTCTAGGCTACGAAGCCAACTATGCCGGAACCAGTTTTGCTACCCTCGACAAGTGGAAATCCAAGACATTTAATTATGGTAGCAAACTGGTCAATATTGTAGCTGACAAAACGCAGGTTGGATCGCTGGGCGCCGTTGGCTATGACGACGAGGGCGTACCCTGCAAAGAGTGGAATTTGATTAAGGACGGTATTCTGGTCAATTACCAGGCTATTCGCGATCAGGTAGCTATTCTGGGCGAAAAAGAATCGAACGGGTGCTGCTACGCCGACAATTGGGATTCCGTGCAGTTTCAGCGAATGCCGAACGTATCGTTAAAAGCAGGTGCTGACAAACGCTCTGTTTTTGACATGATAAAGGGCGTAGAAAAGGGCATCTATATCATCGGTCGTGGGTCATATTCAATTGATCAGCAACGCTATAACTTCCAGTTTGGCGGACAATTGTTCTACGAAATCAAGAACGGTGAAATCGTTGGTATGCTCGATGATGTAGCCTATCAGTCGAATACACAGGAGTTCTGGAATTCCTGCGCCCAACTTTGCGACAAAGAGGACTATCGTACATTTGGCTCCTTCTTCGATGGCAAAGGGCAACCCTCCCAAGTTAGCGCGGTCTCACATGGCAGCGCCACTACCCGCTTCAATGGTGTTAATGTAATCAATACAGGGCGGAAAATTTAGAATACTGGTCTGGCCAGACCAGCCAATACAACCAAACCTCAATACAAATGGCGATCTTAACCAAAGAACAAGCAAAAAAAATCATTGATAAAGTGCTCGGCTATGCGAAAGCCGACGAGACCAGCATTAGCATTACAGGGGGTCGTACGGGTAACATTCGGTACGCCCGCAACTCAGTTTCAACCAGTGGTGAATCAGATAATCTCTCTCTGGGCGTAACGGCTGTTTTTGGCAAACGTTCGGGCACCGCAACGATCAACGAGTTCGACGATGCCTCGCTCGAAAAAACCGTTCGGCGAGCCGAAGAAATCGCCCGGTTAGCGCCTGAAAATCCCGAGTATATGCCCATGTTGGGGCCTCAAACCTATTTAGAGACGAATACCTACTCGGAAAATACGGCCAAGATTGATCCGGAGTTTCGGGCGCAAGCTGCTTTCGATAGCCTTGACCCCTGCCGTCAGAAAAATTTAACGGCAGCGGGTTACATGGAAGATACGACTGGCTTTACCGCCATCGGTAATAGTAAGGGGTTATTCGGCTACAATCGAGCAACTACCGTCGATTTTTCGATTACTGTCCGTACGGCAGATGGCTTAGGTTCAGGCTATGCGAACCCCGACGTTAACGACGTTAGCAAACTTAATACAAAAGCTTCTACCGAGGTAGCTATGGGAAAAGCGTTGGCCTCGGCGAGCGCAAGAGCCTTAGAACCAGGAAAATATACTGTTATTCTTGAGCCTACGGCTTCGGTTGAACTACTGCAAAACATGATGCGCAGTATGGATGGCCGCTCAGCCGACGAAGGGCGTAGCTTTCTAAGTAAGAAAGGAGGAGGCACCCGTCTTGGCGAAAAACTCTTTGATGAGCGTGTTACGTTTATCTCCGATCCTATGAATGCCGAATTACCTCTATCACCATTTGGCGGAGGAGGTGGTGGTGGCGGAGGTGGGGGCCGTTTCGGTGGGGGCGGTGGTGGCGATGGACTACCACAGGAGAAAAGAACGTGGATCGAAAACGGCGTCGTTAAGAACATGTACTATTCACGCTTCTGGGCTGAAAAGAAGGGCGTTAAACCGATTCCCGCTCCGGGTGGCTTTATCATGCTGGGCGGTACACAATCTCTGGCAGACCTTATCAAGAGTACCGATAAAGGCATCCTGGTAACTCGTTTCTGGTATATCCGCGCCGTTGACCCACAAACGCAATTGTATACCGGCCTGACTCGTGATGGTACGTTCTACATCGAAAACGGCCAGATCAAGTTCCCGGTTAAGAACTTCCGTTTCAACGAAAGCCCGGTTATTATGCTCAACAACCTCGAAGCCTTAGGCAAACCAGTTCGGGCGGGCGGTAATCTGATACCACCGATGAAAATTCGGGATTTCACGTTTACGAGTTTATCGGACGCTGTATAATCAGGCTGGAAACACGGATGGGACGGATTTTGTATAGTCTTTCTAATTCCTTCAATCCGCGTTTCTATCCACTTTTGCCCCTACTTACAACCAATCCCAACAATGAATCGTCGAGATTTTAACCAACTTTTAGGCATGGGAAGCGCTGGCATCCTGTTGCCCAATCTTCCTGCTTTTTCCCGTTCCGTTAGCCCCGAAGCTCTTTTAGAAACCGGCCTTGACGTAGCGATGAAGAAGCGCTTAGCCGATGCCGCCATGAACGCGGCCAAAAGCAAAGGCGCATCCTACACCGATGTCCGAATTGGCCGTTACTTAAACCAGTTTGTTATTACCCGAGAAGACAAAGTGCAAAACATTGTCAACACTGAGTCGTATGGTGTGGGCGTCCGGGTAATTGCTGATGGATGCTGGGGATTTTCTGCGGTAGTTGATGCAAAGAGTGAGGCAGATATGGTCAAAGCTGCCGAAAAAGCAGTGGCCATTGCGAAAGCAAATGCCCGCTTGATGAAAGAGCCCGTACAACTGGCTCCGCAAAAAGGCTACGGTGAAGTAAGCTGGAAAGCGCCAATTAAACGCAACGCCTTTGAAGTCCCTATCAAAGAAAAGGTCGATCTACTTTTGTCGGTGAACAGTGCGGCCCTTCAAAATGGCGCGAACTACGTTAACTCGGTCATGTTCATGGTTAATGAACAGAAATACTTTGCTTCGACCGACGGCACCTATGCCGATCAGGATATTCACCGAATCTGGCCCAACTTTACCGTTACAGCCATTGATCCCAAAACGGGCAAGTTTGAAACCCGAAATACGCTGAGTTCGCCAATGGGTATGGGTTACGAATATCTGCAAGTCAATCCATCCGACAAAGTAACGGGCATTACTACCCGCTACAACAAAGGCTATGATATGCTTGAGGATGTGACCGCAGCCGCTAAACAGGCCCGCGCCAAGCACTCTGCCAAGTCGGTCGAAGCGGGTAAATATGACCTTGTACTCGATCCTTCACACCTTTGGCTCACCATCCACGAGTCGGTTGGTCACCCGCTCGAACTTGACCGGGTGCTGGGTTATGAAGCCAACTTTGCCGGAACCAGCTTCGCCACGCTTGATAAATGGCAGTCGAAAAACTTCAATTACGGTAGTAAGCAAGTAAATCTCATCGCTGACAAAACACAAGTTGGATCGTTGGGTGCGGTTGGCTATGATGATGAAGGCGTACAAACCAAGAAGTGGGATCTGGTGAAAGATGGCGTTTTGGTCAACTACCAGGCCATTCGCGATCAGGTTCACATCATTGGCGAGAAAGAGTCGCAGGGTTGCTGCTACGCTGATAGCTGGAGCTCCGTTCAATTTCAGCGCATGGCCAATGTATCACTGGCGGCTGGCAAAACGCCTTTGTCGGTGCAGGAAATGATCAAAGATGTCAAAAAGGGTATTTATATCATTGGCGACGGGTCATTCTCAATTGATCAGCAACGCTACAACTTCCAGTTTGGCGGGCAGCTGTTCTACGAAATTAAAGATGGGCAAATTGCCGGAATGCTCAAAGATGTTGCCTATCAGTCGAATACGCAGGAATTCTGGAATTCGTGTGTACAGGTTTGCGACGACCGCGACTATCGGCTTGGTGGTTCCTTCTTCGATGGTAAGGGCCAACCTTCCCAATCGAGTGCCGTTTCGCATGGTAGCAGCACGACCCGATTTAATGGCGTCAATGTAATTAATACAGCTCGTAAGATATAAAACATAGTCAGGCCGGACCGATTGAGAGGAGACCCCATTTGGTTCGGCCTGACTAAAAGAACGACCAACGATCTAATTAAAAATGGCAATCATACTTACTGAAGCAGAAGCGAAAGCACTGCTTACCAAAGTTCTCAGTTATTCCAAAGCCGATGAATGCGAGGTCAATCTTATGGGCGAAGAGCGAGGAAATCTTCGCTATGCCCGCAATGAAGTCTCAACCAGTGGGTCGTTAATTAATAAAAACCTGGTTGTTCAGTCGGCCTTTGGCAAAAAAGTGGGTGTAGCTACGATTGACGAGTTCGACGATGCATCGCTTGAAAAAGTAGTTCGTCGGGCTGAAGAGCTGGCCCACCTAGCACCCGAAAATCCTGAGTATGTGAGCGTTTTGGGGCCGCAACAATACTTAAAGTCGAATGGATTCTTTGATTCGACGGCTAAAGTCACGCCTGATATACGGGCTGAGGCCGTGGATAAAAGTCTAAAATTGTCGCGCGAACAGAATTTAACAGCCGCTGGTTTTTTGCAGGATAATTATGGTTACTCAGCCATGATGAACTCCAAGGGTTTGTTTGCTTATTACCCAAGCACAAATGTTAACTTTTCGCTGACGGTTCGTACCAACGACGGCAAAGGCTCGGGTTATGTGGCGCGAGGCTACAGCGATTTTAACAAGCTGGATATGGAAGCGGCTACCCGCATCGCTCTACAGAAAGCGAAGGGATCTGCCGAAGCACGGGCTATCGAGCCGGGCAAATACACGGTTATTCTGGAACCAACAGCGGCTATTGTTCTACTCGAAAACATCTATTTCAATATGGATGCCCGCTCAGCTGATGAAGGCCGGTCGTATTTCAGCAAAACTGGTGGCAAATCGCGGGTAGGTGATAAAATCGTGGACGAACGCGTTACAATTTACTCCGATCCCACGAATACCGAATTTCCCGCATCGCCCTGGTCAGGAGATGGACGGCCTCAAGAAAAAACGATGTGGATTGAAAAAGGGGTTGTAAAAAACTTAGCCTATGAGCGGTATTGGGCGCAGAAACAAGGCAAAAAAGCTATTCCCTACCCCAATAACCTAATCATGACAGGAGGAACGACCTCCCTCGAAGACATGATTAAGAGCACTCAGCGCGGAATATTAGTTACCAAACTCTGGTACATTCGTGAAGTGGATCCGCAGACGATTCTGCTTACCGGCCTAACCCGCGACGGGACATTTTACATTGAAAATGGTAAAATTAAGCATCCGGTCAAAAACTTCCGTTTCAACGAAAGTCCGATTATCATGCTTAACAACCTCGAATCTCTGGGTAAACCGGAACGTGTGCTCAGCACAGAAACGGATCGTAACTACCTGATTCCACCAATGAAGATTCGGGAGTTTACGTTCACGAGTTTGTCGGATGCGGTTTAAATAACTAAGTATCTAATAATCAGCGCATTTTCTTAGCTCAGCGTAAATACTATGAAACAAAATGCACATTCCAATTTTGCAGGCGTTGAGCAATTAGATCAATTCGAAAATTGGACACTTCATAGTGATTGGCTGTCTTTTCACGCCAATCACTATGACTGGTGGATGTTTCCATATGATGAACCCAGCTCACAAGGCTTTTGCTGGACAGTTTATGAAACAGATGTGCTGGAAGTAAAGCAAAATCCCGATTTCGTCAAAAATTATCTTCGGGGGGTCAAATTATTACTTCTGGCGTGGGGCTGGCAGTTACAGGAACAACGTTTAGTAGAAAAACCAGGTCTAAATCTGGTTTGGGCAAATTAGCCAATCCAACATCATAAATGCAGGTATTCACTTAATCTTTTGGGTAGCAGAACAAGTTTTTGACGATAGCGTTCTCATGGCTTGGGCCAAACCAGATTTTGGCTTCACTCAGTAGCGCGGATTAATTACCAGCCCACTCAATGATCACCATTACCGAAGCTACCGAACACGACTTACCCATCATTCGCGACATCGCCTACCAAACATGGCCCACTACATTCGAGGAAATTCTGTCGCCCTCGCAGATTAGCTACATGCTGGAAATGATGTACAGTCTCGATGCACTCAGAACACAGGTCAAGGATAAAAATCATGTTTTCCTGCTGGCTCAGGAATCTGACAGCCAAGACTGTCTCGGCTATATATCGTACGAATTTGATTACGAAGGTCAGTCCAAGACCAAAATTCACAAGATATACTTACTGCCAGCCAGCCAGGGAAAAGGTGTTGGCAGGTTGCTGATCGACAATGTTGCTAAGTTGGCTATTGACCATACTAATGCTGATTTGGCCCTGAATGTAAACCGGTATAACAAAGCCATTCAGTTTTACGAACGGATGGGCTTTACTATTGTCGGTAATGAAACAATTGACATTGGCGACGGATTTCTGATGGAAGATTTTATCATGGAAAAACCATTAAATACATAGTTAAATAGCGGGAAAACATGTATTTTTAAGCATAGAACGTACATTTTCTGTCGGTTATACAAATTTATTGAACGGTCACTAAAATGAATATAATATTAACCGCTAATAGTAATATCGGCGGGGAAAAGGAGTAGCTGTCGATACGCATGCTGACATAAATTCTTACTCGAAAAACGCGCTTGAAACCTTTTTTTTTCACCCGTATTCAATATACTTCCGGCGACTGGGACACGGACCAGCGGATGCCATCAAACCTAATGCACTCGCTGGTAGAATACACAACTGTGCCGGTTGATCAGAAGGAAAAGGTCGTGCAACTTAGTAGTCCTGATCTGTTTAAAAGCCCATTCTGCTACCTAAGTGGTCATAAATTAGTCGAGTTTTCGACGCTGGAGCGGGATCATTTCAAACGCTATGTGCAGAACGGCGGCTTCGTATTTGTAGACGACTGCAACCACGACCTTGACGGTTTATTTGCCAAATCGTTTGAGCAGGAAATGGCCCGCACATTCGGCCCTAAAGCCTTACAAAAGATCCCGAATAATCACCCAATTTATACCTGCTTTTTCAAATTTGACGAAGGTCCACCAACTACGTCGTTTGAACTAAACGGCTGGGGGGACGACCTTGTGCATGACTATCTGAAAGCCATTACAGTAAATGGTCGAATTGGTGTGCTGTACAGCAACAAAGATTACGGCTGCGAGTGGGATTATGACTTTCGAAACAAGCGATTTCTGGCCGAGGATAACACCAAGTTTGCAGTGAATATTGTAACGTATGCGTTAACAGCCTAGCATTAAATTGTATAATGAATTGTGTCTATTGGACAATGACCGAAAACCGGATGATAACTCATCATGTCGTTTTTATTCATTTTTCATGAATCATTTTTCATAATACCTTCCTTCATACAACCTGACTTATAGAAAATTGGATTCAACAGACTTAACTCACTACAAAACGCTGGTGGCTAAACTGCCTCAGCTACAGAAAGAGATCGGGAAAGTTATTATCGGACAGAAGGAGGCTATCAGCGAAGTATTGATTTCGCTTTTGGCGGGTGGACATTGCCTGCTCGAAGGCGTGCCTGGACTCGCCAAAACGCTGATGGTCAAGACAATGTCTGATGCGCTAGCGATGCGTTTTAAACGTATTCAGTTCACCCCCGATCTTATGCCCGGCGACATTGTTGGCACGGAGATTCTGGAGGATGACCACGAGACAGGCCATAAGGTGTTTGTGTTTAACCGGGGTCCCCTGTTTGCCAACATCGTGCTGGCGGATGAAATCAACCGGACTCCGCCAAAAACACAGGCTGCTATGCTCGAAGCCATGCAGGAGTATAAGGTTACGTACGGCGGCAATGACTATGCACTACCCAAGCCGTTTCTGATTATTGCGACCCAAAACCCTATCGAACAGGCCGGTACCTATCCGCTACCCGAAGCGCAGTTAGACCGTTTTCTGCTGTACATCAAACTCAGCTATCCGTCGGAGGTCGAAGAACTAAACGTCTTAAAAAGCACAACAGGAACGGCCCGACCCGAATTACAAACGATACTTTCTGACGAAGAAATCCTTCAGTTACAGACGCTGACGCGACAGGTACACATTAGCGACGAACTGATTGATTATATCAATCGGCTTGTACGGGCATCGCGCCCAGATGGTTCTCCGTCGGCCTTTGTCAAACAGTGGGGCGAGTGGGGAGCTGGGCCACGTGCCGGGCAGGCACTGGTCTTGTGCTCCAAAGCTCGAGCCGTACTAAACGAGCGATTCTCGGTCATTCCCGACGATATTCAGGCGTTGGCCTACCCTATATTACGCCATCGCATCGCGCTCAACTTCCGGGCTGAAGCCGAAGGTATTACAACGGATCAGGTAATTGCAGAACTAATAAAAACTGTAAAGTAATTCCACAGATACAGCGGCATCGTAACAGCTAACTATCATGGCGTCAGCTTCTTGTTAGTAGTGCTATCATTCTATGTGTCTAACCAATATGTCTCAACTCACAACTGACTTAATCAAACTTAATAACCTGCAACTAGCCAGTAAATTGGTCAGTGATGAATTGTTGCTGGGTATTCAAACCAGTCGGCGGTCGGGTATTGGGACAGAATTCGAGCAGTTCCGGCACTATTCGCCAGGTGACGACCCAAAGCGAATTGACTGGAAACTCTTCGCTAAAACGGGTCACTATCTAGTTCGGGAATCTGCCACGGAAAGTAACCAGCAAGTCAGGTTACTGATCGACTTGTCCGGTTCCATGAACTATACCGAAGCGGGTGTAAGTCGCCTACAATATGCTAAGATTCTGCTGGCCTCGCTGGCTTATCTGAGCAACCGGCAGAGCGATCAACTGAGTCTGTATTCATTGCAAAATGGCGCCGTTCAGGCATTGGTTCCTGCGGGGAAACAGGCGTTTCAGAAAATCGTGGCTATTCTCGATATCGCTCAAGCAGCGGGTGCGTGGGAAAATCGGAGTGCATCCGTACCCGAATTTAGTCGTAAGCAGGCCGAGGTACTCATTATTGCATCAGATTTTCTACAAGTAGATGATGAGTGGGTAAAGCTAATTCAGGGCGTAGCCGGGCCGCGTCGGGAAATCGTCATTTTTCAGTTGTTGGGAAATGAAGAAGTCAATTTTTCAATGAACGGTTTCTACCGATTTCAGGATTTGGAAACGGGCAAAGAGATTGAATTACAGGCTGACGCCATTCGTGATACCGTTCGGCAACGTGCATCGGCCTACCTGACGAAATTGGAAGAAAGCTTACGTATTCCACACGTCCGACTGATTCGCGCTCGGTTGAGCGACCCAATAGCCCTTGTTTTAAAACAGTTTTTGACCAGTTAATATGCAGTTTGTTGAGCCGTTCTTGCTTTGGGGTGCGCTAGCCGTCGCGATTCCGATGGTCATTCACTTCTGGCACCAGAAGCAGGGAAAACCGCTGCCCTGGGCGGCTACGCAATGGCTCATCGAAAAGCAACAGCAACAAAGTCGGGGCCTTCGACTCGACAATATTCCGCTACTAATTATCCGGTGTCTGCTTTTGGTGTTGCTTGCGATTTTACTCGCTCAACCCATTCTGAATTGGTTCAGCAAACCACCCGCTATCCAGAAAGTGCATTTGGTACAGCCCAATACAGCAGTTTTAGACAATTTTAAGTTTGAGTTAACGGCTGCTCTAAAAAAGGACGAACGAGTTATCTGGGCAACTGATAAGATAGAACCTGTAACTGAACCACTTTCTCTACCCCAACAACCAACTCAATTCAGTTCGTTAGGTTTGCAAACAGCCATTAACAGGGTGGACTCTAAAAATACCGAACTTCACTTATACTTCGTTAACAGTCCGGTAGTAGCAGACGTACCGGCGATCACTGTTCCAGCCCGGTTCCGTTTACACACCGTCATCGACTCGATACGCCAGCCACGCCCATATCTGGTTGTGAAAAACGACAGGAAGCTATTTGTCAATCGGGTAGGTAAACTAACCAGCGTTCCGGTGCTGGACCCAACCCTAAAGTTTTCGTCGACTTCCGCGTATTCCGGACCTATACAAACGTTGCTCAACTACCGTAATGGACACGAGCGGCAAACAGTAAAAGCTGCTCTTGAAGCCCTGACGGATATTTACTCACTTGACCTAAAGATTGATGAAAAGCCCGTACCAAACCGTACCTATACCTGGGTATTAACTGACCAGCCGCCCACAAAGCCATCTCCACAAACGCTTTATATTATTTCGGGACTTGAGCAACCGGCACGGGTGGCAAACGTAGTTTTTACGAATGAGTCACTAACACCCCAAACGTCAGAACGGGTATCAACGGGGCAGTTACCGGAGTGGCTGGGCACACAATTACTGGGGCAATATGGTCTGGATGTAAATAACCTGCCATTGAGTCAACAAGACCTTAAAACGTTATTTATCACCTCTACTAAACCTACGATGGAGCAACACGCGGGTGTTCAAAACGCACTTCTGCTGTTTCTTGTCATTTTACTAATTGTTGAACGCTGGCTTGCTTTAACCAAAAACGCATGAACGAACTGAAACGTCTTGTCTCGTCGGTCACGTACCAACTTTACGCCAACGCCCTGTTGCGGTGCGTGTTATTGGCCATATCAATTTATCTGTTTACGGCAACGTTTACCGGTCCTTCGGTCTGGGCAGTTCTGTTTGGCGTGGCCGGATTTGGCCTTGGTGCCTTTTTGAGTAAACTCTATCAGGACAAAAAACCACAGGCTATTCAGCTCATTCACCAGACTGTTGGCGATGTGGAATATAGTTTGCCCCTCCTGACTAAATCTCACCTTAATCTGGCCGAACAACTGCAACTCGACCGGCTGGACAGTCACATACAAAATATCCGGATTCCCGTTGTGCTATTGGCAAAAGCCGGTCAGTATGGTTTGGTCTTAGTGGCAGCACTTGCTGTCTATTTTGGCTATCCATTACTACAAAATGACACCATACATAGTCCAAAAAAACAAGGTTTTCTGGCAGCCTTTACGCCAGAGCGGAAGCCTGTTGCGCCAACGTTCCAATCGGCAGCGTTGCGTATTCAACCGCCAGCCTACACCCGACTTCCAGAAATAAACTCGGCAAATTTAAATGCATCGAGCGTTGTCGGTGCCGCTCTAACGTGGCGGGTACAGTTTACTAACGACAAGCAGCTATCCGTTCGATTAGTAAATAGCCAAGGAAAGGAGCTTGCCTTCCGGCAAACTGGGGACGGGTATTCCTATCAGGACCGACTTATAAGCTCTGGCCTGTATGCTATTAAGGCGTATTGGCATACAAGCCAGAAGAAGGATTCAGTTGTTTATCAGTCTGACTTCTACCGGCTCGAAGCCCATCCTGATCTGGCTCCCAAGATCGAACCGGATTCCAAAGAATTGTATCGCTTTCATTACCTTAAAGACCCAAAAACGCTGACTATCGCGGCCCGCGTTTCTGACGATTTTTCTGTATCGCAAACCTTTCTCGTAGCAACCGTAGCGCGTGGTTCTGGTGAGAATGTTAAGTTTAGGGAAATGAAATTACCCTTGGGTCAAGCTAATTTCAAAGATGCAAAATTGACTAAAACCCTCGACCTGAACGAACTAAAGTTCACACCGGGCGACGAACTGTATTATTACTGGGCGGCTTATGATAACCGCCAACCTGAACCAAATTTCACGAAGTCAGACACGTATTTTTTGGTCTACAAAGACACAACGAAGGTAGAAGAAAGCGAGTTGGCAACGATGGCGGTCAATATCATGCCGGAGTATTTTCGGAGCCAGCGGCAAATTATCATCGACACCGAAAAGCTAATGGCAGGCCGGAAAAAGATGACCATTAAGGGAAGCACCACGCACCAATTTAAAAGTCAATCAAACGAAATCGGTTTTGACCAGAAAGCCCTCCGGCTGCGTTATGGCCAGTTTCTAGGCGAGGAGGCCGAGTCATCGGCAGGAGGTGGACATATCGAACAGACCGACGATAAGGGCGACCCACTCAAAGGTTTTGTTCATGCCCACGATAGTGGAGAAGAACATGCCGAAGCCCATCACGAGGAAGAACATCATCACGATCACGGCCCTGAACATCAACGAGAAGAGAGCAAAGACCCGATGGCGGCTTTGATGGAACAGTATGTTCACTCCCACGATAATGCCGAGACGAACACATTCCATGAACAGTCTACGCGGGCTTTGTTGAAAATGGCGCTGGAAAACATGTGGCAGTCGGAGTTGCATTTGCGGCTCTACGAGCCAGAGAAAGCTATGCCTTTTGAGCTTGAAGCCCTGAAATACCTAAAACTGTCGCAACAAAAAGCCCGGTCGTATGTTAAGAAAACCGGCTTCGATCCTCCGGAAACTAAAGAAAAGGAAACGCGCTTAACGGGTGAGTTTAAAAATGTAACAGCCGCCTTCAATCAGGAACGCGTGTATTCACAACAGCGTACCGAACTGTTAGTGACGGAGGGTCTGGGTTATCTGGACCTGCCAAAACTCAATACTCAACAGCGGCAAACGATGCAGCAACTTGGCAATGCGCTGGCTAACGGGGTGGTAAACAGTGGACTTCAGAATTGGTCAATTCTGGCTTCGCTACAAAAATTAGCCGGTGGCAAATTGATTACCAACGTTGAAAAAGTGCAACTGAAAACAAAATTATATGCTTTAGCTGGCGCGTCGGAGCGAACTGGTCCGTCGTATGCCAGTGACCGCGCCCTGCAACAAGCCTTCTGGCGGCACATTAAATAGCCCGGTAGATTACCTGCCAACGATAATGCAAACAAGTATCAACTGGACCGACCCGATTAATTGGATTATCGCCCTGGCGTTGCTCACCTTACTAATTGGTCAACTCTGGCTTATTAGTCGGAATCAGTCGCTGTCAACGGGCCGAAAAGGGCTTCGGGCTGGGCTAAACCTCCTGCTCTGGCTGCTTGTAGTCGGCTATTTCCTGCACCCTCATTGGCAAACACAACGAGCTTCTACGCACGCTCTATTGGTTGGAGAAGAGGTGCCAGCAGCGTTTGTTCGTCAGATAAAAGACAGTCTGCACATTCAGGACAGTTTTACCAGCCGAAACCTGAAAGATGAGTATGACTCTGTAACCATTGTAGGGCAGCGTTTTCCAACTGAAACACTTACGCAACTGAGCAATTCAGCCGTGCAGTGGGTATCGTATAATCAACCAGACAAGCTACAGGGTATTCGCTGGAAAGGCATTGTTCGGCAGGGAGAAATACAGCGGGTAACTGGGCGGATTCAGTCGTCGGAGAAGCAAATTCTCCGGCTTCGATTTGGTAGTCGTACGTTAGATAGTGTAGCGTTGCAGGCGGGTGCTAACACCTTTGTACTTCAGTTTCCAGCCTTTGCGCGAGGACGCAGCCAAAGTGAACTGGTGCTGGGCAGTACAACACTCGATACCATTCATTTTTTCACCCGGCCAACCGAGCCACTTACAGTTCAAATTCTACTCAACAACCCTGATTTTGAGAGCAAAACACTGTCTGAATGGTTAGGTAAACAAGGGCATACCGTGCAGGTAGCCACATCGCTTTCTAAAAACATACGTAGCAATATCAACATCAATAAAGTTGGGAAGTCAGCTAGTAAAACCACGCCAGACCTGATTATTACCGAACCCACTAATGCGGCCAACGTCACCATTCGAAAGGCGGTTGCTGAAGGGAAAGCGGTTTTATTTATCAATGTCACTAACCCAGAAACAGATTGCCGGACTATCAATCTGGCATTAGGCAGCAAATGGCAGGTCCGAAAAGTGTCAAATGAGCCACTCGTTCCGATTGCCACTGGACTGAATGCTCTCCCCTACCGTTTTACAGATAATCTGAATCAGTTTGCTGTATCAGGCTACCCGATAGCCGTTCAGCGAACCAGTGGACGCATCGGGGTTAGTTTGCTAAGCGAAACATTTCCATTGTCGCTCAGTGGAGATAGTGTGGCTTACAACCGAATTTGGACAGCCGTGTTGGCACGCCTATCTCATCCAGACAAAAATTCGATTCAGGTAGATGCGCCCGTATATAGCGGTCTGCAACAGGAAATTTCCGTAAACAACTCTGGCGGTATATCGCCCTTTATGATGATTGGTCAGGATACGGTATCCCTGGTCAAATCACCTATTAACGAACGCTCGGCAGCAGGTCTGTCATTGTTTGGGAAAGCGGGCTGGCAATCAGTGCAGGATTCACTGGCTGTTTATGTTAATGCACGCAACCCAACCGATCCAGTTGCTGAACAGCAGGTAATCAGTCAATTTGTATCGGCTCATTCTCAGGATCAGCCAATGACCGAGCGAATTGCCCGAACAACTATTTTTCAACTGCCAAACTGGATCTGGCTACTATTGATTCTCAGCTGTTTTACCGCTCTCTGGGTGGAACCGAAGTTAGTGTAAAAAACAGGAAGGCAATCCAACTGGACTACCTTTCTGTATTCATGAACTCATTGGCACGTAATTCTACCTTTTAATCAGCTTTGGAAACGGTATATAAACTACATTTCCAAGGATCATACCTACTCATTATCTGTCAGTTATCTAAATTCAGCTGAATCAGACTTGGGCGTCAGGTTACGGCTATGTGGTCCATTGCCATCACACGTTTCATCCCGGTTATAACCGTTGCCCTGATGATAGCCATGTTTGTGGGACCAATGGCCGCGATAGTGCCCCGATGAACGAGGACCAACAAAAGCCATCAGGCTTCCGAAGGTGAGGGCCGCCGTAATAACTACGACCCAAGGATTTACGCGTTTTCTCATTCGTTTCGTTGTTTATTGGTTTGTGGTGTTTCCAGTTGATTTGCTGGAAGGATCGTCATTGCAACGGCCTTGATACCGTTGTTTAAATACCGTATACTCATCGTCGCTCATCTGGCGAATCCGGTCGGCAAAGGCAGGCATGTGTCCGTAACCCCGGCCACGTCTCCACCCTTGACGAAAGCGTCCACCCCCGAAGAGCCGAAACAATGCCCCGATAAGTAGGAAAAAGAGAACCAGCCGGACAAGAAAGAAGGGCATAACGAACAAGGCCGCTCCCAGGAGAAGACCTGCTAAAATTGATTTTATTAAGGTATTATTCATTGTATTTGTCTAGTTTACTTGTTGCGTCAATCAGAATAAAAAGCTCGTCAGGAAATTGCTTTACGGTTTTTTATTTATTCCCTCTTGATAGTATTGATGACGAACAACTCTGACAATTACTTTAAACACCATAAAAAATCCCCGCTGAAACCACTCAGCGGGGATTTTTTATGGCATATTACTATAGTCCTTGACAGGTTATGATCAGTTGGAAAACTAAGGTTATGATCTGTCCCCACAGCGTTTTTTCCATTCGCTTCTGAACTTTTGCCGGTCTTCGTCACTCATGTGACGTAATTTTTCACGCCAGTTTTGTGGGCCGTCGGGTCGTCCGCCCAAATTTGGTCGCCCACCGAATTGACCAAACTTAAACCCACCAAGTAAAATTCGGGACAAAATTAACAAACCCACCGCTTGCCAGTAAGTCACTGGTTTGACAGCAACAACGGCCACTAATACATTATTCCATAGCCAATACACCGCAAACGAAACGGCCAGCAGCGCCAGCACCATAAATAGTGGAAAGAAAAATCGTCTTCGTCCGGAGGGAGTTCTCATAGGCTTATAGGTTATCAAGTTCGTCGTATAAACTTTGTAGCCGCTTGCGGAGATGCTGAACGGCATAGCGTTTTCGAGAAATAATGGTTTTTAGGTTCTCGCCCGTTTGGTCGGCAATTTCCTGCAACGTCCGGTCTTCCAATTCGTTTTGAACAAATACAGTGCGCTGATTTTCTGGTAGCTCGGCTAACGCCCTCATTAATTCTTCCCAGAAGATATCCTTAAAAAATTGGTCTTCGGGTGTGGCGGCATCGGCTAGCAGAATTTCCCTGAAACGAAAGTCGTCGTCGTCCTCCTCCTCGCCCATCAAGTCCGAAAAAGCGTCCTCTTTTTTCTTACGGTATGTATCCGTTATTTTATTTTTAGCTACCTGAAACAGCCACCCGCTCATGCTCTCAATTCCATCGAGGTCAACCACTTTGGTCAGTTGATACCAGACGTCCTGCAAAATATCTTCGGCATCTTCGTCTGATTTCACCTGTCCACGAATAAATCGAGACAGCCGGTTTCCGTACTGTTTGACTGTCTCGATTATATTTCGTTTGGGCGTTTCGGCCATATCAATGTAGTAAACCTATTCGTACGTTACGGTTGAGCCCGTTTATCCAGTTCCTGTAACACATCGGCTAATGTCCGAAACCGGTTAGCATCGCCAATTAAACTTAGTCCCGACATAATAAGTGCAAAACCACCTGTACTAATCCAGAACCAGGGACCTGTATTTGTTTCTGCAAGCTTAGAGCCATGCAATAATACCGCTAACCCGCTTCCAAGCACCATAGCCCCACTTCCTCCGAACAGCCAGTACTTTGTAATTAGTTTTTTTTCACGTTCCGTTCTCATACTCTGACGGTTTGGTTTTCAATTCTTCAGAAAACCATTTGTGCTGTATCAGGTTTACAAAAAAAATGTATCTTACCCCTTAGTTTATATCAACTTGTTGACCTATTTGATTCTAACTGATAACGCCAATGCCTGAATTTACCCTTGGTATCGAGGAAGAGTTTCAAACGATTGACCCCAATACGGGCGAGTTGCGTTCGCACATGTCGAAGATTGTCGACGGTGGCCAAATTGTCCTTCACGAACGGGTAAAGGCCGAAATGCACCAGGCCGTTGTTGAAGTTGGCACCAATATCTGCCATAATATTCATGAGGCTCGCCAAGAGGTGACCTACCTCCGAAAGATGATTATTGAATTGGCAGAGAAGCAAAATTTAAAAATTGCGGCTGCCGGTACACACCCTTTTTCCGATTGGCAGGATCAATTAATCACGCCCAACGAACGATACGACCAACTCATTGAAGAGCTGCGCGATGTAGCCCGTTCGAACCTGATTTTTGGCCTGCACGTACACGTGGGTATCGAAAGTCGCAATGAGGGCATCCAGATCATGAATGCAGTGCGGTATTTTCTACCCCATATTTACGCGCTTTCGACCAACTCTCCGTTTTGGCGAGGCCGTAATACGGGCTTCAAGTCCTACCGCTCGAAAGTATTCGACAAATTCCCACGTACCGGGATTCCTGACTTCTTTTCGTCGGCGAATGAATACGACGAATACATCAATCTGCTGGTGAAAACTGGTTGCATCGACAACGGCAAGAAAATCTGGTGGGATATTCGGCTGCACCCTTTCTTCGACACCATTGAGTTTCGCATCTGCGATATTCCCATGCGTGTAGACGAAACCATTTGCTTAGCCGCGATTATGCAGGCCCTAGTCGCTAAGATTTATAAACTTCACAAACAGAACCTTAACTTTCAGCCATACCGGCGTATTCTGATTAACGAAAATAAGTGGCGGGCCGCCCGATATGGTATTGAAGGAAAATTGATTGATTTTGGCAAGCAGGAGGAAGTACCTACGCACCACCTGATTCATGAATTGCTCAATTTTATTGATGATGTCGTCGATGAACTCGGTAGCCGCTCTGAGTGCGAATACGTTCTAAAAATCCTTGAAATGGGCACCGGAGCGGACCGTCAACTGGCTGTTTTCCAACAGACCAATGACTTGAAGCAAGTTGTAAATTATATTGTCGAGGAAACTTCTTTTGGCGTCATATAGTTATTTCTAAATCATTTAGTTACTAGATCACTCAACTACTAATTAGCCGTAACAGATACTTTATGAGCTTAGTAAAAATTGCCGTTCTCGATATGAATAACAACCATGCCAACGAGGGCATGCGCTGTATTTTACACTTAATTCGGAACGTACAGGGTAATGATCACGCCGAACTCTCGTTTGATGTATTTGATGTTCGGGCGAATAATGAAATTCCTGATTTAGACTACGATATTTATATATCGTCGGGTGGACCGGGTAGCCCAATGGCCTCATCAGATGCCTGGGAAGCACGCTACTTTGCGTTAATTGACCAGATTTTTGACTGGAACATCCATAATGAGCGCAAAAAATATGTGTTTCTCATCTGCCACTCCTTTCAGCTCGTTACCCGACACCTTAATTTAGGTTTACTGAGCCGACGCCGATCGACTTCATTCGGTATTTTCCCAATACATAAAACGGACGAAGGGTCTTTAGATCCGTTGCTAAAGGATTTGCCTGATCCATTTTATGCAGTTGATTCGCGGGACTATCAGATTACGGACCCGAATGTTGAGCGCATGGAGAGCCGGGGAGCTAGTATTTTGTGTTTAGAGAAAATCAGACCCCATGTAGCGCTTGATCGGGCAGTGATGGCTATGCGCTTCTCACCTGAAGTTGTCGGCACTCAGTTTCACCCCGAAGCCGACAATGAGGGGATGCTTCGCTACTTCCTGAAAGACGAGAAACGCAATCATATCATTTCAAATTTTGGCCGGGAAAAATACCATGATATGGTCGCTTATTTGCAGGACCCGGATAAGATTGCCCTGACTGAGTCCGTTATCTTACCAGGATTTTTGCGTCAGGCTATTCATTCATTATCGGTTACACTTGAAGAACCACAAGTTGCCTGATATCGGCTTTAACGTTCCCCCGATTTCCGGGGGAACGTTAATTTATTTTCTATTAAGCCCGATCACCAGAGCAGATTTATCCTATTGATTCCACGAGCTGGACTACGCATCTCGAACCCCGCGTCCTGATCGGAATAACAAAATAGCTTATGATCCAACCCGTCCGCGAAGCGTATAACCAAGCCTTTAGCCCGGAACGCTATCGGGATTTTTTGGGCACAATTGATACCGACTTGCCCGGTCAGCTAGACTTTCGTGTTGCTGAAACGCCCATTTTCGTCCCGAAAGTTCTGACTGACAAGATTTTACAAGCTTGCGATGACATCATCGCCGTTATCGCCCGTGATGACTTTAAGGCGTTGACAGAAAAGGCGATTCCAGCGGAACAACATGTTCCGAATGAGCCAGACAACGGACTTGACGCACATACACAGTTTATGGCTGTTGATTTTGCCGTTTGTAGAGATGCATCCGGCGGGCCAGCACACGGAGAATTAACACCACAATTAATTGAGTTACAGGGGTTTCCGTCGCTCTATAATTTCCAGCCTTATCTTGCTACCCTTTTCCGTAGCTTCTATCCTATTCCAGATAACCTTTCGCACTTGTTCACCGTTGCTAACAACGCGGAGTATCTGGAACAGCTGCGCCAGATGATTGTGGGCGACTGCTTGCCGGAAGAAGTAATTCTATTAGAAATCTACCCCGAAAAGCAAAAAACGCGTATTGATTTTATGCTGACGGAAAAGCAACTCGGCGTAGCCGCTGTCTGTCTCACAAAAATCAGAAAAGAGGGGCGGAATCTGTTTTATGAGAAAGAGGGGCGGCAGATTCGCATTAAACGAATTTATAACCGCTTAATTTTCGATGACCTGCAAAACTACCCCGGTCTACGAACAGACTTTCACCTCACCGATGATGTAGATGTTGAATGGGTTGGGCACCCAAACTGGTTTTTTCGCCTTAGTAAATACACGCTTCCTTTACTGAAAAGCCCTTACGTTCCAGCCAGCTATTATCTGTCTGACTTGGGCACTTACCCCACCGACCTGGAAAATTACGTACTGAAACCACTATTCTCGTTTGCAGGCAGTGGGGTCAAGCTGAACATCACTACCGACGATCTCGACGCGATTCCGTCCTATCAACGTGATGGATATCTGATTCAGCGCAAAGTCAAATACGAACCGATTATTCAATCACCCGATGGCCTGGTTAAATGTGAAATTCGGATGCTGTTCATCTGGCCTAAAGAGGATGCCAGGCCGACGCTTCTGACTAATCTGGGTCGCTTGAGCCGGGGCGAAATGATTGGCGTCAACTTCAATAAAAATAAAGACTGGGTTGGTGGTACTGTCTGTTTTTTCGAAAAGTAAACGTAAATTCCTGAAGCCTGGAGTTCTATATCCGGGTTTATAATCTGTAGTTTTCTACTTGGATATGGATGTCCAGGTTGTCCCAGAACCGTATGGAACATCAACCCCCGCTGGTAGCTGAAAAAGCTATTTTCGATCTCACCGGCAAGGTGGCCGTTATTACGGGTGCCAGCAAAGGCATTGGTGAAGATATGGCCCGGCTATTTGCCCGCTTTGGCGCGAAGGTTATTGTTAGCAGCCGAAAACAGGACGCCTGCGATGCTCTTGCCACCGATATTCGGGCGAACGGTGGAGACGCTACGGGCATTGCTGCTCACGTAGGCGATATGGCCCAGCTTCAACAGTTAGTAGACAAGAGTATTGCAACCTATGGAGGCATTGATATTCTGGTCAATAACGCGGCCTCAAACCCCGTTTTTGGTCCCTCGCTCGACTGCGATGGGGCGGCTTTCGACAAGATTATGCAGGCAAATGTGAAAGCACCTTTTGAGTTGAGTAAGCTATGCTATCCGAGTATGAAATCGCGGGGCGGAGGTAGTATCATTATGATAAGCAGCATTGCCGGACATACGCCTGATCCTGGCCTGGGCATGTATAGCGTCAGCAAAGCATCGTTAAACATGCTCACCAAAGTACTGGCTAAAGAATGGGGTCCCGATGGTATCCGCGTTAACGCTATTTGTCCCGGTCTGATTAAAACCAAGTTTAGCCAAGCTCTGTGGCAGGACGAAAAAATTCTGGATCACTTTACAAAACGCATTCCTATTGCGCGTATGGGCACGACTGACGAAATTAGTCCGCTGGCTCTATTTCTGGCCTCCAATGCCTCGTCGTACAGCACGGGCAGCCTGTTTTACGCCGATGGCGGGACAGTAATTTAATTCTTGCCGAAATGTCTACCGAAACGCGCGAAGTCTGGCTGCGAGGACCATTACCCGACCTATCTCCCTTACTTCAGCCGATTGCTCACGCGCTTATGCAGGCTCGTGAAGAAGTGTATGTGCTGATGGACAATTTTCCAGAAACCTTACTCTGGGAACGTCCTGCCAATGTAGCCTCCGTTAGTTTCCATTTACAGCACCTGACGGGTGTGCTTGACCGGATCTTTACCTATGCCCGAAATGAATCTCTTTCGCCTGGTCAGTTAAGGGCATTAGAATCAGAGGGAAAACCTGATGCAACTACGTCATCCGTTAAGGAGTTAGTTCGCCAATTTGATAAACAGGTTGAACAGGCCCTTGCTCAACTCCGCACCACCGATGAGAAAATACTGACCGAAGCGCGCGGTGTTGGACGATCACAATTGCCTTCAACAGTAATTGGCTTACTGACGCACGCAGCCGAGCATACGATGCGCCATGTGGGCCAATTATCGGTAACTGTTAGGGTGATAACAGTTTAACCTTTTTTTAAGTTATCATTCATCGGTATTTAATAAATCCAGCCGATCTTTCACCCGAAAAGCCTGCTACTCAGGTGGGCTATCACCTAAAACCATTCTCAATACCATGAAAAAGTCAATTTTGGCTGCCTTCGTCGTAGCCGCCCTTTGTGGAAGTACTACTTTTGCCAATACCCCTTCACAAGACAAGCCAGTTAGTAAAACAACTACGACTGTTAAGAAAAGCGGTCCAACCAAAACCACGACTGCTACCACGAAATCGGTTCATAAGAAGCACGTTAAGACATCGTAGATAAATACGTACCAACAAAAATGGCTCGCGTTAACGCGAGCCATTTTTGTTGGTACGATAGGACAAACCTCATTTATTGCACAGCCATAATCTTAAACTCGGTTCGGCGGTTTTGCTGGTGATCGTTTTCCGAGCAATTCACCCCATCAATACAACCGTTAATGATTTCCGACTCGCCATAGCCACGAGCTATCAACCGGTTGGCCGGCACTCCCCGCGACACGAGGTAATCCATAGCAGCTCTCGCCCGATTTTCCGACAACCGAATGTTGTACGTATCCGTAGCGCGGGCGTCGGTGTGTGAGCGTAACTCGATTTGCATTTGCGGATATTCTTTCAAAATCCCCAGTACATGATCGAGTTCACGAGCCGCATCTGCGCGGATGAAAAACTTGTTCAGGTCGTAATAAATATTCTTTAGCTGAAATATATCACCAACACCGTAGAGGCCGAGTGAGTCGGTGAGAACCTGCGATTTGCGCTTCGTTTTACCATATTGTGCTTTTTTGGTGGCATAGCGATCCTTTTGAGCGGTAATTGTGTACGGCGCATTAGGCTTCATGGCGAACTCATAGCCCCCATCAGGACCCGTCATGACTGTCTGCTCCGATTTGTCTTTATCATTACGCAGA
Source organism: Spirosoma flavum (assembly GCF_042686045.1). NCBI lineage: Bacteria > Pseudomonadati > Bacteroidota > Cytophagia > Cytophagales > Cytophagaceae > Spirosoma > Spirosoma flavum. The sequence continues at coordinate 294,218 of NZ_JBHUOM010000023.1, forward strand.
GTCACTTTCACACCGGTAGCGGGTTGTTGGTTCACTTCCGTCTTTATTACGCCTTTCACGACCGTATTTTCCGACCGTTCGAGATAAATAGATACATTCAGCACGGGTCTTGGTGACTGTGTCAGGGTTGAGAAACGAATGCTGTTCATAGCAAACCCTTCTTTAATAGCCCTGAACTCGTATTCCGTATTTGAATCCACACACAAATCAGTGCGACCATTAACATTTGTTAGGCGCAAGTCATGATTTAACCCGTTCCGCAAGATACGTACGTCAGCATTTTCAAGTGGCGAACCAGTTTTAGCATCAAACACCAAAATATTCAGCTGCTTGCAGGCCCGTCGGAATGAATAAATGTCGTCGTCACTGATGCCTTTTTTGCGGTTGCTGCTGAAGTAACCGGTCGTGCGATTTCTATCGGTAATAAACCCAAAATCATCTTTTTCAGAGTTGATAGGCGCGCCCGCGTTCTGAACACCTTTGTAGGCAATCCCGTCTTTTAGTTCGGCAACAAACACGTCTAAACCACCTAAACCTTCGTGCCCATCGGAGGAGAAATAAAGATTTTCGCCCTCGGCGGCAAACGGAAACATCTCGTTGCCTTCCGTATTAATCTCTTTACCCATGTTGACGGGCGTTCCCCACTGGCCATTATTGAACTCAACCACATAAATGTCGGTACCCCCATAACCACCCGGCATATCCGACACAAAATACATTTTTGTGTTATCGGGCGAGAAGGCAGGGTGGCCTACTGAGTACTCATTACTATTGAAAGGCACTTCCTGAATATCAACCCACTTACCATTTCTGTTCACGGAAGAATACAATTTCAATTTTTTGACGCCATCCGAACTCTTACCCGATTTCCCTTTACTGGCGTTATTTCTGGTAAAGACAATGTAGTTCTGATCTTTTGTGAACGTCATTGGCCCCTCATGGTACTTCGTGTTGAGCGTTCTACTAAAAATTTCGGCTTTGGTCAATGGTTTCATTTCGACTGCACTCTCAGGTCCGTCTATTTTGGTTTCGCTGCCGCCACCCAAAACAGACGAGCTAACCGCCCGCAGATCTGAACCGGGCACACGCAACTGATTGGTATCTGGATGAAAATACAAATCTAAAAAGGGCGTCTGGTTCCAGTTAAAGACGCGTTTCACAACACCCGATTCATCGCGGGCCGATACAAATACTAACCCATTTTTGTAATACATTGGGCTAAAATCAGCCTGACGCGAATTGATAGGCAGGTTATATATGCGGTACGATGATGAGTCCTGATAAAAACGGCTCATGTCCATATAAGACACGGTAAAACGGCGTCCGCGCAAATCCTGACCTTGTTTTTCGCCATATTGGCTATACATTTTTTGCGAATCCCGGTATTTGCCGTTAGCTGCCAGCGACTGTGCATAATACAGATAAACCTCGCTATCTAAGTCGGTATATGATTTTATCAGTTCGCCGTAAACACGCTCAGCATTGCGTGTATCCTGCAACTTTCGATAGCTGTACCCGAGTTTAATCATAGCATCCCGGGTTTCAGCAGGTTCCTTCTTTTTGTCGGCCCGCAAAAACTCCTCGTACGCCCGCACTGCGCTGACATAGCTAAGGTTTTCAAATTGCTTGTTAGCCGCTCGTAGCCGCGCACTTTGTGCCTGAACAGTCAGACTCCAGAAGGCCAGTCCTGCCAGTAGCAAGACACGTACAATTCGGTTCATGAATATTAATAAGTTAATTACTTTTGGGGCTTGTCCGAAACCTATCAAATAGAATGCCAACTTTTAAAAAAGTCGTCATTGACTGTCCTGTAAGTTAATGTTATTCGTTTTTTGTTACCTTACAAATGTACCTTACTCGATTTCACTTGCCAGATAAATCGCCCAATTCGGCGCGTTTTTGTCGTTATGCGGAAGGAATGCGCAATCCGGCGACCAATTACCCAAGCGATTTTATCGCCCGACAATAGTACAGCCGTTTCTTCCCGCTCAGTAAGGCTTACTTTCAAATCATTTAGTAAATCGCTGACCAGTTTGTGGCCGTTCAGCCCTAGAGGCCTTAGTTTGTCGCCCTGCTTCCAGGAGCGAACAGTCAGTGGAAACGTCAGTTGGTCGGCATCCAGACAAGCAATGTTCGAATCAATTGGTAGCCGAAAATCGGCTGGTTTATCGAACACTTCAGTAGTCAACATAAAATTCCCCTCGACTTCTACTACCTCAGTTGGCCAGTCAGTTAACGTTATTTTATAATTGATCCCTACTGGTAAGGGGGCTAGTAAAAAACCAGATCGCTCATGTACAACCCGGTGTGTGGTTGACTGAATTACCAGCCCGGAGGGTTGAGTCAGGGCCTTAACAAGTTGCCGTATCTGCTCGTCTACAAAGCCAAACGGTTTTAGCCATTCCGAGAGCCGAAAAGCCAGTTCAGAGAGTACGAGCAGTTTAGCGATCGGGAGTAACGTCCCCTCGCCGTGTGGTTCAGCAATGGCCTGCCAGGAACGATCGATTTCGGCCCGCATTAAGGTCTCTGCAGCTCGTAACCGCTCAACGGTGCGCGGCAGCGTTTGCCATAATCCCGGATTCAGCTCGTTGAGAACCGGCACAACGTGATGGCGAATTCGATTGCGGGCATACTTGTCGTCGGCATTAGAGCTATCCTCCCGGTACAGCAAGCTATGTTCTTTTGCATAAGCGGCCAATTTGTCGCGCGTGGCAAATAATAGTGGCCGGACAACCTGATTCTGCCGGACCGAAATACCGTGTAACCCGGCTAATCCGGTACCGCGCGTCAGGTTGAGCAACAGCGTTTCGAGCACGTCATTTTGGTGATGAGCCGTAGCGACGTAAGCGTACGAGTTCTCCTGAAGCAATTGGGCAAACCAAACGTAGCGGAGTTCGCGAGCCGCCATTTGAATAGAGACACCCCGCGCACTAGCAACAGCCGCCGTATCGAAACAGGTCAGGTGAAACGGAACCCCGTAGTCGTCTGCCTTGTTTTGAACGAAAACAGCATCGGCATCGGATTCTGCTCCGCGTAAGCCAAAGTTAACGTGAGCGATAGCAAACGGTTGGCCGGATCGGTGGAATAGCTCTGCCATCACCACCGAATCTACCCCACCGCTAACGGCCAGAAGTACTTTATCGGTTGGGTTGAACAGTCGATTGTCGTTAATAAATCCTAAAAATTCCACGTCAACCATTTGTAGTCGGCCCTAAGCCGTAGTTTTGTGACCATGATTCGTTTGCTTGCACATTTTCTTACCGCTTTCGTTCTGCTTGGTTCTCTGCTTGTGTCGGCCGATTCGCTGGCGCAAGTTGGATCTCCGTCGTCCGGTCGCCCGCCAATTCCTGGCAGTGCAGTCGACAAAGTTGAGTTATTGCCCGGTTCCGACAGTTTAGTGGGCATGACTATTCCGGGTCAGGTTGTTCGAAAAATATACAACAACGTCCGGTTTCGTCAGAAAGGGGTTTTGCTGTATTGTGATCTCGCCATTCAGAACGCGACGACCAATGTGATCGAAGCGTATGGCAATGTCCAGATCATCCAGGGTGATACCATTACTGTTCGGGGCGATACCATGTTTTATTATGGCAACACGCGCCAGGCTAACGTACGTGGTCATGTAAGTATGCGTGACCGTAAAATGACCCTTACAACGGCTCAACTTGAGTACGATATGTTGTCGGGCATTGCCCACTACCCTACTCCCGGCCGCATTGTCGATAAAGAAAACGTGCTGACTAGTCGCGAAGGATATTACAATACCCGTACCAAGCTATTTACGTTTCACCAAAATGTTCGCTTAGTAAACCCCAAAGGTACGCTCACGGCTGATTCACTGCTGTATAATTCCTTAACCCGGCTTGCCATTTTTCAGGGACCAACGCGCATTACAAACAAAGACGGTGTTTTAACAGCAGTTGAAGGGCAATACAACACAACATCAGGCATTTCAAACTTCCAGCATCGGGCAACGGTCGAAACGCCAAAATACCGACTGACGGGCGATTCGTTATACTACGATAATATATCTGAGTTGGGTATTGCCAAAGGCAACGTCATTATGGTTGCCAAAGACCGAAAAGCTGTTATTACGGGCGACCATGTCCGATACAATGGGAAAGCGGGTATTTCGCGGGTAACAGGTCATCCCGTTGCCAAAAGCATTGCCAATGAAGCCACCAAAGACACGCTCTATTTACGGGCTGATACGTTGTTTTCCTACGATAACAAATTAACGAATACCCGCCGATTGCTCGGCCAGAAAAACGTATTTCTTTATAAATCAGACTTACAAAGTAAATGCGATTCGCTCATCTACGATATGGCCGATTCGACCATTTATTTTTTCAAAAAACCTATTGTCTGGAGTCAGAATAAATACCAGATGGAAGCTGATTCGATGCGGGCTATATTCAAAAATAATAAAATTAATACGCTGTTTCTCAAAACAAAATCGTTCGTCATTTCGCTTGATACGCTTAAGAACTATAACCAAATAAAAGGACGTACGGTGACGGCTTATTTTACGACAAAAATCGTATCGACAACGGTTACAGGAACAAGTCCATCCGGCCCAAAAGCCCCGGCAATCGTCAATGCGTCAAGTTCTGTTTCGGCACTTGCAACGAATATACCTTCTAAACGCGTATTGACTCCAAAAAGCGGAGCACCAGTTTCAACTACAGTATTGGCTCAGGAGCAAACTGTTATTGACAGGGTTCTGGTAGATGGTAATGGTCAAAGTATCTACTACGCTGTTGACGAAAAAAATAGATTAATCGGGCTGAACCATGTTGAATCCAGCCGAATGAACATTGAATTCACCGATAATAAGGTTGGCCGGATTCGGTTTTACGGACATCCGGATTCGCAACTCATACCACCTAAAGAATTGACTCCTGACGCTCAGGAACTCGACGGTTTTCGGTGGCGAGAGGCAGAGAAGCCAACAAAGAACCAGGTTTTATGGCTCGAAACACCGCCAACGGAACAACCATTAATTAGAAAACCATTAAAAAAGAAAACAACAATTAAACCTTTAGCCCAAAAATTGGTTCAAAAGGGTAATAATTAACCTTTTAAGGTAATAATTATCTCTTTTAACAATTTTTTAAACAATTGCCCGTTGACTTTCTCTTTTAAGATAGATAGGTTTGTGGTTAATACGTGTGTACATGAAGTAGACTTACATGAAACAAATTATACTTATTGGTGTATTGATGGGCTTGCTAACGGCAACTATCCCGCTTCAGGCCCAGGTTGCCCAGCGAGATTCGGATGCTCGTAAAGGAAGCCGTCTCGAATTGGGACGGACGTCGCCAGTACGCAAAACAACGACTCCGGGCTTACCGTCACAGCGGTTTTCAATTGCCCCAAGTCCTACGCTATCAGGTCTTGACCGGTCCATGACGCTGAACAAAAATAGTGCTATCAATGCGCACTATCGTTCCCTGCTGATGACACATTCTGGTGCAAAGGCAACTGCTCATGTAACTGCCGTCGAGAATGCGCAAACGGTTGAGAGTGCTACACGTCCAGCCATTCCCGCTCAGGAAGGAAAAGGTGAAAACAAGCTCTACAACAACGAAAAATTGTGGGTTTCTAATGCCTATCCAAACCCTGCCGACGATGTCGCCGAAGTGGATTATCAATTTACTGGTGCGAATGAGGCAAAACTAGTCTTACTTAATGTATTAGGTGCGCCCGTTGCTGAGTATGAGCTGGAGCGCAATGAGCGTAAGGTTCAGATTGGCACCCGCCTTCTGGATACAGGTTATTATCTTTACCAACTTTCGGTTGATGGAAAAAAAGTAGCCACCAAAAGACTACTCGTTCGCCATCAGTAAAGAGTGAAGAGTACTGTTAAAATAGTATAAAATACGTCAGTCAGTTACTGTTTTCAGCACTATACCGGGCTACATCGTCGTTAAAACGGTGCAGCCTGTTTTTTTTTTGTATCTTTGCAAACATATGCAACACCGTCATATTGGTAAGATTTTGTTAGGGATTTGGGTAGTGTTTCTACTTGGCTCATGCAGTCCATTTTCAAAATTACAGAAAAGTGGGAGCGATGACGAAAAGTACAAAGGGGCTACTCAATACTATAAAAAAGGGGATTGGTATCGTGCAGGGCTACTATTCGAAGAGTTAATCCCAGTCCTCAAAGGTAGTACAGAGTCAGAAATGGCTCAGTTCTACTACGCTTACACACAGTACCAGCAACAGCAGTATCTGCTTAGTGCTACGCTTTTCAAGAAGTTTTATGAGACATTTGCGCGCTCAGATTATGCTCAGGAGGCTATGTATATGTATGCCTACTCGCTATATAAAGACACGCCCTCGTTTAATCTTGACCAATCGAATACGCTAACGGCAACTTCGGCTTTGCAAGATTTTGTTAATGCCTACCCTGATAGTAAGTATAAAGAAGAATCTACGAAATTGATTCTGGAACTGCGGGGTAAGCTGGAACGAAAAGCCTACGAAAAAGCCAGATTATATTATAAAACCAGTGGTTTCAACATTGCTTCCTACAAATCGGCAGTTATTGCAATTAATAACTTCCAGAAGGAATTCCCCGACTCGGAATACAACGAAGAACTGGCTTATTTAAAAGTCGATGCCGAATTTAGCTTAGCGCAGAATAGTTTGGAAACCAAACAGAAGGAACGTTATAAGGAGGCAATCGGTTATCACCAAGCGTTTGTAGACAAATACCCAACCAGTCAATTTCTGAAGCAGTCTGAGAAGATGTATGACACTAGTCAGAAAGAGATCGACCGCTTGGATAAATTAGAACAGGAGCGCGAAAAAGAAAGAGAAAAACTGAAAGATGCCGCTCGCCCGGCAAAGGTGACGGCAGCAAATTAATATAGTTTATTGTTAACTAAGTATATGGCAACAAATCCATCTATCATTACCCGCAATAGCGACAAGATTGCGATTCAAACCGGAAATCTGTATGAATCGGTTTCGATTATCTCGAAACGTGCCCGCCAGATTGCGACGAAGAATAAAGAAGAACTGAGCAACAAATTGTCGGAATTCGTTTCGGCAGTTGACAACCTCGAAGAAGTCTTTGAAAACCGCGAACAAATCGAAATTTCGAAGTTCTACGAGCGGATGCCGAAGCCAACGTCTATTGCCATTGATGAATTTTTGGACGGTAAAATTTACTGGCGCTATAACGAAGAAGACGCTCAGCAGTAAGGTAAACTGTTTAGCTTTTCAAGAACCGCACGGTATATTACCGTGCGGTTCTTAGTGTTTTAACGAACTGATTTTCATGAGAAACATACTTAAATTCGTACCCTTCTCTTTAGTACTCATTAGATGTCAGTAGCAGGCAAACGAATTCTCTTAGGTGTTACAGGCAGCATTTCGGCGTATAAATCGGCCTTGTTAGTTCGGCTTCTGGTGAAAGCGGGTGCCGAGGTGCAGGTGGTTATGACGGAGTCGGCACAGATGTTTATTACCCCCCTGACGCTGGCTACATTGTCGAAACGGCCCGTATTATCGGCCTTTGTTACTAGTCAACATGACCGCCCTGGAGATAGCAGCTGGAATAATCATGTTGAATTGGGTCTATGGGCCGATGCCATTGTAATAGCACCCGCATCCGCTCATACCCTGGCTCGTTGTGCGACCGGCTTCTGTGATGACCTGCTGTCGGCCGTTTATTTATCGGCTCGCTGCCCGGTCTTCTTTGCCCCGGCAATGGATGTTGACATGTATCATCATCCAACAACTGTTGAAAATCTGCGCCGACTCGAATCATTTGGCAACCACATCATCCGGGCCGAATATGGCGAACTGGCCAGCGGTTTAGTAGGTGAAGGACGATTGGCTGAGCCTGAAGCCATTATTCAGACACTTGACGCATTTTGGACAGGGAGCCGAGATCAACATTTGTTAGCTGGGAAGCATGTCTTGATAACGGCGGGACCGACGCAGGAATCCATTGATCCGGTGCGTTATATTAGTAATCACTCGACGGGCAAAATGGGGTATGCCATTGCCCGAGCCTTTGCTAAGGCCGGGGCTGGTGTTACGTTAGTGAGTGGTCCTACAGCCCTTAACCTCCCCGCCCCCGGCATTCGGCGTGTTGATGTACGCTCCGCACAAGAGATGTTTGAAGCTACACAGGTCGCTTTTGCCGATGCCGACATTGTTGTGTTGAGTGCGGCTGTTGCCGACTATACGCCAGCTTACCCCGCCGACCGAAAGATTAAAAAGAAAGAAGCTGTCTTTTCACTTGAATTAACCCAAACCATAGACATTGCCGCTACTCTAGGAGCCCAAAAGCGACCGGGACAGTTACTTATGGGGTTTGCTCTCGAAACGGACAATGAGCGCGAGAATGCATTAAAAAAGCTTCACGTTAAGAATTTAGACTGGATTGTGTTAAATTCACTTCGTGATTTGGGAGCAGGTTTCGGGCACGACACCAACAAAATTACCGTTATTGATAAAGAAGAACAAGCTCATGAATTTGCCCTCAAATCGAAGGATGAAGTGGCACAGGATTTGGTGAGTTTAGTCCTAAAATCGCTGTGAGACATGGCGATATACTAAGTCAGCGATAATGAAAACCATACAAATTTTATTGCTATTAATTTTCCTTATCGGGTCAGCGCGGGCGCAGGAGCTGAACTGTCAGGTGACGATTAATTCCGATCAGTTGTTTGCGCAACAAAAAACCGATTTCTCTTATGTGAACCAGTTGAAAGGCATCATTACCGAATTCATGAACAACCGGCGATGGAGCAATGATCAGTTTACGGTAACGGAGCGCATTAATTGTTCGATAAATATTAACCTGTTAAAATCCCTGACGCAGGGAGCCTTTGAAGCAACTGCACAAATCATCGTGTCGCGGCCCGTGTATGGCACAAACTACGAAACAACGACGTTTAGTTACGTTGATCGGGCTTTTAACTTCGTGTATCTGCCAACGACACCCGTTTATTTTCGGGAAAATCAATTTTCCGATGACCTGACGTCCCTGCTAGCCTTCTATGCCAATGTTATTCTGGCTATGGATTATGACACCTTCAGCAAGCAGGGTGGTAATCCATTCATACAACGCGCCTATTCCATTACAAATCTGGCTCAACAAGGGTCACCCAATGGAGCCTGGCAAACCGGCGGTGACCGCCGAAATCGGTACTGGCTGATCGAGAATCTGCAAAATCAGCAATTAATTCCCTTTCGAGATGGTATATACAACTATCATCGGCAGGGGTTAGATGTCTTTGCTGCCAATCCAGTGCAGGTACGCAAACAAATGCTTACTTTGCTGACAACGATCCGTACCATTGGCTTACAACTGCCTAATTCGGTGTTACTCAGTTCTTTTTTCGACGCAAAATCGCAGGAGATATACAACATACTCTACGAGGGAACGCCGACCGAACGCAAGCAAGCCTTTGATTTACTTTCATTTTTAGACCCTTCCAAAACAGAAAATTACCGAAAATTGATACAGTGAGCAGTTGCCAGTAAGTACTTTTTCACTTATTTTCTGTTTACTCTGTACGGCTAACTAATCACTGATTTTGCTTTCGCATTTACTCATAAAAAATTACGCGCTGATTGATGAACTCGAACTTTCGCCCGACCGTGAACTCAACATTGTCACGGGCGAAACGGGAGCAGGAAAGTCAATCATACTGGGTGCCATTGGGTTGCTTCTTGGCAATCGGGCCGATACGCGCGTCTTATACAATCCCGAACAGAAATGCATCATCGAAGGTACATTTGGTGTATCGGGCTATCGTATCGAACGTATTTTTGAAGATGAAGAATTAGATTATTCCGATACGTGCATTGTTCGTCGTGAAATTAGTGTGAGTGGAAAATCGCGGGCGTTTGTCAACGATACACCTGTCAATCTCGAAACGCTTCGGCGCATAACGAGCCAGATGATGGACATTCACTCGCAACACGATTCGGTCTTGCTTGGCTCCAATGAATACCAGTTGGAGATTATGGATACGTACGCTCAAAACGATGAACGGCTGCGAACCTATCGTACAGATTATCAGAGTTATCGGGCAAAGAAATCGCACTACGATCAGTTGCAGACTGAGGCTTCGGCCATGCGCAAAGAGTTTGATTACAATAATTTTTTGTACGAAGAATTAGTAAAAGCGCAGCTACAACCCGACGAGCAGGAAACTCTCGAACAGGAGCTAACGATTCTTGAAAACGCCGAAGATATTAAAGAACGACTGCAAGTGGCGTATGAGTATCTAGCCAATACGGAGCAATCGGTTATTGACTTTTTGAAGACTACAGTTAGTAACCTGGCTTATATCAGCAAGTTATCGAATCAGTATGATCAATTGCAGCAACGGGCGCAAAGTAGTCTGATTGAATTGCGCGACTTAGCCGATGAAATCAGCATCGAGCAAGACCATGTTGAGATAGATGATACCCGCGCCGAAACCATTCGTGAGCGGCTGAATCTGATGTACCAGCTTCAAACCAAACACCAGCTGAAAAACGTAGCGGCTTTAATTTTGCTGCGCAATGAACTCGGTCAGAAGGTGAGCAAAGTATTAAATCTGGATGATGCGCTGACCGATGCCAAAGCCCAGGCTGAAGCAGCCCGCGCGCAACTCCAGATCAGCGCCGACTCCTTATCGATCTCCCGAAGAGAAGTTATTCAACCTATTGAGATCGAGATTGGTAACTTGCTGAACGATCTCGGTATGCCAAACGCATCACTAAAAATACAGGCAGAGACGGGTAAACCGACATCAACGGGCACGGATACCATCTCATTTTTGTTCAGTGCGAACAAGGGTGTTAAACCACAACAGTTGAAAAACGTAGCCTCTGGTGGTGAATTTTCGCGGCTGATGATGGCGATTAAGTACATACTGACTAGTAAACGATCATTACCTACTATTGTCTTCGACGAAATTGACGCTGGCGTATCGGGCGAGATTGCCATCAAAATGGGCAATATGATGCGCCATATGTCGCACAGTCACCAGATTATTGCCATCACGCATCTCCATCAGATAGCCGGTCAGGGCACAGCGCATTACTTTGTTTATAAAGATCATTCTGCCGCCAAAACTGTTAGTCGTATAAAGAAACTAACGTTGGAAGAGCGGGTCAACGAAATTGCTCAAATGATTGGCGGAAAAAATCCATCACCTAGCGCGCTCAAAAATGCCCGTGAAATTTTGAAACAACGCGTTGCACCACTAGCAAAATGACCAATGGTGCAGCCCACTTCCTGTGTTATATTGTCTTACTACCCTAACCCAAACATTCATTTTTAATGAGTAAACTTATTGTTTCCATTGCCGGACTGCTCATTTTGTCTGGAACTTTCTGGTCTTGCAATTCGGGCGAGGAAACTGTTAAAGAAACCGAAAACGAAGTGTTTGCCATCCATGATGAAGTAATGCCCAAAATTGATGACATTATGAAGCTGCGAAAGCAGTTGAAACAACGAATTACATCGCTCGATAGTCTGAAATCAACCGGCTCAGCGGCTGCTACGCTTCGTACAGATGAAGAGAAGGAACAGGCTAGCCGCTTAAGTCGTAATCTGGTTGTTGCAGATAGTTTGATGATGGAATGGATGAGCCGATATAATGGCGATACCCTCGCTAAATTATCATCTGACGAAGCTCTGAGTTATTTGACCGGGCAAAAAGATAAAATTATCGATGTCAAAACAAAAGTTAATGCCAGTATTGAACAAGCTCGCCAATTTTTGGGCAAGAAATAAAAAATTAACTGTAATGGTCAGCACGGCCATTATTCTGTCGAGTTGCGACACGTCTACCAATGGCAAACTTCCTATTTTGGGTCAACGGGAGGCCGTCACGAAAATTGTCGATGGCAAATCAGTAACCGATTCAGTCTACCAGACAATCCCCGATTTCAAATTTATTAGTCAGTACGGGGATACGGTTACGGCCAAAACGCTCGACAATAAAATCTACGTAGCCGATTTCTTCTTCACCAGTTGCCCAACGATTTGCCCCAAAATGAAAGTGCAACTGAAGCGGGTGTATGAAAGGTTTAAGGGAAATTCGAACGTAATGCTGCTTTCACATACCATCGATCCCGCTCACGATTCAGTAGCCGTACTGAAGGAGTTTGCGCAGAATCTCGGTGTCATGAGTCGGCAATGGCTATTCGTTACAGGCGACCGCGACAAAATTTACGACATCGGCCAAAATAGCTACATGGTCACAGCTCAGGCCGATTCGTCGGCACCGGGAGGTGTTGTTCATAGTGGTGCGTTTATTTTGGTCGACAAAGCCAAGCACATTCGGGGTATTTACGATGGCACTACAGAAGCCGGGGTTGACAAATTAATGAACGATATGGACCGGTTACTAGCCGAAGACAAACCATGATGCGCTTAGCCGGAATAGTAGTTACCATTTTTGCATTTGCCAGTATTCTCTCCTGCCAGAGTGACGAAGAAATTAAGAGACAGCGGTACATTACGGAAGGTATTCTAATTTATAAAAATAACTGCGCCAACTGCCATCAAACTAAAGGTGAGGGTCTGGCGGCTCTATACCCACCTATTGCCGGATCAGATTATTTAGCCGATAAAAAGAGTGTGATTTGCTTGATCAGGTATGGCCAGCAGGGACCAATCGTCGTCAATGGCAAAAAGTATAATCGTCTTATGCCCGCACAACCGCAATTTAGTGATCTTGAAGTGGCTGAGTTAGTTACTTATATCTATAACGAATGGGGCGGCCAGAAGAAGTTGATAGGTGTTAAAGAAGTTACACCAATTCTGGCACAGTGTAAAAAGTAAGTGGTGCCGGGTTCTCAAACCCGGCACCACTTACTAAATTCCGTTTTCCATATTGAAAATCCCCGTTGGCTTACGAATGGAATACTGACTAAAATCCTGATTCGCATCTAAGCCAATCCCATAAAGTTTTTCGCCCGTTAGCTGGCTTAGAATAGTCACCCGCTTGTCGGTAAATACTTTTTTTGTCTGCGGTTTCCAATTCAACTCGGGCGTGAGAAGCTTTTCCTGCTTCTGCTTGTTGACGACGACCACATTTCCCATAACAACATACACATCTTTCGCCTTATCATAACGGCCCGAATCAGATCGAATGGTCGTTATCTCCTCACCAGTCGGGCTGTAAAACACAATATTGACGGGTTTTGGATAGCGTCGGTCATCATTGACGTACCGAAATTGCTTTGCCGTTGTTAGCTTAACCTTCAGCTTAGCTGCTTCACTGTACAACAGCTTCACGTCATTAATTTCTTCAATTGGTCCCGTGTAAGGAGCTATTTTTTTAGTCTCTTTGGGTTTTTCGCAAGCTGTCAATAAGAATGAAAAAAGTAGAATCGTTCCGCTCATGCGAAAGAATGAAGAATTGAAGGCAGCTTTTAGCTCCCTTGTTCTTCCAGGATTTACATTATCCATGCTACGTTTTCTGTTCACGTTAGTCAACAACCTGTTTGCGGAACCACCAGTCGTTGAGTGAGAAGCCAAGTCCTATGCGCACATATTGTTCCTTAATTTGTGTACCGCTTAACACTCCCCGCTGCCCACCGACGAGCGATAGGGTTACGTGGTTAACAAAATAAGCTCCTAAGGGTAACGACATCCCCAGGCTACCGTTTATATCGGTAAGCTGTGCACCACTAACCATATAAGGCAATTTATTATATTGAAACCCAGCGCGGAACGTAATTAAATCGCGGTAACGGGTTGAAGTAGGTTTAGGCGTATACTCCACACCTCCTGCAACGGTCATACCATCGGCCAGGCCTCCGGGTTTATTCTCGGCGGTACGGTACTGGCTCCACTTTTGAAAGCCTACATCTATCCCAACCAGAAGCGTATTTCCCTTTTCAATGCTGGCACCGAAGTGCATTTGCTGCGGCAATGTTGACTGCGCATTTGAATTTAGCTGTAACGTATCAGGTGCAGCAATAGCTTGGCCACTTAGCGAAGTCTGCTGATAGATGTTCGTCTGAGTCGCACTAATATGCATTTTAGGATCATAAGTAGCCCCAAAGTTAAGCGTCCAGGTATCGTTCAATTTAGGTCGCCAGGCAGCGCCCAACTTCCAGACGACGTCGCTATAATTCGTCCGATTCAAATGGGTTACAAGTATATCGGTGCTACTAACAATCGCTCGTGCATCCGATGAATTAGTAATGTTGCCAAATAGAAACGAAGCCTCTACGCCAGCATAAATATTTTTTGTTACCCGCACACCGTTGGCAAAGGTCACTTTATTCAATCCGCCCCGCCCCGTATAATTATATTGTGCGGTATAAGGGGTGCCCGGTACGGCCTGGAATTTCTGAATGTTATAATTTACGTAGGTGTAGGGTCTTAAGCTCAACGATATATTCCAGCGGGAATTCGCGGGAAAAGACAAAGCCAGATACCCTAAATTGCCGGCAAAATTGCTTTGGCTCTTCAGCGTATTACTGATGTTCTGACTTATGGTTTTCGATTGGCCAACCAACCCGACCTCAAATACGGTAAAACGCGTTCTGCGGGCCAGCAGGGCGGGGTTTTGCAAATTCAGGTAGAACGAACTGGTATTACTGATGCCAACGTCGCCCATTCCCATATTTGTTACATTACCCTGGCTATATAATTCTCCGATGCCCAGAGCTGAATAGGGTGAGTTACCCAATCCCTGCGCCAATACCATCGGCGATGTCGCGGCAACAGCCAGCAAACTATGCGTTAACGTCTGGCGTATTCGCTTGTAAATTCTCAACATTATAGCGTAAAATTCGATTCAATCCAATCAGTACCAATTCAGGCATCACAAATATCGGGGGTTTAAGACGACTTTCAAAGGAAGACGCATCACCCCCGCACACCAATACCACAATCCCCGGTCGTTCCCGACGATAGTTTTCGATTATACCATTCATTTCGAAGGCCAATCCATTCATCACGCCACTCTGCATAGCTTGCTGCGTATTCTTGCCCGTTAGAGCAGGCCAGATGTCTCCCAAATCGGTGGGAGCCTCAACCAGCGGCAAGCGGGCTGTTTGCTCGTGCATTGCCCGAAATCGCATTCGCAATCCCGGCGAAATTAGGCCACCCTGAAATACAGCATCCCAGTCTACAAGATCAGCCGTCAGGCAGGTTCCCAAGTCAAGAACAACACAGTCCTGACCTGGAAATAAAGTCGTGGCACCTACCGCAGCCGCCACTCGATCGGCCCCAAGGGTAGCAGGCGTGTCATATGCCTTCCGGATAGGTACAGGCAGTTGGCTATCCAATATCCAAAAATCGGTACCTAAATCGGTTAGCTGACTACGAATATCACTACCGGGGCGACTCGTTGACGAAACCAATACCTGAGATACCGGACGATTAACAAAGTCGGTTAGTAAAGCATCGGGCGAGTCATAACGCCCAATTTCTACCAGTTCCGAACCAATAAACCAGCCCGTTTTCAGGCTAGAGTTTCCCCAGTCAATAACCAGATTCGTAGAATTTGTAAAGCTGGGGTAAAGCGTTTTGGTTTCCATTCGCGTCTCGTAAGTCAACGTTGCTTGTGGATACAAAATTTGTCATTCTCCAGCGTTTTAAGGATTTTTAACGACACATTAAATTTTACTTGATTTTGAATAAAAACTAAACGTTGGAAACATTTGCTACAGAATAACGTTATGTTGACAAAGCCGTAACAAAATACTATATTTGCTACCATCAATCCGGTCGGCAAGTAGTGTTGCCAGCAAAGCAACAATTCATCGCTACGGCAAACCTCCGTTTTCAAACGTTTTGACAACCACCGAGTCTGGCCCCACCAGTCGGTTGTGTTTGGATTAGGCAAATCACCTCAGTTTATATTTTTTGATTGATTTATTTTCATCACGTAATTACTTGAATCTGTTGAGGTTGATTTGATTTGTTAAATCGGTAGCTCCACTTTTAGGCCGCTAGTAGCCTGCTAATTTGCCCGTCAAAACGGTCATTTCACTAGTTCAATAACTCCCAACTTTTATTTTCACCGTCCAGGCGGTTCTTTTAAGGTTTATTGCCAACCTGACCTCTATGTTTAAGAAAGAAGAATTAGATATGAAGCTTCTCTCAGAGCTTCACCCCATTGCCGAGCAATTTGGCATTCGTAACATCAGTAAATTCACGAAAGAAAAACTCGTTTACGAAATTATAAAACAGCAATCCGAGCGCCCCAGCCAGGATGTGCCGAGTCCCGATGCAGTAGCACCGGTTGAAGAAGCCCCCCGGCGTGGACGGCGCACAAAAGCGGTTGCCGCCCCCGATGCAGAAACAGCACCCCTACCGGTAGCGGTAGAGACAGTAGCTGCAACTCCAATAGTAGTAGCAGCTCCAGAAACTGCCCGCCCCCGTCAGCGTGGCCGTCGTGATCAGGATGTTGTAACCGAACCAGTCGCCGTAACGGAGCCAGTTGTTGCAGCCGAACCGACTGTAATCGTTGATAACGCTGCTTCGGCATCCGAAGAAATTGCCGCCCCGATTAACGAACCGACACCAGCACCCGTAGTTAACGGTAGCGCCCCTGTCGAACCAGTAGCAGAAACAGTTGTACAGACTGATCAACCGGTACGTCAGCCCCGCGAGAACCGCGACCAAACGGTCAATCCAGGTCAACGCAACAACTTGCCGAATCAGCCGGTCCGAAACCGCAACGACAGTGATGGTACAACAACGCCAACAGACCGGAACCTTCGGACGAATAATCCCCGCAACGACCGAACCGGAACTGGTCGGCCAGATATAAACCAGCAGCGCAACCAGCGTCCAGAGAGTACACAACCAGGACCACGGGATGCACGACCACGTTTTGATGCAAATCGCGATCGTACCGACGGTCAGCGTGACAACAATGCCCAGCGACGCGATCAACGCCCACGTACACAACGTGTTGTAACAGACGAGGCTGGATTGAATTACAATGGTCAGGCTGACGAAGAATTTATGACGCCAACCGTTGTAACCGAAGACAACGCGGCCAACATGCAGTCAGCGGGCGAACCAGCAGCGTCTAATTCGACAGATTCGGCTACAGCGACCGAAACAGTAGAGGCTCCTACCGAAACCCAGGAAGGGCAACAGCCGCAATCCGAATCAGACCAATCAGATCAGCCTGGACAGTCAGATCAACCAACGCAACCGCAACCCACACGGGAAGCTCAGGAATACCAAAATCGCATTCGTCGTCAGTACAATCAGCACATTCGTGAGTTCGACGGAATTATCGACAATGAGGGCGTTCTGGAAATTATGCAGGATGGCGGTTACGGCTTTTTACGCTCGGCCGACTATAACTACTTAGCCAGTCCCGACGATATTTATGTGTCGCCTTCACAGATCAAACTATTTGGCCTGAAAACCGGTGACACCGTTCGTGGAGCAATTCGCCCACCAAAAGAAGGTGAAAAATACTTTGCCCTACTGCGCGTTTCAACTGTTAATGGAAAGACAACGGAAGAAATTCGCGACCGCATTCCATTTGAGTATTTGACTCCCCTTTTCCCCGAAGAACAACTTCATTTAAGCAACCGTCCCGAAAATTATTCGTCGCGGGTGTTGGACTTGTTTGCTCCTATCGGTAAAGGTCAGCGCGGCATGATTGTCGCTCAACCCAAAACAGGTAAGACAGTACTGCTGAAAGAAATTGCCAACGCCATCACCAAGAATCACCCGGAGGTGTATCTGATTGTATTGCTGATTGACGAACGCCCTGAAGAAGTAACCGACATGGCCCGCAGTGTAAACGCTGAAGTAATTTCGTCAACCTTTGATGAGCAGGCCGACCGGCACGTAAAAGTGTCGAGTATGGTGCTCGAAAAAGCAAAGCGAATGGTTGAATGTGGTCATGACGTGGTAATTCTATTGGATTCTATCACGCGCTTGGCACGGGCCTATAACACTGTTGTTCCATCGTCGGGTAAGATTTTGTCGGGTGGTGTGGATGCCAATGCCCTACACCGGCCAAAACGTTTCTTTGGTGCTGCCCGGAACGTAGAGAACGGTGGTTCGCTTACCATTATCGCTACTGCCCTGATTGATACGGGTTCGAAAATGGACGAAGTTATCTTTGAAGAATTCAAAGGTACGGGTAACATGGAACTCCAACTCGACCGCAAACTGGCTAACAAACGGGTTTATCCGGCTGTTGATGTTATGGCATCGGGTACGCGTCGGGAAGACCTGTTGCTGGATAAAGAAACCTTGCAACGTGTCTGGATTCTTCGCAAACATATGGCCGACATGAATCCTATGGAAGGTATGGACTTCTTGCTTAGCCACATGAAAGGCACCCGGACTAATGAGGAATTTCTGACCTCGATGAACCGGTAGAACACACTAACGAAGTTATAAAAGAGAGGCACAAAGCACACGGAGAGTCAAAAACTCTGTGTACTTTGTGCCTCTCTTTTTAATCCAGTTGTTAGCTGTTGAAAACCTGTTAGACTCCATGTAACTTGCACAAAAGTTAGAAAAACTATGAGAGACCTAATTCAATATGCCATTCCCGGCTTTGTTGTACTGCTGTTTGCGGAGGTAATTGTAACGGCAATTCAGCACAAGGACTATTACGAAACAAAGGACACGGCCAGTAGTCTGGCTATGGGAATTGGGAATGTGATTGTTGGTTTTGTCGGGAAGCTACTTGTGTTTGGAACGCTTTCGCTGGTCTATCAATTTCGGCTGTTTACGATTGATATGACGCAGTGGTGGGCCTGGGCAATCCTGTTTTTTGCCGATGATTTTAGTTATTACTGGTTTCACCGGATTAGCCACAGTAGCCGGTATTTCTGGGCCTCGCATGTAGTGCATCACTCCTCTATGAAGTACAATCTCGGTACGGCACTTCGTCAAACCTGGACGGGAAACATAACTGGCGCGTTTGTCTTCTGGCTTTGGCTACCCCTTGTCGGCTTTTCGCCAGTGGCGATTATGACCATGCAGGCAATCAGTTTGTTGTATCAGTTCTGGATTCATACCGAACATATCAACAAGTTCCCGGCATTCATTGAATTCATCTTCAATACGCCATCACACCATCGGGTACATCACGGCTCCGACCTCAACTATTTAGACAAAAATCATGCGGGCGTCCTTGTAATCTGGGACCGGATTTTTGGCACGTTTGAACTCGAACACAACCGCCCTACTTATGGACTGACCAGCAATATCAACTCGCATAATCCAGTGCGAATTGCCTTTCACGAATGGGTAGCTATTGGGCAGGATCTTCGTGGTGCCCGATCATTTCGGGACGCCTTGGGTTACATTTTTGGTCCACCGGGCTGGAGTCATGATGGCTCTCGGAAAACGACAAAACAATTACGCGAGAAACAGCCTACTATTACAGAACATGTGTAGCACATTTATTGCTAACTCATCATAAAGTTTAGTTATCAACCTGGCTGTAATAAAATTAATTTTAATTTATTAGTATCAGTAAAAATTATGCTGTTATTCATTAAGAAAACCATCCGGATAATTCTTTTTTGTCTGCTGTGCTGTGGTTCAGTCAGGGCTCAAGCTAGCAAGCCAAAATTCAATGTGATTGCCTTTTATACGGCCAAAAACGATAAAGCACATATTAGTTTTGTACATGAGGCCAATCGATGGTTTTCTAAAACGGCAACCAATAACAATTTCACTTATGACTCAACAACTAACTGGAATAATCTTACCACTGAATTTTTATCGCACTATCAAGTTGTGCTATTTTTAGATACCCGCCCGGAAGCACCTGACCAACGGGAAGCATTCAAAAAATATATGGAAAATGGGGGTGCCTGGATGGGCTTCCACTTTGCGGGATTTGCCCTCACTCCTTCCACGTATCCTCAAAACTGGGACTGGTATCACAACGAGTTTTTAGGATCTGGCTCTTACAAAAGCAACACCTGGCGGCCTACAGCGGCTATTTTGCGAGTCGAAGATCGAAAACATCCAGCGACAAAACACTTGCCCGAAACCTTCAAATCGGCTCCTAATGAGTGGTACAGATGGACAAATGATTTACGAACTAACCCCAATATAAAAATCCTTTTGTCAATCGATTCAACAAGTTTCCCACTTGGCACCGGACCCAAGTTACATGAGATATGGCATAGTGGTTATTACCCTGTCGTTTGGACGAATAAAAACTACAAAATGCTGTATGTAAATATGGGGCACAATGACATTGATTATGACAACAAAACGGATAAAGAGTTGTCATTCACCTTTGCCAATGACACTCAAAATAAACTCATTATTGACAGCCTTTTGTGGCTAGGTAGTGGCAAGAAGTAGAAAGTTTTTTCAATATTAAACGAAAAAGGGTGGTGGAAGATTTGAGAATCTTCCACCACCCTTTTTCGTTTATTCAAGCCTTTATTTTTTACGGATGAACCGGCATCTGAACCTCTTTCGCTTCTTTTCGAGCCAGTTCTTTCCGCGCCCGCCGACTATGAATAAGTTCGTAGGTGACGGGCAAAATCAACAGCGACAAGACTGTACAAGTCATTAGTCCCCCGATCATAACCGTAGCTAATGGCTTCTGCGTTTCAGAACCAATTCCGGTCGAAAGGGCAGCGGGTAACAAGCCGAGTGAAGCCATCAGGGCGGTCATTACAACGGGTCGAACCCGCGTTAGAGCCCCTTCACGAATGGCCTCGCTGATGGGCAATTTGTTATGCAGATTTTCCTTGAATCGGTTAATCAGAATAACACCATCCTGCACCGATACGCCAAACAGACAAATGAAGCCTACCCCCGCCGAGATACTGAAATTGATTCCTGTCAACCACAGAGCCAGCATACCACCGATAAGTGCAAACGGCACGTTCAGAATAATTAGGGTGGCATCGAGCGCACTGCCGAACGTAAACAGCAAAATCAGGAAAATAATGGTGATACTGATCGGCACGACGATAGCCAATTGCCGTTCAGCCCGTGTCTGATTTTCAAACTCCCCAGCCCAGCGCATCTGAAAGCCATCGGGCAGTTTAACCTGATCTTTCACACGCTGTTGTGCGTCGGCAATCGTACTACCGAGGTCACGGTTACGTACCGAGAATTTGATGGCGATAAAGCGGGCGTTATTTTCCCGATACACAAAAGCCGGTCCTGAACGTGTGCTGATATCAGCAAGTTCTTTGAGCGGGATTTTAGAACCCGACCGTGTTGGCACCATCAAATTTTCAATCAAATCAGGTGAGAAACGAAACCGTTCGTCATAGCGCACTTTAATATCAAATCGACGTTCGCCCTCATAAAATTGTGTGACAGTTTTCCCTCCAATG
Organism: Spirosoma flavum; assembly: GCF_042686045.1. NCBI lineage: Bacteria > Pseudomonadati > Bacteroidota > Cytophagia > Cytophagales > Cytophagaceae > Spirosoma > Spirosoma flavum. The sequence continues at coordinate 315,506 of NZ_JBHUOM010000023.1, forward strand.
GCGGTTTCAATGACCGACTGCGCTACGTCTGTGGGAACATTATACCGGGCCAGTTTTTGTGGGTCGAGTTGAATACGAAATTCCGGTTGGCCAAGATTACGAAATACACCGAGGTCGCTTACACCAGGCACATTCTTCATCACGTTGAAAACTTTTGTCGCTTCTTTATCCAGCACGTTCAAATCCTGCCCGATAATTTTGATAGCCATTGAGCCTTTCACCCCCGAAACGGCTTCTTCGACGTTATCAGAAATAGGCTGAGAAAAGTTGAACGACACACCCCTGAACCGCGCTAACTTCTTCTGCATCTGTGTTACTAACTCGTCCTTCGAGATGTCACTCTTCCAGTCTTCTTTTGGGTAGAGGTCTACAAAAAACTCATTATTAAAGAAGCCTGTCGGGTCGGTACCGTCATTGGGGCGGCCCGTTTGCGAGATGACGCCCCGCACCTCTGGAAACTCAGCGAAAATTGCCCGAAACTTGCGCGTATATGCGTAACTCTCGTCCAGCGACACCGAATAAGGCAAACTAGCCCGGACATAAATTGACCCTTCGTTCAACTGCGGCAAAAACTCCGACCCAATATGAAACATGAACAGGTACAGGGAAAAGCCTAAGGCACCCAGCGCAATAGCAACAATAGAGGCTGGTTTGCGAATGGCCCAGTTCAGGGCAGGAACATATATTTTCTCCAGACCAGAAACAATTGGGTTGTGCCGTTCGCGCACATTCTTATTTAACAGGAGGCTGCACAAAAGTGGAATCAATGTCAGGCTGACAATGAGCGAACCCGTCAGAGCAAATCCAATCGTCCAGGCCAGTGGGCTAAACAGCTTTCCTTCTACTTTCTGAAACGTAAAAATCGGCAGTAAAGCCGTGATAATGATCACTTTCGAGGTGAAGATAGATTTACCCAGTTCAGTAGCGTTTTGGGCAATCCAGCTTAGTTTCGAGCGACGGTTGAACTTCATCATGCCCATTTGATCGGCCCGGTGTGCCAGCATCACAAACAAGCCCTCAACCATAACAACGGCCCCGTCAATGATAATACCAAAGTCTAAGGCACCGATACTAAGCAAGTTAGCGGTCATTCCCTTTAGGCGCAGGCAGATAAACGCAAACAAAAGAGCCAGCGGAATGACGATGGCAACTGTAAGTGTCGTACGCCAGTCAGCCAGGAAAATCAGTAAAATGAGCGTTACCAGGAAAATACCCATTAACACGTTTTCGCCCACCGTGTGCAGGGTATAATTATTTAGCGTCGTACGGTCGTAGAACGTTTTGATTCTGACATCTTTAGGCAAAATCTGATTGTTCAGTTCATCAATTTTGGCCTTCAGCGCTGGAATTACGTCGTTGGGATTTTCGCCCTTACGCATCACTACAATACACTCTACTACATCGTCCTGTTTGTCGCGCCCCACAATGCCCAATCGGGGTTGGAATGATTCTTTGACCGTAGCCACATCACGCACCTTAATTGGTACGCCATTTACGTTGTCAATGATGATACCAGCTACATCGTCGGGTTTAGTCAGCAAACCAATGCCACGTACCACCAGCGCCTGATTGCCCTGCTTGATAACATCGCCCCCAACGTTGATGTTACTTTGCTGGATAGCCTGATCCACATCAAGAGCCGTAAAACCATAGTTGGCCAGCAATGTTGGGTTCAAACTCACCTCGATGGTTTTCACTTTACCGCCAAAACTAACTACGTCGGCAATACCGGCTACGCTCTTGATCTGCCGCTCGATAACCCAATCCTGAAGGGTTTTCAACTCCGTGATATCTCTGGTTTTACTTTCGAGTGTGAAGCGATAAATCTCACCCGTTGGGCCGTAGGGTGGCTCTACTTCGGCACTCACTCCATCAGGGAGGTCAACACTGGCAATGCGGTTGGCTACGTTGGTTTGGGCAGTAAAATTGTCTACACCATCCTCAAAAATCATTGTCACTACCGACAACCCAAATAAAGATACTGACCGTAACGTACTCTTGCGTGGCACAGAGTTAAGTTCCGTTTCGAGCGGCAAGGTAACGAAGCGTTCAACTTCTTCGGCCGAGCGACCGGGCCACTGTGTAATAACAACTACGTTGGTATTCGTAACGTCGGGGAATGTTTCGACGGGTGTATTCAGAAAAGCAAAAACGCCCCCAATAATGATCAGCCCAATGCCAAAAAAGACGGCAAAGCGGTTCGTCAGGGCAAATGTGATGACACTACGAATGAATTTGTTCATGATGTTGTATGTATAGCCGCGACAAAATTGCGGTTCATGACCGGATGAGTTTTGACTTAATAAACGTGAGCATAAGATGCCTGGTTGGGCGTCTGCGTCTACAAAGGCTAATCGGTCAAATCATTGTATAACAACAAACTACCTTCTGTTACGACGATATTACCCGGTTTGAGGTTTCCCCCCGACACGAAGGCATAGCGCGTTGTATTCTTCATTACTTTCACTTCGCGGGCTTCGTATTTGTCTTTCCCCGTCTGCACAATAACGTAGTAATGATCACGATCGAACACAACGGCTTTTTGCGGAACTGCCAGCGACTTTTCACCCCCATTTGTACTGGATCTAGGCAGATGTACGTGAATCGTGGCGAACATATCAGGTTTCAGCAACCCGTCTTTATTAGGCAGTACGATGCGTACCTTCAGCACCCTAGCCTGTTCATCCAATACACTGCTCACATTACTAATAATCCCTTTGAAGGTCTTGTCCGGATAAGCTAGCACCTGAATATCAACAGGTTGCCCTTGTTTGATTTCTGGAATATCCTGTTCATACACATTGGCCATAACCCAAATTTGCTGAAGGCTCGAAATGGTGTAGAGTGGGTTCTGGTTATCGGCTCGTAAGTCCTGTCCAGTATTTACGTTTTTCTCAACGATGTATCCCGTAATGGGCGCTTTTACCGAAAAGGACGGTTCTCCCGTTCCCGCTGTGCTCCCCCCGTATACCCGCAGAATATTCGACGATTTGCTTAGTTCATCCTGCGATTTTTTGACGTTATTTTTCGCCGTTAAAAAATCCGTTTCCGAGGCAAATCCCGATTTGTACTGCGCCGATATGTTTTTCAGTTGTTGCTGTGCTACTTCCAGATCTGACTTATCGGCCTGATAATCATTTGTATAATTCGAGATATCGCCGGAGCGAATCAAGGCTAAATCCTGCCCTTTCTGCACGTAGGCCCCCAGAGAAGCCGTTGTTTTCTGGACGTTACCACTCACTAGTGGAAACACCCGAACCACATTGTCCTGGTCGAAGGTAACGGTACCATTCAGGGTCAGTTCGTCTTCGGGGTTCATCTGCCGAACCGAATCGGTCAGATAACTACTACTCGAATCGGCACTGGATGTTGGGGCTTTATCAGTTTCCTCATTTTTATGCCCACACGCAGCCAGCCCTAAGCCAATGAGCAAAGGGATTAGTGTCTTTTTCATAAATTAGTAGAACCGTGTGTTAGTGGTATAATTCAGTAACTGCTGCGTGTTGAAAAGATTATTTTGCAGGTTGATGTTATTCAATTGCGCCTGCTGATAGGTCCTGATTTTATCTAAATAATCCAGTAGTCCAATTGTACGATTATTATACGCCTTGGTCGCTTCCACGGAGATATTCTGTATGCGGTCCAGATAACCATCAGGTCGGCCATTCAATTGCCCATAATACGTGTTGAGTTTATCATAAGCATTCAGAACGTCGCTCTGCACAACGGTCTGCTGGTTTTCCAAGCCAATCGTCACACTTTTCAGCGTAGTCTCCGCCGACCGGATGGCGCCCTGATTGCGGTTACGCACCGGCAAATCCATTGATGCCTGGAACCCGGTAAAGTTATTATACGCATTACCATATTTCTCAAAAAACAGCCCTGCCGTCAAGTCGGGTGTCCGGCGGGCTTTTTCCAGCATCACACTACGCTCGGCATTGTTAATCTGCTCCTGCGACAGGCCAATGTCGGGCCGGTTGGTCAGAGCCGAGTCGAGGGCTATTGCCAGATCCGGGACGGTCGTTCTGCGGGCCGGTAGTTCGGTAGGTAAAATGAACGTTCTGGCAGGCTGACGTAACAGCACCCGGAGCGTAGCCTGCCCATCGGCAACCTGCGCCCGATAGATAGCACTGTTGGCCTGAAGATCCCGCAGGGCAACTTCGAGTCGGGTAACTTCATAGGGAGCTACCCCACCTGTCCGGAGCGCAATTCGATACGATTCGAGCAGCCGCTGTTGCCGGGTCAGTTCATCCTCAAACAAACGTAGTGCCTGTAAATCATAGTACAGGTTAGCATACGTTGTATAGAGCTGATAATGAAGCGTCCGCATTACATCGCGAAAAGCCAGACGAGCCAATGACCGGTTACTTTCGGCCAGAGCGACTAATTTACTTCGCTTGCCAGCCAGCAAAATTACCTGCTGCAATTGCACAGCGTAATAGCCGCTATTATACGTACCCGCGTCTTTATCAGCTTGTGAGGGCGCTCCATACTGCAAAAACTTTTTGGTATTTGGGTTATACAAGTTTCCCTGAAACCAAAGATTTGGGTTGGGACGCAGACCAGCCTGCGTAATAGCCGCATCAGCAATATCGATCTGATAGCGCTGGGCCAGTAATTGGAAGTTGCGTTCCACGAACTGCTGTTCGAGTTGCGGGAGACTCACGCGAGCCGTGTCAACAACGGTGACTGTGGAAGTTGTTTGCGCTGATAAATTAGAATTTATACTTAGCAAACTCACTAAAATACCGACACCACAAAGGGGAATTAATTTAAAACGAGACATAAGTTGAACGCGGGACAAACTAAGATCCGGCTGATTTGTGCGCAAGTAGCAAACTCGCAGTTAACGTGTGGTTAAAGCCTTATTAATTATTTCTTAAAAATGTAGAAGCCACCTTAACCAAGGGATTACCATCAAAACCACCGTATAAATACTTAAATTTTTTTAAAGAATTTTTAATTAGTATTTAAAGCCGATTTAAAGTCGGCTTATCACATTTGCAGATAAAATAAATCCGGCTGGTTATTGACGTATGAAAATTTTACTAATTCAAAGCGATCATATCTACCTCGACTTTCTGTATCGAACTTTAGGGGGACGTCAATATACATTAGAAATGGCTACCGATGGCTATACCGGACTTGCCATGGGGCTTCATGCCCGTTTTGACCTGATTCTACTCGATACTAATTTACTGCGCATGGACGGGCTGGATGTAATTCGGCGACTCAGACAGGAAAACGACTCAACACCGGTTTTGCTCCTGTCGAGATTCGGTGATTCGGCTGATAAAGCGAAAGGGCTGTATGCCGGAGCCGACGATTATATGGTTAGTCCTTGTGACCCCGACGAACTATTGGCTCGTATTTACGCCCTGCACCGCCGACGGACTGGTGGGTTCAACGCCCCGTCCATTTTGAGCGTTGACAACCTCGAACTAAACGTCGCCGAAAAAGTAGCGTATCGGGCTAATCAGCGCATCAAACTAACAGCCCGCGAATTTCAACTGCTCGAATTTCTTATTAAAAATGTCGGACGTGTTGTCACAAAAGCGCAGATTCTCGAAAAAGTATGGGACAATGTTCCCGTTAGCCAAACGAATAAAGTTGAGGTATACATCAATTTCTTACGAAAGAAGATTGACCGCGACTTTGACCGTAAGCTTATTCATACGGCAATGGGCATAGGGTACCTCCTTAAATCAGGTTTATGAAACAACATTATTCGTTTTCCAGAGTAATCTGTTCATGCCAAGCTACAAAAATCATTATGTTGATTTTGTCTATTTTTACTTCTGATTTTCTGAAGGCAGGTGGATCTGGTTTCGTGATGGGCGATGGGGGTTTGCCCAATCATTAAGTCCGAAAATAGCCTGGAGATAGTTTACAAAACCCGGCTTTCCTATACGCTTTACATAACCCTAGACCATCAATTAAGTCAAAATCCGGGCTGTTACGGGGACCGGGAGCCAGTGAATCTGTTAGCCAATTGGACACATATTGAGTTTTAATCAAACGCTCAGTTGAACTCAAGACATTTTTTTAGGTTAGTAGTTCATTATGATTGCTGTTTGCTTGCTTACGTTTTCACTCCTAACATTCCGGCCTGATTCACTCGCCCCGGCTGATACGACTCGGCCAATACATTACCCTATCAAACCCGCTTTTAATCTCGATTTTCGGGATTCGTTTCTCGAACGCCAGCATGTTAATGTACTGGGGATTAACGCCGGTATTGAGTTTGGTCCTAAACGTCATCAGCTAACGCTCGGCTACTATTGGATTAATTATGCTACCTATCTACGCCTGATTAACTGGCGACGCGATGCAGCCCGGCGTATCAATCTCGATTATTACACCCGTACCGATTTGTGGTTCGTGAGTATGCAATACTGGTGGAATCTGATCAATAATAAGCGGTGGATGGTTAGCTTTCCGGGCGAAATTGGTGGAGGGGTGGCGTATGCACTCCCGCTCGACCTGGCTAGAAATAATCCGATAGATAGAACCCACCGGAGTTTTCTGGTGCCCTTGCAGGTAGGGGCGTATGCCCAATGGAAAGCTACACGCTGGGTAGGACTTACAGCGCAGGTAGGGTACCGAGTTTCCGTTTTTCAGACTGATATTAACGAGAATTTTAACGGAAGCTATTACAGCGTTGGTATCTCTATTTATCCTGCATTGCCTACAGACATTTGGCGATGGGTAAGAAAAGGAGACCGTATTTCGCCAACACACCCACCTAAGCCCCAACCAGACAGCAAAAAATGAAGCCCACTGCCCCGCCAAAACTAACGATACATCAGTTTATTATGCTGGTGCTATCGATTTATGTTGTCATAGCGTTGCTGATTCGAGAGTTGGTAAGTATAGACGAGCAAAACCGCCAGTTACTCGACCATATTGATACGGGTATTTGCTTTTATTTTTTGTACGATTTCTTTTTGCGGCTTTATCAGGCACCTGACAAATGGCAGTTTCTGCGCTGGGGCTGGATTGATTTGCTGGCCAGCATTCCTGCCTTAGACTGGTTTCGATTGGGGCAGTTGGTGCGAGTGGTCCGAATTCTGCGGATGGTCCGGTCGTTTCGGTCTATCCGCGAATTTTTGCACTACTTCTTTCGAGATAAGGCCAATGGTACACTGGCCGTTGTATTACTCAGTTCAATGTTGCTGATGACCTTCGGCGCAATAGCGATTCTCTATGTTGAACGGGTGCCTGAGGCCAACATAAAGACGCCTTCCGATGCACTTTGGTGGGCGTTTGTTACCATTACAACCGTTGGCTACGGCGACCGTTTTCCCGTCACAACCACTGGCCGTCTGATTGCCTCTGTTCTAATGGTTGCCGGGGTAGGCTTGTTTGGTACATTCACGGGGTACGTTGCTAACTTCTTCGTGGAAGATGAACAAGAACAGACTGAGAACGACATTCAAACACTCATTAGTGAAGTTCAGCAACTACGGCTAAAACTTGAAGAAATGGAAAAGAAGCTGATGTAAGCGTGAATGATATTTGTAGCAACTTATGAGTCAATTACCCTTCTGTTACAGGGCTTTCTTATAAAAAGGCTCTCTGTAAAATTGCTTATTTCCCCTTCGCCACACTCGTTGGCAAGTCATAAAGCAGCCACGTTTTATTACGGATAAACGAAGATTTTGCCCGAATCAGGTTGATAAAATCCGTAATGCCCAACGGTTCATTGCCGTTGGCGTGAATCAGCACCAAACTCCCCTGTTTGGGTTGTTGGTTTTTAGCCAACCACGCATCGCTGCCAATGGGCAATAACCCGAACGCCAGTATCCGATCAAATACGGCTTTATCGGATACTAAACCTGGAAATCGAAAGAAAACAGACGGCGTTAACCCGTTCTTCAGCATGGCCTGCTCGTTCAATATAACTTCATCATTGAGGTTGGTTGCTGCTTCGAGCAGAAAGTTAATTGGCAGCGGTAACTGCGGGTTATAGCGGTGATGAAAGGAGTGGTTGACCCATGTAATAGCTAAATCGCCCCGGCTAACCAAACTTTTCAGGTAGGCCAGATCCTGGGGGTGATTTTCCATCCAAAGACCCGTGATTGTAATGGTTACGGGAATCGGTTTTTCTTCCGGCTCAAATGCCTCAATCAACTGCTCAAATACCGAGCGGGTTAAGGGCTTTATAGAAGGGCAAAGGTCTATTGTCAGGCTGAAGCCCCGTTCGGTCGTATCGGCGCGTTCGATTCCGGCATCCTGTAAATTATAGTCTCGTTGCTGCTCCAGTTTCAACGCCCGCATGTAGGGCGTCTGGGCAACTTGCTGCATAACAGCCGACCATGGCAATGGCCGAACCTGAGTTGCTGATAGCGATACGACCGCCGTTTCGAGGGTTTGCGGGTTTAGAATCAGGTATCGGGTTTGGGCAGTTTGCTGCCACTGACGCAGCACAATTCGCCGAGGTTGCTGAGTCGTCAGTCCGAAAAATACGCGGTAGCTTGTTACTTGTGCAAACGCACCTGTGCTGACCCAAAGAGACAGTATAAAAGTGAACAGGAAATGATGCATTCAGATACTCAAAAGTCGCTGGCGTTATAGGCGGTTGACACGAGTCGATTCCAGTCGGGATGGCGTTTTAAATAGACAACAACAAATGGACAAAGCGGCACAATTTTAAGGTTGTTTTGATCAATGTACTCTAGCACACCTTCGACTAGCTGTGAACCAACGCCGTGTCCTTCCAGACTAGAATCAACTTCGGTATGCGTAAGCGCGAGCGTTTCGTCATCTACATGCTGGTACTCAACGATGGAGATTTTGCCCTCTGTTTCTAGCTCAAATCGGTGGCGGTGGGTATTGTTTTTGATATGGGTTGCGTTCATGTCATTCAAACGTTTAGTAGCTCTTTTACATAAAAAAATGCCTGCTCGTTCAGTCAAACCAATGTAATTTGCAAATTACGTCTCTTGTATTCCTGCTATGAACCGTCTTGACCGTTTAACCGCCATCCTGATTCATCTGCAAACCAAACGTGTTGTTCGCGCCCAGGAGTTGGCCGACCGCTTCGGTATTAGTTTGCGTACCGTTTACCGCGATGTCCGGTCGCTGGAAGAAGCGGGTGTCCCAATTGGAGCCGAAGCAGGTGTTGGCTATTTCCTGACCGATTACCATCTGCCACCAGTAATGTTTACCAGTGCCGAAGCCAGCGCATTGTTGCTGGGCGGTAAGTTAATTGAAAAATGGGCGGATCAGTCGGTGCGGACAAAATTTGAGTCAGCCTTATTCAAGATTAAGTCCGTCCTGAAACGCGCTGATCAGGAACATCTGGACGATCTGGACGCGCAGGTAAATGTAGCCAACAACGTATATCGCATACCTTATTCTGACGACTTGCTGAACGATATACAACAAGCCATTGCCCGGCATCACGTTCTCACACTCCAATATCATTCCCAATACAACGACGCCGAAACCCAGCGCGAAGTTGAGCCTGTCGGGCTGTATCATAACCACATGAGTTGGCACCTTATCGCTTTCTGCCGAACTCGCCAAGATTACCGGGACTTTCGCGTTGACCGTATTCGCCAACTTACTGATACAGAGCAGCGATTCTCGCGTCATAACCGGCTCTCGTTGCAGGAATACCTCGACCGGATAGGTAATACCGATATGCCCACGGTGGCCGTAACAATTGTGTTTCGCAAGGCCATTACCCGATATTTGCAGGAGCAAAAACATATGTATGGATTTCAACGCGAAGATGATTTGGGCGACCATATCCGAATGCATTTTCAAACCCCCTACATAGAAGGTTTGGCCCGCTGGCTGCTCATGATTGGCACCTCGGCAACCATTGAGCAACCGGATATGCTACTAACCATTATGCAAAAATTAACCGAAGATATACAGGCTCATTACGCTGAACATCCTGTTACCGATATGCCCTAAGGCCACTATACAGAAGGCCATTTGAGTCAAATATGAAGACAATTTACGACCCTGCTGACATACTGCTGTCAGTAGAATACCTGAACTTTATCCTACAACTAAACTAAACGCTTTCTATATGAGACAAGACCTGATTGTGTCAAAGTCTATCGATGTTAACGCCAACTTATCAACCGTTTGGCAGGCATTGACGACCCCGGAAATCATTAAAGAATACCTGTTCGGCACAGAAACGGTGACTGATTGGCAAGTGGGAAGTCCTATAATTTTTCAGGGCGAATATGAAGGACACATCTATCAGGATAAAGGGGTTATCCTTGAAAACATTTTGAATGAACAACTGACTTATAGCTATTGGAGTGGATTTTCTGGGGTGGAAGATAAACCGGAGAATCAGTCCATTATAACGTACACATTGACCAAAATAGGTGACAATCAAACTAGATTTACCTGGACACAAAAAGGGTATGCGACTGAAGAAGTCTACCACCATTCTAAAGACGGTATGGACGAGTTTCTTGAGCAAATAAAGGGTATAATGGAACGTTAAGGATAGTTTTATTGCACAAGGTAAATTAGTAAACTAAATGTGCTGATAACGGTTAATTAATTATCAGCATTTAAGTCGAAGCGAAGAATGTGGAAAATGATTATCTAACCCTAAATCGGTTTGATAAGTAGAGAACATCAAGAAATAAAGCTACTTTTAGGCTATAGGTTTAGAGTTATTTTTTGGATGAAATCAGATTTACATATTGAAACCAACAAATTTATTTATATACTAACAAGTAGTTCCTCTTTCGGAGAGCCGATCCGGTAGTAACTATCGTGCGGATGTACAGTATTTGTTCCAATAACTCAAAAGATAACTCAGCGGAGAGAAAATTTATGTCTTTATACGCGGTGGATTGTCTATTTAATGTGATCGATTCTGTCTTTTATTTGAGTGCTCTTACTTTTCCTAAATTTAGTTTTCAGAACTGCCTTTAAAAAATCATGCCGCATTCATTTCCAATTCTATTAGTAGACGACGATCCCTTAATTGCTGACATTTTAGTGCGAGCATCGTCGAGTAGCTTTCCAGAAGCATCGTTTACTCATGTTAGCAGTTTTGATGAAGCAAAAAGGTACATTGAGGAATTGGAAGGGAAGGGTCCGAAAATAGTTTTACTTGATATCGATTTACAAGATAAGGTTGATGGATTGGACTTCTTGGCCTTATTGCGTGCCCATCCAAAAGGCCGCTCATTGCCTGTGGTTATGCTGTCGGCCAGTAAAACGCCCGGTTTAGTTGAACGTGCTTATTCATTTGGAGCGTCTTCTTTTACGACCAAGCCATTTAGTTTTGCAGACTGGAAAAAGTATTTAAGTAACTTAAGAACGTACTGGCATGAGACAGTTACGCTGTTAGACGTGAGACATTATAAGGAAGATGCACGTTAATACAACAGCCAGAAGTTGCCGATGCATTTGAGAAATAATAATCAGTCTCGTTTAGTCAATCAGCCTATTTTCCGGGAAATAGTACCTAGGTTGATGGAATCAACTGAGTGATTTTATTGACGGCAAGGTAGATTTTCAATCCAGCCTGCTCAACCTAGCGTATGTACTTTTTTCCGCTCTCCACATAGCAGGTCGCTTTACCCAACCGGGAGCGGCCTGTTTTATATTGAACCAGCCTATAAATTTGTGTTTTGGGACCACTAAAAGGTTTTCTCCATCATTCCTAATTCAACCTATTTTTCTCAATTGGGTGTCAACCTGACGTACTACTGCGTCAAAATCGGCTGATCGTTTCGCATAATCTATTGCATCAACATCTAAAATTAGCACGGGTCCCAACTGATAGGAATCCAAAAATTCTTTATATAGTCGATTTAAGTTGCTCAGGTAATCGTCGCTAATGGACTGCTCGAACAAACGACCACGTTTCTTAATCTGCTCGCGGAGTTTAGGTAAACTGGCACGAAGATAAATCATCAAATCGGGTGGCCGAACCAGACTCATCATGTTTGTAAACAACTGGCGGTAAGTCTCATAATCGCGCACTGTCATATCACCACTCTCATACAGGTTGCGGGCAAAAATGGCAGCATCCTCATAGATAGTCCGGTCTTGCACCACCGTATGCTGGTAATCGGGGCTAGCCTGATTAGCCAGTTGGATGTCAATTATTTTTTTAACCTGTGCAAATCGGCTATTCAGGAAATAGATTTGCAGGTTAAACGACCAACGTGGCATATCATCGTAAAAATCAGCCAGATACGGATTCCCGTCAACGGCTTCATAGAGCACTTCCCACCCGTAATGTTCGGCTAACTGTTCGGCCAGCGTTGTTTTGCCAGCCCCAATATTTCCTGTAATAGCGATGTGCATAGAAAAGCGAAAAGGAGGAGAAATAGAAAAGTGACGAAAAGGAGGTACGATGAGTTTCTTCCTACGTTTCTCTCCTACCACTTATGGAACGAAGTTTAGCAAATTGGGTTTAATTTTGTCACGGAGAACAATTGAGCAGCGTATTTTTGCTCTTTGCTTTTAATTATGAAATCATACCGCGTCCTTCTATACTATATTTATTCACCCATCGAAAATCCTGACCAATATCGGGAGGAGCACCATTTGCTATGCCTGCAATTAAACCTGCTGGGACGAATTATTGTCGCTCCCGAAGGGCTGAACGGCACAGTGTCTGGGCTAACCGCCGACTGTGAGAGGTACATGGCATCTCTCAGGGCCGATCCGCGTTTTGCCGGTGTTGCCTTTAAGATAGACGAAACCGATGGACATACGTTTCAGAAATTGCACGTTCGGGTGAAAGCCGAAATTGTCCACTCCGAATTCTCCGTTGATCCGCTACGGCAAACGGGTATTCACCTTGAACCAGAGGACTTCCGGCAATTCAAAAATGACCCTGACGTAGTTTTGGTAGATATGCGCTCGAACTACGAGCACGAAGTTGGCAAATTTAAAGGAGCCATCACGTTCAACATGGAAAACCTGCGTGAACTCCCCGACCATATCCACGAAATCGAACACCTGCGCGACAAGAAAATCATCACCTATTGCACGGGTGGCATTAAGTGCGAAAAAGCGTCGGCTTACCTTCTTGCCCAAGGGTTTGAAAACGTTTATCAGCTTCACGGCGGCATTATAAGATATGGTCTGGAAGCTGGTGGCGAAGATTTCGATGGTGAATGCTACGTGTTTGATAACCGCGTAACGGTGCCTATCAATCACGTAAATCCCGTTACGGTATCTGTCTGCTATCGTTGCGGCACACCCACCAGCCGGATGATTAACTGCGCTAGTCCGGTTTGCAATAATCACATTACCCTCTGCGAAAACTGCGGAGATGAACACGGTGGAACCTGCGCCGATGTCTGCAAACAGGATCCCAACTTGCGCACCTATGATGGTACAGGCTATTACGGCAAACTAACGCAAAGCTACTCCCCTGTTCAGGGTTTTAAAAGCCGACAGGGACAGCGGTTGGATGTGAGCATTGGTGGTATGTAAACCATTTCGCCGGGTTTTAACCCGGCGAAAATGCAACAGCAACGATAGTACCACAATCAACTAGTGGCACTTAGCTTGACAATTGGTTACCGGTGCCATTTCCCTTTTATGTTGTCTAAGTATTTCTGTCCGGAGCCGGTATTAAGTAACAATACGTGTTCATCTGGCTGGAGCCAACCCTGATGCAGTAGTTTTTTCGTGGCCGCCCAGATGGCTCCGCCTTCAGGAGCGGCAAAAATGCCCTCGTGTCGGCAAAGCTCACTGACGCCTTCCAGCATATCATCTTCTGAAACAGCGATAGCTGTCCCACCAGACTCGCGTAGTACGCTCATCATCAAGGGTTCACCAATGGGACGCGGCACAGCCAGGCCATTAGCGAGCGTCGGTTTTCCAATGTACTGCTTGCTGTTAATCTGTTTCCCCAGATAGGTATCGACAACTGGCGCGCAATTCTCTGCCTGTACAGCCACCATGCGAGGCAACCGTTGCTCCTTAGCCAGCCATCCCAGGGCCTTCATTTCGTGAAATGCTTTCCATATTCCTATCAAACCCGTTCCGCCACCTGTTGGATACATGATCACATCCGGTAGCTGCCAATTTAGTTGCTCAGCTATTTCATAGCCCATCGTTTTCTTGCCTTCCAGCCGATACGGTTCTTTCAACGTCGATACATCGAAATAAGCGCCCTGTTGGTTCAATTCCTGTACTTTAGCCGCACAGTCGTTAATAAGGCCATCTACCTGAATAAGGTTGGCATTGTAGCCAATACACTCCTCTTTGAAGGCATCGGGGGTGTGGCGCGGCATCACAACTACGGCCTCTAAACCCGCTCTGGCGCAATAAGCAGCCATAGCCACTCCTGCATTACCGGCAGTCGGTATAATACAGGCTTGCTCACCGAGTTCTTTTGCCTTGGAAATGGCCATGCACAGCCCTCTTGCCTTGAACGATCCAGTCGGGTTAAGCCCTTCATCTTTCAGCGTAAGGTGGCGAAAACTATAAGTATCAGCTAATCGGTTGAGTGTTAACAGGGGCGTAAATCCTTCTCCTAACGAAATTTGATTTTCGGGCTGGATGACGGGTAACAGTTCCTCGTATCGCCAGAGCGACTTGGTACGCGTCACTAGACCTGCTTTCAGTACACTACCAACGTCGATGGTATATTGACAAAGTAGCGGTGCCTGGCAGCAACTCGATAAGGTTTGACGGACAAACGCGTTATGGGTTGACCCGCACTGCGAACAATGCAAATCGCTTAAAAGTGATGAAGTGGTGGTAAGTGTCATGGTTGTATTTTCCCGAAAAGTCCCGGTTAACAACGCATGAAGCAAATACCATTTTGGCATGAGTTATTCCTTAATGGAATAATGTCGTTTCGTGAAGTGAATAAACGTACTGACTAAGCGGTTGCTTTCTGTGCCTTTTCGCTGGATGAAATAAAAGGTGCGCTGAAGGGTCAAATCCTGAATAGGGACCACAACCAGTTCTCCCGCAGCCAATTCTTTAATGATAGCGCGCTTAGGTAAAAAAGCAAGACAGGTATCGGCCAATGCAAAATTTTTGAGTGCTTCGGTGCCCCCCAAGCGGATCAGTATTCGCAGAGACGCCATACTAACTCCCTTCTTACTCAACTCATCTTCGATAATAGCCAGTGTCCCTGACCCATTCTCGCGTATTGCCAATAGGATAGTCGGCAAGTCGGCCACAGTGAGTATTTGCTCCCGTAACGGGCTTTTTGACGAACATACGGCCAGCACATCATCCGTCATAAAGGGCGTATACGTCAGCGTATTAACACGGGTAAGACCTTCCACAATACCAACGTCAATCTCATGGTCCAGCAACGCATTTTGGATTGCGCCTGAATTGCGGTTAAGCACATTAATCTGAATACTGCTGTACTGCTGCAAGTAAGCTGAAAGAACGGGCGGCAGAACGTATAAGCTAATGGTTGTACTAGCGCCAATAGCCAGTTTGGTTAATGGCAAAAATTTTTCGTTTATCTGCTGAAGCTCCTGGTGTAATTCTTCCTGTAACTGACCGGCTTCCAGCAGTTTGCTGTACAGCATCTGGCCCGCTTTCGTTAAACTTATGTGATTCCCATGTCGTTCGAACAGCCCTATTTTATAGAAATACTCCAACGACTTTATGTGCTTACTAATCGCCGACTGACTAAGAAACAGCGTTTGACTGGCTTTGGTAAAGCTTAATAAACGAGCCACTTCCATGAAAATCAGGTGGCGGGATGAAAGCATAATAGGTTATCTTTTTTGCTGCGTAACAACGCCAAAGATAATCTAACTAACCTATATATGAATCGACCGTCTACGCTAGATGAAGCACAAGTTTTTTTCTGACGGGGTTACAGGATTGAACAAGATTTAAGAGTAGAGAAAATCTTGTTCAATCCTGTAACCCCGTCAGAAATAGTTTATTCTGGCGTTTCCCAACTGTCTAAACCCAGCAGTTTACGCCCCAGTGGAGAAAGTTCGGCGGTTTGAAAATGCTCCTTCTCCCAGTTGCGCGGATCACCCGGAAAGGCGTACCCTTCAGGAGCCTGCCGGTCGCGCCAGGACGAAATGCGCCACTGTCGCAATTCTTCATTGTCCTCCTGAGCGGGCATCATCGAAATATATTGCGCCATTCTGACTTTATCTGCCGAAAGATTCGGGCGAATACCATGCGGTTGCGTACTGTTGAAAATCAGTAGGTCACCAGCTTCCATTTTCACCTTTACAAAGTCGAACCCTGTTGTATCGGGCTTGAAGCGGTTTCGGTCGGAGGGTTGGGTTAACTTCCATGTATCATAGGTGCGGTATAGTTCGGGAAGGCATTGAAAACCACCCATGTTTTCATCAGTCTGGTCGGCCAGCGCCAACACTCCCTGCACGTTTTGCGGACGGGTTTCGGGGTCATAATCCCAATGGATGAACCCTTTAAACTCGTAGCCTGGACGAATCGGCAAATTTAGGTTAGCCCGGTCGATGGTTACCCATAATTTTTCGGTACCCCAAATATCTACGAAGGCGTCATAAATACGTGGATACTGTCGGTTGTCCCACTCGTACTGATGGTTGTAAAGTTCAACCATACCGCTGTTGGTCAACTCTTTCATTTTCATTTCGGCACGAGGTGGCGCATACCAGGTAGCTTGATCGTTGGGATCTTTCTCTTCAAACTCCCACAGGAAATTAGCAAGCCGATCAGCGTTTTCTTTAGGAACAGCCTGTTTGATAACGATATAGCCGTTTTCTTTCCAGAACCGCCAGTCGTCTTCAGATAATACACGTAATGGCTTGTCAGAAGAACGGTCGTTAAGCTTTATTTTGCTGCTGGTGGCGGTAGACGGATTGCCCGGAATGTCTTTATGCGCATTATCGGGAATCATTTCGGCAGGCGTACCTATCGCAGGTACACCTGCCGGAGTCATTGTGGGTTGCATCGTTTCCATGAGCCAGTAGGATGTTAGGGTGTTTTTGTTGGATCAAAGGTAGTTATCATTACCACTGCGTTTCCACAACAATACTGGCCGGTTTTTGCACTATATTGCTCTTCTACTAGCTAATCCTGTCAATATTAAACAGTTTAACGCAAAATGAAGCTGGCTTTAGAGCAAATCCGGCCTGATACGGATAGTTCATTTCACATTCTTCTGACGCCCCGCCTGAACGATGTTTTTTTGTGGCATTATCATCCGGAGTACGAAATCGTTTACATAACCGGGGCCAACGGAACACGGCATGTGGGAGATCATATTTCACGCTATGAAGGCAGTGACCTGGTTTTCATCGGCCCAAATATTCCGCATTTAAACTTCGATTACGGGGTCAAAACCGATCACCGGAAGGTTGTGGTGCAGCTCAAAGAAAGCTTTTTAGGCGACCAGTTCTGGCAAGCCCCGGAGTTTGCAGCCATTGCCCGTTTGTTCGAGATGGCCCGCACCGGCGTTTCCTTCCACGGCGAAACCAAACGCGTTGTTGGCGAACGACTCGAAGCCCTGCCCACGCTCCCGCCCTTCGAGCGAATCATGGCATTGTTGGCCATTTTTCAGCACTTAGCAACGAGCACAGACATAACGCGACTACACGGCAAACCCGTCACGAACGCTTATAACCTGAAAGAACAACAGCGATTGAAACACACGTATCAATTTATTGAGGACAACTACCAGCGGAAACTAGACATCGCTGAGGTTGCCAAGTTGACCAGCCTGACAACGGCGGCTTTCTGCCGATACTTCAAACGCATGACCCGCCTGACATTTACGCAGTTTCTGAATCAGTACCGCATTAGTCAGGCCCAGAAATTACTTATTCTCAACAGCAACGTAACGGAAGCCTGTTTCGCCAGCGGCTTTGAGAGTTTGTCATACTTTAACAAGATTTTCCGGCGCGTAACAGGCGAGAATCCGCTACAGTTCAAGAAACGACACCAGAGTTGATAATTGGTGTTCGTTGTGGCGTCGGCGGGGCCGCCCTTTAGGTTTGAGCACCTGACATCAGAACCACCTACCTGGCTCATCAATGTCCCTCATGGGTGAGTGTGAAAGCGGAAATTTCATCTACACCTTCGCCCGTATTTGCGTAGCTTAGCGTAATTAATAGTCAATAAACCACAATTCATGGCTGAGCAAAAGCCTCTGATTTTGATTACGAACGACGACGGTATTACGGCCCACGGCATTCGTACGCTCGTTGAATTAATGAAACAGTTGGGTTCGGTAGTGGTCGTAGCGCCCAACAGCCCGCAATCGGGTATGGGACACGCAATTACGATTTCCAATCCAATACGACTCTATCCATCCGACATTTTTGGCGATGTTCCGGCCTACGAATGTTCCGGTACTCCAGCCGACTGTGTAAAACTGGCAAAGCATCATGTACTAAAAGACCGTGCTCCGGATTTAGTCGTTAGTGGCATCAACCACGGCGGCAATTCATCCATCAGTATCCTATATTCAGGAACAATGTCGGCAGCTATCGAAGCAGCTATTGAGGGCATTCCGGCTATCGGCTTCTCACTCGGCGACTTCACCAGCCAACCCGATTTTTCGCACACGCACGATCATATTCTGACCATTGCCCGAAATGTACTGGAACGTGGCATAAAGCCCGGAACAGCTTTAAATGTAAACTTCCCGGCTCGCACAGCCGAACCCCTGAAAGGAATCCGAATCTGTCGGCAGGCCAACGCCAAATGGCAGGAAGTATTTGATGAAAGACGGGATCCGCATGGCCGCCGGTACTTTTGGCTGGCGGGCGATTTCGTTAACTTTGACACCCATGCCGAAGACACCGACGAGTATGCTTTATCGCAAAATTATACGTCTATTGTGCCGTGCCAGTACGATCTGACAGCCTATGGCATGGTGGACACATTGAAAAACTGGAATTTATAAACTGATTCACGAAGTATGAATGGAGCCACCCGTTCGGTTCGATTCTCTAATCGATATTCTGTTTACTTCGTAAATCAAAAAAATCGTAAATCACTTGGCACTATTAGGAAATTTGCTCAAAAACGGCATTCGGTTATCGAATGTTGTCCGGCTGCGGAAGTTCGACGCACTTCGCCAGCAGCGCAAAGCCTTCCGTAAGCTCATCCGAAAAGCTCAATTTACAAAGTTTGGAGAAGCATATCATTTTGATGAATTACTCCGTGCAACTGAGTTTGGTACCGATCGGGAGTTCTATCAGAAATACAAACAGTACGTGCCTATCCACGACTACAACCAAATGTTCGACGGTTGGTGGAAGCATACGCTGGCAGGTGAACAAAACGTAGCCTGGCCCGGACAGGTGAAGTATTTTGCGCTTAGTTCGGGTACGTCAGAAGCGGCTACAAAATATATTCCGGTCACGAAGGCAATGTCGAAAGCCATTCAGCGGACCAGTATTCGCCAGATTCTTACGCTCGGCAAGTATCAGAATCTTCCCTCTACTCTCTACGAAAAGGGCTGTTTAATGCTCGGCGGCAGTACTGATTTAAAGGCTCGGGAAGGGCACTTCGAAGGTGATTTAAGCGGAATTACTGCTAGCAAAATCCCCCTTTGGTTCGAGCGATTCTACAAACCTGGCCGCGACATTGCTCAGGAACGTGACTGGGCACATAAATTAGATGAAATAACAGAGCAGGCCGCCAGTTGGGATATTGGCTATGTGGTGGGTGTGCCAGCCTGGATTCAGTTGCTGATGGAGAAAATCATTGCCCGTTACAATGTCAAAACGATCCACGATATCTGGCCAAATCTAATGGTATTTTGCCACGGGGGAGTCTCGTTCGAACCTTACCGTCAGGGTTTTGAAAAACTCCTCGCCCACCCCATCACGTACATTGAAACGTATCTGGCTTCTGAGGGCTTCATTGCCTACCAAACCCACCCCGATGCCGAAGGAATGCAATTGGTGCTGAATAACGGCCTCTTTTTTGAATTTATTCCGTTTAATGAGCAGAACTTCTCATCTGATGGTGAGGTAGTTGAGAAGCCCGAAACCTTAATGATCGACGAGGTTGAGGAGGGCAAAGAATATGCTCTCTTGATTTCGACTTGTTCCGGTGCCTGGCGTTATCTGATTGGTGATACCATCCGGTTTGTGAATAAAAGTCGCGCCGAAATCGTGATTACAGGTCGAACAAAACACTTTTTGAGTCTGTGTGGCGAACACCTCTCCGTCGATAATATGAATAAGGCCGTTGAGACCGTTTCCGACGAATTGGGTATCTCAATACGCGAGTTCACGGTGGCAGGCGTAGCGCACGACACGTTGTTTGCCCATCATTGGTATATTGGAACGAACGACAAAGTAGACGCTGACGTACTCCGCGACCATATTGATGCTAAACTCAAAGAGCTCAATGACGACTACGCCGTTGAACGTGGGCACGCCCTGAAAGACATTTCCGTGACTGTACTTCCGACGAAGACCTTCTACGACTGGATGGAATCTAAAGGTAAAATGGGCGGGCAGAATAAATTTCCGCGCGTCCTGAAAAAGGCGATGATTGGAGAATGGGAACGTTTTCTTTCCAAGTGAGGAATCAAGAAATCAAGAAACATCGGTCAATAGACACTATCCTACTACTGTCAAAATTTTACCAATCCATTGCTTTCGACAGTGGTTCGAGAAGACGGGTGTAGGCAATATTGACCGCGCCAATTAAAAATACAACGCCCGTTACGCGGTTGAA
This sequence comes from Spirosoma flavum, assembly GCF_042686045.1. Lineage (NCBI taxonomy): Bacteria > Pseudomonadati > Bacteroidota > Cytophagia > Cytophagales > Cytophagaceae > Spirosoma > Spirosoma flavum. The sequence continues at coordinate 336,137 of NZ_JBHUOM010000023.1, forward strand.
AATGAGCACGACACGGGGAGTGAAAAGCCGTTTGAGCCGGTTAGCGTAGTAGGCCAATGCCGATTCAGTCGTGAACACGCCCACCAGAGCAGCAATCATAAATCCATATTGCTGAGCATCAGAGTAATGCAGGTGCGAACGGATATAGGCCACAATAGCCACCCACGATACAAAATTGACGGGGTTGAGCGCATTAAGGAAAAACCCAGTAGTGAAGTAATAGACGAAATTGCCGAAACTGGTTTTAGGATAAGCGAGCCGGGGAGTACCTTTCAGAATGTTGACTAACCCCATTGCTACCAGAAAAATCACCCCGACAAGGGCCATTAAATTTTCAAAACCCTGCACTTTCGGGATAAACGCCGTACCGAGCAAAGCCGCCAGCACAAACAATGTATCACCCGTAATAACGCCGAAAACAATTTTCATTCCGGAGCGAAATCCATTGTCAACACTATTTTGAATCAGAGCAAAAAACACCGTTCCGAACGTCAGGCAAAGAGCAACACCAACTAAAAAACCGAGAAGAATTGGTAAGAACACAGATAATAAAATTTAGAGTTTTGGCAGTTGGTTTATAGTAGAGTAATTCGTGACTCATTAATGCATCTATAGCGACCGACGGACCGCCCTAAACCATAAACCAAATACGGTAAGCTGGGTTTAAATTCCCCTCAATCGGGCCACAATTAACAGACCGCTCACGCTAAGAGAATCAGTAATTCGGCTGGTCATAGCCATCTCAACGGCTTCGGCCAGAGGCAGCTTCCAGATTCGAAGGTCTTCCGTTTCTTCGGGAGCGTGCTCACCCTGCACCAACTCTTCAGCGATGTACAGAAACCCTTCTTCGTCGGTGGCTGAATTTGAGGTATGAATACGGGCGATTTTGGTCCATATCCGGGCCTCCAGGCCCGTCTCTTCTTTTAGTTCGCGCTTAGCGGAATCGAGTGGGTCGGTGCCAAGGGGCGAGCCACCTTCGGGAATCTCCCAGGAGTATTCATTTAGTGGATAGCGGTACTGCCCAACGAGATAGGTGTTACCATCAGCATCGATAGGAATCACGCCAACTGCTTTGTTTTTAAAACTAACAACACCATAAATTCCCGGTGTATCAGCGGGTGTAATTACCTCTTCGTGCCGGATTGATAACCAGGGATTTTCGTACTTAACTGATGAATTGAGCGTCTGCCAGGGATTTTCAGTCGTGTTCATAGTGGCGAAAGTACGAACAATCCCCATACGAATCGTTAGCTTTGCAGCATCTAACCTCTTTTCAGTAAGGCTTCATGAGTGCCAGTCAACAAACGAAATACCGGTGGATGCGCATCTCGCTGGGACTTAGCATCGTTCTGCTGGTTCTAAAATTCACCGCCTATTTCCTGACCTCGTCAACGGCTATTCTCTCTGACGCTGTCGAATCCATTGTCAACGTAATTGCCAGTGGCTTTGCCTTCTACAGCATTTATTTATCCGGGCAGCCCCGCGACCAGAATCATCCGTATGGGCATGGCAAAGTTGAATTTTTATCATCAGGTTTTGAGGGATCTATGATCCTCTCGGCTGGTTTAGTGATTATCTGGCAGGCCATTCTCAGCTTTTACGAACCCAAAGTACTCACTAATCTGAATTGGGGTTTTGCCCTCGTGGGCCTGACAGCCGTGGCTAATGCCTTTGTTGGTTGGATGCTCATCCGGGCGGGCCGTCAAACCGATTCTGCCGCTCTGACAGCCGATGGCAAGCACCTGCTCACGGATACCTTTAGTAGTATTGTGGTTATGGTAGGTGTGGCGCTAGTTGGATTGACCGGAAAACATTGGATTGACAGTGTGCTCTCACTGGTGCTTTCGGTAGTGATTATCTACAACGGATTTCAGATAACACGTCAGTCGGTGGCCCGATTGATGGATGAAACTGATATTCCAACCCTCCACCGCGTTGTGTCGCTGTTGACTGTCCATAAAGACCGCAACTGGATTGATGTACATAACCTACGCGTTCAGAAATACGGTGCCGATTTACACATCGACTGCCACCTTACGTTGCCGTATTACTGGAAATTAAATCAGGTTCATGAAGAGGTACATCATTTCGAGGACACGATTAAAGACGGGTTTCAGGCTGAAGTCGAAATCTTTGTTCATACCGATCCCTGCGAGAAAGAGTGCTGCCATTACTGCCGTGTAGCCAATTGTCCCGTGCGGGCATTTGCCTTCGTCAATGACGTAGAATGGACCGCCGACAACCTGCCGCTCAATCAGAAGCACTTTGTAACGTTGGTCGTATCACGGCCCTAGTGCGTAAAATTCCTGCTTATTTACGGCAACTCTGCCCCAAATACCGATAGCTGGTAGCTCTTGGTAAAACCTGTTGATTTGTAATTCTGATATGGGCTAGCTACCCATGTTAGCGTCTGTGAACACCTATAACTAAGACAAGAATTTATTTTTATAAAAATAGTTGTATTAATTCTTTTTATTTACCAATTTTGTCTCACTTGTTACTCAGGTAGCATACAAAATTGCTTTTATTCAATTCAGGTTGTATTCAAATGGGAAAGGCTGGTCGTAGTACGACCAGCCTTTTTTTATACATGTTTGTATCTATCGTCCGCAAATGCCTTTATAATCGCAGAACTGACAGATTTCAATTTGATCCGTTTTTTTGAAGGGCTGGTCAGAATCCAGCAGCTGGCGAATCAGTTGCCGCAACAACTCCTCCGAGTCGTCTATGTACTGCGCCGGGCTATCATTCTCGCCAAACCGTACCGGGTTTGTTTTGAAGCCGCCAGTAACATCACGAAATGAATAAAAACCTGCTTCGACGGGTATGTCCTCAACCTGAAAAATATCCCGTTTGGCTTTGTCGCGCGGGAAGCCGCCATGTTCACTTATATTTTTGAGGGCCAGGTATCGATAGAGCCATAGCTGCCGCATTTTATCTTCTTTACCATCTTTCAAAAGTTTTTCAGTCAGGTCTTTGGGCGTCTTATCGGACAAATCTACTTTACCGGTTTTATAGTCAACGATGCGGATTTGATCGCCGTACTGTTCGATTCTGTCTACTTTCCCGGCAATACGAACCCGGATAGACGCCTGTCCATCGAGGGGCACGGTTAGGTAGGTTTCGAGGGTTTGCTCCGTACCGATCACGGTTAATCCGGTAAGGGCGTTCTGCTGCCGCTGAAAATCGAGCATCAGTTTCTGAGCCAGTTCGTACAGCAACAGATTCATACCCGACTCAATAACCCGTCCTTTCATAGACCGGGCAAACTCTTCCTCCAGCAGATTTTTAATAATCGATTCATCAATAGGTAACGCTTTCATCCGGTACTCAAGATCGAGCCGCTCCATTACTTTGTGCAGCCAGCTTCCAAACTCAGCTGCACCCATTTTCTCTTCAATATCTTCTTCTTCGCTAATGTTAACTACCCGGCTGAAATAGAACCGCATGGAACAACTCACGAACTGATTTAAATAAGACGGATATAACCCTCTCGTTTCGAGCATCTTGATCAAATCGGCTCGGATAGCCTCAGTTTTGGGAACACGTAGGTCGGTCAAATCAGCTACCGTATTGGTCCCTGCCCGACCGAAGCGAACGGTTGGGTGACTAATGCGAATAAGTCCGTTTGAGCGGGGTACAAGTTCGTGCTCAAGCTGCCTGATAAAGCGACTTGGCTCACCCTTGCTATTACCGTAAGCATCAGTCGAAGTAGTGTGTAACAGTACAATTTCACTGGCTCGTTGCAGCAGTCGGTAAAAGTGGTAAGCCATCACGGCCTCCTGCTCCCGGTAGGTCGGCAGGTGTAGTTCAGAGGCTATGTCAAACGGAATTAGCGAATTTAACTTTCGGGATTGCGGTAAAATGCCTTCGTTGACGGAGAGAACAATGACCCGGTCAAAATCTAAAGCCCGCGTTTCGAGCATCCCCATAATCTGCAACTGACTCTTGCCCTCACTGGTGAACGGAATGCTCGTTTGCCGAATTAGTTCGTAAAGGAACTGACGAAAACTCCGCACGGTGACAGCAGTACCGCTCTCAGACTGCCGGTCCAGCGTGGCTTCGAGTTGCTTGAGCAGGGTAAAAAATAAATATAAGTACTCAATTTCGATAGCGTCCTGACTGGCGCGGTAAACATCGCGGAGAAGTTCAATCAGGTCGTAGAACGTGCGAATGGCTTTCATTGGCTCCTCGTTGGGCCAGCGTGTAAACAATACGCGCACAAGCGGGTCGTTCTGCCCTAATTCTCTAATTTCATTTTCGGTTAGATATACCCGCTGCTCTTTGACAATCACCTTCGCAATCCACTGAAACAGGGGCTCGGGCGGAAGCGGTTCACCTACCCCCGACACACCACTCGGTCCCGACGGGTCACTGCACATAAGTCCCCGAATACGCTCGTACTGCTTGACAAATGGGTGATTAAGAACCTTGACGACATGACGATGGTGGAACTTTGGAATCTTCAGGTCGCGGCCATCCTTCGTCCGAAATTCATGTACTGTCCGTTGCATCTCAAACAACGTATCGACAAGCGTAAACATCAACGACGACCGCAGCGATAATCCCATTGTGACGTTTAAGTCAGTCACGTTTTCGTCGAGCGCATAAAGTACCGGCACTAGCAGCGTTTCATCAGCCAGCACAATAGCCGTTCGTTTAGCCCTTGGTTGGTCATCTCCAGATTGACCACTAGTTTGCCACTCACTATAAATCTTCCCGGCTACTTTCGTCTGCATACTGGCGTTAGGTACGCCGACTACGCGAATATTTTTTGGCGACCCAAGCAGATTATTGGACAGTTGGGCAAGGTCTTCGTGATTTTGTTTCGAAAAAAACCAGCCATTTTCTTTATACCGGCGCAAAAATTCACCGGCTTCCTGGCGCCGGTCGTCCATATAATACTGGTCGGTATCCCAGATAAGTTCGGCTTTTTGCGCATCAACCAGCACACGAATGATGTGTTCTTCGGCCCGGCTGAGGGCATTGAACCCCACAAAATAGACCCGTTCGTAAGCCAGATTATCCCGAATCAGCAACTCAATATTCTGAGCCAGAAGACGATAAGCCATACCCCGGTACGCCAGCCGTTGATCCGTTAGGCGTTGGTGCAGCGCATGATAGGCCGTTTGAAGATTCTCGAAAAGTTTGAAATACCGGGTAGTACCGGGTGTTTCAGCAATGAGTTTTGCTGACGACGGCATATCTACCTGCCAGCGTTCGAGGGCTTTGGCGGCTGTGAGGTAGCTGAACAGCTCATGGGGGTTAACCAGATACTGATCAATACGGTCAAAATCGGCCAGCAGCACCGATGCCCAACCAATAAACTGCTCGAACTCGACTAACGGGTCAATTTCTTTGAAAACGTCGTACAGTTCAAAGAGCAAACTGACAGAATCAATCAACTGAACACCAGCCGACTGAGTAATAAAATCGTCAACGGCAAGCGCATGGGGAGCCAGAAACGGCCTGTCGGAGAGTGCGGCCAGTTCATCTAAAAACACGGATACAGCCCGGCGCGTGGGTAAAATGACCCAAACGTCGTTCAGACTGGGGCCATGAGCATCAAAAACGCGTTTAGCCGTTTGGCGAAGAAAAGTCATCAGTTATTCGGTGAGTCGGACCCTGCGTCCCAGACAGTAAAGATACAACTTGTCATCCACTGACTGGCTCTTTAACCGCCCAACTCTTTTCAGTGGAGTCGATCTCCCCGAATGGTTAGATTAGCCATAATGTCGGCTTCAACAGCCAGAAATTCTTTCCAGCGTTCCCGAACACGCTCGGCGGGTAGATAGGTTTCAGCCAGGTCAATAAAGCTTCGGTAATGGCCTGCTTCCGAAATCATCAGTTCGTGGTAAAATTTCTGTAGACCCTCATCGGCAATGTGTTCAGAAAGCAGTTTGAAGCGTTCGCAACTTCGGGCTTCAATCAGGGCATTTATAAGCAAACTATCCATCAACTGCTCTTTCTGGTCACCAATGGACCGGCGCAGTCGGGTTCGAAGTTGATTCACATATTCGTCTTTACGCTGCCGCCCAAGTGAGATAGCACGCTTACGAAGTTCGGTCAATACCCGCTGAAAATGCCCCCATTCTTCAGCCACGATGGGCGTAAGTATCTCAACTAGTTTGTGTTTGTCGGCATAGATGACTATGAGCGATATGCACGATGAAGCCGCTTTTTGCTCGCACCAGGCATGATCAATCAGAATCTCCCCAATATTCATTTCGGCAATATTGACCCAGCGTGGATCGGTAGGCAATTCGAGACCTAAAGTGGTGAGAGACATAGCAGAAGACGAAAATCATTATCCAGTAATCAAGACCCATTCCGTTTATTTTCGGCCAAAATCCGCCGGATTCTCACCCCAAACGGTCGTTTCCCATTTCAAAACCGGGTTGGCGAATTGGTGTGTCTGGAGCCAGGTTTCAGCCCGATCAAGGAGTTCAAATAGCTCGGCATTATGAGACGTTTCTTCAAGTTTAGTATTGGCTTTTTTCTTTTTCACCCAACCAATGGCCGTTCGGGAATCTGAATAAACGGGAATGTTACTATTCTTTTGATGAAGCAACGCCAACGCGTGAACAATGGCCAAAAACTCACCGATGTTATTGGTTCCATCCACGTAGGGGCCTTTCAAAAATAACTTTTGCTTCGTTGCCAGGTAAATGCCCTGGTACTCCATATCGCCAGAGGCCGTATTCCAGGCGGCATCGACCACCAAACTATCCTGAATGGGTAAACCAACCAAAGCGGCTAACTTACCTTGTTTAGCCGTTGGTTTAGGAGCCTGACCGATGTGAACATGGGGTTTGTCGGTGAAGGCTTTCAACGCTGCCGGTTTGCTATCGAATGATTTAAACAAAGGTTTGGCGAACCCGTCTGTCTGGGCTTTGGCGTCATCCCAATTGTCGTAAACGCCGGGCTTCCGACCGTGCCAGACAACGTAAAATTTGGGCTTTTTTGCGGCCATACTCATTCAATTGACATGTAATTAATAACTGCCAAAAGTACATAATCGGGGTTTGTTAACAAAAAAAGGCTCTACCACCTGGACAGAGCCTTTTATATTTTCTATTATCTCCGAGTTAGTCGGTATTGTCATCATTCGGCCAAAGTGCATACCACAATACCCCCGCCAACAAACCCCATCCGATAGCACGCGCTACATGGAAAGACACCGGCGTGGGCATATCAACAATACCGTTCTCATCGGTTATGGCTGGTTGCTTTACGTAACGACCCTCCGATGGGATAGAACGGGCGTCAAACTCATGCGCCAGTTTGTTCAAACCTAATTTAAGGTCGAGACCGCGTACCGACACCCCATGACCCGTTCCGGCGGCTGATGGATTAAGGTTGTTTAGTTTCAAAACCGACTGTTTGGCGGCTTGCCAGTCGCAGGTAAAGTAAGCAGGTGGCCCGTGAAACTCTTCGCGTTGGGTCGCCACTGCTGTAATCGCGTTCTGATTTGTTGTCACAAAAGCGTCGCCGGCAATGAGCGTCCGGTCTTTATCGCGAAAGAGCGAAATATGGCCGGGCGCATGACCAGGGGTATGAATAGCCCGCCAATCCGGTAACTCCGGAATTTTACCATTATCAGCAATAGCCTGTATATGGTCGCCGAGGTCAATGGGTCCAATCGGAAACACCCATGACATATACGACATACCACCCCCACCAATGGCGGGGTCTGGTGGTGGATAACTTGATTTACCCTGTAAATAAGGCAACTCGAGTTTATGTGCATAAACCGGCACATCCCATTCCCCCAGCAACGTTTCCAGCGAACCCGTATGATCGGCATGGCCGTGCGTCAGAATAATGGCGTCGGGTTTGGCACCAGGACCGAATAGTTGTTCGGCTCGCTTCTTGATCTGCTTAGAATACCCCATAAAACCGGCATCAACCAACACCCAGGGGTTGCCGGGGCCGGGGGTTCCAATAAAGAACACGTTGACAAATAACGTCTTTATACCAGCCACATCGGCGGTAACGTCGTAAGGAGTTCTGGCGTCGGTTTCGGTCGGCGCATCAATGTCAAATTGACTTTCCATGGGCGTTGAGTTTTAGTAGCTGGTCAACCCATAGATTCAGTAGATTGTTCGGCAAATTGTACGAACGGGACACTACGCTAACTCCGCTCCTCCCACACTTGCGCAATGTTCACGATTACGGCAACGGCTTTTTTCATGTCCTGCACCGATACCCACTCCTGCCGCGAATGAAAGGCATGTTCACCCGCAAATATATTTGGACATGGCAAGCCCATAAATGACAGGCGAGACCCATCTGTACCACCCCGAATGCTGCGTCGTTTGGCCGACAGCCCCGCTCTCCGAATAGCTTCGAAGGCATTTTCGACTATCGAGGGATGCTGGTCCAACACGTCTTTCATGTTGCGATACTGCTCTTTTACAACAAACTGCGCTGACGAACCGGGATAATTGGTGAGTATGTCGTTTAGCTGATTTTGAAGGTAGGTTTCCTTTTCCTGCAAGCCTACTTCGGTAAAGTCGCGGATGATGAATTCAAGGATAGCCTGATCCTGATTCCCTTCCATACGTGTTGGATGCACGAAACCCTCTTTTTCTGCCGTCGTTTCGGGCGAAAGCGCATTCTTGGGTAAGGCAGCGAGCAGATCAGCGGCAATTTTCAGAGCGTTTTCGAGTTTACCCTTCGCAAAGCCGGGGTGTGTACTCACGCCCTGAATGGTAATTTTAACGGCATCCGCCGAGAACGTTTCATCCTCTAACGTACCGAGGGCTTCACCATCGATTGTATAGGCAAAATCAGCACTGAGTTTCTGAATATCAACTTTTTCGGTGCCACGTCCCACCTCCTCGTCGGGTGTAAAGAGCAACCGGATTTGGCCGTGTTTAACGTCTGGATGGGTCAGCAAATAATGTGTTGCGTCCATAATTTCAGCCAATCCCGCTTTATTATCAGCGCCCAACAACGTTGTGCCACTTGCCGTAATGATGTCATTCCCAACCTGATTGGTAAGGTCTGGATGGTCGGCGACACGAATAACCTGAGATGAATCGTCTGGCAGCAAAATGTCAACACCATTCCATTGCTGATGAATAATTGGCTTCACACCTGCACCAGTTACATCAGGTGACGTATCTACGTGCGAACAAAAGCAAATGGTAGGCACATTTGCTTTACCTGTATTGGCCGGAATGGTCGCGTAAACATAGCCCCACTCGTCCAGTTCAGCATCGGCAATGCCCATGTCGAGTAACTCCTGCACCAGTACCCGACTTAGGTCTTTCTGTTTTTCCGTACTTGGGTTAGCCGTCGATTGTGGGTCAGATTGCGTGTCAATCTGTACATAACGCAGAAAGCGATCTACAGCGGTGAATTGATAGTCTTCCATAAAGTTTATTTGTGCAGCGTATTGACCCAAGTAACTAGTACACGAAAATTCACAGCGTATTGGCAAGGATTTTATCCAAATCAGCCGGAGAGTAATTTACACTTTTGAGCGTTTTATGATCGGCATCGCGATAAACCAGAAACTTACCATCTGATTCGATAAAGTGGCAGGGAACACCTTTGGCCTGATACTGCGCCACCGTAGCTTCGGCTTCGGCAACGGTCAGGCAGGCTTTGCTCATATTCGAGCGTTGTACTTCATCAAACAGGGCTTTGAATTTATCACCCAAGCCAAATTCAAGCACCGCTCCTGATAGCACATATTGCAAATCGCAGAGAGCATCGGCTACGGCCACAAGGTCGTTATCGGCAATGGCTTCCCGCAGTTCGTCTAACTCTTCGGCTAAAAGAGAAACCCGTAACTGGCTGCGCGCTTCGGACGGAATTTGGGGAGTTTCTAAAACAGGCGCATGAAAAGTGCGGTGAAATTCCGCTACCTGATTAAGCGAATCGGGTTGTTGCATGATGGTGGAAAGGGAAGCCTGCAACCGGGGCCATCCCGGTTGCAGGCTTCATTTAATTTAATCTTCGTCTTCTTCGCTGGTGAAAGAATAGAGCGTAGTATCCAGCGATAATGTGTTTGCTTTGAAATGCGTGATGAAGTTTTCGATCACTTCGTCGGTCATTTCTTCAACGTTCAGGCAGACGTCTAAAGCAATACCATAATCGGACTCCATATCGACTTCAACGTGCTCCTGCACCTTAACCGTCTCCGTCTCTTCAATTTCCTCGATGATTTCGGTCAAGGCTGTTTCTGCCTCTTCCTCCAGTTCGGGAGCGATTTTGTAGTTGAGTTCGCGCTCTTCGGGCGGTATATAAGTAGGAAATGTTTTCTGAACCTGCTCAACGGCCATTTCATACACTAAGCTGCTATGGTGCAGCCGGAGCGTATAAACCAGCGTGTCGAAAATAACTTCCTGGCCCTGATATTGCCCCGGAAACTGAATGTGAACACATTCGCCAGCTTCCAGCACGTCCAAATCATCGTCTTCTACATAAATAAACGATTTGCCTTCCTGCTGACACTCCTCTTTGAGCGCGCTTATTTCTTCAGGGTCGAACCCTTCATTTTTGTAGTTTGCCATGCGACAAAAGTAATGGATAATAGGCAATCGACCACGCAGGCCACGTTGAAAGAGCAATCAGGCAAGCCCGTGAATCCGTAAGTTCATTTAGTAGTTTACTTGCCTTTCCCCTCAAAACATACCAGAAATGTTGATTTATTTCTTTCGGCGAACCTTTCCTACGGTCGCAACGCCGTTGGCAGAACTTGCGTATTCAGTGTAGATTTACCTATTTATTGGGGCAACCTTTACCACCCTTCGATGAGAAACATCTCACTTCTTTCTTTCTTAATTGGCTTGACTATAGTTGCGCGGGCTCAGGAGGTCGTGATTGATACGAATTATTATGCGCCACCGCCTGTCGTTCGTCGGCCAGTGCTAATAGCTGATCCTGACCAGAATCTTAACCATCGCCAATTAAAAGGTAATAGACAGGCTGACAATCGACGCGACCTGCTCAATCAATTCAACGAAGTGCAAACGTGGTATATAAGTGCCGAGACTGGCTTTCGTAGCGACGGCAGCATACTAAGTAATTCACTCGACAGATTGGTGAGTAACCCCACTCTGACGAAGGCCGTTTGGAGCGGGTTATTTGGATATACATACCGAAATTCATGGGCCGTTGAAGTTGGCTATACCCGTGCACCTATCCACCTGAATATTACCATTGCCAACAGCAACGACCCACTTGTTTTCAACTACACGAATAGCGGCTATGGTATTCCTCTACGAATAAAACGGCGCATTGGGTCTGGGAGCCGGTCAGCCAATGGTACCGGTTTCTGGGTTACGGGCGGTGCCTGGCTGATCCCGAACGGCAACGGACAAACGGGCGATTTCCGTCTGATTGGGTATACCTATCACAGTAGAAATCGTACCGATACACTAAGGCTCAACAACTCAACAACCATTTTTAAGCGCGTAACGGGAGTTGCCGAACTGGGAATTGACTACACAACCCGGCTATCGCCTACTATAGAACTAGGATTCTACGCCCGCAAATACTGGGGTCTTGGCAACGCCCTCCGATCAGATCTGGTCTATACCGTCAATAATAGTGCAAAACAACAAGCGACTATTACAGCCGATGGCACGGGATGGGGCTTCGGATTGGCGTTGCGTTATATTTATGGGCGACAACAAGAAATGAAGAAGCCCTAAAAATCAGTCTTACTCAGACTCCTTCGTCTGCAATAGGTTAATCCGTTCCCGATTACGTTCTCTTAGTCACCTCTATTTAAAAAGAGACTAGTTATTGGTGTCCTGCACTACCTTTATTGTCCGGCATTCGTTGGCAACACATCCCATTCCACTACTAATGAAATTTGTTCCGAAATCCGTACCAACGGTGCTTAAACGAGTTAGTCTCGGCTTAGGCAGTGCAATCTTGCTAATCGGCCTGTTACCTTACTTATTCCCAGGTTTTTTTACCGAAAAGATTAACGGCTGGACAGCTAGCCATCTTAAAGGGAAATTGACTTTTTCGCACGCGACCCTGTCATTTTTCTCGCACTTCCCCAATCTAACGTTAACTCTCTACAACATTTCGCTCAATGGTTCAGCGCCATTTCAGCACGATACATTGCTGGCAGCCCGCGAAATCGGATTGGGTGTCGATCTATCCAGCCTATTCAACCAGCGTATTATCATTGACAACTTATTCATGACCGATGGCATAATCAATGTTCAGGTAGACAAACAAGGGCGAGCCAATTATAACGTATATGCAGCTTCGTCTGATTCGTCACCTACTCCTAGCAGCGACAGTGCTACTGCCCTAACCATCGAAAAAATACAAATTGAGCGCACCAATATAGTTTACAATGACCAGTCAATTCCAATGTTGATTCGGGCAAAAGGGGTATTCTACGAGGGAAAAGGAGATTTGAGCAAAGCGATTTTTGATTTATACACGCACACCCACATTGATTTTGTCGATCTGTATTACGACCATCAGCCCTACGTATTGGGAAAGCGCATTGATGCCGATCTGATCACGCAGATAAATACGAATTCACTGGCCCTGGGATTTGCCAGAAACGACCTGAAAATCAATAAGCTGCCGGTTCAGTTTAATGGAAAATTTGTTTTCTTACGCAACGGGTATAGTATGGATTTCAATGCTAAATGCGTTGAAACCGATCTTCAAAATATTATTACGGCCTTGCCGCCTGAGCTTTTGCGGTGGTCGGCTAAAACCGACATACAGGGCTTCGGGGCGTTTACGGCCTCGTTGAAAGGGCAATATATCGCGGCTACGAATACCAAGCCTGATTTACAACTTAACGTCAAGCTGCGAAATGGCTTTGTGGCCTACGAAAAAGCACCCTCGCCGGTAAAGAATTTATGGCTCGATTTAGCCGTAAAAATCCCTCAATTAAACCCTGAAGAACTGGATCTGACGTTGGATTCGCTCTATTTTACGATTGATAATGGCTTCTTGGCTTCACGGTTGCGGTTGAAGGGGCTTAGTAAACCAACCATTCATACCGTCATCGACAGTGATATTGACCTGGAGAAGTGGGATAAAGCCTTTGGCCTTCCATCCTTTGATGTGAAAGGACTATATAAATTACACTTGCAGGCCGACGGCACATTTGCGACTGCGCTTAAACGCACCAGCCTACGCAAAATAGAACGGGTAATTACCAGCATTCCGAGCTTTACCATGACATCCTCACTGTCAAATGGTTACTTCAAATATGCATCTCTACCCCAACCGATTCGTGATATAAACTTCACCCTTGGTGCCGCCTGTCCCGACCACAATTACCGGCACGCTCATGTAGCGCTGGAAAACCTACGGGCTAAAGCACTGAAAAATGTGGTCAGTGGATTCATCAAAATCAACAACACCAACGGCTTATCAATTGATGCGAATGTGCAGGCTCTCGTTCACTTAGCCGAAATCAACTCGTTTTATCCCCTCGATAGTCTGAAGCTAACCGGCGACATGATCGTTCAGGCACAAGCAAAGGGTCAGTACAAACCCGCTGAACGTCAGTTTCCCGTTACCAATGCTACCTTCCAACTTAGGGATGGCTCCATTCAAACCAAATACTACGCACACCCGGTGGAGCGTATTCAGGTCCGCGCCAGTGTGCACAGCCGAACACCGTCATTGCGTACACTACATGTTGCCCTAACTCCAGTTTCATTCTGGTTTGAGGGACAACCATTTCATTTACAGGCTACTCTGCGCAATTTCGATAACCTGACTTACGCCATCACATCGCGGGGCATCGTCGATATAGGAAAACTATATGGCGTGGTGGCCCAACCGGGATATGATGTAAAAGGTACGATCAAAACGGATTTATCACTGCGGGGCAATCAACAAGACGCGATGGCCGGTCAGTATGATCGGCTTTCTACTAAAGGGACGATGCTGGTTCGGGAGCTAACGCTTTCCTCTGACCTGTTTCCCTTGCCTTTTCAGATCAAAACCGGCCTGTTTCGCTTCGCACAGGATAAGGTGTGGTTTGACCAGTTTAGAGCTACATACGGCACTTCTACGGTAGATATGAATGGCTATCTTACCAATCTGGTTGATTATCTTACTAAGCGTCAGGCACCGCTTCGAGGCAGTTTTATGCTGACAAGCAAGGCTATTGATGTAGATGAATTTATGGCTTTTGCCCCTAAATCACCGACGGCGGCTACCAAAAAGATACAGCCATCGGGCGTAATAATTGTTCCGGACAATCTATCCGTTGACGTCAAGGTGGCTGTCCAAAAGGTGAATTATACTGGTTTAGTACTTCAAAATGCCAAAGGCCAAATGGTGGTTGATAGTGGTCGGATCAAGCTCCAGCAAACCGGCTTCACATTAATTGGTACGCCCGTTATGATGGATGCTACCTATCAGAGTCTATCGCCCAAACAGGCTGCGTTCAATTACCATATCAAAGCCAGCGATTTTGATATTCAACGGGCCTACCACGAAATTTCTTTGTTCCGTGATTTGGCTACGTCAGCGGCCAATGCCGAGGGGTTAATTTCAGTAGACTACCAATTGCAGGGAAATCTGGATGCGTCGATGCAACCCATTTATCCGTCGCTCACAGGGGGTGGTGTGTTATCCGTTCGGAAAGTAAAAATGAATGGCTTTCGCCTGTTTGGCGCGGTAAGTACTAAAACCGGACATAATATTAGTAATCCAGACTTAGCCGATATTACGATCAAGTCTACAATTGCCCACAATACGATCATAATTGAGCGGACCAAAATGCGCGTTGCTGGCTTCCGCCCCCGGCTGGAAGGAAAGGTAGGGCTGGACGGTCGGCTGAATTTAACATTCAGACTTGGCCTTCCACCATTAGGTATCCTGGGAATCCCTATGACCATCACGGGTACGCAAACGAAGCCAAAAGTACGTGTAGGTAAAGGTACTGACCACGATGAAACAGCTCAACAATAGGACTACCCTTTTTGCTAAATACCATTAGAGTTTATGCGTTACTAGCTGTAATCCATTGCATTACAACCACTTCAGCGAGATCAATGGCCGCATCGATAGGTGCCAGATCTATATGATCAAGCGTATCGTTAGGCTGGTGGATACGCGGCATCTGGCCATCAGTGTCTAGGGCGCACAAAGCCAGAACAGGTATTTTATTCCGCACGAACCAGATGCTGTCAAAATCGGCGGTGTGCCATTGCCCAACCTGCGCACGATCTCTAAAGTCATCGGTTGCAAGTAGCTGACGCGCCAATCGGGTCGGTTCGTTTTGGTAGTGTATCGTTTCGAGCGTACCCGTCTTCTCTACAACCGTCAGTTTTCCCGCCCCAAGCGTATCGAAATTAATGGCCATCATTTGAGCCCGGTTCCATTTTCGTTTATGTGCTTCGACATAGTAATAGGCTCCAACCATCCCGACTTCGGCGGCACTGGTCAAAACAACCTCTATATCCAGATTAGGAAGGTTAGTTTGCCGGAGTCGGTCAGCGGTAGCCAGAACAGCCGCCACACCCGTTGCGTTATCGTTTGCTCCATTAGCGTAGCCTTTGAGCCAGTAGCCAGCCGTGACGATAATCGCTTGCCCGACAAAATAGACCATCAATGTGTAACGTAGATAGATGATATACGGTAGGCCAGCGCCGGCAACTTCAGCTAGAGCCGCCACCCCGGCCAGTAGCGTCAGGCTTAGCGAGATAATGAGCGACGATCTGAAATTAGCCTGTTGTTTCGGCCCGTAAAGCCACGAGATGGGAGCAGTGTCGTAATGGGCCATCAGAATCACTTTTTGTCTACTTTCCACGGCCCCACTAGCGGGCCAATGCCCGATAATGTTATACGCCGTATGTTGAGCGGGGAACTTGACAATGAACGAGTACCGCCAATTGAAATACAACCAGGTCAACCACACAAAATACCAGACCAGGCCAATGGCTACACCCGTGACCGGCAATAAAGCTAGCCCGATTAACAATCCTCCAGTTAGCCAATAAATAATTGTGGCATACGTTTTGGGCGTTTGAAAAGGCTCCTTACGCACGCTTGCACCCATTGTTGACAAGTACGTTTGCAACAGTCGGACGGCTTCAGTTTCGTTTGGGGTTGCCGTTCCCCGATGGGGTATTTTAGTGAGTTCGCGGAGAATAGTTTGAATCGAAATGGGCATTTAAAAGAAATTAAGCTGGGGTTATACGATAGCGCAGATCGACAAGGCAACAAAAAATAGTTCGATTTTAACGACCTGCGCTAAGGCTAAAATTCGGTCGAAGTCATTCTGTTTAGATCGCTAAAACATTTTATTCATCAACACACCAGGTGGTTAGGCAGGCCATAAGATATGGCTTACTTAACCACCTGGTGTGTATTTATTTTACAAACAATAGCTCTCTATATTTCACCAACGGCCAGTCTTCGTCATCCACGATTTCTTCGAGTTTATCCACTTCATAGCGAATTATGTCGAAGTGATCTTTTACTTCTGTTGCATAAAGTTTTGCCCGCTCGGCGGTGTCAGTCACGTTATTGGCCTTTTTACGCGATGCAATCATAGCCTCTACCCCCTTTTTGATAACGATCACGCGGGTCGAAATTTCGCGTAGTATATCCTTGATGGGTTCGGCTTCAGCGTCCATACCTAATCCGGCTAAGTTACGAGCTGTCTCGGCCAGATTATTCTGGTATTTCAGCGCGGTTGACACGACATGGTTCATGGCCAGATCGCCCATTACCCGCGACTCGATCTGCACATTTTTGATGTACTTTTCGAGTTCAATCTCGTATCGTGACTCTACCTCAGCATGATTCATAACCCCTGTTCGCTCAAACAGGGCCAGTGATTCGGGTTTCACAAAAATACCTAATGCCTCGGGCGACGATTTAATGTTCGACAAGCCCCGTTTTGCGGCTTCTTCCACCCATTCATCGGAGTACCCGTTTCCCTCAAACAGGATCCGCTTCGAGTTTGTATAGTATTCTTTTAAGATATCGACAATGGCCAATTCTTTCTTTTCTCCTTTGGCAAGTCGCGCGTCGAGATCAGTTTTGAACCTGTTTAGCTGATCGGCCACAATAGCATTCAACACGGTCATTGTTGAGGCCGAGTTAGCCGCGCTGCCTACCGCCCGAAACTCAAATTTATTCCCGGTGAAAGCAAACGGTGAGGTACGGTTACGGTCGGTATTGTCGCGCATCAGACTTGGAATGCGATTCAGACCAAGCTTATAATATACGTTATCGCCCTTGTTGACAGTCACTTCTGATTTTGTCTCTAAGTCGTTGAGGGCTTGCGTAAGCGACTCACCCAAAAATATGGAGACAATGGCGGGGGGAGCTTCGTTAGCGCCAAGCCGATGTTCGTTTCCGGCTGATGCAATGCTGGCACGAAGCAAATCGGCGTTGTCGTGAACTGCTTTTACTACGTTCACCAGAAAGGTCAGGAAGCGTAAACTTTCTTTAGGTTTCGTACTGGGAGCCAATAGATTAACACCCGTATTAGTCCCCATTGACCAGTTGTTATGTTTGCCGCTGCCATTAACCCCGGCAAAGGGTTTCTCGTGAAAAAGCACTTTTAAGTTATGCTTCTCCGATATTTTTTCCATCAAATCCATCAGCAGGGCATTGTGATCGACGGCCAGATTGACCTCTTCAAAGGTGGGTGCTACCTCAAACTGACCCGGTGCTACTTCATTATGGCGCGTCCGGACAGGCATTCCAAGCTTCATCGACTCAAATTCAAAATCGACCATGAACGCATTGACGCGGGGCGGAATTGACCCGAAATAATGATCTTCCAATTGTTGTCCACGGGCGGGCGCGTGCCCAAAAACCGTACGGCCCGCCAGCACCAAATCAGGTCGGGCGTAGAACAAAGCCCGGTCAACGACAAAGTATTCCTGCTCCGGCCCGAGTGTCGGCGTCACTTTCGTAATGTTCCGATCAAAGTACTGACAAACGGCGGTAGCGGCTTTATCTACGGCATTGAGGGCTTTCAACAATGGCGTTTTATAGTCCAGAGCCTCCCCCGTGTAGGAAATAAAGACCGACGGAATGCAGAGTGTTTTACCACCTGCCCCATTGTCCATCAGAAAGGCGGGCGACGATGGGTCCCAGCCAGTATACCCACGCGCTTCAAAGGTGTTGCGAAGCCCACCGTTTGGAAACGACGACGCGTCAGGTTCCTGTTGAACCAGCGCACTCCCTTTAAATTTCTCAACAGCTTTACCATCTACTGTGATGTCGAAAAAAGCATCGTGTTTTTCGGCTGTTTCACCCGTTAACGGCTGAAACCAGTGTGTGTAGTGGGTGGCCCCTTTAGAAGTAGCCCACGATTTCATGGCACTGGCTACTTCGTCGGCAATGGTCCGGTCAATCTGGCCGTTGGTGCTGATAGCCTCCGTCACTTTCAGATAAGCTTCGGGCGAGAGCAGCGTCCGCATGACCTCATTATTAAACGTATTACTCCCAAAAAAATCACCAACGCGCTCGGTGGGCGCAACTACCGGCACCGCATGACGACTTTGCGCAATTTCAAGGGCTTTAAAACGAAAATTAGACATTATAAGGTTTAGGCGTTTTTAGGTTTAAAATTTAACCAAACTTACACGCCTTCGGCACGGATTACAATGGGTAGCATAAAAAAGCCCGGTCACTCACGTAACCGGGCTTCACCAGGGTATTTATTCAGGCTTATGCTTCTTCCAGCACGTCAGCCGATTTAACAGTTTTGATGATTACAGCTGCTACTTTATAGGGATCAGCCGCTGAGTTTGGCCGACGATCTTCGAGCCAGCCTTTCCAGCCGCGTTCTACCGTGGCGATGGGGATACGGATTGAAGCACCCCGGTCAGAAATACCGTAGGAGAACTGATCGATAGACTGGGTTTCGTGTTTACCCGTCAGGCGCAGTTCGTTATCGGCACCATACACCGCGATATGTTCCTTGATAATGGCTGCAG
Organism: Spirosoma flavum; assembly: GCF_042686045.1. Classification (NCBI taxonomy): domain Bacteria; kingdom Pseudomonadati; phylum Bacteroidota; class Cytophagia; order Cytophagales; family Cytophagaceae; genus Spirosoma; species Spirosoma flavum. Next base: position 355,057 of record NZ_JBHUOM010000023.1, read on the forward strand.
GCGCGAACGACTTGCAAATTTTATCATATACTTCCTTGCTACCCGATGTACGAAGCGCCGTATTCGAGAAATTGGCGTGCATACCCGAACCATTCCAATCAGTGTCGCCCAGAGGCTTACAATGCCAGTTGATAGCTACGTCATATGTTTCACCAATGCGCTCAAGAAGATAACGAGCGATCCAAATCTGGTCGCCAGCATCTTTTGCACCTTTGGCAAAAATCTGGAATTCCCACTGGCCCGTGGCTACTTCGGCGTTGATACCTTCTACGTTCAGACCAGCATCAAGGCACACATCAAGATGTTCTTCTACGATGTTCCGGCCATAGGCGTTCTGTGCACCTACTGAGCAATAGTAAGGTCCTTGTGGGCGTGTTGGAAAACCTTCAGCCGGGAAGCCAAGAGGTTTATCCGTTTCCATATCCCATAGGAAATACTCCTGTTCAAAACCAAACCAGAAATCATTATCGTCGTCTTCGATCGTAGCGCGGCCATTGGTAATGTGGGGAGTACCATCGGCGTTTAACACTTCGCACATAACGAGGAAGGCATTTTTACGCTGTGGATCAGGACAGATGTAAACTGGTTTCAGCAAACAGTCCGATGAACCGCCTTCAGCCTGTTGGGTCGAAGAACCGTCGAAAGACCACATAGCGCAATCTTCGAGTTCACCCGAGAAATCAGCTTCAATCTTAGTCTTGGAACGCAGGCTTTGCGTGGGCTTGTAGCCATCGAGCCAAATGTATTCTAACTTCGCCTTTGTCATGATTACAGTGGAATTGAATTGAATTAGGGTTTTGTTACGATACTTTCAGCAAATATAGTACGGCTTTACAATAAAATATAAATGCTAATAGGCCTTTTAACCGTATTTCTTATTGGTTTTACGGAAATATTATAATTATAATTCGTTTGGTACTGTAAAACACAATATTTACTGGGAATTTTTATGACATTATAATTTAAACCGGCAAGCCCGGAATATTAACATATAGACCATATACAGCCTTGAGAATCTGCTTGTTTTAGTAAAATTCATGTGTTGTTAGCCCGATAGCCTTTTCACAGAAGTTGATGTCGGGCAACAAGGCAGTTAAGAATCCATTAAAAAAGCACTGAACAAAGTTAGGTTACAGACGATTAGTAAAAAGCGTCCTATTCGGCGTGTGTTCACTCAACATAATCAGTATGAAAACAGATTACACACTCAGTATTTTTCTGGTAGCTATTGGTATAGGATTGGTAGCTTGCGAAGACCATAGACTCAGTCCAAATGCTTCCTTTCCCGAACGAGTTAATTTTGTGGCTCAACGCCAGTATCCGGAGGGAATTGCCTACTCGGCCCAACTCGATAGATTCCTTGTTTCCTCAATTACTCAGGGTAAAATTGGTGCCGTCGATATCAACGGCAATTATACCGATTTGATAACGCCACCCGAACTGATTAGCAGTATGGGAATCAAGGTGGCCGACGGACATATATTTGTCTGCAACAGCGATCAGGGTGTTTCCATCAAAAGCACACCACAAACGGCCACCAAAACCGCCGAACTGTTGGTATTTAACCTCAATAGTCTTCTGCTTGAGCGTCGGGTAGACCTTGACGATTTGTATGCAAGTCCCCGTCATTTGGCTAATGACTTAGCCCTACAACCCGACGGAACTGTCTATGTAACCGACTCATTTGCGCCCGTCATTTATAAGGTAACATCGACTGGGCAGGGTAGCGTTCTGGTCAGCAATCCCTTATTTTCGAGTGCTACGTTTGGCCTGAATGGAATTGTTTATCATCCCAATGGCTACCTGATCGTGGCCCAAACCGGGGCCGGGAAGTTGTACAAAATTGACTTGAATAATAATAACGCCATTTCAGAAGTGGGTGAACTGCCTACTTTACCCGGCGACGGGCTGACTTTACTTAATCAGGATTTGTACGTGGTAACGGGTAGCGGCAGTCGAGTCGCTCAAGTGCGTAGTACGGATGACTGGAAAACCGCATCGATTGTAAAGACGGATGAAGTTGGTTACAATCAGGCTACTACGAATGTAGCCGTAAATGGAAGTATTTATACGCTCAATGCGCGAATTGGAGAGATTAGTGCCGCAATGGGCAATACTGCCTTGCTACAATCCAAAGATTATAGCATACAAAAATTTAAGTAAACAGAGGTGGGCGTATGTCCGTGGCACCCAGATCATAAGACCAGTCTTAGTTAACCCCAAAGCCCGGATGGTTGTCCTTCAGGGGCTTTGGGTTAAAGTTGTCTTCTAGAAGTCAGCGATTAGATTGGTTTTGAACAGCTTAATAGCAATTGCCAATAAAATAATCCCGAATATCTTGCGCAACACTTCCAGCCCGCCCGACCCTAACCGCGTTTCGAGCCATCCCGACGATTTTAGAACGGCATAGATCAAAATCAGGTTGAGGATGATACCAACGACTATATTAATCGTCTGGTATTCTGCCCGAAGTGAGATAAGCGTTGTCAGTGTACCAGCTCCGGCAATGAGTGGAAAAGCAATGGGTACAATGTGCGTGGCCCCACCTGTACTTACCTCCGACTTAAAGATGGTTCGTCCCAGAATCATTTCCAGACCGATCAGAAAAATGATCAGCGCACCCGCCACGGCAAACGAAGCGACATCAACCCCGAATAATTTTAGAATCCGCTCGCCTACAAACAGAAAGGATATCATCAAAACGCCCGATGCGAAGGTAGCCTGCCCGGACTCGATTTTACCAGCTTTCTTGCGAAGATCTATAATTACCGGCAATGACCCGACAACGTCGATAACCGAAAAAAGGATGAGTGTAACGGAAACAATTTCTTTGAAGCTGAACATGAGTAGTGGTACAAACAGGCTGTCTGAGTAGTAATAAAAGACTGAACAGCCTGTCTGGTGGCCGTAGCCAACCTGTTCATGACTGATACAATTCAGTATGACCGAAGAAATTGCTTTAAGGTTCCAATTTCCTCGTCGGTAATAGCTGGAAAGTTAGCGATTCGGAACGTCGTATTTTTCCAATCGCCATACCCATTGCCAAGCATAATGTCCATTTTCTGAGCTGCCTTTTTAATAGCACTGACCTCCGTTTCAGACCCTTGCACCGCAATTACTGTATCGGACCGGAGAGCCAGATCGTTGATAAGCACCGTAAAGGGTGATGCTTTCATTTCCTGTTCAAAAAACGTATACCACTCAATCGCCCGTTTCTTTGTTCTACCGCTGATGTCAGCAATAGGCGTCACCTGCTGCAACACCCGCATGAGCAGATAAATACCCAGCCCATTTGGCGTATACGGCGTCTGAAATTTTGAGAAATTCTCGTGAATAAACAGAATACTGTTATAATGAGCAGTCTCGCCAATTTCTTCCGCCCGTTTGAGGGCGGCTGGCGAATAAACCAGTACGGCCAATCCAGCCGGAAGACCGAAACATTTCTGAACCGAAGCAAACCAGACATCGGCCAGCGACCAGTCGAGCGTTATCCCGGCCATAGAGGAAACAGCATCTACGGCAATCAGGGCCGAGAAATCCCGCCGAAATTGTGCCAGCGTTTCCATATTGACCTGCGTACCGTTGGAGGTTTCATTTTGAACGATACACAACACATCTGCCTCGTTCAGACTAACAGGCGGTTTGATTCGATAGGCATACTCCGCCCATTTTTTACCGAAAGCGCCACTGTACGGATGTAAGCTGGATTCAGCCGTAAGCGACTGGGCTACAATCTCCCAGCATTCGGTTGCCGATGAAACAAAAGCGATGTGGTAGTCAGACGGAATATCAAGTTTTTCGTGAAGCAGCCGTACGGTTTCTTTCACAATATCCATAAAGCCCGCGCTACGGTGATTTAGGCTTACAATACCCTGACGCACAGCCTCGACCGCGTAATCGGCTACCTGCGGGTATACTTTAGACGGACCTGGATAAAAGGTTATCATGATACAACTTTATAATTCAGCAGATACCGCACGGCCATTTCGTAGCCCGTCAGACCCAAACCAATAATAATACCTTTACATTTAGCCGACAGATAACTGTGGTGCCGGAACGACTCACGAGCATGTACGTTAGAAATGTGCACCTCCACAGCCGGGGCTGTTATGGCTGAGAGTGCATCGGCAATGGCGATGGAGGTATGCGTATAAGCACCCGCATTTATTACGATGCCATCCACGTCAAAGCCCAACTCGTGAATTTTATCAATCAATTCACCTTCATGATTCGATTGAAAATAGCGAAGTTGCACGTCAGGGAACATTTCTTCGATAGTTTTCAAATAATCGACGAACGAGCGATTGCCATATATAGTTGGTTCGCGCTTGCCCAGCAGGTTCAGGTTCGGACCGTTAATGATGAGAATTTGTTTCATTGTGTAGAGCCGCTTTTTTCAGTTGGCTATAAACTGTTTACTTGTTATTTGGCCAACCGAGACGGTCGGCACTACGTATGTGGCAAAGTTATATAAACGCTTTTAAGAACTACCTCAAACTGGAACGGTCATTGGCCGAAAATTCGGTGGAAGCCTATCTACACGATGCCGAAAAACTTCACGAATATATCCTGCTGACAAACCCCGACCGAACGCCTATGCAGGTGACGGAAAAGGAGTTAATAAATTTCCTGATGTATTTGGGCGAGTTGGGTTTATCAGCGCATAGTCAGGCCAGGATGCTATCGGGAATAAAGTCATTTTTTAAGTATTTGTTGCTTGAAAACCTACTTCAGCACGATCCAACCCAGTTGCTTGAAGCCCCGAAACTAGGCCGAAAGCTGCCCGATACGCTCAGTTTTCCCGAAATCGAAGACATGCTGGCGGCAATTGACCTATCGACACCCGGCGGTACCCGTGATCGTGCCATGCTCGAAATTCTGTATAGTTCGGGACTTCGCGTGTCCGAATTGCTTAACCTTCGCCTGACCAATTGCTATTTTGATGCGGGTTTTGTGCGGGTGATTGGCAAAGGGGACAAGGTTCGGCTGGTGCCGATTGGGGAAGATGCCATGCACTACACACTCATCTACGTCGAACACGTTCGTGGCAAACTGGATGTACAGAAGGGCGACGAGGACACTATTTTCCTTAATCTACGCGGCAGACAGCTTTCGCGTATTTCGGTCTTCACGACTATTAAGAAGCTGGCGTCGGAGGCAGGTATCAAAAAAACAATCAGCCCGCACACTTTCCGACATTCGTTTGCTACGCATCTTATCGAGGGCGGTGCCGACCTAAGGGCCGTGCAGCAAATGCTTGGTCATGAGTCAATTACAACAACCGAAATCTATACTCACCTTGACCGCGATTATTTACAACAGACTCTGCGTGAGTTTCATCCGAGAAGCAAAAAGTTCTAGTACTGGTAACGCAAACCTAGGTTCGCTCCTACTCTACTCAATGAAATCTGCAACCAAATATTGAGATTTGTAGACCAGTCAGCTTCACGTGCATCTCAAACAAATCAAGGTTGTTGAAAATCTTCCTTGCCTATAATTGTGTACCGTCTGGTCAGTGAGTAAGTTGGCTGACAAATAGATTTACTGCCTAATCAACAACTATGACCTTACTCAGAGCAGCAATTATTGGTGGGGGCCACATTGCCGATAGCAATCATATTCCGGCACTTAAACAGTTATCCGATCGGGTGGTTATCGTAGCTGTTTGTAGTCGCGATCTCGAAAAAGCCCGCGCCCTGGCCGATAAGCACGGCATTGCCGACGCCTTTGACAATACCCATGAAATGTATCGTCAATGCACTCCTGATCTGGTTATTATCTGTACACCCAACAATCTGCACTACCCGCAGACAATGGAAGCACTGGAACATAATTGCCACGTTTTCTGCGAAAAGCCACCGGCAATATCTGCCCAAAACGCCCGCGACATGGCTAATCTGGCAGCTCAGAAAGGATTGACATTAGCCTATAATTTTCAACTTCGGCAGTCGAGCGAATGGGCCTTATTGACGCGTTGCCAAGCCGATGGCCTATTGGGAGATATTTACCACATCAAAGCTCATTTTCTCCGTCGGCGGGGTATTCCGGGTTGGGGTTATTTTACGAATAAAGAAATGCAGGGCGGTGGTGCATTGATGGACCTCGGCGTTCACGTACTCGATTTAGCCTTGTGTGCATTGGGTTACCCTACTCCTGATCAAGTTCTTGGTAACACGTACGATTTCATTGGAAAGACCGGAGGCAAAGGGCTTTTAGGTGATTGGAACCCGCAGACATTCGAGGTCGAAGATGCCGCTATGGCTTATATTACCTTTCCAAATAGAGCGTCGATTATGTTATCAGCGTCGTTTGCGCTGAATACGCAAGCCGATAAAGACCGGAATCTGGAAATCTTTGGTAGCAAAGGTGGTGTAAAGCTTTTTCCGTTTACGCTACATACCGAATTAGCAGGCGAACTGGCTGACATTCAGTTTCCTTATCTGGAAGAAACTGACATACAATTAAAAAATACGACGGCTTTTCTGGATGCCTGCCAAGGGAAACCATCGAACGTTTGTACTGCCGAACAGGGTGCAATTTTACAGGAAATCGTTGAGCGAATTTACAAATCGGCAGAGAGGCTGTAAACAGGAATGCCACAACTATAAAGCTGTGGCATTCCTGTAAATCAACATAAATGTGCGCTTTTAGACCAGAACTTTCGTTGAGCGCAACCACTCAGGCTTGGTCGTTACAACGCGGGCTTTGAGTTCATTCAGCATAGCGTAAAGCCCGTAATATGTTCGGTTTACGTACAACCCATCCTGCGACCCACGGGCGACTTTCGAGTTTTTCAATTCCTGTACATTCGCTAATCCTTCGGCAAACGCATACACCTTGTTGAAGTACCTGTCGTCGCCAAAATCAAACGTATCAACGGCAAAGGGTTCAGCCAGCATCAGCGTCATTTCTTTGAATAAATCAGAAAAAAACACTCGATCTTTCGGTGAATCTTCCGGGGTTAGAAACTCCAGATTATTAAAAATTTCTTCAGTCAGAACAGGGTCCTCAAGCGTGTCGGGATTGACAAGCCGGAAGTAATTATCATAATAAAAATCGGGGATGACTTTCACACAACCAAAGTCAATGACACCCATCGAACCATCGGGACGCATCAGAAAATTGCCGGGATGCGGGTCGGCGTGAACTTGGCGGAGCGTGTGAATCTGAAAATCATAAAAGTCCCATAGCGCCTGCCCAATCTGATTACGAACATCCTGTGACGGGTTCGTCTTCATGAACTCCTTCAAATGCATACCGTCGAGCCAGTCCATTGTCAGGATACGTTTTGACGATAATTCAGGGTAATATTTTGGAAATACTACGTCTGGAATGTGGGCACAAGCTTCCGAAATTTCAATAGATCGTTTCAGTTCCAGTTCGTAGTCTGTCTCTTCCAGAAGTTTAGATTCAACTTCGCCCATGTAGCGGTCAATATCGCGCTCGTTGAGGTTCAGTAATCGAACGGCCAGTGGTTTGGCAATTCTCAAATCTGAACTAACAGCATCGGCCACACCCGGATACTGCACTTTCACCGCTAATTTCTTTCCATCTTTCCAAGCCTGATGCACTTGACCAATACTGGCAGCATTTACAGCTTCGATGGTGAATTTATCAAACAGTTGCGAGGGTGATTTCCCAAAGTATGTTATAAATGTTTTGACAACCAGCGGCCCCGATAAGGGCGGTGCTGAATATTGAGCCATCGCAAACTTATCCGAGTAAGCCACCGGCAGCAAGCCCCGGTCCATGCTTAACATCTGCGCCATTTTCAACGCTGATCCCTTTAGCTCACTTAGGGCCTCATAAATATCGGCGGCATTATCTTTATGTAGTTCGTCTTTCGACAAACTGGGGTCAATCAGCTTCTTACTATAATGCTTAATATAGTTACCGCCAACCTTTACTCCAGCCTTCATAAACTGACTGGCACGCGCAACTTTACTTGTCGGAACGGATGTTTGAATTTTCATACAGCGAAAGAATGAACGAGCGAAAACGTGGGTATCAAAAGAATCTGCTTTCGCTCGTTCGCCTACTTATTCTGGTACATAAACTTAGCGAAGTCGAACAGGGTATCTAAAGGCGAACGGCCAATTAGATCGAAGGCGGTGTTAACTGATTTCTCAATGGCAGAGTCGGTTTTTTCGAAATTCTTACTCACATCGCGCACCCAGAAATCAAGTAGATAAAGTGTTTGGCCCCAAAGTGCGTTCGGGTAACGGTCTGTTATAAACGGGCGCGGTTCAACTTCTTTGCTTTCCCGGCCTTCGGCCAGCAAATCGCGGGAATAGTCGAAAAATGCGTCTTTAAACACAGATAAAACGGGCGTTTTTGAGACCATACCCCGCGCTCCTAGTCCCGCAGTCTGACGCTGGGCTGACGGACCAAATCGGCCATAGCTATATACCACAAAACTACGCTGGGCTTTGAGCAACTCGATCCATGTATAGTAGAAAGCGAGTAACTTCTCCCGAACAGAATATCCCTGATACGTTTCATCGGCTTCGACGGTCGCTTTTGCTTCATTGAAAAACGCCAGCCAAATGTCGGCTTCAATAGCATCGAAAGACGCGTAATGAGGATAAAATTCAGCTTCGGCAATTTTCAGTTTTTTGGCAAACTGAAAAACAGAGGTGGGTTGCTTCCCATTTTCGAGCACGTACTCCGTGTACGCCTTGCGGATTTTTTCGAGTATTTCCATACAAATAAAGAACGGCTGGTGTAGCGAAAAAGTTTAAGGCTTTTGGCCCTCTGAAAGCCCAATAACTTCCCGTATTTTTGCCATGTTTTTACACTAACTATTTCTAAACTAATTTGTAATAGCTATCATGAACAAGACAAATATGTGGTTGTATTGCCTAAGCCTGATTGCAGGCCTATCCATCAGTAGCCATAGCTTTGGTCAGTATGGTGGAATGGGCGGTGGCATGGGTGGAGGAATGGGCGGTCGCCGAATGGGTGGAGGGATGAATCAGGGAATGCCTAGCAGCCCTCCAAGAGCCTCTATACCGAATATTGCCGGAGATATGGCTCAGAAGGAAACCAAATGGCTGAAAGAAAACCTGGCCTTAACGAAAGATCAGGCGAAATCGGTAAAACAGCTCAACAATGAGTATGCCAGCCAGCAACAGGATGCGGTTAAAGACATTATTGGTACAGGTGGTGGCCGTCCTTCGCCTGAAACGATAAAGCAGGTTCGGGAGGTAATGTTGATGTTTAACGAAGAAAAAGAAGAGAAACTCCACCCCATTCTTACGCCGGAGCAATGGACGCTGTATCAATCCAAGAAAGGTGATATGCAGAAGGAGATTGGCGGCTGGCGTCCACCTGCCCCGAAAAAAGATTCGCTAGCTAATAAGGGAGTCAATCAACCCTAACCTAAGGTCTGTTATCAAGTAATGATACAGTCAATGACGGCAAAAGTCCCTTATTGAGTATATAGATGATAAAAGGACTATGTTGATAACGCGTAAACGAGGGCGGTAGGAATCGGAAAATGTTTTGATTCAGGCCACCCTCCTTTAGTGGATTTTATCCCGTCGAACCACAACGATGCAACTGGCTAGAAATCACTCTAGTTCAGCCACATACGCGCCCATCTGCCGAACGGAGAAACAGGTAATACCACTGACCTTAGCCTCGGCTAATAGCTTGTCTGTCAGTGGTGTTTTGTTGGAATCGTCAAAGATGATGTGACGGGCTACCACCCGGCCATTGAGTTGATTCCACTCGCGTAAGGCATTACGCCGGATGATGAGGTAGTCCACCACCGCGGGTAAACGCCAGGGATTTGGCCCGTTCAGTTTGTTAACCAACAACAGCGTTTTGCCCTGCCAAACCCACAAAGCATAATCGCGGGTTTGGTGATGGACCGAAGTAGGTTGAAGCGAATCGGCTGATTCGACGTTTCGGTTTGCATTCGTAATGGCTAAATCCGAAACGCCCCATTGCCCAAAAGTATTTTTGAGGTAAAAATCGAAAGAGCGCGTATCGTTTGAATCGAGATCAGTTATTAACAGACTGTGATATCCATTCGTCAGGCTAACCGCGGTTCGGTGTGGCAAAAAATGTACAGCCAGCCGTTGCTGGTGAGCTTGTTGGTAATCGCTCCAAATGGTCACTCCTGCTAATAGTATGGCCGAAGTACACGTTGCCCATAGGTATGTCCGGTTACGTGTCAGCAACAGCGCAGCACCACAAAAAATAACGGCATACGTCAGCATCATGGCCGCTTGCGAGAGCCACAATCCATCCCAGGCAGCCCCTGGCAACTGACCCGTTTGGGTAACCGCGTAGTTGAGCAACCAGGCCGTTTTTTGCAGCAGCCAGCCCAAGCCATCATTTACGTAGGGAATCCAACTAAAAGCCAGCGTTGCCATCGCCAGAGGTAACAATAGTTCCGACATACCAATAACTATTGGGTTTGCCAGCAGAAAATACGTTGGAAACTGATGGAAATAGAATACGCCCAATGGAAACGTAATCAGTTGAGCGACAAGAGCAACGGCAGTAAGTTTCCAAAGCCAGTTGGCCCACTTGTAGCGAAAGGTAACGGACTGGTAGAGTGCTGATTGCCACATACCAATACCTACCACCGCCAAATATGACAACTGAAAGCCCGCCGAAAACAAGGCGTAGGGATCAAAACAGAGAATAAAAAAGGCCGACGCTCCTAATGTATTAGCCAGTTGCTGTTGACGACCTGACGCAGTGGCTATTATGAGAATTGAAAACATAGCCGCCGACCGAAGCACCGGAGGTGAAAAACCCGTAATGAGGGCATAGAACCACAAAATCGTCAATTTCAGCACGGCTATCATGATTTCACCTCGTGGCCGCTTGGGCAGAAGACCCAGCAGAAGCGTCATTACGGTGAACAGGATACCGACGTGAAGCCCCGACACCGACAGAATATGCACGGCTCCGGCGGCTGAATACGCCCGGTATAATTCGGTATCCAGATCGTCGCGAACGCCCAGAATCATGGCGTTTACAAGACCATATTCGGCACGGGTACCAACTTGATGAGTAAAAACGCTATCGGCCCAACGATTGACAATAGTGGCTAGATTGGTAATGCGGCTGGGTGGATCAATGGCAAGAACCGTTCGTCCGAAGGTTCGCAGGTATTGCTGATGATAAATATTCCGGTAACTAAGGTAGCGTTTGTAGTCAAATTCGCCGGGGTTTAAAGGTGGATCGATGGGCCGGGGCGGACCAGCGACCAGCCATACTTCACCATAGTGAGGTACCGGACTACCCGCCTTATCTAAGTAAACAATGACCCGACCACTAAGCGGTTGCCATTCATCGGCATCACGACTTCTCCACTTTCCCCGACGAATGTTCAGTTCAACACGAAAGGTTTTGGCACGTTCTTCGGGTTGAGTAGCTACTACGCCTTCGTAGGCTCGAAGTGTATCGGTTAAGTGAGCAATATTATCGGGCTGATTAATGGCGGTGCGCTGATAGGTAGTAGCCCAACCGAGAGCCAGTAGAATCAATAAACCACCAATGCCTGGGGCAGCGTGGATAGACTTGACAACTTTACCTGTATTCCGGGCAAAGCCCCAAATGAGTAACCCCCCTCCCACCAGCAACGCAGCCAGTGGGATTATCAGACAATCAGGCAATTGAACATATAAAAGAACTCCTGCAATGAGGGCGGCTGCATAGCGCACAAATGGGTTGCCTTTCATTCTTTAGGGTAAGCAGACCCCGGCAGTACCATTTTGTTATGCTGAATACCAGCTTCCTCGAACATAGGACCGACCGGTATGAACCCAAAACCAGTATAAAGTGGCATAGCGGTTACCTGCGCATGAAGATAGACTCGCTCGATGGGTTCGGGTTGCTGACTAAACACATCAGCGAGAACCGCTTTCACTAATGCCTTGCCGACACCCTGCCCACGAAAAGAGGCCAGAACGGCAAACCGCTCTAACTTAATCCCATTCGAAGTGCGTCGCCAGCGGGCTGTACCGCATGGTGTTTCATCGGCACGAGCTAGAAAATGAGTGCTGCTATCCTCAAATTCATCATATTCTTCTTCAGCCGAAACGTGCTGCTCCTCCACGAATACCCGTCGACGAATAGCAAAAGCCGACTCAAGGTCGGCAGGGTTCAAAATAGGTAAAACGTTAACCATATATCTTGAGTAGTGCGAGTGTCAACCCGCCTGTATAATTAGACTAGAAAGTGGAGTACCACCCGCATTACTTAGTGCACCAGCAAGCGCTTACTGGTAATTTCGCTGCCGGTCTTGACCCGAACAATATAAACACCCGTTGCCAACCCATTTACGGATAAGGTAACTCTGGTACTGGGTGAGTCTGTATATGTATCCGTTCGTAACTGACGCCCGGTTGCGTCGAACAGATCAACACTAAACGTTTGAAAACCCTTTAACTGCACATCAAGGGATGGACTTGTTGTCGTTGGATTTGGATATACATTAATTGTCAACACATCGGTTTCAGCTAAGGGAGAGGAGACTGATTTAAGCAGTTGCACCCGACGCGGGCTTAATGTCATCACCAGGCGCATTCGGGCAACCTGTCCGGCTGTAAAGAGATTCATGCACGCATCGGGCCAATAATTCATGTAATCTTCAACAAGATCGCGCGTTTGTTTACCGCTGATACAGGTTGAGTACGTCTGTTTACAGGTCGTTAACTGCGAGACATCAGACCTATCTTCCGTAAGGGGAGTATCGGCAACATAATCCTCATTACAGCCATTTCCATCGCCCCAGGTATGAATTAGCCCCAACCAATGGCCAATTTCGTGCGTGGCTGTTCGTCCTAACGCATACAAAGACGAGCTATTGACTGTACCGATTTTATTACCAAAATAACGATAGTCAATAATTGACCCATCGGTGAACTCATTCGTCGAACCAGGTAGCCCTTTCAGGGTATCTGCCGCCGTCGGAAACTGTGTATAGCCAATGTAGCTATCAATTTTCGTTACCCAGATGTTCAAATACCGATTGCTGGGCCAGTACGCAATTTGTGAGAGCAGCACATCGTCGTTGAAAACATTGAAGGACGATTTCGGTGCATAATAGTGTCGCGTAATACCAGTCGTAAAGTTTCCGTCTGGGTCGGTAGTCGCCAGAAAAAACTCAATACGGGCATCGGCACCTATAGCGCTGGTATTGTATCCATTCGTACCTTCTTTACGCCGGTAATCTTCGTTCAGAACCTGAATTTGTGAGAGAATCTGCTCGTTAGAAATATTACCATTATTCGTCCCGCCAATGGCTTCTGATGCGTTGCTATGTACTACATGAACCACAACCGGAATGCGATAAACAGTCTCGTCTGCCGCCTGTCGCAGCGCCTTACCACTTGTTTCGGCCTGCTTAATCAGGCGGTTCAACTCAGTAAGTTGTTGCAATCGGGCGGGGTTACGCTGTTGTAGAATCCGCTCGTGCTCAACCACCCCGCATCGGTTAAGCAGCTCCTCGCCAGTAGTCTGCGCCCAAGACACGGACGTTAGTAAACAGAAAAACGAACCGGCCAGCCAACGCCAGCCGGTTCGTTTACACTTTGTCAGACTATTATTTACCGGCTTCATCATATGCCGAAATAATTTCGCGAACGAGCCGGTGACGAACCACATCACTGCCATCAAGCTCAACAAATGCAATACCTTTGATGTTTTTCAAAATCTCAACAGATTCTACCAAACCAGATTTTTGCCGATTGGGTAAATCAATTTGCGAACGGTCGCCGGTAATAATCGCCTTAGAGGTTGGCCCCATCCGCGTCAGAAACATTTTCATCTGCATAGAGGTCGTATTCTGCGCTTCATCGAGCAAAATAAAGGCGTTGTTCAGCGTTCGACCACGCATATAGGCCAGTGGTGCAATTTCGATGATTCGATTTTCGGTGTAAAACTTCAGTTTTTCAGCCGGAATCATATCATCAAGTGCATCGTAAATAGGGCGCAGATAGGGGTCAATTTTTTCCTTTAAATCTCCCGGCAGAAAACCCAGATTCTCACCCGCTTCAACAGCCGGACGCGTAATAATGATCTTCTTGACCTCTTTGTTTTTCAATGCCCGCACCGCAACCGCAACCGCTGTGTAGGTTTTTCCAGTACCTGCCGGCCCAATCGCAAACACTAAATCGTACTTCTCAGCGGCTTCGACCAGACGTTTCTGATTTTCGGTCCTCGCCCGGACGACTATGCCCCGCGTACCATATACCAGTACCTCATCATCATTGGGCGGTACTGGCGGAACAGTTCCGTTGCCATTTATCAAGTGGCCGCTATGATTTATATAATTCTGGACATTTTCCTGGGTAATTTTCCCATATTTCTGGTAATGATCCATCAGCGAGTCCAGAATATCACTGATGCGGCTAATTTCGGGCGTTGTGCCCTTAATACGAATCTCGTTGCCACGCGAGATAATTTTGCTCATTGGAAACGCAGCTGCCACCTCTTTAATAGTGTGGTTCTCTACGCCCAGAAAGTCGATGAGCGATACATTGTCGAGGGTAATGACTTTTTCGACCAAACGATGAATAACGTTAAAGTGTGATTCCGAAAAGTAAGCGATTTCTTTGCTTCTACAACGCGTTTCGACGAAAATTTATTCACTCGGAGCGGTTTCTTATTTACTGCTAAATTTTTTCATAAAACAAGTATTTTATATGAGATAATCTCTATCTTGCTGACGTACAGGTCTCTACTTCACTTCAGTATTATGTACGCAGGCTCCTCCCCAAACCGTTGCTCAAATAATAGAATTTTTTTTCGGCGTGATAGCATCAACATTACCAGAATGTTACGTACATTTTGGGTCCACCAAGGCCTATACGTTGAATCAGTCAAATTGCCTTATGCGAGCTTGATTTCGTAAACTTGCAGTAAGATAATGGAGAACAACGCACGCCCAAACCAACACCTTCGCAAACCGTCTGGCTTTGCCGGAGGTCGTCAGCAAGCCGGAAATCATTGGCTCGATACGGGTCTTGGTAAACTGCCACCGCAAGCCCTTGACCTTGAGGAAGCGGTTTTGGGCGCATTAATGATTGAAAAAGATGCTCTTTCGTCGGTCGTTGACATTCTCAAACCGGAGACGTTTTATAAAGAAGCTCACCAGCGAATTTATCAGGCGATCCTGACCCTGTTTGGTAATTCTGACCCAATTGACCTTCTGACGGTTACCCAGCAACTGCGCAAAACCGGCGAGATTGAACTTGTGGGTGGGGGCGGTTTCGTCTCCGAACTTACCTTTCGGGTCAATTCGGCGGCTAACATAGAATATCACGCTCGTATTGTGTCGGAGCAGGCGCTCAAACGGGCGCTCATTGCCATGTCGTCAACGATTCTGCGTGACGCCTACGAAGACACAACTGATGTTTTCGAACTCCTTGACCGGGCGGAGCAACAGCTCTTCAAGATTTCGGAATCAAACATCAAGAAGAACTACGCCGATATGAGTACCATCGTCAGGATGGCACTCAATGAACTCGAAACCAAGAAAAATCAGGAAGGATTAACCGGCGTGCCATCGGGCTTTACGAATCTCGACCGCGTCACATCGGGTTGGCAACCAACCGAATTGATTATTTTGGCGGCCAGACCCGCCATGGGTAAAACAGCTTTTGTCGTTAGCGCCCTGCGTAACGCGGCTGTTGACCACGGAAAACCCGTCGCCATTTTTTCCCTTGAGATGTCGTCGGTGCAGTTGGTAAACCGGCTTATCTCGGCAGAAGCCGAAATTGATTCCGAAAAAATCAGAAAAGGTACGCTTGCTCCGCACGAGTGGACACAATTGCACCACAAAATTCAGCGACTGACCGAAGCACCAATTTTTATTGACGATACCCCTGCCCTATCTATTTTGGAACTGCGGGCCAAGTGCCGACGATTGAAAGCCCAGCACGATATTCAAATGGTTGTAATTGACTATCTCCAATTAATGTCGGGTGATACATCGGGCGGGCGGGGTGGCAACCGTGAGCAGGAAATTGCGTCGATTTCGCGGGCGTTGAAGAACTTAGCCAAGGAGTTGAACGTGCCGGTAATTGCGCTCTCTCAGTTGAGCCGGGCCGTTGAAACCCGCGGTGGCGACAAGAAACCACAGCTTTCTGACCTTCGGGAATCAGGGTCTATTGAGCAGGATGCCGACATGGTATGTTTTCTCTACCGCCCTGAGTACTACAATATTACTGCCGATGAAAACGGCAATTCGACAGCTGGAATCGGCGAGGTAATTATTGCCAAAAACCGGAGTGGTTCGCTGGATACGATTCAACTCCGGTTCATCAGCAAATTTACCAAATTCTGTGATCTAGACTCCTATTTCGAGCCAGTACCGACACAAGGTTTTGCACCTGAGGTAAATGGTCTGAGTAGCTTTGACACGACCCCACAACCATCGGCGGGTAGTGTCTTTAAAAGCAAAGCCAATACGATGTCGAACTTCGGCAACGCTGATCCTACCCAGGAAACCCCGTTTTAAGGCATTAGGCACTAGCTAAGAAATTTTGTTAATAGATAATCGCCAGCGCATATGCATGGTGTGGAAGTAGCTTACGTCTTACCTTAATTTGCCATTAAACTACCGATAGCATGAAATTTTCCGGATTACTCACTTGTCTACTTATTTGTTTTACTTTCGTTGCTGAAGCACAGACATTGAGAGGACTTGATAAAAGCCCTATGGACATGGCTTATTATCCTGACGATTTTGCCCACGACCGCAAATTTGCTCCTGCCAAGGTAGGCGATAAAGTATTCGCAAGGATAACGTATAGCCGTCCTGCCAAGAAAGAAAGAGATGTGTTTGGGAAGCTGATTCCTTACGGTAAAGTGTGGCGAGTGGGTGCAAATGAAGCTACGGAGATTAAATTTTTCACAGATGCCACCATTCAGGGCAAGAAGATTAAAGCGGGTGTGTATTCTTTTTATGCCATCCCAAATGAAACAGAGTGGACGCTTATCTTCAACACTGATTTAGACCAATGGGGCGCGTATAGTTATAAACCGGAATTAGATGTTTTACGCGTGACAGCCCCGGTCAAAAAAACTGAAGCGCTGGTTGAAAACCTTTCGATTCAGTTTAAAAATATGAAGGATAACGTCAAAGACTCAGTACTGCTAATTGCCTGGGAAAATACGCTGGTTGAAGTACCAGTTTCTTTTTAGAATTATAATGCGGCTGGAAAGCCACGTAGTTGGGTAGTCTTATCCTTCAACCATGTGGCTTTCCAGCCGCATCACATCAGAAATTAGGTTTCAGTAAGTATTTATTATAAAAATCATCAATGACTTTGACAGCCTCGGTAGGTGTGTCAACGATGCTGATGAGTTTCATATCTTCCGCATTAATATTATGCTGTTCGTCCAGCATCACGTTGGTAATCCAATCAATTAGTCCCTGCCAATACGACTTGCCAACAAGTACAATTGGGAAACGGGCGATTTTACGAGTCTGAATCAGCGTTACAGCCTCGAATAATTCATCGAGCGTACCCATACCGCCGGGCATCACCACAAACCCCTGCGCGTATTTAACGAACATCACCTTCCGCACAAAAAAGAAGTCGAAGTTAATATTTTTGTCGGGGTCAATATAAACGTTGCTGTGTTGTTCAAACGGTAGCTGGATATTCAGGCCAACCGATTTGCCACCCTGCTCAAAGGCTCCTTTATTACCGGCTTCCATGATGCCCGGCCCACCACCCGTAATGACGCCGTAACCATGCCGTACTAATTTAGCCGCTATCTCTTCGGTCATCTTGTAGTATGGATTGTCGGGCTTTGTGCGGGCTGAACCGAAAATTGACACGCAAGGGCCAATTTTGGCTAGCTTATCGAAGCCTTCCACAAACTCGGCCATCACCTTGAAGATAACCCACGAATCGGCTGTTTTTATTTCGTTCCAGTCGTGGTCCTGAAAGGCATCTTTGATGCGTTGTTCGTCGGGTGTCAGGAGTAACTCGTCGCGCTTAGGTAAATCTTGGGTAATGCGTTCAGTGCTCTGCGTTTCAGAGCGATGAATATTTTCTTTTGTTTCTTCCATTTATGTACTGAAAAAAGACAGTGGGCGCGAAACGTACTCACTTTATTTTATGAATTGATACTTTTCTAAACTAATCAAAATCTTCTCGTTGCAAACCGCCACACCAACGAGATTTGTTATAGAGAAGGAATATATTAACAACTGATTCGCCAAAAACGTTTTACACATGTATTAATACGCTTTAGTGCTATTACGATCATCAATATACGTTATCACAGCTTACCACCAAAAGTTCTGTTAAATGCAAAAAGACTCAGAATAACCCGAGTCTTTTTGCATTTAACAGAACTTTTACTATCAATTACTTCCGTCGACTTTCTAAAAAATTTTCAATCCGGTCCATTGCCACATTCAGTTCATCAATTGTTGGCAGGCAAACGATACGAAAATGATCGTTGTGAATATAATTAAAGCCATTCCCCGACACAACCAATACTTTCTGTTCGGTCAGCAGATTCAATACAAAATCGTCATCATTAGTAAGGCGAAACTGTGTTAAATCAATTTTCGGGAAAATGTATAATGCCCCTTTTGGCTTCACGCAGGTTACGCCCGGAATAGCTGTCATGCGTTCGTAGGCCAGCATGATTTGCTTATGCAATCGGCCTGTAGGCATCACTAAATCATTGATACTCTGATAGCCGCCCAACGCCGTCTGAATCGCGTATTGCGTGGGTACATTCGCGCAAAGCCGCATGCTGGCCAGCAGGGTTAGCCCCTCGATGTAGGATTTGGCCCGCTGCCGCGCTCCGCTCAGAATCATCCAGCCACCCCGAAAACCAGCTGCTCTATAGTTCTTTGACAAGCCGCCCATTGTGATGCAGAGCGTGTCGTTAATCATTTTGGCAATGGGGTAATGAACGGCTCCGTCATATAGAATCCGGTCGTAAATTTCGTCGGAGAAGACAATGAGTTTATGTCGCTCGGCAATTCGGGCAATGCCTTCCAGCACATCCTTACTATAAACTGCACCAGTCGGGTTGTTGGGATTGATGACAACAATAGCCCGTGTTCGGGGCGAAATTTTGCTTTCCAAATCGGCCAGATCAGGGTTCCAGTCAGAGGCTTCATCGCAGATATAGTGTACGGGTTTCCCCCCGCAAAAAGCTACGGAAGCCGTCCAGAGCGGATAGTCGGGCGATGGCACCAGCACTTCGTCTCCTTCGTTGAGTAGCGCCTGCATGGATAACATGATCAGTTCGCTCACCCCGTTGCCAATGTAAATATCGTTGATCGCAATGCCCGGTAACCCAATATTCTGGGTATGGTGCATGACCGCTTTACGGGCCGAGAACAGCCCCCGTGAGTCGGAATAGCCTTGTGCGTTACGAATATTTAGAATAATATCGTGGACAATTTCGTCGGGAGCATCGAAGCCAAACGTAGCCGGATTGCCAATATTCAGACTAATAATTTTATATCCCTGACTCTCCAGTTCGAGGGATTTTTCATAAATCGGCCCCCGAATATCGTATTTGAGGTGAGTAAGTCGATCGCTTTTAAGGATTTCCATTCCAGGCACTTCTACGTCTATGCACGCTACTTCCATGCCGCAAAAGTACGGAAAGTAGACAAATTTAGTCGCTACGGATGCAAAAGGTTCGTGTCTGCCATCCAGTCGGCCAGACGCTGGGGCCAGGTTTTTATAGAATTTAGTTTAGACCGATCGCCCATATTGAAGCCGTGCTTCCCCTGCGTGTACAGATGAGCTTCTACCGGCACATTAGCCATACGATACTTTTGAATGAGACTAACAACAGGCCCCGAACAGCAGGGGTCGTCGTTTGCAGCCAATAGGAAAGCAGGAGGTGCATCGGCAGGAACTGTATCAGGAATACCATAAGGCCCCGGATAAATGAGCATCTGAAAATTAGGTTTCCCATCCAGTCGGTCGATTGGGTCCGGGGCATCGGGCAAGCCTTTTCCGGGCGCATAAGCAACCATAGCCACAACTTCACCACCGGCGGAGAAACCCAGCATGCCTAGTCGATTTGGATCAATACCGAATTCTTTGGCCCGGCTTCGAACCAATCGCATGGCCCGATACGCATCTTCGCGCGGGTGCTTATCCAGTGAATACGGCGAACCCGTTTCGCGACTCAATCGGTATTTCAGCACAAAAGCTGCAACCCCAATACTATTCAGAAAGGCGGCTGGTTGCTGACCTTCGGCGTTAAAAACCAGTTCGCGGTGCCCACCACCGGGACAAATAATAACGGCGGCACCTGTCGCTTTCTCCTTGGGAGGCAAATAGACTGTGATCGATGGATTATGGATGTTACGAATCCAGTAGTCTTTTGCCTGAGCGGGTTCATTCCGTCGATTTTCAAAGCCGGGAGCCCCACCCGACCAAAGGGGTATTTCTGTAGGTGTAGTCTGGGCCAGCGATAAATTGGGCATCAGTCCAACAAACGAGTATAACACCAGTTGCCCAACTACATGAGATATTTTAGGTAGCATATTGATAGTGATTTTCTCGCAGATTCTCGCAACTAGAAGCGATGTGGTGTCGGTTGTGAGCAACCGACACCACATCGCTTCTAGTTACTCATTTAAGATTTGGGCTGAACAATCTGAACGTTTCTCACGATAGCTTCTTCAACTTTTTCGGGATTATGCGAACAGATGTACAGCCCCACAAATAGCGGCCCCGATAAATTGGACATGGTGTGTGAACCAACGGTTTGTAAAGCGTCCCCTTTTGCGGCTACCCGCATGGTGTACTCATCGCCTTTACGCTCTATCTGAATCGTCTGGATGTTTTTTTCGGGGCTAAAAATTTCATCTTCGGGGTCGCGCATAGCCATCCCTTTGGTTACCCGCCATTGGAATACCGTCAAGCCATCACCATGAGCAACCGCACTAATGTGGGAGGCATTGTCGTCCAATGATTCACGAACCATCCAGCCCACTTTGCGGTGCGGGTCAGTACCAGTTCCGACGAACTCAAAATCGGCGGTTACCGTAAAATCACCGCTTATCTTTTTGAACAGGTATTGAAATTCGTCGCGCTCGAACCAGATGTTGTATCCAGAGCCCTTCAACGTATACTCTTTAGTTTTTTTGTCGTACTGCGATGAACCCGCGAGTTTAGGTTTACCAACATCCTGACTTTCCTGGAAAACGCCAATGGTTTTGGTCGGTATAAAGCTGATGGAAAGAAAAATAGCTACGACTAGGAGAAACAGGTTTGTTGTACGCATGAAGCCAGATTTGTTGGTCAGGAAACACAGAAGTTATTTTTCGACCGGGCTGACACTGCTTTCTGCCGTGTTGCTGATAAAAGCGACCCGTTTGCTATCGGGCGACCACGAAGGGGTATTGATTGTACCCTGACCACCGTAGATGTAGGCAATTACTTTGGGTCGGCCCGCCCCCGAAATTGGCAGCATGCGCAGGTAAACGTGCTTATAAAATGGATGATCGTCAGATTTTACCTCCTCCTTCAGAAAGGAAACAAACACAATCCATTTACCATCGGGCGAGATGTGCGGAAACCAGTCGTTAAACTCCCCGTTTGTGATAGCTTCCTGTTCACTACCATCGGGTTTCATGCGGTAGATTTGCATGGTGCCGGTGCGACTCGAATTAAAATAGATATACTTGCCATCAGGGGTGTATTCAGGCCCATCATCGAGTCCTTTGGCATCGGTCAGCCGAACTTCAGCACCACCGGCAGCGGGAACGCTGTAAATATCATATTCGTCATTCCGAGACCCCGTAAAGATCAGCGTCTTCTTGTCCGGCGACCAGCCATGCAAATAGGAAGGGCCTTTGGGTGTAATCTGTTTGGGTTCGCCACCCGTTGCCGGAACGGTGTAAACGATTGAGCCACCCAACTCTTTAACGCCACTGCTCAGACCCAGCATCTTGCCATCAAAGGACAGTACATGGTCGTTATTATTATTTTTAACCGCCCCCGTGTTTAGTAACGTTGGCTTGCCTTTGGCCAGATCAAACGTATACATCAGGCCATCGCCATTATACAGCAGGGTTTTACCATTTGGCATCCAGTTGGGTGCCTGAATAGATTTTGGTGCATTGAAGATCACTTTTCGGTTACCCGTCGCTACGTCCAGTATTTCCAGATTACTGGCCAGATAGTCACGGTAGGGTACCAGCCCGTCATGCGCAGGAACGCTGATCCGTACATCGCGGAAGACACCCCGTTCGAGTACGTCTTTGTTATGCGACCCAACAAATAACCCAACGTAGACTTCATCGCCAAGATCGAGATCGGTCACCTGCTCGGTCACAAACGCTTCACCAAACTTAGCCATTCGCATCGTGTAGGTATTTCCTTTCCGTTCCAGTTGGATTACGTCGGCACCCGTTATTTTTGAACGAACCTCTTCCGTATTAGCCCCGGTAGTCCGTCTAAACTGTAGTGATGTAAGCCCATCGCCATGTTCGACAGCGTTAACATGAGCAGATTTACCATCCAGACTACTCCGAACCATCCAGCCCACTTTGCGGTGAGGATCAACGCCTTTGCCGACTAAGGCGGCTCGCGTGTAGAGGATAAAATCGCCTTTTATGCGTTTCCACATAAACTGAAATTCATCGTGGTCAAACCAGACATTGTAACCCGAACCGGAGAGTTCATACTGGTGGGTCTGGGCATTGTAGCTGGCAGAACCGGGTTTG
This sequence comes from Spirosoma flavum, assembly GCF_042686045.1. NCBI lineage: Bacteria > Pseudomonadati > Bacteroidota > Cytophagia > Cytophagales > Cytophagaceae > Spirosoma > Spirosoma flavum. The sequence continues at coordinate 377,753 of NZ_JBHUOM010000023.1, forward strand.
AGAACGGCACCAATGTCACCATGTCCCTCAAAGATTCCCAGATTCTGTTTTTGCGCCAGACTAGGAACGCTGGTTACTAAAGATAAACTGGTTAAACAGGCAAGTAAGGTCAGTTTTACGTTTTTCATCAAGGTTATTAATCTACTTAAATCGGCTAATTGAGCTAAGAATTGATCCTAAGTAGGAAAGCTCGGCTTTTAATATTCTACCGATTAAGTAATGATTAAATTAGGACGAAAGGAGTTTCGCTTAAATGCTCATCAGACGAATAATAACAGCAACCAACTATCTGTTGGACGTCACATTACTTAATAAGCGATAGGGTTGATAGTGGAGAAATGACATAGTATTAGGGAGGTAACCTTACTTTTACACAGTAGCGCAAACCGACCCTGTTTGAGTTGGAATTCTTGTCTACCGGCCTGCACAATATAAGTGGATATTAGCCCAAACGATATCTATCCATCGACGCATAAATCCATGAAAATGAGCGCTATCAATACACCCAGTCGCGAAGTCTGGATTGTCATTTATGAGTTAACTTTCTCATCCTCACTCATTTTTCAATACGCCAATTGGAATAAGCCAGGATGTATAGCGCAATTAAAATGCCTATTCCGGGAAGTAAAAGCAATAAACTAAACCAAGGATTTTGGCCGGACTTTTTAAAAATAGCCCAAAGAGGAGGAATAGGAGTAATGTAAAAAAAGAGGAAAATAACAAGAAATTCTGGACCACCCAGACCTATAAATGCTAGCATAGTTTTATAGTTAATAGTAGGACGAAACTTAATCAAAAACGCATTGTCCATTTACTCGATCTCACGAAAGCCCAAATGCTGTGGCTCGTATTGGCAAAAACTGGCCAAATGACTATTGATGAAGCCGTATTAACCGATTAACTGGAACCATCCAACACACTATAGTACGCAGCATAATGGAACTATATTTTGTTGGTTTTCAGCCGCTTCTACCTCCGGTATTCCTTCAAACACAGCTTAATGAGTCGTTCAAAAGTAAAGCAGCAGTTTAGTCATGATACTTCCAAATGACATTAGTAAGCGGTAGGTTTAGCTCTACACATATCACCCACCCCTTGCCAATTCAGCCGTTCTTCAATCAGGCAGTTTTTCGCGGATAAAGACGCCATTAACTAAAATCCCGTTCAGATGCAGGCTATATATATTGGAATCAATCAACAGCAAGGTTTCATTGATTTTTAGGGGCCAACCTAACGTTCATGCTATCTAGAAAAGCCGTTTTTGGTTAGATTGCCCCGGTAAACTCTTTACTTTGCTATTTCCCTACTGTTACTTCCCTAAAATCCTTTCCCAAACAAAACCCCTTCCATGAATCAGTTATCATTTTTACTGCGTACAGCGATCCTAATGAGCTTCTTAGCTGCTCATACGGACAACGTACGCGCTCAATCCAAGGCTCCACAGAAAACTTACATGTACCTGATTTACCACAAACTAAATCCGGGACTGACCATTCAGGATGCGTTGCCAGTGGAGCGGGAATGGAAAAAAGTTAACCAGGCGGCTGTGGATGAAGGAAAGTTAGAAGGCTGGTATATGACGGTCAAGCAGTTTACATCCAATCCAAACCAGACCGAATATGATTACGTAACGAGAATTATTACGCATGAGATGGCCATAAAAGGAGCGTCGCCGGAGGCAATGACCCGTATGTATGGCGATAGCGTACAAGCGAAAATGGCCGATCTGCAAAAACGCGACCGGAACACCGCTCCTGTTGTTAAAATAGAAATCTGGGAAATAACGGATGGTACTTTTGCCCCAAAATTTGCCCCCGATGGCACCCAGTTTATGGTTATTGAGCGGATTAAACGTCGAAACCCGGGCGCTGATTATGCTGGCGTAGTTAGCCAGATGAAGCGGCTGAGCGAGGACCGTATCAAGCGGAATAACCTCCTCGGTTGGGATTTTTCATCCTTGGTTATCCCTAATGGCAGCGAAAAGGGTTATGAGTTCAGCATCGCTCAGTACGTGACAAACCTGAGTGCCATTGCCGACCCTACTCTGGCCGACACGCCTAATCCCATCATGCCAGCTCCAGCTTATAAACAACTCCGCAGCCAGACGGCCCAGATGTTTGATGTAGTACGGCAGGAGGTGTACCGGTTTCAGGAGTATACCACCAAGCCAGGCAACTAATATGTGTCAATTGTTTTTTCCAGTGATTTCGCCCAACTTTCCATTTTCATGAACGTCTATTTTTATACATTACTCGCTGTAGCTAGCGCTGTCTTGACCATACCAGCTATGGGAAGTCAGGCTGCACCAGACGATGTCCATATTACGATTGAAACCCAGCAAACCGCTCTGGTTATTCGGGTCGATAAAGAAAAAATAGCCACCATCGTCCACTTGGGACCGAAACTCCGCAACACGGCAGAGTATGCTGCGATTCCAGCTAACGGTAAGCGGGGTGAAGACTACACGGGTATTTATAATTCTGCGTATACCTCGGCGGGAAGCCGTAATTTGCTGGAACCCGCTATTCAGGTAACCCATGCCGATGGAAACCCTTCGCTCGACCTTAAATATGTTCGGCACGAAACACAGTCTATAGCCGATGGCGTCGTGCTAACGAAGGTCTATTTGAAAGACCCTCAATACCCGTTTGAGGTAACGCTGTTTTACAAGGCTTACCAGAAAGAGGATGTCATTGAGCAATGGTCGTCTATTCGCCATACCGAAAAGAAGCCGGTGGTGCTCCAAAAATATGCGTCGGCTAATCTGTATATTCCGGCTCAGAATTACTACCTGACACATTTTCACGGCGACTGGGCTAACGAAATGAACCCAAGCGAAGTGCCACTCACCGAAGGTATTAAAATACTGGATTCCAAGCTTGGCACGCGGGCCGATTTATTCCAGCCGCCTTCGTTTCTGGTGTCGCTTAACCAACCCGCCGATGAAGACCGTGGCGAAGTAATTGCCGGTACGCTTTCGTGGTCGGGTAATTTTCAACTGGCTTTTGAAGTGGATCCTTTGCATAATCTACGTATAATACCCGGCATTAATCCGTATGCATCCGCTTATACATTAGCTCCCGGCGTTGAGTTCACTACGCCCGCTTTCCTGTTCACATACTCCAACAAAGGTAAAGGTGGAGCCAGCCGAAGTTTTCACCGCTGGGCGCGTAAACATCGTATTCCGCAGGGGGAAGGCAACCGCCTGACGTTGCTAAACAACTGGGAAGCAACCTATTTCGATTTTAACGAAGAGAAGTTGGGCGCACTTTTTAAAGACGGCAAAAAACTTGGTGTAGACCTGTTTTTGTTAGACGACGGTTGGTTTGGCAATAAATACCCCCGCAATAACGATAAGACAGGATTGGGCGACTGGCAGGAAAACGTCAAAAAACTTCCGCACGGACTTGGTTATCTAGTGAAGGAAGCCGAAAGCGCGGGTATCAAATTCGGTATCTGGCTGGAACCCGAAATGGTGAGTCCCAAAAGTGAACTATACGAAAAACACCCCGATTGGGTCATCAAGCTACCAAACCGGTCGGAGTATTATTTCCGAAATCAGTTGGTTCTCGACCTATCGAATCCGAAAGTTCAGGATTTCGTCTATGGGATTGTGAACGACCTGCTCACCAAAAACCCAACCCTGGGCTACATCAAGTGGGATTGTAACGCCGTGATTTACAACGCTTACTCGGCCACGATTCAGAACCAGTCAAATCTCTATGTCGATTATGTGCAAGGGCTTTACAAAGTGCTGGAACGGCTTCGGACCAAGTACCCTACCCTACCGATGATGCTTTGTTCGGGGGGCGGTGGCCGAGTAGACTACGGTGCCCTCAAATACTTTACTGAATACTGGCCAAGCGACAATACCGACGCGCTGGAACGGGTGTTTATTCAGTGGAATTATTCGTATTTCTTTCCGTCAATCGCGAGTTGTAACCACATAACGGACTGGGGTAAACAGCCCATTAAATTTCGGACGGATGTGGCGATGATGGGCAAAATCGGGTACGATATTGTGGTCAGTAAGCTAACGGAACCGGAGTTGCAGTTCAGCCAGCAGGCACTCAAAACGTATGAAAACATCAAGAACGTAATCTGGAAGGGTGATCTTTTCCGGTTGGCCTCTCCTTACACCAACGACGTGGCCTCGGCGATATATGTGAGCGAGTCGCAGGATCGGGCAGTTTGGTTTACGTTTTTAGTGAAGAATCGCTATAAAGCGGGTAGCACTGCGCCTATCAAACTAAACGGGCTTGATCCGGCTAAAAACTACCGGATTCAGGAACTGAACGTTTATCCGGGAGCCTCATCGGCAATCAACAAAAACACAGCGACCTATTCCGGCAACTACCTGATGACCATAGGCTTTGACCCGCAAGTCGATACCCGCCGAACCAGTGTTGTGCTAGAGATAACAGATGTGAAATAAGGCTAGTCTATTTCACGCAGAAGCCCGCAAATGAAAAAAGCAGATTTTCGCAGAAAACAATTTTAATTGTCTGCGAAAATCTGCTTTTGTGAGTGATGCCGTCAGTGATCAAAAACGACTGCTATTTCTTCGAGGAAGCTGTTATTTTTCGGCTAGAAGCCTGATAACTGATTTTAAAAAGTGTTCCGTTCAGGTCGTCGGTCACATATAAAGACCCATCCGGGCCTTGCGCTAACCCACAGGGACGATGCTGAACAGGGCCCGTTGGTTTGACTAAATCCGTTCCTGCAAAATTATCCGCAAAGATTTCCCAAGGCCCCGACGGTTTCCCATTTTTGAAGGGAACAAACCCAATTAAATACCCTTTATGCAATTCCTGCGATTGGGCATGAAAGGCGATAAAAGCGCCATTCCGGTACCGCTCCGGGAAGGCTGTCCCCGTATAAAACAAAAGTCCATTGGGACCCATGTGAGCCGGAAAAGCCACTAATGGGCTGATTGTCTTTGCCGTACCCATTTTTTTTCCATCACCCCCATACTCCGGTGCCAGAATTTTCTTTTTCTGAAACTGATCGTAATAAACATAGGGCCAACCAGCATCATCGCCCTGATGTACTTCATACATCGTTTCGGCAGGCAACTCAGCACTTTGCTTAGGCGTGTAATACTGGGGGTAAAAATCATCGAACTTGCCCCGGCCATGCTGCATGACAAACAAAGAATTGGTTTTACTATTCCAATCCAATCCCACAACATTTTTCAAACCGGTAGCATAACGCATGCCATTGGCGTAGGTCTGGTCAGGAACGTTGGCTTTAAATTTCCAGATGCCAGCCGCCGAATCCAGCAGTGTGCAGGGCATTTGACCCTTTCCAGTCCCCGCTTCCCGACAGGCATCGTTATCCGACGCGATATTGACGTAGACATTTCCCTGATTATCGACAGCAATAGACTTCGATTTGTCGCGATCTTTTTCCCTCAGACCCGATACCAGCTTTTCGGGCTGATCTGGATTGATTACTTCCTGATTGTTATTCAGTTGGTAGCGATATATGCTGCTGTTAGACGATGTATACAAATACCCGTTTCTAATAAAAATCCCCGTACCCGGATAATCTCCAAAGCCAACGCGCTCATCGACAAGGCCATCCTTATTCGTATCTCGCAAGCGGTAAATTCCTTTACCATCTTTCAGCTTGGCAAGTTTTACGTAAATATCACCGGTCTTGCTGATGGCAATGTGCCGGGCAGATCCGATCTCCTCCGCAACGATGGTCGCCGAAAAGCCAGTCGGCATCTTTAATTCTGCCGGGGCAATTGCCTTCTTTACGGTACGGGCGGGTGGCACCGGGGTAACATTAGTGAGGTGCCCCCACACAGTATTTACAACTAGTAGAGACGTGACTATGCCACTAAATGAGAAAAAATTGTTCATGGATTAAGGATGATCGTTCTAAACAGAATTTATGTTGATAGTCTTTTCGCAAGAGCTTACACCTTACTCAAAGCAACAAGAGGTTCAAGTCTAACCGTCAGTACATAAAAAGTGGCTTGTGGAGACACATAAGCCACTTTTTATGTACTGACTCTCTACTTATTTATAACCCATCTTGCTTACTGTACTGGTGTTACCGTGTAGCCCTTCCTTCGGAGCAGCTTTACAACGCCTTTATCACTACCTAAATGCCCGGCACCAAACGCAAAAAATGTTGGTTTTTCCTTGGCAGCTTTTTCAATAACCGGAATCCAGCTAAGGTTACGGTCACCGAGAAGGCTCTCCTCATACTGCGTAAAATCTCCCCCGCTGAACTTGCTGCTTTTCATCGTACCCATCAGTTTGGTCAGGTCATGGCTTTTGTAAATGGCGATCAAGTCGGCAAATTCTTTCTTCGCTTCCTCCGGATTTTTAGCCATATCCACTAACCCTTTTAGCTGTTCAGATAGCGGAATTTTATCAAGTGCGGCCATTTCCGCGTCAATCGTTTCTAAGCCTAACACTTCTTTTTTATCAGCCGCAGCCATCTGTGCAAAGGTCAGATCGTAAGATGCAGGCTGGCAAGGCAGCATCGTCATGTACATCATCGACATAATACCAATGGGTTTGAAGGCCCCCATCTGCGCCAGTCCCACAGTCATTTTCTGCTTCAGGTAATTGTCTAATACGGTGTAATCTTCGGGCGATAGCAGATCTTTTATCGTTTTCCCATCAGACATCATCATCGCCTTCTGCATACTCCCCATCATGGCGGGGTCGTCCATATCAAGTTCCAGATACACCTGTTGGGCATAACCGATGGCCTTTTTTATGGGGTCCGTAATTTGCAGGTCGGCAGGGCAAATCAAGTGAAACGTGCCATAGAGGTACGACGGTTTTGCTATTCCTGGGCCTGTCACTTTATACAGCAGAGCTTTATCCTGTGCCTGAACGGTGGCAGTTACTGCGCCCGCAATGAAAAGTCCAGCAGCAATCAATCGGGCAACGCGTTTACGTTTCATGTGCATATCAATGAAATACAGACACAAAGCTACAGGATAGGTTCGCTCAGCGACAAAAAAAGAGAAACAAACTCCTTCGTGTGCTGAATGATCGTAGATTTGGCAATACAATGTTGTACGATTTAAGGATTCAACATTAACAAACGAATAAAGTCAGCATCAATCATGACTGTCCAAAAGTCGAAGGCCGAGCCATTACTACCCCAAGCATTCACCCATAAAATCCGCATTGTTACGGCGGCTTCGCTATTTGACGGTCACGACGCAGCTATCAACTTGATGCGCCGGCTTATGCAGTCGTCAGGTGCCGAAGTTATTCATCTCGGCCATAATCGCTCTGTCGTCGAGATTATAAATTGTGCTATTCAGGAAGACGTACAAGGCATTGCCGTGACGAGTTATCAGGGTGGGCATCTGGAATTTTTCAAGTACATGCACGACCTGCTGAACGAACGCGGGGCTGGGCATATCAAAATTTTTGGCGGAGGTGGTGGCACTATTCTACCGTCAGAAATTAAGGAACTACAGGCTTACGGCATCGCCCGAATCTACTCCCCCGATGATGGCCGGTCGATGGGCTTACAAGGAATGATTGATGATTTGTTGCAACAGTGCGATTTCGCCTTGCCACCCATAAAGACGCAGGATATTGCAGAACCGGCAGTGATGAGCGGTTCTCCTTTGGGACATTCCGACCGGTCTTTACAGGAAAATCCAAACCAAATTGCCCGGCTCATTACCACTGCTGAAAATCATCCCGACCAATTTAATCCACTTCAGAAGCCCGCTCTTTCGCCAAAAGTCCTCGGCATCACCGGCACCGGGGGCGCGGGAAAATCGTCACTGATTGATGAATTAGTACTGCGGTTTCTGCGGACGTATCCAGACAAAACACTGGCAATTATTTCGGTCGATCCGTCTAAACGAAAAACGGGCGGGGCACTTTTGGGCGACCGTATTCGCATGAACGCCATTAATTCACCTCGGGTATATATGCGTTCGCTGGCTACCCGCCAGTCGAATCTGGCCCTCAGTCGTCATGTGCAAGATGCAATTGATATCTGCAAAGCGGCACGATTCGACCTGATTATTGTCGAAACGTCGGGCATTGGGCAGTCCGATACGGAGATTACCGAACACGCCGACAAAACGCTTTACGTGATGACAGCCGAATATGGCGCGGCTACTCAACTGGAAAAGATCGACATGCTCGACTTCGCCGATGTAATCGCCATTAACAAATTTGACAAACGCGGTTCGCTGGATGCCCTCCGCGACGTACGAAAACAATACCGACGTAACCACAATTTGTGGGACGTGCCGGATGAGGCTCTGCCCATTTTGGGAACAATCGCGTCGCAATTTAACGATGCAGGCATGAATGCGCTCGTTGACCAGCTGGTTTCTGTGTTGGATTTACCAGGGCAATCAGACGGGTTTACCACAACAACCAATTCGGATCCTGTGCCGACTACCGAAACCCAAAATCCGACGCCCGTAATTCCGGCTGACCGGGTTCGCTATCTAGCTGAGATAGTGGAGGAAAGCCGCCGATACGACACGTTTGTGAATGAGCAAACAACGCTGGCGCGGAAGTTATACCAGCTTGATGGAACGCTGAAGATGGTTGGCAATGGGCCGTTGACGCAAGAGTTACAGCGACTATATACCGAACTCGAAGCCCGGTTGCACCGCGACTGCCTCGCCCTACTGCAACAGTGGCCCACGATGCAGCAACGCTACACGGCAGAGTTTTATGAGTTTACTGTTCGCGACAAAATCATTCGGCAACCCTTATATTCAGAGACGCTTTCTCATTTAAAAATACCGAAAGTCAGCCTACCGAAATACCACGACTGGGGCGACGTACTGCGCTGGCTACTGACCGAAAATGTACCGGGTGAGTTTCCTTACGCAGCCGGCGTATTTCCACTCAAACGCGAAGGCGAAGACCCTACGCGTATGTTTGCGGGCGAAGGCGGGCCGGAGCGCACCAACCGACGATTCCACTACGTCTCAAAAGGATTGCCCGCAAAACGGTTGTCAACAGCTTTCGATTCGGTTACACTTTACGGCGAAAACCCGGCTATGCGGCCCGACATTTTTGGTAAGGTTGGTAACTCGGGTGTAAGCATTTGCACCCTCGACGACGCCAAGAAACTTTACTCCGGCTTCGATCTTTGCAACCCGGCGACCTCCGTCTCTATGACCATAAACGGCCCTGCACCTATGTTGCTGGGCTTTTTCCTCAATGCGGCTATTGATCAACAATGTGAGAAGTATTTAAAAGAGAAGAGACAGGAAGGAAACATAGGGCAAGAAAATTTGGCAACCACGTATCAAGGTGACCTGCCCGACGGCAATGACGGCCTGGGTCTATTACTGCTGAGCACAACGGGCGATAAAGTGTTGCCACGCGATGTGTATGAGCGAATAAAAGCCGACACGCTACGGAAAGTACGCGGGACTGTTCAGGCCGATATTCTGAAAGAAGATCAGGCGCAGAATACCTGCATTTTCTCTACCGAGTTTGCGCTCAAAATGATGGGCGACATTCAGCAGTACTTTACCGACAACCGGGTACAGAATTTTTATTCCGTTTCCATTTCGGGGTATCACATTGCCGAAGCCGGAGCCAACCCCATTTCGCAACTGGCGTTCACGCTCTCCAACGGTTTTACGTTTGTGGAATACTACCTTAGCCGAGGCATGAACGTGAATGATTTCGCCCCAAATTTATCGTTCTTTTTCTCGAACGGTATGGACCCCGAATATACCGTATTAGGCCGGGTGGCGCGTCGGATTTGGGCGAAGGCGATGAAGCATAAATACCACGCCAACGACCGCTCACAGAAACTCAAATACCACATCCAGACATCAGGCCGAAGTCTGCACGCACAGGAGATCGGCTTCAACGATATCCGCACGACGTTGCAAGCTCTACTGGCAATTTACGACAACTGTAACTCGCTTCATACCAACGCTTACGATGAAGCCATAACGACGCCAACCGAAGAATCGGTCCGGCGGGCAATGGCGATACAATTGATTATCAACCGGGAGTTTGGCCTAACAAAAAATGAGAATCCTTTGCAAGGCGCGTTTATCGTTGAGGAGTTAACCGATCTGGTTGAAGAATCTGTCTATCAGGAATTTCTGGCGATTAATGAGCGGGGAGGTGTTTTGGGCGCGATGGAACGCATGTATCAGCGCAGCAAAATTCAGGAAGAGTCGATGTATTACGAGACGCTGAAACATAATGGTCAACTCCCCATTGTTGGTGTCAATACGTTTCTTGACCCGGCTGGTTCGCCTACCGTAATTCCAACCGAAGTTATCCGCTCTACCGACGACGAAAAACGCTACGCGGTAGAATCCTGTCAGGTATTTCAGGAACGAAACCGCGCCGAAGCTGAAATTGCACTGACAAATCTGCAAGCCGCTGCCCTTACCAACGACAATATTTTCGAGAGTTTGATGGAAGCCACTAAAGTGTGTTCACTGGGGCAATTGTCAAACGCACTTTATGCCGTAGGCGGGCAATATCGGCGGAATATGTAAAGTAGGCATGGTTTTACTGAAATCTACTTTTCTAACGTGAATCTGGGCTTATATTTTACTTAATAAAAGCGCAATAGAGAGATAACTGGTTTAGTTGCCTATCATTTTTATGATCCTACCCCGTCCATATTCGTCAAACCTGTTCAACTGCAATACAGTATTCAGTTTTTTTAATAAAAAATTGTACAGCTAGTACCACGGCTCTATGGTGTCGGCGGGGCCGCACTCGCTTTTTACTTTCCCCACTATACGTAAAATGCGTAACGTGAAACCACGTTACGCATTTTATAGCAAGGCAATGATCACCTGATATTTCTTCTTGTGGTTTTAAGTATAGCCTACTCGTAATTTTGCGGATTAACTAGTCTAATCGTCCGCAAAGAGCAACTAGCCATGAATTACGATACCCGCACATAACTTCCGAGCAGTTTTACCTCGGCAGAATGGTGATGTAAGATTTCGTTCAAATCAGGGTCATTGGCATGACCCTCGCACTCAAGCAGAAACCAATAGCGAAAAGTGGCCCCATCACGTAATGGACGGCTTTCAATTTTAGTCAGGTTGATGCCGCGGGCATTGAATTCCTGCAAAAATTCGGCTAGTACCCCTGGTGATTGGGTATTAGGCAACCGGGCAATGAGGGTGGTTTTGTCGTGGCCGCTGGGCTGGTTTACAAAATCTTTGGCCAGAATCAGGAAGCGTGTCCGGTTCAGATCACTATCTTCAATATTATCGAACAGCACAGGCACATCGAACAACTTAGCCGCAATATGCGAACAGACAGCCGCTGCATGTGGCTGCTGAGCCGCAAGTTTAGCGGCTTTGGATGTCGATTCGACCGGTATCAATTCAGCCTTCAGTCCATCGAAATAATCAGTCAAAAACCGACTGCATTGCCGAAATGCGATGTCCTTGGAATAAATATGGGTAATGTCGGATAATTTCTCAGCCTTCGTTGCAAAGGTAAAATGCACCGGAATCTGAACTTCAGCCGCAATGCGAAGGTCTTTTTCGAGCAGTAAATCAATAGCTTCTTCTACAACGCCTTCCTGATTGTTTTCGATAGGTACAACGCCAAATCGAACTCGTCCCGTTTCAACACTTTCAAACACAGAACGTATGGTGGGCAGGGCCATGTATACGCTCATTGCCCCAAAGCGACTTTCGGCGGCCTGATGCGTAAAGCTCCCTTCCGGCCCCAGGTAGGCTACCTGTTCGGGTAGTTCGAGGTTGCGCGATACAGCAAATATTTCCAGAAAAATGGCCTCAATAGCCGATCGATTCAAAAGACCCTCATTTTGCCCATGAAGCCGGTCCAGAATTTGTTTCTCGCGCTCCGGCCGATAAATAACCGTGTTGGTAGTGCGTTTGAGATCACCCACCCGGCGTACCAGTTCCATACGTTGATTAAGCAGCGTCAGAAGTTGATCGTCGAGGGCATCAATGTCGTTACGGAGAGACTCTAAAGTCATAAGGCGTAAAAAAGGTAAGGCGTAAGTAGTATTCGCGACTGCAAACTTACCACTTACACTTTACCCCTTTTACGCCTTACCCTAAAATTTATACCAGAGCCACTTCGTCTACGTCTTTCTCGACACGCAAATTGTCGATAATGAACCGTTGGCGGTCGGGCGTGTTTTTGCCCATGTAATAACTGAGTAACTTAGGAACTGACGTTTCCTTTTCCATAATGACTGGTTCCAGACGCATGTTTTCGCCAATAAACAAGCCAAATTCGTCCGGCGAAATCTCACCTAAACCCTTAAAACGTGTTATCTCAATCTTTTTACCGCCCTTTGTCAACTTATCCATAGCGGCTTGCTTTTCCTCTTCCGAATAGCAATACGTTGTCTCTTTATGGTTTTTCGGGTTACGTACCCGAAACAATGGCGTTTCTAAAATATACAAATGACCATTGCGCACCATGTCAGGAAAAAATTGCAGAAAAAACGTCAACATCAGCAATCGAATGTGCATTCCGTCTACATCGGCATCCGTAGCAATTACAATGCGATTATAACGTAACCCTTCCAGCCCGTCTTCAATGTCTAAGGCGTGTTGAAGCAAGTTAAATTCCTCATTCTCGTAGACCACTTTTTTTGTCAGGCCGAAGCAGTTGAGCGGTTTACCACGCAAGCTGAAAACGGCCTGCGACTGCACATTACGCGATTTGGTGATTGACCCACTGGCCGAATCGCCCTCAGTAATGAACAGTGTAGACTGGTAGCGATCCTCAGCTTTCAGGTCGGGTAGATGGTTGCGACAATCACGCAGTTTTTTGTTGTGCAGACTTGCTTTTCTGGCACGATCATTGGCAAGTTTTTTAATACCGGCGAGTTCTTTGCGTTCCCGCTCCGATTGTTCGATTCGCTTCTTAAGCGCTTCACGCACAGCGGGGTTCATGTGCAGGAAATCGTCTAAGCGTTCTTTAACGAAATCTTTGACGAATGAACTGACCGATTGAGCATTTGACTCAGGAGACATGTTTTGCGACCCGAGTTTAGTTTTTGTCTGCGATTCAAATACAGGTTCCTGAACCCGAATACTCACCGCTGCTATGATTGACGACCGTATGTCCGATACCTCATAATTTTTGTCGAAGTGACGGCGAATCGTTTCAACAACGGCCTCTTTGAGCGCGTTGAGGTGCGTTCCACCCTGCGTAGTATATTGCCCGTTGACGAACGAATAATATTCTTCGCCATATTGATTGCCGTGCGTCATGGCGATTTCAAGATCGTTGCCTTTCAGATGGACAATCGGGTAGCGGAGCGAGTCTTCGTCCTTCTTGGTTTTGTCGCGCAACAGATCGAGCAACCCATTTTGGGATATGTATTTTTGCTTGTTAAACGCGATAGTCAGGCCCGCATTCAGGTAACAGTAATTCCAGATCATATTCTCCAGAAACTGAGGAATGAAATGAAAATGCTTAAATACCGTATCATCCGGCTCGAAGCTAATGAGCGTGCCATTGCGTTCATTGGTCACCTCTTCTCCCCGCTGTTTGAGTTCACCCCGCTCAAACTCGGCCCAGACAGCGCGCCCTTCCCGGAAAGACTGAACCCGAAAGTAGCTGGAGAGCGCATTAACGGCTTTCGTACCAACGCCATTGAGACCAACCGACTTTTGGAAAGCCCCGGAGTCATATTTACCACCCGTATTAATTTTGGAAACGACTTCAACGACTTTACCAAGAGGAATACCCCGACCAAAGTCGCGAACATCGACCCGGTGGTCCGTTACGCGCACCTCAATTATTTTACCAAAGCCCATCACATGCTCATCAATGCAGTTATCGATGGTCTCTTTAATAAGGACATAAATGCCATCATCGGCGGCCGAGCCGTCGCCGAGTTTGCCAATATACATACCCGGTCGAAGGCGGATGTGCTCGCGCCAATCCAGTGATCGGATACTGTCTTCATTGTATTGAACAGGCTGATTCTGCAATTCTGCCATAAAGGATTGTTAAGTAATACACTAAAATAGGCGGCTATATGAACTAGCCACGTTAAGCGAACATCGGAAAAATCATACACCCTCTACGAGAGCACGAAAATTCACCGCACAATACGAAACTATTTACAATCCAACAAAAGTTCGCTTACTTTGCCGACTGAACTGCACTATGTACTACCTAACCCGATTGTTCGTTAGATATGGGCTTCATATTTATTGTAGCCAAGCCGTTCGACATCTTAAAAATATGCAAAATCTAAGAATTTTCCACGTCTTGCCGCTAAAATTTTTTCTTTTTGTTGTTGCTTTTGCTCAACGTCACTTTAGTACGCGTTTAGCCGTTCTATTAGTATCGGTAATTGGCTTGACAGCCCATGCCCAAGTCATAGCTCCAGCAGGAAGTGGTGCCACAACAGCACCCGGCGCAGCCCGGCCAGGCACATCATCTGGCACCGCATTGCCACAAGGTATTAACGCTACTAATATACCCGCTAACATTAAACAACAAATTAAGGGACAGACGACTCAACCCAAGGCCCAGCCTGGAGTTAATGGCCGTACGTCACCAACATCTCAATCCATCACCGACAGAAAACTGCTTACAGATCCTGTTCAGGTTTCCCCAGACACGAACAACCAGGTGCCGATGACCGACGAAGAGATCATCAAAGCCGGTGCCGAACGGGCGCAACTTCGCGAACAACAGGAAAGACGCCGAAAAACATTTGGCTATACGCTTTTCAACGATCCGGCAATGCAGAAAACATTTGAGCCTAACCTGAACATAGCAACGCCCCGTAACTACGTTGTTGGTCCCGGCGACCAATTAAATATTCAGATGTATGGGTTTTCGGAGGCCGAATTTAGCCAAACCGTTTCACCCGATGGCAATGTTTATTTCGCTCAGGCTACCGGTGTTGGACCTGTAGCGGTATCGGGACTGACAGTTGAGCAAACGAAAGCACGGATAATTGGCCGGTTATCCAAGCGATTTGTTGGTTTGCGCACTACATCTTACGGTCCACAAAATACCTATCTGGAAGTCTCCCTGGGGGGCACAATCCGCAGCATCCGGGTAACAGTAACGGGTGATGCAGTGCGACCGGGCACCTATACACTTTCATCGCTGTCGACGGTCATGAATGCGGTCTACCAATCAGGCGGGCCAAACGATGTAGGATCATATCGCAAAGTGCAGCTTATTCGTAACAATAAAATAACCGCTACACTCGATTTATACGATTACCTTCTAAATGGTATTCAACGCAACGACCTGCGCCTTCAGGATAATGATAATATTCGTTTTACGACATTTCTTGAGCGGGTTGAAATTACGGGAACCGTTAAGCGGGCTAATATTTTTGAGATGTTGCCGGGCGAAACGCTCGAACGACTTTTATTCTACGCCGGAGATTTTGCCGCGCAGGCCTACAAAAATCGGTTGAAAGTAACGCGCCTGACCGATCGTGAAGTGAAAGTTATTGATGTTACAACGCCCGAATTCAAGACATTTGCCTTACAGGATGGCGACGTTGTTAATGTTGAGCGGCTACTCGATCGCTTCGAAAATCAGATCACTATTGAAGGAGCGGTTTACAGACCTGGTCAGTATTCGCTTGATAACAATCGGACGTTAAAGCAAATTATCACTACTGCTGAGGGTCTTAAAGGCGACGCTTTTACTGGACGCATTACTATCGTTCGGACGCGTGAAGATCTGGCTATTGAAAACCTATCTATCAATTTGGCAAACATTCTGGCTGGTACCGAAGCCGATATTGCCTTGCAACGCGAAGACCAAATCATCATCCCGTCGCGTTTTGATCAGGTGCAACAGGCGAATATCTCGGTGCAGGGTGAAGTAAATAGCCCCGATACGGAAATTCCATATATGGCTAACATGACGCTGAACGACGCATTGTTGCGTACCGGCGGCATGAAGGAGTCGGCGGCAGCTTCGGTAGTAGAAGTCATACGCCGGAAGAAAGATGCCGACCCCCGTTCTGCATCGGCCCAAATCGCGGAGACTTTCCGCTTTAATGTAAACCGTGATCTCTCGATTAATTCCGATGCCAATAAAGATTTCGTTCTGGAGCCATTCGACCAGATTATTGTGCGCCGGTCGCCAAATTACGCCGTTCAAACGTATGCGTTCGTTGCAGGGGAGGTAATCATTCCCGGCTCTTACCCGATTCGGACTAAAGACCAAAAAGTTTCAGACCTTGTTAATCAGGCGGGTGGGCTAACGCCACAGGCTTATGTAGAAGGTGCAACCCTGGTTCGCCCGGTAAAACTTAGTGCCGACGAGATAAGAAGGAAGCAAAGGGCAATTGACAACGTAGCGGACAATCTAACGAAAACAGTAGTTGAAACAGAAGTAGTTTCACCCAATGTAGCCGAAGCCATTGGCATCAACCTAAAGAAAATTCTGGCTAAACCTGGCTCATCAGAAGATATTCTACTTCAGGAAGGCGACACGTTACGCATTCCTAAATTACTCGAAACGGTACGCATTCAGGGAGAAGTACAGTTACCTAATACGGTTAAATACCGAACCGGGCAAACGTTTCAGGACTATATTTCACAGACAGGCGGATTCACGTCCAAATCCCAGCGTCGGAAGGCATTCATCATTTATGCCAATGGATCCGTTGATCGGACCCGGAAGTTTATGTTCTTTAATGTATATCCAGGTGTTGAACCTGGTGCGGAGATTGTGATTCCAAAACGATCGACGACTCCATTAACCGCTCAACAAATACTGACCTCGACTGTTGGAATAGCCGGTTCCTTGTTAACACTCATCACGACCCTTATCTTGCTCACCCGGGTAAATTAAACAGGCATTTTCAGGTATGGCTTCTACAAACGTAAACGATACAACTAACTCTAATCAACTGGCCTCATCCCGACCGTTGCCGCCCGATCAGATTTCGCCTAAAGCAGTTGTATTGCGTGTTTTTCAAATAAAGCACGTATTTCGGCGGAACTGGAAATTACTGCTCATTCTGGTAGCTGTTGGCGGTGTCATTGGCTTCATCTATGATCTGGCTCACAAGAAAAAGATTACTTATACCGGTACAATCTTATTTAACCTCGGTGGTGGCGGTTCATCTAGTGGTGGGTTACCTGGCGACTTAGGGCAGTTAGCGGGTGCCTTTGGTCTGAATTCGGGCGCGCCGGATGCCAATATTTTTGTTGGTGATAACTTCCTTATTTATGCTAAATCGAGGCCGGTTGTTGAGAAAACATTAATGAAAAATGACACCATTAATGGCAAAGATACGCTGTTGGTAAATTATTATATTCGCCACAGTGGTATCCGCGATGATGAATGGGAGAATAATGATTCGCTGCGCGCTTTTTACTTTAAGAAGCCCAAAGTCGCCACTGAATATACAAAGATGGAACAGGTTGTGATGTCAGATATTTACACCCGCATCGAGACGGAAATGACTGTTAAACAACCAGAGCGAAAATCATCATTTATGGAACTGAGCAGTTTCATGCAGGATGAAAAGTTGGCCGCTACATTTCTGACAAATCACCTCAAAACAATTGAAGAAGACTATCAGCGGAAGCAAACAAAGAAGACCAGCGAGATGTACGAGCTTCTTACATCGCGGGCTGACTCCCTTGCCCAGTTACTGACAGGTACAGAAAACAAGCTGGCTCAATACATGGATCAGAATCAGCAGGTCGTTGTTGCGAAGGCGCGTATCACTGAAAACAAACTAACGCGCAACTCCGGCTTTCTCACTACGCTGTTCTATCAGGCACTGCAACAGGCCGATAATATGCGTTTGTCACTCATCCGCGAAACGCCCTTATTCACGATCATTAAGCCCGTCTATTTTCCATTGTACCGGGAGGTGTTAGCGACAATCGGTATGCAGATTGGGATTATCTTCGGTCTGATTATATCCATAATTGTTATTTTTCTGAGAGAGACGTATCGCTCTGTTATGAAGGAAGAATAACGAGCTGTTTTGTTTAGCGACTCTCCAACTAGTAATCAAATTTGAAAACGTACGAAGTTATAATACAGCCTGGCCGCTCGGAGCGGCATTATTGGCGCGAGTTGTGGCGAAACCGCGAATTGATGTACATTTTGTCTATGCGGGACGTTTCGGTACGCTATAAGCAAACGGCTCTCGGTACAGCATGGGGGCTAATTCGCCCGTTAACAACCATGCTGATTATGGTGTTTGTTTTCAGCAAGATTGCTAAACTACCCGCCGATCCGGGTGTTCCTTACCCATTAATGGTATTGGGGGGCATTACGGTCTGGACCTTTTTTGCAACGTCTTTCACCCAGATCAGCAACAGTGTGACAATGAACTCTAACCTTGTCACAAAGGTGTACTTTCCCCGACTAATCATGCCGATTAGCTCCGTAGCGGTTAGTTTTATTGACTTCCTGGTATCATTGGGCTTGTTCATTGTACTGGCCATCTGGTACCGATTCATACCGGACTGGCACCTGCTCTTGTTACCTGCCTTTATCGCGCTGGCTCTACTGGCCTCATTTGCATTCGGTCTTTTTTTTGCGGCTGTAAATGTAAAGTTTCGCGACATTGGGCAGCTTATTCCCTTTATTGTGCAGGTCGGCTTCTACGTTTGCCCAATTGCGTATAGTAGTCGTCTCGTTGCCGAAAAAGGTGATGTATGGTGGACTCCTTTTTATTGGATGAACCCCATGGTTGGTATTATCGACGGTTTTCGCTGGTCGTTACTAGGCGAAAAAGCGTATTTTAACCCTCAAAGTTTACTTATCTCTGTTAGTATCGTAGTCGTCTGTTTAGCCTTGTCAATTTACTTTTTCCGCAAGCGCGAGAATACTTTCGTAGATGATATTTAACTTTATACGTAAAACGTAACAAAAGCATGCAAAAGCATGGCATAAAACCGTTTGCCAGCTAGCTACTTACGACTTTACGATCGCACGGGTAGTCCCGTTACAACTTTTATTATGTCTGTTATTACTGTCGAGAATATAAGCAAGCAATACATCATTGACCATCAGAAGGGCAAAGGTGCCTCTACGCTGCGCGATGTTATCACGGAAAACTTCCGGGCGATGTTCGGCAGCAAAAAAGACCAGAATACCGTTACACATGAAGAATTCTGGGCGCTACGCGATGTAAATTTTTCAATTGAGCAAGGTGATCGGGTGGGCATCGTTGGGCACAATGGCGCGGGCAAGTCAACCATGCTCAAAATCCTGAGTAAAATCATTGAACCCACTACCGGCACTGTGCGTATACGGGGACGGGTAGCCAGTTTGCTGGAAGTCGGCACGGGTTTCCATCCTGAACTTACGGGTCGGGAAAATATCTATCTGAATGGGTCACTGCTAGGCATGAGCCGCAGCGAAATTCGTAAGCAGTTTGATGAAATAGTAGCGTTCGCGGGGGTTGAAAAATTCCTGGATACACCCGTAAAGCGATACTCATCAGGCATGTATGTTCGGCTGGGTTTTGCTATTTCGGCTCACCTCGACCCCGAAATCATGATTGTCGATGAGGTGCTGGCCGTGGGCGATGCTGAGTTTCAGAAAAAGAGCCTTGGCAAGATGCGGGATAATTCTGCCAGTGGCCGAACAATTATCTTTGTAAGCCATAACCTCACAGCGGTACAGGCTTTATGCAATAAGACATTGTATTTCGAAAGAGGCCAACTTATTGAGCAAGGGGAGACCAACCAGGTAATTGCGTCCTACCTGAGCAAAGTATCAAAAACCCGGCTCCTACGTGAGTGGAATACACCCAAAGAAGCCCCCGGCAACGATTTAGTTCGTGTTAAGCGGATTGAATTAACGCCAGAATATCTTGAAGATCTTACCCACATTGATGTTCGAACGGCTATGAAGTTTCAGTTTGAGTTCTGGAACCTAATGGACCACGCCAATCTGAACTTGAGTCTGCACCTCAACTCAATGACGGGCGAATGTATTTTCAATATTGGTACGCTATCGCAGCCGTATGGTAAAGGTTTGATTGTGGGCGAATGCACAATTCCGGGGTATTTCCTGAACGATGGAACCTATACAATTTCCATGATGATTGTGAAGGATACGGTTACTCCACTCTACGTTATGGAAGAAGGTATTACCTTTGATGTGGAAGATTACCGGGAGGGCATTGCCTGGTACGGAAAATGGCCGGGTTATGTACGCCCTCAATTTCCCTTTCACACAAAAATGCTGGAACCCGTCATCAGCGAATAGTAAACTAACTAGTTGTCTATGAACAGCAAACTTCATCCACAAACTGTTTCTTACACTTGTCTGCTGTTCACTGCAAACCGACTTTTGCTTAATGATTAACGTCACTAAATCATATTTACCAGACCTCGACGAGTACAATAACTACTTAAAAGGCATCTGGGAACGCGTTCACCTGACTAATGACGGTCCGCTTGTGCGCCAACTGGAAGATCAGTTGAAGGAGTTTTTAGGTGTAAAGTACCTGAAGTTTTGTACCAACGGAACCATTGTGCTTCAGATGGCCCTAAAGGCGCTGGACATTACAAAGGAGGTTATTACAACGCCGTTCTCTTATGTTGCCACCACCAACGCAATACTTTGGGAAGGCTGCACACCCATTTTTGCTGATATCAATCCGGACGATTATAACATCGATCCCGATAAAATCGAAGCACTCATAACTAAAAATACACAGGCTATCATGGCTACCCATGTGTATGGAAATGCCTGCCAGATTGAGCAGATTCAAGCCATTGCGGACAAGTACAACCTGAAAGTTATTTATGACGCAGCGCATACGTTCGGGGCAAAATATAACGGTCAGTCGATTCTAAGTTATGGCGACCTGAGTACCTGTAGTTTCCATGCAACGAAGGTATTTCACACTGTTGAAGGAGGCTGTATCGTGACCGATAATGAAGAAATGGCGCAGAAACTGCATCATTATCGCTCGTTTGGGCATCAAAATGATAATTATTACGGCATCGGTATCAACGCCAAAAATTCGGAATTACATGCCGCCATGGGTTTGTGTGTTCTGCCGAAAGTTCCTGAACTGATTGCCGCCAGGAAGAAGCGATTTGGCTATTACGACAGTCAACTCGATTTTAGCAAAATTACCCGTCCATCGCTCTTGCCCGGCATGGACTACAATTATGCTTATTACCCTGTTGTTTTTGATTCGGAGGAGACATTACTTCGGGTAATGGATGCCCTGAAAGCGGATGATATCATGCCCCGACGGTACTTTTATCCTTCACTCAACATGCTCCCGTTTGCGTTTGCTCCCGGCTCCGACACAGCTCAGCCCTGCCCTGTGTCTGAAGATGTAGCACTGAGGGTACTATGTCTGCCACTCTATCCAGATTTGGCCGAAGCCGATGTTGATCGTATTGCTTCCATTGTAAACATGGCCGTTGCCATTGTACCCGAAAGTGTATAGCGTAAAGTGACTGATGACTTATGAACGGACTTACTCCTATCAGGTCCGTTTGTAAGGTCATTTTTCATTCGGGGCCGCCCGCACCATACATTATTCATTATGAGCATTTTATACTTCCTATCTCTCCTCCTGTTTGTCATTTATCTCGGTCGAATCGCGACGGGTATCTGCCGTCGGTCCCTTACTGAATGGTGGCTAACAACCTTTCTGTTAGGGGCTGGAAGTGTTATTTTGACGGGCTTTATACTTTCGGCACTTTACCAAACAGCGAATGCTCCCGTTTGGGCTGGGTCGGTCTTTATTACGGCAACTGTACTGGGTACAATTTTAAGCCGACTGACTCCCCATCAAGAACGTTTTTCGGTACCACTGCTCATTCGCGAACGCTGGCAAACGCTCCGGAGTTGGTTCAGCGAGTTATCAGGTTACTCCCGTTTTCTATTCTCAACTTTATTTGCAACACTGACTGTTATTGCCGTAATGAATCTGTTGCTGGTGTTATTTACCGTTCCCAACGAGTGGGACAGTATGACGGGCCATTTAAACCGCGTGATGCAGTACATACAACGCGGTACGATGCGGCACTTTGGCGGTACAAACTGGAACATAGACACGTACCCCAAGAGCGTTTGTACGCTCCAGATTTATTCTTTCCTGATGACAGGCCGTTTTGAAAATGGCTTTAAGTTTATTCATCACTTGAGTTATTGGACGGCCATTGTAGCTGTATTTGGAATTGTCCAGCGCATTGGTCAGAACCGGTTATCGGCTAGTTTTTTCTGCGCGTTGGCTTACGCCCTGTTACCTGATTTTCTGATGCAGGCCATCACAACCGAAACCGACATTGTGCTAACCGCTTACTTGAGCGTGTTGCTGTACATGTTGTTTACCTACCGAGTTGTCGGCCCACGAGTCAACGGACTACAAAATGCCAAATCGCAACAACCAGCCGACAGCCGTTATCTGTATTTAGCCGGAATGGCCTTTGGTATTGCTTTCGGGCACAAAATTACATTTGCCCTCCTGCTACCATCCGTATTTGTCATTATGATTTATACGGTCTTCTTATCGTCTTCCTGGGCAATTACGTTTGGGAGAACCTGGCGGCTGGCAGTGGCTATTGGTGTGAGCGTGTGTTTGTGGATGCTACCGACAGGCTATCTCAAAAATATTGAAGTGTTTGGTCATCCTATTGGTCCGCCAACAGCCCTCAAACACCAGTCGGTAGAGCGGGCTGGATCACTACCAAATCTGCTTGAACAGGGAAGCCGCAACATGGTCCGCTATGGTTTCGACCACATTAATTTAGACGGTATCCGAAATATTAAAACAGGGGCAGAACTGAATCATGCCATGCGTCAGCCACTGGTTTTAGTAGAGGATAAACTGCATATGCGACTGGATGAAGAAACCGACTTTTCTATTCAACCCTTCGCCTTCGACCGGAAATTTGTTTTTTATAATGCCAATCCATACTGGGGTATTTTTGGCTTCGGACTGGTCTTTCTTTTGCTGTTATTAGTGATGATTGGGTACGTTCGCTCAACACCTCACATATTTCTAGGGATAGCCCTTCTGCTCCATTTCGCAGCTCTCTCCTACTCAGCGCCTTATGACCCATTCAAAGGACGTTATTTCATTGAAACAGGGCTGTTTGGCATCACCTTTCTGGCCTTGTTATTCCTGAATCCGCGTACAACGGTCGATGTTCCCGGCCGAACGATCTGGAAAAGTTATGTGGGAATCGTAACCGTATTAGGTTGCTTATCAGCGCTGATGTGCGTATTTCTAAACACACGGGCCTTGCCGCTTGCCTGGACAGCTCCCGACGAAATAGCGTTCCCGTCGGCGTTTCACTCTGACCGAACCCGACAAATGACGATTGGTCGCCCTGACACGTATATTCCATATAAACGATTCGACGAAGTGGTGCCAGACAGCGCGACGGTTGCACTGGCCACGATTAACGACGATTATGAATATCCGCTTTACGGCCCTAAACTGTCCCGCCGACTTATTGCCATCAACCCATTTGAGCAGGGATTGAAACCAATTCCCAAAAATGCGGACTATCTATTTTTCGACAAAAGCGTTATAAAGCCCCAACCCGGTGATTTACGTTTAGGTACCGACACTACGCTACGCGCTACCATGATCGTACCTGCAGAAGACTATTATCTACGAAAATTACACTGATTTATGAACTATGAGATACCATGTACCTCGTAAAGCATAAATCGTAAATCATATTTCTAATGACCCTTGCCATCATGCAGCCTTACTTTCTGCCTTACATCGGCTACATGCAACTGATGAATGCGGTCGATACGTTCGTATTGTATGACGATGTGGCATTCATCAATCGAGGCTGGATCAACCGTAACAAACTGCTAATCAATGGGCAAGAATACCTCTTTACGGTACCGCTTAAAGATGCCAGCCAGAATAAGCGCATCAATGAAGTACATTTGGCCGACGACCCAAAATGGCGCAGCAAACTGCTGAAGACCATTGAGCAGGGCTATCGCAAAGCACCCTATTATCAAACGGTTATGCCGCTAACCGAAAAAATCATCAATTTTGCCACCGATTCAATTTCCGATCTGGTCCACTTTAGTTTAGTTGAGTTAAATCAGTATCTGGGAATAACCACCCGATTGATTGCGTCCTCGTCGATCTATAATAATGCGGAGTTGAAAGCACAGGAGCGTATTCTGGACATTTGCCTACAGGAGAAGGCAACCCATTATATCAACCCAATCGGTGGCACCGAATTGTATGATAAGCCCCTATTTGCGGAGGCTGGTATCAAACTAAATTTCATTAAAGCCAACCGGGTTGAATACCCACAATTTAACCGGGTCGGCAACGAATTTATCCCCTGGCTGTCAACCTTAGACGCTCTGATGTTTAGCGACATAGCCAGCGTTCGGGTAATGATGGGAGAGTATGAATTGGTATAAACACTGAGTTATAAATGAGTAGTGGCACACCGTTCATCTTTTGTAATTCATCATTCAAACAAGCATGGCAAAAGTTATTATTTTTGGGGTAATGGATACGGCCGAACTAGCCCACTTTTATCTCACGCACGATTCTGAACACGACGTAGTGGCTTTTACCGTCAGTCGTGAGTATATGACCGGCACCGAATTTTGGGGGTTACCGTTAGTGGCCTTTGAGGATGTTGAAACGCTGTTTTCGCCACAGGAATACAAGTTTTTCGCCCCCATGACTGGCCGAAATATGAACCGCAACCGCGAACGGATTTACCTCGAAGCCAAAGCCAAAGGGTATGAATTCATTTCGTACATCAGTTCCAAAGCTACGTTGTTTGGCAACCAGATTGGCGAAAACTGCTTCATTCTGGAAGACAATACCATTCAGCCGTTTACAACTATCGGCAACAATGTTGTGCTTTGGAGTGGCAATCACATTGGTCATCACGGTCAGATAAAAGACCACGTTTTCTTTACATCGCATGTGGTTATGTCGGGGCACTGCGTTATCGAGCCCTATTGCTTTTTTGGGGTAAACAGCACTATTCGCGATTTTCTGCATATCGCTACGGGTACGCTTGTCGGCATGGCTTCGGCTATTTATAAAGACACCGACGAATGGGGATTATACCTCGGCAACCCCGCCAAAAAGCTGCCAAAACCAAGTTACGAAGCCTATTAACGGTATTTTACACGTAGCCAAAGCTGTAACCTGAGGGCCAAAAACTTGTAAACTGAAAACCGAAAGCTGAAAACAATCCTCCTCATCGGCCATGATGCCAACCGCGCCGGTGCACAGCTCGTCTTACTAAACCTGATGCGCCTGCTAAAAGCAGAAAGCATTCATATGCATCTACTTTTGGGCGATGGTGGGCCACTTTTAAATGACTATCGGGCTATTTGCCCAGTCACGATCTGGCCTTCGCCCGACCGTTATGTCATGGGTGCGTTAACCGATAAAGTATTAGGTAAACTAGGGCTTTGGGAGCAGTTTCATGATCGGCAACTGGAGGCTCGACGACGTGAAATACAGGCCCAATTAAATCTCGATTCGGTTGATTTAGTACTGGTTAATACTGTCACGAGTGGTCGTTGGTTTGGTCAATTGGCCATTCCCGGTAGAACGCCGGTCGTCACGTTTGTGCACGAATTGGCTATGTCGGTTCGGCTATATACACGCCCCGACGAACTTGATTATCTCCTTCGTCGCACTACTCAGCTACTGGCCGTATCGAAAGCCACAGCCCGCTATTATGAGCAGCAACACGGCTTCGATCCAGCCCGAATCATGCTCTATACGCTGATTGATACACCCTCGCTGGAGCGTAATGTGCAAGTGGCCCGTGAGCAACCCAATATCTATCCTTCGTTGGGATTACCAGCCAATGCGCTAATTGTAGGAGGGTGCGGCAATGCCGAGTGGCGAAAAGGCAACGATTTGTTCATATCAATAGCCCGGCAGGTAATCGGGCGGGACCCCAATACAGAACAGCCCATTCACTTTGTGTGGGTAGGTGTTCCACCCGGCCCTTTGCACGATGATTTGCTGGACGACATTCAGAAAGCGGGTCTGGCCAACCGCGTTCACCTGATTCCACCAACGCCCGATGTACTGCGCTACATGAGTCGGTTCGACGTATTTTTGCTCTGCTCCCGCGAAGACCCGTACCCGCTCGTGGTATTTGAAGCTGGTTTAAGTGGTGTGCCGGTTGTGTGTTTTGAGGAGGCAGGAGGCTCACCCGAACTGGTCGAAACCGATGGTGGATTTGTTGTTCCTTATCTCGACCTCGACGCGATGAGTAGCCGGGTTCTTGACTTGCTCCATCAGCCTGAACTAAGAGAAAAAATGGGGAAACGCCTTGGACAAAAAATTCTGAAACGTCATCCAGCTAAGCAAAGCGTCGAAACTCTCGTAACTTTGTTTGATAAACTGACCCGGCGATAGATTCTATCATCCCTGTGTTGGCCTTCTGTCGTGCCCGATCTATGACCATTGCATTTACAATCTGTTCTATAAATTACTTAGCCCAAGCTCGGACCCTAGGTGATTCATTACGACAAACTAACCCTGATTATCAGTATATAATTGGACTGGTCGATTCACTGAGCGAGGCTAATTTACCCGCCGAATTGATGCCAGTTTATCCTATGGTCGAAGTGGATTCCATCGGCATTATTGACTTCTCAGCCATGTGTGACCGCTACGACATTACGGAGCTAAATACGGCAGTCAAGCCATTTTACATCGACTATCTTTACAAAACCTATCCCGACGCCACCCAGGTCATTTATTTCGACCCGGATATTATCGTTTTTCAGCCATTGCATGATCTGAACAATGCACTGGCGAGCTACAGTCTGGTACTGACTCCGCATACCTGTTC
Source organism: Spirosoma flavum (assembly GCF_042686045.1). Lineage (NCBI taxonomy): Bacteria > Pseudomonadati > Bacteroidota > Cytophagia > Cytophagales > Cytophagaceae > Spirosoma > Spirosoma flavum. The sequence continues at coordinate 404,517 of NZ_JBHUOM010000023.1, forward strand.
GCCTACGCCCGATTGGGAAAGGCCAAATGAACAGCATCACCTGAACACGGGTATTTTTAACCTGGGCTTTATTGGTTTGCGTAATGATGCCACAGCTCGAAAATTCGTTGACTGGTGGAAGGACCGCCTGGTATATGAATGCCGGATTGACCTCTGTGCTGGTCTTTTCGTGGATCAGCAGTGGGTAAATTTCGCCCCCGTTTATTACGACAACGTTTTGATTGACCATCACTTAGGCTACAATATGGCTTATTGGAACCTACACGAACGGTATAGTAGCCAGAATGAGACGGGTGAATGGTTTGTGAGTAATAAACGTAAACACGACCAGGTACAGCCCACTGAAAAATTGCAGTTTTTTCATTTCAGCGGCTACAACCCCGATAAGCCAAACGAAATTTCTAAGTATCAAACGCGCTTTGGTTTTGCCCATCAAGATACCGCCAAAACCGATGCACCTTCCCGCTATGTCGATCAGCCGGAACAGCAGCGGCCCGATGTGAGACCCCTGTTTGACTTGTATCGCGACCGTCTGATGGCTAATTATAACAACCAATATCGGGCATATCCCTGCGTTTATATTAAGTCCCCGGTTGTATTGCGGTATCAGCGGATACGTAAATTGCTAAAATCTCCCTTCAACCGAGTTATTGCGCTCTTAGAATCTCGCTACCTATGACGAAGGGGCCAACTTTTCGAGAACTTTGGACATTTCGCTATCACAAGTTCACTCATATTGTAGGGAAATTCTGGTCGTTTGCCGTTAAATATCTCCAACTGCGTCGGCTGAAGAGCCGACTGGGGAACCGTCCTTTGGTGGCTATTATTCTATCGGAACAGATGGGTGATATCATCGGCTGTGAGCCAGTAGCCCGCGAGGTACGCAAGCGTCACCCTGATGGGTATATCATTTGGGTCGTGCGCGAAGCTTACATTGATCTGGTAAAATATAATCCTACTCTTGACGGGTTTCTGATAGAGAAATGTCCTGGAGAGCGGGTGCAATTGCTCCGGTCAGGTATTTATGACAAGGTGTATAACCTGCATATTTCGCACCGCAAGTGTAAATATTGCCCCGAAGACCCTATTAATCCTATCGCCGATCAGCTTGGAGTGACCTTCGATAATTATTATCACCGGGGCGATTTGCTGTACATATTTTCGCAGATCGCTGGGTTACCTGCCCTGACCGCTGACCCAGTGATGTACATTCCGGAAAGCGCTCGGCAAGCCGTACAATCCCGAAATTTACCCAGCCAACCTATTGTTATCCACTGCCAGTCGAGTCACGTTTTGCGCGACTGGCCCGCCAGTAACTGGAATCAACTGGTACAGTGGCTGCTGGCTACCTATCCATATCCTGTTATTGAGGTGGGGCTAGTGCCAACCGTTACCGAAACGAACCCGCGCTTTCTGAGTTTATGCGGCCAGCTAAGTTTACTCGAAACAGCTGAAGTTATTGGGAAAGCCCGTCTGTTCATTGGTATCGATAGTGGCCCTGCTCACATGGCGAATGCGATGAACACTGATGGTGTTATTCTGCTGGGTCAGTTGTTCGATTTTGTCGATTATCTGCCTTACTCCGGTCGTTACAAACGGGGCGAAGGCGTAACTATTCTGAATGATTATGGCCATCCGTGTGCTGAACTTCCGTATGCCTGGGTGCAGGAAGCAACTCAACAGCGATTAGGCCAACCCAAACTTGTATGAAGCAGTCAACGAATGTTAGTGTAAATGTAGTCTTGCCAGTTTACAAATCTCAGCTTACTGATTATGAGGTCATTGCTCTAACTCAATGTTTACGGGTACTAGGAAATTACCCAATCTGGCTAGCCACTCCGCACTCGCTCGACATCTCCGCTTATCGCGAAATTGGCCCAAACTTACAGGCTCGTACATTCGACGATAGCTACTTCTCCGATGTACAGGGCTATAACCGGCTTATGATGTCGGAAGAGTTTTATCAGGCATTTGACGATCAGGAATATGTGTTAATTCATCAGTTGGACGCGTTCGTGTTTCAGGACGATTTGACTTATTGGTGCCAGCAAAACTACGATTACATTGGGGCACCCTGGCTGCGCGACCGCGATTTTACGGGCTGGATTGACAAACTCGACTTTACCATTCGGCAACGGGTGGCGACCTGGTTTAACATCAAAAAACCGGATGGCGTCACTCCCCGCGAGATCATCACCCTGAACGGCGTGGGGTGCGGTGGCCTGTCACTCCGGCGTATACCGGCTATGTTGCGCTGCCTGAAACCTTTCAAGGAAAAAATTGCCGAATACGAGCGATACACCACGCACCATTACCATGAAGATGTGTTTTGGAGTATTGAAGTAAATCGTCACTGGCCACATTTGAGGATTCCCTCCTACCGAAAAGCACTCTATTTCTCAATTGAATTTTATCCCAAGTGGGCTATTGAACACTATAATCAAGGTCAGTTGCCCTTCAGTTGCCACGCATGGAACATTCACGGAACCGATTATTGGCGCCCTATTTTCGCCCGGTATGGCTACCAAATCTGACCCTTCGCATGACCGACTTACAACGTCCCACTATCTCCATTGCTCTTTGTACATATAATGGTGTAGCTTATCTGCCTACGCAATGGCAAAGTTTACTTGAGCAGCAGCAGTTGCCCGACGAAGTTGTCATTTGCGACGATCAGTCTACGGATGGTACAGATGCCGTGATTGGTAAACTAGCCGCTGATTCTCCTTTTCCGGTACGTATTCTCGAAAATTCAGTCAGGCTTGGGTCCAATAAAAACTTCGAGCGTGCTTTAGCTGCCTGTACCGGCGATCTGATTTTTATGTGTGACCAGGATGATTTTTGGTTGCCGGAAAAAATCGCCACCATGACGCAGTACATGGGTCAGCACCCCGAAGCGCAGGTAGCTTTCTGCGATGCCTGGGTAACCGATGAGCGTTTGGAAAACCGGCTCAGGCGCTTTTGGGAAGTCGTTCGGTTCGACAAACGCGCACAAACCCGTTGGCAATCAGGGGAATCAATGGAGGTGTTACTCGACGGTAACCGCATGATGGGATGCGCGACCGTTATTCGAAAGGAGTTCGTTAAGACCGTATTGCCAATACCAACAGACATACCCGGTGACTACATTTACGACGGCTGGATTGCCCTGGCGGGTGCGGCCAATAATGCCGTCCATTTTATTGACAAGCCCTTACAACTATACCGGACCCATGTTCAACAACAGGTAGGCGTTCGCGAACAGGAAGCCCCGGAAGCGGTTCGATTGCAGGATCGGTTCGCCCGACGCCGGGCTGGAAAACTGGCTCCTCTGCGCGAGAAACAAGTACAATTAACAAAAATTAGTCAGTTGCTCACCGAACGAGTCCCAACTAATGCGCCAAGCTTGCCCCTACTTCGTCGGCGATTAGCGCATTTTACCATGCGTAGTAGTTTGCCGCATAACCGTTTTAGTCGCTTGCTACCCGTTTTGAGCAGTTTGCAACACGGTAATTACAATCGATACGCCGACGCGTCGGCCAATTGGTACGCTCCTTACTTAGCTGTTTTGGGCGATATACTCGAATGACGTAGTTTTGTGCCACTGTGCTACTAACCATCTGTACTATCCGTCAACTGCCCCATGCGCTCGCGCTCGGCGACAGTTTTTGTCATCATTCTGCCAACTCAGCTGATAAGCCATTCGTTTTGATTGGTCTGGTCGACGATCCAGCCCACTTACCTACTGATTTTGTTTCGCCATACCCGTTGCTGCCTATTCATGAGTTGCTGACACCGACAGAGTTGACAGCCTTATCAACTGTTTATACCCCAACAGAATTTGCGGCTGCGTGTAAACCACTGTTTATTACTGAATTGTTCCGGCGGTATCCCGATGCCGATAAGGTTGTATATGCTGATCCTAATATTCAATTTCTGGGGTCGTTCTCCCCTATTTTGGATCAACTTGTCACGGCAAATGCTATCCTGACTCCTTTTATCACCAGTAATCCGGGCGATATGCGTTGGCCGGATGAAAAGTTCTTTCAGAATATTGGGCTCTATAGTTCAGATTTTCTGGCATTCCGGCGTTCAGACGAAACGGATCGGCTTCTGACTTGGTGGGATAATCGGGTCCGGGAACGAGCCTACGTAGATTTTTGCGAAGGTCTCTGTCTGGATCAACTTTGGCTGATGCACGTACCAATTTTCTTTCGGGATGTGTTAGTCGTTAAGAATCCGGGCTGGCATGTTGCTCTCTGGAATCTGCCCGAACGAGCCATCCGGCAAGTAGAAAATGGTTGGTTGGTAACGGGACCAGGCGCTCAAAATCAACCGCTACAGTTTGTTAATTTTAAAGGTTTAGCTAATCCTGACGAGGGCTTTTTCCCTCACCAGAACCGAATACACTTGTCAACGCGACCTGAAGTTGTGCAACTACTAACTACTTACCGTCAGGCTCTCATTGTTCATAAAAAGGCGCTTGTTGATGCTAGTAACCCAGCTTACGGAAAACAGCCAGAGCCGGTCATTTTGCGCGGCTGGCGATACGCTACGGTCCAGTCACTAAAGCGCATGACCCGCTTTCTCGACCGGGTGTCTATACCAGCTCTCACTTGAAGCCACTCGATCTACTACCTAATAATCAACTTCTATCAAGGTTTTATCAACCAATAACTCTATTTTTGCGGGCCAACTATCTCAGAAAAATACAAACGCAAGCTGGTTTGTAGATTCTCCTTCATGAAAGTACTCTACGACCATCAAGCGTTTACAGGCGTACCCTACGGGGGAATTTCCCGTTATTTTTTTGAACTGATGCGTTCCTTTTCCAAGCGGTCTGATATCGAGTTTGAATTGTCACTACGATTATCAAATAATGACTATCTTGATCAGGCATCGTTTAGTCGGCATATGCGTTACCGAAGCCTGGCGCAAGTACCAAACGCCCACAAGGTTGCATCGGCATTAAATCGACTTTATAGTCTCCAGCGAGTCAGAGCGGGCAAATTCGACGTTTTTCACCCGACTTATTACCACCGCTACTTTCTGGATGCTATTGGTAAAAAGCCATTTGTGATATCATTTCACGATGCAACCAGCGAACGTTTTGGCAAACAATACCCTGAAGTGGGCGAGGGTTTGTATGACCTGAAAAAGTTGCTGCTGCGCCGGGCTGACTGTATTATTGCCATTTCTGAGTTTTCAAAGCAGGAGATACTCCGTTTTTTTCCTGTCGAGCCAGAAAAAATAAAAGTAATTTATTTGGGCACAACCCTGGGCGAACACTCGTTGGTCCCTGAGCAGGTAGCTCCGCCCTTGCAGGCACCATATCTTCTTTACGTTGGTAAACGTGGATTGTACAAAAACTTTGACGGTTTCTATCGCGCTATTCAACCTGTGTTGAAACACCACCCCGACCTGCACCTTATTTGTGCGGGTGGTGGCTCTTTCAACCGCGATGAACAGACATTATTTCATGCCTCCCGGCTCACCAACCGGATTCATTATCGCCCTGCAACTGATGCCAATCTGCTGTCACTTTATCGACACGCTCGCGCCTTTGTATTTCCATCCTTGAATGAAGGCTTTGGAATTCCAGTGTTGGAAGCGTTTAGTGGCGGCTGCGCCGTGGTGTTGAGCAACCGAAGTTCGTTGCCTGAAGTGGGAGCCGATGCTGCCTTATATTTCGACCCCGAAGATGATGATTCCATAGCAGAGACTGTTGAGCGCGTTGTAACAGACGATGTACTCAATGCTGACCTGCGCCGGAAAGGCACTGAACGACTTCGTAATTTTTCGTGTGACAAAACCGCCCGTCAAACGCTGGACGTTTATCAATCTCTCTGCTAATCGACGGTATGAATCTGACATCCAAATCGCTTTGTGCATTTGTAACGCAACCGTACCGTCCCCCGGTGACTACTGCTGCCGACAAACAAACGTATCCGAAACTAACCATCGTAACGCCCTCCTATAATCAGGAACAATACTTAGAGCGTACGATTTTGAGTGTACTCAATCAGCACTACCCGAACCTGGAGTACTTTATAATGGACGGTGGCTCAACAGATGGTAGTCTGGACATTATTAAAAAATACGAATCTTATCTGGCTGGTTGGGTAAGCGAAAAAGACCAGGGGCAGACCGATGCGATAAATAAAGGATTTAAACGAGCAACGGGCGATTATGTCGCCTTTCAAAATTCTGATGATGTATTTGCACCCGATGCTTTCAGTCGAGTAGCCGAAGCCTGGCGTAAATTTCCTGACACCGACGTTTTTTTCGGTGATATGTATATTACGGATGAGGCCGACGTTATTCTTGAAGAGATGCGGGCACCGGAGTTTTGCGCCGAGTGTCATATCTACGAAGGAATGCAGGTTTTTAATCAGTCGCTGTTTATCCGGCGCGACCGACTAACTCAGTTTGGCCTACTTGATGAAAGCCTGCGATTTGTAATTGATTACGAAATTGTGGCCCGATTAGGCGTTCAATCGGGAGTTCGCTTTAGGCACGTTAGTGGATTCTGGGGTGGCTTTCGGGTGCAGCCCGACGCAAAATCGTCAACAATTGCGGCTACAGTGGGTATTCAGGAGCACCAGCAGGTAAAAGACAAATACCAACCCATGCTAACGTCATGGTTTGGCGCATCATTCTGGCAACGCTATTGCCGACTTCGTAAATTGCTGAGCTTTGCCTTGAAGGGAGAGTTTGGGTATGTTCGACACCGACTACGTCTGAATCGGCTAAGACAATAGCCAAACAATATAGGTTACGATTCGTACTTTAGAGTCGTAGTAATCGAAGAAGTGCACACCATACTTTATAAACAGTTACGCTTATATGAACAGTTTCATTCGCTTTGTACAGACACTCGACTATATGCGAATGGTTGTCGGCATCTGTATTCTTGTGGATGGCTACCCGCTGATTTTCTTTTTTCGGGAAACCCTGAAACTCGCTCCGGGCAGTACGGCATTTACGGCAGCCGCGCTGGCGGGGGGCTTGGTGCTTATGGTTCCGTTTACGATACTACGTCGCCTGTATCGGCCTAATATGACAATGCTGTGGCTGGGCGTGGGGTTCCTGTTGCTCAGCATTTTCTATATGTTCTTTTTCAATGGCGTACCAGGTTTCGACGAGTATGGCCGGGACACGATTTACTTCGCTTATGTTCTGATCTTTCTATTTTTACTCATTAACATTCCTAACGACATCATCCGGGTGTTTGTCCCGATTGTTGTGCTATTCACCTTGGTATCGAATTTAGGCTTGGTTTATTCGCTGATAACTGACCCGACCTGGGCCATTGGCCAGCGAGCAACTATTACGCTCAATAACGGCGATGAGGGGTCAGGTAACCCACACGCATTTTCGCGAAACGCCTTTATGGGAGTTATTGCCTGTGCTATTGGTCTGTTCCGTCCGCAGACGAATATCCTGTTTAAACTAGTCTGTTTTTTTGCCGGATTGCTCAACATAGCCGTTCTGGTTCTGACACAAACCCGGTCGGCTATTGTTGCCCTGATTCTTGCGGTAATTTTATTTATGTATTTCAACGTTCGGCCACCTCAGATTCGCATGGCAGTTCGTGGGCTTGTCAAACCTGTACCTATAATTATTATGGTGTTAGGTTTTATAGGCGTCATTTTCTTTTTTCAGCGATACTACACGATTTATTTAGTTCTGTATGACTACGTATCCAGTTTTATGGAGCGCAATTTAGAGAATGTATATGCTTTGTTAGGACAAAAAGCGCAAGGGACTGACTATAAAGCTACACTTGACGACTCGGCTGCCAACCGATCGGTCAGTGCAACGTTTCTGCAAAACGTTGTAATTGGTCACATGCACATGTTAGTTTTTGGCTATGGCTATAAATATACCTATTTGGACGTTCCACTTATGGAATCGTTCACCAATCAGGGCATCCTTGGCTTGCTTTTGTTTGGCGGTATAAACGGTATGGCTTCTTATTATGCCGTACGAATTATGCGCACTAATCCAAATGATTTAAGTGTCTTTTTAGCCTATTTTTATTTACTTGTTTTTGTGCAATTGTTCACCAATGGACGCCCGAATGAGATTTCATTCTGGTTCCCGCTGGCGCTGATGATTCGATTTATGGGGGTCGAACACTTGTTTCCTGCCTATTTATCGCCCAAACCAATTGTCGCTAATCAGGATCAATTTGTTGTCATTTCAACTGCTGAACAAACCTGATGCGTATCCTTATCGTCCATAATCTGTTGTGGGCTCATTATAAATCCAGCGTATTTCAGGCTTTTCAGCGCTTGGTTGACCAGCAAATCAATGTTTCTGTGCACGTATTGCAAATTGCCCGCAATGAACGCTCGCGTGCTGGCCTGGAAACAATTAACCCCGACGAAACAACACCTGTTTATACGTATGACTACGAATTACTGTTTGACCGGTATCTGGAAGAAGTCAGTCTGCGCGAACGGGCTCAGGCATTGCTTCAGCGGGCTAAAGCGTACAAGCCCGACGTAATTAATTTGACCGGCTATTATGATCCAGCACAAATTTTGTTGCTGCTGTGGGCTAAATCCAGCGGTATTCGGGTTGTAATGCAAAATGAAAGTACAGGAGCCGATCAGCCGAGGGGAGGCTGGAAAGAACAATTTAAGCGGTGGCTGTTCCAAAGATGCGATGGATTCTTCTGTTTCGGGAGTCAATCTGCTGATTATCTCATTCAACTTGGCGTTAATCCAGAAAAAATTTTACTTCGTAAAAACGCAGTAGATAATGATGTACTTCAATCGGTTTATGAAAAAGCGTTGCCTGACCGCGTCAATATGCAGCAAGCCATGCAGCTACGGGCAAATAACTTTGTGTTCGTTGGCCGACTAATTGAAGCGAAGAATTTACCTATGCTTCTGACTGCGTTTGCTGAAGCCTTAAAGTATTCTACGAATTCAACCAACTGGGGGTTAATCTTGCTGGGCGACGGAGCCGAACGCGACAATCTGAATCGGCAGATTACTACGCTTGACTTAGTTAACCGAATAACCATTTTACCGGGTCGTCCCTGGTTTCGAGTGCCGGAAGTTTTGGCATTAAGTGACGTTTTAGTCTTACCAAGTCGTTCGGAACCCTGGGGATTAGTGGTTAATGAAGCGATGGCCTGTGGGCTACCCGTTCTTGTGTCGGACCGGTGCGGTTGCGTAACAGACTTAGTGCCTCATGGTCAGACTGGTTTTGTATTCGACCCCGATCAACCGGATCAGCTGACACATTGGTTAATTCAGTTTATGAATGGCTCTGTCAATACGCAACAAATGGGGCAGTTCGCTAAACAGTTCATCGCGCCCTACTCACCCGAAGCCGTTGCGCAGGAAATGCTCGATGGTTTTCGCAAAATCATGAATTAATCGGTTACTTCACGGTATCTATGCGGATTTTAAATATCTGTGCTTACACCTGGCAATCAGGTGGCCCACCAAAAATTATTTTCGATCATACGGAAGTTGTTCTCCGATACGGTCATCAGGTAGATATTCTCAGCCCAATATCACCCGGCGAAAAACCATATCCAGTACCCGATGGAGCGCGGCTTATTTTGTGTCAGCGAACGCCGGTTATCAGCCGTTTTTTTCGTGAATTTTCTATTGAACTATACCAGTATCTTCAGCAGCATGTTCACGAATACGATGTGATTCATTGTCATGGCCTGTGGCATTTTGGCACTCTGGCTCCGTTCATGATTGATCGGACGGTAGCAAAAGTTATTACTATCCACGGCGTGCTGGATCGTTGGGTTTATGCCCATCACAATTGGAAAAAGCAGTTGATGGATACACTGGCACAAAAAGCTTATTTACAACGAGCTGATTTAGTGCAGATTAATAACTCTGATGAGCAGGATGACGTATTGCGTTATCTCGGCCATTCGCATTCCAACATAGTCATCATTCCGAATGGAGTAAAAGTGAGTGACTTTACTACACTTCCCTCGAAAGGCAACTTTCGCCAGAAGTTTGGCTTACCTACGGACAAAAAATTAGTTTTGTTCATGAGTCGCCTAAATGCAAAAAAAGGACTTGATTTGCTCTTGCCTGGCTTTCGGGATTACGTTCGCCAGTACCCCGATACAGTGTTGGCTCTGGCAGGTTCCGATGATGGGTACGAAGCGACTGCCCGTCAATTTATTGATCAGCACAATCTTGGCGACTCTGTACGAATGGTTGGCATGCTTACTGGCGACGACAAAAAAGCGGCCCTTGCTGATGCCGACTTGTTTACCCTTCCCTCCTATTCAGAAGGATTTTCTATGGCTGTGCTGGAAGCAATGGCCGCCGGAACGCCCACTCTGGTATCGGATCGAGTGGGATTTGGAGAAGTTATTCGAAAACACGAAGCAGCCGGTCTGCTAGCCCATTTGACAGTTGAAAGCGTTACGATTGGCTTAGAAAAACTACTTGGCGATGATAAACTGCGCCAACGTATTACCCTAAATGCAATGGCCCTAGTGAAAGCACAGTACGATATAGATGTGGTAGCAAAACAATTATTAGATGAGTATTCTAAAATTGTTAGGTCTAAATAATAGCGTTATAAATCAATAACTTTAACCGAGTTAGCGGTCGACTGAATTTGGTAATTAGTTGCGTATAACTGCTTTTTAGTACCTTTAATAACAATAACATATACGACATATATCTGATCATCTAAGAGGTAAGCCGTGGCTATGTTGGCAGTAAAACCTCTGGCATAATAATCTCCATCTGAAGAAAGCAAAAACGATTTCAGCGAATAACGACTCTGTTTAGTTGGAATTATATGCTGTTGTTTACTGCTTTTCAGCATTATATATGCCCCATCCACTTTATCTATATTTCGGATAAATGAGTCATTTTTGAATGTTACAGTATGCTTGCCGACCTGATCAACTAATAATGGAAATAGTCCAGATGTTTGTTGGTATGGACCCTCAAAAAAATAATGGTCAGGTAAGTGATATACACCAGTCCGAATAGCACGAACAGTAACAGTATCAACTACAGAACGTAAATTCAAATAAATGGGTGTACTAGGTATCGACCGATTGTACTGCCATTCGTATATGTCTGTATACCGTTCTTTATAATAATAATCGAGCGGAGCTAAATATTGAAAATAGCTAAACAGAAAAATGAAGAAACTTACTACCAACCAGGCTTTACTGAATAACTTATTTTGCTTGACTGTAAACTTGCTGGATATTAATAATATAATTAGAATTAGCCATATAAAACCGATGTGCTTGTAGCGACTAATCAACACAGCATCAATGCCATCTAAAGCCCTTCCAATTGAGAAAGCCAGCATGGTAATTCCCAAGTGGAACAGGCCTCCCCACAACGTGATTTCCCATCGTACAAATGGCCTTCCTGAGCGATCAAATGCCGATCGAATTAGTTTAAATCCATAATAGGCGACAATGATCCACAAACCGGCACCAGCAAGAACTATCAATCCAATGCGCATTGACGATGGTAAGGCCGTACTGGCATCTGCTGATAATCCACTGAAAGCCAGCAGTATTGTAAGAACAAGATCGGGATGCTGAAGATTATCAAGCGGTTTAGGTCTGAAAGCAGGAATTGTCAGATTGTAAGAGTACAGGGCAACAATACTTCCTATTATTAAAACCCAAATTAAACTATGCTTCCAACGATGTTGTAAAAGTAAAAGTAAGGCACCAACTGGTAAAACAAATATGCCGCTTACATCACTCAAAGTAGCCAGAACAGCGACTATGAGCGAAAGAACCAAATATTTTGTCGTAGGAGAAGAAAGAAAATAAAACGATAATATAGCAAAAAAATAAACGATGATATGCTGAAACGGAATCATTGCCCAGAAGATCGTTTCATAATATTGAATCTGAAACAATAATAATGAACTGGTTATAATCAAACTTAATGGGAGCCTTGCTCCCTTAATAATTGTGTATATTAAATATAAAATTCCTAATAAAGATAACAACCCCAAAAATGCGTGAAGCCTCAGATCTAACTGGCCGGTCAATAAATAAATAAAAATTGCGGCTATTCTATCAATAACTATCCTTCGCTCATCATCTTGAGTCCAAATGATTTGCAAAAATTCAGACCACGAAAAGGCGGACATTTGTTTGAACTTAGTTACTGGTTCTAACAGCGCATCATAATCGTCCTGAAATGGTATATTACTAATAAAATGAAAGAATGTAAAGAAGAAAATAAGTATAGGAATGGCTGACAGCGAAAAAATTTCTCTATTAATTTTTCCAGAAAAAGCCTCAGACATTTTAGTATTTATTTTTAATATATCGGTGTAGGAATGGAGTAAATACTAATCAGAAAATTAATTTCCGGGATCTATTATATGGTTCTTTTCACCACCTTTCCCCAATCAACCTGTCGGTCGGCTTCAGCCAAATCCACAAATGGAAACTCTAAAAGTAATTTCTTTAGTTTGGGCAAACAGTTTTGCAGTCCATAATAAGACTTAAACTGCCGGGCTCGACTTAAACCCGGAATCATGGGTTGTTCAGCATCAAAGTCGCGAGGGTGAAAGTACGTCATCACGTAATCTGATCGTTGCATTAGTCCCTTTATAACTCGGTAGGGAAACAATCTGAAATATCCTCCACCCGAAAATATTAAATCCTGACCCAGTACCGCAACCGTGTTAATAGGAAACTCTTTTAACAATGTACCGCCAACGTCCAGATAGCCGGGGTCAAATAGACTCAATGATGCGTCGCCCCCGTGCGATCGTCGTGCCGAAAACACCGAACAATCAATTTCAATACCCTGCTCAAGTAGAATGGGGAATACCCAGCGATTAAATTCCTTGATTGAAAAACCCGGTGCCCGGTATGACCGAACTTTTTTGCCCGTCAAGTCCTGCAAGTGCTTAATAGACCGTTCCAGGTCAGCCTGAAACTCGGCGGGTGTCTGTTCGTAGGCTAATTGATGAGCATACGAGTGGGTCGCAATTTCGTAGCCAGCGGCATCAATTCGACGGATAACATCGGGATGTTTATCAGCAACCCAGCCCAGACAGAAAAATGTTGCCCGGCTGTTTGTCTCCTCCAAAAGTTGGAAAATCCGGTCCATATTCTGGTAAATCCGGGTATCATACCGACTCCATTCAGCCTCCGTCCGGGTTGATGCATTATCCAGAATATGAAACCACTCCTCAATATCGAACGTCAGGATATTCATGTACAGTATGTAAATGACAGGTGTGCAAGTAGCACGCGTATAAGTAGTTAGCATATAATGCACGCATTACTTACACACTCATTACCTGCCTAATAAAACCGCTTGCCAGCTGCCAGAAAGGCTTTGACATCATCGCGGGTGGGAAAGGTGAAGTAGGTCATTTGTGTAGCGTCATTCTCGATTAATTCATACTTACCCGTATGCACTTTATCAATAGACTCCAGAATGGCATCCATGCCCATTTTTTTGGTTACATCGATTAATTCAGCCTGACTCATATTCCCGATAGGGAGTTTAGTCTGCACCAGAATGGGACCGTTATCAATGCCTTCGTCCACAAAAAATACGGATACGCCGGTATGCGTTTCGCTGTTTTTGAGTACCCAAAAGGAAGGCATCAACCCACGATATTTGGGTAATAGAGCCGTATGAAGATTAATACACCCGTGTGTTGCGACATCCAGCAATTTGCGTTTAAAAATCTGATTACCTGCAATCGAGACAAATAAATCGGGCTTGTATTGGCTGAGCTTCTCTAAGTTTTCGTCTTTATTGATATTCCCCTCAATATGAATAAGCGGGATATTTCGATCAGACAGCACTTTCCGAACATTGTTGCGGCTGTCTAGTTTCGAGGCTACATATTTGAAGCCATATCGTACAAAAAAGGGTAGACCAAAAATATCATAGGTCTTCTTGATCTTCTCCCCAAAACTCTCCCGCTTACCAAATGGCGACACGTCGAAAACGACTGTTGCAACAACTTCAGCATAAGGGGGCAGTTTTTTCAATAAATAGTCAATATTACGGGCAAGGTAGAACGGGTCATCCTGCGTAAGAATTACAAGGCGCATAAACAAAACAGTCAGATAACATTGAAGCCACAAAACTACATATTCCGACTGGAAAGCCAGTAATCGTTCATGTATTAACGAACAACCACTTTTTGGCGGAATAGTTGCCCGTCAGCCGTTTGTAGGTCTGCTACATATACACCAGTGTCCAAGTCATCCAGGGCCAGCGAAAGTATATTTCTGGCTGTTCCACGCCAACTTTTTACGGTTCGACCCAAAATATCGCGTATTGTCAACTCAGTAAACGTGACCAAGTCGGCCTCCACATGAAGTAAGCGATCAGACGCTAACGGATTGGGGTATACTTTCACTATAGAGCTAGATGGTTCCAATCCCAATACCAGTGGCCGCGCACTAACGACATTACTGTAAACAGACTCCGACGCAGAACTATAGGCTCGTAACCGATAGTAATAGGTCCCAAACATATCGGGCAAATTTGTATCCGTATAGGTTGTTGCTGTTCCGTTTAGTGAAGCTATTTGTTTGTAATTAGTTGGTGTGGCATCAGCCCGTTCCAGAATTTGTACTTGTGCCGAAGCCGAAGCCGTCCAGATTAATTGAATTTGTTTTTCCGAAATAGGTTTGGCCGCCAAGGTTGTCACCGTTGCTATAGCCTCTGCAATGGGCACGCCATCGAACGAGAAAGCCCGCATACCACGTGTATTTCGGAGCGTAGGGCCATCGTAAAAAGGTGATCCAGCATCGAAGAAAAAAGCGGGTAGATACCGGAGTGCTTTAGCTGTAGCAGGCTGCTTGAGGCCGAGCACAACTCGGTTACCACTAGCCGAACCGCCGGATACTAACCCTGCCTGTCGATCTAAATAAAAGAAATCTTTTTGTTCCAGATAGTCGATTTTGGCGCCTGTCGCAAAATTATAAAAGGTCGTATCACTCTTCCAGACCATTTGCATCTGATCATCGAAAACCAGTGTAATTGAATCTTTCCGAGTATTATAAAACGTTTTTTTAATATCGGGTGAATTAATTTGAAGGGTATCTGTTGATCCGTAAATATCACGAGCAATTTGTCGAAACTGTTCAAAAGCCAGTCGTTGGTGGGCTAATCCGCTGTAGTGTACACCATCGTAGCCCGGCGTTCCGACAGTAGCAATCGCTTCTACATTTTTAAACAGGTATTTCGTCCGTCGCTGAAAGTCGCGCAGGGACGCTGCACTATCCTGCGGGTTTGCCAAAATATTAGTCTGCGCCACATAGATGCGGGCGTCGCCATAGTCTTCCCTAAACTGATTATAAAGCGTAGCAAATTTTCCAGGATAACCCGGTATTCCGCTCCCGGCATCTTCTTCACCCTGTTTCCAGATAATAGCTTTTGTTTGCTTAGCTACGCCTGCCCACTGTGCCCGGTAAAGTAAATTCCCATAAAATGTACTTGTATTCGCATGGTTAAGTGGGTCGCGGGCCGATAAAGCGGCAATAGCCGTTCCACCTTGGGCACCGTTCAAAACGCAGGTTGGAATACCATAGTTTTCCAGAATTAGACGTTGAAGTGTCAGGCCAAAGCCTCCTACACTGGCATATGGCTGCTTAGCCGGATACCAGGTCATTTCAGCCGGTGTGCCTCCGTAGGGGTAAGTAGCGTTACGCAGGTATGTATCATCAAAATTAAACGAGTACAAGCCCTCAAAATCACTTAGAGCTAATGCATTTGATTGACCATGTAAAATATAGACATCACCACAAACAATGCGCTTACGTTCGGCTACCAACGTCGAATCGGCATTTTTGTAGGTGAATACACGGAACGAATATTCGGCTGGTTCGGCCTTAATAATAGCTGACAAACTAAATGCCGAACTGCTAATTGCAGGCTCTATAGTCTGGCTAATTACTTTCGTAAGTATGCCCGCCCGTACTACCTGCATCCCAATTTTGGTATATCCAGTGCTATCTATTTTGCCACTTATAATAACTGTGGCCTGGCTATTGGCATCACGTGGATATAACTGAAGCTCATGGGGTAATTGCTCAAAAACAACCTGACCTGTGGCCGAAAAATAGTACAAAAACAATATGATGCTTCCGTAAAGTCTTTTCATTGGCTTTGTCCCGTCTAAAAAAAGTTATAATATTGCATGATTTATCAAACCGAAAATGTACTTGTAAAAATACGACCTTTTTCGCATTAAAGAATCAAAAAAGGCTACTTACCCTACAATTAGTAACATAGAGTATGACCGACGTATCAGTCATCATTCTGACACACAACGAGGAAAAACACATTACTCGCTGTTTACAGAGTTTGCACCCATTTACGAATAAAATTTTTATTGTCGATTCCTTTTCAACCGATCGAACTGTTGAGATTGCTCGTTCGCTTGGGGCTGTTGTGGTTCAGAATGCATGGGTAAACTATGCTACACAGTTTAATTTTGGCATTAATAATACTCCTTTCGAGACAGCCTGGCTAATGCGCATGGATGCCGATGAGTATGTTATGCTTGACTTAGCCGAAGAAATTAACCGGCGGCTAATGGGTCTACCTACTGCTATAGGGGGCGTTTATGTAAAACGGCGGGTATTTTTCCTGAATCGCTGGATGCGTCATGGCGGCTTCTATCCTATCTGGCTGCTTCGGCTGTGGCGCCGGGGTGATGGTTTTTGTGAGCAGGTTTGGCATGATGAACATATTAAACTGACAAAAGGACAACCGATACAATTCGATCATGATATTGTTGATCATAACCTCAACAACTTAACCTGGTGGACCCAAAAGCATAATCATTACACCATTTTGGAAATGATTAATCTACTTAACTACCGCTATCAGTTCGATCAGGCCGAAACAGTACAACCCAGGTTTTTCGGAACACAAGATCAGCGTATCCGGTTTTTGAAGGAAAAATACGCGTCGCTACCGCTGTTTACGCGGCCTATTTTATACTTTATTTACCGCTATTTTGTCCGACTGGGTTTTTTAGATGGACGAGCGGGCTTCGTTTGGTGTTCTCTGCAGGCATTATGGTACCGTTTTTTGGTGGATGCCAAACTGATGGAAGTAAACATTCGGGTTGGCGACGACAAAGACGCAATTATTAACTATTTCCGAACGGAATATGGCAAAGACCTTAGACCAGCCCGACCCGAACAGGTCAGCCAATCCTGATTCAACCGCATCTCCGCAGGTGGAACCAAACCCACCAAACGGGCAAACCGACCTGTCGCGTTTTAATATTAGCTGGTATAATCCAGGACCACGCTGGAAAGTTTTATTGTGGTTTCTGACGAATGCTTTTTTGTTAAATACCTATTTACCAGTACCCGTTGCCTTTAAAATAGCTATTCTTCGATTGTTTGGCGCGAAAATTGGGGAAGGAGTAATGATTAAACCTGCCGTAAATATTAAGTATCCTTGGTTACTTATTGTGGGAAATAGAGTCTGGATTGGTGAACAAGTTTGGATTGATAATCTGAGCGAGGTTACTATTGGTGATAATGTCTGCTTATCTCAGGGGGCAATGTTACTTACTGGTAATCATGATTATAGTCGCTCAACATTCGACCTGACGACCCAGCCCATATCGCTGGCCGATGGCGTCTGGATTGGTGCTAAAGCAGTTGTGTGTGCGGGCGTTCGCTGCGAATCCCATTCGGTGCTGGCGGTCAGTTCAGTAGCTACGCATTCGTTAGAAGCGTATGGTATTTATCAGGGAAATCCGGCCGTTCGGGTCCGACAACGAAACATTAAGGCGTGAAAGTATCGATCATAACTGTTGTGTATAATGGAGCGGAGTTTATTCGGGACTGTATCGAATCTGTTCTGAACCAAACCTACACCGACATTGAATATATTATAGTAGACGGACGATCAACGGATGGTACGGTAGACATTGTGAAATCATACGGCACGAAAGTTGCCCGCTTTATATCAGAATCCGACAAAGGCTTGTATGATGCTATGAATAAAGGCATTCATTTAGCTACCGGAGATGTAATTGGATTACTAAACGCCGACGATTTCTATCGTCATAATAGCGTCATTGAGAATATGGTTGCTACATTTAAGCGAACGGACAGTGATGCCGTTTATGGCGATATGTTATACGTCGATCGGCTTGATACTCGAAAACTAAAACGTTACTGGCGCTCAGGTGGTTACAGCGATAATGCATTTTTGTGGGGTTGGATGCCAGGGCATCTGTCTTTTTTTGCAAAGCGATGGTTGTATGAGCAATACGGTGGGTTTCGGCTTGATATGAAAAGCGCGGCTGATTATGAATTGATGTTACGATTCATTCATAAGATGAAAGCAAAACTTGCCTATATGAATGAAGTAACTATTGTAATGCGAGTAGGTGGCATCAGTAATAGTAGTTTACAAAACCGCTTAAGGGCCAACAGAGAAGATAGATTGGCTTGGCAACTTAACGGCTTGACGCCTTACTTTTTTACGTTCTGGCTCAAGCCGTTACGCAAAATAAAACAATATATTAGCAAGCCACCTGAAACCCGTGATAAGTAGTTACGAAGCCGTTGAATCAAATTGTACTTGTATGAATTGATAAACCCATGATTTTTACGCTCCTTAGATCCCCGAATTGGGTAGCCAGTTTTGAGTCAGGTAGCATTACTCGTTGAGTCATCTATAAAATTTAGCGAGATTAATAGTCTCTAAACGCCCCACCTTATGAATATTGATTTATTGATTGCATACCTGCAACATAAATTCAATGATGAGCACTTTACGATTGGTTTAGACCAGTGCATACTCTCATTTTTAGTTGCTTGTTTTGTTGCTGTCGTGTCTATCCCTGTTGTTATTAAGATTTCTGAACTGAAGTCGCTTATGGAAAAGCCCGGTGAACGCCGGTCTCATTCTACACCAACTCCCACATTTGGCGGTATTGCTATCTTCGCTGCGATTCTAATTGCTTATTTTTTGTGGCCAAGTATTGATCAAACAGACATTTACACCACGAATTTGTCTATCGTGGGAATGACAATTTTATTCTTTATTGGTATTAAAGATGATCTGGTCGGTATTGATCCGGCTAAAAAACTGATGTTTCAAGTGTTGGCTGCCATGATTCTTATTCTTTTCGGCGGCCTGCGTGTCGATTACCTGTACGGAATTATGGGATTTCATCACATTGAACCAATTGTTAGTATCATCCTGACCTGCTTCATTTTTATTACCCTAACCAATGCTATCAATCTTATTGATGGCATTGATGGTCTGGCTGGTGGCATTGCCATGATTGCCAGTAGTACATTTGGTGGCTGGTTTTTATTAACGAACCATTTTACAATGGCTTGTCTGGCCTTTACCTTGGCGGGCGCATTGCTAGGATTTCTGCGGTTTAATTTCTCAAAAACCAGCAAAATCTTCATGGGTAATACTGGATCGCTGATTATTGGTTTCCTGTTGGCCTTTTTTGCCGTACGGTTTGTAAATTTAAACGCAGCATATCGATACGAACCAACCGCCTTTTTCAACGCGCCCATCATTGCAATAGTAATTCTGATTGTCCCTATTTTTGATACTTTACGAGTATTTCTAGTCAGGATTTTGGCCGGTCGGTCGCCGTTTTCAGCCGACCGTAATCACATGCACCATATTCTATTGGATAATGGACTTTCACACGCGGGTGCAACGGCTGTACTATGCGGAATATCATTATTCAATACAATTCTGTTTCTCTTTTTACATCGCAACATATCGAACACTTTATCTTTGGTAATTTTAGGCTGTTTGTTTGGTGTGTATATGGTTGTAAGCTTTACGCTCAAAATGCGGGTAATGTATGTTTCGAC
This sequence comes from Spirosoma flavum, assembly GCF_042686045.1. Taxonomy (NCBI): domain Bacteria; kingdom Pseudomonadati; phylum Bacteroidota; class Cytophagia; order Cytophagales; family Cytophagaceae; genus Spirosoma; species Spirosoma flavum. The sequence continues at coordinate 424,342 of NZ_JBHUOM010000023.1, forward strand.
TCACCCACGTCGTAGAAAGGCTGTACTACGTCGGGAGTTGCTGAATGGCATTGTTGGACGTCGTATTGTTGATTATCTATAAGTAATTAGTAGACGATATAATAAAAAATCCCTTCAGAGCTCTGAAGGGATTTTTTATTATCAGCACTATTTTTGTATTAATATATGGCAACATTGCATTCAGCATTAATTTGTCTGTAATAAAGTAACAACTGGTTTTCAGTGATTTACGAGTTGATTATCGTGTCCTAATCTGCTCATCGTCTTCAAGACAATACTTCTTTTTTGTCAATACCTTCAGGTTGACCTTCTAGGACACTTTTAGCTTTTTTGACTACGTTCTCAACTGTAAAGCCAAAATACGCCATAACTTCTTCACCGGAACCAGACAAACCAAAGCGATTCATACTAAGCGTAGTTCCTTCGTCTGTGACGTATTTGTGCCACCCGATTGGTGAACCTACCTCAACGGCCAGCCGCTTGCGGATAGAGGGCGGCAAGACCTCACGTTGATACTTTTGGTCCTGTTTTTCGAATAACTCCCAGGAAGGCATACTAACCACCCGTGCCTGAATACCCTGTTTTTTTAATTCTGTCTGTGCATCCAGCACCAATGATACTTCCGACCCCGTCGCAATCAAAATTAGTTGGGGTGTTCCTTCAGCTTCACTCAAAATATAGGCCCCCTTTTCGAGACCCCGCGCCGATCCATAGTTACTCTGGTCAATTACGGGCAATTTCTGACGGGAAAGAATTAGAACGACGGGACCTTTAGGTTGCAGCATAGCTACTCGCCAGGCTTCGACTGTTTCGTTGGCGTCGGCCGGTCGAATAACGACAATATTAGGGATGGTCCGCAGCGAGACAAACTGTTCAACGGGCTGGTGAGTAGGTCCGTCTTCACCTAAGGCAATACTGTCGTGTGTAAATACAAACGTAGCTGCCGATTCAGCCAGAGCTGTTAAGCGAATAGCACCGCGCATGTAATCTGAAAAGTTCAGGAATGTACCACCATAGGGATGCACACCACCGTGTTGTGCCAGGCCATTGAGGGCAGCTCCCATAGCGTGTTCGCGTACACCAAACCAAATATTCGAGTTGCTATAATGACCAGGCTGAAAACTAACATCGCCCTTCGTTGGCATATCGTTGGACGAAGCCAAATCAGCCGAGCCACCAAACAGATAAGGCACTCGTTTTTTTAGGGCTTCCAATGCTTTACCCGATGCCTGTCGGGTAGCTAACGGCCCATCGGCGGGCGTAAATTGAGGCAGATCAGCCTCCCAATCTTCGGGCAGTTTACCGGCAAATGACAGATTGAAGGTTTTAGCTTCTGCTGAAAACTGCGTTGTGTAAGCATCAAATCGTTTTTTCCAGTCAGCCTGTAGACCGGCTCCACGTTTTCCGGCTTCGAGCAAATACGGTATTACTTCATCAGGTACCACAAACGACTTGTCAGGGTTCCATCCGAAAAATTCTTTGGTTTTACGCAAATTTTCTTCTCCCAACGGGCTACCATGCACCTTGCTGGTTCCCTGCTGTGGGCTTCCGTAGCCGATAATTGTACGCACTGCAATAATCGATGGCCGATCTGTTTCGGCTTGAGCCGCCCGAATAGCTTTGTCAATAGCATCCAGATCATTGCCATCGGCGACATGCTGTGTATGCCAGCCATAGGCATCGAATCGAGCCATACGATCTTCGGTAAAGGCCAGATTAGTGGGACCGTCCAGCGAAATCAAGTTATCATCGTATAAGTAAATCAGCTTACCTAACTTGAGGTGACCTGCCAGCGAAGCCGCTTCTGATGCTATACCTTCCATCAAATCTCCGTCGCTAACAATGGAGTAAGTATAGTGATTCATCACCGTATGCTCATCCTTATTATATGTCGCAGCCAGGAACGCTTCAGCCATGGCCATACCGACACCGTTAGCAAAACCCTGACCGAGCGGGCCTGTAGTTACTTCAACGCCCGGCGTCAAATTCGATTCAGGGTGTCCGGGCGTCCGGGAATGAATCTGACGAAAACTTTTCAGGTCATCAAGTGAGAGATCATAGCCATAAAGATGCAGCAGACTGTAAAGCAAGGCCGATCCATGTCCAGCCGATAATACGAACCGGTCACGATCAGGCCAATGTGGATCTTTGGGATTAAAGCGCAAAAAGCGCGACCAGAGAACATAAGCCATGGGGGCCGCGCCAAGTGGTAAACCAGGATGTCCAGAATTGGCTTTCTGAACGGCATCAACCGACAACAGTCGGATGGTATTAATACTGAGTTGGTCGAGGTCAGCTGATTGATTAGCCATAACGAAAAAAACGAACGTTGAAAAATAACCTTATTATCCTGACATATATTTATCTACATACCAGGTATTATAGATTAACAACCAAACGCAAAAGAAGATTGAAAATAGTTGTAGCAATCAAGTAAGTTGATTATCAGATATATAGAATAATCATTTATTCAACATGAGAAAATCGTGTTTATACTTCAGACTAAATCAGAAAAAAGTTTAGTTATGTAAACGCCAGAAGTATTGCAGTTGTACTATAATGGACACGATCTGTCCACAATCGTACACATAGACTAAGCGAAATATTCTATTTGGGCTAATAATCAGGCATTTAGTTTTTTGGTATAGTAGTTGAGCTACTTTTAGAGAAAGATACCCTCATAATATCAAGCCAAATTGCCTTGATGTTATAACGTCATTCAAAAAGATTAAAAGTTTAGGTTAAGAAAATAGAAAGCATACATAGCTCTATGTATGCTTTTTTGTTGTCTATTTATAGGTATCAACGTCAGTGAAGCACTCAGGCAGTCGTAATAAGATGCGATGAATTTACTGTTCATAATCCTCTTGATAAGAGCTGTCTGACCTTCGATTTTAACTAAAGGCCCGTCCAAAATTTGGACGGGCCTTTAGTTAAAATCTTCTCTACAGTTTCTGCGTTAGTAATCCGCGCAATGTAATGAACCCAAGTAGGATTCCTTCGAAAGCAATCACGCGTAATTAAAAACCGAATGCGGCAGGCGGATTGCTTAGTTTAGTCTGATCAATGATAGAATACACGAAACCGGCAATATCAGGTGCTCTCTTCAATGCGCTTACCACCTCCTGATAAGATTCCGTTACGCCAAAGGGTTGCCCAATTCCTACCATGTAAATATAACAACCAGCAGCCATATCCATGACTGTTGCAATGTGTCCAGCATCAATTAATGTCTTTTTTGCACTAATTGTTACTTCAATAAATCTAGCCATAGTTAAGGTATTTTTACCTGATGTACAAGATAGCGTTTTTTAAACACAAAAAATCATCAATACAGCCGGTTTTTTGCATTGAATCGGTATAATGCTAGCATAAATACAGTCACTCACTCTATTAATCGCACTTTTTCTTATTAATGCGTAGCGACAATATCCGGAAAATCTACGACTGTATCTACCTGATTAATCTTTGCTACCGATACAACGAGAGTAGCTAAAGCATTTTTAGTGGGTTCGTCAATCATTAAAACCCAGTCTGTTTTAAGAATATGATGCGTTTTGTGGCCGATAGGATCATGTACCGTCGCATTAGCCGTTTCCTTTTGAGCCAGCGTAATGTTTATAGTATCGCCTTCCTTAAAAGTAGGCACAAAGCTGAAGTACCCATCAGCTATAACACTACCCGCCTTGTGCTCCGTAGCAGGTTCAAAAAAAATAACTTTCAGATTTTCAGATTGACTACTCATTCGTATTTAGTCAAGATTAAGAATACTACTATTTAGGTAACTGCCAGAAACTACCAAATGTTATGGGTGTTATTTCGGTCCAACTTACACTAGTGGCACTCTGAAAGTAATCTTTATTTATTATTAAAAGATACTAACTCTTATTAATTCAGAGGGCAGCCTGGTTGAATGAGTAATGTGCAACATCGCGAAAAATCATATTGGTTTCTCATTTTTTTGCATAATCGTATCAATGAGCGTACTTTTGAGATTACTATGGTCAACGGCAGTAGGTTCAAATCCACTTACTTCGACAAATATGTGGGAGTAGATTACCTTAAACTAGTGACTTGGCATTTTTGGTCCCGTAGCTCAGCTGGATAGAGCATCTTCCTTCTAAGAAGGCGGTCATTGGTTCGAATCCAATCGGGGTCACATTGACAATCAGTTAGTTAGCTTCGTTGCTGGCTAGCTGATTTGTTTTCAAGTACATCGTTGGGGATAACAATTCATTGGTTCCTCGCTTTTATTTGTAGGCATAGAAAATGTCGCCCTTTGCTATCACTAACGACCATTCAGTAGGTTGGCAAACTCTTCTACAAATGAATGGCTATCGATTAACTCACAGTCAGAGGTCAACGCCGAAACTTGTTGACTGGCTATTGATAACCGGGTAATTTGCTCCATTACGCAATCGTCATTGTAACCTTTGGCGTGAACGACGATTGCCAAAACCCCATTATTTCGCCAGGTTTCACTCCAAATTAACATTGGCTTGCCTTTTTCCTTAGTACAGATCGGGATGCTGCTCTGCAAACTGGGAACGCCCTCCCCGTAATTTAACACGAAACTCTTCTTTAGTTCATCACTATAGTCGCAGGAGAGTTTAAACAACAGGTTGTCATAGAAAAACAAAGAAAAATTGGCGACGAAAACGCCCTTTATTTCCACTTTAGAAGCCTTAAAAATACGAATATGAGTACAAGGCAGTGTTAATGTTCCTTTGACATAAGCTTGACCTTCTTCCTTGAAGTCAATTCCTTTTAGTGAGTCGGGTGTGGTGACGCCAATCATATACTCACCCAATCCGCTGACTCTTGACTGAGCATGAATATGATACGCTGAAAGACAAAGGAGCAGTATACCGTATTTCATTGTCGAAAATACACGTTAAATTAATTCGATCATATCAAACCGGGCTCATGCCGCAGGGAGATGTGATAAGTTAGGGCCATTCCGTAAGTAGGCTATTTGCAACATGCATTGTCACAAGCTATATAGTAACAATTGGTCATAGCAAGGGTTAAAAGGTAAAGCCTCAACTGATATGAGTAAAAGCATGTCGGCTGTGTGGCAAAGTGACAACCGGGTTACGGGTTATTTGTACAGTAGCTATTTACTTGATTTTACAAACAAGTTTAACTCATCTCTAGTATGTTCATCATCATTGAGGGATTTTACGGCGAAGATCAAACGCCACTGATTGTTGTCGATGAAAAAGGTCGTCCCCGCTTGTTTGAAATCGTGGAGGATGCCGCCCAGTATTGCCTGCAAATGAGCATTACTGATTTCTCCATCTTCGAGCAATATTCACAATAATCCCTACCAATCTACTTCCCTCCTTGCTTTGAGTTTAATCACACTATTGGTTGACAGATATGATTGACAAGCTGATCGTTGTGCAACCAGTTCTTCCAAAGACAATATTCGAAAGGATCAGGTTAAAACAACGTTTATCCAGAAAAAGGCAGTTTTCCAACGCTTAAGGATGTTCTTATTTAGCGAATCAGCTTGCTGTCAATTGGGTAGAATTGTTGATAATCGTATTAACTACCTAAGGAGTAGACTACTCATAAAGACAGCCGACTCCTAGTTAGAAATCGGCTGTAAAGATTACCATTCTGAATATTCACTTGGTCTGTACGTTTCGTGCAGCAGATTTGTTTCAGAAGTAAGACGGGTTTGGTTACTATCTGTCAATAGTTAGATGCTATTTCCTTCACCGACAGATTCGAAAGCTGAGGTATTTTACCACGTCATAAATGGTTAAGAGACTTCCAATCGGCCTACGCTAGTCTAATACCTGTAGCGACTAAAAATGAGGCAGTCGCTTCAAAGAAATTAATAAACCAAGTCTCCGACTATAAAAACAATGTACATATCAGTATAACTCGCTTATATTCTGATAGTTAATTATAAATACATCGCTTTAATTGACTTACAAAAGTCACAATGCCTAAGCCATCTCATAGATTTCCTGCTCAGACATAGCTTCTTCCTTAGCTAAACAGACCATCACCAGCTCGGCAAATGCAACTTTATCGGATTTGCGGTATTGCCACTGAGCCACTCTACCGGAAGGCGCTCTGAAATCCTGACTAACCTGCTGACACATGGCCCATGGCTTAGGATTCATTCTGATTTTATATTGACGAATTGGCGTATCCTCAGCAAACCAAAGGTCTATAATGTTTTTTATCGTGATTTTCATGATGCACTCGTCAAGCAGTAGATATTTAAATGACTAAACGAGTAAATGTAGTTTTAATTCATTATTTGATGATTAAATTGACTAAAAGGTAGTCCTGATACGCAATTTAAAGATGCATAAATAATTTTTTGAGCTGAGTTTGCCACCTGACTCTCACTTATTAAATCATCTCTATTTGGAAGGGGTTGTCAGACAGTCAAACTAATATTGACTAGCCAGGTCTGGGAGTAGCTGGATTACTATTAAACAAGAACACACTATCATCTGGGCGCAGGCTTATAAATAGCTGACATTAAGCCAAAAGGATTTACTCACGAGCATCGGCTGGCCGAGAGCTGAAGCAGTTATACAACCAACGAACGTGCTGGATTATCGACTGGAACGTTGTTTACTATTAACTAAAGTGGAGATAAAAGTAGTCCGATATGGGGGACATGCAGTGGGGGTTCAACACGGTAATGATACTATCACATTTACAGACAATATCCTATTCTATACCTACGCGTGCCAGCTTGTCGTGCATATTATTGGAGGAGTGTGCCCAATTCAAAACAGCATTAGCAGTAAATTAACTTCCCACTTAGTAACTCAGTATTGATCAAATACTAATAATCTACCTCACTACGGGGTAATCGTTTTCAATTCCTATGCTCGTCCCATTGATGAGACAGCCACCGTTTTGTAAGCCTAGGCAGTTGGATTTGGTTTCAATTGAATCTGCCAGCAGCGTGACAAACACGGTCTAAACGATAACCTTGCCTGTACTTAATTCCTGTTGCTGACGCGCCCAAATCAATTCTCGTTTTACTTGAAATGACATGGCAACTGCCGTTGACTCCCGTTCTTCATCATCCTGTATAGCCTGTTGTTCCGTAAGACTCAATGGGCCGGCTTGATGAATACGTTGATAGGTATCTCTAACCTGTTCAATAGCCTGACTTTCCAGCTTATAATGTTGCTTCCATTCCTGAACATGCTGTTGAAGAATTTGTACCCAAGTTGGTTTATCACCTACTGAACTTGGCGTAATTGCAGCCACATTGGTCTCTATAGCCTGTTGCCGGTAAGCATCGAATAACTGATTAAACGCATCACTCGTCATGATCGCTTTAATAATAGGGTTGTATTATAGGTACAGTTGATTGTACGTATCTAAACTTGAACAACCTAGCTTAGCGTCAGTAAAATTAATTAATAATGAACTGTTTTCTGGTAGATTGACTAAACGGTAGGGGCTAGTTGATGTTAAAGAGTGACTTTATACCCTTGTTTACTTTAAAGGGCGCGTTTAAACCTTATAGATACGGAAAGTGCATAGGCTAAGACATTTGCTGCGCCGATTAATAGATAAGCTTTTTTTGTAAACTTAATGTTGTTACTTTAGCGTCTAGAGGGCACAACAATATACTATACTATTGATTAAATAAATCCCTTTATAATTATACAGACAATGTTTATAAATAGCATAAGAGATAAAGAGCATCTTGAGGCACATCGATACCAGCTTGAGCATAATCTCGCAAACAGCCAAAAGTTTTTGAATTTTTTTGAGTCAAGACTACCTGAAGGGTATACTAAACTGAGTAGTAAAGACTTTAAAACAGACATACAAAGTAAGTTTGCCGAATCTGCTTACAGTCATAAGCAGTTGATCGCTATGCTAGAAACATACCATCAGGAGGTAATGAAGGCATTGGCAGAATACGACAAAAATAGGCCGTAAAAAAGCCAGCAGAAGAAGCGGACTGTTTGAAAAGATAACCGTCAATCACGGCCAACTCGTTATATTATAGTGTTCATCCGGTCTAGGTATTCGTTTGTCTTTTAAAAAGTTAACGATTTGAACGATGCTATTTGGTGGTATGCAAGGCCGGCAACTGTGAGTAAATACTGGTCTAATTTTCATCCAGCCTATTGGCTGTCAAAGTAGTGACCGTTTCCCATGAAAATGGAAGCCATTGGCCAGTTCTATCATTGAATACTTCAGTAGCTGCTTCACAAGGAAACAGTTTATAATCGAATTTAGGGTAATTACTGACCAGGTAGCCGGGATAATAATATTCTTTTTGCTGAAGTTGAGCGTAATTTATTTTCAGCAGCATCAGATATTTACCTAAACTATGTCGGTGATATTCCGGGTGATAAAAATTCATAATACCGGCAATACTTCGTTCACCGTTATCGAATATACCAACGGCAATCAACCTGTTTTCATCTCTGACTTCGATCACATACGTGTCAAATGTAGTATAGGCAGCTCCGTTCAGTAGCCAGAATTCGACCGAGTCGGGAGCGTCGAAATTTAGGGTACTTTTATAAAGGGCATAAAGGGTTTCTATTTCTTCAGAAAGAATAAAGGGTTTGACCGTTACCGAAAATCTTTCATTGATTCTAAGCAGTCTGGATTGCTTGGGTCCGTACGTAACAGCTGCTAATGCAATACGCAACCAGTGTACAGCACAACGCGTATCATCGAAAAGTATATACTGACACGTAAAAATTTCCTGCTGCATCCGAAAATAACCTATGCTCAAGAACAAATCCAATTCACTTCCTTCCATCGGTAAAGTAATCCGTCGCTATAGTGCGTTTTTCTTGTAGAGTTGAGACAGAGGGCAATTTAACGTTTAATCTCATACAGACTCGTTACCTCCCCGTATCAAGTCGACAAAAAGATGGAGCAGGTATAAAATGGAAAACCAAACAGGCATTCTTATCATTAAAATATGGGCTTGTCTACTTCTCGCCAGGACGAATGTCGTTTCCCTACACCGTAATGCAGTGGCAAATAGAAACCTTGCATTCTGTCTGATAACATAGGGTTAGAAGATACACTAGAGAGCACAATCAGCAGATAAAACAAGGGGTTTAATAGTGTAAAAAGAGCTTACTTTTATGCGGAAAGTTGACTTTATTTTGTTCTTATTATAGAATATAATCAACTAGTTATAAGCCATTATGGAGTCTATTCACCTACCTACGTTAGCGGCTCACACATCGGAGTCGAGAGGTACCCGCGCCACCCGTCGTAAGGTAAACGGACAGGCTACAGCAGCCTTACTGATTCAAATGGCAACCGAGATTTTAACGGCATCGCCAACGCTCAGGAAGAAGGCTAACATTACGCTGATGGATTTAGCTGCGGCTGATAAAATTCGGAAAGATTTAACCAAGAAGGCCACCCTGTTATACTAAGTCAAACAGTCCTGTAAAGCAAAATCCCCGCCATAACTGGCGGGGATTTTTGTTATGTAGCAGCGTTTTTCAAGCTTCTTCTACGATCGGCACGATTAAAAAAAACCAGTGTGCATAAGTTGTTTTTTTGATGAAGAAACCCAGTTGGCAAGATGCTTCATTCTGTTATTTGCACAAAAATCATCCTTGTTTGTAATGTTTCTCTGACTGAGTCGTCTTAGCCTTGACAGGAACGTACAATCTATTCTGACCACTTATTTTTATGTCTTATTCATAGATTTCTGCTGGAAAAATAGCCGTTTACGAGCCGTCCATATAAACAATCATATAGAGCAAATCGCCTTTTCAATCGTTACGATTCTTACCAACAAAATGAATAGTGCAACTTATTTTAACGCTAAATGCAACATACGATAGGTTGACGCCATCCTTAATACGATGAACTGATACCCGTGAAAGCCAGGCCATGTATATCGGTTCGTTTACGAAAACTTAACTGTCACATTCTTAATTAATCGCACCCAACCGGTTCGACTCCAACCAACTTCTCGATGAAACATCTTTTCACGCTGCTCCTGCTTGGCGTAGGGCTTACTAGTGCTTTTGCTCAGATTTCCCACCCCGGCAAATTGACTGGCATGCTCACAGATTCCACTACCACTAAACCCGTTCCATTTGCCACAGCGGCACTAATGGAGGGCACTAAACTCGTCACCGGCACCACCACAGATGGGGCCGGGATGTTCATATTGCCTGCTCTACCACTAGGCAGTTACACCCTAGTCTTATCGTTTGTAGGCTACCGTACGAAAACACTATCGGTGAAACTTACTACAGAACAACCCTCCCTTCAGCTTGGCCCCATCCTAATGGCTACCGAAGGTAAAACGCTTGGCGAAGTAACCGTAGCAGGTCAAAAAGCACTGGTTGAGGATAAAGGAGACCGCTTGGTGTATAATGCCGAAAAAGACATTTCAAACGCCGGGGGCACGGCTGCGGATGTACTCCGAAAAGTGCCGACGCTAAGCGTTGATCTGGATGGAAATGTGCAGATGCGAGGTAATGGTAATATTAAAGTACTCATCAATGGAAAACCCTCGGCCATGATGGCTCGTAATTTAGCCGATGCCCTGCGGCAAATGCCAGCCAATGTCATTAAATCCATCGAAGTCATCACCAGCCCCGGAGCCAAATATGATGCTGAAGGCTCTGCTGGTATCATTAACATCATCACCAAAAAAGCACTTCAGGGGTTTAATGGCTCTGCTACGGTTACGGCAGGTAATTTTAACCGGGGACTAGGCACCAGTCTGAACCTGAAGAAAAAGAAATTCGGCCTTTCTCTGTCAGCAAACGGATACCAGTTTCGCAACAGGCGGGAAAACCAGTCGATCCGTACTACCCTGATGCCCGGTAGTGACGGACCCAGCCAACCACTTAATATATTGACTCAGAGCAGCACCGCCGACAATACTGGTACGGGTGGATACGGGGAGATGAGTGCAGATTATGACCCCGATTCGACCAATCACATCAACTTTGCCGCTAATGTCTGGGGTGGTTATTACCCGAACAACAGTAGCGTAATGAACCGGCTGACCAACCCCGCAGGACAAGAGTTGCAAGCCTTTCGCAACAACATCCAATTCAGCAACCCGTATGGCAACGGCCAACTCGATCTGGGTTATACCAAAACGTTTAGGAAGCCAAACCAGGAATTTTCGGTTTTAACTCAGGTTAGCCGAATGCCTGATAATTATTTTTACGACACTGACCGATATTCCACATCCGAGTTGCTTACTTATCGTCAACACAGCACTAACTACAGCCGCAACAAAGAATATACCTTTCAATCCGATTATACCCATCCCTTCACCATCAATGGCAAAAGAGATACTACTAACATCAAACTTGAAATTGGGGCAAAGGGCATCCTGCGCGACATCGGTAGTGAATACCGGGTAACACAGTCTTTGGATGGCCAGAGTGCCTTGCTCCCGGATTCTTCCCAATCGAACGACTTCAACTATACGCAACGGGTATATTCAGGCTATACAGCCTTACGGATCGACACGAAGCGCAAGTGGAGTCTGAATGCCGGAGCGCGGTTCGAACATACCAACATTAGTGGCGATTTTTTGACGACCAAAACCAAACTAGCTAGTCAGTACAACAATTTGATTCCCAGTATTACCGTATCCAAAAGCATCAAAACTCATACAGTAAAGGTCAGCTATACTCAGCGTATCCAGCGCCCAATGGTCTGGTATTTGAACCCCTGGCTTAACCAGAGCGATCCTAAAAACATCCAGACCGGCAATCCATATCTAAATCCCGAACTAAGCCACGCTACCGAGCTTTCTTACAGTGGAAGTACCAAAAATGGTCTATCAGTGAATTCAGCGCTTTACTGGCGGCTGACTAACAATGCCATAGAATATCTCTCGACGGTAGATGCAGCCGGAATATCTACGACCAAACCTCAGAATATTGCCCAGCGGAAAGCTTATGGTCTAAACGTAAATCTAACTAGCCAGCCAACCAAAAGCTGGAGCCTGAATGGGGGTGGTGATTTTCGCTACGTAGATTTGTATAGCCCCTCGCTGAATCAGGGTAATAACGGCCTTGTCTGGAATGTCAATATGAACACCAGCTACAAACTACCCCAGAATTACACGTTACAGGCCAATGGCAACTTTAGTTCGGGCTGGATTAGTTTACAGGGAACCAGTACGGGCTTTTACTGGCACAGTATTTCAGCAAAGCGCGAGTTTATGAACAAGCAGGCCAGCCTGACACTGGGCTTAAATAATCCCTTCAACCGGGGAGTGACTCAAACCAGTCGGCAGTCAGCACCAACGTTTGAGTCAGAGTCTCGATCTTATTACATCCGACGTTCGGTGCGACTCTCATTTGAATGGCGGTTTGGACAAATGAGTACTGGTGGTGGCAAAAAAGGCAAGAAGATCAGTAATGATGACAAGGATGGCCGGTAAACATGCACGTCTTGTTCCTAAAATCAGTACGCCTATAATGAAGGGAGTATTCGTTCGTAAGCAGTAAAATCTATTTACTTTTTGCTAGTTTCTATACTATTCAAGCTAGCCATATGGTACAGCTTTTCACCTACTGCTTACAGTGATCGATAAATTATGATTCCTGGCTTGCCAACGTATTTTATTTGGCAAGCCAGGAAGTATAGTCTCACCGCTTAGCCTTTAGCCACCTCTTGAAGCGAGTCAGCCCCTATTAATTTCTTGTACAGCGTTAGAGCCTGAGCCACTACCTGATCCATGTTATAGTACCGGTACGTACCCAGTCTCCCCACAAAATGAACACCCGTTTGCTCATCAGCTAACTCCTTGTACTGCCGATAGAGAGCCGCGTTTTCAGGCCGTGGAACGGGGTAATATGGGTCGCCCTCATCCTGTGGATACTCATACGTAAGACTCGTTTTCGGATGTTCCTGCCCGGTTAGCTTTTTGTACTCCGTAATACGTGTGTAGGCGTGGTCATTCGGATAATTAACAACCGAAACGGGCTGGTAATCGCTTACATCCAGCGTTTTGTGGTCGAAGCGAAGCGACCGATAAGGAAGTTTGCCGTAACAGAAATCAAAATACTCGTCGACTGGGCCGGTATAAATCAGCTCATTAAACGATAATTGGTCCTTCACTTGCTTAAAATCGGTACTAAGCATCTGGTGGATATTCGGGTGATCAACCATTTTCTCGAACATCTTCGTATAGCCGTGAAGCGGCATATACTGAAACTCGTCCGTGAAATAGCGATCATCCTGGTTGGTACGGGTCGGAATACGTGAAGTCACCATCTTATCAAGTTCCGACGGATCGACGCCCCATTGCTTACGGGTGTAACCCCGAAAGAATTTCTCGTACAGATCGCGGCCTACCTGGCTGACAACAACATCTTCGGACGTACGAATGTCATCGACCTTTTCGCCAACGCTTTTGAAGTACTCCGCCAATTCCTCTGACGTAAAATTGTAACCGTACAGCTTATTAACCGTATCGAGATTGATAGGAATGGGAAGCAATTGCCCATCAACCGATGCCAGAACCCGGTGTTCGTAGTGACGCCATTCTGTGAACTGAGACAGATACGAAAATACGTCGGGGGAATTAGTATGAAATATATGCGGCCCGTAAAGGTGAATCAAAATACCGTCTTCGTTGGGGCAATCGTAGGCATTTCCACCGATGTGGAATCGTTTGTCAATGAGTAAAACTGTCTTTCCGGCCTGATTGGCTAAGCGTTCGGCCAACACACTACCGGCAAATCCGGCACCCACAATGGCATAATCGTATTGCATAAAAAGGAGTTGTATTTATAAATGCTTTTATTCGTTAGGTACAACTTGTTGCGAAAGGTAATAGTCCTTACATCGGCTAAATTTATGAGGTTGTGGTCCTTTTACTTATTTATTGGTACTCGTCAGGTGTCAGCTGAGTGCATCCCTCAGTAGACAGTTATCTACTCTTCAAAATTCGCACCGCTATATTTATTTTAGCAAACAGCTTCCAGGCTTTTAAAAATAAACTGGATTATCTGAAGGCTTTTCGGGTGAATGCCACATTGACCCAAAATCGGTGGCAGATGCTCCCCAACAAAATAGAAAAGAAGAATAGGATACCCAAAAGGGATAACCCAACCGCTTATTTAACTGTACCCGGTATTCATAAACGCCCCCTGTTAGGTCGGAGAAGCGCTACGTATGGGAAGCGCGAACAAGAGTACCAATCATGTCCACCGCCACAAAGGTAGACCAGCCGCGCGGTGGATACAAGGAATATCAACCAACTCAACGGTATGAATCACCTATATCACGTCAGCAATGACCAGTCAATTGGTATCATTCTTTGCAGTATTGCGGACCTTTCCGTTTAAGGTATCCATCAACAGACGAATCAGGGTTCATTACATTATAGGCACAGCGATTGGTGTAGTACGAGCAAACTAGGAAGAGGTTGATGCCTTCGACGCCACAAAATCCAGTAAAGCATGGGCCAGTCGTTGAGGAGATAAAATCTCGCTAGGATGATCTTTAAGAATAGCTGACGCTGGCATGCTGGCAAATTGGGCCGTTTGGGGGTCTTGCACCATAACCGTGCCTTTTTCGTCGTGAATGTGAATGGCCCCGAGAGACCCGTCAGAGCCAGCACCGGACAGCACAATTCCAATCGCATGGGCCTTCTCTCCTTTAGCCAGTGAATTAAAAAAGATGTCAACTGCCCAGTTGCTTCTAGACTCTACATGTCGGTCTTGTAAGTGCAGAGAACCGTTTTCAATCGTCATCATTTTGTTGATGGGTAGCATATAGACACAATTGGGGCGGACGGGTTGATTGTTGGTGGCCCACTGAACAGGCATGTTCGTATGTTTGGCTAAGAGTTTATCTGCAATACTGACAAAGTCCCGATTTAAATGCTGGATAACAATAAAGGCGATCCCCGAGTCTGGCGGTATCTGCTCGAAGAAATGCCATAAGGGTTCCTGACCACCAGCCGATACGCCAATGGCGACGATAAAAAACTTTTTTTTAGTTGGCATAGCAAAAGGGGACCCCTGTACAGTATATTCCTCAAAATAATCCAATCAGTGCACGGCACTCTAGCCTCTTCAATTTATTCATTTATGTAAAACTAAGCCGTTTTTGACTGGTTTGCCTAATTAATTTTTAAAGCGGCTTAGCTGTGAAAATTTATATTATGTACAAAATTAATGATGGTAGTATATTTCCTTAAGTGCGCGTTAGCATATTTATTGTCAATAAAATACGTCCAATCGTTAACATAGCCAACAATTAGGTAAAACCTGTGATGCTACTAATGAGTCTGTTCGTTCATGTACTTAATAACTCACCCCCCATATTTATGTTACTATGTTTAAGTTGATCTCGGTAGAAACAGATTAGCGTAGAGAGTAACTGCATTCAAAATTGGAGTTGGATCGTATAAGAGCCAATGTAATGAGTAGTCACAAATTGCCCTATCGCATGTTGATAAGTAAGCAATTTCAAAGGTATGTAATATGCAATTGGCAGTAGCGAAGCCTATCACTTTAACAATCAGATTGATGGTCGTTAGTTGTATTTGTAACCCACTGATTAGGTGAACGTTCCCTAAGTGAAAAGGCCAGACTTACTCAACTTCCATACTGTAAAATTGACATTTATATGCAGGCAACTTCTAATGAAAAAGCATTTCACTTACATCTGAACTACGATGTTCAGACTGAACCTCATACCAGTAAATGGTTACTGGCGGATATTAAAAAGCGTGTATTCGACATTACCGTAGCCAGTTTAGTAACAATTGCTATTCTCATTTGGCTTTTTCCTCTACTTATTCTATTGATTAAATTGTCATCGGCAGGCCCTGCTCTGTTTATTCAATTGCGGACGGGGCGAAATGGCCGCTTATTTCCATGTCTGAAATTCCGGACTATGGTCTACGATAATAATGCCCACTTTCGGCAGGCCACTCGTAATGATGCGCGCATAACACGCATTGGAAAGTTTCTGCGCAAAACGAATCTTGATGAAATGCCCCAATTTCTGAACGTATTGGCAGGACATATGAGCGTGGTTGGACCACGACCGCATCCAATCCCTCTGGACGATCAGCATTGGCATACGATGCCTGGCTACAAGGAACGCTATACCGTTCGGCCCGGCATTACTGGGCTGGCCCAAGCCAGAGGGGCACGGGGCGAGACCGATAGTTTATATAAAATGAAGCTACGAGTACGATACGATCATTTATATATCCGTCGGCAGTCATCTCGACTGGATGCAAAAATCTGCTGGTGGACGGTTAAGGCCGCTATCTACGGAAATGAAAATGCTTGGTAATTAATAGGTTAAGTCAACTTCAACAGTATTATAACTTGTTGAAGTTATTGATTTTCACCTTTGCTTGGTCTCTGAACAGGGTTGCTTTTTAAGACATTCACCTATCTCTAGTAGATAGCCATTAGTTTAAAACCAAATTATGGAACGCATAGCCGCAGTTGTAGTAACCTATAACCGACTTGATGATTTAAAAAAGTGTTTGTTGAGTTTGCACGAGCAAACCCGGCGGCCCGACACGATATATGTGATCAACAACGGCAGTACGGATGGTACAGACGAGTGGCTAAACAGCCAGCCAGACTTAATTGTACTGACGCAGCCAAACCTGGGTGGAGCGGGTGGCTTTGCTACGGGTATTAATCGGGCTTATCAGGATAAATACGATTGGATCTGGTGTATGGACGATGATTGTCTGGCTGCACCGGACGCACTTGAGCAACTGCTTCTTTCGCCCAACATTGGCCCCTGCGTCAAGAACAGCGTTTCGGTTAATGTCAGAAATAAAGAAGAACTGGCTTTCTTCGTTTATCGACCCAATAAAACATTTCGCCATGTCACAGATATGACGCAGTTCGATATAGTTTATGGGGTAGCCTCCTTTTTCAATGGTACACTGATTAGTTCGGAGGTAATTCAGGCCATTGGTATACCCGACAAAAAGTTGTTTATCTGGGGTGATGAAGTAGAGTACATGACTCGCGCCCAAAAAATGGGATTTCCAGTCGTGACCATACCAAAGTCAGTATTTTATCATCCGCCCAGTGTAGACCGTGATGGTATTCCCTGGCCGGGCGCTTGGAAAAACTATTACCGTGTTCGCAACGAGCGTCGGGTCTTTCAGAATGATCACGGCAATAAATATGGTTTCATTATGTTCATGTTCTGGTCAATACGGGCTACGTTCGAACAATTGGCTTCGGAGCGAAAAAATCGAGTATATAATTTCCTACTGTATGGAGAGGCCGCCTTTGACAGTCTGCTGAATAATTTCCGCAAACGCCCCGATACGATTTTAACTCTCCGGCTCTATCGCTTCATGAATAAATAGTTTTCTGACATGGGTGCAGGATGTTAGACTCCTTGATTATGGTCTTGACATCAGCGATGGCAATCTACTGCTGAATGCTCGCGCTTTAGCGAGCTTTCAGCAGTGTTATAATGAGTAATAATTCCTCTATGAAAATAATACCGCCAAAAAAAACAACGATACTATTGAGTCTTGCGCTGATGATAGTCCTATCATTTAGCCTCATCTCATCGTTGTTTTTTAAGGAACAATGGTTGTGGATGGATGAAGTACTTAGCTATTTACTAATATCTGATCCATCTGTTGCCCATATGAACGATGCCGTAGTGAGCGGCATGGACGCAAACCCACCTCTTTTTGCCAATTTGTACTGGCTCATCGGGCATTCTATCAGCCTGAATCC
The DNA here is from genome assembly GCF_042686045.1 of Spirosoma flavum. Taxonomy (NCBI): domain Bacteria; kingdom Pseudomonadati; phylum Bacteroidota; class Cytophagia; order Cytophagales; family Cytophagaceae; genus Spirosoma; species Spirosoma flavum. Next base: position 442,056 of record NZ_JBHUOM010000023.1, read on the forward strand.
AATGTTCCTACGGGCGGTTTCGGTTGTCATTTTTGCCAGCACCATTACCCTGTTTTACAGGTATACAACAACCCTGATTGGTACACCCGTCGCCAACTTTGTGCTCATCACGGCCATCGTCGGCTTAACGTATCTGAATCTGACTCTCTCGACGCAAATTCGCACGTATTCACTTTTTCTGCTTATTGGCTTCGGATATTTTGTTGTATTACACAGGCTTATTGCTTCGCCTAACCAGATTAAGTTGCTGATTGCTCATTGTCTGTTAGGCATTCTGCTGGTATTTACCCACAATTTTGGGTTGTTCTACGTAGCGGTGTCAGGCGCTTTTTTCGCGATTCTATTTGTTTGGTCCAGGCAACGGCAATACCTGTTTGTGCTGGCTGCACACGCACTGATTGGGCTGGTCTGGCTGCTGCTCTGGTTTCCTGACTTTGCAATCCAGACCGAAGCAGGTAAACCCCATTCTTGGATTCTTTTACCCACATTCTCGTCTTTTTTCAGCACGGTTGGTGAACTAGCCCCAACCCTATCCTCGAAACTGGAGCGTCAGCCCCTGCTTGTGTTCCTGCCTATTTTGCGATTCGTGCTTGTGGTTGGGCTATTCGCCTATATCGCTCTGCCACGCTTAAAAAATAATTTTCAGGCCATAAAAAACGACAAGCCATTTATGTTCTACCTGTTGAGCGGCTGGATTTACCTGGCCACTATAGGTCTTGCGCTGCTGGTTTCGTTCGTTCACACGTCGGTTTTTGTTAGCCGGTATTTATGGCCGAGTCATCTGCTTGTGGTCTACCAGTTGGTATATGCTTGGTACGTTCTTGGCGAGCGCTGGCATATCCGAATCAGGATATCAGTTTGGGGGCTCCGTTTGATTCCAGTTTATATGGTTTTGCTGGCCGGGTTTCTCTTTTATCAAAACCGCAGGGTTGTCGTTTTCCCGGATGTGCTACAGTATTTGCCCCAATTGGACAAGCGATATCCTGTATTCGTTGAGTCAGCTCATTACTTTCTACCTATCTGGTTCCACGACAAAACAACGAATGTACGCTATCTGCTGGATTGGGAAACGGCAGTTCGAGAAGGTAATATGCTGAATGCTACGGTAGAATACAACATTCTAAAGTCGGTTCGGGACAAGTATAAGGTAGCCGGTATACTGCCCGCACAAAGCTTCAACCCAATCGCGGTTCCTCATTTCTATGTGATCGATGAAGGAGCTCTATATCAGATCGAGCATTTCATTCAAACTGGTCAAGTACGCGTAATCCGTCAATTGCCCATTGGTCTTTCGGGTCATCGCCTTCTTGAATGTACGTTTCAACCTCTGCACCAAGCGGTTGGTTTTCAGCAATATAAATGAGTTACCAGCTATTGGATAACCAGTCAGCTTAGTTTCTTAATAGCTTAAAAATCAGTGATTTACGACAAAAGCGTCTGTAGAAGAAAAGATCGGTAACCTTTCATCGCTTGCTATCTTACCATCAAATCGATTCTATAATGAAACTGAGTGTAGTTATACCAGCTTATAATGAACAGGAGTCGATTCCAGAGACTCTACGTGCTTTGTATCAGACATTGTTGAAATACAACATCCCGCACGAAATATGCGTGACTAATGATAACTCCAAAGACTGTACGGCTGAAGTTCTTGATAGTTTAATGCTTGAGATCGATACGCTGGTTTATTATACAAATCTCGGTCCGAACGGATTCGGCTACGCCGTGCAGTATGGGCTGGAACGATTCACGGGTGATTGCGTAGCTGTGTTCATGGCCGATATGTCCGACGATCCGGAAGACTTAGTAAATTTTTATTACAAAATGCTAGAAGGCGATTACGACTGTGTTTTTGGCAGTCGTTGGAGTAAAGGGGGAAGGGTCGTTGATTACCCGCGACTCAAGCGATATATCAACCGGGTCGCCAACTTCATCGTCCGAATCGTGATGGGTTTCCGTTATAACGATACGACTAATGCGTTTAAACTTTATAAGCGGGAGACGATGGAGGGGCTAAAGCCTTTCTTGTCACCTCACTTTAATCTCACGATTGAATTACCTCTAAAAGCCATAGTGAGGGGGTATTCTTTCGCCGTAGTACCCAATAGCTGGACTAACCGAAAGTATGGAGAATCTAAGTTAAAAATCAAGGAAATGGGAAGTCGTTACTTCTTTATCCTCCTGTACTGCCTGATCGAAAAGTATTTCTCCCGTGGAGATTTTCACAAAGAATTAAGGCCTATTGCCTCCGTAAACCAGTAGTAAAAAACTTGCTTTAAGCTCACTACTACTTACCGTAAAGGTTATTAGGCGTTGGTTTTAGAAAAGCATTGATTGCTGTAATAACTTCTTGAGGATAGGTGATTAGGTTGAAATGATCACCCGATACGGTAATCACCGGATGATCGGGGAAACCTACAATCAAATCTTTTTTTGAATGAATGCTCATCTCAGGCTGTGTATCAATCGTCGATTCTAACGGATTTAGAATAATCTCTAATTGATTGACAAGATATTCAGGAGAGCTATTAATCAAATTTTGAAACACCTCGCCAAAGATTTGAGCCGAGGGTTTGTTTCGGTAGCGTAATCGAAGAATAAGTTGTTTGTTAAATCGATTGAAAAGCCATCCATTTCGCACAAGCCAGTAGATATATTCTGGCTTTTTAAGCGGCAGAATTACTTTTTTCGGATCGATCCAGGACGCAATCTGCACAACCCGACAGCCTGTCAGGTGCTTGGCGGCATACGCTATCCAACCACCCATCGAATGACCAATTAAACAATCTTCTCTTGTTATCTGGTGTTGCTTAATCAACATTTGAGCATACTGAATAGCCGTGATAGCGGAAAAATGGGTAGTACCAAGCAAATCCAGGTTGTTAATAAACAGTTTTTCACCTGGCAGATGGGGAGCGATTTGGTCAAAGATTCGTTGAGTTTCACCAAAGCCAGGAATGAATATAAGGCGCATAATAATTGGACTATCAGTTAATTAATTACCTGATAGTCTGACAAGGCGAAGTACTTGGTGAGCCGACGAAAATGCGTATTTAAGCGAGGATATAAGGTCGTATTTTTACCCTCCTCACTCATGTACCAGCTTTGACAACCTGATGTCCACACCGTTCCGGCAAATTGCTGTTGAAGGCGTTGATTATAGGTCTTTTGAATCGATTCCTTCAAATCCAGATAGCCCGTTTCACCCAAACGTTCTATCTGATTAATGTAGTGCATGATATAAGTCATCTGCGATTCCATGATATGAAGTACCGAATTATGCCCTAAGCCAGTATTGGGTCCCAAGAGAAAAACCAAATTCGGAAAGTCGGTCACGGTAACACCCTTGTAGGCTTCACCACCAGTTTTTTTCCAAACATCAACTAAATTTTCGCCCCGCTTGCCAATAAACTGAATAGAAAAATTCAGGTCAGCTACGTGGAAACCCGTCCCCAAAATAACGACATCAACAGGGTACTCCTGACCGTTGACAGTTTTGATACCCGTTTTTGTAAAGGTATCAATGGCATCAGTCACTAGACAGACATTCGACCGGTTAAATGTGGGATAGAAATCATCTGATTTCAAGATCCGTTTACAGCCGATGGTGTAGCTAGGCGTAAGTCTGGCGCGGGTCTCGGGATCTTTTACCTCCTTGGTCAACTTGCTCAACGAAATGCGTTTCATGACAGTATTAATCCAACGGGTACCGATAAAGCCCCTGCCCACTAACTCACTCAACCAAAAAATTCCTTCCCGTTGCAATTTCATCAGACCAGGAAACCGCTTGAACCGTTGCTGGTCGTCTTCTGAAAAGGAGCGATTCAAACGGTGACTTATCCAGGCTGGGGTACGCTGAAAAACGGTTAAGTGTTTTACCAGCGGGGCAATGTTGGGTACTACTTGAACAGCACTGGCCCCGGTGCCAATAACGGCCACGTTCTTACCTGTCAGGTCATAGGTAGCATCCCACTGGGCCGTATGAACAACCTTTCCCTGAAATAAAGGTAAGCCTTTGAAGGCTGGAATACTCGGTCGGTTCAGGGGACCAAGGGCGGCCAGTAAGACTTTAACGGTCGTGGTGTTCGTATGGGCATCGGTGAGGTGCCAGCAACCTGTTTCGGCCATAAATGTGGCTTTTACAATATCCGTACTGAATCGAATATGGCTGCTTAGTTCATTCCGGGCCACCACTTGCCTGATATAGGCCAAAATAGCGGGTTGGGTTGCATATAAATGAGCCCAATCGGGGTTAGGCTCATCGGCAAACGAATACAAGGGCGAGGCCACATCACAGGCACAGCCGGGGTACACATTATCCCGCCAGGTACCCCCTACTGAGGTGGCTCGCTCAAAAATGACGAACGATTCCTTCTGCTGCTTTTTCAAGCGCAAAGCCGCTACTAAACCGGCAAACCCTGCGCCAATGATCCCTACCTGATAGTCTGGCTTCATCTTATTTAATTGGTCAAGGAAATAAAAGCTTTGTCGGTTTGTTTCTTGATTATGCGGGAATAGCCAACCGGAAATAACCGAACTAGTAGGTCTAAAAGTTGGGCATCTGCCCCAATCAGCACCCGTTGTTTTTTCTTTTCGATAGCTCTTATCAGCTGGCGAGCGGCCTCCTGGGGTAGCGTTTTGGCGACTTGATCGAACTGTTCAATCGCTTGTAGATGAGCAGAAGTCATGTTGCTCGCTACCCGAGAATTTTTAGCGATATTGGTTTTAATGCCGCCCGGATGAACGCAGGTCGTTATGACTCCTGTACCTATTAATTCGCAACGAATCGTTTCCGTAAAGCCTCTAAGGGCAAACTTGGCAGGTGAATAGGCTGACTGATGGGGGAACCCAGCTAAACCAAATACACTCGATACGTTGACGATATGGCCTTTGTTATGGGTTAGAAAGTAGGGGTAAAACGCTTTGGTAAGACGCACCGCTCCCCAAAAATTGATGGTAAAAAGCCATTCCATATCCTCCAAATCGGTTTGGTCGAACGTACCCGACAGTAAAGCGGCTCCTGCGTTATTGATTAAAATAAGTTTACGTCCCTTTAGGGTAGGCATAACTTGCCCGGCAAATTGCTGAATAGCCTCCTTATTAGCAATATCTAATACATAGCTTTGTATAATACCTCGCTGTTGTTCAACCAGTTGCCGAGTCTCCTCTAAGCCCCTGGATTCGATATCAGCCGCAATAATTGATGCACCCCGATCAGCTGTTTGTAGAGCCAGTTCCCGGCCAATACCCGAAGCGGCCCCCGTGACGATGACAACGGAATTAGAAAAATAGGAAGAACCCATTAGCTTAGCTTTAGCTTTTAAGTAGAACTTCTTTAGAGGTTTGGTATGGAAATTTGTCGCGGTCGCCCGGCGGTCGCCAAGCTTAAATCTTCATATCCACACTACCCAGCGAGTTCCTAACTGTAATACTACCTCATGCGAACCTGTTTTACAAACGAGTTTTTGTTCATGTTCAGTTGTTGCTCACTGGAGCCATACTAACTTCTGGCAAACGCAAAATCAGTCTCGTACTACGGATGATAGAATTGAGTTAAGAAAAGACGCTTCGCAAGTATTACCGAGTCTTGAGTCAGGTCCGGTGGTCTGCCTTAACGGCTAGCCACCTATTACTTGGTAGGGTAACCAGCCGTAGTGGGTAGACTGTCACAGCCGTGTAGTACCATTTAGGCAAACTACTTGTATTTATTCGGTGGGTAATTGTGCGGCTGGATGAAAAGTTAACCGGTTTGAGCCCAAGCGTGTTGGTGAGCCCTCATCGTTTAAACTATTCTTGAGTGCCAGCTTCCGGATAGGTTATTGAGTACTTGTTTGGGCTGAACTTGGAGGGCTTGTGCTGTCGGGGTTACTCGTTCAAATAGTATTGCCACGAGTATGAGTCGTATTAGTTGGTATCTAAACGTATGATTAAAGTATCAACAGTAAATATAGTTGAAGTCTTTCCGAGAGATATTCAAATTCTGAGACTATCAGAGATTATCACGAGTCTCAACAACTAGCAAAAACGTATTGCAACCACAACAAAAAAGCACTTACAGAGTTTCTGTAAGTGCTTGATTTTCAACGAGCCAGTGGAGGGATTCGAACCCCCGACGCGCTTGCGCATCCTGATTACAAATCAGGCGGAATCGACCGCTATCCGACACTGGCAACAACTTTTAATCCGTTTCCGAATCGTGATGCAAAAGTAGCGTTTTTAGGCATTAAGTGCAAGACCGAATACTGAAAAATACAGACTAAATACCTAAAAAATACGTAGTCTGTGGTTTTTTCTAGGCTTGTGCTACACGTAGTTGATGCCGGAGGTCATCCAGTTGCTTTTCCGCATCAGCAATTTTTCTGTCGATGTCAGCACGAAGTTTATCGGCATTCTTCGAACGGGCAAAGAACTCAATATTATTGCGATAGGTAGCAATATCGTTTTCTGTCGATGTAATGCGCCGACGAATATCACTTTCGCGCTTATTGTCGTTACTGCCAGCATCACGATTACCACGCCCATAATCACCACGGTCACGCTCACGAGTGCCACCGGTACGGGTAGCTTCCGCTTCGCTTTGCAACATAATCCGCTCCTTGTCTTTAGCCGGAATTTTACCCGTTGAGCCAACCAACGCGTTCACAGCATTGATGTATCGCTTTTGGGTTCCCTGCATATCTTTCTTCGGAACGAATCCAATAGCATTCCATTCCTTCTTGAATTCATTCAGTTGGGAAAGATCAGCATTGGCAGATGCAGCCGCTTCGATACGCTCAATCAGGGCAATCTTACTAACTAAGTTACCTTCAAACTCGCGTTCTGTTTCCTGATTTTTTGAGCGTTTCTTGTTGAAGAACGCATCACAGGCAGCTTTAAAGCGATCAAAAATGGTATTTTTCTGTTTCTCCGGCACTTGACCAACGTTTTTCCATTGGCGCTGCAATTCAATAACCGTCTGAGTAATTTCGGGAGATTCCTCGTCCGCTGCCAGAATGGCTTCAACTTGTTCGCAAAGTTCCGTTTTAGCCCGTAAGTTTTCTTCCCGCTTGCTTTCCAGCTGCCGGAAAAATTCGCCCTTGTTATGGAAGAAAGTCTTCAACGCAGCCCAGAATTTCTTACTTAGCTCTTTGCCTTCTTCGCGGGGCATCGGTCCTTTAATGGCGTTCCAGCGGTCTTGCAAGGCCATAACAGCCTTCGTTTTGTCGTTCCAGTCGTTAATACTGTTCGACGTAAACGCCGTAATTGGCACTAATTCTTCGTAGATGGCCGATTTTTCTTCGTATAGCTGCGACGATTCTTTCCGTTGCTCATTGGTTTGGCCCCGGCGTTTGTCATACAGCACATCCAGGGCAGCTTTCATACGACCCCACAGCACTTCCTGCTCAGCTTTAGGAGCTGGACCAATGTGCTTATATTCTTCGAACAGAGCATTGGCTTCGTCAATCGTCTGACGCGTTACGGGCGTTTCTTCCGACGCTTTAGCCATTGCCTCGACCTTCTCAATTACCTCCGTTTTAAGGCTGGTATTACGCTTACGATCGAGTTCTTTTAGTTCAAAATAAATATTTCTGTTGCTGTAATAACGGTCAACTAGCGCATGATAAGTAGCCCAAAGTGTCGCATTATGCGGGGAGTTCATGTTCCCGGCAGCCTTCCACTCGTCCTGAATTTTCTTAAACTCGTTCCAGCTAACCTTTGGATCGCCCGCGTTATTTTCGTCGGTCTCCACCTGTTCGCGCAAGCGGGTCAGCAACTCCGTTTTCGAGGCAAAATTACTATCTTTCGCCTTGTCCAGATTTTGGAAATATGTATTTTTCTGACTCTTTATCTGCTTATATAACTCATCGAACCGCTGAACCGAATCGTCATATTTATACTCAAAGCCTTCGTCAGCACCAGTCTCGGCAACATAAGCCTGCAAAGCAGTTTCGCGCTCAGCTCGCTTCACCTGGTCGAATAGCGGCTTAACTTCTTTCAACACCTGATCGGCTTTTTTGAAGTCGCCGGGTGTCACAGATGCAGTGCTGATAGCGGCCATTTGTGTTTCGAGGAGATTCACAAAATCATCTTTCGAGAACTGACTATAATCAATTGTCGATTGAGGTATAGCTTCGTCTTCCGATTCATGAACATCAGCATACTGAGCCGTAATGTCGTCAGTGACAGCAGATTCATCCGTAATCACCGGCGCATTAGTTTCAGCTGTTGGTGCATCCACTACGGGTATTTCTGTTGGCTCAACAGTAGACTCCGGCCCTGCCTCATCAGATTCGCCCGATGTACTATCTGCCGAATCTACCGGCGCGACAGTTTCATCAACCGGAGCAACTTCTGTAGCTGCATTGACAACCGACGGTTCGGCTGGTGTATCATTTATATCGTCAACACCAGCGGCTTCAGGCTGCGTTGTTACAGTTTCATCAGCCGGAGTTGCTGCCGGTTCGGGCGTAGTTTGTGTACTATCCTCGACCGTAGGGTCTGGAGTTGATGCCGCAACAGATACTGCCGAAGCGGAATCTTCCGAAACGGAACTGTCCGCCGATACAGTTGTATCGTCGGGGGTATTGACTGCCAGCATGTCGGTAGCCTGGTTTTGAATTTCCGGCTGCTGGTTAATTTCCTGTTCTTGGTTTGCCATGTTGGGAACGTACCGATTACTTTTGCAAAAGTACGACAATATGCGGATTTCCTTGTAGTACAGTCATTGAAAAGCCGTTAACGAAACTTTAGAATATGCCTTCAGCAATCAGCGACTTACGAAATGAATATACCCTAAACGGGTTGGATGCGGTTGATGTTTTACCCGACCCCATTGCGCAGTTTCAGCTATGGTTTGATGCCGCTCTAAAAGCGAACGTTCCTGAACCAAACGCCATGCACATAAGCACCGTTACAACGGAGGGACGACCCGACGGACGAATTGTGTTGCTCAAAGATGTATCGAATACCGGGTTTGTATTTTATACAAATTATGAAAGCCGCAAGGGGCGCGAACTGACCGAACATCCATTTGCCACACTCACTTTTTTTTACTCCGAACTCGAACGCCAGATTCGGATTGAAGGCCATGTGGAGAAAGTTAGTGCCGACGAATCGGACGAATACTTTAACAGTCGCCCGCGCGGAAGCCAGATTGGTGCTTGGGTGTCGCACCAGAGTTTAGTTATTGACAGTCGTGATGTAATGGAGAACCGCCAGCGCGAACTTGAAGCCCAGTTTGCTGGTCAGCCCGTACCGCGCCCGCCCTATTGGGGTGGCTTTCGGGTTGTACCCGATGCGGTGGAGTTCTGGCAAGGACGCCCCAGCCGCTTACACGACCGGATTCGCTATCGAAAAGAAGCCGAAAACTGGCTCATCGAACGCTTGTCGCCTTAGTATTTCAACCACTGGTGAAGACCCGACGTATCGACCCGTAGAGAACACTGAGTTTATATTTTGAGCCTTTTGCTTTGAGCTGTGATAGTGCACCGCTCAAAGCAAAAGTGCTTGTATAGATAAAACGTTATGGTAAAAAAAGCCAGTTCACTGCTTCTAGGGGAAGCTTCTTCTTTTTCCTCTCGTCTATGACCGGCAATAAAGCCAAAACCCAACCGACGGTTTCTAACCGAACACTATTCAGCGTAATTTCGGCTTCGTCGGTCGGAACGCTTATAGAGTGGTATGATTTTTACATTTTCGGCAGTTTAGCAGCCATCCTTTCATCCCAATTTTTCCCACAAGGAAATCCCACAGCCGCACTCCTGTCAACATTGGCAACGTTTGCGGCTGGTTTCGTTGTGCGCCCGTTCGGTGCCCTGGTTTTTGGTCGACTCGGTGATTTAGTTGGCAGGAAATACACGTTTTTAGTAACACTTGTACTCATGGGCGGTTCAACATTTGCCATCGGATTAATTCCTGGCTATGCGACCATTGGTTTTTGGGCACCACTGTTGGTACTGCTGCTACGGCTAATACAGGGGCTGGCGCTCGGGGGCGAGTACGGAGGAGCGGCTACTTATGTGGCGGAGTATGCGCCCGAAGGCCGACGGGGGTTTTATACGAGTTTCATCCAGACAACGGCTACGCTTGGCTTGTTTGTGTCGCTGGGCGTAATTCTGCTAACGCGTGAGTCACTGGGCGTTGACAAGTTTGCGGAATGGGGTTGGCGGGTTCCATTTTTGCTGTCTATTATACTGGTAGGCGTTTCGATTGTGATTCGATTACGCATGGCTGAATCGCCGTTATTTTCTAAATTAAAAACCGAAGGTAACCTGTCAAAAAATCCACTGGCAGAGAGTTTCGGCAAGAAACAAAACCTAAAAATGGTACTGCTGGCCCTGTTTGGGGCAACGGCGGGTCAGGGCGTTATCTGGTATACAGGGCAATTTTATGCGCTATCTTTTATCCAGAAAGCCTGCAACATCGAGTTTGTCCAGTCGAATATTATTGTCGCCATTGCGTTGTTAGCGGCAACGCCTTTTTTTGTCATTTTCGGAGGATTGTCTGACCGAATTGGCCGGAAGGGAATTATGCTGACGGGCATGTTGCTGGGTATTCTGACTTATCGCCCGATTTATGACAAATTATACAGCTTAGCCGACTTAACGACAAAACAGGAATTTACAGACGCCCGAACGATTGACCGTAAACTGACAAAGCAACCCAATGGCGATCTGCTGACAACGACGACCACAACCCATTTTTTCATGGATGGCTTAGTGGCGAAAGACATTGAGAAAACGGTCTCGACCAAAACACCGGCTAACCAGCCAACTAAACCTGACCGAACAAAAGCGGTAACGCTGCCGACAAAAAGTTTCTGGTTGATGATCCTGCTGGTGTTCGTGCAGGTAATTTATGTGACGATGGTTTATGGACCAATTGCGGCTTTTTTAGTTGAGTTGTTTCCAACCCGGATTCGTTATACATCCATGTCATTGCCGTACCATATCGGTAACGGCATTTTTGGCGGACTAACGCCATTTATTGCCACAGCCCTGGTCGCAACCGCCACAAAAGCGAATGAAGCCATACCCGGTTCAGTTGACAAGCCTTATCTTGAAGGACTTTGGTACCCAATTCTGGTGGCCGGAGTATGCTTTGTGATTGGGTTACTGTATTTGAAAAACAAGAGCACAAGTACAGCAGAGGACTAATTTATCACCGACAGCACGGCTACGGCCAACCAGTTATTTACTTTATTTAACTAAACCGACCATCGGCAGTAAGAGGCTGATGGCTACAAAAATGGAATATCTCAAAAAATACCTCGGTATCGTCTGGATAGCACTCGGTCTGTACGTTGGTTACGACCGGATTACAGATAGCCTGGCGAAAATTAGTAGCGACAAACTCGAAGACCAGGTGTTCGGCTGGGTAGTGCTGGGAGTACTGGTACCAATTGTGGTGGGTGGCCTGATTCTATTCGGCAAATTTGCCCTCGACGGAGAATATAAAAGTAGTGAAAGACAGAAAGAGCGAAAGAGTCAATAATTTTACAGCACTAATGCGCGAACGATCCAGCGTTCTGATTCGCTCCGCTCCGGCCACTTCATCGTTGTGGGTCCGGTTTCAGTCTTTCATCTTTGCTCACTAATATTATGCGTATCCGAACCTTTGACGAATATCAGCTAGCTTACCAAAAAAGTATTGAAGACCCGGAGGAGTTCTGGGCCGAAGTAGCACAGGAATTTCAATGGCGCAAACCCTGGACCAAAACGCTGCAATGGAACTTCAACGAACCGAATATAAAGTGGTTCATTGGCGGCAAACTCAATATTACTGAAAATTGTCTCGACCGGCATTTAGCCACAAAAGGTGATCAACCGGCTATTATCTGGGAACCAAACGACCCCAATGAAGCCGGTGCAACGCTCACCTATCGAATGCTTCACGATCAGGTTTGCCGGTTTGCCAATGTACTCAAACGCAACGGCGTCGTGAAAGGCGACCGTGTTTGCATCTACATGCCGATGGTGCCTGAACTGGCGATTGCGGTGCTGGCCTGCGCCCGTATCGGGGCTGTGCATTCCGTAGTATTTGGTGGATTCTCGGCGCAGAGCATTGCCGACCGAATCAATGACGCCCAATGTAAAGTGGTAGTTACAGCCGATGGCGCCTATCGGGGAAACAAGGAAATTCCCCTCAAAAGTACTGTAGACGATGCGTTGATTGGCTGCCCCGGTGTTCAGAAAGTGATTGTGCTTACCCGCACCCGAACACCCGTTTCGATGCTTAAAGGCCGCGACATCTGGTGGGAACAGGAACTCAAGCAAGTTACAGCTGACTGCCCCGCCGAGGAAATGGACGCCGAAGACATGCTGTTTATCCTGTACACCTCTGGCTCAACCGGCAAGCCTAAAGGCGTGGTGCATACCTGTGGGGGCTACATGGTGTACGCGGCTTACACGTTCCAGAATGTGTTTCAATATGAGGAGAATCAGGTGCATTTCTGTACAGCAGACATCGGCTGGATTACGGGCCACAGCTATATCGTATATGGACCGCTGGCCTGTGGTGCTACCTCCGTAATATTTGAAGGAACGCCAACCTACCCCGATAATGGTCGATTCTGGGACATTACCGACAAGCTTAAAGTCAATATTCTGTACACGGCTCCAACCGCCATTCGCTCACTGATGAGCTTTGGGTTGGATAAAGTCAACAACCACGATCTGAGTAGTTTGCAAGTGCTTGGCTCCGTAGGCGAACCTATCAACGAAGAAGCCTGGCATTGGTATGACGACAACATCGGTAAAAATCGCTGCCCAATTGTCGATACATGGTGGCAAACCGAGACCGGTGGTATTTTGATTTCGCCGTTGGCCGGTATTACCAAGACAAAACCAACCTATGCCACGCTTCCTCTACCGGGTATTCAGCCGATTTTAGTCGATGAAGCGGGTAAAGAAATTGAGGGCAACGGGGTAAGTGGTAACCTATGCATGAAGTTCCCGTGGCCGGGTATTCTGCGAACAACTTACGGCGATCACAAACGCTGCCGCCAGACCTACTTTGCTACCTATCCGGGTTTATATTTCACGGGCGATGGTTGTCTGCGCGATGAAGACGGCTACTACCGCATCACGGGTCGTGTGGATGATGTGCTGAACGTGTCGGGCCACCGCATTGGTACTGCCGAGGTCGAAAATGCCATCAACATGCATACGGGTGTGGTCGAAAGCGCAGTAGTGGGCTATCCACACGACATCAAAGGGCAGGGTATCTACGCTTATGTTATCACTGATCAGATGCCCGCCGATCATGATGCCGACCTTATGAAACGTGACATTCTGGCCACCGTTACGCGTGTTATTGGTCCCATTGCCAAGCCCGACAAAATTCAGTTCGTGACGGGCTTACCCAAAACACGGTCCGGTAAAATTATGCGTCGGATTTTGCGTAAAATCGCCGAGGGCGACACTAACAGTCTTGGTGATACGTCAACTCTACTCGATCCAGCCGTTGTCGATGATATTAAGTCTGGAGCATTGTAATTACTAATCTAAAACTCCAGATTCAGTAAAAGTTTGACCCTGTCTTAATCCCCTAAAAGTGTCTTTTTGCACTCGTATAAAAAAGCGTTTTAGGGGATTCGGGTAGGTCGAAATCAGTAAAAAAAGAGGTTATACAGTCACTAAACAGCTTCAGTATAAGACACCAATAGTTCGGGAGGTAGCCTGTCAACAAGGTTTATTACGCTACGAAAGAAAATGGAGAGAGGATCGTTAAATTCCACCAAAAAGGAGTAGAAATACGGGTGCAAACGGGTATATTCTAGCTTGTTTTCCAACGTTTTAATAAAAAACTTTGCTAAGCCGAAATGAACGTATTCCGGTCTTCTAACCATCCTCCAAACTCGGTTCTCTTATGAAAAATCACCACCGCTGTAATTGCCACATTATCCCACCGTTCATCTTGGATGAACTCAAGAAGGCGGGCGTTGACATCACTGCTCAAACCAAAAGTATTAGCCGGGATTTTCGGCTGCGTCGTGCTGACCAACTTGCTTTTCGAAGCAGCGAAGCATCTCTCGTAACGCCACCCGTTAAAAATGCGGATCGTTTCGTTTACGATTCAAAAACAACGCAAAATCAGCGACTTCTGCTCGTTCGTAAAGAGGGAGGTGCGGCTTCTGCAGATCAGGTAGTTAATCAGGTTTATGAAAACGCTGGTGCCGTACGAAGCTACTATAAAAATACATTTAACTACTTATCGGTAGATAATCACGGAGCCGATTTAATTCTGAACGTGCACTTTGGGAAGGCCTACGCCAACGCCTTCTGGGACGGTGACGAAATGACATTTGGCGATGGCGACGGTCAAATCTTTACTAATCTAGCCAGTGCCCTCGATGTAACAGGACACGAACTTACACATGGTGTTGTGCAATATACGGCTGGACTAACCTATCAGGGACAACCGGGAGCACTCAATGAACATTATGCTGATGTATTTGGATCTGTGATCAAGCAAGTCGCCAAACACCAAACCGCAGCCACCGCCGACTGGCTCATTGGTGATGAGATAATGGGACCTACCCTCACGGGTCAGGCGTTACGCTCGATGAAAGCACCCGGCACAGCCTACAATAATCAATTTATGGGAAAAGACCCCCAGCCTGCCCACATGGATAATATCTATAAAGGATCGGCAGATAATGGCGGGGTACACATTAACAGTGGCATTCCAAACAAAGTGTTTTATCTGGTTGCTACAGCTATTGAAACTGATAAAGCGGCTCTTCTCTGGTTCGAGACCTTAAAAACGCTCAAGCCAACGACGAACTTTAAAAGTTTCAAAACGGCGTTACTCAAACAGGCTAAGAAGTTAGCTACTGCGGGTAAAGTGCCAGCTACGACCGAAAGCGTTGCCAAACAATCATTTCAGGATGTCGGTTTATGAAAAAATAGCCAAATCAGCAGTCTTATCTATGAAATTAACGTATTCACGCGAAGGTGGCTTATTCCCTCAAATAGCGCAGGCAGAAGTTGAATCCAGCGATCTACCGGCTGACTTACAAAAGCTGGCAGGTACTGTCTTGGCCAACCCGGAGTCATATACGTCCAGGTCAGCAACTAGAGACATGCGGGACGGTTACCAATACCGGCTCGACCTGCAGGAGGGGAGTAAGAACGTTAGCCTAGCATTCGACGATCTCAACATACCCGATGACGTTCAACCGTTAATTTATTTTCTACAAAAACGTACGGGCAAGCCCTAGTAAAATTAAGCTCGTTCGTGGTTGATATTGAAGCATAGGTGAGGTAAAGGCAGAAAGATTGAGTTTTGTTTTGCGTGTTTGGTATGGGGTAAATCTCGCGCCAAACAGCAAAACAAAACTTATCTTTACCGCAGTCCAGTTTACCCAAAAACTCACCATCATGTTAAAGTTTATTATCGGTTCTGCTTTCGCTACTGTCTTTCTACTCAGTAGCTTTTTCATTGAAAAGAAACCAGCCGCGAAAACTGCCAGAGAAAATTATCAAACGTATTGCTCCTCGTGTCATGGTGAAAAAGTCGAAGCCTTTGTAGACCGAAAATGGAAGCACGGCAATGCGAAAATTGACCTCACTAAAAGCATTTCGGAAGGTTATCCTGATCTGGGTATGCCAACCTGGAAAGCTACCTTGACTGAAAAAGAAATCGGCGAACTGGCCGATCTGATTTTGGTTAGTCTGAAAAACGTTGACCAATATAAATTTGCCAGCAAACCGACATCGAATGTGTTTCCATCTGAAGGTCAGACGATTAAATTAGACACCGTTGTGTCTGGTCTGGGCTCGCCCTGGGGGCTAGCCTTTCTGCCTAATGACGAACTGCTCATCACCGACCGATCCGGCGATATCTACCGAGTTGATAAAACGCGGCAAAAAACCAAAGTTTCGGGCGGTCCGACCGTATTGGCCGAAGGACAAGGTGGCTTGCTGGATTTAGTGCTGCATCCTGATTTCGCCAAGAATCAACTCGTTTACTTTTCGTATTCAGCCGTAAAAAATGAAGGCGACCAGAAACTATCGACTACGGCCATTATGCGGGCTAAGTTGACAGGCAGCACGCTAACCGATCAAAAGATCATTTTCGAAGCCCTTCCTTACTCTAAAACCCGTCACCATTACGGATCCCGAATGGCATTCGATAAAAAGGGTTATTTGTTTTTCTCAGTCGGTGAGCGGGGGAATGAAAAAGAAAATCCGCAATCTATCGCAAACGATTTAGGTAAAATCCACCGCCTGTACGACGACGGGCGGGTACCGGAAGACAACCCGTTTATAAAGGACAAGAACGCCCGTGCCTCCATTTATTCCTATGGCCACCGGAATCCGCAGGGAATGATCCTAAATCCAATCACTGGCGAAATCTGGACGCACGAACATGGTCCACGCGGGGGCGATGAGTTAAACATTATCAAGAAAGGCAGTAACTACGGTTGGCCGATTATATCCTACGGCATCAATTACGACGGCAAACCGATTACAAATTTAACCGCCAAAGAAGGGATGGAGCAACCCCTCACCTACTGGCTTCCCTCCATTGCTCCCTCCGGCATTGCCTTTGTTGAGGGCACGAAATATCCCGGCTGGAAAGGCAATTTGCTTGTTGGCTCGTTGCGGTTTCAGTATCTGAATCGCTGCGTGATGGATGGCAATAAAGTGGTAAAGCAGGAAAAGCTGCTGCCAAATATCGGTCGTCTTCGAAATATAGAAATGGGACCTGATGGGTATCTATACGTATCGGTTGAGGAACCCGGCTACGTGTTTCGGTTGATGCCGATGAATCAGTAAACTAGCTGGTATAAATAAAAAAGCTGCCGGACAGAGATATTCGGCAGCTTTTTTTTTGTTTAGCCATAACCTGATCCACGTGTAGATAGTTATTTTTGATTTCTGAGAATGAACCCATTTATTGTTATGACCTTTTACCATCAACAAATCATAAAAATTAAAGAGAAAATTTACGCTAAGAATTACTTATATAAACAAGTAATTCTGGCAAAGATATTTATTGATAATCATTTTGATAATACTATATGCATTGATGATATGGCTGTAGAAGCTTGTTTTTCAAAATTTCATTTCATTCGACTTTTCACAAATGTTTATGGCCTGACTCCGCATCAATATTTAACAATGGTTAGAATTGACAAAGCAAAAAAACTTTTACATACTGACAAACCAATAAAAGAAGTTTGTTTTTCTGTTGGCTTTAGTAGCACAAGTTCGTTTACAGGACTATTCAAGAAGATAACTGGCTCAACACCTTCTGAATTCAGAGGCAGGACGAATGAGCGGCAACAAGACTGTATGAAGGCAGTTTGACTGCATTTATCGAGGATATTCTAAAAAATAGCAATTTTCAAGAAGCGTCTTTGTAAACCCTTTCCAACCTTTGTAAAGACAGTAGCATCACTAATTGCCTACTATAAAGCCATCTTAAATTACATTGAAAAATGAAACTCAAAGTAACAAGTATACTCGTTGATGATCAGGATAAAGCTCTAAAGTTTTATACAGAGATACTTGGTTTTATAAAGAAGATAGAAATACCAATGGGAGACCATAAGTGGCTAACTATTGTCTCAAATGAAGAAAAAGACGGTATTGAATTACTACTTGAGCCTATGGCGTTTCTACCAGCTAAAGTATATCAAAAAGCGTTATTCGATGCAGGAATTCCATTAGTCGTATTCAACGTTGATGATATTCAAAAAGAATACGAACGTTTAGAAAAAGTAGGCGTAGTATTTAGTGTGCAGCCTACACCTATGGGCCCTGTAATATTAGCTGTATTTGACGATACGTGCGGCAATAATATTCAGATAGTTCAGATATAAAATCATTTAAAAAAAATCTCCGTGAGTACGGTTTCAAAGCCCATCATTACGCCAAAACAAGTAATCTCTCACACGTACCGTAACAACCCAATCTCTGGGTGAGTCGCTTTATATCGACCGTACCAATTGCAGAGTGGATATAACAGAATAATCAGGCCGAACCACACGACATACACTAACTCAAGTGATATACCTGCGCTGGCGGGTCTGCCAAAATTTAGCGGCCCGGTGGTAATGTCGGCCCACGAGTACCCTTGAAGCAACACCATCGCAATCATGGATAGATGCACAAGGTACCAGTGAACGATATAGTAAAACATAGGTACTTTACCGTACACCGTCAGCCAGCGCGTGAAAGGATTGGTTTTTCCATCAATTGCCGATAAGAACATCAACATAAGGCCGAGCATAAGTAACACATACAGCAGCGAGGGCGGATATTTAGTGACGTTGATGAAAGATAGAAAGGTGAGTAATTGAGTTTTCTGAGTGACCCAGGGAGCCGGATCGCCATAGATATTCAGGAAGCGAAGCAGCACAAACAAAATCAGCGCACCAAAGCCGATGCGCAACAGCAGGGGTTTTCGCTGCTCAACAGGACGCTCCATCAACTGACCGCAGGCAAACCCGACAAGCATAATGCCCAGCCACGGAATCAACGGATAGGCCACCACCAACGCGAACGTCGGACTCACTGGAAAGAAATCTGTTCTGAACAATAACGCCCATCCCAATTTGGCTGCCGGATTGGTAAACGCTGGTACGAGTTGCAAAATATTATGCCCAAACACAATGACGAACCCGATGATACCCACCCATTTGACGGGTAATTTCGCCAATACTGAGAGTATGATTAACCCACCGCCAATAGCGTAAATAACCTGTAACAGAAGACTTTGAAAGTGAATATCGAACCAGAAGGCAAAATTGATAACAGTCAGTTCAAGCAAGATTAATACCACACCCCGTTTCAGCAAAAACCGTCTGGCCGACGCATCCGAACGCTCGGAATTATGCTTTCTCAATGATAGATAAGCGGACGTTCCCGATAAAAAAACGAACGTAGGCGCACATAAATGCGTAATCCATCGGGTCATAAAAATGGCCGGTGTTGTCGTCGCTAAATCGGTAGGATTTTGAGTTAGAGCTGGTACATGTAGCAAATCGCGAACGTGATCCAGGGCCATGATAACCATCACCAGACCGCGTGTTACATCAATTGCTGTTACTCGCTTCATTTTCGGTATAGAGTTTACTCAATCAGTAGCTGTTTACTTCTTTTTGTACCGGCACTGCGTATTGTCCGACTTCACGTAATACGACTTGTAGTTTAGTGCTTTCGGGTTTGTACATCCCTTAAGGTCAAGCACTTCTACTTTCTGGAAATCAATCGCGTGGCTCTCAGCTTGTAGGGCAATATAGCCTTCGCTGAGGGGCGTGTTGGCCCGGCTAATCCAATAGTCGGCATTGTCAATATGGGCTATTTTCCAGTCGTGCCCGTCGTTTACGAACCCGCCCCCTACTTCGGGTCGTTCGTAGGTCAGAACGGTGTCGCCCTCAACGATATGGTGCACGATTGAATCCCCTAATACAATCGCTTCAGCTGTCACCCATCGGTCGCCATCGTAGGTTTTCGAATCGGAATCAATGCAGTGATTGGGATCAAGCTTGTCGTGCACATATACCTGCGTACCGGGCGTACAGAGATTTCCGGTATGACGTGGTCCCTGTCCTAAACCACCCAGCAACTGCACTTCCAGCGATACCGGAAACGTTTGCCCAATTGACACACTTTTTGCCGACTGTGAATGAACCATTACACCACTGTTGCGAACGTTCCAGGTATCACCACCGGGCGTTTGATTGCCCACAAACCGATAGGTAAACCGTACTTTGTAGTACGAAAAAGGTTTGTTGTAGTACATGTGGCCGTATTTGCCATCGAAGGTTTTATATTGATCGTAGGCAATACGCAGAATACCGTTTTCGACACGAAACGTATTTTTATAGTTGTCGTTCAGTGGCTGTCCGGCAATTTTGATGTCCCAGTTTTTAAGGTCTTTCCCATTAAAAAGCTGAATCCACTCTTGTTGGTTAGCCCCTTTTTGGGCAACTGCCGCCGGGAAGGTTATACATAATAAAACGAAACTGCTGAGTGCAGATAGCCATGATTTCATGAATTGAACTGTTAGGAATGGTGAATAATACGTGATGAGTCTTCTTGAATTTTAAGGCTACACGGTGCATAGAAATAAGTATGGTGAGCAGCTTCAAGTTTTATCGGGCCGCTTCAAGTTATTTTAAGACCTCGACCGTGTTCAGCTCCGGCCCTCCGCCGTGATTGGCAGAACCGGCAACGATATAAATTTTGCCATCATGCACAACGGCTTGTGTACCATGACGCCCCTGTTGCATTCTCGGCCCGGAAGTCCAGCGATTAGTTTTTGGGTCTAGTGCTTCGGCTTCGTTATGCGCCAGTAATTGCACCGTTTCTCCCCCAATAATCCACACCTTGCCGCCCTGTGTTACTGCTGTAGCGCCAGCCCGTTGCGTTGGAATGTTGGACGTCGCGGGCAGTGTTTCCCAACGACCCGTTTTAAAATCGTATACATCTACCTCCGCAATAGTTGTTTCCAGCACTTTATTGATACGAGCCGTCGAACTACGACCACCGGCCAGATACATCTTGTCCCCTACAACAGCGGCAGCAATATGATCGCGGGTGCGGGGAGCGTCGGGCAGGCGTTTCCACATATTCGTCTGCGGGTCATATTCATCCAACCAGGCGACATGGCCATCATAGTGTCCATCAATGATACCGCAGGCCATGTAAATTTTGTCTTTGTATACGACAACGCCCGCCGATCCCCGAAGCCGTTCTTTAGGAATTTCTGCCCCGGTGCGCCATTTGCCCTGTTTAGGACTATAAATGTAAATAGTTGAGATCGGGGTTTCGTGAGGATACTGCCCCTGAAAAGCGCCGATAACGTACAGCTCACCTTTATATGTAACAGCCTGAAAGTGGTTCATTTCGACTGGTGGCGTAGGAAGTGTCTGCCAAACGAGCGTTTTCAGATTCAGGGCCTCCAAAGGTTTTATACCACGACCGCCAACTGCATATAGGCTATCACCGATTAGCGCAGCCGCATTTTCATGACGGGTAGAGCAGGTGTTTTTCGTTGTAACAGGTTGCCAGGTTTGGGCTTGACTAGTAAAACCACTACCAATCAGACACAGAAAATAGAGGCTTTGTAACTTCATAAACAATAAGGTAGAAAGGATAAACGTGACTGATTAACAAACCACAATTTCAGGCGATTTTACTCTAAATTAACGTCCTTTTACATATCCTGACTATAAGCACTATATCTTGGGTAATTTGGTACGCCAGCCGATTGACCGGACCAACAACTTTAAACAAGCCGAAGAACGTTATCGCACGTTTGAGGATTGGGAGCGCAGCGACTTGATCAATGCCCTTTCGGGTGCTTAGAAAAATATTCAGGACAAGATGATTGAGTTGTTCGGTCAGTGTAATGCAAACTACGGTCGGCATTTACAAGAAGGCTTACATCAGATGGCTGGTGGTAACGGACAATAACCTCATGGTCAGGCAAGCGAATAGGCCAGTTATGAAGCAATTCACTAGATCGAAGAACTGGCGCACGAAGCGAAGCGAAGCCGTATTGATTTAGTTTGGTGAAGTGTGTTTAAAAGCTCCCGGACTAGTAATGTGAAAGCTTTTTGCCTTTTTATCCAACCGGAATTACGGTTGAGTTTTTTATGTCGGCCATAACGAAAAAACTGCTGATGTGGAGCGTACCGGGAATGATCGATAACTGTTCCTGATAAAAGTAATTGTATGTTTCCATGTCCCGGCTGACGATTTTGAGCAAATAATCGAAATTACCCGATACCCGGTTGCATTCCAGCACGTCGGGAAGCTCCCGAACGGCCGCTTCGAAGTCGGCAAAGGCGTCGCGTGTTTGTCTGTCAAGCGTCACCTGACAGTAAATCATCAGCAAATTTCCGAGTTTTTTCTTGTTAAGAATGGTGACGTATCGATCAATAACACCCTCACGTTCGAGCCGCTTAATACGTTCATGAACGGGTGTTTTCGATAGATTAATCTGCTGCCCAATCTCCTGAATAGTTAATCTGGCGTTTTGCTGTAATAAATTCAGAATGCTACGATCAGTTTTGTCTAGAATGTCCATAGCGGCATTTTTACGTCGTACTGAAGATGAGGGACCAGTTATTAGATTCATTTCCTACAAAATAATTATTTATTAGTCATATTTCCTAAAAAACAACTTTGTACTAGAAAACAATTATAGTCCATTTACCTTTGTAGTAGGCAATTGAGCAACCTTCCAAACGCATTTGTACAGCATGGTTATTGGTGTTCCCAAAGAAATAAAAAACAATGAAAACCGCGTTGCACTAACGCCCGCTGGTGTAACAGAACTGCATAAATATGGCCATATGGTCTATGTGCAGGTCAATGCCGGTGAAGGTAGTGGCTTTGAGGATGCAGAATACATTGCAGCTGGCGCTATTATGTTGCCAACTATCGAAGATGTCTATGGCATTGCCGAGATGATTATGAAGGTTAAAGAGCCCATTGAGGCTGAATATGACCTGATTAAGCAAGACCAGTTGCTGTTCACCTATTTCCACTTTGCGTCGTCGGAAGAACTAACGATGGCTATGTTGGCGAAAGGTGCTGTTTGCTTAGCGTATGAAACTGTAGAGCGACCTGATCGCAGCTTGCCATTACTAATTCCGATGTCGGAAGTAGCAGGCAGGATGGCCGTTCAGGAAGGCGCTAAATATCTTGAAAAACCGCTGAAAGGCCGGGGGATTTTACTTGGGGGCGTGCCGGGTGTAAAACCGGCCAACGTACTTATTTTAGGTGGTGGCATTGTGGGTACACAGGCCGCTAAAATGGCCGCCGGATTAGGGGCGCATGTTACCATTATGGATGTCAGTTTGGCGCGTCTGCGTTACCTGTCAGATATTATGCCGCCGAATGTGCAGACAATGATGTCGAACGAATACAACATTCGCGAGATGATTAAAGTCTGCGACCTAATTATTGGTGCGGTACTAATTCCGGGGGCTAAAGCTCCGCACCTCATCACGCGTGAGATGTTAAAGCTAATGCGGAACGGTACTGTATTAGTAGACGTAGCTGTTGACCAGGGCGGTTGCATTGAAACTTGCCGTCCAACTACTCACGAAGATCCAACCTTTATCATTGACGGTGTAGTTCATTACTGCGTCGCTAACATGCCTGGTGCTGTGCCTTATACAAGCACCCTTGCGCTAACCAATGCGACATTACCCTATGCATTGCAATTAGCAAACAAAGGCTGGCAAAAAGCCTGCCGCGATAATATAGATCTCAAAATGGGATTGAATGTCGTGGATGGCAAAATTGTTTATAAAGGAGTTGCTGACGCATTTAATCTACCTCTGACGGATGTAAGCACTATGCTTGTGGAAGAGGAAGTAAGTCAATAAAAATATTACTAATTCATCGACAGACGTAGGCTGCATTCGCAAGAGTGCAGCCTTTTTTTCTTAATTTGATGGCGAATCAATCAGTTATTGTATGAATACGCAATCAAAAGTAGCCGTACCGACACTCTATGAATGGGCTGGTGGTATGGAAAA
Organism: Spirosoma flavum; assembly: GCF_042686045.1. Classification (NCBI taxonomy): domain Bacteria; kingdom Pseudomonadati; phylum Bacteroidota; class Cytophagia; order Cytophagales; family Cytophagaceae; genus Spirosoma; species Spirosoma flavum. Next base: position 465,547 of record NZ_JBHUOM010000023.1, read on the forward strand.
ATTTGAGTCTTGGACAGACTTGTTTTACCAGCGAGTTCAGGAAGATTCGGTGCTGGAACCAGTCTTTCATGGTATGTCACCCGATCATGCCCGTCATGTAGCTCATTTTATTGCCGAAGTGTTTCGAGGACCGGCCAATTATAGTCGTGAGGAGGGCAGTCATTATGAAATGATTCATCACCATTTGGGCAAACACTTAACCGAAGTTCAACGTCAACGCTGGATTGGGTTGATTCTGGATACTGCTGATGTAGTTGGCCTACCCGACGACCCGGAGTTTCGTTCGGCTTTGGTTGGCTATCTGGAATGGGGTTCCAGATTGGCTGTCATTAATTCAAAGGTTGATGTAATTAGTGAGCCAATGGATGCACCTATGCCAATCTGGGGCTGGGGCGAAACAGGCGGGCCCTACATTCCTTAGAGTACGTTTACAGTCGCTTCATTTGCCAGTCTGATGCTCAGGCGAAACAGGCAGGTCTTTCATTCTTTGAATACACTTACAACATCTGCTTTACCAACGTACTCCACTCCTCTTCCAGCGGCCCTTCGAAAAAGGGAGCTCCGGCTCGCCGGTACCAATAATTAGCATTGAAGCGATCACCTTCTTTGCGATGTAGATACGCATGCAGCTGATCGTAGCGCGGCTCGCCTTCATGACTTTGTGCAATGTTGTGGGCTTGTTCCCATTTACCGTTGGCATCATACCAGAGCCCCTGTACTACCGGATGCACAGCCGTTGGGGGTTGGGGTTGCGAAAGAGTAGCTATAAACTGGTCGAATGTCATCATTTCTTATTGGCGATTATACACTATCAAACTACCAATCAGTTTGTTAGAGCCAATTATTACGCATAATACCGTTAAGTTGTTCGTAGGGAATAGTTAGCTGAATTGGACCAACTGCATAGGCGGCAATTTCGTAGGAGTTATAGTAAAAAATCATACCCTTACTACTCATACCCACATTGCCCGGCAGGAAAAATCGTCCGTCTCGCAGAAAATAACCTTGCTCTTCAAGATTATTCTGCGGCAATAAATCCTGTTGTTTCCGAAACGCTTTTTCAACCACGTTGAGTAATGCCGTTGTATCAGATACCATGTCAGCCAATGTTAGTATCTGGCCGGTTTCCCGATCGAAGTTGTAAAAAGACATGCTGAAATTTGGATGAGCACCGCCCGTATAAGCAAACGTTTCATACTTGACCGTTAACATTTTAGGTCCGGCATGAACCGTATCGGCGGTGGTTTTCACTTCCCAGCAGCCGCTGAAGCCGCCCATATCTTTTCGCACAATTTCGTAATCAGTAGCAAATAGAGCTGCAGCTTTGCCCAAGTCTGTCTGGGCGTCAGGATGTCCGGCTATAGTTGCACTATCGAGCCAGCCAACAATGCTGCTCACTGCCAGACGGTGCAAACTATCATTGATTTTTCGCGCGCCTGCTGTATTATCTTTCAAAAGAATATAGGTAACAGAAACGTCTACACCAGCATTTTTGGTTGTATCGCAATGGTTCGACCCAGCAAATATATAATGCTGTTTATCTAAAACCGGTGGCCCAGAATCTGTAGAATGACAAGCAGAAAATATATTGATTGAGCCGCAAAAGAATAGGACCAGAAAATACTTCATGAGTAGGTTGCAGTAATCGAAACAAGTGGGTCATTCGTTTATTTATGCCAACGACCCAGGTGTTACACACTACAAACTTAACAAATCTTTAAACCGGATAGCTTGTCGGCGGCTAATTTCGATTTTATCACCCCCTTTTAACGTAACTAATAGGCCTCCACTAAACCAGGGTTCAATTTTTTCGATCCATTGCAAATTAATGATGTGCTTGCGGTTAGCCCGAAAAAAAGTGGATGGGTTGAGCCGGTCTTCAAGGGCATTTAATGATTTGAGTACCAGTGGTTTTTGATCGTCGAAATACAGCCTGACATAGTTTCCCATCGACTCGAACAACCGCACTTTACCTAGTTTGACAAACCAGCATTTTTCACCGTCTTTTACAAATACCTGATCATTTTCGCCTAATATTTTAGTCGATGTGCCCGACGATACAGCCCCTTCCGGAATGTGCTGCTCCTCCTCTACACGATGAATAGCTTCCGACAGTCTCGCTAGTTCGACGGGCTTGAGCAAATAGTCGAGTGCGTTGAACTCGAAGGCTTTGATGGCATATTCATCAAAAGCAGTTGTAAAAATCACCTCCGGGGTTTTCCCTTCGATAGACTGTAACAACTCGAAACCATTTCTACCCGGCATCTGAATGTCTAGAAACAGGAGATCGGGCTCTAGCTCTTCAATCATGGGCAGCGCTTCATCGGCATTGGCAGCTTCGCCAATAATCTGAATTTTGGGGAAGTTTTCGAGCAGCCGACGTAGTTCGTTGCGGGCTAATCGTTCGTCGTCAATGATAAGAGTTTTCATAAAGAAAGGATGAATGAAGAGTTAAGGACGTGATGAATAAAGGCTAGTGAACTGTTCCTGACGGCACCGAGTACATCTTCATTCTCTATTCTTTACTTTTTCTCGTCGGAATATGCCCTCCGACTGAGCAGGAATAGTAATGTTGGCACAGACAACCGGTCCGCCGTGGTGCGATCCGTCGTCAGGATTATCATCTTCCTGAAAAATATGAAACTGGGCATCAGGACCATAAAGCAATTCAAGACGTTGTGATGTGTTCGCCAACCCAAATCCACCTGAGGCTTTCTTATCGCCCAGAACCCCCGTATTGCGAATGATAATATGCAGTTTATCAGCGACAAGGCTGGATTTTATCTCCACAAAACCACCGCCAACAGCTGTTGATACGCCATGTTTAATCGCATTTTCAACCAACGTTTGCAGCATCATGGGGGGCACTTGCCAAAACAGCGTTCGACCATCGAGTTCGATGTACGAAGTCAGGCGTTCCTCATAACGAACTTTTTCGAGGGCTAAATAATCCTCTACCGTTTTAATTTCCTCGCGCAGTTCAACGGTTTTGCGCCGGTCGGCCAATAGCGAGTTTCGTAATAAATTAGAGAGTTGGGTAATGCTCTGCTGTGCTTTTGTGGGATTTTCGTAGACCAATGCCCGAATGCTATTCAACGCATTAAATACGAAATGCGGGTTCAATTGCGACCGCAGCACCTTAGCTTCTGTTTCTCGAATGCTTGTTTTTAGCAGAATTTTCTCAATTTCGGCACTACGGTTCTCCTCAACGTAATGGTAAGCGGTATAACTCAATACCCAGGCGAGCATAGTTTTACCCCAACTCATAATATAGCCAAATAGTGGCCAGGGTTCGTCCATTAGGTGTTGTGGAACAATTAGCCGATCCATAGGCAGGTTCACCATTGTCATAATCAGAGCCAGCACAAAGACGGATAATAATACCCGTGGGGCTAACTGAAAAAACGGCAACCGCACCCAGTTCCACCGCTGAATCATAAGCCGGTAGAGGTGCGTTAGCGTAATGCCAAGAAAAATATTTACAATGGCTAAGTACAGTTCATCAGCTTGGAAGCCATCTTCGAGAAGATAGGCCAAATACTCCACCAGAATAAGGAGCGACCAACCGAATAACTGACAAAACCAATATATTTTTTGCTTAGACATACTATCTATTACGGCCCCACTACCAGTCAATTAGCGAATATACAGCACTATAACCCAGATAAATGGGATACTACACCAATGGAAGAAAAGGAGGAAGGCCGGACCGCCAAGCGGAAGAGGGCACACTCCTACGCCATTGCCAGCGACAGCAGATGGGCGGTGTCGTTAGCCAGTTCGATGGTAAAGACAGCCGAATCATAATCGTATTGGAGCTTGTAAAGGCACAAATTGCTATGCTCGAACTGATCCATTTTTGCGAGTGGCAGTTCGGTAATCCAGCACAGCAGAATACGCATGGCACGACCATGCATTGCCACCAAAACAATTTCTTCTTCGGGGTGCGAGAGAATGACATTAATAGCTTCTCTCTGGCGAGTGGCAACCTGTTCGGGGCTTTCTCCTTCGTCGGTTGACTGCGTGGTATTACCCGATTCCCAGGCTTCGATCAGCTTTCGGTAGTACTCATTATCCAGGTTACCAGGCGCTTTGCCCTCCATAGTACCCCAGCTAATTTCGTTCAGGCCGGTTAGTTTTTCGTAAGGCAGCCCTAATTCAATAAAAGGCTCGGCGGTTTGGTAGGTGCGTTTCAGACCAGATATATAAATCTTGCTGAATGGCACATGCTGATAGGCCTGAAAAAATGCCTGTGCCTGCGCCCGCCCCATATCGTTGAGGTCTGAATCAACGCCACTGCCCTGTACTATACCCCGCCGGTTATAGTCGGTTTCGCCGTGGCGAATCAGATAAATTGTTTTTTGTGTCAAGCGTAGTGCCTTGCCAATTGGCAAATTTTCTCAAATTTGAGTGCAAAATTACAAAAAACGCGCTCTTTATGAAAGCTGGCTTTGACCTTACTACACTTGATTTTCTTAATACCGATTCTATTGGTACTCTCCTTGGTATTGAGTTCGTTGAAGCGGGCGATGGTTATTTGATTGCGCGGATGCCCGTTGACAAACGCACGCACCAACCTTTCGGCATTCTACACGGGGGCGCGTCGGTGGTGCTGGCCGAAACACTGGGCAGCGTAGCTTCCTGGATGCTCCTCGAAGATCCTGCCAAACAACGGGCTGTTGGTCTGGAAATCAACGCTAACCACATCCGTTCGGTGCGCGAGGGCTGGGTTTATGGCCGCTGTACGCCTATTCATACGGGCCGCACTACCCACGTCTGGGATATTCGCATTACCGATGAACAAGGCAAATTGGTGTGCGTAAGCCGGTTAACAATCGCCATAATTGGGAGTTAGAAACCCGTTGCCAATTACGGTACGCACACCAACTTATGGACTATTGATGAGCCAACGCGAAGGCATTTTCAGGATCGGCAAAAAATATAATTATCTGCGCTGGTTTGTATTGGTGTTGCTTTTTCCAGCAACGGTAGGGATTCCCTTCATGATTGCTACCGATAAGCAGATCTATCCCGATCTCAATCTATTAATGATTTGTTATTTAATAGCGAGTTTCCTCTGGATGGCCCTTCTAATTGAATTCGGTCAAAAAACTCTCCGTATAGAGTTGTACGAAGACGAGTTCCTTGTTAAGAAATGCTGGCAGAAAGCCCGCCATTTTCCGTACCAATCTATTCTAAACTATAATGAGCAGCCTTCAAGAATCGAACCGTTTAAGGAATTAACCATCTATCTGTCAACTAATTGGTTTATTATAAGGTCGAATGAATTCGCCGATTATGATTACAAAAAAGACCAACTTACTCATTATGCACAGCCTGATTCGTATAAAAAGGTTGTGACGCTGGCCGAACGGAACCGGCTTCGGTGGGCCATAAGCGGATTAGCTCTTCTCATTCTGGCAACTATCACATTCGGATACCTTGCGCACAACCCCACCGATGAAAAGCCAGCCAGACTCAAAACCGTAACCGACATCGTTGACCAAATTAGGGAAAATAGAAACAAAGGGAATCTAAATGGTTTTACGCTTCAGCTTCACCGCTGGCCAGATTTCTCGTTTTATGTAAGTCGCCGAGATTACACAGCAGATATACGCTCGTTAAAACAAACCGTCGCCTTTAGAGACTCCATTATATTAATCGTTCGGGAAAGCGATTATCGCAAAAAACTAGTGGGAACCGAACCCCTCAGCTTTGGGGATAAATACGACAACTACAAACAGATTAAGGTTTTTGGTGTCAATCAGGGCGATTGGGTTCATCTCCGAACAGATGAATTAGTTTATGAGCCAACCCACACGAATCCTCTTCAGCGCAGCTTTCTACTCAGTATTTTGCTATTGTTCTGTTGGGTAGGGTGGGTTTACATAGATCGGCATGAGGTTCTACAGCCAGATTGATAGATGACCCCGCTGACTTTTTCCGTACCTTCGCGCTTTAATCGTCGAGACGAAAAACTCGTCAACAACAACAGTATGATTCAGAAAATACGGCGCGAGGATGCTCTTGATTACCACTCGAAAGGTCGTCCGGGGAAACTTGAAGTCATTCCGACCAAAGAATATAGTACCCAACGCGACCTTTCGCTAGCCTACTCGCCGGGGGTAGCGGAGCCTTGTCTGGCCATTGAGGCCAACCCGGACGACGCGTTTAAATACACGGCTAAAGGAAATCTCGTCGCCGTAATCAGCAATGGTACGGCTGTGTTAGGACTGGGTGATATTGGCCCCGCAGCCAGTAAACCCGTCATGGAAGGCAAGGGTCTGCTGTTTAAGATTTATGCCGACATTGACGTGTTCGATATTGAGTTGAATACGAAGAATGTAGACGAATTTGTCCGCACAGTTAAGATTATGGAGCCGACTTTTGGTGGCGTCAACCTCGAAGACATCAAAGCTCCGGAGTGTTTCGAGATTGAGGAACGGCTCAAACGCGAGATGAATATTCCAGTCATGCACGATGATCAGCACGGTACGGCCATCGTGAGCGGAGCTGCCCTTCTCAACGCCCTGGAGTTGGTTCAGAAAAAAATAGAAACGGCTAAGTTTGTAATTTTGGGGGCTGGTGCTGCGGCCATTTCGTGTGCCCGCCAGTACGTTGCGTTGGGGGCCAACTACGAGAACATGGTGATGTTCGACGTAAATGGGCCACTCCGCACTGACCGCACCGACCTGAGCGAGATTATGCGTCCTTTTGCTACAACTCGTGACATCCATTCGCTGGCCGATGCCTTTATTGGGGCCGATGTATTCGTTGGCTTATCGAAAGGAAACATCGTCAGTCAGGATCACATTCGCTCAATGGCACCCGACGCGATTGTGTTTGCAATGGCCAACCCTAACCCCGAAATCAATTACGACGATGCGATGGCGGCCCGACCGGATATTATCATGGCAACGGGTCGCTCAGATTACCCCAATCAGGTCAACAATGTACTCGGCTTTCCTTATATTTTCCGGGGTGCGTTGGATGTACGGGCCACGGAAATCAATGAAGCAATGAAGTTGGCGGCAACGTATGCACTGGCTGACTTAGCAAAAAAGCCCGTACCTGATCTGGTAAATCTGGCCTACGGCGAATCAAATATGGTTTTTGGACGAACCTATATTCTACCCAAGCCCGTTGATCCGCGTCTGCTTTCGACAGTGGCCCCGGCTGTGGCGAAAGCTGCGATAGAGTCAGGTGTGGCGCGGCTACCCATCACCGATTGGGATGCTTACGAGCAACAACTGGCCCGACGACTAGGGCAGGACAACCAGATTTCGCGGGTAATTCTGACGAAAGCCAAAGCAAACCCAAAACGGGTAGTCTTTGCTGACGCCGAGAATCTAAAAGTATTGAAAGCGGCACAACAGGTTCGGGATGAAGGCATTGCGCACCCAATCCTGTTAGGCGATCGGACTAAAATCGAACAACTCATTAAGGATAATAGCCTTGATTTAGGGCAGATTCCAATTGTTGACCCACGCGCGCCCGAACAGGACAATCTGATACAGCGATTTGGCGAGGTCTATTTCGAGAAACGTAAACGCAAGGGCGTCAACGCTACCGAAGCTCGGAAAATGATGTATTATCGCAATTACTTCGGGGCGATGATGGTTGAAACGGGTGAAGCTGATGCGTTGATTTCGGGTCTGACCCGTAGTTACCCGGATACGATCCGACCGGCTTTGCAGATCATTGGTATAGAACCGGGCGTGAAGAAAGTGGCGGGGATGTACATTCTGCTAACTAAACGTGGACCGCTGTTTTTCTCCGACACAACGGTCAACTTCAACCCGACCGCCGAAGAGATTGTCGAAATTACCGAACTGACTGCCCAAACGGTCGAGCGCTTCAATATCAAGCCGCGTATTGCGCTGGTAACGTACTCTAACTTCGGTAGTGCCAAGGGCGACGATGCGGAGAAAATGAACCGAGCCGTCGAAATTCTGCAACGGAAACACCCGGATATGATTGTAGATGGTGAAATTCAGGCACACTTAGCGTTTAATACAGAGTTGCTTCAGCAAAACCATCCGTTCAGTAAGCTTGTGGGTGAAGGGGCTAATACACTTATTTTCCCGAACCTTTCAGCCGCGAACATAGCCTACAACTTAATGAGTGAAGCCGCCGGTTTCGACACCATCGGCCCCATTCTGCTTGGCATTCGCAAACCAGTATATGTACTGCAACTAGGTTCGTCGGAGCGCGAAATAGTCAATATGGTAGCTATAGCAGTAGTCGAAGCACAAGGAAAATAATTACGTATTATAAATGATGAATTATGAATGATAAGTCATGAATGCTTCGCGTCAAACCATTCTTAATTCATAATTCCATCACATGGCAAGAATCTTAACCGGTATTCAAAGCAGCGGTCGGCCACACTTAGGCAACATTCTGGGGGCGATTAAACCCGCCATTGACTTATCGAAACAGGCGGATAATGAGTCGTTCTTATTCATAGCCGATCTCCACTCCCTGACAACGATCAAAGATGGCCCGACCCGCCGGGAGTTTACGCGGGCGGTAGCCGCTACATGGCTGGCATTTGGATTAGACACGGAGAAAAATACGTTCTGGCGGCAATCGAGGGTGGCCGAGCATACAGAACTGGCCTGGCATTTAAGTTGCTTCACGCCCATTCCAATGCTCAATAATGCGACCTCATTCAAGGAGAAATCAGACCGATCAAGTGGTCCGGTCAACACCGGTTTGTTCGTATATCCGGTCTTACAGGCGGCTGACATTCTGTTGTATGACGCTGAAATTATTCCGGTTGGAAAAGACCAGCGGCAACACATCGAAATGACCCGAGATATTGCCAGCATGGTCAACCGACAATATAATGATGAACTGTTTGTGCTACCCGAAGCCCGCATTGATGAACGGCTAATGACGATTCCGGGCATCGACGGGGCTAAAATGAGCAAGTCATACAACAACTATATTGACATTTTCCTACCCGAAAACGAGTTATGGAAAGTGATTAAAAAAATTAAGTCAGACTCTACGCCACTCGAAGAACCGAAGGACCCGGATACAGATATTACGTTTCAATTGTATTCGCTGTTGGCCTCCGATGAGCAAATCGCAGCGATGCGCGGTTTATACGAAGGGGGTAACTATGGGTATGGTACAGCGAAAAAAGCTTTTTACGAACTCATTGTTGAGCAGTTTGCCAACGAACGTGAACGCTTTACGTATTACATGACCAACAACGACGCCCTCGAAGCCGAACTTCAGGCCGGGGAAGCAAAAGCCCGTATCGTAGCGGGTAAAACCATTGCGCGAGTTCGGGAAAAATTAGGCTTCAATTAATTGTTAATTAGAAAACTACCGTTAACACAGTTCATTTGGGATAAGTGTGCGTATTGGCTTACTTTCAGCTAGTTAATTAACTAACTAACGTCAATTTGCTCCTCACAATGAATAATCTATCCTCTACTTACAGCCTAAATTCTGTTCATCTAAACAATCGTGAACGCGTTTTTTTACAGTTGGCTTGTTCTGAGCTAACCTACGTTCAAATTGCCGACCAAATGTGCGTTAGCCCACGCACGGTGGACGGCTATCGAGAAACGCTTTTTGAGCGTTTTAATATAAAAAGCCGGGTCGGGCTAGCTTTGTGGGCGGTAAGAACAGGGTTAGTAGTCTTATGAAGCCAACCGGCATAGGCTCATCCATCCGGCAGATGAGCCTATGCCGGTTAATTAGCCGGGTCTGGATTGCCAGGTGGACGACGGGCCGTATTACGAATATTTACTAGTTTGAGCAGCAAATCGAACCAGAATGGGGCTCCGAACGAAAGTGCCGCAGCCGTCAGCACCCAGCCCAAAAGGGCCAGCCAAACGCTTTGACCAGGCTGTAGTGGTGATTTTCCACTTGTAAAGTCCCAGCCAATAGGTAATTTAAGGTCAGCTACTTGATCTTGAACGAATCGGATGTAGGTGGACTGAACAATTATACTGTCAGCAGCCGTCAGGTCAGATTTAATAACAAACGCTTTCGGATTACTAGAATCAGCTTGCACAAGTGTAAAGTCATACTTGTGAAGATATTCGCCAAATTTGGTGTCTTTACTAAATGATTTCCCACCGTTTTGAGTCGTGTTAACCGCTTTTTCCACCAATCGCTCACGGAGGCCATTGTCATTAAAGAGCCGATTCGTCAGGTAAATAGTGTCCACATTTAGTAGCAGTGTTACCACGGCGGCTACTATCCATACAACCCCCTGAGCATAGCGTTTAAACCAGCCTGATACTTGTTCCATGTAGCCGTTGTACCACTTTTCCAGTTCATATTTAAACGTCTGAAAATCGTCAGCTTTAGAAAGAATGGGCTCAATTAACTCCCGAATCAGTTGGTGATTAGGTTGTTGAATTGCCAACTGAATTGCTTTAAGTGTTTTCTGAGTAGAGACTAATTTTCCTGGAACAGGACCACCAGCTTTTACCAACAAATCAATTAGAACCGTCGAAAAGGAGTCAGCAGAAAGATAATTAATAGGTTTAAGAAACCCCCAAAATCTCTCCTGCTTGACTTTGGTAAGTTGATGATTAAAAAAATCGTTTGCCAGTGGACCTAACAATTTATCAAGAGCGATACGAAGCAATTTAGCCCGTTGCTCAAGTAATGTATTAACAAGTTCGACAATACCCGAAACAAAAATACTGAAAACAAAAAAGATAAAAATGAGGCCAATAGCCACATCAAGTAGTGTCGATATATTAATATGCATGGCCGATTAGTAGTTAGATAAGCGTACCTAAAGCATTATTGTAAATCAGCCAGCTTATACTCGATCTGGTAATTAAGCAAATAGCGCAACTGAATCATTCGCAGCTTTTAATATAGCTTCCGGATTGCCGGAGAGTATAGCCCCCGATAATTGAACGGCGGCTCCAGCAATTTTAATCACTCGGTCAATTTTTTGAAGTTGATTGATATTTGCCTCAATTTGCTTTGTCACCTCATCAATCCGAGCCAGAACAGGCTCTAATTCCGTCAATGAAATAGTGATAGCAATAGCCGTAAACGTGGTTGATGCATTCAGCAATGTCCGCTCAAACTCTTCAATTAATTTACGTTTAGCAGGTGATATAGTATCGAAGTTTTCGAAACGATACTCACCCAATGTCTTTGCTAAATCGAAATAAGACCGAGACAATGTACGCGCCTGATCAACAGTTAGTTTCATCGTCACATAGTTTAAAAGGTATCGTTGACTTCGCTGATTAAGGGGACAATTTTAGACGTATAGTCCAGAATATCTCTCTTTACTTCTTTCTTATTCAGGCTCGTCTGCTTATCAAATAATAGCTGATGACCCTGTGCAATTGTTTTTAAAATGTCACTATACACATTGACCCTATCTTTTCTATCTTCAAGTAGTTTATATTCCTTATCCCATTGCTGCTGAAGCAGAATAATTGTAACTGGTTCTTTCGTTTTATTTTCTTTTATCGTGCCTAAATACAAGTTTTTAGCGGCTAATTGCTCGTTCTGTAGAAGTTGCTGGTAGTCGCTTGTAATAATCGTGGAGAGGGTCGAAAGCAGCAATTGTATATTAGGATTGGCGCTACCAATGGCCTTTCCCAGTTTCTTGCGTCGCCATCCATTAGCCGATGCGTCACTTAATAATTTAACAATACCATTAATAGCTTTCACCTTTTCTTTGGGGAAAAGTGCGGTCTCCCCTAAATTACTGGCTAACTTATCTAAACTTTTATCGTACGTAATAATATCATCACCAGCCAATTTGTCTAATGTCTGCAAGTATTGTATGATAACTTTATTGGCGACAACAAAACTCTTTTCGGAAGACTGAAAACTGATGCACTGGTTCTCGGCATTCTTTCTTAACTGTAAAGGATCAAAATTTCCGGCTCTAACGGCTAAATATTGCTTCTGTCGAATACAGGATTCCGATAGATCATTCGCCACGCTAGGCAAGTGGTTTGTGGCCTCTATCGACGTTGCGGCAAACTCTTTAATGGCCCTGTTACTAACGCATCCATTTAACATGAATAGACACCCCGCTAGTAAACAGATACAAACATATTTTTTCATATAAACGGGTGATTTTACAGTCTACAGTCGTTGATAATAGAGCTTATGGCATAACTATTTATCCGACAGCCTGTAAAGATGGAAAATGTTCTAGGTCATACAAGTGGCAAATCACCCTTTTTATTAGAAAGAACTAGACTATTCTCGATCTATCTTTCCGTAAACTTCCCCACGTCCACTATATCTATATAAATCAAGTTTCTACCTTTGTTGTACCTCACTATTTGTAGTCGCCGGTTTCTGAACACACCCTTCATAGGGACTTTTAATTTTCCTCATTCACTCATTAACCCATGATTCCGATACCCATTCCTGAAATCGCCAAACTGATTGACCATGCCTTATTACACCCAACACTGACCGATGCCGAACTTCAGGCGGGTTGCAAGCAAGCATTGGTCTATGATGTAGCATCGGTTTGTATCAAGCCTTACGCCGTTTCCATGGCGAGTGCATTACTGGCGGGTTCCGACGTTCGGGTGGGTACGGTAATTGGCTTCCCGCATGGGAGCAACGCGTTATCTATTAAGGTTGCCGAAACCGTACAAGCCTGCCAGGATGGAGCTGTTGAGATTGACATGGTCGTGACTATTGGCAAGGTCCTGAATGAAGATTGGCGCTATGTTACCGACGAAATCCGGGCCGTTCATTATACCTGTCAGACATACGGGGCCGTGTTGAAAGTGATTTTTGAGACTGATTTTTTGTCCGACGATGCGCTCAAAATTCGACTCTGCAAAATCTGTACGGAAGTCGGCGTTGAGTTCGTTAAAACGTCAACAGGCTTTGGCTTTGTGAAAGATCACACGGGTAAATACGACTATAAAGGGGCCACTGAGCACGATTTGCAACTGATGCTCGACCATGTAGGGCCAGGTGTTCAAGTCAAAGCCTCGGGTGGTATTCGCACGTTAGATGAACTACTAAAGGTAAAACAGATGGGTGTTACCCGAGTTGGCACGTCATCAACAGCGGCCATCATAACGGAGGCTTATCAGCGATTCGGTCTTGTTGATCCCCATATATCTACTGCCCTTATTTCTGACTCGAAAGGTTATTAACCATATAATTTATTATTTATTAAATGCTCAACCTCGGCTTTGTTTCGGCTATTCTAGCTGATTATGACCTCAATGGCGTTCTGAAATTTGCCTCAGATCACCAGTTCAAATGCGTTGAACTTATGTGCTGGCCATCTGGCATAGCCGACGCGCGTCGGTATGCAGGGGTCACCCATATAGATGTTGACAACCTGCAAGTCGAACAGATTCACACCCTGATGAAACTCTATCACGTGTCAATTTCGGGCTTGGGCTATTACCCTAACCCGCTTGATCCTAACCCGGAGCAGGCCGAATTTTATCGGGAGCACATCAAGAAAATCATTCGGGCAGCTGCCAAACTTGGCGTTCCTGTCGTCAACACGTTTATCGGTCGAAATCCGTCGTTAAGTATCATCGATAACCTCAAATCCTATGCTGAACACTGGCCCGCTATCGTAAAAGTAGCCGAGGAATGTAACGTAAAAATAGGTATCGAAAATTGCCCAATGTGGTTTACGGACGATGAGTGGCCGGGCGGCAAAAACTTAGCCACTACGCCCGCTATCTGGGACCGGATGTTCGAGATTATTCCATCGCGGGCATTAGGGTTGAACTACGATCCCAGCCACCTGATTTGGCAGATGATGGATGAGGTTAAGCCTATTTATAACTATCGGGAGCGGCTGCACCACATTCACCTGAAAGATGTGAAACTCTACCGCGACAAGCTGAACCGCGTGGGTAGCATGGCTAATCCACTGGAGTATCACTCGCCCAAACTTCCCGGTCTGGGTGACGTTCGCTGGCGCGATTTTTTTGCAGCTCTAACCGATGTGCGCTACCGGGGGCCAGTCTGCATTGAGGTCGAAGATAAAGCCTACGAAGGAAGCCCTGAAGATGTGAAGACCGCCATTCTGACCGCTCGAAATTACTTAAGTCAGTTCTTGGCGCTGCAAGCATGATTGATACCCTTAATAAATTCGATATCGATCTATTCCTCTGGCTCAACGGGCGTTATATGCCCTGGCTCGACCCGATTATGATCTGGATTACCGAGCGTAACAGCTGGTTTCCACTCTATGCGCTGCTCATCGGCTGGCTGATTTATCAGTATCGTAAAAAAGCGGTCGGATTTCTTCTAACAATGATTGCTGCCGTTGCTCTTGGTGACCAGCTTGCTTCGTCGGTCATCAAACCCCTCGTTCACCGGTTGCGCCCTTGCCACGAATTGGCCCTGCAAAAACTAATTCATCCGGTGCTGGAATGCGGTGGCCAGTACGGGTTCGTTTCATCGCATGCATCAACCACATTTGCCCTGGCAACAAGCGTTTGGCTATTGCTGGGTAAACAACATGCCTGGCTAAAATGGGGGTTTCTGTGGGCCGCTATTGTATCATATAGCCGGATCTATGTGGCGGCTCATTACCCGCTCGATGTGCTGGCCGGAACCGGAATCGGCGTGTTGTCAGCTATGCTTTGCGTACTCGTTTTCAGGAAATTACAAGAACGTATCAGACACCACAAAATAGCTTAATCTGTTTCATGAACCAACTTTATCGGATAGGCTAACAATCCTCCATCCGGGCGGTTGTAGTCTATGAAGTGTCCGTGTAAAAAATTTAGTCACACGAGCCACGAATAGCCTTATGCAAACCGACACGGCAGGGATAGATTTTGCACCTACAAGTCATCTTTTATTTAATAAAACGTTACCATCTGCGTATCTACAACTTAGTGTAATTGTTCCGGTGAGAAACGAAGCTCATCATTTGATTGACACGCTGGAAGCTCTTCGCAAGCAACAGGACACCAACGGATTACCGCTAAATTCATCTCTTTACGAAGTGCTGTTACTGGCGAATAATTGTACTGATTATTCGTACGAGATTGCCGTTCGATATCAACATCAACACCCAGATTTCCCCTTGCATGTCGCCCAGATTCATTTGCCACCCGCCAAAGCAAACATTGGCACGGCTCGGCGACTGCTCATGGACGAAGCTTACCGACGACTAACGATCAGTGGTCGCTCGGATGGCATTATTGCCTCTACCGATGGCGATACGGTGGTTGATAGTCGATGGGTGTGTAACATTATGCTCGAAATAGCGAATGGTAACGATGCTGTGGGTGGTCGCATTCTGACCCGACCCGACCAAAGCCAGGTGCGTTTGTACCACTTGCGCGATGTGATGTACCGAACATTAGTGGCTAAAGCTGAGGCTCAGTTCGACCCCTGTTCACATGACCCCTGGCCTCGTCATTTTCAACACTTCGGGGCCAGCATTGCCGTTACCTGCCGAATGTATGAGCAGGTTGGCGGCCTACCTAAACTACCTTTTCTGGAAGATGAGGCCTTTTATCGGGCTCTGGTACGGATGGACGCTAAAGTCAGGAAAAGCCCCCATGTAAAAGTCTTTACATCAACCCGAATGCAGGGACGTGTGGCGGTTGGTTTTTCGGAGCAATTGCGGTACTGGTCCACAATGGATAAGGCAAATCAATGTCAACTTGCCGAGCCTGCCGAAGCCGTGATTACCCGGCTTCGCAATCGTCAGCGGCTGCGCAGTTATTGGCAAATGCGCGACCATTGTACACCTACAGATACGTTTCAGATTATAGCCAGTGAGCTACTCATTGATCCAAACTGGCTTATGGCCGAAGTGCCAAAAAGTCGTTTTTTCGGGGAAATATGGGAAAAAATTGACGAAAAAATGGCTACAGGCCGATGGGCTGCTCAGTGGCAACCTGTTCCAATTACGGTAGCCATCCAAGAAATGCGGAATTATTTGACGTCCTAATCACTGATGGAGTCGGGTTATGTGGCTACTCCCCCCGACTCCACCAGCGACTAGTTACTGTTTCTGGAACAGATCTAGTCGGTACTTATCCGTCCGCTGACCCAGCAAATGCATAAGCGGTTTTCCTTCACCACTCATTTCCAGAAATTGTTCGTGAACCTGGTCGCCCGTTAGTGGGTAGTCAGGGACAATTGGCGTCCAATGCACAAGTAATAGATGACCGGCTTTATTTAGATGCTCAAGCATTTGCTGACGTGCCCGTTTAAGATCGTCCAGCACTAAATAATAACCTACTTCAGATAGCAGAATCAGATCAAACTGATCGTCGGGAAACTCAGCGGGAATACTCATTTGCCTAACAGTTACCTGCTCGTAGGGAGCCAGCCGTTGGCGGGCAGCTTCCAGCGGCAATTCACTCGCATCGACCGATAGCAGACGGTCGCACCGTTGTGCCAACATTTCGCTTAGTACCCCAATGGAGCAACCAATTTCAAACGCATTGGTATATCTTTCCTGTGGCAAAGCCGCTATGGTAGCAGCATATTTAGCCTGTTCGTAAGGGCTGGTCTCGAACGCCCAGGGATCGTCGTTAGCCCGGTACACATCATCGAAATAAGTGATAGGTAAGCTGGAATCTGGCATATCTTATTGGTAGTTAGTCGTCTCTTCCAGAAATAATTCGCGGGGTTTGTTGAAATGCATCAGTAACTCCGGTGATAAATAAAAAGCTGTTGGATCATCGTTAATTAACCGGCTTACCTGCGAGCGGTGAGCCGCAATAGCTAGATTTCGCTGCGCCATTACCGACTCGATTGGTAAGCTCCACACCATCATCTCATCGCGACCTGGCATATCCTGAGCCGTACCGAGCTCCCATAACCAAATCAGATATTCCAGCACACGCGGCTGGGTCGGAAGTTTAGCCAGCGCAGCCATTAATTGGTGCCAGGATGCCCGATGGTCACGATGTGGGTCACGTCGCCAAGGCACAAGCACTGTCGCCGGTCTAACGCTCATTAATAAGGCATGAACAAAATCAACTGCTTCAGCAAATTCAGGACTATCTGGCGTAAAAACCTGTGTGTCTTTTTGCCGCATAAATAAGGCATTTTCAGCCGGTACATCCAGCAGTCGAAGGGCTTCCAACGCTTCTGTTTCACGCACTTGACGCAACCGATCGGCAGGATAACTCGGCGAATTTGGATGCGACATAGTGCCGTCACTCACAAACAGCACGTGTACGGAATAGCCCCGTTGCCGCAACAAGGCGATGGTGCCGCCACACCCCAATGATTCATCATCCGGGTGGGGGGCAATGACCAAGGTATTACCAATCTGATCGAGATCTACAATATGGGCTGCTTCTTCCAAAAAATAAGCCTTATCAACGCCAGAGTTCATGCGCATTCACTTGGTTATCAAATACATGTCGGCCAATACCAAGTAAGGTTGCATCGGGTGCCGGTTGCCGCAAATAGAAGGTTAGATCGCGGTGAATACGCTCAAATGGCAGCGGACGCATAAGACCCCGTGCCCCCACCGAGCGTTCGGCCAGGGGCATGACCCGCAGGCAAATTTCTTCGATAGCCGTTCGAGTCATATTGGCGTACGCAACAATCTTATCAGTGTCAACTCCACTTGCCAGCCAAGCATCTGTTTTCGCACCAGCCGCGTTAATCCACTGATTACCCGACTCGATCAGACAGGCTATTTCGGCCAGTCGTGTTTGTTGAAACAAATCGTCGGTGCGGCTCATGGAAGACAGAAACGCTCGTGTCGCATCGAACAAGGCTTCCGCCCCGCCCAGTTGTACAGCCGCAAAGCGGATGGCTCCTCCACTGAAATATGGTTGCCGATAATAGTCGTCAGGCTGACCCAGCAAATCATTTTCTTCAAGTTCAACACCCGTAAAATCCAGTTTATAACTAACCGATGCCCGCATGCCCAGCGGTTGCCAGAAACTGTCGTCCTGCGGGATTACCTTCACGCGTTCAGTTGGGACAATACACATCTGCCAACCTTGTTTACTGGCGCCAAGTAGCTGACCTGTCACGAGGGGCCGGTCAATCCAGCCCGCACCTGAGCAGAATGTTTTTGCCCCTTCCAGGCGGTAACGTCCATTGCCGATAGCATGAATTTTTACTCCGTCAGCTGCCTGCGTATTCCAGACACTAAACAGCCGCTTGTGTTGGTTCACATCGGCATACCAGACCTTTTTTTGTTCTGGTGTAGCATACAAATGAATTAGATTCAGGGCGTTGATGTGGCCTTCATAGACACGCCCAACAGCTAAATTAGCGGCTCCTATACGCTTCAGCAGTTGCAGCAGCCGGTCGGTTTCGGGCAGTTGACAATCGAGTTGCTTACCCGGTAGTGTTACTGCCAGTAGACCGGCATCGGCCAACCAGCCAAATGCGTCTTCAGGAAACGTTTTCTCAGTATCTGTCTCAGCAGCAGCATCGGCAATCCGTTTGAATAAACCCTTTATTTGGTCGGTATCCACGCCCAATGATGGTTTTATTGTTGAACCATTCGTCAGGATAGGTGTAGCTGTTTCCATAATATATCAAAGCCACAGAATGACGAATTGTTTTACGTATTTACAACACGAGATGGTTAACAAATGGCGTGTTTTATCCACTAACCTGTGCAGTAGAAGGGTATTAAGTAAAGAAATTTAAAATCCTATCAGCAGGCAACCCGTTTTTTTCGTACCTTTGCGGGAAATTTGTCCGGCACTCATGGCTTCTTTCAATCCAGTTAAGATTTTTTCCGGTAGTCAATCAACTTATCTGGCTGAAAAAATTGCGCATTATTACGGCAAAGATTTAGGTGGCTACACTTGCCGACGCTTTAGCGATGGCGAGATGTCACCCAGTTTTGAAGAATCGGTTCGTGGCTGCGACGTATTTCTGATTCAGTCTACGCCCCCACCCGGCGATAACCTGCTGGAATTGTTGCTGATGGTCGACGCTGCCCGACGAGCTTCGGCCCACTATGTAACGGTTGTTATTCCATATTTCGGCTACGCCCGGCAAGATCGTAAAGACAAGCCCCGCGTGTCGATTGCGGCTAAACTAGTGGCGAATATGCTGGCGGCATCGGGCGTTGATCGACTGATGACGCTTGATCTTCACGCAGGACAAATTCAGGGCTTTTTCGATTTCCCGGTAGACCATCTGGAAGGAACGTCGGTTTTTGTTCCGTATATCCGAAGCCTGAACTTAGAAAATTTGGTGGTAGCCTCACCGGATGTGGGCGGTGCCAATCGCGCCCGTACATTCGCGAAACATTTCAATGCCGATATTGTGCTGTGTGATAAACACCGCAAACGGGCAAATGAAATTGCCTCGATGCAGGTTATTGGCGATGTTGAAGGAGCTAACGTGGTGCTGGTGGATGATTTGATCGATACGGGCGGCACGATGGCTAAAGCAGCCCAGATTATTCTGGACAAGGGAGCTTTGTCTGTGCGGGCAGTGTGTACGCACCCGATCATGTCGGGCATGGCTCACGAAAATATTGCTAATTCGGTGCTGGAAGAATTAGTTGTTTCGGATACGTTGCCTATGAGGCAATCGAACGAAAAAATTAGAGTACTGTCGGTGGCGGAGTTATTTGCCAAAGCCATTGGCCGCATTCGGGACCATGAATCTATTAGTTCGCTGTTTATAAAATATTAGTGGAATACCGGATGTCCACGTCCGGGTATTGTTCATCTTTTTCTGCCGAATGTGGACGTTCGGCGTTACATAACATGAAAAAAATCGAGATTGTAGGGTATCAACGAGCGAATCTCGGCCGCACGGAATCACAAGCGATTCGGGCCGAGGGTAATGTTCCGTGCGTGTTGTATGGTGGTCAGGAGCAGGTGCACTTTTATGCTCCGGCAATCCTGTTCCGCGATTTAATTTACACGCCCAATATTTTTGAAGTGGCCCTAAACATCGAAGGGGCTGAATACCGGGCTGTTCTTCAGGAATCACAATTTCACCCAGTAAGCGATGTGCTGTTGCACGCCGACTTTT
Source organism: Spirosoma flavum (assembly GCF_042686045.1). NCBI lineage: Bacteria > Pseudomonadati > Bacteroidota > Cytophagia > Cytophagales > Cytophagaceae > Spirosoma > Spirosoma flavum. The sequence continues at coordinate 485,494 of NZ_JBHUOM010000023.1, forward strand.
TGCTGGTGACCGATAAGAAGCCAATTAAAATTGCTGTTCCAGTTCGTTTAATTGGTACAGCTCCAGGCGTACAACAAGGTGGTAAACTGGTAATTCGCGTTCGGAAACTGCGCGTGAAGGGTAACCTTGAAGACATCCCTGATTTTATTGATGTGGATGTATCAGCCCTTGAGCTTGGCAAATCTGTCCGTATTGGTCAGATTCCAGTAAAAAACATCGAGATGCTTGAAGAAGCGACGAACCCGGTGGCTAGTATCGAAATTCCACGTGCATTGCGTGGTGCGATCGGTACGGTTGCCGCCAAGTAAGACCAATTTTTACGCTAATAGATCACAAAAATGCCCAGCCAGGAAATTGGTTGGGCATTTTTGTGATTATAAAGTATCCACTTACAACTTCATTCTGCTCAGTCGTAGGCTATTGCTCACAACGGACACAGAACTTAGGGCCATAGCAGCTCCGGCAATCATTGGATTCAGTAAAAAACCAAACGCCGGATACAGCACTCCAGCGGCAATTGGAATGCCAATCAGGTTATAAATAAATGCCCAGAACAGGTTCTGACGAACTATACGCACCGTTTGCTTCGATAAATAAAGAGCCTTGGGAACACTGCTCAGATCGGAGGTGATAAGCGTCATTCGGGCCACATCCATAGCAATGTCGGAGCCTTTGCCCATGGCAATACTTACGTCGGCCTGAGCCAATGCCTGCGAATCGTTGATACCATCGCCTACCATCGCCACTACCTTTCCAGTAGCCTGCAATTGTTTCACAAAATTAGCTTTGTCACCAGGCATCATCTCAGCTTTATACTGACTAATACCCACTTGATTTGCTACAGCAGCAGCCGTTTGCGCATTGTCGCCCGTCAACATATACACCTCTATTCCCCGACTTTGCAAGGTTTCAATGGCTTTCGTCGAAGTCTCCTTAACCGGGTCGGCAATAGCAATAACGGCTAACACCTGCCTGTTCTTTTCCGCCCCTCCGAGATGGTCTATTCTTGGACGGTCGATTCCACGACGAGTAAAGAATACGACGGTTTTAGCCTGACTTTGCAAATGTGTGGCTTGCTCGACTAGTTCGGCAGGTAAATCAATCTGATTCTCAGTCAGTAAGCGTTGATTGCCCACAAAATAAGTATCATTCTGATAAGTAGCCATTACACCACGACCCGTTATGCTCTCGAAAGCCTCTAACGTGACTAATTTGCTGTTCGATAAGTAGGTGGCGACAGCTTCGGCCAGCGGGTGCTCCGATTGCATCTCCAACGTGAAAAGAACAGCCTGCAATTGAGCTTGTTCATCACTTGTAACGACCCAATGCAGATCTGTTACAAGTGGTTTACCTTCGGTAATAGTGCCAGTTTTGTCCAGTATAACGGCATTGACAGTATGAGCAACTTCCAGACTTTCTGCGTCTTTGATCAGAATATTGTTCTCGGCTCCTTTGCCAACACCCACCATAATAGCCGTTGGCGTAGCTAGCCCCAGCGCACAGGGACAGGCAATAACCAACACTGTTACGGATGTAAGAAGAGCGGTTGTAAACGGGTCGCTGTTTGGCATAAGATAGTGCCCGAAAACCATCCAGACAACAAAGGTCAACACAGCAATACCAAGCACTACAGGTACGAAAATACCCGCAATTCGGTCTACAACTTGCTGCACTGGGGCTTTACTTCCCTGAGCATCCTGAACCATGCGTATAATTTGCGCCAGTAGCGTATCGGCACCCACCTTTTCGGCATAAAACCGAAAACTACCTTTCTGATTAATGGTTCCAGCAAAGACAGTTGTACCAACTTGCTTTGCCACGGGTACTGGCTCTCCGCTAATCATGCTCTCATCCACGTATGACTGCCCTGACGCTACGCGTCCGTCTACCGGAATTTTCTCGCCCGGCCTCACGACCAGCAAGTTACCCACCAGCACGGATGAAACAGGGATCTCGCGCTCCATATCACCGTCGACCAGGCGGACCGTTTTGGGCTGCAATCCCATCAGTTTTTTGATCGCTGATGATGTGTTCGATTTTGCCCGTTCTTCGAGAAGCTTACCTAATAAAATAAAAGCAATAACGACCGATGCGGCTTCAAAATAAACGTGTAGATGTGTACCCGGCATGGATGCACCCCGGCTATGCCAGAATTCGGGATACATTGTCGTAAATGCACTGAACAAAAAGGCAATACCCGTACTCAACGCTACCAGCGTATCCATATTGGCTTTACCATGGCGAAGCTGTTTCCAGGCATTGACAAAAAACGACCGACCCAATCCAAACACCACCGGTGCCGACAGAAGCATCATGATATAGTTGCCATATGGCAGCTCCATAAAAAACATGCCAATGACAACAACGGGCAGTGATAAAATTGCCGCCCAGATGGTTCGCCGTTTAAGACTTTGTACCCGTTTCTGTTGCGCTTCTTCCTGCACCTGACGAGGGTCGACACCATTGCTTTCAGTTTCCACAACAATGTCGTACCCCATCTCGCGAACGGCATTTTGTAGCTCAATCGGGGTTACGATTGCAGGATCAAACTGTACCCAGGCACTCTGGTTGGCATAGTTCACCCCTGCATCTCTGACACCCGATGTATGTTTCAACGTCGATTCAACACTGACAGCACAGGCCGCACAGGTCATCTCCAGAACAGGATACGTCTTCCGAATCTCAGACGAAATTCCGTGAATGCCGGCTTTCCTGTCTGATTCGGTGGTGGCTGTGATCATGGTTTTAGTTTAGCTGCTCCGCTTTGTAGCCTGCCTTTTCAATAGCTTGCTTCACTACTTCAGCCGTTGAAGTCTCAACAGTCAATACCTTTTTCGGATCCAGTGTATCTACCTGCCAATTGCCTTCACCAACGGCTTCGTTCAGAAATGGTGTTACGGTTGCAATACAGCCACCGCATTTTATATTGGTCTTAAACTTTAGCGTGTCCATGATTTTAGACTTTATTATTATCTAACACAAAGGTCGCCAATAAGCGCTGACTCAAGCTTACAAAATTCTTGATGAGCCTTACAGAATTGGGTTACTTTACGTTAGCCTTTATTATAATGGTATCTTGGGAGCTTCGACATAGCCACCCGACGCCAACAGTCCGGCAGGCACCGTCAAGACACCGGTATGCGGGTCAATCAAGCCGTTTCGCTCGTCTTCGATATTAGTCGCCTGTGTATAAACATCCCCCGCAATAGACCGTTTCCGCATTTCCTGTTTAAAAAGTCGAATGCGATCAGCGCGATCTTCGGATCCCTGTGGACCTCCGTAATTTGCAAAGCCAAAACCTCCCCACTCGCTAACAATAAGCGGAACTTGTTTGCGATAGAAAAACGGATCACCAATCACCAGCGGAAAGGCAGCTACGGTTGCTAGTTCTCCCGCTACCAACTGATCAAGAAGAGATTGCCAATGTGCTAAATCAGGTGTATATAAGTGAGCGGTCAGAAGGTCTGATTTTAGCCGTCCTTCGTAAGAAATATGTTGCCACCCATCGTTGTCCACAACCAGAAATTGCGGATAAGCCAGTTGCATAAAATGGTACATGTTTGTGATGTACTCACGGGTATCGGGATTCGTAGCAATATCCTGCGCGCCCCAGTCTTCATTGTAAAGACTCCAGATTACGACCGATGGGTGCGTGCCAATCAAGGCCAGCATCCGTAGCAACTCGGCCTGGTGATTATGACGGCTTCGGGCCGTAGAACTGTGCGGACTAGGTACCTCAACCCACAGCAACAGACCTAGTTTATCAGCCAAATTATAAATCCGGGGGTCAATACCGGCAATATGAACCCGCACTAAGTTGCAGCCCAATTCTTTCATTGACTGCATATGCCGCTTCATTTCTTCATAGGTTGCCGTGCCGGGCTGGTACAAAATACCGTCAAGATAAATAGGGGTATTGTTGAGGTACACATACCGCCCACGTGCTTCAATTTTACGTAGTCCAAACTGCGTTTCGATCTGAGCCACGTGTCCTTGGTCATCAATAAGTTGCGCAATAAGCCGATACCGAACCGGCATCTGGGGCGACCAAAGTTGTGCTCCCGGCACTTCGAGCGTCACCCGCTGTTGCTTCTGACCGGCCTCCAGCCGCAACGGGAAATCGGAGGTGGCCATCGGTGTTGTTCCTTCTTTCGCTTCCCGCTCAAAAACCTGTAACCGCAGTACATACTCACCAGGGTCATGAATCCGGGTCGTCACACTAAAACGCATAAGACGGTCCTCAATGGTACTAGCCACGCTCACGCGCGACCGTAATCGGTTCCGCTCAACCGTTTCAAGCCACACCGAGCGCACGGCACCCGTGTAAGTCTGATACCAAATACCGCCCCGTTTGTAAACGTGCGATTCCTGTTTCCCACGTGGCGTCTCGGCATCCATTGTATCGGCTATTCTAACTGTCAGTCGGTTATTGGGCCGCAGATGCTCATCGGCCAGTTCGTAAGAGAAAGACGTATATTCACCATAGTGCACGTCTTCGCCCTCAATGGTGCTGAGTAGATGCCCGTTGAGCCATACCCGCGTTTCGTAACCACAGGCACCAAACGTCAACTGAATGTTAGTACGGGAAAGTGAATCACTGCGTTTGGGCAGGGCAAATTCACGCTCATACCAGGCAATAACCTTATCCTGCCACACGGCGGGATTAGATTGCCCTTTAGCCTGCGCCATGTGCTCTTCTATTGAGCCGGGCCACTGGGCAGTTCCTTCATATTGGTGTCCCAGATACCATCTGTTACCCAAACCTGAATCGGTAGGATCAAGCGAAAACTGCCACTCACCATCGAGCAGCCAGTGTGTGTTGGGCCGTAAAACCGCTCTGGGTAGCGGATTAATAGGTTCTTCAAGTACAGAGGATTCTTCCTTACTACCGGCAAAACCAAAATTTGATTGTATTTCAGACATAAAACTCAGGATAATTACTAATTACAATTAAGGTAAGTACCTATTAAACTCAACTGACCCTATAGCAGAACTAGCAAGTTTTGTTAACTACAACTAATTTATGTACCTATTAGAATCTCTAACGGGTTTAACGGCAAAAAATAGCATCTATTCTCCAATTAATTAAATTCTGTACCTTCAGGAAACTATACTTCCCCAACGTTTTAACTCACTTTTAACCACAGGTTAAGTCCAATTTAAGTTCTAGTTAGCACTTTTGTGGACTTAAAATTACATGCGCCGTAACCGGTATGAACAAATTCATCAAAAGCATTCTATCCTTCTCGCTGAAGAACAAATTTTTCATTTTTTTCCTTACGGCTCTGTCCGTTGTAGCGGGAGTAATCAGTTATCAAAGTACTCCAATTGAAGCCTTTCCAGATGTAACAAACACGCAGATTATACTCATCACGCAGTGGCCAGGGCGGTCGGCTGAGGAGATTGAAAAGTTCGTAACCATTCCTATCGAAATTGGCCTTAATTCGGTTCAGAAGCGCACAGACATTCGCTCGACATCGATTTTCGGTCTGTCGGTTGTAAAAGTTTTGTTTGACGATGGCGTCGATGACATATTTGCCCGCCAGCAGGTCAATAATTTACTCAGCAGTGTCGAACTACCCGAAGGCATCAAGCCGGATATTCAGCCACCTTACGGCCCTACCGGTGAGATTTTTCGCTATACACTTCAATCCCCAACTCGCACCGCCCGTGAGCTTAAAACCTTGCAGGATTGGGTTATTGAGCGCCAGTTAAAGAGCGTGCCGGGTGTGGCCGATGTCGTTAGTTTCGGTGGTGAGGTTAAGACCTACGAAATTTCGGTAGACCCCCGCCGATTGATGGATTATGGCATTACACCCCTCCAATTGTATCAGGCCGTTGCCAATTCTAACGTCAATGTGGGTGGCGATGTGATCGAAAAAAATTCGGAGGCTTATGTTGTTCGCGGTATTGGCCTGCTAAAAAACCAGCAGGATATACAGAACATTATTGTCAAGAATATCAAAGGAACACCCATTACTGTACAAAACGTGGCGCAGGTGTCCGAGTCGGCTTTACCCCGGCTTGGTCAGGCTGGCCGCGACAAAAAAGACGATGTTGTGGAGTGTATTATTGTTATGCGTAAGGGCGAAAACCCGAGCGAAGTAATTGAGCGGGTAAAAGATAAGATCAATGAACTGAACACGAGCATTCTGCCCAGCGACGTTGAGATAAACACTTTCTACAACCGCGAAACACTCATTAATTTTGCGACGCATACCGTTACACACAACCTTATCGAAGGCATTATATTCGTGACGGTTATTGTGTTTATCTTCATGGCCGACTGGCGCACTACTGTCACGGTGTCTATTGTCATTCCGCTAGCGTTACTGTTTGCCTTTATTTGCCTGAGACTCAAAGGCATGTCGGCCAATTTACTGTCGATGGGAGCCATTGACTTTGGTATTATCGTTGACGGTGCTGTTGTAATGGTTGAGGGTATTTTTGTAACGCTCGACGAAATGGCCCACCAGCAAGGCATGGCGAAGTTCAACAAATTAGCCAAGCTAGGTATTATACGAAAGACAGGCACCGAAATGGGCAAGGCTATTTTCTTCTCCAAACTGATCATTATTACTTGCCTGGTGCCGATTTTCTCGTTCCAGAAGGTTGAGGGAAAGATGTTCTCTCCTTTAGCATGGACACTGGGTTTCGCCCTGGTTGGTGCGCTGATTTTTACCCTAACTCTTGTGCCGGTGCTGGCCAGCATTCTGCTCAAAAAGAACGTTCGCGAGAAACACAACCCGTTCGTTAATTTTGTGACTAAATATTCCACGAAGACGTTCAACTTTACATTTGCGCACAAAAAAACAAGTATTCTTCTAACGGCTTTGCTCGTGGTGGTTGGTTTATCGGGCTTTACGTTGCTTGGTACGGAATTTCTACCCGAACTCAACGAAGGCTCAATTTACGTCCGGGCCACTATGCCTATGAGCATCTCGCTGCCCGAATCGGTGAAGCAAACCGTGCAGATGCGCCATATGTTCGAGCAGTTTCCTGAAGTGAAAGGCGTTATCTCGCAAACTGGCCGACCTAATGATGGCACAGATCCAACAGGCTTTTATAACATTGAATTTTTGGTGGATATATACCCACAGGATGATTGGAAAAGTGGAATAAGCAAAGAAGAGTTAGTGGAAAGGATGCAGGAAAAACTTAGCGTTTTTCCGGGTGTGAATTTTGGCTTTTCACAACCTATCATGGACAATGTAGAAGAGGCTGTATCTGGGGTAAAAGGCTCCATCGCCGTCAAAATTTACGGTCCGGATCAGGGCATTCTTGAGACTAAAGCGGGTGAGATTCGGGATCAGCTGGCTACTGTTCAGGGTATTGCAGACCTGGGCCTTATCCGTACAACGGGCCAGCCCGAAATGCGAATTGAACTTGACGAACGTAAACTGGCTGTGTATGGGGTTACCAAATCAGATGCAGAGGCTGTTATTGAGATGGCCATTGGCGGTAAAGCAGCTACCCAAATTTACGAAGGTGAACGTAAATTCGACCTGCGTATTCGTTACGACCGACCATTCCGCTCCAGCGAGCTACAGATCAGCCAATTGATGGTGCCGACAGAAAATGGCAGTATGATTCCGATTAAAGAAATTGCCAGGATTTATACCCAAACAGGGCCGGTGCTAATTTTCCGGGAAGGAAGCCAGCGATACGGAGCTGTGAAGTTTTCAGTACGGGGTCGCGACATGGGTAGTGCGGTTGCCGAAGCTCAGCAGAAAGTGCAGGAACATGTTAAACTTCCGGCGGGCTACACGGCCAAGTGGGCGGGTGATTTTGAGAATCAGCAACGAGCCACCGCCCGTTTAGCACAGGTAGTTCCGATTAGTTTACTGGCTATTTTCTTTATCCTGTTCATTTTATTCGGCAATGTAAAAGACGCTGGCCTGGTGCTATTTAACGTACCATTCGCTATTATTGGCGGCATTGCGGCTCTGCTCATTACGCACGTCAACTTCAGTATTTCGGCGGGTATTGGCTTCATTGCGCTCTTTGGTATTTGCATTCAGAACGGGGTAATTCTCATATCTGTCTTTAAGAAGAATCTGCGTAACAGCCTGCCACTCAACGACGCTATACGGGAGGGCGTTATCTCTCGCATACGACCGGTGGTAATGACGGCTATGATGGCCGGTATGGGCCTTATTCCGGCGGCTGTTTCGCACGGTATTGGTTCCGAAACGGCTAAGCCATTAGCCATTGTTGTTATCGGGGGATTAATTACAGCTACGCTGCTGACGCTGTTTATATTTCCACTTATTTTCTATGCTTTCTACAAGCGAAAATTCAGTGATATTTAGTGCCGAACGGAACCAGAAGCTGACAGAGCCAGCAATTTTCGGTTAGCACCGCCCCTATAAAAACAGGCAGGATTCTACGTAGAGTCCTGCCTGTTTTTTATTTGTTTCTCGCTCTGCGCATTACCGCCTGAATCGGATAGGCTATTAATAAAACAGGCCCCAGTCGTCTGGAGCATCGTTATCCTTATCGAAGCCATTTACCCATTCGACAAACAGCAGTCGAAATTGCTCAATTTCTTCACGCAATACGTTCAGGTAGGCTGTCTGGGTCAGTTTTTCGGCTTTGCAGTAAGAGGTTTGGGCCAGGAGTTCACGGGCATGCATTTTAATGATGACTGCATTTTCCATCCGCAGCGTGTACAAATCCCCACCTTCAGCACCAACAATTTTTGGCGCCAGCATCATAGCATTAGCCAGCATCTGCTCGTGCATCATCAGCACATCATCTTCTTTGTTAATCGTTTCGACAATGGCCTGCGTCAACTCCATCAGTTCATTAGCCTTTCGCAAAATAGGCAGGTTCTTGATGCGCCGGTTTTCAGCCTCCATCTCAGCGCGGGCTTCTTCGGGGTCATAGTCCTCATCGAAACCATCCCAGTCCATGAAGCTATCGTCGTCTTCGTCGTCAAAGTTCATTGCAAAATGGGCAGAGGGAACAAACACCTCTGTTTGCCAAAGTAACACAATCGTTTACTAAAAACAAACCCGTATCACTCAAAAATCTATCCACTATGTACGGCAGGAATTGGCTGAACGGCGAGCCGGTTACACAAGGGGCTATACTGGCTGGAGGGAATTACATAAACGCTCTACCTGCTTCAGTGAAGCAGATCAAACCGTACGAAAATGCGCTGAAATAAAGACCTGAATTTACATATTTACATATATGTAGACATACTTGATGAAGGAAATAACTTTCAGCAATTTGGCAACGCAGGCTATCATTTTCAAGAAAACACGTAACTAGGTCGAACAAAAACGAGGGTAACCAGTATATTTGTTGGGTTTAGCTACGTGTTTTTTCCCACTGTATAGAATGACGTATTGTTTAGGAATTAAAGTTGCGTCGGGCCTGGTGGCCATCGCTGACAGACGATTGACCTCGGGCTCTGAAGTATCGTCGAACCGAAAGATTTCGGTTCATGAAGTCGAGAATCATTCTCTGTTTATCATGACATCGGGCTTGCGTTCTGTGCGTGACAAAGCCATCACTTATTTTAAGGAAGTACTCTCCGAACAGGACCGTTCATTCAATAAATTATACAAGGCTGTCAATGCGTTTGGCGAACAGGTGAAGCGAGTAGCACTCGAGGATAAAACCTCTATTGTAGCCAGCGGTTTAAATTTCAACCTGAATGCCATTGTGGGTGGGCAGTTGGAAGATGACGATGAACATAAACTATTTATGCTATACCCGGAGGGTAACTGGGTTGAAGTTGACCAGGGATCACCATTCAAAATAATAGGCAATTCAGGGTATGGCAAGCCCCTGTTGTTCCGGAATCTGTCGTACGAATCCAGTATGGCTGACGCCCTGAAAATTGGCTTCCTGGCCTTCGATGCAACCCGCGTTAGTGCTAATGATGTCGATTATCCGTTAGATGTGGTGATCTATCCTAAAGATAGTTTTCACATGACTGAATATCGGCTTGAGAAAGAAGATATGGACGAAATATCTCACCAGTGGAGCGCCCTATTAGGCAACTCCGTCCGTAAGGTGCCTACTTACTGGATGGACCCTATTTTTGAGAAAGTACGTTCGGTAAGTAAATGAGGCATTGGATTAGTTGACCATTCCTCAGCCATAATCGCGCCGGTAACCCGGTCAGTAGTCTATGCATCTTCATGTTCGGCACAAATCCGAATACACATACGATAGTCCCGTTGCCCTTGGCCCACAGACACTCTACTTGTATCCACGAGCTTATCCGTACCAGCGACTGCTGAAATACGAGTTACTTATTGACCCGTTGCCAGCGCGGATTGTGCGCAATATTGATGTAGAGGGAAACGTCCAGCAACTGGTCTATTTTAATCGCCCAACCAAGTATCTCCATGTGTCTGTTGAGATGGAACTTCAGTCTGATGAATTCAACTCATTCGACTTTGTGCTATTTCCTTTCGACACCAAACGGGTTCCTTTTCGATACCCCAAAGCTGTAGAAGACTTGTTGCAACCTTACCTGGAACGAGTTGGTGTATCGGAGCGCGTTGAGAGTTGGGCCCGGCAATTAGCCGCCGGGGCTAACTGGAAAACTACGGCCTTTCTAATTGCGCTGAACCAGGCCATTCGACAATTCACCTATGAAATTCGTGAATTAGGCGCCCCTTTCCCGCCCGAACAAACGCTAACCCTGCATAAAGGCTCTTGCCGGGACTATACAACCCTATTTATGGCAGCCTGCCGGAGTGTGGGACTGGCAGCACGGTTTGTGAGTGGCTATTTATTTGGTAATCCACAGCAAGAACACCAACTTCATGCCTGGGCAGAGGTCTATTTGCCCGGTGCAGGCTGGCGCGGATTTGACCCGACCGAAGGCTCTTTAGTACTGAATAGGCATATCTTTCTGACATCGACTGCCAAACCAGAGTTGGCCGCTCCTATTAGTGGCACATTTTTAGGACGTGCCAATTCGACCCTTCATTCGGAGTTGATGTTTGTTTAAAGTAACCACTGCTCGGTAGAACTTTGTGTTCGTTACTAACTATTACCTAACAACTATCGACTATCGACTATCTTTGCATACTTATTAAGAATTACTTACCAAACCCATCACGTGGCATTAATTAAGTCTATTTCCGGAATTCGAGGGACGATTGGGGGGCGCAGCGGAAACGGCCTGACGCCTTTGGATGTGGTTAAATTCACAGCCGCATTTGGGCAATGGCTCCGCCAGCGTAACCCCGAACGAAAGACTGTTGTGATCGGTCGCGACGGTCGGTTATCGGGTGAGATGGTCTCAAAATTAGTAGCTGCTACCTTACAGGGAATTGGCCTGAATGTTATTGACCTCGGTCTTTCTACTACCCCTACCGTTGAACTAGCCGTCTCAGGCGAAGAAGCATCAGGAGGCATTATCCTGACAGCCAGCCACAATCCCATTCAATGGAATGCGCTCAAATTACTTAATGAAACCGGCGAATTTATTTCAGCGCAGGATGGAGCTGAAGTGCTCGCAATTGCCGAAAGCGAATCGTTTGAGTTTGCTGAAATACGCAAACTAGGCCAATACCGCACCGATACTACCTGGCTTCAAAAACATATTGACCTGATTCTAGCCCTGCCTTTAGTTGATCGGAATGCTATTGCTACGCGGAATTTCCGGGTTGTTGTCGATGCAGTCAACTCGACCGGAGGGATAGCCGTACCCCTGTTGCTGGAGGCTCTCGGCGTGGAGAATATTACGAAACTGCATTGCGAACCAACGGGTAATTTTGCCCATAATCCTGAGCCACTGCCCGAAAACCTGCGCGACATCATCAAAGAAATGGAAAAAGGCAATGCTGATCTTGGCATTGTAGTTGATCCTGACGTTGATAGACTAGCGCTAATTTGTGAAGATGGGTCAGCTTTTGGCGAAGAATATACGCTGGTAGCTGTAGCCGATTATGTCTTAAAAAATTTACCCGAAGGCAAAGCGGGTAACACCATCTCCAATATGTCGAGTACCGTTGCCCTCCGGGATGTAACCCGGAAGTATGGCGGACAGCATTTTGCCTCGGCGGTGGGCGAGGTGAATGTGGTTGAGATGATGAGAGATAAAGACGCTGTCATTGGCGGTGAAGGCAACGGCGGTATTATTTACCCCGATCTACACCATGGCCGCGACGCGCTGGTGGGTATTGCTCTTTTCCTGACGCATCTGGCAAAGTCGGGAAAATCGGCCTCCATGTTGCGCCGGACCTATCCCAACTATTACATTTCTAAGAACAAGATTGAACTGACTCCCGATATCAATGTAGATGCAGTGTTGGAGCGGATTCAGGCTAAATATGCTAAAAACCCCATCAACACCATCGACGGAGTCAAGATTGAGTTCGACAAAGAGTGGGTTCACCTACGAAAATCAAACACCGAACCGATAATTCGTATTTATTCCGAATCGGATACACTTGCAACAGCCGACCATCTGGCCGGAAAAATTATCGACGATATTCGGGAGATGCTTGCTGAAAAACGGCAACTGTAAATGATCCGTTTATCGTAGTCTTTGCTGGGCCGTTCTAACTAGAGCGGCCTTTTTTTGCCCATCAAAAACCCCCATCTTGTAGAATAAACTACTCAATAATTTTAGATTGGGCAGCGGGACGATTGTATAGAAATAAAATATTCAGTTGATAGTCAATTAACTACTAATCCATAATAATGTATGGCATACTTTTTAACAAGTATGAGTAATCCCAGAACGAATTCAAAACAAGTAAAACTATGAGCTTTTTGAGAGGAGTATTAGCGGGCTTGGCCATCGGCTATCTAACAGCGCCCCGCAGTGGTAAGGAAACCCGTGACAAATTGACCCAAAACGTCAACGATTTACAAAGTCAGTGGGAAGAAGGTGTAGCGCAGGTGAAATCGCAGGTTGACAAACTGGTAGGTAACGCAGAGACGAAGGCTAATCAGTATGCCAATAAGGCTGAAAATAAACTTGACCAATACAAAAACGAAGCAAAGTCGACCTACAATCAGGAGCGGGCAAAAACGGCTTATAACAACACGGTAGACGACGCAGCAGATGCGACAAAATCGGGTATCAATAAAGCAGAAGATGCGTTGAAACTGAACTAGTTCATTCTTGTAGGTAGTTTCTTCGAAACGTTTAAAACAGATGGTCTATGGTGTACACCATAGACCATCTGTTTTTTACTTAATAGCAATGGGTAATTCGACATGTTCCCACTTCAATACAACGCCTTTCCCTGTTACATCATACACTAACCGCTCGTTCATCTGGGCAGATTTAGCGGGCTTCGCCGTCACGCGAAGTATATCCTGAGCCTGGTCGTATTTGAAAGCACCCCACTGGTTGGATACTTTATTAAAAATAACGGTCCATTCTTTTTCTCCAGGAATAGTGAAGAAGCCGTACTTTCCCGCAGGCAGTGCTTTTCCCTCTACGGTGATGTCTTTATCAGTCTCAAACGTCGTAGCTTCATTAGCCCCTGAACGCCAGACCTTTCCATAGGGAGCAAGCGTGCTGCTGGCCTCCCAAACTGGTCGGCCTTTCACGGATGGGCTTCCGTAATTGATCGTAATATTTGTTCCGTTTACTTTGCCACTGGCCATTGCTGGCGGACTGGGCCGATTTGCTTTATCACCCTGTGCCCAAGTGGCTAAACTCATTAATACGCCGAACAATGTCAATGCCATTGTTCGGTTAATACGTGTCATTTTCATTGTAGTAAAAAAGTTAATTATTGAGGCTAAAAGTAGGCAAAACGAGATTAAAACGTTGATTTGTTGAGCAGTTTCTTCAGCGTGATTCCAACAAATTATAGATAGTTAACCTCATCCTATAGAAACGCCCGATACTACAAGCAGTATCGGGCGTTTTTATAGGATAATTATCCGCGTCTTTTATTCCCACTCAATCGTTGCCGGTGGCTTGGACGAAATATCATACACAACCCGGTTTACACCCTTGACCCGATTGATGATTTCGTTTGAGACATCGGCCAGAAATTCATAGGGCAAGTGCGCCCAGTCGGCAGTCATACCATCCACACTCGTCACAGCACGTAAGGCCACTACGCGCTCATAGGTGCGTTCATCACCCATAACGCCTACCGATTGCACCGGCAGTAACATAGCGCCTGCCTGCCAGACTTTATCGTATAAACCTTCGCGTTTGAGACCATCAATGAACAGGGCATCGACTTGCTGTAAAATCTCTACTTTTTCGGGGGTCACATCGCCTAGAATACGAATTGCCAGGCCAGGACCCGGAAACGGATGCCGTCCCAAAATAGCTTCGGGCAGGCCCAACGTCCGACCAACAGACCGTACTTCATCTTTAAACAGGGTATTAAGCGGTTCCACAACTTTCAATTTCATGAAATCGGGAAGTCCACCTACATTGTGGTGCGACTTGATAGTTGCCGAAGGCCCTTTTACTGAAACGGATTCAATAATATCCGGGTAGATCGTTCCCTGCCCAAGCCAGGACACACCTTCAATTAAATGAGCCTCATGGTCAAACACCTCAATGAAAGTCCGGCCAATTGCTTTGCGCTTTTCTTCGGGGTCGGTCAATCCCATAAGGGCGGCATAAAACAGCTCTTTCGAATCAACGCCTTTTACATTCAGACCCAGCGTTTTATAGGACTCCAGAACACCCGAGAATTCGTCTTTCCGAAGGACCCCATTATCAACAAAAACGCAGTAAAGATTTTTTCCAATGGCTTGGTGAATAAGCATAGCCGCCACCGACGAATCAACTCCACCCGATAATCCCAGTACGACTTTGTCGTCGCCGAGTTTCTGTTTCAACTCCGCTACGGTCGTTTCAACGAATGACTCAGCCGTCCAGTCCTGGGTACAGCCGCAAATATCGACGACGAAGTTATGAAGCAGCGTTTTGCCTTGCAGCGAGTGCGTTACTTCGGGATGAAATTGAATACCGTACGTGGGCTCATCATCTACCTGAAAAGCCGCCACATGGACAGTGTCAGTTGAGGCAATAATTTGAAAGTTATGCGGAACACTCGTGATCGTATCGGCGTGCGACATCCATACCTGCGAGTGCGGGTCAATCCCCTTCATCAGCGGACTTTCGGTAGTGACGGTGCCAAGTTTAGCCCGGCCATATTCGCGTATGGAGGATGCTCTCACTTCGCCCCCGCTACTATGAGCCAACAGCTGTGCTCCATAACAAATGCCAAGAATAGGCACTTTATGACGGAAGGCGGCTAAATGAACCTCAGGCGCGTCGGCATCACGAACGGATGATGGGCTGCCAGAGAGAATGATGCCCTTCACATCGGGCGTAATTGTAGGGAGATGATTATACGGATGAATTTCGCAGTAAACGTTCAGTTCGCGCACCCGGCGGGCAATGAGTTGAGTGTACTGCGAACCAAAATCCAGAATCAAAATCTGTTCGGTGGCCATGAATAGGTCTCTAAAATGCAAAGTTAGGGCATTTTTCGTGAAAACGTCCTACATACTCCTAACCCCGCAGGCTTAATGGATAACTGTCAACCGGCATCGAACGCCCCCCGTCCGGTATTGCATGATGAGAACGTAGGTACCAACCGGCAAAGCAGCTACCGAAAACGATAGAAATGATGTACCCGACGATACCTGATTATTTCGTTGAAGCACAACCATACCTGCTTCGTTGGTTAGGGTGAGCGTAATGGCATCACCACTCCAGTCTAAGGGCAAGCGCACCCGAACTTGATCGCTGGCCGGGTTTGGATACACCAGAGCACTCGAATTAGACAAAGACCCCGCGTTGGTTAAATCCAGTTCCGGGCCGATTTTAACGCCCACCACCAACTGTAATGAAGCTGTTGCGACTGGAGAATAGCCAGATTCGGCCCGACGACCCAGTGAGCGCACCCGGTATTCATAAATTTTACCGAGTTTAAGTGAGTCAGCACCGTTGGCTCTTCGAAGGTCTTTGTAAAAAGTGGCTGCGCCTGGGACAACAGCCAGCGGTTTAAATAGGCCGCCCGTATCAGCCCGCTCAATGGACCATTGCGACACGCTGTCTGAGGCAGTATCCCAGCTAAGTTTAATGGCAGTTGTGTCAACCGGAGTAGCCCGAAAATCGGAAGCCACGGGCAGTGGCGGAGCAATAGGAACCTGATAAAAAGTTAGTGCCCGCATTCCCCGACGATTACGAATAACAGGCCCTACGTAGTATCCCACTTGATTGTCCTTATAGGATGAGGGCAAATAGGTCAGATGTTTGGCTGTAATGGATTTTGTCAATTTTAAAATCAGGCGATTATCCTTTTCAATCACTGATTTGATCAGACCACTTTCGCCCGTTGGGTAATTGGTATAAATGAAATTTGATAAGCTTTGTGTGTACCGGGCGCCCGTAGCTGGATTGGTAATGGTTGTATCGGCGGGCCAATGCATTTCCTGATCCGGTTCAAACTCAAGTGTAATTTCATCCTGAGCGGGTGTGCTATAATAAAGCCGCTGAAGGTTAGGCGATTGAATGTTGCTGGTATCGGTAGAGGCATAAAAATCACGGGCAACGAGCCGGTATAATTCCAAGCTAAATTGTCGATAGCCCGCTTCGGTATAATGTAAGCCCTGATAACCGGGCAAACCGACCGTAGCAATTGGCTCATTATCGCCAAATATAGTTTTTGACCGCCGTTGAAAGTCCCGCAACACGCCTGCTGACACTACATTATCCGTCAGTATATTAATCTGTGAGTGATAGACTTTTTTCAACCCCGGATAATCCTGTTTCCAATAGCTGTAAAGCTGTGGAAAAACGCGTACATATACAGTAGGGTCACTGACGGCTTCTGCCTCGCCCTGCCGCCAGATCATAGCTTTCACCTGACCGACAATACCGGCTTTGCTGGCTCGATAAAATAACCGGCCATAGAGACTATTCATTCTGGCAGGCTGATTACCATCCCTATTAGCGTGATCGGTAATTGTTGTTGACCCAACGGCTCCATTAATTATGGCCGTCGGAATCCCCTGTTGTTCCTTGATCAAACGTTGTAATTCAACTCCCCACAAGGCATTGGCACCCTCGGTCGTATTGGTCAGACACCAGGCTGTATCAGCCGGATTGTAGTCCACAGCACCATTATTGACGCCAAATGTGCGACAAAATTCACTTTGAAAGGGTTTATCGGCAAATCGTCCGACGGCATTCGACTGGCCTGTAATCAGAAATACATCTCCACAAACGATACTATCGCGGAACGCTACCTGAACGGAATCGCCCGGTGGATCCCGGTGGGTAAATAATTGAAAACTATATTGGCTTAACTCAGCTTTTATAGTAGGTTTGAAGGCAAAACTCCTCGTGATAGAGTCAACAGCTACGCGAGCATACTGGTAGCGCTGCTGATTCCGAAGCACCACAAGCGAAACTGATTTTACATCATTACCCAGTGCGCGTCCGGCAATAGCCACGATGCACTGGTCTGTTTTGTCACGGGGGTAAAGCTGTAGCTTCGCGGGCCATTTAGTAAGCACAACAGGGGGTTGGGCCCACCCGCAAATCGGTCGAAATAGGCTAAATAATAGAAGAGTTAGGATTAATCTCACGGAGTTACGGTATAAAATAATGTACAAACATACTTGATTGTAACTGAAGATATACGCTACCCCTGTCAGACAGGAAGCGAGTCTATATGAAATAGGCTTTACTTATGGGTATAACACGTATTTCTTCCTAATTTGTTTGTAAACATTTAAACCTGGCTCCCAGCTCTCCCGAATTTTATTCTCTGAAACGCCCGCCAGCAGTTGTAACCGAAGCTGATCGGTACCCACGAGCCGGTCAATCCCGTTGTTAGCCAAGAAAAATTTGCTTTTATCCGTAGCCCGCTTAAAAAAATCAAAGAAATAATCCAGCACTAATCCCTTCTTTGAGATAGTGACATTGGAGAGGTCCAGCCCATAACAAAGCTGCCCTTCTAATGGCGGATTTACCGCACCCGGCTTATCAACGGGAGTAAATGTATATGGTCCGTACTGCGTATAGGGCGAGCCGATCACCTGAAACTGCTTATCAGTTCCACGACCGACACTCACAACAGTTCCCTCAAAAAAGCAAAGCGATGGATAGAGCAAAACGGCCTGTTGGTTGGGCAAGTTTGGCGAAGGGGGTACGGGCAATATATAAGGCGTTTGGTGCGTGTAGTTTTTAAGCGGTACTACTGTAAGTGGACACGTTTTAGCACCAGCCAACCAGCCTTCACCGTTAATCATCCGGGCTAGTTCGCCCATAGTCAGCCCATACACTACGGGAATAGGATTCAGTCCGACAAACGATTTAAATTTTGGATCAAGCACCGGCCCGTCAATGTAGTGACCGTTAGGATTGGGACGGTCGAGCAAAATCATTGGTTTGCCAGCTTCGGCGCAGGCTTCCATAACATAGTGCATGGTGCTGGTATACGTGTAAAACCGCACGCCCACATCCTGAATATCAAAGACAATTACATCCAGCGAATCCATCTGCTTCGGGGTAGGCTTGCGGTTTTTACCGTAGAGCGATGTGATCATAATGCCCGTACGAGGATCGCGGCTACTGCTAATTTCTTCTCCGTCGGTGGCCTGCCCACGAAAACCATGTTCCGGCGCAAAGATTGTTTTTATGGTTACACCCCGCGCAATCAGGCTATCGACCAAGTGCACTGAGCCTACGCGCGATGTGTGATTGACAACTAACCCAACGCGTTTCCCCTGTAATACAGGCAGATATAAGTTCATTTGATCTGCACCAGTCTGAATAGCTGGCGATGGTTTAGACGGGTTCGTTTGCGCCGAACAGGTGATGGCTAACGTGCTAAAGCCAATAAAAAAGAGTTTCGTCAATAAAGTCATAGCCGGAAGAAGGGAGAGCGTCCTGCAAAACTCTTACTTTTACGTACGAGAACAAAACAGTTTTTAGTTGTTAATTAATACAAGACCGCCCGTGCGGTTGTTAGTCAACAGCAATCAGCTGGTCAGGGCTTTTTTTATACTACTAACTAAGGGCCGAACGGGCGACCCGGCATTGACTACCGACTGATTTTGAACGTTCCTGTTTTTTTAGCCAGAAAAGTCCGTCACGCACCTGAGGGCAGCTTTTCAGCCACCGTTACGCGCGTTGGCATAGCCAGCATTGCCCTCGGGTTGGCTATTCTAATTATAGCATTTGCGGTCTTGTTTGGCTACAAGCGGGCAATTGAGCAGAAAATTTTTCAGTTTGGTGCACATTTGCAGGTTAGCAAGTTTACCAACAATGCTTCCTACGAACAAACGGCGCTGCCGCTCAACACAAAGCTTTACCTCGACAGCACCCGAACTCTGGGCGTGCGGCATATTCAGGCAGTAGCCCTGAAAGCTGGCATTCTGAAAACATCCGAAGAGTTAACGGGTGTGATTCTAAAGGGTGTGGGTCGGGATTACGATTGGAATCTGTTTCGAGGGTCACTTATAGCCGGAAAGGTACCCATTGTTGGGGCCGATACGGGTTCCGGCTCTACGGAACTGCTGCTTAGTCAACTCATGGCTAACCAGTTAAACGTGACCGTTGGTGAGTCTATCCCCCTGTATTTTCTGGGTAACCCGCCACGAGCCCGCAAAATGACAGTGGTCGGTATTTACGAAACGGGCCTGGAAGAAGTCGATAAAACGATTGCACTGGGCGACATCCGGCTTGTGCAACGACTGAACCACTGGGGACCCGATTCGGTAGGGAGCTATGAGATTTTCGTAAATGATTTCGATCAATTGAAATCCGCAGCCGATAATGTTTTTGCCGTCATGACGCCCAATATGCGCCTGACCCGAGTAACGGACCAGTACCGCCCCCTCTTCGACTGGATGTTGTTGCTCGACCGCAATATGGTCATCCTGCTAACCCTCATTACGTTTGTTGCCTCATTTAATATGGTATCGGTACTGCTGGTGCTGATGATGGAACGAACACCAATGATCGGTCTTCTGAAAGCCCTCGGCGGCACTAACTCGTTCATCCGGCGCATGTTCGTGTTTGTCGGAATGAATATGGTTGGCTGGGGTCTGCTTATCGGTAACGTAGTAGGGCTGTCTGTTTGCTTCGTGCAGGAACGCTTCAAACTGATTCCCCTCGACCCAAAAAACTACTTTATCAGCTATGTCCCGATTGCTTGGGATTGGCCGACAATTCTGGCGTTGAACGTTGCCACCCTTGTACTGATTGGACTGGTACTCTGGTTATCCACCATCATTATCAATCGGATTCAGCCAATAAAGGCGCTGGCGTTCAAAAAGTAATTGGTCCGCACGGGTGGCTTATTTCTGATACGTAAACTTCAGGATATAACCTTTTTTTCCAGCGCCTTCGCTGGAAATATATAAATCACCGTTTGGGGCGAAACAAATGCCTTCAGGCTGGCGAAACTGCTTCGGATCGAGTGGCACAGAGTAGATAATTTTGGCTTGTCGATTCGTGATGAGCAGGCGTTTTCCAGTCGAGGTCAGCATGTACCACTCCCCCGTTATTGGATGCACGGCAATACCCGACGGTTTGTACGTTTTCGGGTCGATGCCCGCGCCGTCAAGTTGCTCATCAGTCAGGCTCATGTCTTTGTAGACGGCCCGGTTCAGCAAATCGAACGAATAAACAGCTTTATCACTCAATCCTTTCCCGTCTTTGACGGCAATGAGAAGCCGTTTAGTTTTAGGATCATAGCCCAACCCTTCTACTTCAGTTTTCTTGGGCAAATCGGTATTGGTTTTCTTAATCTGTGTTGATTCGGGTTCAAATTGAAAAAGTGTCCCGTTGCTTTGGAGTACGTAAACCTGTCCCTCAACATATTCGATACCTTCAAAGTCGCCGTAGCCCCCAAAGCCAAAATCCTTCACTACGTTTCCTGTTTTCGTATCGAACACATAGACAACGGCCTCTTCGTCCTGAACGCAAAGGAGTTTATCGTTTTTATAATACGTCAGGCCCGATATTTCTTTTAATTCTTTGGGCAGCGTATAATTTTTATCGGGGGTAGCCAGCCGGTAGGGAAGTGAAAAATCTGCCGCAAGCGTTCCGGCTTCAGTTTTTTCGGTTTTTTTCGACGAGGGTCCACATCCCGCCAGAAGCAGCATAACTCCAATAAAAAGACGATTCATAAACGAACAGGTTTTTAACAAATGTAAGCAGTTGATTTTGAGCCATATGTGTACTAGCTAGAGTATACACACTCATCCCCTTGAAAACCAGACTCATACTGCAAAAAATGGCATTCGGCAAGGTTTAATTTAGGATGCGTTGTCAAGGATACACCTTTGTTCCAGTCAAACGAAATAAAAACTAAATAAGCCATGAAAAATGTATTCATTCTGATGCTGGGATTGGTAGCCGGAACCGCATCATTCGCTCGAACAGTTGACCATAAAACACCCGAAACGTCTCTTTCCATCACCAGTGATCAGAGGATCAAACTTGTTGTTGGCCAGGAGAATAACACCGCTACGGTTACCCTTCGCGACACCGAAGGCCATGTCTTATATAATTCCAACGTCAGTCTCCGTAACGGACTGTTGCAAACATTTAACATTAACGAACTTAGCGCGGGTACTTATCAATTGGCCGTTGCCATTGGCAGTGACGTAGTTGTCAAAACATTTGTGATTGACGACCAGCCCGCTCAGAAGTTAGTAGCCTTTCGTTCATAAACCTAATTGCGTCATTCAGATTCCCGAAACCGGCATTCCGCCGGTTTCTTTTTTGCTCCAAACTAAGAATAAGTATTTTTGTTTGTAAACCCTACGTACCATGACTTACCGCCTGACGACTTCGCAAAAGTGGCAACTTGCCCTTAGCGTGTTCGTTATTTATTGGCCCATTCGTTTATATGTCAATATATCGTCGCTGGGTTGGTTATTAATGGTCCGAAATGTGCCCTTCTGGATACTGGAAACGATTCTGACCGTTCTATTTTTCTATGCCTGGCTCACTGTAACGGAATGGCTTCAACAACGACTTTTTAACATCTTCGGCGAAGGATTTCTGATTGAATTCAGAATACCGGCCCAGTTAGCAACCTTGGTAATTGCCAGTGCCCTGGCGCTGGTGTTTAATTTTGCGTTTTTTATGATCTGGCGTGGTTTAGATACCGCAATAGAGCACCGCTTTGGCATTAATCGAGAACAGGAAGTCCATCCGCAACGCCCTGCCATGACGCCCGCCATTCTGGAAGAACGGCGCAAACGGGGTGATCAGCGCCGACGGGTGAATAACGGATTAACCGTTATGGCTATGCTGTCGGCCTTTTATCTGGCAGCCAACCGCCGGGCTTACCGGGAATTGGAGGTCGTGCAGGTGCGGGCCGAACGGTTAGAGAAAGAGAATGTTCAGGCCCAGTTTGCAGCACTCAAAAGCCAGGTAAACCCGCATTTTCTGTTCAATAGTCTCAGCATATTATCATCATTGGTACATGCCGATGCTGAGTTGTCCGAAAAATTTATAGACCAGTTATCGCGGGCATACCGCTATATTCTGGAACAGAAAGACAATGAACGGGTACTGCTCAAAACCGAACTTGAGTTTATTCAGGCGTATCGATTTTTACTTAATATCCGCTTCGAGAACAAATTTGACGTGGTTATTAATGTGCCCGAAGCCGATCAGACGCGATATAGCATTGCTCCGTTAACCCTGCAGTTGTTAGTGGAAAATGCAGTAAAGCATAATCGAATGTCGGTGAAAGAACCCTTGAAAGTTCATATTCAGATTGATGAGGATTGCTTAATTGTCAAGAACAATCTACAACTCCGGCCGCAGTCAGAAACATCAACGGGCATGGGCCTACAAAACATAATTACCCGTTATGGGCTGCTCACCGACCGACCCGTTTGGGTTGGCGAGACTGAAGGTAATTTTGTCATAAAAATTCCATTACTCACGTAAAGATCGCCTATGTGCTGCTGGAGCGGAGCCAGTTGCTTAGGCGAACCCAATTGCTTATTTACTCCGCTCCGGTAACTTATCTGCACATTTACTATTCTGTCAAAATATGAACGTAGTCATCATCGAAGACGAAAACCTGACTGCTAAACGGCTCGAAAGTTTACTTCATAAATATGACCCGGCCATCACAGTGCTGGCTCGAATTCCGTCAGTATCCGAAGCAGTAGCGTGGTTTGATGAATCAGCCCGTCCTGCTGTTGATTTGGTATTTATGGATATCCACCTCGAAGACGATCTGGGGTTCCGTATTTTCGAGCAAACACAACTCACCACGCCAGTTATTTTCACAACGGCGTATGATGAATACATGATTCAGGCGTTCAAGGTCAATAGTATTGATTACCTGCTCAAACCCATAAATTATGATGAGTTAGTGGCGGCTATCGAAAAATTCAAATCGTTGAAAAAACAATTTGGGCAACCTGCCTCAACCTCCCATGATATTGAAACGCTCCTGAACCTGATTGGCAAATCGAACCAGACCGACTACAAAGAACGGTTCATGATTACGGTCGGCACTAAAATCCGCAGCATTGAAACCGGCGATATTGCCTATTTTTATCTGGAAGAAAAAGTCGTCTTTTTGGTTACGAAAGAAGGTCTGGTACTACCTGTTGATTATAGCTTAGACAAACTTACACAACTACTGAATCCCCGGCAGTTTTTCCGAATTAGTCGTCAGTTTCTGGTATCGCTGCCCGCTATCCAAACCATACATACATTTTCGGCAGGTAAACTCAAACTCGACATGACGCCCAAATCACGCCAGGAGGTCTTTGTTAGTGGCGACCGGATGACGGAATTTAAAGACTGGCTGGGCAAATAAAAAGGCGACAAACTGAAGTTTGTGGTGACAGGTTCTGAAACTTGTCGGTTACTTCCCCCAATGCAATAACCGTCGGGATTTATTGAGCCAGGAGTGAGTACTGAGGCCGACGCATTGTCAGACACGGTAGGCCCGTTCTAAGTCCGCCTTTGCCAGATAGCTATCTACTCTTTGTTCATGCCCTTAACTAGTACGTTCCTCGGCATTCTGGTCCTCATTGGGCTTATTTCCTTCGTCCGTCTGCACGCTTTTTTGGCTTTTCTAGCCGTTTCAGTAGGCGTTGGTCTGGCTCTGGGACTGCAACCATTAGCAGTTTTAGAGGCTATTCAGAAAGGCATTGGTGGTACGCTGGGGTCCATTACCGCTATCATTGCTCTGGGTGCGATGTTGGGCAAGTTAGTAGCCCAAAGTGGTGCGGCTCAGCGAATTGCCGTCAACATCATGACGTTGGTTGGCACTAAAAACGCTCGATGGGCCTTTTTGGTAACAGGTTTCATTGTTGGTTTACCGCTCTTTTATTCCGTGGGATTTATGTTGCTGACCCCGTTGGTCATTACGGTTGCCTACCGATATAAGTTGCCCGCACTCTACATTGGACTGCCCATGCTGGCGTCGTTATCGGTCACGCAAGGTTATCTGCCACCCCACCCGGCCCCATTAGCGATTCTGAAACAATTCAATGCCGATATGGGCTTGACACTCTTTTACGGTATCATCGTTTCAATTCCAGCCATTCTCATATCGGGTGCGTTATTTGGGTCTACCTTGAAACGCTATACCACATTACCCAACCCCGCATTCATTGCCCCCGACTTACCAGACGACCAAATGCCATCGGCAACGGTGAGCTTCCTGACCGTTTTACTACCGATTCTGCTAATTGGCTTCAGCACCCTATTTGGCCCCTTACTGCCCGCTGGTTCGGTTAGTCAGCAAATCCTACTCTTCATAGGTGAACCCGTTGTGAGCATGTTCTGTGCAGTTATGGTGGCAACGATCACGCTGGGTCTTCGACTGGGAAAATCTATGCCGACTGTTACCGCTCTGCTGGCCGATTCGGTTAAAGATGTTGCTATGCTGTTGCTGATCTTTGGTGGCGCGGGTGCGCTGAAGCAAGTACTAACGGATGGCGGAGTGAACCAGGCCGTTGCCGATTTGATGCATAATTCTTCCCTGCACCCCTACGTGCTGGCTTGGGGTATGGCGGCCCTTATTCGCGTATGCGTGGGTTCATCAACGGTTTCGGGAATAACCACCGCCGGATTTGTGGCTCCGTTACTAACAGCTTCGGGTGTAGAACCCAATTTGATGGTATTAAGTATTGGAGCTGGCAGCATGATGTTTTCTCACGTTAACGACACGGGTTTCTGGCTGTTTCGGGAATATTTTCAACTCTCAATGGCCGATACACTTAAAACGTGGTCGGTGATGGAAACGCTGGTTTCGGTGTCTGGTTTAGGCGGAGTGATGGCCCTTAATTGGGTACTAGGGTAGTCTTATTTAACCCGTAATAATGATCGGAGATAACCAGCACTTGTGCACTATCAAGCTAGGCTTTCCTGTCTTTGGACTACACGCTGTACCTGAAACCGTTTTCTAAAATAGATAAACGACGCGATCACCAGTACGCCATAAACTACCGACAATATATAGGCTCCACCCATAAAAAACTCCCGGTAGCTAATATCAGCGTGCCCGAAATTCTTGTAGATCAATACGGCCACACTCCCCAGATAGCCGTACCAGTCGGCCAGTGTTACAATAAATCCCACTGTACTCACGTACCGGAACGAAGCAATTAGTCGCTCAAAATAGAGGCCGTTGCAGGGTACATAGGCCATATATAACCCTAAGCCCGTTAGCAGAAACCAGTTACCGGGCGAAATCATACCGTTTGAATAGGCGTATGTACTTACCCCCACCAGTGTTCCACCCGCCAGCATCAGACCATTAAGCAGAGCGAAGGCCCGGAAATTATCGGTTACGCGTTGAAGCAATGCCATGACAATAAGAATACCGAGGGCTACCAGCGTTTCAGTTTTGGCAAAAATGCCGGGGTTCTGAACACCCGCATCTTTCAGAATTTCGGGACCAAAATTATCGCGGAAGTCCCGGAAAGCGGATAATAACACGTAAGAAGCGATGAGCAAAACCAGACCCGGTCTGAAGTTTCGCACAAAGGCCCGACGTTCGGCTCCGTCCATCGGCTTGCGTTCGGTACGGAGGGCGCGGTCTTCATCGGTAGGCGGGGGCAGCAGCGTTAGCGCATAAAGCGACACGAGCATCGGCAGCACAAATAAACTACCCGTCACGAAGGGTAACCAGAATTCAGACACGCCCCAATCAGCCCGAATAGTCAGCGCAACCGTTTTGACAAAGCCCGATGCAAAAATAAAGGAGGCCGTCAAACCCGCGACGAGCCCATCTGTCTGCCGACGCCCTTCCAGAAAGCCAAGCATGGTCCCATAAATCAGTCCAAGCGGCAGTCCGTTCAGAAACAGAAAAATAATATTATACGGAGCGGGTACGAGCGCAAAGCCAAGAAGTGCCAACAAAGCCACGGCGACAAAAAACAAGATATTGATGGCTCGCCGACTCGGTGACATCTCGGAAACGACTTTGATACCAATACCTTTAGACATGGCATACCCAAACACCTGGGCCGTAACAAGCCATATTTTATAACTAATTCCGGCAAACGCCATACCTTCAAACGTGACCGCCGTAATGCCTTTGCGGAAAGCATACATACAGGCATAGGTGCAAAATGCAGCCGTTGCCCCAAAGAGCATGAACGCGGTCGGATTTCGGAGAAAGGCGGGTGAGCGCATGGGTTTTGTCATTCTGGCAAAGCTAACATAAACTACTTCTCTTCCTGCTGCCTTAAGGGATACGAATCGGCTGAACTATTTGCTCGTGTAGCCAACCGGACAAAGACGTGAAAAGAGAAAATAGGCAGGTCAAATGAGATTATGTTTCAGTGTTAATAGAAATGCGTTTTAATCCACTCGATCCGCGTTTCTTTCCACAATTGACAGATAATAAGCTATATCTGGCGTTAACAAGCCGGGAATTTTCGCTTGCTCATCCCACGCCCGAAGTTGCAGAATGCCCTTAAAATACGGGTTAGTCTCAAAGGCGGTGGCTTCTCCAACTGTCATGGGTCCACCCTGAAACTCCAGTGTTTTTAGGCTTGCCTCCGACAATCGGGCAAAGTAGCCGGGATTTTTAAACACCAAATAGCGTTTTGCATTAACATGGTTTTCAATCAGTTGCGCCACTTTTTCCGAGAATCCCCGCTCACGCAGGAAGTCTGCTCCCAATCGCTCGTGGTCAACGGTTCCGTAGCCATCCATGTAGCCCCCAGCCAGTTCGGGGGGGAGCAAATGACCGATGTCGTGCAGAAAAGCTGCTACAATCGTATCCTGGTCGGCCCCAGCGTTCTCGGCTAACTGGGCACATTGGAGAGCATGTTCGAGTTGCGTTATGGGTTCACCGAAATAAGCGTCGTCACCGCTTTGAGCAAAAAGCTTGGCAATTGCACTTGTTGTCATCTGTAGCACAGGAGGGGCTTCTGGGGGTAAATTTTGATTAACCAACCAAAGGTGGGCTTGATACCCAGTATTACATATAGGACAGATACGTCCGTTCGATGCTTCCGTCGTCGTATAAATCAATCAGCGCGTACCCGGCTTTCGTTTGCTGGTAAACATCGCTTTTCCACCAGTTTCCACTAACGGCTCCATTGCACAAGTACGTAACACCGTTATAATCAACCCGGTCGAGCAGATGCATATGGCCGCTCAGGGCCGCTTTCACGTTCGGATACTGGTAAAAAAGTTTAATCAACTCGGGCGTATTGGAAAGTACCAGAGCTGCCGGAATTGTCCAGTTGCCTTCCTTAACATTCGTCTCACTGAAAAATCCGGTTGGGCTGAAGATCGGAATGTGCGACATCACTAAAATGGGCGTTTTTGAACCAGTTTTGGCTAAATCAGCTTTCAGCCAGTCCATCTGCTCCGGGTCAATATAGCCGGTATACCATTTACCGTCGGGCTTGGGCTGTACGCTATCGAGAATGATAAAATGCCAGCCATTTTTATCGAAACTACGGTACCGACCGCTAATTTTCATCTGGTCAACGGCCCATTTTTTGCCATACATCGGCTCACTTTTGGCATTCTCAAAGCCCCAAATGTCGTGATTGCCAATACAGTATTCTATCGGCAGTGAGTTATTGGCTTTTACAATTCCATTCCAGGCATCCCATTGTTTCTGAACATCATCACGATCCTTCGCCAGCGCGTCCATAATTACATCGCCACCATGCAGGATAAAAGCGGGTTTGTCGGCATGATTCTGCGCATGATGAAAACATTTGGCAACGCTTTCCATCGGCTTGCTATCTGGCGTAATATGCGTATCACCCAGGTAAGCAAAGCGAATAGACCGTTTTCGGACGGCTGATGCCGGGGTAATCAAGCCGTCGGAAGCGGGCAAAAAGGGCAGTAAGGCGGCTGATTTGAGAAGGTTTCTGCGGTTCATTACTTGAATAAGGGCTAAACGTGATAAAACAAACTAGTCAGCGGGTAGCGTCGATGATGGTATCAATCGGCGCACCAACTGGATGATCACTTTTAAAATCGAATCCCAGCAACCGTGCGAGCGTTGCCGCTATCTGGTTCTGGAACAGCACTGGCCCACCGGCCTGCTCACCTGTTGCCCGAATACCCGGTCCCATAGCAGCTATCCATATCTGGTAAGAGTCGGCGGTTTTTGTGCCGTGATCTTTCCAGCGGGCTTTGGGCGTGTGCCCCCGGCCATGATCGGTAGTGACTAAGATCGCCGTTTTGCCAGCATACTGGGGCATTTTTTGAACTAGTTGCCACAAATCGGCTAGGTAACTATCAATTGACTTCACCATTCGAAGATGATCGTAGTAACGCCCGGCATGAGCCAGTTCGTCGGTTTCATCAAACGACAGAAACAAGATACGAGGCTGTTTTTGCTTTACGTACTGGCGGGCCGAAAAATACGTCAGAAAATCAGCCCGCACACCATCGCCAAAATCCCGTGGGTATAAGGTGGTCATGTCACTCAACACCGAATCGGCAGACGTAACGGGTCGAGTAGGTTCATTCGCCGAATTAGCCGGAATGCCGCTACGGTGCTCATTAACAGCGGCTTCAATAACATCCCATGACGAAAATACGGCGACTTTCCCGGCCAAGCCCGGTTGCTGATTCAAAAACTCCAACACCGTTGTATTTGGATTGTCGATTTTATCGTTCGACTTAATTCGGTCATCGGCATAACCACTAAGAATTTCATTATAACCAGGGTAGCTGAACCAGTGCGGATTCGACACGTTGACTCGGTTGCCCTGTTGCCGATTGCCGTAGAGTTGCCCCTGCTGCCCAATCATATTCCACAGAAAGGGCATAATTCTTTTTCGGCGTTCGGTTGTTGTAGCGGCCCAAAACTGCTTACGGGCACTGGCCGTATCGCGACTGTATGCTGGGTCGAAAAGCAGCGTTGAGTCGGCTCCGTTAAAAACCTCTTGCCAACGAACGCCATCGAGCGTCACTAAAATCAAATTTTGAGCGGGTTGAGCCAGAGCCGAACCACCCATTAAAACGCTAAACCATAAGCAGAGTAGTCGCATATATTACCAAAGGGCCGGTACAATTAATAAAATTGTACCGGCCTGAAATTAGTGAATTACTTTAGCAACCACATGGCGGCATTAATGTCGTCGCTGCCACCAAATTGGCTCGCGATAGCGGCTGTGTTGTTGGTCGTATTGTATGACCGCTCCGTTGACGGATACTGCCACCGCACCGGAATCCGCTGACTGTTACCCGTTCCGGGACCCAATAAAAACGTTGGCGTCCCCGTCCGACGTTGATTGTAGAAAGCCTCCATACCCGAATTCTGCGCAAACGCCAGGTACTTCTGCGTCAGAATCTGCTTCTGCCCTTCGGCGGTACTACCCGCGTATTTTACGGTTGGCTGCGCATAATAATCCGCAAAACTGACGTTCACGGTGTAGGTGTTGAACACTTTATAGCCACCGTCAGCCGAGAAGTAAACGGTATTAGCGCCCTCCGTCAGCCCGTAAAGACTCCACGATGCCTGAATGCCTTTTTTGTAATAATCTTCAGCACTGCCTGTCGACCAGCCCCGGTTGATGCCTTCGGCAATGGTAAACTGCAACTCAGGATAACCGACTATAATGTATGGCTCGGCGGTGTAGGTGCTATAATAATGTTTGCGATTCTGAAACGAATATACTCCCTGATTGGCCTCCGACGACATAAGGGCCAAATCTTCGCCAGACGATGCGCCTACAAACGCGGCAAAGTCGGTTGGCTTAGCACCAGCTTTTATCTGAGCACCGGCAGGTTCGGCCACAACGAATGTGCGGGGATCTTTCAGGCTCGTCAGTGTACCAAGATACGTAGCGGCCATGTTCTCCCGGGTGGCATTCTGACCGAAATTATCCGGGTTGCGGGCATACTTGTTGAAGGTGCTATTGTACACATATTGCAGGTTATCGTCCATCGAAGCCATCACCGGATATTTAGTCGGATTAGAAAGGACATCGGCGAAACGCGCTTTCACGTTCAAATCCGTATCGGCTTCTTTTTTACTTAAACTTATCAGCACCCGCAGTTTAAACGTGTTCACAACTTTCTGCCACTTTGCCAGACTATTACCGAGATAAATATCGCCCGTCAGGTTATTATCACTTTTGGCAATGAGCGCAGTCAGGTCAGCATTGGAAGCGTCGAGCCATGTGAGAACTTGTACATAAACCTCTTTTTGGGTGTTGTATTTGGGCGTTTGGTTATCTAATCCCTGCAAGGCATCCGTCAACGGAATATCGCCTAAACGCTTGGTCATGTTCTCGAAAAAGAACGCCCGAAAAAACTTCCCTAAAGCTGAATAGGCGTTCACATCGGGCAGACCGGCCTTTTTAGCTTCCTGCTCCATTTTCACCACGTTTTTCAGTGTTGTGTAGGATAGGCCCGTTGAGGTCCAGGCATAATCGTTGGTAGCGTAGTAGTTATAATTGCTGGCATAGAACTGATTGTATCGTTGCGAATCGTTCCAGGCACCGCCCCCAGCCACACTATACATGTCGTTTAATACCCCGTTGAATACCAGCGAAGCAGGTGCGCTGGTTGGCCGGTTCGGGTCTTGTTCAAGTTCATCGAATGGCTTTTCGCAGCCCGACAGCGTCAGACCAAGAGCCGTAAGAGAGAGTATAAAAAGTTTATTGAGTTTCATAAATGATATAGTATGATGGTGCGAACGAGACGCCCGCACCATTGTGTTCAGTTAAAATGTCAGGTTTAAATTGATACCGTACCGGCGTGTAGTCGGTGTTTGCAGCGATGAAGCACCACCGGTCACGAATTGATCGAGATCGATGTCTTTACGTGCGGCAAAGTAGAGCAGGTTACGACCAACCAGTGACACACTGGCCTGCTTTACGCCCAAACGACTCAACATTGTTGGGGGCAGCGTATAGCCAATTATTACCTCGCGCAGTTTGGCAAAACTCCGGCTGATAAGCGATGCTTCGGCCTGACCATACACACGGGCGATATAGTCCTGAGCGTAGGTTTTAGTCGTGTTGGGTGTAAATTTCAATTCACTATAATTGGTGACATTACCATTAACATCGTAGTTGATTGTTCCGCTGGCAATGGCTACGCCATCACCTACGTACGACGTAATACCTTTTACGTCATTCTGGCGGGCTATTCCTAAAGCCCCTTCCACCGTTGCGATATTACGTCCACCCTGGAAGGTTTTCTGCTCGACGTAATCCATGATGACACCCCCTACCCGACCGTCGAACTGGAAACTGAAATTGATATTTTTGTAACTGAATCGGTTATTAATTCCCCAAACGAATTTAGGGTTTACGTAGCCCAGAAACTGCGATACAGGATTGGCAATGGGGCGTCCACCAGCGTCGTTTACCAATTGTCCATCAGGAGTCCGCACAAAGGCTCCGGCAAAATAGCCGTCCGTTCGGTCACCGATGTTAATGTAGCGAGAACTGCTGCTACCGCCCACAAAATAGTTCGATGCCAGCGTGTTGATGCCGCCAGCGGGATAAACTTCTTTGAGCCGCTCGGTATAGGTCGAGTAGTTGGCCACAACGTCCCAGTTGAAGCCCCGCGCGGTGCGAACCGCTTTGCCCGTCAGCGAGATTTCGCCCCCCTTTTTCTGAGTGCTGATTCCGTTGACTAATCGCCCTGTGTAGCCCGTTGCTTCCGACGATGGCAGCGTGAAAATGCGCGGACCATCGTTGCTGACATAATAAGCAGCATCGATCGCTATCCGATTATTTAGAAAGCGAATATCCAGCCCAACCTCGCTTTGTGAGGTCGAATTTGGCTTCAGGTTCGGGTTGTTCAGCGTATTGGCGTAGTAGGCAGACGGTTTGTTATTATATAATAACGGTAGCGTGTAAACAGCCGAGTTTTGATAGGTTGGTCCGCCGTAGGACGAATTATAATCAACCCCGTAGCCAAGTGGGAACGCAGCTCCCGGCGTTGACCCAATGGTCGATTGAGTCAGGCCATCTTTTACGTTCGCATACGAGGCTCGCAGTTTCAGAAACGAAATACCCAGATTTGAGGGTATAGTGACGTAATCCGAAATGACTGTGCTTAACGCCACCGACGGATAGAAATAGGCATTGTTACCTTTCGGCAAGGTCGAGAGTTTGTCTACGCGGCCCGTAGTGGTCAGTGTGGCATAATCGCGGAAGGTAAAATCAGCCGAATAATAGGCCGACAAGACGCGCATATCCGATTGGAAATTGGAAGCGATAACCGGATTAGATGAGTTGGCGAAGTTATACACACCCGGCACGTTCAGGTAGTTCGTACTGGCGTAGTTGGAATTGTAATTGAAGATCCGCGCTTCACCACCCGCTAAAGCATTGATGGTCAGATTGGGTGAGACTTTTCGATTATACTGAAGCAACACCTGATTGATATTGTCGAACATATTCCGACGGTCTTCGCGATAATCGCCCCTGGCTTCCTCACGACCATAGGTCGTTGCCGAATACGGCAATTTTTCTGTACGGAGAAGATTATAGGTTGTTAACTGGGTCTTGGCTGTCAGTTGTAACCCATCGGCGATTTGGTAGCGCAGTGACGTGTACCCATAAATATTACTGTTATAATGGCCCCGCAGCCAGTATTTTGCCAGAAACCAGGGGTTATTATACCGTTGATATTCGGCATAAATCTGCTGTGTACCTTCTTTGCCGGGTTGCCAGATTTGCTTCATATCGTCGATATTCCAGTCGGCACCGCCCCAGGCAATAATATTGTAAATGAGCGAGTTGGGACCGTAGTTCACATCCGGAAAGTTGGGCGTGTATTGGCGATTGTAGTTCAGACTCGACTCAAAGCGCAACTTGGGCGAAAAATTATAGCCACCCGTCACGTTGAAGTTGGTGACGTTCAGTTTCGTGTTCGGCACCAGACCTTGCTGGAAATTGTGCGAAAGCGAAAACCGCATGTCATATTTCTCGCCCGATGCCGCCACTGCAATATTGTTGTTCGACAGAATACCTGTTTGTATGAAGCGGCTTAGGTTGTCTTTACCACGTGGCAAAAAAGGGGTTGGTTGCCGGTCGCTGGTGTACACAACGTTATTACCGTCTGCTTTTGGGAAAGTCGTGGTAAACGTCTGGCCCGGCACTACCGGACTGTCATACTGCGGTATCAGTTGGCCATTCAGAGCAGGTCCCCAAATGTCGTAATCACCATCGTTCTTACCGTTTCCTTTACCGTCGCCAAAAGCATACACGCCGTGGTCGCCGGGGCCGTATTGATCCTGCACTTTGGGAATAGCAATGAATCCCTGATCGGCCATCTGGCTGGTATTTACCTCTACCGAGAAACCGCGTTTATCTTTCGTGCCGCGTTTGGTCGTAATCAGAATGGCTCCGTTTTTTCCCCGAAACCCGTATAAGGCCGAGGCCGACGCGCCTTTCAACACGGTGTACGTGTCAATGTCGTCGGCGCTGATGTTCCAGGTGTCGGACGTAATAGGAATACCATCCACAACGAACAAAACATCCTGATTACCCCGCAACGTAACAGACGGACGACCCAGTAATTCGGCTGATGCGCCAATGGTCAAACCAGCTACTTTACCCGCAAGCGAGTTGATCGGGTTTGGTTCGCGGGCTTTGAGCAACTGCGACCCATCAACGGTTTGGATAGCTACGCCCGTTTGCCGAACGTCTTTCTTGATACCTAGGGCCGTTACAACGACTTCGTTCAGCGCTTTCGCAGTGGCCGCCATCGTAAGATCAATTACACTGCGGTTACCCACCGTAATATCCTGCGTTTCGTAGCCAATGAAAGAGAAAGTCAGCGTGTTTCCAGACTGGGCGTTGAGCGAATAACTCCCATCGGCGCGGCTGGTTGTGCCGGTGTTTGACCCTTTCACGATGATTGACACACCGGGCAATGGCTGATTATCATCACTGGAAACAATCCGACCAGTGATCGTTTGTGCGAGGGCGGACAAGCCCGACAGCAGACAAAACAAAAACGCCACAATGACAGCTCGAAACGGCTGTTGTGGCCATAAAAGAGGTAAACAAGGCTTCATACGTTCTACAGGTTAATTCCTACTTAGGTAATTTCCCGCAAAAGTACACTGCCATTATTAAGTCAATGTTGGCAATCTGTTAAGGCTTTGTGAGCAGATTAATTGAAAATTAATGTACGCGTAACAAAGCCGATAGACATACAGAAATACAAAACCATTGAACAGGCAACCACCCAATTATCCAACCAATCACAGCCACTGCCGGATGCTCTCTTCGGCATAACCCGCCCCCGAACTCATGCCTTTGCCGCCTATACCTGTTACGATGCGAATTGTTTCGTCTACATCGTGTTCAAAAATTTCGTCTTTTGTTTGGCTGTAAAATCCAGCCCACGTTTTTTTAATCGTTAACGGAAACGTAACAATGCGCCGGGCTTCGGCCAACATCAGGTCATTGATAAAATCCTGAGTGTGGTAGCCAAGGTCTTCAGCCTGTGTGGCCTCGGCGTACTCATGCGAATCGCCGATAATAATGGAACCGTCTATGGCCTGCTTAAACAGAATATGGATACCCCATTTCTTGAGTTCGGCCAAGTGATCAGGCAATTGAGTTGTCAGATTGGCGTATGACGGGCACTCCTGAAAGGCTTCATAGCGACGAATCGTTAGGCCCGTCAGTATATTTCCTGGCAAACTTAAGCCAGC
Organism: Spirosoma flavum; assembly: GCF_042686045.1. NCBI lineage: Bacteria > Pseudomonadati > Bacteroidota > Cytophagia > Cytophagales > Cytophagaceae > Spirosoma > Spirosoma flavum. The sequence continues at coordinate 520,578 of NZ_JBHUOM010000023.1, forward strand.
AACTGGCTCTGCCAGTAACATTTGTAGCTTACTGACAACCAAACCAGCGTCGGCCAGTACGTCGGGAAATAGCAACCGGACTTCATGTCCACTACAAATCAATACCCGCCCAGCCTGAAACTGCTGCCGATTACTCAGGGTCACAATAGCTCCGCTGGCGTCCGACCGGGCATCGACCACTACAGAGCCGGGCCGATAATCGACGCCGTATTTCTGCTGAGCGAAGGCAATCAGGCGGTGAACCATCTGCTCCGGCTCAACGCTCATCTCCTGCGGAAAGAAGATGCCGCCTACTACATAATCGGGTTTCAATGATGGATACTTGGCCAGACATTGCGCTTTAGTGAGCAATTCGCTAGTGTAGCCAATGCGTTGGTAGCGGTCGTGAAGTTCGTTGGCCAGTGTCCATTCATCGGCATCCGACGCAATATAAATGGTGCCGTTTGTCCGCACGGTCAAATCGGTTTCCTGCTGAATGGTCTGGTATATTTTCAAACTCCGGCGACCATACTCGAACCACCGCCCCGCCAGTCCTGACGGTACGACCTGCCCAAAATTTCGGACAGTTGCCCCAACCGGATAGCGGTCTTTTTCAAGTAGCAGCACGCGCCGTCCGGCTTTAGCGGCATGGTACGCATGGAAGGTGCCAAGTGCGCCTGCACCAATAATAATCAGATCGTAAGAAGAAGTCATTTTACAGAATAATCCTCGATTGCTATAACAGGGTTTTCGCTTAAAGCAGTAGCCTTATTAAGGCAAAAGTCATGAAGTTTTGATAGCGAATGAGTTGTCAACTAAGAGACAATTCGTGATTTTTCAGAAGAGCGGGTAACTCCTGAAGTGAATCAAGTAATAAATCATGTGGGGACGATTCCAGCTGCTCGCGTGAGTGCGTACCGTTCGTCAGGCCCAAATTCAGCGCAACCCCTGCTGCCCGACCCGACAGCAGATCGGAAGGTGTATCGCCAATATTTATAACAGCTTTCGGGTTTGTTACACCAAGCAAGTTCATTGCCCGCTCAATCATCTGCGGATAAGGCCGCCCGCGTTCTACCTCGTCACTGGCAATCGATACCTGAAGCAAACTATCAGACATACCCACCCGCCGACCATCGAGCCCACTGAGCCAGCCGAGTTTTTCCAGAATAATGTCGGTTACAACCCGATAAAAACCCGTTGTCAGAGCAATAGCAATGCCACGCTCGTGCAGATAAGCAAACGTATCCAGGCACCCTTCGGTGGGTGTTGCCCCCTGCGTGAGGTAATGATTTTCCAGAATTCGCCGGAACGTCGCATACGAAACATCGACTAGTGGCTGAATATCGGGATTATGTTCACCTAATTGTTCTTTCCAGAGCGTTTCAAACACGTACCGTTTGGCAAGACCTTGCATGGCCAGAATCCGTTCACTTGTAACAAATAGACCCGTTTCGGCGGCTGCTTCAGCAAAACACCGCTCTACCTCGTGGTGGTCAGTTACGGTTGTACCGGCCATGTCAAAAACCACTAATTCAATTGGATGCATGGTTGAGAAAATCAGAAGGGAAAGTGGGCAAAGCAACAAAAAATTTCACTATCACCGACCCTACTTTGTGTTAAGAAAAAAAGAAATCCATGCGTCTATACTTTATCCTTCTTTCACAATTTCAATAAAATCGCGGTACTCAACATACGTATAGCCGGGTGCTACCTGTTGAATAATCTGCTTGGCGATGAATGAGATTGTGGAATTTTGTTTCGATTCAGCCAATCCGGTTATGGCTGTCCACTGTTTGGGACTGGGTGGAAAAATTATCATATAGCACGTTTCAGGTTGATAAGTATACTCAAACTCAAGCGTAAATGAGGTGCGCTTGCTGCGATACGCGATTTTCCCACCTCGACCGTCCGGGATAATTTCTACAGTGGGCATATTCAGAAAAGCAGTAAATGGATGAGAGAAGTTGACTCAGATTAAGAGACTATTTCGCTCTGGTCTCTCTATTTCTCAACCGGCAGTTCTTGCAATGTATATAGCCGTCGGTTTGGCTGAGCCGATGAAATACGCCTTAAATAACGTAAATGCGAATTACTTAACCGCTTGTCTATCCCTGTTTAGTGGTTCTTTAACTTACTTCTCAACTCACTAATCACCTGCCGGGTTTCGTCGATACGCGTTTTGAGCCCCTTTTTGTAGTACCAAGCTCGAAATTCTGGATTATCCTGGTGCATATCCAGTTCTTTTTCTAATTCCAGAAGGTAGCTGGTGCTTTGATTTAGATACGTTTCGACAGTTTCAGGATTATAAAACCCGCCCTCATCAACGGTTACATATACGGGCGTTGTGTGTGCTGCCTGCATGGAATCGCCGTAGCATCGGGCCGCAATCCAGAGGCCATGCACCACAGACGGCAGCTCTATCTCAATTGTCAAATGCCCCGACGATTGCCCCGGATCATTCTTCGTTACACGACCCAGCACCCGACCATGTGCAACTATTTCCAGAACATCAAGCGGGGTCTGTAGCGGGTGCCCATGCGCTTCGGCTTTGATGGTTAGTTTATCCCCTTTCTTCAACGCAATCCGGTCGCCGGGTAATGTCTTATTCACCCGTAAATCAAGAATAGGGCCGCTGGTTACAAACGTATGACCAGCGGCTACACCTGCCTTCCAGCTTTCATAACTGAACGGTTTATCGAGATTCGTATAAAAGCGGGCATTGCCGATCCGGGCCGACTGTTCGGGAGGTCCATGATCATGGTCGTGCCCGCACCAGGGGAAATCTGAACCAGCCGTAGCCGTGAGCGGAAAGCCCAAATCCAGCAGGTGATAATAGTATTCGGTATGCAACGGATGGGACGATACGCAATATTGAAGTAGCTCCAGCATGTCAACCTTACCACGCAGGCCATCGAGGGTTAGCCCCCGGTATCCATGAAACGATTCGGCCTGATGCGCATATCCGGTAAGCCCACCGCGTTTGTGCAGTTCATCGAATACATTGTCGTAGTAGTAATAATTTTTCCCATACCGCACAGCACCCGTCGCGCCGAAACTCAGTGCATGGCCCAATTCGGGCGTGCGTGGGTCTTCCTGACCGGACGTTAACAAATAATTACCCTGCCGATAATTTCCCTTTACGCCGAAAGCATACTGAGGATAATAGGTTTCCCAGAAATCCCCCATCTTGAGCAGAACGCCTACATTAATATCTTCGGCCTGAATCCAATCCATTAACGGTTGGTTTTCGCGCGGTGAACGCCGGATATGGATATGGTCATCAGCGGAATACCAACCACGTGCGACCATGTTTATCCAGCGCGTCATCGTGTACGTTTTCTGGAAAACTTTACCCGGCTTGATCTTTAGTGTGTGATACTGGTTAATGTATTCATTGCCTTTCATCAAAGTGAGTTGATAAGTACCCGGCGGCAACTGAAGCTTAATCTGACCTGATACATAGAATGAGCTATCGGGCTGGAAAGCAAATCCATCGGCATGGTCCCATAACCCATACGAAACCGCCACCGTTTGATTGGGTGTTTCAATTATTGATTTTCCTGCCCGAGTCAGTCTTACACGCACAGGCGTCAATTTTCCTGTTAAGCCATCTCGTATGTCAAGCTTAAGCAATCCAGTCTGCTGCGCTTGGGCAAGCGTGGATTTCACTTCGAACAGGAACAGAAATCCACTCATCAGGAAGCTGTAAATAGCGACAACGGGTAGTGAAGTGCGGTGCATGTAGTACTTTGTTTTGGCTAACCACGTTAAGATCACTGATGCACAACGGTGTTTATTTTTTGTGCTATTTGCAAGCAATGAGTCAACTGATAAATACATCCCAACCGCTTTCTCTACTGTATCAGCGTTCTGATTTAGTCGCCATAAATAAACCACACGGCTTGTTGGTTCACCGGTCGCATATAGCGAGTGACGCCAGCGAATTTGCCGTTCAGCTTCTCCGCGACCAGTTGGGCCAGCGGGTGTATCCCGTACATCGGCTGGACCGTAAAACGGGCGGGGTGCTGTTGTTTGCGCTATCCGAATCCATGAACTCTATTATGCAGCAGCAGTTTGCCGAAGGGTTGATAAACAAAACATACTTGGCCATTGTGCGGGGTTATACCAATGACGAACAGGACATCGACTACCCACTTCGACGGGATCACCGCAACGGCGGTGATGCGGCATCCCGACCGGGTGTAGAACAGGAAGCGTTTACGCACGTAAAAACACTTCAGCGTACAGAGATTCCGCTACCATTTGGCAACCACGCAACTTCCCGCTATTCACTAGTAGAGTTGACGCCCACCACCGGACGAATGCATCAGTTGCGCAAACACATGGCCCACATTCTTCACCCCATCATCGGTGACCGGCCCCACGGCTGCAACAAGCAAAACAAACTATTCAAGGACCATTTTGAGATGAACACGATGCTTCTACACGCTCAACGTATTTCGTTTACGCATCCCATTACATCAGAAGTGATTACAATAACGGCACCCTGGCAGACTGAGTTTGGACGGATGTTTTCGACTTTATTTGAATCCGGTTCGTTACCTATTTACTAATAAATTAATAGCAACCGCTAAAATTGACGTATCATCAAAAACGTAACGAACTTTTCGGGTAAATTTCTTTAGATATTCCCTTATAAGTTAAAACCCCATTTGTTTTCTCATGAATCAGTCAGACAACTCAACGCCCGATCAGAGTAGTTCGGGCACTCCCTCACGTCGTCAGTTTCTCCAGACCGGGGTATTGGCGGCTACCAGCTTCCTGATTGTACCTCGCCATGTGCTGGGTGGCAAAGGCTTTATTGCGCCCAGCGATAAACTCAACATTGCGGGTGTTGGTTTCGGCGGCAAAGGTTTCAGCGATACAAACAATTCGTATAACAACGGTGCCAATAACATTGTAGCTCTCTGCGATGTAGATTGGGGCCTTCCCCGCGTTAAAGAAAACTTCACGAAGCACCCCAATGCGAAACGCTACAAGGACTTCCGGGAGATGTTGGATAAAGAGGGCAAAAACATTGATGCTGTAACGGTGTCAACCGCCGACCATACCCACGCGGTCGTAGCGATGGCGGCCATGCAACGGGGCAAGCACGTATATGTACAGAAGCCCCTGACGCATAATATCTACGAGGCCCGGATGCTAACCGAAGCGGCCCGCAAATACAAAGTCGTTACGCAGATGGGCAACCAGGGCTCGTCGAACCCACAGCAGAAACAAATGGTGGAGTGGTTCGATAAAGGGTTACTTGGAACGGTACATACCGTTAACCTCTGGACCAACCGTCCCGTTTGGCCGCAGGGCATTCCGGTACCACAGCCAGCCTCCGAAACACCCGTCGATCTGGATTGGGACCTTTGGCTCGGACCAGCTCAAAAAGTTGGTTACACGCCCGCTTATCACCCGTTCAAGTGGCGTGGCTGGTGGAATTTTGGCGCAGGTGCGCTCGGCGACATCGGCTGCCACATTATGGATACACCATTCCGGGTACTCGGACTTGGCTACCCAACAGAGGTGGAAACCAGTATTGGTCAGGTATTCCTGAAAGACTGGACACCCGAATATATTCCAGAAGGTTGCCCTCCGTCGTCGCACGTGGAAATAAAATTCCCGGCAACGGCAAAAAATAAGTCGGTAGTAAAAATGATCTGGGAAGATGGCGGTCTTCGTCCATTCCGTCCGGATATGCTGCCAGCAGGTGAACCTATGCCTGAAAATGGCGAAAATGGTGTACTCATACACGGCGATAAAGGTTTACTGATCTGCGGCATGTATGGTGAAGACCCAAAACTCTATACGAAAGATGGACAGAAAATAGTAGGCGATCCGAAACCAAAGCTAGCCGATGGTGTCAAGCCTTTGCCAGAGAACGGGCACCAGGTGTTTTGGACGGAAGCCTGTAAAGCCGGTTTCAATAGCAAAGAGCACAAGGCACTTACGTCGTCGTTCGATTTCGCTGGTCCGCTTACGGAGTCTGTTCTGATGGGTAATTTAGCCATTCGTAGCTATACACTCCGTCAGGCCACCGCCAACGGAAAAGGCTTCAGTTATCCAGGCCGCAAGAAGCTACTATGGGACGGTAAAAACATGAAAATTACCAACCTCGACGAAGCGAATCAATTCGTTAAACGCGAGTACCGCGAAGGCTGGTCCCTAACGACCTAGTAGTTAATGTACCTGTAACCACAGATAGCATTTAACAATCACAGAAAGACGAAGGCCACAGAAACGTTTCTGTGGCCTTCGTCTTTCTGTGATTGTTAATATTAATTACTCATTCTAAAGAATAGTGATTGAAAAAGGGTTCGCAGTCGCCCGTGGGCTACGAAGGCCCAGATAAGCAGCATATACATGGAAAAATCCTGATACGAGATTGGGAAGGCCATGTTGTTGATGTAATACTGAGTAGCTGTGAAATCGAGCGTAGGCGTAAAACCGAGGAGATTTTCATAGCCTAGTATAAGTGTCAAACCAAGGGCATAGAATAGATATTGAGGTTTGCGAAAGGCCCATAAAACACCAGCCATTGCCGTAGCACCAAAGCCTACATAATGTTTCCAAGTCAGTGATAAATCGGTTGTCGTCGCGATATAAATAGAATACACCTGAACGGTCGTTAATACAGCCAGTATGAGTCCATAGCCGTAAAATTCTTTTAATTGAGCACGCTGCATAAAACAGTTTGTTACGGAAAGAGAAAAAATACGAAAGATAAAAATACATTAAAAACGACTACGCATATAGACTAACAACAATTATTTTTTCGATCCTCCCTCATTAAAAAATACAACCAAGCCGTCTTTCCCAGCCACGATTATGTCCTTGCGGCCAGTTTTGTGCAAATCAGCAATAGCAAAGTAGATGCCCGTTCCTTTGCCAATGCCCGATTGCCCGTAAGCAATATCATGTTTTACAAACTGTTTTTTCGGCGCGTCCCATGTGAAATAATACAGGCCGACAGGGTCGTCGGAGCCGGGATCGTTGTCGTTGTGAGCTCGAAAGCGTTTACCCGTTACGAGTTCAGGGCGACCATCACCCGTAATATCCAGCCACTCCAGGCAGTGGTACTGCGAGTTTTTGTCATCAATCAGATGCTTGGTCCAACCACGTAGCCCAGCCGCATCGCGGGTCTGTTCGTACCAGTGCAGACCGTAACCATGCCCCTGCCCTACAATGAGGTCGTTACGCTTATCACCGTTAACATCGGCGACGATGATGGGCACGCTGGCCGTACCAAGGGCAAATTCTTTATGCAATGTCCAGGGTCCGGCAGTACGATCCAGCGGAGCTTCGAGCCAGCCATCACTAACAATAAGATCACCCCGACCATCGCCATTAACATCGCCAAAGCCCAGACCGTGGCCCTGCGTTGGGGTTACAGTAATTGTCTTAAATACACCCGGACTAACCAATTTGATATATTTGAGCGGATGGTTCGGATTGTTCGGCACAATGTCAATGGTACCGTCTCCATCTACATCCCAGGCGCGAGTCGTTTCAACATTGCCCACCTTACCAATTTCATGCAGCGCCCAAGGCGTATTGTCTTTACCGGGGCCTGGATTTTCGACCCACCGGAGCGTTTGGTCAAACCAGCCACCGGTTATAAAATCCATCCGTCCATCAGCATTAACATCAAGCGGAATGGTCGAAAAATCGTCGTAGTATTGTTCTTTCCGAGGTTCATTTCCAATCAAATGCCGATGCCGGAAACGCGGGCCTTCGTACCAGAAATCACCTGATACAAGGTCGAGTGTGTCGTTATTATCCACGTCGAACACACCCACCGATTCATAACTTTCAGCAGCCACAAAATAACGCTTGAATCGTAATGCTGCTGGCTCTGGACTGGTCAGACTAACTAGGGAGAGCAGAATAAACAAACCGATTAGTATTCGGTGCATATGCGAGGGAGTTTATGTACGTTTAGTATTTAGCTATGTCATCCCACAGAGTTAACCTGCTGTAGTCGATAATAGACGATTAAAGGATACAACAAAGTCGATGTGGGAGTTACAACAAAGAACTTGCTGAGTCAAAACTCGGATTCTGTTACGAAAAAAGGTATTCTTGTCCGCTTCATACTCTATGTATGCTGGATCATATTATACTGGACGCAGTCAGCATTTTGCCAACGAGTAGCTGAGTCTCCCTTTAAAGTTTCGTTTACCCAATCGGCGGCTGTTTCTGATGAGTCGGGCACACCAAAGAATTCAGAAACCTGGTACTTCCCGGCTGAAAAATTCATTGACAGTTCACAAGTGCTTACGCGAGTACCCAAAACTCAAGTTAATGACTCTATGCGGGCTAACCCCAGCTATATATTTACATCAGGCGACAATGTTTTTCAACGAAAAGTGAAGACCCGAATTGATACGTTTAGGCTTAATTGGTTTTCATATTACCTATATAAATTGGAGGAGCCTGTGCTATACAATTATTCGTTGAATAAAGACGTATACCGTCTTACGTGGATAAGATCATTCCATCCTCCAGTAGTTATTTCACTGGAGAAAAAGGGATCTAAAGTCCGGCTCTTCACTAAAATGCTGACTAAGCTTCCAGAGTTACCCGGCCACCGGTATACATCCCGGAATGGAACAATACACGTAGCTGATACATCAGACAGAATTCCATTTAAAATAAATACAGTAAGAAAGCTAACAAAGAGAGACTATCAGGAATTTACGCATTTAATTAGCAAGCTAAAGGCATTATACATTTCTCCCTTAGGGTTTAGAAATTCAATTGGCACTGATGGTTCAGAATGGATTTTGGAAACGCACCGATCAGACGGTTACTATTTTTTTGTAAGATGGTCGCCTACCGGTGATCAACCATTACGCATTCTGGGCGATTACTTGCTTGACCTCAGCGATGTCAAAAAAGAGATGCGGTACTAATCACCTTGCTTATGCGCCTGAACGCAATTCCCCTGTTACGCATTTTTTGAACTCGCCCAAGCTGAACAATTTCATATTAACTGCTTAGGCTTTAACTCTGACTGGCAGCACCGGTTTGAGGACGGTTTGCCTGCGTATTGACAAAACTCAAAAGAGAGTTTGATACTACATCTACCAGAACCTCATGGCCACTATTGTACTGGGCAAAGGTGTTTTTCGAATGTAATAGCTTACAGGCTTATCACGCCGAATTAGTTGCCAGAAGTTACCCTTTACCCCTTCAACCATCCCAGCCTGTAAACTGCTCACAATGGAAGTTACACCCCTTTGGCAATCGTCTGTTAGTCAGTAAACCAATTGCAAATTCAGTAAAACTGGCAGGTTAGTTAACCTCACGCATACCTCTTTCTCGTCAACGTCTTTCAATGCACAGTAGGTATTTCTCGCTACGTTTCAACGCTTTTTGAGACAGTTAGGACTGTTTTGTCCACGATGGTAGCTATGCATTGACTTCTGTTCCAAGCAGCTAAAAAAAATGAGGGAAAGCAAAAGCATCCTCCAAGTATACTATATCTATATAGTATTTTAGTTATATATTATTTTTTAATAACCTATTAATTATTTTTTAATTATTTTCTAATCTCTATGAGTAGTTCTGTATGCTTAAGTAGTTTTTCCACAAATAATCTTGCTAACGTCTAACTTACTATTAGTTCAAACCTAAACCTTTGGCATAACGCAACCACCTTATGGAAAAACACTTACCTCCCCGAGCTTTATTCGGCAGGCTGCTCAGAGTATCCAGTATTCAACTCTTACTGGCTATTTTTTGTCTTAGTCTCACCTACGCGAAGAAACCATCTGATCAAAAATCACTCAAAAATCACCCTACAATTATCGCTGACAGAACCCTGACCGGACGGGTTACTGATGAGAAAGACGAAGCACTACCAGGCGTAAGTGTCCTTCTGAAGGGCTCGCAACGAGGTACTGTTACAGACACCGACGGTCGCTATAAGTTGGATGTACCCGATGGAAGCTCTGTTCTCGTGTTCTCATTTGTTGGTTATCTTTCTCAGGAAGTTCGCCTTGGCAATCAGACATCGGTTAACGTGAAACTATTGGCAGATAGTAAAGTGCTGGACGAGATTGTCGTTATTGGCTATGGTACGTCCAAAAAATCTGACCTCACCGGCGCTGTTTCAGGCGTCAAAGAAGCACAGCTTATGGAACGCCCCGCCCCTTCCTTGAGTCAGGCACTGTCGGGCCGAATGCCCGGTGTACAGGTGAACACGAACTCCGGTCGCCCAGGTGGACGAACCACTATTCGGATTCGGGGTTTCAGTTCAATCAACTCATCCAACAACCCGTTATATGTGGTTGATGGTGTTTTGCTTCCACAAGGTACTGGAGATCAGTTCAGTTCGCCAATTGACTACATAAACCCCAGCGACATCGTTTCAGTTGAGGTGTTAAAAGACGCTTCTTCTACCGCTATTTATGGAGCCAGAGGAGCCAACGGTGTTATTCTGGTACAGACCAGAAAAGGTAAATCCGGCGAAAGTCGCGTTACGTATGACGCAACCTTCAGCGTGAACACCATTGGACCCAATAAGCCGCAGGTGTTGAACGCCAAAGAATATCTGGCAACAGAAGACCTCGCTTATGCCAACATAAAGAAATATGACCCCACTGGCTGGGCTTCGGGTAAATACGCTATTCTGGACCCAGTCGTAAGACGGACGGCTTTCAGCGCAGCGCATCCGGGCGTTTTTGACGCTAACCTCAACCCTTTGTATGATACCGACTGGTTCAAAGAATCATCCCAGAATAAGCTTTCCCAAAGCCATCAATTAGGATTCAGCGGTGGTAACGAACGTACACAATATGCACTGTCTTTAGGCTTTCGTGACGATGAAGGTCTCATTAAAACATCATACCTAAAACGCTACTCTGGCCGATTCAGCATTGACGATCAGGTAAAAAAGTGGCTGAAAATTGGTGGTACGCTGAGCTATAACAATCAGAGTGAGAACTTAGTGGACATCAATGATGCCGTAGCGCGGCAGATTGTCGAAGATTTTCCCTTCCTGCCTGTTAAGTACGCGGATGGTAAATATGCTGAAAACAGGGACTATCCTCAAGCCGAAGGAACGATGAGTTCGGTACACCGGCTTATGGACCGTAAGTACATTCAAAATACGCAAACAACCCTCGGTAGTCTGTTCACGAATATTACGTTTGCTAAAGGGCTGGAAATGAAGACTGTTGTGGGCGCTAACGTTCAAACGCAGGAAATTGACCAGTCGCAGACCCGTACCTTGGATATTGGTGCCAGTGGTACGGCTTCGGCTAACAACAACCGCACAACATTCTGGTCATTAGAGAACTATCTGACCTACAACAAACAGATCAACGCCAATAATGGTATCACGGCTCTGTTGGGTATTTCGTGGCAGGCAACGGATCGATTTGGCATGGGGGCCAGCGTACGTAACTTCGCAACCGACTATTTTACCTTCAATAACTTGGGAGCTGGTAGTACACTCCCAGCCGTTAGTTCATATGCTGACCGGAATTCATTCAACTCGTATTTCGGCCGGATCAACTATAACCTGATGGATAAATATCTGGTCACCTTCACAGGTCGGGCCGATGGTTCATCTAAGTTTGGCGAAAATCACAAATTTGCGTTCTTCCCATCGGCCGCGTTAGCCTGGCGTGTTTCGGAAGAAAGCTTTTTGAAAGGCAACCCGGTTATCTCGAATCTGAAAGTGCGGACCAGCTATGGATTAACGGGTAACTCAGAAATACCTGCTTACTCGTCTCTATCGCTGCTAAGCTCGAACTATGCTACCATTTACAATGATGCTAAATTTGGCGGAACGGGGATCAACCGTCTGGCAAACCCGGATTTACGCTGGGAAAAAACGGCTCAGAGCGACATTGGTTTAGAACTGGGCTTATTCAAAGGTCGTATTACTGTTGAAGCTGATTACTATTACCGGCTTACCACCGATATGTTGCTCGATGCACCAGTGCCGCGTACCAGTGGGTATGCTACCATCCGGCGGAATGTGGGCTCGATGCAAAATCAGGGCTTTGAATTTGGCCTGAATACAGTCAATATCGACCGGGGTGGTTTCCAGTGGAACAGTACCTTCAACATTTCGCTCAACCGGAATAAAGTGCTGTCGCTGGCGACACCATCGGATATTTTCGGAGTGGGTGGACCAAACTTTATTAACCAGACCAACATCATCCGTGTTGGTGAATCAGTAGCCTCCTTCTGGGGTCTTACACGCCTGGGTACCTGGAGTGAAGCCGAGCGGGAAGAAGCAGCTAAGTTCACCAGCTATCGCAATGGTTTGACCATCCTGCCCGGCGATCTTAAATACCTGGACGTAAACGGTGATAAAGCTATTACCGATGCTGACCGGAGTATCATTGGCAATGGTAGCCCAAAATACTGGGGAGCCTTTACGAATACCTTCCGCTACAAAAACATCGATCTGACCCTCGAACTTCAGTTCTCGCAGGGTAACGATGTAATGATGATGAACTTCCACCCCAGTGAGGATCGGGTTTCGATTGCCAATAGCTACAAGAGTGTGCTGAACGCCTGGACACCAACCAATCAGAACACGCCTATTGCTGAAATACGCGAAACCCGGGCGGGTTATGTAACCAACGTTGATAGCCACTGGATTTATGATGGTTCGTTCCTACGCGGTAAAAACCTGTTACTAGGCTACAGCTTCCCGGCAGCACTAACCAATAAGCTCAAACTGAATCGACTCCGGTTGTACGCAACAGCGCAGAACTTCTTCCTACTGGTGAGTAACAAAATCATTGGCGATCCAGAAGTAACGCCTACTAACCAGGGTGTGAATGATAATAACAGCGCCTTCTCGCAGGGCGAAATCTGGCACAACTATCCCAAACCAACAACCTACATGGTAGGCTTACAGATTGGTTTATAATCCATTCATTCGGTTAAAAAGACATTCACGATGAAGCATACTATAGTGAAACAGGTGGGCAAAGTGTTACTCAGCGGAGCAATACTACTTGGCCCGATTGGTTGTAAAGATTTTCTGGTGGAAAAAGCGCCCTCGAACTTAACACCCGACAATTTTTACACCATTCCCGACCATGCCGAAGCGGCTTTGGCTGCCGTCTATGACAATTTGCGGTTTATGGGCGATGGCTCCGGTATTTTCTCGTCAAACTGGCAAATGCTCGAAGCACCTACCGGCACTTCCATAACAGAAACGGCGCAGAATTCTGACCTGAACAACTTGTACGGTCTGGTCTATGATGGCAATACCCAGCATATAGTTAACTACTGGAATGGCTGGTATAGAGTGGTTGCTCAAGCCAATCAGACACTAGCTAAAGTTCCGGGTATTACGCCTATGGATGCCGCTCAGAAAACCAAAATTCTGGGCGAAGCAAGTTTTTTGCGAGCGACAGCTTATTTCAATATCGTTCGGCTTTGGGGCGATGCTCCCCTGATTACCAAACCTCAAACGGCAACTTCAGATGATTTTCTGCCGGTACGGGCCAAGCAGGAGGATATCTATAAACTAATTGTCGATGATCTGACAGTAGCCGAAACGGCTGGTTTAGCCTGGACAGATGTGAGCGGCCGGGTTAATCTGGCAGCCGTAAAAGCTCAATTGGCTCGGGTATACCTAACTATGGCCGGACAACCCTTAAATAAAGGGGCAGCGTACTATAAACTGGCGGCTGACAAGTCTAATGAGATCATTACGTATGCCAACGCCAATCCGGCGAACATCAATCTGTTTGCAACGTATGAAGATGTGCATAAAGAGAGCAACAAGAACAAAGTAGAGCACATTTTCATGCTTCAGTATAACACGCTGGTAGCGGCTAATCCGATGGACAATATGTATCCGAACTTTAAGCCGGTTACCTCCAATGGCGTAGGCGGCACGGGTAGTACGGTTCCTACACCTGCGTTTTATAAGTCGTATGAAGCGGGCGATATACGGGCAAAAGATCAGGTTGGGTACTTCTACACCACCTACTTTACCAATGGCACCGGTGCTCCGTTTGACCTGGGTGCTCCCTACATTTTCAAGCACTTTAACCGGACGGCCAATGGTTCGCCAGGCAGCACGCCGACCAAAAACAATAACCTGAACGTACCTCAAATACGGTATGCCGAAGTTTTGTTGATGTATGCCGAAGCGCAAAACGAAGTGGGCGCGCCAACTCAGGCGGCTTATGATGCGTTCAAACGCATACGTGACCGTGCCGGACTGACTACGCCTGCCTTAGGTGCATATACGCAGGCAACCTTTCGGGAAGCTGTTTGGCGGGAACGGTGGCATGAGTTATGTTACGAGCAAATCACTTGGTTTGATATGGTTCGCCTACGAAAAGTCTATAACGAAACCACTAACGGGTTCGATGATTTCGTTGGTCATATTAACAAAAGCTCGAATCAGGCGTTGCAGGCTAAGCACCTTTTATTTCCGATTGGCAAACAGGAGTTGCTGAATAACCCGAACCTGAAAACACAAAACCCAGGCTATCCCGGCATTTAAGTAAATACGTTCAATCTTGGCTCCTCAACTATGTTTACGTAGTTGAGGAGTTTTTTTATGCTCATCACCCGATTAGTTCTTTCCGATACATACTTGGTGTTTGCCCCGTTACGGCCCGAAATGTCTTGTTGAAATGCGAGAGGTTATTGAACCCAACGGCAAAGCCAACGTCGGCTACCGTGCGGGCCGAGTGCAGCAGCCGACGAGCCTGATTGACGCGATATTCGTTTACGAAATCAGTAAATGTCAGCTGGGTCATGCGCTTAAAGTAGCGGCAAAAGGCGGGAACGGTAAGGCTGGCAAGGTCAGCCACCGCATGAATGTCCACTGGTTCTGCATAGTGTTCTTCAACATATTGGCAAACCCGATTTATACGCTCCTGCTCTTTGGGGTTAAGGTCAAACTGAACACCATCGGCATGAAGTGGCTCAACATCAGGCGTATCGGCCAAATGCTGCAAAATTTGCAATAACGTCAGCAACCGCTCGAAGGGAGACTGATCGGGTAACTTCGTTAACCATGGCCCCACGAGTTGCTTGGTAGCGGTCCCGAATGTCAGACCCGTATGTGCCCGCTCGAACAAACGCCGAACGGCAGTCAGTTCGGGTTTTTCCAGAAACGATTCGCCCATAAAATCATCGCGCATCTGCACAACGATTTCTTCATATTGCCCTTCTTTTCCGTAGCTAAAGTTGAGGTGGGGAAGGTTCGGCCCGATAAATACCAATTCACCCTCTTCGTAACGGGACACATTCGTACCCACTCGTCGCTGGCCGTTTCCAAACGGGATATAGACGATTTCGAACTCCGGGTGATAGTGCCAATATACCCGGCAGGTTTCAGCTTCCGTGCCATGAATAACCCGAAACGAACTCCCTGCTTCGGGCTCTATTTTTTCAAATTGAAGTTTCATAAGACGAAATGGGTGTTATACAGAGATTCACGCAGGAAAAGGAGATTTACAAAGATCTTATGTATCTCCTCTTTCTCCGTGAATCTCTGTATAACATTTTACACTCGGAAACCGTAAACCGGTTTCAATCGTTTACATAGTAATATAATACTTCACAGAAATAACATGAAACGAATTCACTTATTGGCGCTCAGTCTGCTGTTGATGGCGGGTTGCGCACAGGGACAATCCAAAGATTACTCGCCAGCTAAACTTCCCACCTTGAAAGCTGGCGAAGCCGTTGCTACCTTTGCGGGGGGCTGCTTTTGGGCAATGGACGAAGGGATGAAGCAACTCAAGGGAGTTCGGGAAGTAGTTTCCGGTTATGCCGGAGGCAACGTCAAAAACCCAACGTACGAGCAGGTCAGCACAGACGAAACTGGTCATGCCGAATCGGTGCAGGTCTATTACGACCCAAAAGTCATTACCTATTCGCAGTTACTCGATGCCTTCTTTGCCGGTCACGATCCCACGACGCTCAACCGTCAGGGACCCGATGCGGGACGCGATTATAGGTCAGTAGCTTTTTATCGAACGCCAGACGAGAAAACCGAGATTATAACTGCCATCAAACGTACCAACGAATCGAAACATTACGCCAACCCAGTCGTAACAGAAGTAACACCGCTTACCGTTTTCTACCCAGCCGAAAACTATCACCAGAACTATTTTTCGCTACATCCCGACCAGCCCTATATTCAACGCGTATCGCTGCCGAAAGTCGAAAAATTACGCAAGGCTATGGTTGGACATCTTAAAAATAATACGTCGTTAACAATGAATGAATAGATTATGATCTTAAATGGTCAATTCAGCATTAGTAACGGATAATAGATTGTTAAAAATAGCCGGTCCAAACCGGCTATTTTTGTGCTATGAATACAACTATTTCACTTGGCAAACCACACAGGAACGTGTTTATACGAAACTTACTGACGTTTTTCCGGAGTCGGCAGGCGATCGCTGTTGGTTTGGTATTTGCGTCAGACAGCCTCCTGTTTGGTAGTTGGGTGGCGCACATTCCGCACATTAAAGAAAAATTACACCTTTCCGATGCTGATCTGGGGATGACCCTTTTCGCCCTGCCCATTGGCCTGCTGGTTATGAACCCGCTAACGGGCTGGATTATTGGTAAGCTTGGGGAAACGCGAACTTGTTTCTGGTCGGCAGTAGGGTTAACGCTGGTCATTTGCATTCCTATCAACGCACCCAATACAGCTGTAATGGCCTTTGGCCTTTTTTTAGTTGGCCTGGCAAATGCGCTTATTAATGTGGCGATGAATACCACGGCGACAAACGTAGAGCGTTCGCAGGGCATCTCTATTATGTCGTCGTGTCATGGCATGTGGAGCTTAGGTGGCTTACTTGGATCGGGCATCGCCGGTGCTGTGATTGCGCTACACGTATCGCCATCGATACACATGGCAGCCGTGGCTGGGCTGGTGTTGCTCGGTACATTTCTGCTTCAGCCGGTATTGAGCCCTATCCCCTCAAGTAGCCGAACCGAGTCGGGCGAGAAAGCCGGATCGTCGTTTGTATTACCTAATCAGGATTTATTTCTAATGATCCTGATCGGTCTGGCGGTGGCTATGGGTGAAGGGGCTGCCCTTGACTGGAGCGCGGTGTATTTACGCGAAACGCTTGGCGCAACCAGCCAGATTGCGGCTTTGGGATTCGGCGCATTCTCCCTATCAATGACTGGCTTCCGGTTCATTGGTGATGCTATTCTTCCTAAAATTGGTGCTAAACGCTGGCTTCAGGTTGGTGCGTTAGTAGCGGCATCTGGGCTGTTGATCGCCATTGTCCTTCCATATCCAGCAACGGCTTTAGTCGGTTTTGCCCTGCTGGGAGCGGGTTGCTCGCTTGGTGCGCCAATTCTTTACAGTGCCTCTATGCGCGTGCCGGGTATTCCGCCAGCCGCTGGTTTGGCTACGTTCGCTACCTTCAGTTTCATTGGCTTTTTGGCTGGCCCGCCTATCATTGGTTTTGTAGCCGAATCCTTTGGCCTTTACTACGGGTTGGGGCTTGTCGCCGTAGTATTGCTTATTTCGGCAGGATTAGCACGGGTTGTTAAACTGTTCTGATTTACTGGAGTAAACCAGATCCGCATCTAGTTTACCTGGTAATTGCCCTTCTACCAGGTAAAATCCGTAGAATTGTCAATAAAACGTAATCAACGAGACCATGACATTAGCCGTTGCAACAGTGCCGAGAAGGCGTAATAAATCAGGGGTACTTATCTGATTTACGAAACACTGAACGAACGTGCCCTGTATTACCGTGGTTACCGCGACGTAACAACTGGCAAGAAAACGCCTGCCGAAATTACGGGAAGTAGTTCATTGCAACCAATGCTTGTGTCGCTGATTCATGGCTTTTTATTTACGCACATTGATAGAAAACGATATTTATTGGCAACAAATGAGTCAGGTATTCATCCTGACAAAGGCAGCAACTTATCAAATGACATTGCCATTTTCGATAAGTCAGTTGGCCTGATATTGACTGACAAATACTTCAGCGTACCAGCCCGAATTGCTATTGAAGTAGATGTCCGCATCGAACCTGAAGAGTTCTCTGGCAAAGAGTCAGGCTACGTGTATGAAAAGACAGAGCGTCTGCTTGAATTCGGTGTAGACACAATAATTCGGATTACCGCCCAGCCAAAAAAAATATTTGTGGCAACTCGTACGTCGCCCTGGTTAACCCAAAACTGGGATGCTACCTGCCCGTTCTAGACGATGTTGTTCTTAACCTGGCTGATTTATCAACCGAAGAAGGAATTGAGTTTTAAGCTTGCCCCTAATCCTCATTGACCGCTATCGCCAGCATGTACCAGGCGGCATGAGGCAACCATTGCTCGGCCCACCGCCAATCACTATCTTTCCCGGTCATTTTGTAGGACAGGTTGAAATCGATATCATCTTCGTTGGTCAGTCCAGATGTAATCCCGTTCACTACACCGCCGGGCGCGTTTGTGTATTCAAACGTACCAAAAAAACCATAAGTCGGATTGTTGTGACCCGCCCCCTGCAACATACAGGCATCGTAAGGATTTACCCCCAGTATCCAGTTTATCTGGTCCAGCGCAAAGCTTTCTAGCGTGTCGTGAAAGACCTTATCGTCGCTAAATAGTGGAGCACACAAGCGAGCCGCCGTTGCCATCGACGCAATTCGGGCATTTTCGCCCTGCCACCACGGTGATGCCTCACTACCGTGCGGAAAGAAAAATGTACTGCGTCGATTTCCCAGTGTATCCTGCACCAACTGCCGACTATAGCCAAATGGGTTGTTAACTTCGTGTGTTACCGCCAGTTCAAACGTCATCGAGCGTTTGATAGCCTGCTTGATTTTGCTCTGCATTTCGGCAGAAGCCAGTGGATAGTAATACGCCAAACTGACCAATGGCAAGCCCGCATCGGATGGATGAAAAAAGGGACGGTCCTGGTCATCTGCCCGCCAATAATCTTTGTAGTTTTTCCACGATGAAAGTCGGTTTAGGAGTTGCAATGCCCGTTTATCGGCGGCTTGCTTATAAGCACTTTTTTGAGTGGTCTTGTACAATTCCGTTGCTGCGCTCAACGCACAATAATCGTCAACGATGTTTTCTTTACCATCATTGGTCATGGCTACGTTTTCTTTCTCCAAAAAGGCAAAGGCATTTTCAGCAGCTTTCAGGTAATCGGCAGGGCTAAAATCACCCGTTTGGTCGGCGGCATACGTAGCGGCCATCGCCAGTGCCGCAATAGCTACGCCCCCACCCGACCGGTAGCTAACCTGATACTTACGCCAATTCGTTTCGTCGGCGGTACTGGTGAGGGTCTGATCTTTCGTTTGCTTAATACGATACGCTTTATCTTCGGCTTGGATAACCCGGTCTTTGGCCAGCTTACCCGGCCCTGGTGCTTTTACCGACCGATAAAACGACCCATTTTGGGCTTGTACACGTACTAAGTAATCGGCGCCAAACATCGCTTCGTCAAGCAACCGACGGGTATATTGTCGAAAATCCGTGCCTTTTCGCTTCATCAACTGACCATGCGTTTTCAGCAAAGTCCAGGCCGTTAATGAAATTTGTTGAGGATTAAAATATGACGAGAAGGTAAGATGCGACAGGTGCTTGCCATAATCACCGGTAGCATCGTACCAGCCGCCGTGAACGTCGAGCGTATCAGAAGTTCTGCCCGCCAGCACCGACTTTCGATCCGCCTTATCTAACAGACCTGAACTCCGCTGTCCTTTAAAATAATAGATCACATCAGACAAGGTGAACTGCTCCAGCACATTTTTACTAATTGAAAATGGGTATGACGATACTGTTTTGCCGGACGCTGTAATCTGCAATTGATAGGTTCCCTCGGTAACATGGGGGCTAAAATCGAGGGTCCAGAAAAGCCAGTTTTTCCACTTATTGACAGGGCCGCTGAACACCGGTTTCCCCGAATAAGCAATTTTGCCAGTCGCTGTGTTAATGAGCTGAAACGTTGGAATAGTCAACGGCTGATCGGCCATCACCATCGCCCGTTTGGACTTTGTTGTTTCGTAGCCTACCTGGTTAGTGAGTACCTTAACATTCTGTGCACGAAGCAAGTACGAACTATTGATAAACAGAAATAGAGTGGCTGTCTTGAGTAATTGGAGAGACATAAAGTCAGATTCTTTACAGGCTAGTTAATTTCCAGAAAATGTACATTCACTTTCCAGCACCCCAAAAAATGGCGTTGTGAAAAATTTTCATGAACGCGTCATTTTTAAACAAATCGGGATGATGACCCATGAAAACATACACATTACGCGCCTTCACCCGCTCATTTGACCAAACTACCGGATGATCACCACCCATTTTTATGGTTGACTCAGGCGAATACGTTGACTCATCGACAGTGGCCAGCACATTGACGTTAGGGCGCGGACTTTTGTTATACGTGTACCATTCCTCCTTCGCAACCTCAAACGTGGCCGGTACGCCTTTCATACAGGGGTGATTTTTCGCTTCTATATGTACGGTTGCTTTGGCGAAGCTGGCAATGTAATTTTTATACCGAATGCCACCCATAAACTCCGAAAACCAGGGCCACATCTGATACCCATCGAACTCACCCAACAACGTAGCATGATGAAACCCAATCCAGCCGCCTTTCCCTTCTGTAATGTATTTTTGGAAAGCGACTTTTGCCGAATCACTCCACGCATAAGGCGGGTAATTCAGCTGAATAAACAATTGATACTGCGCCAAAAATCGATCATTTATGGGATCAGCATTCTCAATATAATCAATCGTAAAATTATTCTCAGCTGCTACTTTCCCAAGCCATATTTTTGCCGCAGCGACAAAGGGGGCATGAATACCACCCGCTTCGGTCATAGCGACGACTCTAAATTGGGGTTTCTTCATCTGCGCGACGGCTGAAATGCTCAACCCGGCAATAAACAGAAGTACAAGCAGGGAGGTTAAAATTCGCATTCTCATTTGTTTCTTCATCAAAATAAGGCCGAAAAAACAAATATGCGTATAAAGCGAACGAGCCTGACCAAAAAAATGTGGGTCTGTATCCAGTATTTAGCGAATCAAACTTAGAGGTCCTTCCTTCTGATCGAGCGTTACCTTACCGCGCTGCTTTAACTGATACTTTATACTCCAGGAATACACACCGTTTTCACATAGCTGGCCATGATAGTAGCCATCCCACCGAAACGGAGAGGCAGACGTCTGAAAAACAACTTCACCCCAACGATTGAAAATGGCGAGCGACGTTATAGTAATATCACCGCAGCCAAATGCCAGAAAAACATCATTAAGTCCGTCGCCATTGGGCGTAAAACTGTTGGGCGCATACAAGACACAATCACAGGCACCATAGCTAACCATAATCGAGTCCGTAACGGTTGCACAGGCGTTTTGAACACTTGCCCGAAATATACCTGAATGGCCCACGGTTCGTTCTACATCCGCAAATTGATCCATCCAGGTAAATACTCCTTCGGCAATGGTAGGTTTGATTGTAAATTGCTCGGCCCCACACAACTCTTCATCCGGCCCTAAATCTAGTTGTGGAGGACGAATGTATTTTACCTGAATACTATCAGTAACGACACAAGTAGCCTGCGTAACCCGAATGCTATACTGCCCCCCCTGACTAACGGTATAGGTGTTTTGCGGGGAACCATCCTGCCAGCGATAGGTTGACGCGGCATTACGCGGAACGTTTAGCGTAAGCGATTGTCCATTGCAAAGCGTTGTGTCAGCACCGAGCTCAAAGTCAAGCGAGTAGTCAATTGTAATACTGTCACTTAATGTTTTACAGGCTGTTACAACCGTTACAGAATACTTGCCAGGTTTGGTTACCAATAATGTAGGATTGATACTGCTGTCGTTCCAGCGATAATCGATTCCACCCGGCGTTGTGGCATCGAGCAAACGGGTACTTTTATGACCGCATAACGTGGTGTCTTTTCCCAACTCAAGATTAACGGATCGCAGGGAAATATCATCAACAAGCAGATAATAAAAGCCCAGAAAAGGGGGTGATTTATAAAAACTGCCTATTGTTACGTATTCCTCGCCACCTCTGGCAGTCATAATACCAGATATACGTTGCCACTGTAAGCGCGAAACGCTAGGCAGGTTATCAAGCACTTGCGGCTTGGCATTAAACATTTCCGTACTCGTTGGAGCGGTAACGGGCTGAGTCGAAAAATAAGCACCAATCGTTCCTGTAAGGTACTTATTTGGTGTATCCGTGGCGATATACATCTCAAAATAGTAGCACTCATTTTCCTTCAACGGCCTCGTCAGGCGCACGGCGAAATATTCTGCCCAACCCTGATCGAAAAACAGCCGCCCGACGCCCTGACCCGTATGGGGTGGCACAAACATCTGCCCCGTCTGAAAACATTGATGATAAAAGTCAGGCGTTGCCCGATTGGGATTATACCAGGGGACGGCTTCCTTTAGAAGGTTGTCCTGCTGAGGACAATTTTGGTAAGTTTCAAAGCTACCATTGGGAATGAGATTTTGCCCCGCAGTTATTCCAGGCACGATTACTACAAGCCAAATCAATAGCCAACTATATCCTTTTTGCATAGCCCAGGCGCCATTACTTTGGGTTAGGCATTGATTGCCCAGACTGCCAAATAAGGGGTATCTAAGGTACAGATTTTTATCAATACGAGTGATATCAGCGAAAGGTTGCCTAGCTGTATTTTATACTACAGTTTTAACAACACAAGCCGCTCAATTAGTGAGCGGCTTGTGAATGGTGCGAAGATTAAAAATATTTTCCTGGGTAACGTGTTTTCGGTTAATGCTAAACCAGTTTTCCCATTTAGGCAATGCTGGTTTAGCCAGAGGAAAGTGTTCTAATGACTTTTCAAAGATAGTGGATGCTTCAATTTTTGCTCAGGAAGAGTTGTGAATAGCAAGATTTAGTAAGTGAGTGATCTGAATTGAGATGTAAATGGTATTTACAGCAGGCAATAGCTAAGGTAACTACCACTTGCGATGCCAGACCTTTCGCCTGGAGTAGTTTTTATGAGTATAGTATTACCTCAAACCATGATCTAACCGTTGTGTCAGCACAGGTAGACAGTGGTTTAACCGGAGTTGGCTGCCTCAGAACTCAGTAGTGGTTAAACCTCAACAGAAAGTCTTCTTTGTAACTTCGGCTCAGTGGCAATGACTGCGCCCCAATGTTCAGTTCAGTGTCATTGAAGGATTCTACTTTGTGAATGTTAACAGCGTAGGACCGATGAATACGAACCAGCGATGGCAAGTTCATTCGCTCCAGAATTCCACTCAACGTTAGCCGAATTACATATTTTTTATTGGCCGTAACCAGCGTAGTATACACGTTATCAGCCTCCAGATATAGCAATTCATTCACATTTATTTTGACAAACTGATAATTCTGCTTAACGAATAAATGGTCATCAATTTGCAAAATCGTTTCCCGATCACGCGCGCCCCGTTCCAATGGAACAGGCATAGCCGAAACTGGTTTAGGGTGCTGGGTAAAGTTATGGATAGCCAATTCAATGGCATTTCTCAGACTGGCTAACTGGTAAGGTTTATTGACGTACGCAGCAGGATACGTTTGTTTGGCCCGCTCCAAAGTTTCCCGGTCAGTCAGGGCGGTCAAGTAGATAACTGGAATAGACCGCTCAGCAGTCAGGTGTCGAACGGTTTCAATACCATCCCAATCACCTTTAATGGTAATGTCGCACAACAGTAAATCAACCCGTTGTCGCTGAAACAAATCGAGTGCTTTACGACCATTATTAGCAATACCCACAACGAAATAGCCGTCAGCTTCCAAGCTATCACTCAACTCCATAGCCAAAATACCTTCATCTTCAACTATTAAAATATGTATTCGTTCGTCACTGGTCATTAAAGGTTATGGGTTTACGGCTTTCCGCTAAAATTGTCTAGACAAGAAAAACTCTCTTTAACGTATAAATTACTATACGTTGAAGCTACTCAAATAATTACATACATTCATAAAAACAGCACCTGCCAGCTCATTAATTTGTATAATCACTTGTTGTTAAAAAATATATTTGTCCAACACACAGGCATCTTTGTTGAATACATACAACAAGTAGAAATACCAATTTCCGAAGCGTACTTGTGTAGCTGTTTTGCTTAGAGCGCGATCAGGCTGCCATACGAGCTTGTGGTATATGCAGACGACATAGCGTACCATTTTGCGTAATTAATTCAAATCGACCATCTAACTGCTCCGTCAATGATACAACCAAGCGTTTACCAAAGGATGTTCGGTTATCGGACTTTTGCCAATCGGCAGCTTTCATGCCGGGTCCATTATCCTGAATTTCCAGCGTAATGCCGGACCACGACGCGCTATTGGCATAATCCAGTTTAATACGCAGCAAAGGCCGCTCTTGATCAGCGAATGCATATTTAAAGGAATTCGTAATTAGTTCATTGACAATCAACCCCATTGGTATGGCTATATCTACATCCAACTCCCGTAGCGTAACATCTACCTGAAGATCGAAGTTAGTCGACTCATACCCGTAGGCTTGCATCAGGCTCTCTGCCAAGTCGGTTAGGTATTCGCGTATATTGACGATAGTTACCCGATCCGTCTGATATAAACGCTGGTGAATTAATGACATAGCTTGCACTCGCTGCTGCCCTTTTCGCAGAGCTTGCACGGCTTTATCATCAGTCAGGCCGTTTGCCTGTAAGGTAAGCAGGCTCGATATAATGGCTAAGTTGTTTTTAACGCGGTGGTGCAATTCTTTCATCAACGTGCGCAATTGGTCCGACTGACTCACTAATTGTTCACTGTTGCTTGTTATAATTTCATTCTGAACAGATAAGCGTCCATTGGCCCGGCGAATGGCCCAATACTGGCCAACTAAAATGCTCATCAGTAACCCAAGCAAACCTAGTCCTCCGGCCATATACTGAACCTGTCGAGTTTGTAGCTGGTTTTGATGGTCAAGAATAGAGATTTGATTAATTCGTTTCTGTGTTTCGTATTTAGCTTGAACTTCGGCTACAGCACGCGTTTTTTCAACATCGGTAATGGCTTTTATCTGCGCTATCCGGCGATTTTCATCAGCCTGAATAACAGCAATCTCTCTTTCTTTTACAGACTCAATGCGGGCAATTTCCCGCGTTTTAGCCAAGGCAAGATTTGCCTGAATAGTCGCTAATTCATTAGCTTTTCCAAGTGTATATTGGCCTTCTAACCGAGCTATAGTACGCGTCTTGTCAATATTCATCAGCGAATCCTCGATTCGTTTTTGCTGCACAGCGTACTTATAGGCTTTGTCGTATTGCCCCGTGCTTGCGTACATCTGCGACATCATTTTATACACCGACCGAGTTAGGGGTGCATTTTTGCTCACTTCTACTAATGTTATAGCTTTTTCACCGTAATGTATGGCCTGGTCAGGCTTTTTCAATAGCTGGTAAGCGGTAGATAAATTGCGATAATTATGGACAAGGCTGCTTGTGCGGTTCAATTCCAAATTGATAACCAACGCCTTATTAAGATACACAATGGCCTCCTCATACTTACCCAGCACCGTAGCATTTTTACCGAGATCATTATAAATAACTCGGTATGCCTCTGGTTTGGCATGAATTGAGTCATTGATAGCTATTGCTTTCAGAAAACATTCTTTTCCCCGCTCATAGTCTTCCAAATCTTCGTAAATGATACCCAGATTGATATAGTTCTCGGCCAAGTTTTGGTTAGCCTTAAGTGCCTGATTTATGCTGATAGCTTGTAGTATATAAGAACGCCCTTTTTCGAGATTGGCCCGCACACGCAAATCTCCACCCATGGTTTTGTACAGAAGCCCCAAGTTATGATACACTCTAGCGACTGATTTAAGTTTATGGCTTTTTGTGAAGTAATCTATGGCATCCTGGGCACTTCGGATAGACTCTTCAAACAAACCCTGATTCAGATAGATAGACGACGTCAGCAAGTTATAGTCGCCCATACCTTCTGTATAATTTATCCGTTGACAATGCTTTAGCATCGGTTTCAGGTAAAAGTGAGCCGAATCAAGCTGGCTTTGTTTGAAAAAAGTATTCGCAATTTGATAATATGTAATCGCTCGGGTCGTATCGGGTAACTTATGCGTCAACGTTATTTTTAAGCTATCGATCAACTGGCGCTGAGCCTGAGCGGGATGATTGGCGACCATTGGTAACGCCAGGAGGCAACATAAAGCCCATATATGACTTTTCATGATAAAAAGAGAGTACCGTTTGCTTTATATGTGGATTACTTAACTGCGATCGGATATAACCAAAAGGAAATATACAATAAATCTTAAGTTTAATAGAAAGCAACTAACGTTTATGAAAGTACAAAGGAGGTGCTTTTTACGAATCCCATCGTTATAGTTTGTAAGTTTTGCGAATCAATTTAGATTGACAGTCCAGCCCAAGAACGATTCTCCAATTAATATCTCTACCCTACCAAACAGTACTATAGTTACTAATTGCAGTTAGTGGTGTAACCTTCTAGCAGCAGGTCTTTGACCAGTCGGTAACTACTACAGCATCGTTTTTGCTCCCAGAACGAATCTGTAATGAGCGTGTCGTTACTCGTTTTTTTGTAAGCTGATAACCTTGTCCAGCAACATAGGTAAAATGAGCACTGCGGCTCACACCAATGAGATTTTGGTGATTCCGTTAGTCGTTTCGCTCAACATTTTAGTGGCTTGCCAGTTCGAAAAGAGTACTCCCCAACTATAACCGGTTTTCGTGTCGGTCCATCTCAACCTCACAACTCTTTATTTTATTATGCGACCTAACCATCTCTTTCTTAGACTATTGATTATCCAGCCAACTATAAACCAAACCACTTATGATGATATTAAGCGTACTGCTGACTACCATTTAATTAATAAGTTTATTATTTTCAATAAATATAAATAAATTGTTTACTAAATTGCTATGTGGTTAAGATTAAAGGGAGCCAAGTTGATACTTGTAGAAACGAAACGCTGACTTCATTGAAGTCAGCGTTTTTTGAGCGTGGTAAAACAAGTTAATCAAAAATTAGCCTACCCGCCTGCATACTTTCAACAAAGGTTATGTTTAACAGCCGTTATTCTAGACGATACCATCAAAAAATCCTGATTAGCCCCTCTACTATATTCTAAGTACTTTCATCCGGGAAGGATTAAGAAACAAAAAAGCTTTATACGTAACGTATAGGGCTTTTCTATTTCTCAATGGGCGTATATGCCCATTAATACGCATTGATGATCAGTTAGTTAAAATTTTCGCTAGCATATATCAAGATGATATCAATAATGACTAATCAGGTAAGTAGTTTATAGCATACGCCTTTAGGTTTGTACCATGATATTATTCCAAGGTGCGCGCTCCTGTTCTGGCTACCATCAATAGCTCACATTTGTGAGCTATCCTACTGCTTTGGCAAACCCCGCAGAGTTGCCTCAAAGCATATGCTAGGGAAGACCACCCCTAGATAGCTCAAAGCTTATTAACACCACAATGGATGGATATCCAGTAATCTGATTGGTATATTTACCGCTACCACGAATAGTGTAGAGCTCACCTGCTACCTTGTTGAATGCAATATACCTACCTTGATACTACTATAACCGGTCAACTTCGAACATCCATAGCCGACAAAAAGATTGGTATTGGTCTTTTTGTACTGCTGACCCTGGTATACGGCATTTTCTTTATTCGCAATTTTTCTGGTCCACTAGCTGAAATATTACCCGGAGATACGGATCAATGGGAGTACATGGGGTATTATCTATCGCAAAATTTGTCGTTCACGCCCCTACCACATCTGAATCTGATTAACGACCAAACGTTCTTTCCCTACGGTACCAACCATACATTTCAGGGCTGGAGCTTTGAGTCAAACATGTGGTTTTCGGCAAATTACCTTTTGTTTGGTACAGGTCCCTGGCTAAATATATATTATCTTTTAAGTTTATTAACAGTCAGTATTGGTACATACCTGTTGCTCCGAACGGATTATGGTGACCGTCGTGCGTGGCTCGCTGGCTTGATTGTTTCTTTCCTTAATTTTTACGCGCTTAATAAATATCCGGGCCACTTTGCTTACAGTGTAATTCACTGGACGGTCCTGAGTATGTTAGCCGATTTCCTGCTGGTTCGAAGGATAGTTTTAAACACACCTATTACAATGCGCTTTGTGCTACTAAAAATGCTTTTATTAACCTTGTGTCTGGGGTTGGATATAGGTTATGTGATGGGCTATGCACTAAGCTCTTTTGCGCTAAGTGTGTTATTTGTATTTGGCTTGATGGCGTACCGGTCTTATAGCCAACCGGCTAGAATAGGGGTCTGTCTGCGTCAGACTATAGCGGCCTGGTGGCAGGAAGGGCATTCCGTTCGATCGATTGCCTTAGGGCTGGCTACTATTTTTCTTGCTTTTCTTTATGTTCCGTTATTGATAGAAGTAGCGCACCAAGCCACCGCCTTCACCTTCGCCGATCGATTTGCAGGTGGACATGGCTGGATGCACCCAATGCGGCTACTATTGCCCTTTTTCCCCGGCTTTAACGCTATAAATAATTTGTTGGTTAACCGACTGCACGATGTGCCTGAGGGATATGGAGCTGGGAGTCCTGGGTGGTTGTTGCTAAGGTTGGCTATCACTGGTTTTTGGTACACACCAAAAGTTGTACGCTGGGCCTACGTTCCACTGGTTGTTTTTTTTGTCCTGCACCTTATTTATCATCCTATCCAATTTCCAACGTTACAAATCTTTCCTTGGTGTCGATTTAATCGCCATCCATCACGGGTAACCCTTATCTATCCAGTCATTGCAGCTATTTTGGCGCTGCATCTACCAACTAAATTGACTCCATTTATCTGGATACCTTTGGTCATCATTGGTTTACTTGAAATAAGTACGGTGTATCAGTTCCGGTATGCCTGGAAACCCTATTATTTTTCGCCGTCATTTAAGCCGTATATGGAACGGGTCCGGCAGCAACCAGGCGAAGCTGTTCTAGACTGGCCTTTTTGCGTAGTCGGTGGTAATGGAATAGGGGGGGTAAACGGTTTGTGCCCACTTTATAAACAAACCAGTATGCTGTATACGCTTAAACGTTTTCACGAAAAAAAGACCATCGGACAGTACTTTGGCCGCCTGCATATTTCGCAGATTCAGTCATTTTCACAAGCCGGCTGGCCGCAAGTACTCGATCATGCCGACCAAACTGATTTTATGCAAGCCGACCAGCTTATGACCTGTCTTACTAAGGAACAATGGGTATTTTTTGATAATTTTTACGAGTTGAACGACTTCGCAGGTATCAATTTATGCGTAGATCTAATGCCTGAGTTGTGTGTGAAGGCGTTTTACACCCGATATGGCCAGCCGGTAGCAACAACCGAAGTACCGGGTGCAGGGCGGGTCGTTTTTATTCCTAAACCTGCCCGCGACCGGACTAAGGTTAACAGCCTTTTAGGAAAGCTTGTTCGTTTTCCCTGCGGCTGCTCCAACGCTGGTTATGTAAAAGAGAAAAGCTCAGTGGCAGTGCTTCGCTGATGTCAAAACCTGTTCTGTTTAGGCCGATTGGCTAATGCGGTCTACTTACGAGAACCCCGGTACCCTATGAAACAGTCAATATCTGTTAGTGTAAATGTAGTCTTACCTGTTTATAAAACTCAGCTTACCGATTACGAGCGTGTTAGTTTAACGCAATGTTTACGCGTATTAGGAAATTACCCTATTTGGTTAGCGGCCCCCCACTCCCTCGATATCTCCGCTTACCTTGACATAGATTCAAGATTGCAGGTCCGCACATTCGACGATAGCTACTTTGCCGACTTGCAAGGCTATAATCGGCTTATGTTGTCAGAAACGTTTTATCAGGCTTTTGCCGATAAGGAATACGTGCTGATTCACCAATTAGATGCTTTCGTATTTCAGGATGATTTAGCCTACTGGTGTCAGCAAAACTATGATTACATTGGAGCACCATGGCTGCGTGACCGCGATTTTACAGGCTGGTTGGACCAACTCGATTTCAACATTCGGCAACGCATAGCCAGGGTATTGAATCTCAAGAAATCGGATGACGTGACGCCACGAGAAATCTATAACCTGAATAGTGTTGGCAATGGTGGACTAACTCTTCGGCGCATATCAGCCATGCTTCGTTGCTTAAAACGGTTCAAACAAAAAATTGCCGAGTACGAACGCATCTCTATGTACCAATATCATGAAGATGTATTCTGGAGTATTGAGGTCAATCGGTATTGGCCGCATTTACGCATTCCTTCCTACAGAAAGGCCCTTTATTTTTCGATCGAATTTTACCCAAGTTGGTCAGTAGAACACTATAATCAGGGTAAACTACCCTTCGGTTGTCACGCCTGGAACATTCATGGTACTGACTACTGGCGGCCTATTTTTGCCCAATATGGCTACCAAATCTAATTGATAATAGGAAGCCGTACGTGTCCTGTGGAGTCTTTATTGAGACCTGATAATATGTTTGTATAACTCCACATGTTCTGCGGTAAATTTATCCCATGAGAACAAGGATGCCTGTTTTAATCCTTTTGCAGACAAGTCAGCTCTGAGGGTTGACGATTTTGTCACGGTAACTATAGCTTGGCAAAGTGCGTCGGCATCCGTAGGTGAAACTTGGATAGCTGCCTTGCCAACAACCTCGGTAATAGCCGCAATAGTAGAGGCAATTACAGGTAAACCGCATTGCATAGCTTCCAAAGGGGGCAAACCAAAGCCTTCATAGAGAGAGGGATAAATAAACGCCAGTGCTCCACTATAAAGCGGTGCCAGTTCTTCGTCCGGCACAAAACCCGTAAAGATCAATCGTGAGACCAAGGCCGGACTTTTGCTGGCTTCAGCCATAATCTCATCAAATTTCCAGCCCTTCGCCCCAACCAGCACTAACTGCACATCAGAAGCTACCTCTCCGCTATTCACTAATTGCCCAAATGCACGAATTAGGTGGGCAATATTCTTGCGGGGTTCGAGTGTGGCCAAACTCAGTAGATATGGTTTATCGCCAATACCTAGTTTTGTCTTAATAGCCTGTTTCTGACCCTGATCAATAACTGGATAAAATAACGTGGGTGAAGCAGCCAGTAGAATAGGTACTACTCGATTCGTATCGAAACCAGTATGCGCACAGAAATCATCTTTTGTTGCTTGCGAAATCGTCGTTACCCAAGCTTCGGGTGGGAGTGTTGCTAATACCTGCTTAACCGTTTGTTCACCAGACGTAAACCAGTTGGGATACAAAATTGGAATCATATCATAGATGCTTTGGACCATGGGTAAAGTCCGGCTTTTGCGAATGGCTTCGGGGATTGGGAAAAAGGTAGCATGATATAAGGTCTGGTCTGATAAACTTGCTGCATTGAAATCGGATACATCCTGATTTAATAGTCGACGTGTTCGGTAAGTAAGTTCTCGAATTACTTTAGTTGGTTTACTATCGGGGGAGAAATAACCTAGCAGTCTATTTTCAACCCTAGCCAAGCTTTGCTCACTCGAATTATTAACAAAGACAGGTGCATTACCATTAAACACAGAATGGGAGTAGCGCATAGTCTCGGTTAGATGAGTAGGTGCAGCCAGCATCAAATTAATTTCGTTGGAGTGATGCAAGCCAATTACTAACTGTTCAATAACACGACTAATGCCTGTTCTAGCCTGCCTATGGTAGAAACCGATTCCTAGGGGGCTAGCGTCAAGAATTATATTCATGATCAAATGATAAATTGTTACGGGACTTGCTAAAAGTACTGGACAAAGATTTAAGGTGCACCACGTTGTATTTAAAAGGTTGGCGGCCATGACAGCTTCAGTGGTAAATGGTCCCAATTGCTAGCAACGCTGACATACATATACAACGCGGCCATTCCATTCTTTTTGATGAAGGCATCCTTTATGATAACTTTCTTGGCAAAAGATTGGGTGTTACCCATCTGGTAAGTCTTGTGGTGGGCAGACTGCGCAGTGGAGCGGTGCAGGAGAAACAACAAAAAGCCCGATTCCGGCGCGGGAGTCAGGCTTTTAGTGTAGGGACAAACTTACTAAACTAGTACTAGTGGTCCTATAGGGACTCGAACCCCAACCAACAGTTCCGAAGACTGTGATGCTATCCATTACACCATAGAACCAATTACCGGCTGTAAAAGTAGCGCTATTTTCTCAATTTAGAGCTACTAAAAAGCTTTCTATTGCTAGAAACTGACAATAACCTCGTTTTACGTGCAGTGGAGTGTATCGGAAATCTGATTGCAGACGAGAGTAAAAAACTAAACTTCAGGCCACGATCTCCTTAATCGACGTTCCCTCGACCGTTCCATAACTAGGCAACCACACGCCTGCACTTTTCAAAACGGTGTCTCTTTAATGAGTGAACCCATTTCTACGTTATATGTTGGACATCTAATCCTTTACGCCGGTTAACTCGCTAACGGTCATCTTGCCAACGCTTAACTTGGCCGTTTTTAAGCTTCGGTAGAGTGTTTTTTAGTTTTATCAGACTAACCTTATTTTACATTTAACTTATTGAAATCAGCCCACCGTTTTACGCGTAAATTGATGAACCGTTTTAGATACAGATCGTTCAGGAACGCGTTTGACCAATTATCAAATCGCTCACACTGAACGCCTAGATAAAAGAAATAAACGCTTACACCTAACATGGGCAAGAGTCTCTTTTCCTCACCACTAATCTCAGTAATCGACTCGTAACCAGCTAGGAAACTTTCTGCTTTTTTTCTAAATTCACTCTCATCAATCTCAGTACTATGTATCTGTAAAATGTAGTAAGCTATGTCATAACAAAGCATTCCATTACCACAAAAATCAAAATCGAATAGAGTAGTCTTGTCATCTTCATCAATGTTTAAATTATCGAACCAGATATCTAAATGCACAATTCCCCGTCGGATTTTATTGTTATCAATTTTAGTAAATTCATATAATAGATAGCCTTGCATATCCTGCATAAACTGCATTTCTTTTGTTTCCTCAGGAAGAAATGCTTTCAATTGATTAAGCGAATCAACCAGCATAATCTCCGGCGTATACTTAGCCCTATCTAGGGTTAAGTTATGGGTGATCTTATGAAATTTCGCCATAATTTCCCCTACTTTAAAATGCAAGTCAGACGAGTAGGTAAGTAGTTTCTCTCCCTCAGCAAATGAAAACATAACCCCAAATCGTTTCCCTTCCGGTGCATCAATTTCCTGGATATATTTTCCAGCTATATCATTCAACGGGTATGATACCGGAACGCCATTTTTTTGTATCAGATTTAGTAATTTTACTTCTTCCCCAATTTCATTTTCGGTACGCCAGTTCAGGCTATATACCCGAAAAACTGCTTTAACCGAACCATCAGTAACTAAATATGAATGATTAATTCCCGCTTTCAATAGGCGACATGTTGCGCTCGATGATAAACTGTACTTCGTCTGCAAAAATTGGGAAAGATGCGTTGCGGAAAGAATTGACGAGGTGACGGGAAAATAGGCCATAGGGCTTGCTGAGTATAATTAAATTTGGCGTTGAGTGTAGTTTGTTTGACCCACGACGAAGAAAGGCCACACGTTTGGAGAAACCCAACCTGCTTGTTCAGGCAGTTTTCAGAACCTGGGGAGTTGGGCTTTCGTGGTAGCTTATACGAGCAGCCTCGATTTGATAATACCGGTGTAGACGCAACAATCTAAAAATACCCACAACCAACAGAACACCAGTGAAGGGAGCAACTACATACAACCAATAATTCGAGTAAATCTGACTTACAACGGCTGGTCCGAAACTACGCGCGGGGTTTGTACTGCAACCCGAAAATGGCGACTCGATACACACCATGAACCCATACAGAAACGGCATGGTGTAGGGGGTGTAGTTTCGGAGTTTTTTGCTGCCCACAAAAATAAATATGGTTGTAATCAGCCCAATAGTAGTAAGCACTTCCCCTAAAAAAGCGTCGAATACGCCTGCCTTACCCGGTTCTGTCAGGCCGTAGTGAATACTTTTCCCCTGGTCTCCCCATAATAACAATGGCAGACAGCCGATGATAGCACCAATCATCTGACTGCCTATATAGCCAATCATAACCGACGTTTTCATTTTTCCCCGCAGCCAGAAAGCTACGCTAACGGCTGGGTTAATGTGCGCTCCACTGATTTTACCAACCGGCGATAGTGTAACTAAACAGCCAGTAGTACCAAACAAAAAACCCGTCACGATTCGGCGCACGGGTTCAGATGGGATCAGGCTGGTCATACTACTTCCCGTTCCCCAATTAAAGATAACGATACTCAGCCCAACCGAAAGCAACAGCGCGGTACCTATGAGCTCAGCGCCAAAAAGTGCAATTGTAGATCGAGTTATCGCCACACCAACGTTTATTATTTGCCCGCAAATATGAGCATTATGACAGAAAGGCAGGCTATCTAACAATTAAGTTCTAACTGCACGAGCGATAGACGATGTGGTATTTATTTAGAGGAACTTCTGACAAAAGAATTCATTTATTATCAATCAGATATCATAAAATGCTTGCGATGATATTGCAAGTACTGACAATCAATGATATGTTTCGCCTTCCTAAATAATTTACCATCTATCCCAATTAATGCGAAATCATCTTTTATACCAAAACCACCAAAATCATACATAACATGATGATTTGGACATAAGCACAAAATATTAGGCAAAATATCCGGTCCATTGTGTGGCATTCCTAGTGGTTGAATATGGGCCGCTTCTGCATATAAACCCGTATTAGTACGAATCTCCACACGACATACCTGACAGCGGAAACCATACATTTTTTTAACGTATGACGACAGGGCAGTATCCCGGATTATTCGTTGAACCATCGTCTCAACTCGTTTTGGTTTTCCGTAAATAGGTTGATCTTCATTAACTACAACTAAATCTACTAATTTATCAATTTTAATTAACCTAAACCGCCAAACAAAGAAGTCTGACAAACCTTGCGCTCGCCAATAATCGGCAATCCGGTACAAGCCATCATATCGATAGCCCTCTGATGGAGAAAAAATAGATTGGTGGTTATATCCACGTATTACGCGAACTGGAATTCCTTGCTGACAATTTAGCGCTAAAGCTAGATTTTGATGGGAAAGCTGTTGATCAGAAACTTGCAAACCCGTTACCTGACTACGCCCACCGTGTCCAGTATAAATAATGACATCCCCATAATCTTCGTCATCTTCATATCCACCAGACAAGACAATGGAATCAGCTCCTTCAGTTTGTGAACCACTAATACCGGCTTGCAAAGGCTTATGCACACCATATTGCGATAAATAGTAGCGGTTTTCAAATTCGCTTCCTTCAGGAATACCCGTTATTTCTCCAAAAACACGCAAAGCCGCTAATGATATTTAGGAAATGGATTACAGAAAAATTTCTGTAATCCATTTTTACAATCCTAGTATTTGCAAGTCTATAACCCCAGTACCTTCTTATTAAAAGCGTCGTCACTTCCCGTTCCGGCAAAGTCGTCGAACGCGCGTTCTGTAACGCGGATAATGTGACTTTCAATGAAGGGCGCGCCCTCGGCGGCTCCTTGCTCCGGGTGTTTCAACGCACATTCCCATTCCAATACCGCCCAACTGTCGTAGTCGTACTGCGCCAGTTTGCTGAAGATTCCACCGAAATCGACTTGCCCATCGCCCAGCGACCGGAACCGACCAGCCCGATCTACCCAGCCCTGAAAACCACCATACACGCCTTGCTTACCCGTTGGATTAAACTCGGCATCTTTTACGTGGTAAGCAAAAATCCGCTCGTGGTAAAAGTCAATAAATTGCAGATAGTCAAGCTGTTGCAACACAAAATGACTTGGGTCATAGTTGATGCCCGCGCGTGGGTGGTTACCCACCTTTTCCAGGAACATCTCGAACGTGATACCATCGTGCAAATCTTCGCCAGGGTGCAGTTCATACCCAACGTTCACACCCGCTTCGTCAAAAGCATTCAGGATAGGCATCCAACGGTTAGCCAATTCCGTAAAGCCCATCTCGACCAGACCCGCCGGGCGTTGCGGCCACGGATACATAAATGGCCATAGCAATGCTCCTGAGAACGTAACGTGCCCCGTAAGGCCGAGGTTTTTAGAGGCTTTAGCCGCCAATATTAGCTGGTCCGTTGCCCACGCCTGCTGCTCTTTAGGGTGACCCGCCAACTCGGCCGGACCAAACCCATCGAACATAGTTGCATAAGCTGGATGAACAGCGACTAGCTGCCCTTGCAAGTGGGTAGACAGTTCTGTTACTTCAACGCCGATATCGCTAAGTTTACCCTTCAGTTCATCACAATAGGTCTGACTTTCGGCGGCCAGCTTGAGGTCAAAGATTTTCGGATCATTCGTCGGAATCTGGATCCCTTTGTAACCCAGATCAGCCATGTATTTGGCAATAGATTCGAGCGAATTGAATGGGGCCTCGCTACCCAGAAACTGAGCAAGGAAAATGCCCGGACCTTTCATCGTTTTCATATGTGTTCAATTTTGAATGAGCGACTGACCAACTTAACCGTCAGCCCGAATGGTCGATCAGTCAGGTTTATTCAGGTCAAATATGTTTACAGGCTTTGATCTACTAAGCACTCATCAGATTTCCACCCACGCCTGCTTTCTGTTGCTCTCCAGAATTTTTTCGCAGATGAGCAGTTCGCGATAGCCGTCGGCAAAGGTTGGGAAAGTGGGTTTGTCGGGTTGTTTTCCAGCGGCAACAGCATCGTACACTTCTTTGAACAATTGCTTCGAGGTGTCTGGAAAACCTTCGTTGTGGCCACCGGGAAATGAGATAACAGAACGGGCTTCGGGGTGCGCCAGCGATGGGTCGCGCAGAAGCGATTCGTTGGCACTGTCACGATTACCAATCCACATTTTATTGGGTGCTTCGGAGTTCCAGGCAAATGTTTTGTTCGAGCCCGCAATCTCCAGCTTCATCTGGTTTTTACGACCTGCTGATACCTGCGACACCGTAATGACCCCCCGGTTTCCATTGTCGAACCGCAGCAACACATTAGCGTGATCTTCAGTATTGATGGGCACATCGGCATAATCGTCCGGCGACAGCATCTTGTCGGAGTACGTTTCAACCGGCTTTAATGGCTTCTTCCGTAACTTATGAATTGTATTAAAGTCGGCCATCACAGCCACAGTTTTCAGACCCGTAATGTATTCTAAGCTGTCCATTAAGTGCGAACCAATATCGGCAATAGCCCGTGAATCACCTGATTTGTCGGGTTCGAGCCGCCAGTTATAATCGGTATTATAAAACAGCCAATCCTGTAGATAAGAACCAATTACAGAATACACATCGCCCAAATCACCCCGTTCACGCATTGATTTCATTTGCCGAACCAGTGGGTAGTATCGCAGGTTGAAATGTACAGCGTTTACTAAACCGGTTTCTTTTGCCAGTTGCACAAGTTCTTCAGCTTCATGGAGGTCTTTGGCCAGCGGTTTTTCACAAACAACGTGCTTACCAGCCAGCAAAGCCGCTTTTGACTGACTGTAGTGCAGGAAGTTGGGCGTACAGATGTGGATTACTTTAATGTCCTCCATCTTGAGCAACTCATCAAACGTACAGGCGCGTTCAATTCCAAGTTGGTCCGCTTTCTGACGAGCTAGTTCGGGGGTTACTTCGCAAAGCGCAACGACGTTTGTATTAGGTAAACGACGCAGGGCTTCGATGTGCGCGGGTCCGATAAATCCGGTGCCAACGACGCCGATGTTAATTTTTTGCATGAGTAGGGTTTTGTATCCCGGACGGCCACATCCGGGTGAAATAATACACCAAAACATCTGGACGTGGCCGTCCAGCGGGGCCGCTGATGCGGCTACATTTACTCAATAAACTGTGTCCACTTCTCTGTTGAGTTGTTCGACGCAATGCATGTATCGATAAAGGCAAGTCCTCGTATTCCCTCCTCAACACCAGGAAAATCTGTATGAAGTAAATCAGGTTCTTGGCCGTTCATGCGGGCACGGAGCGTAAGGGCAAAATTGCGGTATATGTTAGCAAAAGCTTCCAAAAACGCTTCAGGGTGCCCGGCTGGAATCCGCGTGGCGGCTTTTGACTCAGGCGATAACTCGCCAACACCCGTTCTGATACGACGCGCCCCATTTTCGTTCGTTTTGTAGATCAGTGTGTTTGGCTCCATTTGCCACCATTGTAAGCCGCCCAGTTCGCCATAAACACGAATGTTAAGATCATTTTCTTCACCGTTGGCGATCTGACTGGCATGCAAAACACCCCTGGCTCCGTTGTCAAAATGAAGCAATACATTACCGTCATCTTCAAGTCGGCGACCGGGCACAAACGTTGTTAGGTCGGCACAGAGTTCGGTAATTTTCAACCCCGTTATATACTCTGCCAGATTCTCCGCATGGGTACCAATGTCGCCCATGCACCCCGCTGCCCCCGATCGTGCCGGGTCGGTGCGCCAATCGGCTTGTTTATTGCCCGAGGTGTCGATCAAGGTGGCCAGCCAGCCCTGCGGATACTCGACAATAACTTTCCGAATCTTTCCCAGTTTCCCGGCTTTAATCATGGCGCGCGCTTCTTTTACCATCGGGTAGCCCGTGTAATTATGCGTCAGACAAAATAGTAGCCCCGTTTCCTCAACAATTCGGGCCAGTTCTTTCGCTTCGGCCAGGTTGAGCGTCATTGGTTTGTCGCATACGACATGAAACCCATTTTCTAGGGCCAGCTTGGCGGGTGGAAAATGCAGGTGATTCGGGGTTACGATTGAAACAAAATCCATTCGTTCACCTTCGGGCAATTCCTTTTCGCGAAGAATCATTTCCTCAAACGACCCATATACACGTTCTTCGGGCAGATAGAGTGTGTAGCCAGTTGCTTTAGATTTTTCGGGGTTAGCACTGAAGGCACCGCAAACGAGTTCGATTTCGTTATCTATTGCAGCCGCCCGACGATGAACGGCACCAATAAAGGCATCAAGTCCTCCGCCTACCATACCCATTCGCAATTTTCTATGCATTGGTATTTAAGTTGAGTGTAAACAAGTTAGAAAAGAAGTTTACGTTATTTGGTTTACTGGTTTAGGGTCAACTTTTACGTTTACTCTGAACTGATTCACTGAATAAGGAAACCCATTTATTTTTTGAGACCGGAAATTAGCGGTTTTCTCTTATTTTTCGGAAAATTTGCACAAAAACGGACATCTAGCGGGGAGTTTTCCCCTGGTTGCTGCCTTTTACGTATCAAACGAACAAATACTCACTAAATCCCCTCTTGCAGAAAATGGACCTAACCGTCAATCGTTCGCGACTGTTCAACGCCAGTTGCTTTTCGCTCATCACCACCGCTATGGCATTCGCTATCCGGGCTGGTGTCCTAACTCAGTTGGGTAAGGAGTTTAACCTGACGGCCGAACAGTTGGGCTATGTCAACGCTATGGCTTTTCTGGGTTTTCCAATTGCCATGATTTTTGGTGGTCCACTTTATAATGTAATTGGTCCCAAGCGCATCGTGTGGGTAGCTTTTGCCACACACATCCTGGGTTTGATAATGACTATTTTCGCGGGTGGTTACTGGACTTTACTATTGTCGACTTTCTTCGTTGGGTTTGGCAATGGCACGGTCGAAGCCGCCTGTAACCCTATGATCGCCGACATGTATGATGGTAATGTAAAAATTAAAATGCTCAGCCGCTTTCACATGTGGTTTCCGGGTGGGATCGTGATCGGGACATTAGTCTCGAAATTCATGACCGATGCCAATCTGAGTTGGCAATTACAAATCGGCTCGATTCTGATTCCGGCGGTGATCTATGCGTTTATGTTCCTGGGGCAAAAATTCCCGGCCAGCAAGGTAGAAGGGGCTGCATCGACCGGCGAAAACCTGAAATCAATGATCTCGCCTTTGTACTTGTTCATGCTTGCCTGCATGGCCCTGACGGCTATTTCAGAGTTCGGGCCTGAGCAGTGGGTTGGTCCAATTCTGGGTAAGGCAGGGGCTAGCCCAATGCTTATTCTGGCATTGGTGACGGGGTTGATGGCCGTAGGACGGTATTTTGCCGGACCGGTTGTACACAGCCTTAACCCAACCGGCGTGTTGCTTGGCTCAGCTATTTTTGCGTCTCTGGGCGTTTACTTGATGAGCACTGCAACGGGGCCAATGGTCTACGTTTCAGCGGTGATTTTTGCCATTGGGGTGTGTTACTTCTGGCCAACGATGATTGGCTTTGTTGCTGAATATATTCCTCGCGCTGGTGCATTTGGTATGTCTATTATGGGCGGCATGGGCATGTTCGCGACCTCTATATTCCAACCGATTATTGGTGGTTGGATTGATTCGGAGACAACAGCAGCTACGGGTCGTGGGCTATCGGGCGATGCTGTCGAGCTGGCCGCCGGGCAAGCGACGCTGTCACACATGGTCTTATTCCCAGTCATTCTCATTGTCGCTTTTGGTGGCCTATACTTCTTTATGCGCAACCGCAAACCCAGTCACGCTGACGATGCACTGATTGCACAACAGCCTCAGTTATGAGTTAATAGAATAAAAATATAGTTAATAAAAAAGCCTGAAATCTTTGATTTCAGGCTTTTTTATTAACTAACTCATTAAAAGTCAATTAATTAGCCATTTGCTATTAAACCTATTTGTTGAGTTATTGTCAGTTATATGAAAAACCTAATCGAATTCATCTAATCAATAATGCCGTGGCTTTACTAGATGCGTATTCGCAACCTCTAACGGCAGTTCAGGTCGCCTACCTGCTTCGGCGGGCTACGTTTGGCCCTACGCCCGGTCAGATTACATCCTTGACTGGGCAAACGGCCGCTCAGATTATCACGCAACTCCTGACTGACCAGCCTACGCCCCCTCCCCCGCTCGATCTGGTAACGAACAAGACGTTTCATGACCAGCCGTTTGTCATGACAAATTCGGGCAAATTTGAAAGCTACGTCAAAATGTGGTGGGCCAACCTGATGCTCAATCAGCCTGTATCGCTACTCGAAAAAATGACCCTGTTCTGGTCTAACCACTTCGTAACAAACGATTCCACAGTCAACGATTACCGATATATGTATCGGTACAATACGTTGCTCCGGCAAAATGCGCTGGGCAATTTCAAAACGTTCACTATAGCGATGACGCAGGAACCGGCCATGTTGCGGTTTCTGAATGGAAACCAGAACGTGGTCGGTACGGCAAATGAAAATTACGCCCGCGAACTTCAGGAACTCTTCACCATTGGTCGCAATGGCGGCTATACCGAAGATGATGTCCGGGCAGCGGCTAAAGTTCTGACAGGTTGGACCGATACGGGCTACCGCGACGCAACCAACGCAGCGATCAGCAGCACGTTTAGGTCGACCAGGCACGACACGACCGACAAAACCTTCTCGGCGACGTATCAAAATACAGTTATCAAAGGGCGGTCGGGCGCTACGGCAGGTTTGGATGAGTTGACCGATTTGATCGACATGATCCTACGCAATGTCGAAACACCTCGCTATATCTGTCGGAAACTCTACCGCTGGTTTATCAACTCTGACATTTCTACCGATGTCGAATCGAATGTCATTCAACCGCTGGCGGATCTATTCCGCAAAAGTAATTTCGATATAAAACCGGTACTGAGTGCTCTTTTTCAGAGTCAGCATTTCTTTGATGCAGCGTTGCAGGGAGCGGTTATTAAATCGCCGACTGATTTAGTTATCGGCACATTTCGATTTTGGGGTTTACAGGCCCCCGATCAAACCCAGAACCTAACCGCTTTTTACCAGATAGGTAATTACATCTATGCCCGCCTTAAAGAAGAGCAGCAGGATTTGCTCAATCCGCCAAATGTGTTTGGCTGGACGGCCTACTACCAAACAGGCTATTATCAGCAATGGATTAACTCGACCACGTTGGGTTTACGCGGATATTTTAGCGACTCACTGACAACCAATGCGTTGAAATTAAACGGCAAACCAGTTATCGACGTATTGGCCTATGTCAAAACGCTCTCCGACCCAACTGATGCGGCTAAATTAGTGAACGACCTGACGACACAACTGCTGGCCGTTTCGCTCAACCAGACGCAAAAAGATTTCCTGACCGATACGATTTTGCTCAGCTCCATTCCTCGCTACGAGTGGACCAGCGAATGGAACGACTACGCCAAAAACCCAACCGATTCCGCAAAAAAGCAAGCGGTTCAGATAAAGCTGACTACGTTTCTGCAATATATTTTCCGCATGGCTGAGTATCAGGTCAATTAATTATAAGTGAGCCAATAACTGACCCAAAATCATTCACTGCACCGGCAACCCGGTCCATCCCTCTTTACCTATGAAACGTCGTAATTTTCTACAACATGCGGCTTCGGCACTGGCCCTGCCGGTCCTGATTGATGGATTCGGGGCTAAAGCCTTTGCGCGCCCTTCGTCGTTTGTACAGTCGCTGATAAACCTGGCTGATCAAACCGACCGGGTACTGGTAATTATCCAGTTGCAGGGAGGCAATGATGGGCTAAACA
Organism: Spirosoma flavum; assembly: GCF_042686045.1. Taxonomy (NCBI): domain Bacteria; kingdom Pseudomonadati; phylum Bacteroidota; class Cytophagia; order Cytophagales; family Cytophagaceae; genus Spirosoma; species Spirosoma flavum. Next base: position 563,059 of record NZ_JBHUOM010000023.1, read on the forward strand.
TGGTGATTCCACTCGACCAGATGAGTGTATATACCTCACCGAGTTTCCGGGGGAACATCGCCATACCAGAAGCCAAAGCGCTTAAGTTGAAAAATTATGCCGGAACGGGTCTGCACCCCGCCATGACAGGTATGCAGCAACTATTCAACGATGGCAAACTGAGTATGGTGCAGGGCGTATCCTACCCGACGCCTAACTTCTCGCACTTTCGGGCGAGTGACATCTGGATGACCGCCGTTGATTCCAGTCAAACAGCCACTTCGGGCTGGGCCGGTCGTTACCTCGATAAACAATTTCCCGGCTTCCCGGATAGCTATCCGACCACTGCCATGCCCGATCCACCAGCGATTCAGATTGGTTATGTGACGGCTCCTACCCTACTCGGCTCAACGAATTCGATGGCAATTGTCCTGCAAGACCCCGATACGTTTGCCCGGCTGGTTGGCGATAAACCCAGCAACCCCATTGTTATTCAGCCCGGTTATGCCGGTCAACAAATCGATTTTATTCGTCAGCAACAGGCCAGTTCAGTGAGTTATGCCGGTCAAATCAAAACGGCGGCTGGCAAGGGCAAAAATCTGGCAACGTATCCGGCCACAAACACGCTGGCATCTCAACTTAAAATTATTGCCCGACTTATTAGCGGAGGCTTACAAACGAAAGTTTATTATGTCACGCTTGGCGGCTTCGACAATCATGCCAATCAGGTTGATGCGACCGATACAACCACCGGCACCCATGCGAATTTACTCCGTACGCTATCCGATGCAATTCTTGCTTTTCAAACCGATCTGGCCGAGTTGAAACTGGAAGACCGGGTGGTGGGTATGACATTTTCAGAGTTTGGTCGGCGAGCCATTTCGAATGGCAGCCGGGGTACGGATCACGGCACATCAGCACCGATGTTTGTATTTGGCACGGCCATTAAGTCGCCAATGGTAGGCAAGAACCCTAACTTGAGCGATTTGGATAATAATAACCTGAAAATGCAAACTGATTTCAGACAGGTATATGCGGCCATTTTAACTGATTGGTTCGGTACCGATGCCAGTGTTGAAACCGCAGCCCTGTTTCGGGATTTTCCCGTAGCGACCGTATTCCGTGCTGCTCCCCAGACTGTTACGGCTGTTGAGCCGTTGGCAACGGATGCCCGGCTCTATCCTAACCCAGCATCTGGCGAGGTTGTACTGGAATCGGATTGGCTCTACAAGGGCATCAAGTCCGTGCAGGTTTCCGATATGCAGGGTCGGTATATGTCATTGAGTACATCGCAGCCAACGCCGGGTTCGGTTCGCTTTAATGTGGGGAACCTACCAATTGGCAATTATGTGTTACAGGTTGAGACGGGACAAGGATTGCTTACAAAGCGGATAATGGTAACACGGTAAAATTAGGAGTCTGTGATAGCCCGAACGGAATTATCCAGCTCCTTTTCAGGATGTATCATTGGCCGTAAACAGAGACTAGCGATCATCATAGATGTCTGCATTAACCTTATTCAGTTGGCATAAATTAAACTTTTCTTTGCTGAGCAGGTCTTATAAACAGAACTCATTATTCAAAATACAATGCGAACTGTTTTGCTTAGCGTGTTATTCCTGACCGCTGCCTGTCGCCGTCCTTCAGCCCAATTTGCGGCTATGATGACTCCTGTTAATCAACCAACCGACTATAGCCAACAACTGAAAGCAGGTGACGAAATCATTGCGATGGGTAATGATCCTTCGTGGTCATTGACGCTTAACTCCTCCAAGGGATTTTTACGTTTCAACTCGTTGACCGGCGACAGTCTACGTACGGCTGCTCCAGAGCGTCAAACCGATTCGGACGGGGTAATTCGCTACAGTGCAATGGGAGACAGTTCTCAGTCGGGGCGAATCAACATCTTGTTTCGGCCTGATAGCTGCGTCAATAAACTATCGGGCCAACGGTTTGATTACCGGGTAGAAGTCGATTTCCGGGGCAAAAACTACGTGGGCTGTGGCGTATCACTACGACAGCTTACGCTGCTACAGGACATTTGGGTATTGACCGAACTTCAGGGACGCGCAATTAAGGCCAGCGGACCACGAAATGAGGTACCCCGTTTAGAGATTTCACTTACAGAGGGTCGCGTAACGGGTACAACAGGTTGCAACCGACTCAACGGGACCATTAAAGCTGATACTCGACAGATTGTTTTCGGACCGCTGATGACAACGAAAATGGCTTGTGAGGGCGATGTCGGTCAACTTGAGAGCAAATTCCTCACTGAACTGGCTAATCCTATGACTTACCGGGTTGGAGACGGCAAGTTGATTTTGCTTCGGAATGGCAAACCAACTATGACATTTAAAAAAGTAGATTAACCTGCTTTTAACCTATAATTTAAGCGAACGCCTACACCTTGGCGTTCGCTTTTTCGTTACTTTTGTTTCTCAATAAAAGTCAATCGAATCATCAAATAAGTTTACCTGACTCGGTTAGTGTTTGGCGGTTTACCTAAGCAATCTGCATAAATCTAAAATCTCTATGAAAAACTTATGGCTTCCCTCCCGCGCGTTGCTGCTGGCGGGCGTGCTGGCAACGGCTGTGTCCGGTATAACGATGTCTGCCGAGGCCCAAACGACTGCCAAACGCACTATAGCCACCAAATCTGCAATGACGTCGGCAGAAAACCCCGTTGCGCTGAACCGGGTGCTGGTTTTCTCAAGAACTAAGGGCTACCGTCATGGTTCTATTCCGGCGGGTAAGGTGGCAATTATGAAACTTGGTCAGGAAAACGGGTTTGCCGTTGACACAACTGAAGATGCCACCAAGTTTACCGAAGCGAACCTTAAAAAATACAGCGCGGTAATCTGGCTCAGCACCACTGGTGACGTACTCGACGATGCACAGCAGGCTTCTTTTGAGCGGTACATTCAGGCGGGTGGCGGCTTCGTTGGTATTCACGCGGCTGCCGACACCGAATACGACTGGCCTTGGTATAATGAATTGATTGGGGCGTATTTCTTAAATCACCCTAAGCAACAAAACGCCGAAATTGACATCATCGACAAAAACCACCCATCCACCAAAATGCTGCCCGATCGATGGAAGCGGTGGGATGAATGGTATAGCTATAAAAGCATTGCCAAGGATATAAAAGTTTTGGGCAAACTCGATGAAAAAACGTACGAAGGCGGCAAAAACGGCGACAATCACCCGTTTATCTGGCATCATGATTTCGACGGCGGCAAGTCCTTTTACACAGGTGGCGGCCACACGGATGAGTCATACGTAGATCCGCTGTTTTTGCAGCACATTCTGGGCGGTATTAAATCTGTTATGGCAACCAGCCTGAAATTCGGGCAAGTAAAAACGCAACCGTTTCCCGAAGAAAACCGCTTTGAGCAGCAGGTCTTGATTCAGGGTATGGATGAACCAACTGAACTGGCCGTGCTGGACAATGGCAAAGTGCTGTATGCCCAGCGTAAGGGCGAACTGAAGGTGTATGACCCAAAAAAGAAGTCAGTAAAAATAGTAGCGAACTTTCCCGTTTTCACCAAGTTTGAGTATGGCCTTATGGGGCTTAACATAGACCCAAACTTTAAGCAGAATAAGTGGATTTACGTTTACTATTCTCCCATAAAGGGAAATACAGTTGCTGATACGGCTCAACATCTGTCACGTTTTGTGTATGATGATGTACGCGATACAGTATTGCTAAATACGGAAAAAGTATTGTTGACCATCCCCGTCAAACGCGACGGTTGCTGCCACACGGGTGGATCAATTGCCTGGGATCGCAAAGGAAATCTATATCTTTCTGCTGGCGATGACACAAACCCGTTCAATTCTGACGGCTTTGCGCCCATCGACGAGCGGCCAAACCGCCGAGGCTGGGATGCCCGCGCAACATCGAGCAACACCAATGATCTGCGCGGTAAAATTATGCGTATCCATCCCGAAGCGGATGGCACATACACAATCCCCGAGGGCAACTTATTTCCGAAGGGAAACCCTAAAGCCCGACCCGAGATTTATGTAATGGGCAATCGCAATCCCTACCGTATTTCGGTTGATCAGCGCACGGGTTTCCTCTACTGGGGAGAAGTTGGCCCGGATGCCGGTGAAAACAGTGAAAAATATGGTCCACGTGGTCACGACGAAATGAATCAGGCGCGGCAGGCCGGCTATTTTGGCTGGCCGTTATTTGTGGCTGACAATCGTCCTTATCACCAACGTACTTTTGCCGACAGCACAACAGGGGCGCCGTTCGACCCGATGAAGCCTATTAACAACTCGCCTAATAATACGGGGCTTACAGAGCTTCCTCCGGCCCAAAAAGCCTTTATCTATTACCCTTATGCCGATTCGCCGGAATTTGGAGCGATTGTCGGCAAAGGTGGTCGGAATGCAATGGGTGGCCCCGTTTATTACTTTGATGATTATCCAGAGTCGTCGGTAAAATTCCCTCAGCATTATAACGGTAAATTCTTCGCCTACGACTGGATACGCGACTGGATACATCCCGTTACAATGAAAGAGAATGGCGATTTTGTGAAGATGGAAACGTTTATGCCCAGCGCAAAATTCTCGCACATAATCGACATGCAGTTTGCGAATGACGGTTCGCTTTATACCGTCGAGTATGGCCAGAAATGGTTTGGGGCAAACAGCGACGCCCGCCTGTCGCGCATTACCTACAACGCTGGCAATCGTAAGCCGGTTGCCGTTGCCAGTGCTAGCAGAACAGTTGGTGCAGCGCCACTAGCGGTAAAGTTCGATTCGAAAGGGTCGATGGATTATGACGGCGACGCACTGAAGTATGAGTGGTCGTTCGGTAATGGAATGCCAAAACAGATGACCGCCAGCCCAACCGTTACGTTCAGTAAGCCAGGCGTTTACCCAACTACGTTGAAAGTGACTGACGCGGCTGGGCATGTAGCGACGCAAACAATGGAAATTAAAGTCGGAAATGCCGAGCCACAGGTAGAAGTAGCTGTAGCCGGAAATAAGACATTTTATTTCCCTGAAAAGCCGGTGAAATATGCGGTTAAAGTTGTTGACAAGGAGGATGGTACGTTGCAAAAAGGTATCAGCCCCGACGATGTGACGATGACAATTGACTACCTCGAAGGCTTCGACAAAACGATGTTGGCCCAAGGTCACCAGGCCAATTTGGGTTCATCTACGGGCAAGCGATTGATGGAGCTAAGCGATTGCAAAGCCTGCCACTCAATTAACCAAAAATCGATTGGACCGGCTTACCTCGATGTAGCCAAGAAATATAAAGGTGCTCAGGTTGAAGGCAAACTGGCGCGGAAAATTATTACTGGCGGTGGCGGTGTTTGGGGTGAGCAAGCAATGAGTGCCCACCCACAATTGAAAGAAAGTGAAGCGGCTGATATGGTTAACTACATTCTGTCACTTGCCGACGAAAAGAAAGTTAATCGTCAGCCACTCGCGGGTGATTATGTGCCTGCACAACAGAAAAAAGACGGTTCGTATGTACTGACTGCCAGTTACACCGACCGGGGTAATGGTTCCATTGGGCCACTAACTAGCTCAACATCAATGGCTCTTCGTTCGCCAATGGTGAAAGCTGTTTCGGCTGATGTGAAGCAGGATATTTTCCAATACGACATCCCAAAGATGGGACCAGCCGCCATTGGCACAAAATCGGGTAGCTATCTGGTGTTCAATGACATTGATTTAACAGGCATCCAGGGACTTACGCCATCGGTATTTGCCTCGAACGATCAAGTTGCTGGCGGCAAACTTGAAGCCCGGCTCGACTCGCCCACGGGTACGCTGTTGGGTGAGGCTGATGTGAAACAGGGTACGGCGGGATCGGTCAATTTGCCGTTCCGCCAGCCAGTGTCAGGTGTACATAAACTCTACTTAGTTTTTATAAACCCTAGTGCCGGACCAAAAGCCTTGTTTGCGCTGGATAAAGTGCAGTTCTCGACACAGGGAATGTAAACCCATTGCTTAGTATAAGATAGTACGAAGAACCCCCGGTCTTATTGGCCGGGGGTTCTTCGTTTTCACCAATGCGTTTTAACTTGTATATCATAAAAATAATCTTCTTTTGCATTCTGTTGTCTCTTCAGTAGTTTGCTACTCAGAAACTCATTCAGAATGACCAGACTCTACTTCCCTCTTTTTGTCTTTGTTCTCTCCCTTTTGGGGATTACAGCAATGGCCCAAACCCCAATTGATAGCCTCTTGCCAGTTCGTGGCTTTTGCATTGCGGCCCCACAGCCCAAACAACTCGACACGTTTATCAAATTCATTAATGAAGAACTCGCTCCCCGGCAGGTCAACACGTTGATTCTACGAGTTGATTTCAACTATCAATTTGATAGCCATCCTGAGCTTCGCGATAGTCTGGCGCTGTCAAAACGAGAGGTAAAAAGGCTGGTGAAAGCCTGTCAGAAGAACAACATTCGATTGATACCCCAAATCAATTTACTGGGCCATCAGTCCTGGGCCAGTAAGACAACTAATTTACTACGCGTTTATCCAGAATTTGACGAAACACCACACGTAAAAATGCCGGAGAAATACGTCTGGCCCAATGCCGACGGCTTATACTGCAAAAGTTATTGCCCGTTGCATCCGGGTGTACACGCGGTCGTATTTGAGTTGATGGATGAAATTTGTGATGTCTTTCAAGCCGATGCGTTTCATGCGGGCATGGATGAGGTTTTTTACATAGGTGACGACAAATGTCCGCGCTGTTCGGGCCGCGACAAAGCCGATTTATTTGCGGGTGAGGTTAACTCAATCCGCAACCATCTGGCTCAGAAAAATCGTAAACTCTGGATTTGGGGCGACCGACTCATCGACGGCAAAACCACGGGCATTGGCATGTGGGAAGGAAGTTTCAACAATACATACCGAGCCATCGACCTGATTGCTAAAGATGTTATGATTTGCGACTGGCACTACGAACGACCTGACCAAACTGCTGTTTATTTCGCAACAAAGGGCCTTAGCGTAATTACCTGCCCCTGGCGAAAACCAGGGTTCGCCGTTACACAAACGCAGGATATGGTAAAATTTAGAAAATCGGTTACGCCCGTGATGAAAGACCGATTTCAGGGCATGATGCAAACGGTATGGTCGGGTGCGGGGCCGTTTTTAGATGAATATTACGGCGTAAGCGTAAATCCAGAATCAGGCGAAAACACGGCCACTAACTGCTTCAAATCTATGTTTGGCGAGATAAAAAAACTGAGTGAGAGTAACTAACTGTTTACTTTCTGTACCTGTCTAGAAAAACCCTTCGATCCCCGGACCGGCTGTGTTACGTCAAACTCGACCAGAACAAAATAGGCGAAACCCCGTTGCTGAAGTTCTTTTACCGCTTCCTGACCTAAGGTTAAGCTATCCCCTGATTAAGACCTACTACATGTTCTGTTCAACAGTTCAAATTATGTACATGTCTATCAGAGGTAATGGCTAGGCAGGAATTTATCATTCACAATTTCTGGACAGTTTATCTTCTTCACTCATGACACCTTTTATTCGTACGTTGCTTGGCACGTGGTTTGTTTGCAGTACAAACTTTCCGATGTGGCTAAAGGGTGATAAAACAAACCCTACCTTTACGTATTCAATCACTGACAAAAAAGGGGAAATCACCGTCTTACTGGACGAAGTCAAGTACCAGAAAAAGGGCAAAACAAAAACACTTACCGGTTTCGATTATCAGGATCAAACTGATTCATCGGCCTTCGTCTGGCGAGGAAAAGGACTCTTAAGTTTGGTACGGAGCCAGTGGAAAATCGTTCTGCAAGACCCCAATGGGCAATGGGCGGTTATTTGGTTTTCGAAAACTCTATTTACGCCTGAAGGTGTCGATATTATCAGCCGGACATCACAACTCTCCGCGCCGGCGCTCAAGCACATAAAGTCGTTAATGGCCAACAATCCTCCGTTAGCAAAACACCTGAATACCATGCGTGAACTGCCCATTTGATAGCCAGAATCTGTACTCTTGTGAGTAAGCTACCCTGTGGTGAACAATTAGTTCTTGTGTAAGAAACGATTTGAGCTTGTCTACACCCCGATGAAAATCAAAAATCTCCCATGCATGACAGGTAACCTTTTGGATAACTGAGAGTTTTCCGCCAAACGCTCATCTCATGACCAGGACGCAATTCATTATAGCTCTGTTATTACTATTCATTCATAGCAGCTTTTCTTACGGGCAAACGACCCAAACCGGCACTGTGGAGACCGTTCTACAGCGTGAAATGCAGGAGCGTCGTATTCCGGGGCTTCAGGTTGCGATTATTCAGCACGGCAAAATTGTCCTGCTCAAATCGTATGGTATTGCCAATCTCCAATACACAGTTCCCGTGACGAACCAAAGCGTCTTCTCAATTAATTCCTGTACGAAAGCGTTTACTGGCGTAGCGATCATGCAGTTGGTGGAGGAGGGAAAAGTGACGCTTACGGCTCCCGTGTCCCGCTACCTTGATAGTCTTCCCATAACGTGGCAACCCGTAACCGTACGGCAATTACTGACCCACGTTTCGGGGTTGCCGGATATTCTTCGGGTGCTTGACTCCGCTCCGGGAAGTTTCGGGATGAGCGAGGATACCGTCTGGGCGAAAACGAAGTCGATGCCGATGGATTTCCCGACTGGAACGCAGTATAGCTACAATCAGACGAACTACGCTTTGTTAGGGAAAATCATCGATAAATTCCGCAAAAAACCATTTACGCAGGTGTTCAGAGAACGGCAGTTTCAGGTGGCTGGTATGCCCGGCACTGGCTTTGGCGATTCGCGCGATGTTATTCCCAATAAAACACAATCGTATGGGTACATCAGGAAAATTGACGGGCAAGTACTTAGTGAGGATAAACTCACCAACAATTATGAAGTATTTCCGCCGTTTCGACGGACGGCTTCAGGCATGAACAGCACAGCCGAAGACGTTGCCCATTGGATCATTGCGTTGCAGCAAGGCAAACTCCTCAAGACCAAGACCGCACTCAACGAACTATGGACAGCAGGAACGTACAATAACGGTTCGCCTACCCAGTGGGCCATGGGATGGGTAACCAAACCCCGCCCCAAACATAAGGCGGTGATTATAACAGGTGGTGGCCGCTCGGCGTTTTTTGTGTATCCTGATGATGATCTGGCCATTGTCGTTTTAACCAACCTGGCAGGCGCTTATCCGGAGGAATTTATTGATGAACTGGCAGGCTACTATAACTCGGCGATCCCGGCATCCGATCCCATTACGGCACTCCATATGCAATTGCGGGAACGCGGCTTTGACCATGCTATCGACGTAGCAAATGACGAAAAGAAGAAAAATTCAGACTTCAACCCGTCAGAAGACGACCTGAATGACTGGGCCTACCGCCTAATGAGCCGAGGTCAATTGAAAGAAGCGCTCGGCATTTTCAACTTAAATGTGAGCCTGTTTCCGAAAAGCTGGAATGTATATGACAGTTACGGTGAAGCGCTTTTAAAAAACGGCCAAGAAAAAGAAGCCATTGCGATGTACAGAAAATCGATTGCGCTGAACCCTGACAATCAAAACGGCAAAAAAATAGTAGAACAAATTTCGAAATAACCCTCAAATCCAAGGCTATTTTTGTAGTTTGCTGCACCTCTCTGCTCGTATGAACTACACCAGAATGCCGATTGAAATAGAATCGCCGGAAGAGATAGGCTATTCAACCATCAAGTATAATCTGGCAGAAAGTTCGGTGCGCGATATTCAGTGGAAAGACCTGAATCTCAATTTAGATGAGTTGCTTTTGTCGTATAGCCATCACCGGGGGCATCCCGACCTGCTCGACTGTATCGCCAGCGAGAGTACGATTCTAAAGCCGAAAGATGTGTTGGTCTGTAGCGGGGCGGCCACTGCTTTGTTTATCGTAGCCACTACCCTACTCAGCCCAGCAGATCATCTGGTTGTGGTACGACCTAATTACGGAACCAACCTCGAAACACCGCGAGCCATCAATTGCGCGATGAGCATTATTGATCTGACGTTTGACGAGCATTTTGCCGTGAACGTAGATCAAATCCGCCGGGCCATTCAACCCAACACCCGGCTAATTAGCCTTACGAATCCGCATAATCCCACAGGTACCGTTATTTCTGAGCGCATCCTGACCGAACTGGTTGATCTGGCGGAGGCTCACAATTGCTACCTCCTCGTTGACGAAACTTACCGCTATTTAAATTTCCAATCACCCCCCTTCCCTTACTTAGCGGAGAAAAGTAAAAATGTAATTTCGGTTAGCTCCCTGTCGAAAGCGTTTGGTGTACCGGGCATCCGCATTGGGTGGATCATTTGTCAAGATGCCGGACTAATGCATCAGTTTCTGGCGGCAAAAGAGCAAATCATGATTACCAATTCGGTGGTGGACGAACAGGTTGCCCTGCACATTTTACAACGCCGGAACGATTATTTGACGCAGGCACACCAGCACATCCGTGGTAACTTCGCCATCATCTGTCAATTCTTCTCTCAATCGCCTTATCTCGAATGGGTAGAGCCGACAGCCGGAGTGGTTTGCTTCCCGAGCCTAAAAGCTAACTATCCAATTGAGGTCGAAGCGTTTTACCAGTCGCTATATTCGCACTACCACACCCTTGTAGGACCGGGACACTGGTTCGAACAGGAAAAGATCTATATGCGAATCGGCTTTGGCTACCCTACTCCCGACGAACTAACCACCGGCCTGCAAAACCTTGATCGCTGTCTGGCCGAGCACCTAAAATCATAAGTCAGCTACGTACCATCTAGCACATTGTGCTATGGCCATTTCTCTTTTTTACGTATTATTACCGTTTCCATAACACTTGCTTATTAATCTGTCCGACCAGTCGCCTGACAATTATTATTTGGCAATAAAAAAGAGGTTTAATACAATATTCTTGCCCGTTCGATTTTAGCGGTACTAATCTTTTTTCTCATCGTTCATTTTTTTGTGGTGTTTCCGGTTGTCCGTAGGCGTTAAAGAATCACATGAATGAGTAACTGCCACCTTCCAATTACAGCTCAATAACCCAATCGTTTACAATGGATTTTTCGAAGTACAAAAAAAGCACAACGTCAGTATGGGCGGGTGAAACCGACCACCTTGCCAACGGTGCCATTACAACACCAATTGTGAAAAGTGTTGCCTTTGCCTATACTGATCTGGATGAATGGCATAACGTGGCAACGGGTAAGGCTGACGGCTACATTTATAGCCGCAATACAAACCCCACCGTACACGTACTCGAAGAAAAAATCCGAATTTTGGAAGGTGCCGAAGCCGCAACGTCATTCGCTACGGGGATGGGCGCGATCAGCAATACGTTGTTTGCGCTCTTGGGACCGGGAAAACGCGTTGTTTCGATTAAAGATACGTACGGCGGAGCCAGCCGACTCTTTCTGGATTTCCTCCCTCGTTATCAGATAAATGTTACGCTTTGCGAAACCGTAGATTTTGACGAACTGGAAGCCGAAATTGCTAAAGGTTGTGACGTTCTCTATCTGGAAACGCCCACCAACCCTACCCTGAAAGTTGTCGATATAACACGGCTGGCAGCGGCAGCTAAAAAAGTTGGCGCCATTACCGTAGTCGATAACACGTTTGCTACTCCCATCAATCAAAACCCGCTGGCGCTGGGCGCGGATTTGGTCGTTCATAGCGCGACAAAATTCTTGGGTGGCCATTCCGACGCGATGGGTGGCGTGCTTTGTGGAACAAAAGAACTGGTTGACAAAGTATTTCAGTTTCGGGAAATCAACGGAGCCAGTCTTCAGGCCGATCCGGCTTATATGATTGCCCGTGGTATGAAAACGCTGGAACTTCGCATTGAACGACAAAATGCATCGGCACTAAAAATTGCTCAGCATTTGAAGGCCCATCCTAAAGTCAGTGATGTCTTTTATCCGGGCCTCGAAACTCACCCCGGCCATGCTATTGCCAAAGCACAGATGTCGGGATTCGGCGGCATATTAAGCTTCTCATTACATGGCAGTTACGACAATGTGAAAAAGTTTCTACCGAAACTCCAATTTGTCCATCTGGCAGCCAGTCTGGGATCGGTAAGTACATTGGCCGGGCCGCCACGAACCACCAGCCACGTAGAACTCACCGAAGAACAACGAAAACAGCTTGGCATTCCCGAAAGCCTGATTCGTTACTCCGTCGGTATTGAAAACGTTGACGACCTAATCGATGATTTAGATAACGCCCTGTCCTCTATATAATCCACCGCTCACGCATGAACCTCTTTTACAAACCACTTGCTGGCTGCCTACTGGCCGGGCTGGTACTGCCGTTTGGTAGTTTCGCCCAAACCAATCCGACGCAGCAGACCAGTAGTTCCAACGCAACCGCTTTACTGACCAGAATGGATAAAGTTGCCGATGGACTAACCACAAAGGTTGTTGACTGGCGACGTGATATTCACCAAAATCCCGAACTGGGGAATCATGAGTTTCGCACAGCGGCTAAAGTAGCGGCCCATTTGCAGTCGTTGGGAATCGAAGTAAAAACAGGCGTGGGCAAAACGGGGGTCGTGGGGCTGCTCAAAGGGGGCAAACCGGGTCCAGTTGTGGCGTTGAGGGCAGATATGGATGCCTTGCCTGTAACCGAGCGCGTTGATTTACCGTTCAAATCGACCGTTACAACCGACTACAACGGGAAAACGACGGGAGTGATGCATGCCTGCGGTCACGATTCCCATGTGGCCATGCTGATGGGTGCCGCCGAAGTGCTGGCATCGGTACGGAGTGAGTTACGAGGCACCATAAAGTTTATTTTCCAGCCCTGCGAAGAAGGTCCGCCAACCGGCGAAGAAGGTGGTGCCAAACTAATGGTCAAAGAAGGTGTACCGGATAACCCTAAAGTGGATGTTATTTTCGGACAGCATATTGCTTCTGGAACCGCTCTTGGGCTATTTACCTACCGGCCCGGCAGCGTGAGCGCGGAGAATGACATCTTTAAGATAACCATACACGGCAAACAAACGCATGGGGCTGCTCCCTGGTCAGGCGTTGATCCGATTGTTACAGGAGCACAAATTATCATGGGGCTGCAAACCATTGTGAGCCGAAATATGCCCCTCACCGAACATGCCGCCGTGTTGACAATAGGTGCCTTTCATGCCGGTAATCGGGAAAACATTATTCCGGAAGAGGCAACGATGATCGGTACCATCCGAACACTCGATACGACCATGCGGAACACCATATACCGGCGCATAAAGGAGGTGGTGACGAGTATTGCAAAGAGCGCTGGTGCTACTGCCGAAGTCGCCATTAGTATGGAAGATGCGATGCTTGTCAATAACCGGGAGTTAACGGCAAAAATGGTTCCCACGCTACAGGCATTAGCCGGTATGCCAAACGTTCTGCTGGTTCCGTCGGGTATGGGCTCTGAAGATTTTGCGTACTTTGCGCAGAAGGTTCCTGGCTTCTTTTTCAGCACGGGTGCCCGACCGAAAGACAAAAAGCCGGGTCAGATACCGCATCACACCCCCGACTTCCAGATTGACGAAAGTAGCTTTGGCCTGGGTGTAAAAGCACTATGCCATCTGACGGTGAATTATATGGAGCAAAAAGCAGGGCAATAAGGCGACCACGCGAATTTGTACCCACGATACAATAAACACCTCTACAACCAATGAATCTAACTCTTACGAAACTCACCTCGCTACTACTTGGCGTTATGCTTCTGGGCAGTGTGCCGGGCATAGCACAAACTAGCTTATCCACGAAAAAAGCGCCGGACGTTGCCACGCAGCGGCTGGATCAGGAATTAGAGCGCATCGCGAAATTAGCCAAAGGCAAAGTTGGCATTTGTGCGATTCACCTCGAATCCGGCAAACAGGTGAGTCTAAATCTACAGGAGCGATTTCCGATGGCCAGTACGATTAAAGTAGCCATTGCTGTTCAGCTATTTACCCTAATTGAAAAAGGCGAATTATCCCTGATGACGATGGTCGATCTGCAACCCTCCGATCTGCATCCGGGCAGTGGCACGTTAGACGTTCTCTTTGCTAAACCCGGCGTTCAATTGTCCGTTCAAAATCTGCTGGAACTGATGATGGTCATTAGTGATAACTCGGCGACGGATATTCTGCTTCGCCTGGTAGGTGGCACAAAAGCCGTTCAGGATCGCCTGAAAACGCTGGGTGTTCAAGGTATGTCTGTCGATAGAAGCATCATTCAACTACTGGCTGACCTTGACGGTATCACGCTTCCCTCCTCCGATCAGTGGACGCTGGGCTTCTACGCCAAGCTAGACAGTGCGACTACACCAGAGATGAAACGGGCTGCGGCTATCAAACTAAAAACAGACCCCCGCGATACATCGACTCCCGAAGCAATGGTTAATTTACTGGCCCAAATCTACCGGGGTACGGCATTAAAACCTGAAAGCCGGGCACTCCTGCTGGGTGTGATGGAACGCTGCCGGGGCGGAGCCGCGCGACTCAAAGGCTATTTACCTCCATCGACTGTTATTGCCCACAAAACCGGCTCACTGGATGGCAGCGCCACCGACGATGTAGGCATTATCACCTTGCCGGGCGATGCAGGCCATATTGCCATTGCCGTTTTTGTTGGTGACTCGCCCATGCCGCTGGCTGAGCGCGAGCAAACAATTGCCCATTCTGCCCGATCAATTTACGATTACTTTTTATACCAGCCACCCGCTATGCCTACTTCTGCCCGTTGATTGGCTTGTGAATTACCATACCCTACTGGCGGTTAGATTAATGAGCGCGTTGACGATAAAGGCAAGACCGAACGAGAGGGCAACCGAAAACGAAGGCAGTAGAAAAGCTTGCAGAAAGAGAAAAGTGGTGAAACCCAGTAATCCCATAACAAGTCCCCGGAGTGTTGTGATGGCGGCATTACTACCCTGAAGGGTGTGCGAAAAAATAGCCAGAACAGATGTCATGATAGGAAATGGCGTTAGGATGCCACTCCAGTTGGGCCCCAAGACACTGGCTAATCCGGTAATGGCCAGCACAAACAGGGTAGCCACAGCCATGCGAATGAGAATATCGAAAGGCAAGCGCCGGGTTGTGGTTACCTGCTTAGTTGGGGCCGGGAAAAACCGTAGTGCTATTAAGGTAGAGGTTATTACAAGCGAATAACTTAGCCATAAATTCAGCTGCAAATAATTGAAAAATAGAGCGGTAGCGGTATAAACCCCATACGCCAGCAGAAGAGTGGGAAACCAGCTTAGTTTTCGGGAAAAGGTCGAGTAGCTAAAGCAAAAGCTGATTAAGGCCAGAATCCCCGTCATTGCTCCCTGAATCGACTGAATGCCAAATGTCTTTCCCTGTTCAAGAATAAAAAACAGTAAAGTTGGCCCGGCAGTCCACGGCATACTACCAATCAAGCCTCCTATTTTATTGCCCCACTTCCGAATCGCCAGTGTGACCAACGCAATGACGCCGGGAATGATTGTTAACTTAATGAGGAGAAGGTTCATCTGTATTCCTGACTATAACTGACGCCTAAATTAGCCTAAAAAGCATAATTATACACGTTGCTCGCGGAGACTGACAGGCGCGAGAAACGTACTGATACTACTTTTTGGACTAATTCACGACCTAACAAGAGTCAGGCATGAAGAATGACGCCATTAGCAAAAGCCCAATTCTCCCACGCGGTTTCCTGAAAGCTCACCATCACATCATTAAGATTTATATCGATGGCGTCGAGATCAAGCATCAAATCAGCGAGTATCTGACGCTTGACCTTTACACTTCGTCCGACCGAGAATAAGATTTCAATGATAATAAAATCGGCGCTTCTGGGATTGGTCAGGTCGGGATAGGTTGGATTATAAATGAAATTTTCTTCGTCTAATTCAATAATGCGCTGAAATCGGTCTTCTGATGAAACGCCACTTTTCACTAGAGATTGGTGAATGGCGTCGCCGATACTTCGTTTATGCGCAGCTGATTTTCCCTTTAGAAGTGTTACTGTGATTAGTGGCATGATTGAGTTTATTACAAGATTTCAGATATGTTCGCTTAGTTATAAATTCACTATTATAAGTAGTAGGCGAGTTGGGCTATTAGAGCAATTTGTTATTATTCGGCTGGTAAGATTATGGCGTTAGTCCGTTTTTCATCCGGCAGTCGGTAGAGCAGATAACTGACCAGGAAAAGACAGACAATTTCAGCCCAAAGACTTGACTGAAAAGCATATAAGTAGTGACAGTTGCCAGGACTTGCTTTTAGCGTCGAGAAAAACAAACCGCCAATCAGACTCACACCGAGTGCCGAAGCCGTTTGCTGAGAAGTGGAATACATGCCTGATGCTGCCCCGGCAAATTGGATAGGAATACTTTTGAGGGCCATGTTTAATAAAGATGGTAACACAAATCCACTCCCAAATCCGTAGGGAACCAACAGAAGAATAATGGTCCAACGGGGTGATTGCAAGGTGAATAAATTCAGTTGTAGCAAGAGCATAACTACCATTATGACCACCCCTATTTGTAAGACTATTTTTCCGTGACGCACCACCAGTCTGATCGAAAGCAGGGATGAAATCATAAAGCCCAATCCCCAAAGTACGAAGTTAAGCCCGGCTTGATAAGGCGGAATGCCCATTCCGTTTTGGAAGTACAACGTGCAGATTAATAGGTAAGACGTATGCACCATAAAAAAGAATAAGGTGGCTAAAAGGGCTATATTAAAATCGCGAAAGAGAAATAGATTCATGTTGACGAGTGGCGCATGTCCTCTTTTCAACTTGCCCTGTTGATGCCGGATGAAGTAATAAAAAACGCCGAAAGAAGTCATCAGCATACAGATTGTCCACCAGGGCCAACCCGTTTCTCGCCCCTGAATGAGGGGGTAAATCAAACACACTAATCCGATGGTTAAAATAACGGTGCCTGCGTAGTCGAAGGACTGTTTGCGATTACTGACGGTTTCGGGTAGATAGACGACCGCAGCCAGCAAAGCGAGTATACCAATGGGTAAGTTGATAAAAAAGATCAGTCGCCAACCGGCAATAGCAAAGTGACTTTCTGAGAAGTACCCTCCTAAAAATTGACCCGTAACTGACGCAATACCCAGTGTAATGCCGAAAAGACCAACGGCCTTTGTTCGTTCTGTTGGCTGAACAAACAGCACTTGGATGTAGGAAATCGTTTGTGGCACCATAAAGGCCGCACTGATACCCTGGAAAAAACGAGCCATGTTGAGCTGAAGGGGTGATTGGGCTAACCCGCACAAACAGGATGTTAGTGTAAATAGAGCCATACCCCATATAAATACCTTTTTACGGCCAAATACATCTCCCGCTCTACCACCCGTAATCAGGAAAGACGCATAGCCCAGGAGATAGCCAGCAATGACTAATTGCAGTTGCCCGTCGGTAGCGTGAACGCCGTTTTTGATAGCAGGAATGGCGACATTGATGATAAACACGTCTATTACGGAAAGCAGGGGAGCTAATAAAACCACCGCGAGCGCAACCCATTTTGAGTTATTTTCTTTCATATTGAATAGATCAGTCTGTCTATATTAGGAAAAAAATTAGACTATTATCATTGCAATTCTGTCTATACGGTAGAAAGAATTAAAGAAATTTTTCCACGATTGTTTTTCCGCTGTCCAAGGCTACCGAATTTTTAGCAATGGCTCCATTTATGGCCCCTCCTTCGAGCAGCAAAAAAATCATATCGGTAAGCTGTTCGTCAGAAAGTAGCGGAGAATGATCTACCTGCACCACAAGTTGACCAACTAAATTTTTCACCCGCTCTTTCTGAGCTTTTACTAAGTCCGCTACCCTGGTTTCCTCCCGGCTTACTTCGGCACTGATTTTAAGAAACTGACAGCCCCCATAGCTTGTCTTTTGCTGCCGCCAAACACGGTGATCGAATAAGCTCAACAGTTTCTCTCTTGGATCAGAAATAGGCGCCAAAAACGCGTCAAGCTGGACAAACCAATTGTTCTCTGCTTTCTCAAGATACGCCATCAGTAAATCCGTTTTGGAATCGAAATGATTATAGAGCGAGGCTCTGGCAATCTGTGCTTCGTCTATAATTTGATTAATCCCGGTTAGATTATAGCCTTGCTGGTAGAATAGTCTTGAGGCTACGTCAACAATCCGATCTTTTACAACTGACTCTTTCATGGTGGACAAACGTACAGCTATTTTCCATAGTAGACAAGTCTATCTACTTACATATATCTAACTTATGCCGTTCTCAATAAAGCTTCCTTCTCGGCAAGTGTTCCAGTTAGGTCTAAAATGCTTACTTTGAGGCACACAACCTGCTATTTATATGAAAATGCGCTTAAACAATCGTTTGTGTTTACATGGTCTATTGGTACTTTTCTGGTCACTCGGCCTGCTGGAATCGGCTTTAGGACAGCCAACTCCAACTACGTACGATCTTCCTAAAAGCAAGTATGGCCTTCCGGTAGTGGGTGATGTAACGATATACCAAAAAATTGTAGCGGCTGATTCTGATAATGAATTGGTGGACATGCGTCAACTCATTCCCGATGCTCACTTCGACGTTACGTACGCCACCAACAACAACATTGTGAAGCGGAAGCTCTACCCAACCGCCGATGTATTTATGCGTAAACCAGCCGCACTGGCGCTTCGTCAGGCTAGTGAAAATCTCAAAAAGCAGGGGTTCGGTTTAGTGCTCTTCGATGGGTATCGCCCGTATGCCGTAACCGTACTTTTCTACGAAGAAATTAAGGATACCACCTTTGTAGCCAACCCGCACAAAGGCTCACGGCACAACCGGGGCATGGCCATTGACTTGTCATTGTACGACCAAAAAACGGGTAAACGCTTATCCATGCCATCCGATTACGATGAGACAACTCCCCGTGCTTTTCATAATTACATGAAATCTGATAGTGCTTCATTGGCTCACCGCGCCGTTTTACGGTCGGCGATGGAGCAGGTTGGTTTTGCCATCTTTCCGTGGGAATGGTGGCATTATGATTTTCAGGGATGGGAAAGTTGCTTTACCTACGATTTGTCTCACAAAGCGATTCGGAAGGCCAATAAAACCTTGCACAAAAAATAAGGGGCAAAGTAATAGTATCGAATTCATTGGCCTAACTGAAGCCGGGCATTCTGACCGTACTGCAACGTGACACCCGCCGTAAAGATCATCCGAAATCCGTAGGCAACGCTGTTAGCTGGAATTATCACCAGGTGTTTCACTTGCAACACGTCGCTACTAGTGGGCACCCGATTGCCCGACCATACCGAAGGATCTGTCCAGTTGCCCGTTTTAAGCGTGTACATCAGTTGGGAACTGGTTTCTATGGTCACGACCACAGCCGTCATTGGGGCTACGGTAACACTGAAACTGGTCGGATTTGACAGCGAAAGGGCTGTGGGTGAACCTTTTGTAAAGCTACCGCTGGTGGCTACCTGGGCGTTGGCATAGTAAGTGTTGGCTACGTAGTCATAGCGACTGGTTTGTGGCCTGAGCGTTTGATAACTGGCTGTATTAATTACCACGCCGGGAATAGTCACGCTGGCGTTGATTGTGTTGGTAAAGTCTTTGTTGATAAGGGTAACTTTTATGATCTTACCATCATCCGAACTGGTAGCAAAATAACTGGTTCGCGGATTGGTGGTTGATGCAGATGGCGTAACCGTCAACAGTCGCTGATTTTTCGCTCCGTCCACAAAGGCCAGTAAACCGTAATAGATGGGTGCGATTCTATAGGAGGAAGTTGAAACATTTGGTCCCCAGTCGATGGCAGAATAAACACTGGAACCCGACGAATGGAAATTAACGCCACTCACGCCATTGGCGGCAAGGGTATACAGATATTGCAACGCCCACAGAGCCGATACATACGTGTGCGATACATTTGTGGTATCGGAGGTGCCAGTGGCGGCACTACTCGTTTCAGAAAATCGCAGAGGAACATTTTTTGCCTGAGCCAGTTGGACTACGTACGGAAACTGCGTAGCCATAAAGGTTTTCGGAGCGTTATTAAAGTTCATAAGCGTATCTGCCGCAGCATCACGCGATAACGTGTTAGAATTGTTGCCCAACCCATAATTGTGTACGTTCAGGGCAGCTAATGGCCGACTGCTGCCCGAGTTATTGACGTAGTCTGTAAAGACCTTATTCCATGTCTGATTTTGGGCACCATAGTATTTTTGAGCACCATTATCAAGTCCGCTGATGGGTATAGCCGGGTTAGCCGCTTTGATCGCATCATACATGGGCAGGTAATCTTTTATCATGCAACTGTCTGGCGTATAGGCAGTCGTTCTAAATACCCCCGCGTATAAATAAGACTCGTTTCCCAGACTCAGGCTGTGAAGTTGAGCACTATACTTGTTCATGATATAGGTTGCTTCAGATACCGCATTGGCGGGCGTATTAATCGGCAGATTGATGGTATAAATGCCTTTCCAACCTATCTCCGACAGAAACGTAAAGAATTTGTCGGTATCATCCGAATACGTTGCCCGAACGTTGGTGCTGCTTCCCCTTGTTGTGTTTTGCCAGACCATCCGATCGTCGGCGGTAAACCCACCAAGCCGGATAACAGAATGATTACTGATGTTGGCTAACAGGTTTTTAAAGCGGGCATTACCATTTGTCCCGCCTTTCCAAAAACTACCCAGCTTGCTCCAATAGCCGGTTGACAAAGTATACTGCTCCATGCTGAAACCGACAAAATCTTCGTTGACCCGATAGCCAGCAGTTGCCGCATCAACGCTTAAACTCACAGCTATTGTCTGGGCTGACACATCCAGACACGAAAGAAAAACAGCCATCCAGAAGCCACTAACAAGCCATTTAAATTTCATAGCGGACATAGATTGTCGTGAGCAAAACGAAAAAGCGCAGAGGCCCGTCTGAGTCGGCAAACGGTATAAAAAGGAAGCAAACGAAAGTAGAAAACAACTAACCAATATATGAACTACCCAATCAAGTTTCGCGGATAAATGCAGAATGGCAACCAGTCACTACAAAAAACGGCGGCTAATCAGATGAGATCAGCCGCCGTTTTCTACTTTATAAAGGTACTCTGTTTGGTAAAAAGTACCGAATTATCACGCTTGCAATTCGTACTATTCCTTCAAACTTTTCAAATACGCAATGCTTTTTGGCATTTGTTCGTATTCGTGATTGCTTTCGTCTTCAATGAAATAATGCTTGACACCAGCTTTTTTCGCTAAACGTAAAATTTCCGGAATATTCACTTGGCCGTCGCCGAGAGTTACGTCGTTTTCGGCAGGCGTACCACCCGTCAAATCGCCTTTGATACCTTTTTTGAGGTCTTTCAGGTGCATTAGTTTGTACCGGCTGCCATATTTTTTCAATAATCCAACGGGATCGGCACCGCCGTGCTGCGCCCACAAAATATCCATCTCGAACGATACGTATTCGGGATTGGTATTTTTGACGATATAGTCATACAAGGTTCCGTTCTCGTAAGGCTGAAATTCGTAGCCGTGGTTATGATAGCAGAATGTTATGCCTTTTTCCTTCAGGGCCTTTCCCACCCGATTGAAATCTTCAACAGCTTTCTTCGCATTGTCGAGCGTGAAATTACCTTTTTGATGAGGAATCCAGGCCACCATCACAAAGGTGGCTCCCAGTTCTTTCGCATTTTTGACAGCCTCTTCCGGGTCTTTCACAATCTGTTCGTAACCCGATCCTGTCGCCGGAATTTTAATCCCGCGCTCGTCGCATAATTTTTTAAATTCTTCACCGGTCATTCCCTTTGGCGCGCCCCCTTCCATTTCGGTAATGCCCAGCGCCTTGATGGTATCTAAAGTAGCAATGACGCTCTTGGGAAAGCTTGCTCGATACGTGTACGACTCAACGCCAAGTGGGAAGGTATAGAGCGGTTTGCCTTTTTGGGCAAAGCTGTTTGCTCCACCAAGTACTAATGTCGTTGCCAGACACAACGAGAAAAAGGTTTTTTTCATAGTTATAGGTTTTTCTTTTTTAATCGCTTACAGCATCATTAGCCGTTCCAGCGGTGAGTACCATGTAGGTCAACGACGGATTTTTCGTAGCCGTCGAGGTCATGCAGACGCCATCGGTGAAAAGGTAAAACTTCTCCTATAAGACAATAGACCCATTATTTTTACTGTAAGTTAACTTCTGACCAATAAGTAGATTGGCAATTTGCCCTGCTCTATCATTCATGCAACGAAGGACGTTTATTCAAAACACCGGCCTGCTTACAGCCGCCCTGAGCGCAACCGGACCGGGACTTTTAGCCACATCGCAACCAGAAACCGTGGCAAAAAATAAGCTGCCAAGATGGAAAGGCTTTAACCTACTGGATTTCTTCTCGCCCGATCCATCGAAAAGTCGACGGGCTACCGAAGAGGACCACCTCAAATGGATGCAGGACTGGGGCTTCGACTTTGTGCGGCTCCCCATGGCCTATCCGTATTACCTCAGCTTCGACCGGAGTCGCAACATTACGCCTGACGAGGTGTATAAAATTGATCAGCAGGCCGTTGACCGGATAGATCGGCTGGTTTCTCTGGCGCATAAACACAACCTGCACGTTAGTTTAAACTTGCATCGGGCACCGGGCTACTGCATCAACGCGGGATTTAACGAGCCTTATAATCTATGGACCGACCAGGCCGCACTTGATGCCTTTTGTTTTCACTGGGCTATGTGGGCCAAACGCTACAAGAATGTATCGTCGCAGAAAATAAGCTTCGACCTATTGAATGAACCCAGTATGCGGGCCGACATGAACGACCAGCTTTCGCACCGTAGTTCCGTACCGGGCGCAACCTACCGCAGGGTGGCGCAGGCGGCTTCTAACGCCATTCGAAAGGAAAACCCGAAGCATCTGATCATTGCCGATGGAAACGATACAGGCTCTTCAGTTATTCCCGAAATCACCGATCTAGATATTGCACAAAGTTGCCGGGGTTATACTCCGGGTATCATTTCGCATTACAAAGCTCCCTGGGCCAACAAAGACCCCGATCATCTACCCGAACCAAAATGGCCGGGGCAGGTCGGCGACAAATACTTGAGCAAGGCTATGCTTGAGACCTTCTACCAACCTTGGATTGAGTTAGTCAATAAAGGTGTTGGCGTTCACTGTGGCGAGTGCGGTTGCTGGAACAAAACTCCGCACGATGTATTTCTGGCCTGGTTTGGCGACGTGCTCGACATTTTGTCATCACACCAAATTGGCTTTGCTCTTTGGGAATTCATCGGCGATTTCGGCATTCTGGATTCTGGCCGCACTGATGTAGCCTACGAAGATTGGCACGGCCACAAACTGGACCGCAAACTGCTGGATTTGATCAGGAAGGCTTGACAGGTATCCTTAAGACTATTTGGATACGATAAATTACTTAAAAAGTAATTTTCAGTCAGTGTGATACGACCCCTTCGGGGTCAACTGTTTATAGCCAAAAGATCACATTAGAAAACCATGCGACCCTATCGGGCGCTCATCTAACATTTACGTCTTACTTTTCTACACGTATTATATCCCTTCGGGATGGATTGAATCTGCCCACTCACAAAATAAATCGCTCTAATCTGTAATGTTTCTCTGGCTCAGTCGTCTTTGTCATTGAAATGGATCTACAAGCCTTCAAACAACGGATACTACCTGTACAGGGACGCCTTTTTCGGCTGGCGCAGTTATTTCTGCGCAACCGCGAAGAAGCCGAAGATACCTTGCAGGATGTATTGCTACGGCTTTGGACCAACCGGCAACAGTTAGATGCCTACCACAGTGTAGAAGCACTGGCGGTACAGATGACCAAGAATATATGCCTGGATAAGCTCAAAGCACACAATAAGCAAAGAACAACCGACGGAGCCGACGTGCTTAGTGTGCAGGCCGAGGGGGTTTCTCCCTATCAGCAGGCCGAGTTAGTCGACAGTGCCAGTCTTATGTATCGGCTGATTGACGACTTGCCAGATCAGCAGAAACTCATTCTCCATCTTCGTGATGTTGAGGAATACTCCTTCGAGGAAATCGAACAGGTAACGGGTCTTAGTATCAACAACATTCGGGTGATTTTATCACGGGCACGTCAGCGTCTGCGGGACAATTACGCAAAAACCAACGATTATGAAGCAGGACATTGAAAAGCTGCTGGAACGCTATTACGAGGGAGAAACATCGCTGGCTGAAGAAAAGCAGTTACGACAGTTTTTCCAGCAAGAAACGATTCCAGCGCACTTACAGAAACATGCCGGGCAGTTCCGTTACTTCACCGACGCCCGAAATCAGCAGCCCTCACTGGCGTTCAGCAACCAGCTAGCCGCCAAACTGAATAGTCCAAAATCAGGACGAGTTATTAGTCTGACAAGCTGGAGTTTACGACTGGCTGCCAGTGTAGTTTTGCTGATTGTTGGATTCGCGGGAGGAATAGTTTATGATGATTGGCGATCAGGTAAACCCAGCGCGCTACTAACTAACTCGTCGGATGAGGGGACGCCAGTTAGGGAGATGAAGAAAGTGCTGGCATTCGAACAATCACCCAAAACGTCGGCAAGTGAACGTATTCAGGCGGTCAATCAAAGTTATGAACTCGCCCAGGCAGATCGGGACATTACGCAACTGCTCATTAATACGCTGAACTTCGACGCCAATGTGAATGTGCGGCTGGCGGCCTGTCAGGCGTTGGCGCGCTTCGAAAACGAGCCGGATGTGCGCGACGCGCTGGTTCAATCGCTCCAAATTCAAACAGATCCCAACATTCAGATAACGCTCATCGACATACTGGTGAGCATTAAAGAAAAGCGAGCCGTCCATGAAATGCAGCGGCTGGCCCAGAACCAGCAGATCCTCAACGTGGTACGGCTCAAAGCCGAAGAAGGCATCAGCCGCCTAAACCGAGTCACAAATTCACCCTCATAGATCAGTCCTACCAATTATATAAAACAACTCATGAACAAGATTCTTTTGATAAGTGCCAGCTTTTTGTGGAGCATAACCACGATCCAGGCCCAGGAATACAGAACCAAATTGGCGAATGCCAAAGACCGAAAAGTAACGATTGAGATGGATGCTGTCCATCTAAAAATTGAAGGTCATAACAGCGATGAGGTTATCATTCAGGCTTCCTCTGGGTATGAGGCTCCCCCCGAACGGGCCAAAGGGCTAAAACCTATTTACAATTCGGCAATCGATAATTCCGGCATTGGCTTGGCGGTGACATCAGAGAATGGGGGATTAAAAATTGAGAAAGCTACCCGCAAACAAATTAAGTACACCATTAAACTCCCCCGAAAAGTGGCCATCCTATATCAGGAACCCAGCTGGCAGGGTTCGAGCATCACCATCAGCAATATGGATGGTGATCTGGAAATCCGCACCAACAATGCGTCCATTGACCTCAACAACATAACGGGGCCTGTCGTGGCAAACACCATTAATGGAGAAGTTAAAGTCGTTTACTCAGCTCTGAGTCAGGACAAACCAACGGCTATTTCGACCATCAATGGCCCAGTCGATATTACGTTACCTGCCAGTACCAAGGCGAATATGAAGCTACGGTCAATTAATGGAGAAATGTATACCGACTTTGATCTGGGTGTAAAAACGACGAAAGAAGGCATGTCGAGAGTGGGTGGCGGTCATGAGATCGACGGTACGACAAATGGCGGTGGCGTTGATATGCAGCTTAAGACCATTACCAGCAATATCTACATCCGGAAACAAAAGTGATTTAAATCTACCCCCTTCAATCTCATGAAAAAATTTGTCTGTTTTTTACTGCTCGGCCTGCTCATCCGCCCAGCGTTTGCTCAGAAAATCATCGAAAAGACGCTGCCCGTAACTGCTAACCAGCTTGTAAATCTCAACCTGAAATTTGCTGACAGTATTCGGGTTCGTTACTGGGATAAACCAGATGCGTTGGTCCGAATGGCTGTTACTATCAATGGAGGAAAACTTAATGACGCCTTCCTGGTGACAACCGGCTCTACAACGCAGGAAGTCAGTCTCAAAACCGATTTTGACAAAGAATTGATCAAGCACGGCAACCCGGAGGACTGTCCCAACCAGCGCAGTTCCTGGAATAGTGAACGTGACGGCAAGCATTATTCTGTGTGCAGCGAAATCAATTATCAGGTTTTTCTACCCCGGAATGCTCAGCTGAAACTCGAAACGATTAACGGCAATATTGATATCGAGGGCGCAACAGGACCGGTGTTTGCGAAGACTATTAGCGGTTTTGTTGATATGAACTGGCCTAAATCGAAAGGAGCCAACGTAGCCATGAAAACCGTTACGGGAGAGGTCTACTCCGACTTGACTATCGACTTCAAGAGTAAGAGACCGAAAAACCCGATGGTAGGCTACCTTCTGGAGGGAACACTAAACGGTGGAGGGCCAACGGTTCGTCTGGAATCCATCAGTAACAACATTTACCTCCGGGAAAAAGATTGAGATAGTCTTGGCTTAATTTAACCCTTATAATCTAATTCCGTGACCCGTGGGCAAGTAGGCTCACATGAGCCACGGAATTATTTTTTTGTATCACCTTACTGTATGAGTAGACGTACATGTTAACCACCCTATATATGTAGTACAGTAAACCTACCACACATTGTTGGGACTAAACTACATTTTTGCATGAATACATCTGGCATCACGTATGTTTTAGGACTGCTTTGGTTAATTACATCTCCTCTCTACGGACAATCGACGGGTAAAGGCGACCGGATTACGGGGCCTAATTTCGCAACCCGTAGCCCAATATTGGGTCGACATGGGATGGTCGCTACTAGTCACCCGCTGGCTACACAAATTGGGCTGGACATACTTAAGCAGGGCGGAACGGCGGTCGATGCAGCTATTGCCGCCAACGCAGCACTTGGTGTTATTGAACCCAACAATGGCGGCATCGGTGGCGATTTATTTGCCATCATCTGGTCGGCGAAAGACCACAAATTGTACGGACTGAATGCTAGTGGACGTTCGCCGAAAGGATTGACGTATGATGGCTTGCGGGCAGTTCTGGGAGAACGTCCGCAAATTCCTCTCTACGGACCGCTTTCGGTGTCAGTGCCCGGTGCGGTAGATGGTTGGTTTACGCTATACCGTCGTTTTGGCAAATTGCCCATGCGTAACCTGCTAACACCAAGCATCCGGTATGCGCGCGAAGGCGTTCCGGTTCCGCAGGTAATTGCCTATTCCTGGCAGGTAGCGGCTAGCCGGTTGGCCGCAAATGAAGCCATCATCACCGAGTTCAACAATTTCCGCCAGACGTTTTTGATCGATGACAAAGCTCCCGTTGAAGGGCAGCTATTTCGGAATCCAGACTTGGCAGCTACCTACGAAAAAATAGCCAACGGCGGGCGGGACGTTTTTTATAAAGGTACCGTTGCCGACGCTATTGACCGCTACGCCCGCCGAGCGGGTTTATACCTGCGTAAAGCTGACTTATCCGCTCATCAGAGTACGTGGATTGACCCCGTATCGATTAACTACCGAGGGTATGATGTTCATGAATTGCCGCCGAATGGTCAGGGAGTTGCGGTGTTGCAAATGCTGAATGTTGTGGAAGGCTTCGATCTAAAAAGCCTGGGGCATAACAGCGCTGATTATTTACATCTGCTCGTAGAAGCTAAAAAGTTGGCGTTTGAAGACCGGGCTAGGTATTATTCCGACCCAGACTTTGCGAAAGCGTCTACCAACTGGTTGTTAACCAAAGAATACGCGACTATTCGACGCAAATTAATTGACCCTAAAAAGGCATCTGAACGCCTGGATGCAGGTGACCCGGCTCTCCGCGCTGGCGATACGGTATACCTGACCGTAGCCGATGATCAGGGAAATATAGTGTCGCTGATTCAAAGTAATATGCTGGAATTTGGTAGCGGTATGGTTCCCGACGGACTGGGCTTTGTCTTTCATAATAGAGGCACAAGTTTTAATATGCAGCCCAATCATGCCAATGTGTATGCGCCAGCTAAACGGCCATTTTCGACCCTTATTCCCGGTTTCGTCACCAAAAATGGAGAGCCTTTTCTAAGTTTCGGAGTTATGGGCGGGGCGATGCAACCTCAGGGTCATTTGCAGGTGCTGTGTAACATTATCGATTTTGGCATGAACGTTCAGGAAGCGGGCGATGCAGCTAGATTTAGTCATTCAGGGAGTAGTGAACCAATTGGAACGGTCATGACCGACGGTGGTAAACTAGCTTTAGAAAGTGGGATTTCTGCCGAAGTCCGAATTGATTTGGAAAAACGTGGGCATCATTTAGCACCAACCGATTTCTTCGGCGGATATCAGGCCATTCAGTGGGATGCCATCAACCGAATCTACTGGGGAGCTACCGAAATGCGAAAAGACGGGCAAGCGGCAGGCTATTAATCTCAAAAACCAAGATCTATTTTAGTGTGGGAACAACACTCCATATTGAGAATTGCCAATTAAGTATAACTACCCTACGGGATAATGGGGTTGATAATCTGCTACAAATTGTGTAGAAAAATATAACCATATTGTCGTAAATAAATTTACAAGTGCCAGACAGTCAATAACTGGCACAGAATTAGTAGCTAGTTCAGCAATAAACGATTTACATTAAATTACTCAACCGTTATGACAGCTTTGGCAGATAGAATAGCAAGTTTTTTTAGTGGTAATGATTCCACTACTGACGAAGGATTACGCGACTTGTTTATAAGTGAATTAAAAAGCGTTTACTACACGGAGAAGCGAGCCGTTGATGCACTGGGCGAGCAAGCTGAAGCCAGCACGACAAACGAGGTGGGTACGGCTTTTTTGACCCATCAAAACGAAAGTCACAATCAGGTGGAACGGTTGGAGGAGATTTTCAAGATTATTGGCATAAAAACCGAAGTGCTTACATCGGATGCCATTGATGGGTTGATTAGCGATGCCAGACGAGTAATTTCGGGTACAGAGCCGGGTTCGCTAACACGTGATGCAGGGCTGATTATTGCCGCCCAAAAGATTGAGCATTACGAAATTGCGGCTTACGGTTCACTGCTAACTTTAGCCAATATTCTGGATTTCAGCCAGTCGGCAGAATTGCTCGCGAAGACGCTGGAAGAAGAAAAAGAAACGGATCGGAAATTAACAGTTCTGGCAGAGTCGTTCGTTAACAATCGCTCCAAAGAAGAGGAAGACAAACACCCCGGCAGTCATCATACCAGCCGTCATATACCAACTAGCTCTGACGTTACGCTGGGTGGCCCACTAGGTATTTAGTTTACGATGATTAATCTCGTTCTTATTTGCTGATCTGGTTTGACCCCGATGGGGTCAAACCAGATCAGCAAATGGTAATAACCGGGGCTGTTTGCTCAGCACGACAAAACCGAACTCCAGTTATTATTGAGCAAGTACCGCTTTATGTTTCCTTTTCGACAGGGATGGTGTGCTTTCTGGCGGTCGGCGGTGGTGCGTAGCTTGCTCATAAGCATAGCATAACCGAATGAGCGTTGGCTCACTGTATGGTCGGCCAAAGAACTGTAATCCAGCAGGCAATTGATCGTATGTGAAGCCCATCGGCACCGAAAAAGCGGGGAACCCCGTTGGTGGCGATAACGCATTGTTGTTGGTTCCCGAAGGTGTGTTTAAATCACCAATGAGCCGGGGTGGGTAGCTAAACGATGGATAAACCAACACATCTACCTGCGTCGAATCCATAGCTCGTAACAGTAATTGGCGAAGTCGTTCGCGTAACGCCAGATTTTTCGCCCACCCTTTATGGGCTTCGGGAGCCAGCGTATCAGCCTGAGCATCAAGCAAAGACTTTTCGAGATAAGGGTGAAATTGCTTCGATTTTATAATTGACGCCAGCGTTTTGTGCGGAGCATTAGGTCCTAAATTGGCTAAATACAGATTGAAATCGCGCCTTAATTGAGGGATAGTATCAAACGATTTATTGATTGTATCCAGTTCTGGCACCCGGACCGAGTCAATTACAATAGCACCGGCGGCACGAAGTTCATCCAATGCCTTATTAAACAGCGCATATACTTGAGGATCAGAATTTTTCGACGTACACAACTGACGAAAAACACCAATACGAGCACCCTTCAGTCCATTTTTATCCAGAAACTGGCGGTAAGTTTGAGGAATTTTTCCCTGGTTCTGCCTTGTCACGGTATCAGCTTTGTCATACCCCACAATAACGTCCAATACGCGCACGGCATCTTCTACCGTCCGGCAAATTGGCCCACCCGTATCATTGGTCATGGACAAGGGCGCAATACCGCTGCGGCTAACGAGGCCCAACGTCGGGCGAAACCCAACCAGACTTTGGTGAGCAGCAGGCCCGCGAATGGAACTTCCCGTATCGGTACCCAACCCGATTGTGCCAAAATTAGCCGTCACGGCAGCCGCCGTGCCCCCACTCGACCCGGCTGTTGTCCGCTTGGTATCATACGGATTTCGTGAGTACCCCGGCAGAATAGAACTTACCGAAAACTGCCCCGACATGGCAAACTCAGCCAGGTTCGACTTCGCAATGATAATAGCTCCTGCATCCCGAATTTTCTGTATTACATAGGCATCGTAGGGTGGAATTGACTTCTTCATCGCCAGCGTACCATTTGTCGTCGGCATGTCGAAGGTATTATAATTGTCTTTCACGATGATTGGAATACCGTGTAGCGGACCCACTAGTTGACCCGTCGCTTTGTAGAGCGAATCGAGCCGACGCGCTTCGCTCAACGCTTTTGGATTCACCATAATGATGGCGTTTAAATAAGGGCCCTTTTTGTCGTAAGCATCAATCCGGTCCAGATAAAGCTGAACCAGTTGAACTGCTGTCAGTTTGCCAGCCTGCATAGCTTCGTGCAGGCTGGTTATGGTCGCTTCAGGCAGGTTTTTGGCCTTGATAGATTGACCACTGACCGACGTAATCAGAGTCACATAAACAAGTAAAAGAGGAAGTATGTATTTCTTCATTTAGCAGAATAAACTATAACTTTACACGCCTTATAGCATGTTTTTGGCATAATAATAGTCTTTTATGCAAAACAAAAACTCAGTAGCACCGAATAGTATAATTTCATATTCTTTTTAGCACGTTTTATTGCTTAATCTATTTTTATGAAGCGAATTCCCGCTCTACTTTCACTGGTTTTAGTATCGATTTGTTTCACGACTCAACGGCTCCAGGCTCAACAAACTACGCCAAAAACGCCCCAAACTTCAGCGGTTGACAAGCGGTATATTGACGAGGTGAAAGCACTTACAGATCAGCCCGCCGTAAAAAAAGCGTTTCAAGTTTTCATAGACCTAGAACCCCAAACCAAACAAGACCACATTACCCTGACCGAGATTCCTTCACCGCCGTTCAAAGAGGGTGCAAGAGCGAAAAAATACGCGGCTATGATGAAAGAGGCTGGTGCAGATTCGGTCTGGATCGATGAAGTAAACAATGTGATTGCCAAACGTAAAGGCCGCACTGGCAAGAAAACGGTAGTGGTCGAATCGCATTTGGATACCGTTTTTCCGGAAGGGACCGATGTGAAAGTGAAACAAAAGGGCGACACGCTCTACGCACCCGGCATTGGCGACGACACGCGTGGCTTGACGGCTATTCTGGCCGTTCTGAAAGGCATGGAAAAAGCGTCTATCGAGACTGATGCCGATGTATTATTTGTCGGAGCGGTTGGTGAGGAAGGGTTAGGAGACCTTCGCGGAGTGAAGCATCTCCTTCGGAAAGGCGGCCCCAAAGTCGATTCGTATATCGCCGTTGACGGCGATGGTATCAGTAGCATTGTTCACCGCGGCCTGGGTTCGCACCGTTATCGGGTTATGTTCAAAGGGCCGGGCGGCCATTCGTACGGTTCGTTCGGTATCGTCAATCCGCACAGTGCGTTGGGAAAAGCCATTTATTACTTCACAACTGAAGCGGATAAAGTAACTCGGCAGGGTGTAAAAACGACTTATAGCGTAAGCGTTATTGGTGGAGGAACATCAGTTAATGCCATCCCCTACGAATCGTGGATGGAAATAGATATGCGATCTGAGAGTCCGGAAAAACTCAACGAAGTAGACAAGTTGCTGCAAGCAGCTGTTCAACGAGCATTAACGGAAGAAAATGGACTCAAACGACAAGGTCCCGATCTGACAGTAGACGTTAAGAAAATAGGCGATCGACCGTCGGGTAAAACGGATATCTCTGCCGCACTGGTACAGCGGGCAATTGCTGTGACCAAATACCTAAATGTAGAACCTCAACTGGATGTGGCCTCCACAAACGCGAATACCCCTATTGCGTTAGGAATTCCAGCCGTCACTATCGGCAGCGGAGGCATTGGTGGAGGGGAACACGCCTTGAACGAGTGGTGGCTAAATGACAAAGGCTACCTCGGTATGCAACGTATTCTTCTAGTGTTGCTAACCGAAGCAGGTTTAGACAAAGGAACCAACCCGTCGGCGGTGAAATCCAGTTCAAAGCGATAAACAACTGAATAGACCAATGCGAGGTAGTGGAGTCACATCAAACCCGACTCCACTACCTCGCATTGGTCTTAGATCAGTAATCCGAAGCAATTACGGCTTCAAAAGTGTGCCATCACTTTTACGAACTGTCCATCTGGATTTGGTACCAATCGGGTATTTTGCCGCTTCCTTTTCGTTGATGTCGATGCCCAGACCGGGCGACTCACTCACATAATAATAGCCATTCTTAATAGTCGGACATCCCGGAAAGACTTCTTTTACTTTGTCGCTAAAGATCTGTGACTCCTGAATACCGAAGTTCCAGACGGCAATATCAATGCTGTTGTTGGCGGCATGGCCCACCGGAGACGTATCGCCCGGACCATGCCAGGCCGTTCGGACATTGAACCACTCGCCCAGCCGCGCAACTTTCATGGCGGGGGTAATTCCACCGATCTGTGAGATATGGATGCGGATGAAATCGAACAAGTGATTCGCCATCGGCTCTTTGAACTCATTGATATTGTTGAACAATTCACCCATCGCAATCGGGACGGACGTGGTTTGGCGCAGTTGCTTGAACCAGTTCATATTTTCGGGCGAGAACGGATCTTCAATAAAATAAGGCCGGTATTCCTCCAGCCCTTTAATCATATTGATGGCATCGATAGGCTCCACCAATTCGTGCATATCGTGCAGAAGCTGAATATCTTCACCGCAGCGTTTGCGCACGATCTCAAACATTTTGGGCACTCGTTTCAGATACGTCCGCTGATCTGAAAAATCGTCTGTTTCCCGGCCAAAGCCAGCCGTTTTAAAATCCGGTTTAATCTCCGCCATCGCGCCCACTCCGCCATAGCCGCCCTGCTGAATGCGAATGTGGCGGAAACCCATCTCCATGAATTGCTGCACCTTATCGGCAACGGCTTCGGGTGTTGGCCCGCTAGCATGAGTATAGGTGTCAACAGCAATGCGAGCCTTTCCACCCAGAAGCTGATACACCGGCATATTGGCCCGTTTGCCTTTAATGTCCCACAACGCCTGATCTAAACCAGAAAGGGCATTGTTCAGGACCGGCCCGTTGCGCCAGTAGGAACTAACGTAGGCCGATTGCCACATGTCTTCAATATTATCGACATCCTTACCCACGCAAAAATCATTCAGGTAGCTATTGATAGCTGTCACGACGACTAATGCCCGCTGGGTAAAGGTGGCACAACCCAAGCCGTATAACCCTGGTTCAGAGGTTTCTACTTTAACGATTACCAGATTAGACCCTCCGGGAGCCGTTGTAATTGCTCGCACACTCTTTATAGTTACGGGGGCCAGCCCTTTAGCATAAGATGGGGTGGCATACGTTTCTGCCCGCGCTTTCTGGCTACCAAAGAGGCTAAATAGTCCGGTAGTGGAGCCTAATCCTAGCATTTTCAACGCGTTCCGGCGACTGCTTTCCGATTGTGTTTCTGGATTTTCCATACGAGGTTTATCAGGTTACTAGTTGTACAAGCCAAGTCATTTAGTCTGGCTACTTGATACTGTCTTTCAGGTAATATTGATAGGCTATCTGCCAGCTAAATGTCTTTCCGGGTGCTACGTTGATGTTAATATACGGCTCGGGGCACACCGTCGTTGACGAAGACCAGAAGACCAATTTAGCAATCTCCCGATCACCGATAACGTGCACACCGGCTCCAGTTTTCGTGTTTTCGACGGTCAGGTTATAGGCCACAGGTTTTCCAGCCGCCAAATCGGGAAAATAAGCCTGTTCCCGTTTTTCTAAATCGCGCAGAAAGACAATCTGGTTGTCCTGAAGTTTCACTATCTCGCCCACGCCTTTCCCGCCTTCTGGTGACAGGTTACCAATCGGGAGAGTGACAGAATAACCGGGACACGTTGGCTGCTGATCGATCATAAAAAAGTTGTGGTCATAAACAGTCGTTTCAATCGTGCGATTACCAGTATTTTTCAGGGTGTGCGTGATTATCAATTCAGGTTTCCCTTTGGTCAGTTTCAGCGTTTTCTGGTAGTCGTACCCATATTGAGTGTTAGTCAGGGTGTGGCTAAACTGAACCTGATCTTTCTTCTTTTTTACCGTCCAACTTCCCGGATTGGCAATTGCGTAGGGTTTAAATGAGCTATAGGGTTTGTCATCAGGTTTGGTGATGCTCCCAATACCGATTTTGACAAACGTGTCGCCACCCTTAGCGTCGGCATAGCCCAACGGCCCAAACTCTTCAACGGGCCCCATAATCGCATCGTGGGTAGTCGGATTATATGCATCAAACCACTTGCCATGGTAGCTGTGTCCTTTGTAGTTCAGGCTGGCAATGACACCCGACCAGTCGAACCGGGTACCTCGATAATAGCCTTTCTCGGCGTCCGGCAAATAAACTTGAGCACTGACCAGCCCGTTGGTAATTTCCATTTCTGGAACCTCCAAAACGGGTTTCATACTGGCAGTCAGCCCAATCAGTCCACACAAGAGAAGACAAGTAATTGCTACGGATTTAGTCATGGTCATTTTAAAGTAAATGCGACGTAATTTCCACCAATCTTCTGACCTCGCCCCCCGCCTGCGGCTATAACCACGTACTGTTTGCCATCAACTTCGTAGCTGATGGGTGTAGCAAAACCACCTGCCGGAAGTTGATATTCCCACACAACCTTACCCGTTTTTTTATCGAACGCCCGGATTTTTTCATCTTTGGTACCGGCTATAAAGACCAGTCCACCTGCCGTTGCCAATGGCCCACCGTAGCTGTCGGTTCCAGTGATTGGTATACCTTTTTTGGTTAGTTCGGGGTATTCGCCCAGTGGAACGCGCCACAGATAATTTCCGGTGTTTAGATCGATTGCATTCAGCGTGCCCCACGGCGGTTTAATGCCGGGATAGCCATCCTGATCCGTAAATCGTTGCCAAACTTTGCTCACATAGCCTGGTACGTAAGGAAAGCTATTTTTCTTAATTGCATCAGGGCCGCTAGTCTGGGTGCTGACTATCTTCGTCGAGCCGGTTTCTGTGTTCAGCAAAAAATTAATCAGCGCATCGCGTTCTTTCTCCGACAATTGCTGGAACGACGGCATCCGACCGCTACCCGTTTTCAGAATGGATTTGATCTCATCTACCGACCGTTTTTTGCCAATATTCACTAACGACGGCAATTCTGGCCCACTTCCTTTCCGGTCCTGCCCGTGACAAGCCGCGCAATTGGTGATGTAAAGAGCATTGCCCGCCGTGAGTGGATTGTTCTGACTGCTGAGGCCCGCCCGGTCCGCCATAATCAGTTCCCAGGGCTCTTCATTGGCGTTTTGGTAAAGAATACCGCTAGGATCAATAGCATTGCCACCCCATTCAGCTCCACCACTGTAGCCAAAAAGCAAGGTGCCTTTCGTGCTTGGTGGCGCAAATTTATTGTCAGTACGAATTTTAAGGAAGCGCTCTTTTACATATGCATGAGCCTCGGGTGAGAGGTTGGTAATGTCGGCTTCGGTGTATACCTGACGGGAAAGCGGCAGGGGTTTGAGCGGATATTTTTGAGTCAGCCAGGGGTGCTCACCGGGTACGCCATTGACTGGCACCTTGCGCTCTTCGACCGGAAACAGCGATGTACCTTTATCTCGATCCAGCACGTAAACCAAGCCATCTTTCGTAGTCTGAACCACCGCATCGACTAGTTTTCCTTTATGTTTCAGCGTGATAAGGTTAGGCTGGCAAGGATGGTCGCGATCCCATAAATCATGGTGAATGGTCTGGTAATACCATTTCATTTTGCCCGTTTCGACATCCAGCGCCATAATGCAATTGGCAAAGAGATTGGCCCCTTTGCGGTCTCCCCCGTAGAAATCAGAGGCCGGTGAGCCAGTGCCGAAATAGACAACGCCCCGTTTTTCATCGAGCGATAAGCCACTCCAATTATTGGTCGCCCCAATTGTCTTGTAGGCATCTTTTGGCCAGGTGTCGTAGCCAAACTCGCCTGGCTGGGGAATGGTATGAAACACCCATTTTAGCTTGCCCGTAACCACATCGAAGGCCCGCACATGACCGGGAGCGGCATCACCCCCTTCGGATACTGCAGATCCAATAACCAGCGTATTTCGGTAAACAATACCGGGAGACGTCGCATTTACGGACAATTTACTAACATCATGGTCCATATTGGTTTGAAGTCCCTCATGCAAATCTGCTTTTCCATTGGTGCCAAAGCCGGGAATTCCCTGACCGGTTTGAGCGTTGACAGCGTAGAGACTAGATCCAACGGTGCACAATATACGTTTGTCGTTCCCGTCCGCCCAATACACGACGCCCCGGTTGGAATTAAGCCGGTCATTCTTTGACGGTTCAAATTTCCAGAGTTGCTCACCGGTACCCGCTTTAAGGGCAAATAGATTGAGTTCGGGCGTAGTCCCATATAGAATGCCGTCCACAACAATAGGCTGGCATTGAATCGCCCGGTCTCGTCTATGACCGGGATTGTTGGGGTCGGGCTTTTCGGATGCGTCGTATAGCCATGCGACGTGTAAATCCTTTACATTATCAATGTTGATCTGGGTTAATGGAGAATACCGGTTGCCTGCTTTGTTTCCCCCATACGTTGGCCAATCGCGGCCTGTTTCCGTATCGGTATCTCGCTCCTGCATGCCATAAATAAGGCAACTTCCCAGAAGCAACCCGATTGCAATGACTTTACGGGTCTTCTTGTTAGAAAACATACTAATCCCGGCCACTGTAAGTTTCAATTCTGTGAATTTAGTCGCCTTATCAATCAAGTTTTTAATTGTGCTCGTCATCAGGCTAATTTTTTAATTTAATGTGTGACATTAGGGCTAAAGCATCCCTATTATCAGCATCTATTTTCAATATTTTTTGCAAGTATTTTGACGCTCCCTGTTTATTATCCATCTTATAATAGGCCCCGGCGATTTGACTTAAAATGGGTATATTTGTCGAGTCTCGGCTACATGCCTGTTGCAGTTCTACAACTTTCTCTACATAAGCTTTAACCGGGCTTAGACTGAATTGAGAGGTATTATTTTGGATGGCATAATTCAGATAAGGCATAGCTTGAATTGGCCGGTCAAGGGTAAGATAAATAACAAAAAGATACCTTGCTTTATCAAAAGACGGCACTAATGCAAAAGATTTTTCGAAATAGACTATAGCTTTCTCCTGATCGTTCAACTCTCCACTCAACATAGCTGCTTTCTCATAGTACTGCGCGTCAGTTGGGTATTCAAGCACTAATGCTTCGACTACTGTTCGTGCTTTACCTAATTCACGGTTTGTACTGTAATAAGTATATAATTTACTTAATGCATCAAGCCACGAGGTTTGTTGAAACGTCAACCCATACGCTATTTTTTCTTCTACAGAATTAACGACAAAAGGATGCGCTGACATCACCTCACGAAAAGGCCAGTTTCGTTTAAGATTGTTCACTTTATATGTTCCGGCTAACGAATCTACTTTAGTGATGGGCATGTCTTGAAGTAGTTGCTTAAAACTCATCTCCTGTTCGTTACTTATGGTGATAAGTTTTTCTTTTTTCATTGCTTCATAGAAACCATCTGATAGTAAAGCGTAACCCCTTAGGTTGGGATGAACATGTTCTAAAATCAACTCATCACCAATAATTTTATTAGCCGAGTTAGTGTCAAATATTGCTTTTGTATCAACTAAATGAGCATTTTTGTATTTTCGGCATAACTGATTGATTATATCGTTAAATGATTCCGGCGCTCTGAATCGCAGGCCATCCAAGTCTTTAGCTTGGGCAAAATAGGTTTTTGCCTGAATGAAATCTCCTTGTATGTAAGCTATTTTTCCTAAATAATAAGCACAAAGAGCATGGCCTTTGTATAGCTGATTAGCGGCTTTAAAATAGCCATTTGCCGCAGCTATATTGCCTTTCTTAAACTGCTCAATACCAAGTGTATAGTTCTTTTGAAATCCCAGATGTCTAGTCCTGCCGGCAGCGAAACTGACAAACGGTTTTAAGTCCTTTTCATTACTGACCAGATTGCTGACAAAAACAGGAATATTCCGGGTAGCAAGCAGGGATAATGTTTCGTCCATGTTAGACCTGAATTGCTCAACTCCCCGTTCATAAAGTTCTGACTGATACGGGATTTGTTGATCAGCAACCATCAACTTCATGCGGGTTGCACCTGAACTTGCTTTTGTTGAACCAACAGTATGTTGAATTTTCTCATACACGTTGGTCATTAGTTGGACAAGCCGCAGTTTACGTAGATTGAGAATCAGGTTTACGAGTTGTGGATTGCCTCCTATCTTTTCAGTAGAACCGACTCCTAACGCGCCGTAGTATTCGTTATGTCCGGTATAAATTAATATAGCGTCCGGTTCGTAATCAACCACCTCTTTAGCAAACCCTAATACCGTATAGGAATTAACAGCAGTCAGCGAAATATTGATGATCTCGAAATTCCGACCAGGAAAAGTGTGCGTTAATCGATACTGAAGCCAGCGATGAAATGATCCGTTATGAAAGTAGGGATAGCCAATTGTCGTTGACTCGCCAAGTACGAAAATTCGTAATGTGTTGCTATCTTTTTTCTTTTTAAATAATTCACTATTACCTGTAGTCGCAATTTTCTGGTTAGTGAAATATTTTTTCGACGCGTTAGGATTTAGTACAAGAAAATTCTTGTTTTCAGAGGAGTCAATAAATAAACTCAAATCGTATCCATAATTGAAAACACGTAACGAAACTTCAACGAGACACAAGAGTACTATAGACAATAGAACACTAATTACTTTAAAGAATATAATCCTAGTCCTTGACGGCTTAACGAGTGGATTATATTCTTTTAGCTTACTCATTCTTATATAGGAAATACTATTTGGATCAGGTTCAGCTTGACCCTTGAGATCAGATAGATA
This sequence comes from Spirosoma flavum, assembly GCF_042686045.1. NCBI lineage: Bacteria > Pseudomonadati > Bacteroidota > Cytophagia > Cytophagales > Cytophagaceae > Spirosoma > Spirosoma flavum. Next base: position 602,322 of record NZ_JBHUOM010000023.1, read on the forward strand.
CAGAAACAATAATTGCTCTACACATCTGATCCCAAGGGTCAACTTGTTTACCCATTGACTTACGAATTAATACCCCTCATTTTGTGTCCATGCCGGATTTCTGGCCATTTCATTCACGGGAATAGGCGCCAAATACTTTTGGGCTAAATTGGTATTAGCCGGGATTGGGTTTTCTAAAGGACTTCGTGCTGCAATAACCTTCGGAAGCAATTGCAATCGTACAATGTCAAACCATCGTACGCCAAATTCACCCGCAAATTCATAGGCTCGTTCATACACCACTGCGTCCCGGAAAGCGGTGGCCGAAAGCCCTGGTGTTAAATCGGGTAGACCAGCCCGTTTTCTTACCAGATTGATAGCACTATAACTGGCAGCGGTAGGCCCACCGGCTGCCATAGCTGATGCTTCGGCGTAGGCTAGCAGAACCAGCGGATAGCGAATAACGTCATACACTTTATTCGTACTTGGATTGATCGAGTTAATTGTTGTCTCGGTTTCGGAGACGCCATCCCCACTCAGGCCCGCCCGAAATTTCCTGTAATACGGATGACCAGCGTGGGTCTCTGGCGAATCCCAGGAAACCAGCTTAAACGTTTTACCATCGGGTTGGCGCAACTTGATCGTCGTATAAAAAGTAGCGTCCGTTCGGCTACATACCGGCGCATTTTTATAGAAATTGATTTCGGGATAGTAATCATCCCAACCGCTCGACCCGTTTGTAGCGACTTCATCGAGCGGCACAGACGATGATCCGGCACTACGCAAAGGCAGTCCTCCACTCACATTGTACTGGAGACCAAAAATAGATTCGGAGCTGTTATTGGTTGAAAAGACCGTTGCGTAGGGCGTACTTACGTTATACTGGCTCGACTGTATAACCGAATTTGCCTCGTCGGCTGCCAGCTTGTAATTGGTTTCCTGATTTATTGGCCAGCCCGTCATCGTTAAATACACATCTGCCAGCAGCGATCTTGCCGCCATTTGATTCGCTCTGCCCGGTTGACCGGGAAACGTCGTTGGCAGCAATTCTTTGGCTTTCTGCAAATCACTTATAATAGCCGCATACACTTTATCAACCGCATCTCTGGGAGGTCGGTCATTCACGTCAATCTGCGTCAGAATAATCGGTACCGGCCCAAATGTTCTCACCAGATAAAAGTATCCCAGTGCGCGTAGAAAGTACGCCTGACCCGCAGCCTGATTTTTCAACGCATCCGTTGAACTAACTTTAGCATAATTGGCAATTACATTATTGGCCTGATAAATACCTTGCCAAGGACCTTGCCACTGTGCCACCAGACTAAGATTACCACTGCCGCCACTTAGCCGATCAAATAAACGAAAGTCTTCCTTGTTTAATCCCGGATCGGTTGTGAAATCATCTGACCCAAAATACGAAGTACTTCTGTTGGTAAAACCCCAGGCACCATCTCGGGCAAACTGAATGTAAATAGCTGAGACAGAGGCATCCAAATCAGCCTGTGTTTTGAAATAGGTTCCCGGCGTTAAGCTGCCTTTGGGGTCCTCGATAAGACTCTGACAGCCGCCAGTCAAAATCAAAACAATGAATACGAGTAGTAAAGAAAAGTTGGTGTTCATGATTATGTCTCTTGATAGAATTCTAAAACTGACAAACATGTCTCTGTTTACAAACCGAGCCGGAAGCCCAGTGTATAGGTTCTTGGATTGGGAATAACTCCCATTTCCAGCCCTTGCGTAATGGCGTTGGTACCATTAGATACTTCTGGATCATAGCCGGGGTATTTGGTGATGGTAAACAGGTTTTGCCCACTCACATACACCTCCAGATTACGAATCTTCACCTTGTTCAACAGTTTATCGGGTATATGATAGGAGACCGACAGGTTTTTAAGTTTGGTGTAACTTCCATCGTACACATACCGGCTGCTGTTGTTGAAATTCTTGCTCGTATTGCTGAAAGCCGGATTATCAGTCTGATTGCTGGGCGTCCAAATGTTTAAGGCTTCTGTCGTCGTCGCGTTTCGCTGATCGCCTAAACCACCCCACAAATAAGCCAGCGTCTGCGAGTAAATCTGGTTGCCATGCGTGCCCTGAAACATGAAACTCAGCGTAAAATTGCCGTAGCTCACATCATTGATAAAGCCGTATGAATATTTGGGAGTGCCGTTGCCGATGGGCATTCTATCGGCTGCTGTGTAGGCATGGTCATTGTTTACATCCGCAAATTTGGCATCACCCGGTTTCATCCCAAATAAAGCTGCCTGATCAGATTCGCTGGTTTTCCACGTACCCAGAAACTGGTATCCGTAAAACTCACCCAATGGCCGACCAACTCGCAGAATAGACGCGCTATTAAAGGCTGACCCTACACCATTTACAATTACATTGTCCAGGCCCCCCAGGTCAGTAACTTTATTCCGGTTAAAGGATATGTTAAAATTACTGGTCCACCTTAGTTTGCCGACGGCAACCGGCGTTCCGCTCAGTGATAATTCGAGCCCTTTATTTTCGACACTGCCAATATTGCGCAGGTAATCACCACCGCCTAAGTAGAAGGGTGCCTGGTAATTATATAAAAGGTTCGATATACTTTTCTGATACACATCGGCAGTGAACCGCAACCGCCCATTTAAAAACGAAGCATCGATACCCGCATCATAGGCCGTTGTCGTTTCCCATTTCAGGCTGTTCGATACGGGTGCGCCTAGTGGCGTGGCAACGCTAGGTGTAGAGCCATCAAAATAATAAGCCGGTTGACCGCCACCGGTGGTAACCTGCGCAATGGTAGCGTAGGCACCTACCGCCTGGTTGCCTGTTTGACCATAACTGGCGCGGATCTTTAAATCAGAAAACAAACTGGAGTTCTGCATAAAGGATTCTTTTGACAAGTTCCAGCCGACGGCAAGCGAAGGAAAAGTGCTGTATTTCTGGGTTAGGTGAGAAGACCCATCCGTACGAACGCTGGCCGTGAAAAGATATTTATCCTTATACGCATAGTTGACCCGGCCCATGTACGATTGCAAAGCATCTGCCGAATACCCGGAGGACGTTTGCTGGGTGGTTCCTAAACTTAAGTTATAATAGCCCAGCGCATAAGTCGATAAACTATTGGCTCGTGCATTAACCGACATACCCTGCCCTTGTTGCTGTTCATACAACGCGGTGACGGTGAGGGCATGATCGCCAAAATTGCCTTTGTAGGTCAGGAAGTTACTGTTCTGGAAATTCCAGTTTCTGGACGCACTTACCTGTGCATACAATACACCGTTCCCCGTTCCCGGACCAAAAAGACTTTGGTTAAATGGCGACGATATTTGATACGTATTGTTGGTGGTAAACGTAAGGCCATTGATAATACGGTAAGTCAATATGCCGGTTCCGGCAACGTTTGTATTACGGCTATCGTCGAGTTGGCTGGTTGCACGCGCTACCGGGTTATATTGAATAGAGGCATAGGGAGCCGTAAGTATAAACGCACCCGTAGTTGGGTCGCGGACGGGTGACGTTGGGTCCCATTCCGTTGCCTGAGTAAACGGGTCCCCTAAATCGCCCGAATAATTGTTGTTACGGCTTTGTGGCAATACAGCCGCCAGATTAAACTTTATGGACAGTCGGTCATTAATCTTAGCATCAATATTCGCCCGTAAAGTTGCCCGTTTGTAATATTGATTAAGAATTAGGCCGGGTTGGTCGAGGAAGTTAGCCGATAACAGGTATTTAACATTTGCCGATCCGCCGGATATATCGAGTTGATAATTCTTGATTAGTGGCTCCTGATGTAGTTCATTTTGCCAATCCGTACCACCACTTGCCTTCAACGCCTGGAGTCGATCATCCGAAAAAGCCGCTGCATTTCCTGTCGCTGCAAACTGCGTATTAACCGTACGGGCAAAATCATACGCGTTCATTAACGGCAGTTTCTTGGCTATACTGGCTTTACTAAACCACGTGCTGAAGTTTACTCTCGCTTTTCCCTCCTGACCCGATTTTGTCGTAATAAGCACAACACCGTTAGAGCCTCTGGAACCATAAATAGCTGTGGCAGAGGCATCTTTCAGGATTTCCATCGACTCAATATCATTAGGATTGATGGATTCAATATTACCCCCAATGAACCCATCTATTACATACAGCGGATCGTTGGAACCCGTAATGGAATTGGCCCCTCTAATTCGGACGCTGAGACCACGACCCGGTTGCCCACTGCTGCTAGCCACAACAACGCCAGACGTTGTACCCTGCAGTGCCTGTTCTACCCGCACAAGTGGTCGCTTGGCAATCTCTTTGGCACTTACCGTACTGGTAGCACCCGTAACGTCGCTTTTGCGCTGTTCCCCATAACCAACCACAACGACTTCCTGCAATCCCTTTTCACTTACTTTTAAGGCTACATTTAGGGCTGTCTGGGTTCCCACAGGCACTTCCTGACTTTCGTAGCCGACGAAACTAAACACAAGAATTACTCCTCGCTCGGCTACATCAAGCTGAAACTGCCCTCGTGCATCACTGGTCGTTCCCTTTTGAGTCCCTTTCACAACAATGCTCACGCCCGGAAGGCTCTCCCCTTTTTCGTCGGTCACTTTTCCCGTTACAGGCATTAGAGCGCTTTTGAAACTCTGAACTTTGTCGGTCATGATCTCCGACATTTTTTTCTCAAAATCAGATCGTGAATCCGCTTTTAATACTGTTCTTAACTCTGCCGTCGGTGGAGATAGATAACTTGTTGTTTTATTAGATACCGCTTCTTCTTTCCTTTTTATGACAATGGTTTTGCTAACGATGGAATAAGTTAGAGGCTGCTTTTTAAACACTTCGTCCAGAACAGTCTCTAAGGTTTCATTAGTTAGGTGTAAGGACACCTTGTTGCTTTTAGCCAGCAAATCCGTTTGAAGAAAAAATGAGTAGCCACTCTGTTTCTCAATCTTATTCAGAACTTTTTCGAGCGGGACGTTTCGCTCATTAATAGAAATGCGTTGACTATATCCCGATGCGTAGATGTGCAAACAGGTCGCCAGTAATAGTATGCTGGTAAAGTTGAGTCGCATAATCCATTTTCGGTTCACCTCCGGACTACTATGAGTCAATCGGAGATTTACAATTTCACTAAGTCGGCCCCACCGCTTTGCCATGCACAGCCGTAGGTAAAAAGTAGAATAGTTCATACTTTTGTAAGGGTTTGGGATTTGGTAAAAGCTTCTATGTCAGTTGTTTTTCTTGCTACCTGTTTTCAGGTAGATTATCCCGATCTTCAGGCCGGAGGTGCTCGCAACACATTCCGGCTTTTTTTGTCAGGATAACCTAAAGCTATTCAGGGCCTTGCCCACCGTAGCCATTGTCGATTAGGATTTAATTGTAATTTTCCGTCCTTGTAGTTTAAAGTTTACTCCGCTCAACTGTAGAATTTGAAAAAATTGGGAAAGGGGCACGTCTCTAGAAATTTTACCTCTGAATTTTGTATCAGGTACTTTGCCCTGGAAGTCAACCTTAACATCATACCAGCGTGATATCTGACGCATTATGGTGGGCAAGTCGGTATCTTTAAACTGGAATTGTCCATTCTTCCAAGCCACCGCTTCTTCTATATCAGCCTGAGCAATCAGGTTGAGTTTTTGCCTGATGCCTGGCGCTAGTTGTGCCTGCTCGCCCGGCCTGAGAATCAGCGCCGAAGCCCCCCCCACTTTTGTACTTTTACTTGACGAGATAGTTTGTGTTTTTACAACTTTTACCTTACCCTCCAGAAGCGTGGTTTTTATACTGCTCTCATCAGAATAGCTATTGATATTAAAGTGAGTACCCAAAACCTCCACGATCTGACCTACCGAACGTACCTGAAAAGGTATGGCTTCTTTACGGCTATTTTTGAGGTGAGCAATTTCAAAGTAAGCTTCGCCATTTAGCTCAACATTACGCTCGCTTTCCCGAAACTTCGTAGGGTATTTCAACGACGAAGCAGCATTTAACCAAACCTTGCTACCGTCAGGAAGAACTACCCGAAATTTACCTCCGCGTGGTGTAGTAATGGTATTATAAACAGACGTATACGTTGGTTCGACACTAGAAGAAACCGCTGATTTCGCCATCTCGTAAACTAATTGTCCGTCAGCGGTCTTGCTGATAATCATATCAGCCTGTTTCGCAATTTCGCCATTCGTTGCATCATCCAGGTTTATTTGTGAAGCATCAGCCAACGTCAATACAGCCTTATTACTTCCAGGAGCCAAGTCATTCTGTTGTTGAACAATCTGCTTTACGGGAGTATTCTTATAAATAAATTGATAAGCTAATAGCCCTGACACAAGGAAAAACAAGGCAGCAGCAGCGTAGTTAATTGAACGTCTACCTATATACGAATGGCGTTGAGGTTTATTAAATCCCGTTTTAGTTACTATTGTTTCCCACGCATCGTCTTTCCCAGAAGACGCAAAACGACTAAGTTCGTTATTGAGAATTCCTTCATCCGTTAATTTTTCAAACAGTTCTTTATTGTGATCGCTCTGAGCAACCCAAGCATCCAATTCTTCTTTTTCATGACTACTTAATTCCCCTGTAAGGTATTTCGCAATCAGATTACCTTGTCTAAAATAGCCGCTATAATTCTCCATAATGCTGCTTTACACTATAGAGACACTTAACTTTACGAATAGGATAATGGAATTATAAATTTTAATTAAATATTTCCTCAGTTTAAGGATAAGGCGTTATAATCCTGTAACAAAGAGCTGATTTTCAGTTTTTTCATAAATTATCTATAGTATTCAATACTAGCAGTATCCCGAGCAATTCTGGAGAAAGTCTTGCTTTCAACAACTCAAGTGCCTTATGCTTTTGCTTCTTGACGGTATTAATCGACATGCCTAACTCATCAGCTATCTCCTGATTCTTTTTCCCTTCCAGGTAACTCATTACAGAAATCTGGCGGTAACTAGCAGGGAGCGCTTCAATAGCCGAATGGATTTCAGCTATGACTTCCGAAGAGATGATTGCCTCCATAATCGTTGACTCTTCCGGCTCTTTAGTTCCTTTCTGCTGTAGATACTCATCTACCACTTTGTCGTGACGTATCACATTAAGGCTGGCATTGCGAACCGTACTATACAAATAGTTTTTTATGGCAACCTTATTCTGTAAGACAAACTCTCGTTCCTGCCAGTATTTTATAAATGCATCTTGCCCAATATCCTGAGCCTGAGCTTGATCTCGAACAATTTGTAGGGAAAAGTACACAAGACGGTTGTAGAATTCGTTGAACAGTGAATCCAGTTCAAGGACATTTGGTCCTTCTACCGGATTGCTTTTAGTCGAATACATCTTCCTTATAACACTCATCTTATGAAGCATTAATGTAAAAGAATCGCTTGGGTTACAAAGGTATCTAGCTTGAGTCACCCATACACAAGCTATCGATGCCTCACTAAACGACAAAAGTACTAGTATCCTATATACCAAATTCAGCCGCTTTCCTCTGCGAATTAAATCCGCTCAGAACGGGCTAAAAATTAGTTTACAACCAGCTTATGAACGTTATACTTATTAGGCGGCTAAGGAATTACACAAAAACACTATTTTTTATAAACTAATCGAGCACAAAATAAATCAAAAGGCCCTAATAAAACCTTAACAAATGATTAATATGTGTGAAAATCTGGAATTTTGGTAAAACCAGAGAAATCGTATGGTACTCAAATAGAGAGATCCTATTCAGGAAAAGATCACTCACGTTGATGAAATAAATAGACAAATAGAGAGGGATAAGTGCAGGTGTAGCCTATCACCGAAAGTCGTTATCCCACACGCGCTAAGCTTATGCTGGTGCGTTGATTAATAAATCTGTTGTGAAATTTATAGAAATAGTTGAAGTATTTGTAAAGCCTAATTCGCTTTTCACAAACAGTGGTTAGTAAAGAAAGACATGGTTATTCAGAAACTAGTAAAGCCGTTTGTATTTCATGGTTAAGCCCACTTATTATCTATACATCCTCGGCGCTGGCCTTTTTTGCCTATTGAGCTTTAAAGCCAAATTCGGCAGTTTGCTCGACGAGGGCCCCTCTCCGGCACGAACACCCGTCGAAGAAGCAGCTACGTTTCAGCTTGAACCTGGCTTAAAAATCCAGCTTGTAGCCGCCGAACCAATGGTTCAGGATCCGGTTGTGATCTCGTTTGACGAAAATGGCCGACTCTGGGTTGTCGAGATGCGTGGCTTCATGCCCACAATTGACGGTGAAGGTGAGGATAAACCCGTTGGCCGTGTGTCGGTGCTGGAAGATACGAATGGCGATGGGCAAATGGACGTCAGTAAAGTTTACATCGATAGTCTGGTTATGCCACGAGCAATGGCGCTGGTTCCGGGTGGCGCGCTGATCGCTGAAAACGGTTCCTTATGGCTAACGCAGGACCTAAATGGTGATTTGAAGGCGGATACAAAAACCCTGATTGACAAGGATTACGCAGGCAGTGGCCTTCCCGAACATTCCGGTAATGGACTCTGGCGCAGCATGGACAACTGGTACTATAACGCCAAGTCGCGCTTTCGCTATCGCCTGATGGATGGCAAACCGAACGCGGCCCGATGGCAGCGCGACAGTACAGAGTCCCGTGGGCAATGGGGCATTAGCCACGATGACCAAGGCCGATTGTATTACAATTACAACTGGTCGCAATTGCACGCCGATCTTGTTCCACCCAATTATCTTTCCCGGAATAAACACCATACACCCACAACGGGAATTGATCACGGTCTCACAATCGACCGGAGAGTTTATCCTATCCGGCCCACACCAGCCGTCAATCGCGGATATATACCGGGCACTCTGGACAAAGAAGGACGTTTACTGGAATTCACAGCGGCCTGCTCCCCGCTTTTCTATAGAGGAACAGCCTTACCACCAGCCTTTTATGGCAATGTTTTCGTGTGCGAACCCGCCGGAAATTTGATCAAACGAAATCTGGTTGAGAATAAAGGACTTTTGATTGCCGCACATGACCCACATCCCGGAAAAGAATTTCTGGCCTCGACGGACGAACGGTTCAGGCCGGTTGATATGGCGACGGGTCCCGATGGAGCCCTTTATGTGGCCGATATGTACAGGGGTCTTATTCAGCACAGTGCCTATGTAACACCCTATCTGAAGGAGCAAACGATTGCCCGCGATTTAGTCAAACCGGTTAATCGTGGCCGGATTTGGCGAATTGTGCCAGAGAATTGGCAGGCATCAAAACCAAAGAAACTATCCGACGCATCGTCTGCCGATCTGATTGGTGAACTATCCAGTCCAGATGGGTGGCATCGGGACATGGCCCAGCGGCTACTAGTTGAGCGAAATGACAAAAGTGTCCGTCAGGCATTAACTGATTTAGCCGTGAAAGGCGCTAGTGACTTAGGCCGATTTCATGCTCTATGGACGCTGGACGGTTTAAAAATGAGCAGCCCAGCTGTTCTCTTCGGTCTGTTGACGGATAAAAATACCCTCGTCAGAACCACTGCTTTGCGGCTGCTTGAGCCGTTTGCAAAGGCGGATAAAACTGTTCGGGCAAAACTGGGTGAGCAGCTTCTTACCGAATGGGAGAAAGCCCCCATTGAACAAATTCTTCAGATTACATTCGCGGCTGGAGTTCTTGATCAGCCCATAGCGCACCAACTGTTGGCGGGCATTGTGAATCGCTACGGAGAATCGGCGCTGATTCGGGATGCCGCACTAAGTAGTCTTCAGGACCAGGAATTTGCCTTTTTACAAAGTCTGTTAAAATCACAACAGTGGCAAGCCGCAGAACCAGCCAAGGAGATTTTTCTGGAGATGTTGACAACATCAATTATTCGCAAGCGGAATCCCAGCGAACTGGCTTCATTATTGACCCTGCTGAACGCGAATAAAGAAGCCTTGAGCTGGCAACAAAAAGCGGTACTTACCAGCCTAACGATTCAAGGTAGTAACAGTAAACTAAAGCCAGTCAAGCTTATCGCAGCACCGACAATTCTGACGCAGCCTGCCGGTAAAATTGATGCAGCACGCCTTGCCGTACTTTCTGCCATGTTTGAATGGCCGGGACACGTCGCCAGCCGAACCAGCTTGCCCCAAAAGAGCCTGCTAAACGACGATGAACAAAAACTATTTGCATCGGGTCGGCAACATTACCTCAGTACTTGTTCGGGCTGTCATGGCACCGACGGGGCTGGATTGAAGCGATTTGCCCCACCACTCATTGGCTCAGATTGGGTCTTGGGTGATGAGAAGCGATTAGCCCTCATCCTCTTACACGGCATGGAAGGACCGGTAGACGTAGCCAAGAAAATATATGATGTGCCTGATATTCTTCCAGTTATGCCTGCTCACTCGACAATGGATGATGGTTCAATTACGGCCATTTTGATGTATATCCGCAATGAGTGGGGCAACAATGCAGGCCCAATTGGAAAACGGGTCGTTGGCATGACAAGGGTTACGTCGCAGGGCAGAGTTATCCCCTGGACAGCCAAAGAACTGAACAGTTATATCCTTGAAGCAAAGGCTACCAGTGGAAAATAGCGGACTACAGTAAGCTGAAATTAATGAATAATAAACGGGTTCAATCGCCGGTAAGCCCAACTGGTAATCTGATGGAAAGACGAGATTTTTTACAGAAAACTACACTCGGTGCAATGGCGCTGTCTTTCCCCCAAGTGCCCGATTTTTTTACCGATAAACGAATGGGCATTGTTGTGCATTCGTATTGGAGTCGTTGGAATTCGAAAGTAGACAGCAAGAAGTATCCGGCCTTCACCAATGCCATTGAACTGCTCGATCATTGCCACCAACTTGGCGCTGGTGGTGTGCAGGTAATCGTAAATGGCTGGTCAGGCGACTTTGCGAAGAAGGTACGCGATGAGCGGGAGAAGCTGGGACTCTATCTGGAAGGGTCAATTGGCTTACCAAAAAAAGCAGAAGATGTTCCAAAATTTGAACAGGATGTTGCCAATGCACGGGAAGCCGGTGCACAGGTATTACGAACGGTCTGTTCGAGCGGACGACGGTATGAAACCTATCACTCTCCCGAAGCTTTTGACGAATTAAAGAAAAGCGCACTGATTTCGTTACAATTGGCTGAGCCGGTTCTCCGCAAGCACAAAGTCAAACTGGGCGTCGAAAATCATAAAGACTGGCTTGCCCCCGACTTGGTAAATCTGTTGAAACAAGTCAATAGCGAATGGATCGGCGTAACCCTCGATTTTGGCAATAGCATGGCGTTGCTGGAAGATCCAATGGAGGTTGTCCAAACGCTGGCGCCGTATGTGTTCAGTACGCATGTGAAAGACATGGCGGTTGAGGAATATCCTGATGGGTTTCTGTTGTCGGAAGTGCCCATGGGAAAAGGAATGCTGGACCTGCCAAAGATGGTCGATCTCTGTAGAAAGCATAATCCAGCCGGTACATTTAGTTTGGAAATGATCACACGAGATCCGCTGGAAATTCCATGTTTAACGAATGCTTACTGGGAAACCTTCAGCGCCTTGCCGGGCTCTGAATTAGCCCGAATGCTCCGGACAGTCAGGAAGAATAAATATGCAGGTGGTCTTCCGCGGGTTGCCCAGTTGACTCCCGAAGCTAAACTTGCCCTTGAAGAAGAAAACATTATAGCCTGTCTGAATTACAGTAGAGATAAGCTGGGAATGAAATAAGTGAATAAAGTAATGTGTTTCTGTCATCCCGACCGGTCCGCCGGTCGGGATGACAGAAATGTAATTTCAACAGAAAATAGCGTATAAGAATGAGTAAAGAATTACTACCGGGCATAAAGCAATTTGACCTCACCGGAAAATCGGCCATCATTACCGGTGGCTCCAAAGGCCTTGGGTTAGCGATGGCGGCCGGGTTAGCGTCGGCAGGTGCCAATGTGATGCTGGTAAACCGCAACGCCGATGAAGGTGCACAAGCTGCTCAGGAACTACGGACTGATTTTGGCGTAAACGCAATCTCCTTCCCTGCCGACATTACCAAAGTAGACCAGACAGAAGCTATGGCTAAAGCGGCCATATACGCATTTGGCCAAATCGATATTCTGATCAATAGTGCCGGAATAAATATTCGGGGAGCCATTGACGAAATCACACCTGAGGATTTCAACAAAGTGATGGAGGTTAATGTAACGGGAACATGGCTTTGTTGCCGGGCCGTTACGCCCTACATGAAAAAGGCAGGCAGTGGTAGCATCATCAATTTAGCCAGCACGTTGGGTTTAGTCGGGTTGGCCAACCGGACGCCCTACACGTCGAGCAAAGGGGCAGTTGTGCAAATGACGCGAGCTCTTGCGCTGGAGTTGGCTCTATTCAATATCAATGTCAATGCAATTTGTCCGGGCCCTTTCCTGACCGAAATGAATCTGCCCATTGCCGACACCGAAGAAGGGAAAAAATTTGTGGTGGGTGCTACGGCGCTTGGCCGTTGGGGACATCTCCGGGAAATTCAGGGAGCGGCTATTTTTCTAGCCAGCAGTGCCGCCACGTTTATGGTGGGTTCCATGCTCACCGTAGACGGCGGCTGGACGGCTAGGTAGGTTATGGTGGTGTCGGGTGGCCGGTGCCATCTCAAACCCGACATTTCGCGTCAGCCACTTAGACAACCCTTTACATTTACCCATTCCCTAACTCTCTCATAATGGAACAGATAAGTAGCAAGAAGCCAACCCGAGCGCGTTACGGGATGTTAGCACTCGTATTCGTCAATGTAGCCATTAGCTATCTTGACCGGACTAATATTGGGGTTGCCGCTTCAGCGCTTGGCAAAGATCTGCACTTATCGAAAATTGAATTAGGCTATATTTTGTCGGCTTTCGGGTGGGCGTATGCTGCGTTGCAGATTCCCGGCGGGTTAATCGCCGACCGTTTTGGCCCTCGTATTTTATACGCGTTCTGTTTAATTACCTGGTCAATAGTTACCCTGGCGCATGTGCTTGTCAGGGGGATTGCCAGTCTATTTTTTCTTCGATTGGCCACGGGCACGTTGGAAGCACCTTCTTATCCAATCAATAACCGGGTTGTAACCAGTTGGTTTCCAGACAATGAGCGAGCATCGGCCATTGCTATGTACGTGTCAGGACAGTTTATCGGGCTGGCTTTCCTGAGCCCGATTCTGGCAATAGTTCAAGTGTATGCGGGCTGGCAAGGGCTGTTTATCGGTACTGGTCTGGTTGGTTTGATATGGGGTATTGTCTGGTATCTTTTCTACCGCGATCCGCTGGATAGTCCGAATGTGAATCAAGCTGAACTGGATTATATTGAAGAAGGCGGAGGGTTATTTAGAGTGAAAGACCGGACTAAGGCACAGGCCAATTTATGGCGATGGTCGAATGTGAAACATATCTTTTCGAGCCGAACATTGTGGGGCGTTTACATCGGGCAGTTTGCGGTCAATGCCACCCTTTGGTTTTTCCTAACCTGGTTTCCAACCTATTTAGTGGAATACCGGCACTTAGGCTTTATCAAATCGGGTTATCTGGCTTCGGTGCCTTTTCTAGCTGCCTGTGCGGGTTTACTACTATCCGGTTTTCTGTCCGATCGGTTAGTCAAGCAGGGGAAATCGGTAAGTATGGCCCGAAAAGCACCCATTATTGTTGGGCTTCTTTTGTCGGTAAGCATCGTCGGGGCTAATTACACAAACGATACCGCCCTGGTCATCTTCTTCCTGTCATTAGCCTTTTTTGGGTCAGGTATGGCGTTGATTTCCTGGGTGTTTGTATCCATACTGTCGCCTAAAGAACTGATTGGATTAACGGGTGGCGTATTTAATTTTATGGGCAATCTTGCCTCCATTGTGGTGCCAATTGTGATCGGCTATCTGGTACAGGGTGGGGATTTCAAACCAGCTTTGGTATTTATTGGTGCATTAGGCTTGATTGGCGCCTGTTCGTACATATTCCTGGTCGGGAAAATAGAACGGGTTGTCATCCCCGACACCACAAATTTATTGTTTGTTTCCAACCAGAAATAATGACAGGCTGGCTTGGTGAGTCCTAAAAATTAATCCTGATAAAGCCACACTCGAGCATAATCGGTGTGGCTTTACCGTTCGTTTCAGAACTGATTTCGTTGCAGAAAACCGTCCAGCCTTAACCAGTCTATGATGAGATTTATTCTAACCAGCCTTACCACTATTTTGATAATTACAGGCTGTTGGGCGCAGTCGACTCCTACACCTCGTGCTGTTGCCACGTACCGAAATCCGGTCATAGCGGGCGATTTTGCCGATCCGTCGATCATCCGCGTTGGCAATACCTATTATGCTGCGGGCACTTCGTCGGAGTGGGGACCGCCCTACCCGATCTATACTTCAAGTGATTTGGTCAATTGGGAATACGTCGGTCCTGTTTTCAAAACCGCGCCCGACTGGACAATGGGCAGCTACTGGGCTCCGGAATTGTTTTACCGAAATGGCACTTATTACGTCTATTATACCGCCCGCCGAAAATCAAACAAACGGTCGTATATCGGCGTTGCCACTACCCGCGACCTTGGCAAAGGCTTCACTGACAAAGGATTGCTGCTCGAATGGACTACAGAAGCCATTGATGCTTTTGTGCTCGAAGATGCAGGTAAGTTATATATTACCTGGAAAGCGTATGGGCTGGACAAGGGAAAGGACATCGAGATTTTAGGGGCTGAACTTGCCCCCGACGGACTCAAGGTTACGGGCAAAGCCTTTACATTATTAAAAGCCGACCGTAACAACTGGGAATCTGGCGGTGCCGAAGGGCAGGCAATTTTCAAGCGAGGGCGTTATTATTATATGACTTATTCGGGCAATACCTGTTGTGGTGCACACTGTAACTATCAGGTTGGCTTAGCCCGTGCCGAAAAACTGCAAGGTCCGTGGGAAAAATACGCGGGGAACCCAGTATTGGTCAGCGACGACGCCTGGAAATGCCCCGGTCATGGAACCATCGTCACCACCCCCGACAATCGCTATTTCTATCTGCACCACGCTTACAACGGAACTGATTTTACATTCACCGGACGGCAGGGTGTCTTGAGTGAGTTAGTCTGGGATGATAAAACCCAGTGGCCCGCTTTTCGGTATGGCACCGCAACGCCCGTCCAAGCCGAATCACCGCTTGGTGCGATTCAGAAAAAAGAAGCTGATCTAGCCATTGATTTCGGAAAGGCAGTGCCAGAAATTTCCTGGGTCTGGGACGTAAGTCTTCCCAAACCTGATTTTTCCGTTCAGGACGGCCAGTTGCACTTGGTCAACAATGCGACTAATTCTACGGGTAGTTTTCTGGGGTTAGTTATCAAAAAAGGCACGTATACCTTCTCGACAGAAATCAGTCCGCAAAACGACGTACTACAAAGTATATGTCTGTACGGTGATGCGATGAATGCGCTGGGATTTGGTATCAGAAAAGGTTCTCTAGAGCTTTGGCAAGTTAAAGACGGCATTCGGACAGTACTCAAAAAGCAATCTATTCCCGACAATATACCCTCAGTCAACTTACAGTTACACAGTCGTTTGGGTCAGTTTTACACATTTAACTGGGAAACAAAAGATTCGGCATCTCAACCCATACTAGACACTCCGTTAGATGGCTCGTTTCTGCCGCGCTGGGATCGGGCACCACGTATAGGAATTAGCCTGTCGGGGGAAAAGAAAGGCAGCAGTATTGTTCGCTCAATCCAGATGAAATATGAGTAATGAGGGAGCAAATTAGTAATTCCCAGCTTAGTTCTTTGCCTGAAGGGTCAGAGAATTACCAATTTTCATAGGGTAGTTTTGGCGGGATTGGCAGTTTTCCAATGAACCGGCTATCAGCCAATACTGGTCATACATTGCCTGGCTGCCAATCGATCAGGCACAAGCAGACGATTGGCTCGGAGTAATTGTACAGGCAAATTCCCAATAAAGTAAGTCAAAATGGAAAAAGTAATTGCAAAATCCCGTTGGTATCGTCTGATACCGATAGCGTTTATTACATACAGTCTTGCTTACCTAGATAGGGCAAATTTTGGGTTTGGAGCAGCCAGTGGGATGGCCACTGATTTACATATTACCCCGGCAATGTCTTCCTTGCTTGGGTCCTTATTTTTTCTGGGTTATTTCTTTTTTCAGGTTCCCGGTGCCATCTACGCTGAAAACAGAAGTGCGAAGAAGTTGATCTTTTGGTCCTTGATTATGTGGGGTGGGCTGGCGATGGCAACCGGCATAATCAGCAATGTAAATGTGCTGATTGTTGTTCGGTTTATGCTTGGTGTCGTAGAGAGCGCGGTTATGCCATCTATGCTACTTTTTTTAAGCAGGTGGTTTACCAAAGCAGAGCGTTCCCGCGCCAATACCTTTTTGATTCTCGGCAACCCAGCTACTATTCTTTGGATGTCTGTTCTATCGGGTTATTTAATAAAAGCGGTAGGCTGGCGATGGATGTTTATTCTGGAAGGACTTCCGGCAATAATTTGGGCATTCTTTTGGTGGAGACTAGTTGTTGATAAACCGAAGGATGCGACCTGGTTAACCGAAACAGAAAAGCTTGATTTAGAGGAACAGTTGCAGAAGGAGCAACAAGGTATTAAACCCGTTAAAAATTATGCTGAAGCCTTTAAATCCAGAATCGTTATTCTGCTAAGTCTGCAATACGCTTTATGGAGTATTGGTGTTTACGGTTTTGTCATGTGGCTGCCGTCTATTCTCAATGCTGCCCCCAATATGAACATCGTAAAAACCGGCTGGCTGTCTGCCGTTCCTTACATTCTGGCTGTTGTAGGCATGTTAAGTGCTTCTTATTTTTCTGACAAAACATTAAACAGAAAAATATTTGTTTGGCCATTTTTATTGGTTGGTGCTATTGCCTTTTACGGCTCGTACTTAATTGGTGTAAATCACTTTTGGTTATCCTTTGTACTGCTAATTATTGCAGGTGGTGCCATGTATGCCCCTTATGGACCATTCTTTGCCATTATTCCAGAAATTTTACCCAAAAATGTAGCAGGTGGTGCTATGGCCCTTATCAATAGTTTAGGTGCTTTAGGGTCATTTGCCGGCTCTTATGTTGTAGGCTACTTAAATGGAACAACGGGCGGTTTCGGTGCTTCTTATATTTTTATGGCTGGCTCCCTATTCCTTTCAGCTATTATTACCATAGTTGCAGTAAAACCGTCTGGTGCGCAACCTAAAATAAGTGCCTGATAATGGAAACTCAATCCGCTAATTCTACTAACTACTGAAGCTAGATTTCAGTCTTCGATTGGAACGACAACAGCGGCCAGACTACTCACCTCACTGAAGGATAGCCTAAAGATTAAGGTTGACAAAGAAATGTTTACGTATTATTTTCAACCGTAAACAGGAAAAACGTATACCTTAATGCTTTAGCAAGTATACATGAATAATCGAAGTCAAACGCGTTAAGCCTTGTCGGTTAGTCATATCAACAGTATAGCTGACCAATAAAACCAGCTATTAATTCGTCAACCTGCCCTATAGCTGTTCACTTTTTATGACTACAAAACGCAGAGCTTTTCTACAACAGGCTACCGGCTTATTGGGCTTAACCAGTTTGTTGAGTCTCGTTGAAGCTCAAACTTTCGCCAATAGCTTGACCGGCGTTTCGTCAAAGGCTTCCAAACCTTACATCGTATTTGTCACAGGTGACCATGAGTATAGTGGCGAACTTACCTTACCGCTAATTGCCGCCGAACTGGAAAAGAACTATGGGATGCGTACAAAAGTACTGAAGGCCTATCCAGACTATAATGGCGAAAAAGACATTCCCGGACTGGAGGCTCTTCGTGAGGCCGATCTAGCCGTTTTTTACTTACGCTGGCGGCAACTGCCGCAGGAGCAGCTCCAATATATTGATGATTACCTGAAATCCGGCAAACCTGTAATGGGTTTTAGGACGACTAGCCATGCGTTTAATTATCCGGACGGCGATAGCCGCAAAAACTGGAATGCGTTCGGTGAATTCGCGCTGGGCAGCCCGCCGGGTTGGGGTGGTAAGGCCGCTCATACGCATTACGGCCACAAGAGTACGACCGATGTTACGATCATTCCCGAAGCGGCAAAAAATCCGATTCTGACGGGCGTCGAACCGGCTTTCCATGCGTCGTCTTGGCTCTATCGGGTATTGCCCGACTACCCGGCCAAAGGGGCAGTCCCGTTGCTCATGGGCAAATCGGTCAATCCGGATAAAGAGGCCATTGACAATCCGGTGGCCTGGACGTGGCAGAATCAATGGGGCGGCAAAGCCTTTATGACAACCCTGGGTCACCCGGAAGACTTTCAGGTGGAATCGTTTCAACGGCTGGTTATCAATGCCATCCATTGGGAATTAGGAAAGCCTATTCCTAAAAAGTGGAAGGGCAAAATAGCTATTGATGTCCCTTACGGCCACCCAAAAAAATCCTGATCCTATGAAATCGTTTATGACTAGGGCAACTAGCCTCTATGGATTGTTCTTCCTAATTGGGTTGGTACTCATCGTATTCAGTGGCTTTCAATCGGGCAATAATTCTGAACCGATACCTATCAAAAAAGGGTCTCATATTAGTTTACTTGGCGGTAATCTGGGGTCAAGGATGATGAATTACGGCCAATTTGAGACCGAAATGCAGGTACGATATCCAGATGATATGCTTTACATCCGCAACATGTGCGATGGTGGAGATACGCCCGGTTTCAGACCTCATGCTAGCCGAAACTCCCCCTGGGCGTTTCCAGGAGCAGAGAAGTTTCAGACCGAATACGCCAACCCGTCAGCTAGCGAGGGTCATTTCGAAACACCCGATCAATGGCTAACCCGGCTCAAAACAGATGTGATCATCGCTTTTTTCGGCTATAGCGAATCCTTTCAGGGAAAAGAAGGACTGGCAAATTATAAAGCTGAATTGGATGCGTTTATCAAATATACGTTGAGCCAGAAATACAATGGAACAACTCCCCCGCAGCTGGCCATTGTATCGCCCATAGCCTTTGAGGATTTATCTAAAAGCTATGATCTCCCGAATGGAAAGACTGAAAATGAGAATCTTTCCATGTACACGAAAGCGATGAAGGAAGTAGTCGAGCAAAACAGTCGGACCGACGCTCGGGTGCTCTTTGTCGATGCGTTTACGCCTTCCCAAACCTGGTACGAATCCAGTAAAGAACCGCTGACCATTGATGGGTCTCAACTCAACGAAGCTGGCTACAAAAAGCTGGGCGTTTTACTGGCTGACCAAGTTTTCGGCCAGACTTCTCCCAAAGCTGAAGCCAACAGAACGTTGATTCATAATGCGGTACTGGAGAAGAACTGGATGTGGCACAATGACTACAAAATTCCCAACGGAGTTCACGTATACGGGCGTCGTTATAATCCGTTTGGTCAGGACAATTACCCAGCTGAAATTGAGAAAATCAGGGAGATGACGGATATTCGTGACAAGGCCATTTGGCTGGCAGCATCCAAGGGTGAAAAAATGGACGTTGCTGCTGCGGATAAAAATACGAAGCCATTGCCCGCCGTAAAGACCAATTTCAACCCGGAGAAAAACGGCAGCCTGCAATATCTCTACGGAGCAGACGCGCTTAAAAAGTTAAAAGTACCCCAGGGCTACAAAATCGAGCTTTTTGCCTCTGAAGAAGAATTTCCAGATTTGGCCAAACCGATGCAGATGTCCTTTGACAATAAAGGTCGGCTGTGGATTGCAACAATGCCCAGTTATCCCCATTACAAACCGGGTGATACAAAGCCAAATGACAAAATTATTATTCTTGAAGATACCAATGGCGATGGGAAAGCCGACAAACAGACGATTTTCGCCGATGGTTTACATCTTCCTCTTGGCTTCGAGATCGCTAAAGAAGGCGTTTATGTCTCTCAGGGTACCAACCTGAAACTCTACTCCGACACGGATGGCGACGACAAGGCCGACAAAAAGGAAATTCTCCTGAGCGGCTATGACGATCATGACACGCACCACAATAGTCATGCCTTCACAACTGATCCATCCGGCGCTATTTATTCGGGAGAAGGGGTCTTTTTACATACCAATGTAGAAACCTCTTACGGGACAATTCGTGCGACCAACGGTGGTTTTTATCGGTATACTCCCCAACGGCATAAACTGGAACGTACCGCGCAACTGTCTATTCCGAATCCGTGGGGTATCGCTTTCGATGAGTGGGGACAGCCATTTTTTGCTGAGACATCCAGCCCGGATGTTCGCTGGATGATGCCGGGTTCGGTCTTGCCACGGTATGGTGAAGCCACCCACAAATCGGTCCAGTTAATTGAAGAAGCGCATCGGGTACGGCCAACGTCCGGGCTGGAATTTGTGTCCAGTCGCCACTTTCCCGACGAACTTCAGGGTGATTTCCTGATAAATAATACCATTGGCTTTTTAGGTATGAAAGAGCATACGTTAGTAGATGATGGCACAGGCTACAAAAGCAAGCATCGGATGGATCTGGTCGTTAGTGAAGACCGAAACTTCCGGCCCGTAGATATGGAGTTTGCGCCGGATGGCTCTCTTTACCTGATTGACTGGCACAACATCCTGATTGGCCATATGCAACATAACGCCAGAGACCCGCTGCGGGACCATTCGCATGGCCGTGTTTACCGCATTACCTATCCATCGCGCCCACTAGTAAAACCGGCCAACATAGATGGAGCCAGCGTAGAGGAACTATTGAATAACCTCAAACTTCCTGAATACCGCACCCGCTACAGAACCCGGCGGGAGCTCAGGGGCCGGGACGTTTCTGAGGTACTGGCCAAACTGACTACCTGGGTGGCGGGATTAGATAAAAATGACCCCAAATACGAACACCATCTATTGGAAGGTTTATGGGTGAGCTGGGGAATGAATAAAGTGGATCAAAAGCTACTGCGACAAGTACTCAAGGCGAAAGATTACCACGCCAGAGCCGCTGCCGTTCAGGTTGTCCGGTATACGGGCCATCAGGTTATCGATCAGGTAGATTTGCTACTGCAAGCCGTTCGGGATGATAATAGCCGGGTCCGGTTGGCCGCAATTGTGGCGGCTTCCTGGATTGGAAAAGACAAAGGGCTGCCCATTCTGGCCGAAGCGACCAAAAAGCCATTGGATGACTGGATGGTTCATGCGCATGAAGCAGCCGTTGCCCACCTGAAAGGGGTAAATGTTGAAAAGGAAAAAGAAGTGATAGCAAAATCAACGCTGAAAGGTCAAGAGCTCGCGTTGTTCAATTTAGGTAAACAAATTTACGCCAAAGAAGGCTATTGTACTACCTGTCATCAACCCGATGGTAAAGGACTTACGGCCTCCGGATTTCCACCGCTTACCGGTACAAACTGGGTATCCGGTAACGAGGATCGGTTGATCAAAATAGCCCTAAAAGGAATTATGGGACCAATAGACGTGGTTGGCAAAACCTATCCCGGTCAGGTTCCCATGACACCCTTCGGGGGGTTGCTCAAAGACAATGAGATAGCCGCCGTATTGACATATGTACGGAATTCATTTGGCAACAGCGCTCCGGCTGTCCTTCCCGATAAGGTTGCAAAAGTTAGGGCCGCGACCAAAAGCAAAATCGATTTCTATTCTCCAACTCAGTTGCTCAAAGATCATCCAATGGAAAAATGATGACCTTACCTGACATACACTAGCTACTTACCTATGCCATCTCCTTTTCCTTTTCGCTTTGGAGCCGAAGCGTACACGTGGTTTATGAATAACAATGGTCAAACCCACGCCAACCAACTGGGGCACATGATCGACATTACGGCTCAGGCGGGTTTTGCGGGTATCGAACCGATTCATAACTGGATGGGCGACCTCCCCGACCCCGAAAGCCTGGCCCGAAAACTAAATGAGCAAGGCGTTGAACTAGCTGCTATTGCTCTGGCTCTGGACTGGAACGGGGCTGAAGAAACGGAACAGGAACAGTACGAAGCCGACCGGTGTATTACGTTGCTAAAACACTTTCCGGGTGCCCTGCTCTGCACCGTGCAAAAACCAACGGGGCGGCATGACCTCGAAACTCGCCGACGAAATCTCGTCAATATAGTTAATCGGGTTTCGCGCCGGGCGGTCGATCAAGGAGTTCCCTGTAGTTTTCATCCAAATTCCCCCCACTCGTCCATAACCCGTACCGAAGAAGATTACCGCATAATTATTGAATCGCTCGACGCGTCGGTAACGGGCTGGACACCCGACGTGGGCCACCTCATCAATGGCGGCATGGATCCATTGACAAAAATGAAAGAGTATGCATCGCTCATCAATCTTGTTCACTACAAAGACTGGAGTGGTGAGCCTGAATTTGCTTTGTTGGGAAAAGGAAAAGTTGATTTTATAAGTATCACCCAGTGGTTGATTGAGCAGCAATACAGTGGCTGGATCATCTGCGAAGATGAAGGACCGGAAGCGATGGACGATCCCGACGGGGTTACGTTGCACGACGGACACTGGGTTAGGGAAACGCTGCTCCCGGCATTGTTGTAGTCATTTTTTAACTTAATACTCATGCCTTTCGTAGAAACCAACGGCATCAATTTATATTATGAGGAGCAGGGAACGGGTGAGCCTCTGCTGCTGATTATGGGCATAACGGCTCCGGGTTCTACATGGAAAAAACACGTTGACGACTGGCAGCAGCACTTTCGCTGTATTTTGGGCGATAACCGGGGAGTTGGCCAGTCCGACAAGCCGGCGGGTCTGTACAGTAGCGCGCAAATGGCAGACGATTATGCAGGATTGATCGACAAACTTGGGGTAAAAATGGTGCGGGTGGTTGGCGTGTCTATGGGCAGTACGATTGCTCAACAATTGGCCCTGCGACACCCCGATAAAGTACATTCACTAGTGCTGATGTGTCCCTGGGCCCGATGCGATCGCACTGCTGTTGCCATCTTCCGACATATGGCAACGATCAAAGCCCGGCTCCGACCCGAGGAATTTGCCAATTATATTCAATTACTAATTTACGCAAAGCGAAGCTGGGACGACGACACTACGTTTGCGGATCTTCTGGCGGGTCGGCAGCAGGCGACAATTGATGAACATCCGCAACCTCTGCATGGCCTCGAAGGGCAGGCCGAAGCATGTATTACGCATAATACGCTGGCCGAACTAGGTAAGATCGAGAAACCGTGTTTAGTTATTGGCGGTCGGAAGGATATTTTTACACCTGTCTGGATGAGTGAAGAAGTAGCCGGAGCGATTCGAAACAGCGAACTGCACCTGTATGATGATGCCGGACACGCGTTCCATTGGGAATGCATCGAAGACTTTAACCCTCGCGTGAGAAACTGGTTAGTAGCCCATTAACCCTCCGTATTGAAAAAAATATATTTCGCAAACGAAACGATCAAACCTCGTTTAAGCAGTCACGAATAAAGTCTCAACTACGCTTCTATGTCAACTTTACCCCTAACTCAACCGTCACTATCTCCCGTTGGATTTAATGTATTGGCCTGGTCAGCCGTCATGTCGGAAAAATTGAATCCAATAGCCGATCGTCTCAAAAAAATTGGCTATGATGGGGTTGAATGCTTCATTGATAATCAGGGCGTTGATACTTACCGGCAATTCGGCGCTCATTTGCGGCAGGTGGGTTTGCAAAGTACCTGCGTTATGGTCGTTGGTCCCGATGAAAACCCGGTTAGTGAGTCGGCCAAAATCCGCGAACAGGCATTAATCTATTTGAAGGGAGCCATTGATCGCGCCCATGCCATGGATGCTTCGGTTATTTGCGGCCCCTTTCACTCAGCTTTTGCCACCTTCAGCCGACGTGAGCCGCAACAGGATGAATATGCCCGTAGTGCCGAGGTGCTTCATGCTGCCGGAGAGTACGCCAAACAGGCCAATATCGTGCTGGCACCGGAAGCCCTGAACCGCTTCGAATGTTACCTCTGTAACACCATGGACCAGCTATTGGATTTAGTACGTCGGGCTGATCACCCAAATGTTCGGGCCATGTTTGATACGCATCACGCGAACATAGAAGAAAAACGCTTTCCAGAAGCCATTCATACCATTTTCCCCGTATTGTCGCACGTTCACATTAGTGAAAATGACCGGGGAACACCCGGCGATGGACATATTCCCTGGGATGATACCTTTCGGACGCTGGCCGAATTGAAGTATAACGGTTGGATGACTATTGAAGCATTTACGCGGAATGATGTTGATTTTGCCAACTCCATCAACGTTTGGCGGGAATATAATGACCCCTGGGATGTGGCCGAAAACGGGTTTACATTCATCAAAAAGATGCAGGCTCAATATGCCAGCTAATTGATTTTACAACAGTCCAAATGATTGTAGAGGAAGAAAGGATTATGTAACGGCTATTCAACCACGTACACATGGGCTGTATATGTGGTTGCATGGCCGTTAGTGATCTGACAGAGAAACGACGATATTTTTCGCGGGTGCCTTGTTGAGCACCAGTAAAATCAGTGGCATAGCCAGCGCAAATAGCAGCCCCACGGCCAAATAGGCATCCAGGTAACTCAACACAGACGCCTGACGGGTAACGGATTGATCCAATAATTGATAACTCTGCCGAACAGCGTCTAACTCAGTAGCTCCCTTGGCAACGAAACGGTGTCCAACCGACGTCAGCCATTGCGTCGTTTCGGCATCGTTTGACGTCAGATTTGTCACTAAGTCAGTGCGGTGCTGAGCAATTCGATTGGCCAGATAGGTGTTTACGCCGGAGATCCCAAACGAACCACCCAATTGCCGCATCATATTATTGAAAGCCGCTCCCTGCGGAATTTCGGTCGCACTAAGGCCCGATACGGCCAGAGCCGTTAGTGGAACGGTCAACAGGGCTAAACCAACTCCCCGGAAGATAAGTGGAATATAGAAATCCCCTTTGCCAACATCTGGCCCCAAATGGCCCATTTTCCAGCTGAATGTCATGAATAAGAGAAAACCCATGACAATAATGAACGGAATGGGTACACCAGCCTGCAAAAGCCTGGCTGTCATTATGAGAGCTACAATAGCGATCAGGGCACCGGGCAACAGGAGCAAACCCGTGTCTAATGCGGGGAAACCTAACAACCGTTGGGCGAATACAGGGGTCAGAAAAACACTGGTGAATAAGCCTACGCCCGTCACAAACGTCAATATGGAGGCTACGGCTAAAGTTGGACTGCGGAGAACCCGCAGGTTGACGATTGGCTGCGAAATACGAAGCTCCCACCAGACAAACCCGATTATACCCATTATAGCAACGCCGGTCAGGTAAATGATATAATTCGTGTCAAACCAGTCCTCCTGTTCGCCCCGCTCCAGTACAATTTGCAAGGCTCCGATACCGAGAATAAGCAGCAGTAGGCCCAGGTAATCTACTTTCTTAATTGCCTGCCTTTGCTTGGGTTCTTCCACCAAAAGAAATGAACCTAACAGCACGATCAGGCCAATAGGGACATTTACCAAAAAAATCCAGTTCCAGTCTGTTATCTCCAGAATATACCCACCCAGGGTTGGACCGATGGTTGGCCCTGTGAAGACGCCAATTCCGAAAATCGCGCTAGCCACCGAACGTTTATTAACGGGAAACGACTCAAAGACAATGACTTGAGATGTGGACAGTAAAGCCCCTCCCCCAATACCCTGAATAAATCGAAAGGCCACCAGCATCCAGATATTAGTGGATAAACCACACATCAGCGAGGCTAGTGTAAAGAGCGCTATCGAGCCGATAAAATAGTTTCGTCGGCCTATAAGGGCGGCAAGAAAACCCGTTAGCGGAATAACAATAACATTGGCAATTGCGTATGAGGTGATTACCCAGGAGGTATCTTCAAGCGTTGCGCCGAGATTACCACTCATCTGCGACAAAGCCACATTGACAATGGAGATATCGATTAACTCCATTACAGCGGCAGCAATTACGGTGGTCGTCAATAAAATTAAACGAGTTGTATTCATAAAAATACCGATTGGTATATTTTTAGGTAAATTACTACAGCCTGACACCTACAACGGTCACCGTAGACAAGCCTTTTCTGGAAACGATTTGGTTATCGAGTTACTTGTATTCTGGCGATACTGGTACTAGCCACGTTTCAGCTACATCATGCCTTAAGTTGCCTAATAAGCATCTCTACAGTCTTTAAAACTTTATCCAGACTAGCGGGATTGTTGGTTACCCTGGCAATCATGAGACCGCCTTCAATCAGGGCGATGATCGATAAAGCGGTTTGTTCAGCCGCTACATCTTTCTTAAATTCACCCGCTTCTACACCAGCCCGGATAAGCTCAATAATGTTTTTCTTCCAGTTCAGAACGGCTTTTGAAGCTTTATCTTTGAGAAGATTATTTGTATCATCGGCTTCAATAGCTGTATTTAGGATGGGACACCCCCCTTTTGGAAAAGCAGCCTGGGTGAAACTGTGGTAGAATTGAGCATAAACGGACAGTTTATCATGGAATGAGCTAACTTGCTGCATTCGCTGTTGAACCACCCGATTAATTTTGGCGAGGTTGTAATCAAAACAGGCTAAAGCTACTTCTTCCTTACTGTCGAAATTCCCATAGATACTACCTTTAGTCAAACCGGTAGCCTGCGTCAGGTCCGACAAAGCCGTTCCGGCATAGCCCTTTGTGTTGAAAATCCCGGCGGTCGTTTCGATAATGAACTGACGGGTTCTCTCTGCTTTCGACAATTCTTTGTTCATGCAACAAATATACCGTTTGGTATTTTAATTAGTATCTTTGTCTAACAAATATTTATCACAACGGTAAAACAAATTAATCTGGCGACTACTTTTGACCAGTCATTTTTGAATCGATTACTATGCTACATCGAGTTGTTATCACGGGTATAGGCGCCTTGACCCCCATCGGTCACGATGTGCCCACGTTCTGGCAGAATATATTGGCGGGGCAAAGTGGTGCTGCAACCATTACCCGTTTTGATGCGTCCCTGTTTCGGACACATTTTGCCTGCGAACTCAAGAATTATGTTGCTTCTCAGTATCTAAGCCATGCTGACATTAAGCGAACAGACCGATTTACGCAGTACGCGCTGATTGCCTCCGATCAGGCCATCCTGGACTCAGGATTTGATTTTCAGAAGATGGATCCCTTCGATGTTGGCGTCATCTGGGGCTCTGGTCAGGGCGGCATGGAAACGTTTGAAGAACAAGTAACCGAATATGTATTGGGCAATGGTCAACCCCGGTTTAGTCCATTCTTTGTGCCCAAGCTGATTGCTAACATGGCGTCTGGTATGATTTCCCTCCGTAACGGCTACATGGGGATTAACTACACCACCGTTTCGGCCTGTGCCACCTCCAATACAGCCCTGATGGATGCCTTCACTTACATTCGGCTAGGAAAGGCTAAAATTATTGTGAGCGGAGGCTCCGAAGCGCCCATTACACCAGCTTCTTTTGGCGGGTTCAGTGCCATGAAAGCGATGTCGACCCGCAATGATGACCCAACCACGGCTTCACGGCCCTTTGATGTCCACCGAGATGGATTTGTGATGGGTGAAGGTGCTGGCGCACTCATATTAGAAGAGTACGAACACGCCGTAAAGCGGGGCGCTCATATCTACGGCGAAGTAACAGGAGCCTCCATGACCGCTGATGCGTATCACATGACAGCCACCCATCCGGAGGGATTGGGTGCCCTGAAAGCAATGCAACTGGCGCTGGATGAAGCTGGCATTACCATCGCCGATGTGGATTACCTGAACACACACGCAACGTCTACGCCAGTGGGTGACCTCTCGGAAATCAAAGCGGTAACAAAACTCACAGGCAATCAGAAAACAAAACTTCATATCAGCGCCACCAAATCCATGACGGGTCATTTACTGGGAGCCGCCGGAGCCATTGAAGCCATAATCTGTCTGCTTTCCATGCGGGATAGTGTCATTCCGCCAACGATCAACACAACCGAATTAGACCCATCCATACCTCCCCAGTTAAACATTGTCCTGGGCGAACCACTAGCCACACCCGTGCGTGTTGCCATGAGTAATACCTTTGGCTTTGGCGGTCATAATGGGATTGTTGTTTTTCAAGCGGTATAATATCTGCCTTTCAAGGCAATACTAAATCGTGATCCGTACTCCGTACGTATGTATAGTATATTGGATTACCTCATCCCACCAGCGACTAGTTTATCTGCTGGCGAATAGATCCATGTAATGTATGTGAGACGGGAAGAATTATTTCAGGGGCCAAACGGGCACAAAAACAACTTGGCAACAAGGTTTATCCATCTGGATATGTCCGTTTAGTAGGTAATAGTTGGTGAGGAATGGTAATATGGAGTACTAGACACCAAAAACATAGCTTGTTTTGTTAAGCTTTCCCTACCTTCGAATTACTCTGATACAAGTTTTGTACTATACATCAGCGTATTGTCAACGCCAGTATTCTCCCTCTAAACCACACAAATAGCCGGACTACTTAAAGATAGTGACAACCGTTCCATTTTTTGTTAGCTAGCTGATTTTGTAGATTTGGCAAGATTATTCAACTATGGACGCCTGGGAACGATTTAAAAAACGATTTATCCCGAATTCGGGCAATGACTTTAAAGCAATTGATGAAGCTTGTTTTTGGAGAGTAGACATGCATTCGCATTTACTCCCCGGTATTGACGATGGAGTTAAAGATCCTGAGCAAACACTGGTCTGCCTGCAACAAATGGTGGCCTGGGGAATTCAACGGATCATTACCACGCCCCACGTAAGCCGGGATTGGTATCCTAATTCGTCAGCCATGTTGCGCGAGGGGCAGGTTCAATTACAGGCACTGGCCGATGCTCACGACCTGCCTGTTCAGATTGACGTAGCCGCTGAGTATATGCTTGATGAATTCTTTCCGGATTTATTGAATACCGATGATCTACTGTCATTCGGAACCGAGCGCTATCTGCTTATCGAAACAGGCTGGTCATCTGCCCCGCAGCACTTGGATGATATTATATTTCGCATTCAAACGCGTGGTTACACTCCCGTATTAGCTCACCCTGAACGCTACACGTATTACCACAACGACGAAGAGAGCCTTCTTCGATTACGTAATATCGGGTGTTTATTTCAGCTTAACTGGCTCTCGCTAACCGGGCGCTATGGAAATAAAGTTCGTGCACAGGCACAACGATTACTTAAAAACAACTGGGTTGATTTTGTGGGGAGCGATCTCCATCGTCCAGAAGATTTGCCTGCCCTCGGCTCTCTGTTTAGCTTGCCTGAGTATGAACTGCTCCGTTCTCAGCCACTACGGAATGCGTCGCTACTACCATAAATAGTGACAAGCTATCAGGCACCTTAGTGAGTATACCAGGAACAATATGTAGGTTTAAGCAATTGCCTGAACAAGCGACGGGGTACGGTATGTACGCCGAATAATATAGTTCTTTTTGTTCTGCGATTCGTAGTAGGTTCGCATCTGAATTTCAAGAACAATCCCAAAAGCCAGGAATTGCAGCCCGGCCAACAGCCAGACAATTCCCACGGCGAAGCGGTCAAGTCCGTTGACGCCTGGGTCAGTCACCCATAGAAAGCGCATCGCTAAAAAAAAGCCACCCAACATAAGGGAAAGCCCCAGACCACCGAACAAGTGCATGGGTCTGTGCATGTATCGTTTGATAAATACCAGGAAAAGCAGATCGCTCAATACCCGCCCTGTTCGCCCTAGACCGTATTTAGACTGGCCAATCCGGCGCGCATGATGACGGACGGGAAGCTGAACAATCCGGGCACCATCAAAGTGGGCCAGTATAGTTATGAACCGGTGTAATTCGCCATATAGGCCAATTCTTTTGGCAACATCAGCCCGGAAGACTTTAAGGGCGCAGCCGTTGTCATCAATGCGAAGGCCAACCGTTTTCCGAATAAGTTTATTGGCCAGCTGACTCGGAAATCGACGTAGCCAGGCGTTATCCTGACGATTCTGCCGGTGACCAACAACCAAATCGACATCCTGTTCTTCGGCCACCCGAAGCATCGGTAGGATGTCGAGCGGGTCGTTCTGCTGGTCGCCATCCATCGTTGCAATGAATGTGCCTCTGGCCGCGTCAATACCAGCAGCCAGGGCTGCGCTTTGACCATAGTTTTTCTGTAAATCGAGTATGGTCAGGCGTTCATGTCGGATCGACAGTAACTCCGCCAATGTTGGGTCGGTTGAGCCGTCGTTGACATAAATAATTTCGTAATCGAGTGTCTGCAATGCCGAATCGATCTGCAAAAGTAAAGGCTGACTATTTCCCGCTTCGTTGTAAACACAAACAACGACTGATATATACGGGCGTTTTATAGACTTGTGGTTACTCAAAGGTCTGGGTGTTAGCATAGGTTTGCTGATAACTGCTCACCATTCTGCGCAGTCCTTCTTTTAAGTCGGTAGCCGGTCGATAATTAAGCAACTGGCGAGCTTTGTCAATAGCCGCGTGGGTGTAGGGAACATCGCCAGGCTGCGTGTTTAGCCATTCGATCGGAACACGCCGTTTGGTGAGTTGTTCGAGCAGGGCTATCAATTCCAGCAGTATAACCGGGTTCGCACTGCCCAAATTAATGATCTCATACCCGTTCACCCGTTCAATTGCCTGACTGATACCGGCTACAATATCGTCCACATACGTATAATCACGCCGACTCTGCCCGTCACCAAAGAGGGTAATCGGCTGGCCGGTATGGAGTTGATGGATAAAGCGGGATATGGCCATATCGGGCCGTTGCTGCGGACCATAGACGGTAAATAAACGCAGACAGAACACTTGTAGGCCGTACAGATGGTGGTACTGCTGACACAAGCGCTCGGCAGCCCGCTTGGAAAGCGCATAGGGAGAAACCGAATCCTCAGCGGAATCAGTTTCCTGAAACGTCCCCCCAGATCGAACACCATATACAGACGAGGATGACGCGAACACCAACCGCTTAACATTAGCCGCACGCATAGCCTCTAATAGAACGGTGGTGCCGTTTACGTTATGGTCGAAGTAAGTAGCCGGATTTTGCAACGATGCCCGTACCCCGGCTAATCCCGCCAGGTGAATAACGCCATCGATCGAATGAATACGAAAAATCTGCTGTAAGAATCTCTTATCGCGGATATCTCCCTGGCAAAGAGACCAGTTAGCCAAATGCTCAAGGGCTTGTATATGCTGCCATTTTACGTCTGGATCGTAACTGTTGTTGAAATTATCAACCAACAGCACTTTATGTCCTAGCGCTAGCAAGTGTCTAGTTAACGTATGGCCAATGAAACCCGCCCCGCCGGTGATCAGAATTGTCATTTTTCGTAAACATTTAAGCTAATATAGATATAATTTGTTAACGAAATACGATTTAACTCTTACTTAAATTGTATAATAGATGCCGGATGCCGGTCGAATAGTATCATACGGCCAACAGTCTTATATTGTTCATTAGCTAAACTGATCGAATCGGCGATATAAAAAGCGCCGGGTATCTTTTTTGCGGTTTTACGCAGGATTTGACCCCGAGCAGCCGTAATGTGAAACGAGCTAACGTCGGTAGCCAGGTCCGCTCCTACCGTCGATTTATACCCATACAAAGGATGACCCAGTGTCAGTTGAGCGGACTGGGTAGCACTCTCTTTGTAAAACTGGCGTTTCGTTGCCCGGCCCGGCAGTACTAACCAGTTAAATCCCATCCGAATCACAATAAATACGGCAATTGTCAACCCGAGTCGGTTTGAGGAGGGCCGAATCATGAGCCAGGCCAAACTCAAAAGCATCCCAGACACGAACGCAGTTTTCCAAAACACACCGGGCAAAACACGGGTAGTGGGATAGAACACGGCTGTCCAGGAACCAACGGCGACAACAACTGTTGTGATTAACCAGATTCGCTCCACCCACCAACGCCAGCGATTCGCAGGGTCGGTATGTTCATAATACAGGTAAGCTAACACCGTAAATAGCAAAGGAACTAACCCAATCAGGTAGCGAGCGTACACCTGCGGAGAAAACCAATAGATGAGTACTGTCAGACAAAATGTTAACGCATTAAAGGCAACGAAGGCATTTTTCTTCAGGATATTTCCAATACCACTTCGAATCAACAGCACCAGCAACAGGGTGTAGGGAGCAAAGTGGTAAACCAGTTCAAACGGAAACGTAACGAGGTGAAGGAGCGTTGCGCCCAAGCCAAAGTGGAGCCCTGTTCGCTTGGTACTCTCGCTTAGCAAAACGCCCGCCACGTCTTCGTAAGGAATTGCATTTCGGCTGAAGTAAATTCCGTAATAACTACCCGTGATAAGGACGAATAGGCCAATACCGACGAGATGGGCAGGGTGAAAAAGTAATCGTGGACGGCGGGTATAGATAAACCAACCCAGCAACGTCAGCCCCTGGAACGCCAGCGGGGGTAAGCCTTTCAGCAAAAAACCCACAGCCGTAAGCGCGTAAGTTGTGAGATAGAGCAACCAATAAGAACGCTTCTGATCGTAATAATAGACCAACATCATGGCCGTATAAGTCACCAGCGAGAACGTAATCTCAATCAGCCCCAGCATGGAATCGTAGAGCAGTACCCGTCCATTAGTCAGCGTCATCAAGGCTGCGGCCCAGGCAATCATCGGATTGGTGTATTTCCTGATGAAAACAAACAGCGTCACCCCCAGCAACAGCAGCGAGATGAACATAGGAAATCGTAACGCGAACGACGAATAGTTGCCAAACAGCCGGTAGGAAGCAATAATCAGCCAATTAAATAGGGGTGGTTTATTAAAGTAGCGTTCACCATGCAGCGTGGGCGTTATATAATCGCCGGATAGCATCATCTCCAGGGATACCAGCGCCCTCCGGGCTTCATCGCCTGTATCGAGTGGCATAAACCCCAGATGAGACACCAGTACAATTACTAAGCCTGCGCTTGTAAGTAGCATCCACTGGGTTTTATACTGGACAGCCAGCCGGTCGATTGTCGTGCGAAAATCCATGAGTTATAAGTACCTATCGTTTCTGGATTACTTTCCGCATACCTAACCGCCCACCCACATTGTTCGTCAGCCATTGGCCCTGATCAAGAGCTACTGCCAGATTGAGTTGAGATCCACCCAGCCAGGGTACTGGAAGTATTAGTTCGGCCATACCCGAAAATTGGGATAAAGGCGCTCTTGGATCACTTGTAATGGGCCGTCCGAAGTTTTGGCTGTAGGAAAGTAGCGCCCGTAATTGCGTACCCGAAGGCCAATGACCCAGCAAACCGAGATGACTAACCTGTACTCGATTATTGCTGATCATCATGGGCCCATTCCCTTTAAAACCTCCTTTCAGATCATGCAAATCTTCGCGAGAATCTAACCAGCGCGTTAAAAAGGGCGTTCCGATAACACGCTGCTTGTGCGTCCAGCCATCGACATATTGATAGTTGTTGAAGTAATCATCAGCCCCGTTGTATAAGCGGCTACCAATATCGAAATTGAAGTTAGTCTGATTTAAGGTGGTTAAAAATTCGGCGGTTATTTGCGTAAGACGAAAGCCATTATAGGCGTCTGTGTGCTTATTTTTCCAGCGAATGCCATATAAACCATCGGGCATATTTTGAAAGGCCACCCCTGATTTATCTTCGAAAGGATGCTGGTAGTACAGAAACCAGTTGGCCTGATCGTTGTCCACTTCCAGAGCCATATCAATAGAACCCAGGTGATTACCGGCCTGATTTGATAAATCAAAACTGCTGTACTGCGTAGGGTCATTGGGCGGTTGCCTGACCAGTATTATATCTTTGTACGTCTGTAGTGAACTCGGAATTTTGCCATGTACCGTATAGAGTCCGTTCCTAATTACATTGGAATACCCCCCCCACTGAGCACTGTGGGTCAGCCCCCCATACAGCCGCACCCGATTTCGGAAAAGGCTGATTCGGACGAACAAGGCCTTTTGGTGCAGAAACGAGTTCTGAATAGAGTCTGTATTGCTAAACCAGCCGTGGGCATACATACCATTTAAGGCCACAACACCCTTCGTGAAACCTAAGGGTACAAAGCCACGGGTACCGAATTGAATTTTATAGACTGGCAAGGCATTCCCCGACCAGGAGTAGGAGCCCGACGTCAACAGCGTATCGCCCAAGCCGAACACCTCTCGCCGACGACCCACGTAGAGTTCAAAATGCTTTGAAAGCAGACTGGCATAGGCTACCGGTAAAATAAGCTGCGAACTGGTGCCCACATTCGCTACTCCCTCAACGGCCACTTTAACGTGTATTTTCCGGGAGTTCGGGAAATCACCAAACTGTTTCGTCATGCCCACGCGTACAAGGCCAGCCGGTCCTTTTAGTGGCACAATCCCATACTGGCGTGAGCGAAGCCAAAACGGGGTTTGTGTAGCCGACGAACCAAACCCACCTACTTCAGCCATAATACTCTGCTGAGCAGTTGTGGTATCGGGTATCGCCTGAGCAATCAACTCACAAGTGGATGTGAGACAGACTAAAGAAAGGAAAGTAGAGCGTAGTCGATTGACCATAGAGACAAGGTCCTTGCTAGCTCCCGAAGTGCATTGTTACGGTATGAACAAGCCTGATCGGGTGCTGGCGTGGCTATAGCTATTTATGTTTAGTAATCTTAATTAAAAACAACTAGTTTCTTACAATATCAATGGCAAGTTGATAAACAATGCTTACATATTATTATATATATACCAATAGTAACAAAAATAGTTACCTATTGACTAAAAGTATTGGATCAAATTATCCGAAATAAGGACCTAGTTCAATTGGATAGTATCCATTCTCAGTTGATTCCTGACCCTCTGAAGGAGGCCATAAGTAAAGAATCCCCTTATAATTGAGCTTGGTAAATCTTACGTGGTGTTGCTTACTTCTACCTGACACCACACAAAGGCCAGACCTCCTCAAAAAGTCATACCCAGAGCGGCCTGAAAATTTTTGGTATTGTCGCCATACGCTTTCACCACAACTCCACCCGTAAACCCATTCCCCAACCGATAGAGTAAGCCATACTTTTGGTAAGTAGCGGGCTTGTACCAGAGTGGACGCACTACATTCCACCCCATATGGGCGGTAAACGAAAAATGCCCTTGCCAGAATTCATACCCAGCCAACAGCGTACCTTGCTGGTAGGGTTGATTTTGCCCCCTCCATTGCCGGACTTGCTCCTTAAAATACCGATCATCGACCAGTTCGATACCACCTGAAAGCACATGCGTTCGGGTTAGGTGGTATCCCCCAATCAGATTCAGGCCGTAGATGGGATAGGCTTTTTCAGGGGTCTTATCGGTAGCTTCCAGCACCTTTACCGAACTGAAGGCCAGCACACGAAACATCCATCGCTTACCCACATTTGGTGTTTTCCAATCATGAGTATCGGGCAAGGCTGACGAGGTTGTATAGCGCTGAATACCAATGGCTAAAGTCGGTATATTTAATCCCTGATTCGGCAGTCGAACCCCGGCATTCGAGATATGTTTAAAATCGAATCCAACCAGTAAACGCCAATTGGGTAAAATGTTATAGCGAACATACATACCTACTCCCGTTAGCCCGTTTATAGGTGTTCCGAAGGCCACATTGCCTGGGTTCGTGATAGCATCGTAGCTACGGGACACGTAGGTCAGGCCCGCCAATGCGCGAAGTGAAAGATCCCAACGGGGCCGGTGCACCAGAATCGGCTCGAAAAATAGCCCTCCTCCTATTGACTGGCCGAGGGCTACGGGATTACGAAACGAATAGGCATTGACAAAAAAGCCCGATCGAAAAAAACACTGGCACTGCTCCCACGATTGCCGACGCATGTGCAGACGGCTATAACGCAGCTCAATACCTACTGGCGTTTGAGTTGACATGGGCCTGATATAATTAGGTTTATTTAAACCCGACAGGGCAATTATGCCTATTTCCCGCTCTTCTGGCGGCTCATTGGCCTGACCAAACACAAAGGCAGAGCTGTAAAGGACTAACCAGACAACTAAACTATATCTCATTCGAACATAAATAGTTGAGCCACAACCTATACCCAATATGGATTACTTAATCAGTATGATAACGGGATTTATTCAGAGCTACTCGTTTCATTAATTCAGGGAAATAGCGTATCTCTCACAAGAAATTTTCGCAATTCAGTAAGTACTACTTGCTAAATCTCCGATTATCGTTCATCAAAATTTATGCTATATTCGCTTTATTAGTTAACTAAAAAAACAAAAAGAATAAAATAAAGATATAGATTTACAATAACGTAGATCATAAATCTACTTATTATAGTAGAAAAGCAGAAACCGGTCGATACTATGATTCGCATTTACCTATGCATTTTAGTTAGCTGGTTAAGCCAGGGGAATGTCTTTTCGGCGAAGGTAATCCCACCAGATTCACTTATTAACCAGCAGTCGTTAAGTCTTCAACTTGGCACAACAGGACCGGGTTTATTCTATAATCGACTGTTGAGTCGTTCGAATCGTCTGACGTTACGGGTGGGTGGACAGTACTTTGCCTATAATAAATCAATACGGGTAAAAGCTGCTTCTGATTCATACATACACATTAAGCCTGATCTAACCATTGGCATTGCTCAGGCAAATCTGAAATGGCATCCGTTCCAGCGTGGATCATTTTTCGTTACCGGGGGTATAGGCTATACCTGGCACCCGGACATGCGTTTTGTGATAACAGCCGAGAACAAGTTGGATTTAGGTGGTCTGGAGTTAACACCCGAGTCGGTTGGGACCATTGATCTTGGTTTCCGCTGGCATCCAATAGTCGGTTATTTGGGCTGGGGTTTTGGTCGGAGTATACCTAAAAAAAGGTTGGGTATTGGCTTCGAGATGGGTGTTTTTTATTTGGGTAAGCCACGGGTACAGCTTGCCTACGAAGGTTTTCTGGAAACGACAACCATTGATGAGCAGGTACCCACCGTTGAACGCAATCTATCAAATTACCGCTATTTACCTACCGTTAACCTAACGCTTTCTTATAGACTTAATTAAAAACGTAACTCTGGAAGAGGACTACAGAACGTTGCCACTTTTCACACGTTCCCGTTTTCACTATGCATCTCCGTTATCTTATTTATAGCCTGCTGGTTTTTATTGTCGCCGTAGCGGCCTGCCATAACCCGCTCGACGGCGTAACGATTGGGTTGAAAGATCCCATCCAGGATGGCGTGGTTGAGTGCCACTTTTATGATCCGGCCAATAACCCTTTACCACAAGATAATCTGATAAAAATTACCGGGGCCGATGCTGCTCAGGTAGTTACAACAGTTAATACCACACATTATAAAATCAACAGCGATGGAAATTTGCTGGTGGCGGCTTCACCGATTGCTATTCTTTCTCCTCAAAAACCCTTCCGATTCAACCTCGTTGTCGAAGCCGAGGATTATTTAACCATCGTTCAACCGTTTGTGCTCACTGGTGTTAACCGGCAAACCCGCACCATCCGTCGGATTAATATACTCAAACCACCCCGGACACTCAATGCAGCCCAGACAACAGGAAACGCCAGTTCCGATGGAACCGTGGGCGCAACCTTTGGCCTGACAACGGCTGCCCAAAACAGCGATGCCGATCATGCAACGGTTACGCTTCAGGCAGGTACTAAACTTACGGATCGGGATGGCACTGTCATTGGGGGTGACCTAACGCTGGCAGTCATTCATACCAACGCCCGTAACGACGAAGCTACCAGCTATATTCCGGGTGGCGGGATTTTGTCTTCTGTGGCAGGTCGGAATGGTGGTCCCTCCTTGGGAAACCTGCGACTTCTATCGGTAGCGGGTTCTGTAACCATGCAGGTTTATAATGGGAGTTATGGATTAGCGACAAACCTGTCTCCGTCTATTCATTGGACTATGGATTTAAATCCAACTGCCTATAACGCGAGAGCAGGTCGGGTTATACAAGAGGGCGACTCTATTCCCTTGTTTAGTTATGATGATTTTACCTACCGCTGGCAGGAAGAAAAACCCGGTGTGGTAAAGAGAAATAAACAGACGAGTCGGTTGGAATATCAGGCCGATGCCGCTTATACAGCCGCGTATGTCGTTGGCTGGACAGAGTCGATATGCACGGTTGGACCGATATTCAAGGTCAGCAGCAAGCTAGCCAATGTTGACGTAAACTACCTCTGCAAATTGATTGATGTGACCACCGGCAAGCAGGTTTCCGCCTTTTATACCAACGTCAACAATGGTTCACTCATTCGTATTTACAATCAGTCAAAGAACCGTAAACTAAAGTTGCAGGTCTACGATGAAACGGACGCGTGGGGCAAAGGCGCTAAAGGAGGGTTGATCGCTGAATCTGGACCGGGTGTTACCTGCGACCTGACTCCTGTGGCCATCAATCTGGTGACCTTACCTGTGCCCCCCGTTATGAAGTTGGAGTTTTACTTTTCCTGTCCTGGTGGCAAAACGCTGGACGAATCCTCTCTGCCAGCATTGATTAAAACCCAGTACAGCGAAGTTGGCAAGGAAAACTGGCATGACCTGATAACGACTACGCGAACACAGCGAACAACGACATCATACAAGTTAAAGGTTGGTCACTCTTACGATTTTCGAGCCAGTACAGACGGGGGTGCCACCTGGCCCTTACGTCAGGATAATTATTCAGTTGATAAGCCCGAATGGACACTAAAAATCCGGGCTGAAATGTATTGTAAATGAAAATCTTGATCCTGCGTTTTTCATCAATTGGCGACATCGTCCTGACGACACCGGTAATCCGGTGCCTGAAGCAACAACTTGAGGGGGTTGAAATCCATTATTGTACCAAGCGCCGGTACCGGGAGCTTATCGTCCACAATCCGTACATTGATAAATGCCATTATTTAGACGATAGTCTACCTCAATTAGTCAGTCAGTTACGGAGCGAGCAGTACGACGTCATTATTGATCTGCACAACAACCTTCGTACAAACCTGATTAAACACTTACTGGGAAAGCGCGCCTTTACAGTCAACAAGATCAATATTCAGAAGTGGCTGTATGTACGGTTCAAAGTCGATGCGATGCCCCCCGTTCACGTAGTAGACCGCTATATGGACACCATAAAGGGGCTGGGTGTGACCAACGATGGCAAAGGTCTGGACCATTTTATTGCCGCTGATGAACACATACCCATGAGCCAGTTACCCTATACGCATCAGTCGTCATATGTGGCCTACGCAATGGGGGGACAACATGAAACAAAGCACCTACCCGTAGACCGGATGATTGAGCTTTGCCGAAAAATAGGAAGACCAATTGTTCTATTGGGTGACCAGCATGACCACGAAACGGGCGAACTCATTCGGCATGAACTGGGTGATACGCTAATCTACAATGCTTGTGGGTTGTTTACCATTAACCAGTCAGCCTCTCTGGTCAAGCAGGCGCAGGTAGTATTTAGCCACGATACCGGACTCATGCACATTGCGGCAGCATTCAAGAAGTCGATTGTTTCGATTTGGGGAAGCACAACACCCCAGCTAGGCATGTACCCGTATAAAACCCGCCATTTAATTGTCGAGAACAGGAACCTCAGTTGCCGTCCCTGCTCAAAAATAGGACACGAACGATGTCCGCTTGGACACTTTAAATGTATGAATGAATTACAGTTTACGTTTGATTCTGCTTTTATTTGGGATAGCCAGAAGCAGGACCAATACTAGGTCTACTGGCTGTTCTACATCTTTGCCACACTTGATGAACGATTATATGACCCGAAGCAACCTAACCCTCCCACAATGTTGCTCGGAATCAATACGGGTTCGGCAAAGGGATTACTACTGGCCTGCAACTGTCGGTCTACAGCTTCATGATACCGATAATATGCTTCGTTTACATGCAGCAGGCTGACGGTTACAGCGGTAGAGCGATAACGTTTATTGATAGCTGTAATACCAGCTTTATCCCATAAATAAGCTGACACCGATAACAAAGCATTGACCCCTTTATTATTCACTAAACCTAAACTATTATCTGTCATTATGAACGGAATAACCCCCAGATTGACGGCAGAAGCGGTGGCTGGCAACTCACGCTGGACGCCTTTGATGTTACCCTGAACCTGATAAAAGTTAGTCGTCGTGCCTGCATCTTGCCAAGTACAAACTACAGAAAATTGCTTCTGAACTGATTTATCCGCTTCTGTAACCAGTGCGGAGTCCAGTCTGACCGTTTTGAGGGGAATAGCTTGAGGCACGTTGGTAACAGCCGTTACCTGATTACCATCGGGTGTATGAACGATCAGTGTATACGTAGTATTCGCGCGAATGGGCATTTTGGTCGCACTTGCCCGATAATACTGCAATTGAGAATTATAGACTAAGGTAACCGACTGAGTGCCATTAGTCAGTTGAACAAGTGCATTGGTAATTTCCACACTTTTCAAGGGGTCATTGTCCAGAACTGGCCGAGATCGGGTAACCTTGGCTGTCAGCATTGTGTCTTGTGGAGAAATAAAGCAGTTGACAACCAGTTGCCCTGCTTGTGCCGTGAGTTCGGCTGGCTGCACTTCTTCCCGGTTGTTCTCACAGGCGATAAATAGAAGTGACGATACGACAAGCGTAAGTAGTAGTTTCATGATGAATGATAACCTAGATTTTTTAGAGTAGTAGTTCTGCGGTATTACTTAA
Organism: Spirosoma flavum; assembly: GCF_042686045.1. Lineage (NCBI taxonomy): Bacteria > Pseudomonadati > Bacteroidota > Cytophagia > Cytophagales > Cytophagaceae > Spirosoma > Spirosoma flavum. Next base: position 642,812 of record NZ_JBHUOM010000023.1, read on the forward strand.
AACCGAACTATGTAGCTAGCCGAGGGCACAATGGGGAACAGCGAGTATTTATACAGAACCGTTTTTGATGGCAGATCTTTGCCCTGATCTTTTCCCTCCAGAGAGTACAAAAACGCGTTATGACGATTGTAAACGTTGTAAACACTCAGTTCCCAGGTCCGTTCGTAATTACCTTTCTTTTTGTTGAACTGGATACTAACATCAAGTCGATGGTAAGGAGCCGCTCTAAAGCTATTCCGATCGCCATATTCTTTAACGTTAGGACCATCTCCGTACAACAGAGCCGAGGAAGGACGAGCAGACGTTTGCGTAGTATTAGTGAATCCTGAATACCGCGCCAAAGGCATTGTCAATGCATTACCCGTGCCGTAAACCCATGTCCCGGCGAGGGTAATCGAAGGGGTCAGTTCATAAATAAGTACGGCTGAAGCATCATGCCGACGATCATAACGTGGATTAAATCGCTTGCCACCGTTGAGTTCGGCAAACTGCCATTGAGTCCAGGAGAGCGTATAACCCAGCCAGCCCGAAAGCCGCCCCGCCCGTTTCTGTAGCAGTAATTCAGTGCCATAAGACCAACCCTGTCCACTCGTCACGTTGTTAGTCCAATTCGAAGCATTGGCGGAACCCTGAGAGTCAGTCGACAGGAAACTAGCCCCCTCCTTATAGCTGAGCAAATTCTGCATCTGTTTGTAATACCCTTCAACCGTGAATGTGAGACCTGATTCGGGCAAGTCTTTAGCAAGACCAAGGGCTACCTGCTGCGACTGTTGAGGCTTGATATTGTCGACCGTTGGCATCCACAGATCAGTCGAAAGGCCAATGCCTGTACTGGATAGCAAGTGAACATATTGATTCATCAGCGCATAGGAACCCTTGAGAGCCAGCGTCGATGACAGTTTATAGGCCACTGACAGGCGCGGTTCGGGTCGGATAAAAGCCCCCGATCCCGGATTTGTAGCCGTTGCTTGCGGAGTAGCTGCGGCCAGTACCGAATAGTAACTCAGGCGCATTCCACTGTTGATCCGTAGCCGATCCGTTGGCTGCCAGTAATGCTCAATATAAACTCCCGCTTCCAGCGCATTGATTGTCTGGTTGCTGGCCTTTTGAGGCAACGTGTCCTGAGCCGCCACAATCGTCGCTTCTGGCGTAAACTGATGATGGGTGACCTGAATACCGTACTGAAACTGGTGTTTACCCGAGACGTACTGGTTGATATCATATTTTAGGCCCAAATCACGAATACCTGATTGGTACCGGAGCGTATAGAGTTGATTTTGTACCGTAGGCGATAGAGATTGCTGATCTGAAACGCCCATTTTGTACTGGCTGTAGATAAGTGACAAATTAGCCGTTGTGCCGCCTGCAAAGCGATGGTTCCATCGGGCGCTACCTGCCAGGTTAGACCAGGTAAGGGCCGATTGCATCTTGGTTGCTCCTACATCACGAACACTTAAAAATTGGTCCTGACTGGTGTAGGCACTCAACGATATCTTATCAGCTGCACCAGCATCGATGGATACTTTAGCATTCAAATCGTAGAAATAGGACTTGGTAGTAGGCTGGGCCGAATTGCTATTGGGCATAAGCCCAGTTAACAAATCCAGATAAGTACGCCGGCCAGCCACCAGGAACGAAACTTTCGGAGATACCAAAGGACCTTGAAGCGTTAATCGGGATGCCACTAACCCCAAACTTCCTTCTCCATGCAACTTATCTGTAGTGCCGTCTTTAGTGGTTAATTCGACTACCGAAGACAAACGTCCGCCGAATCGTGCCGGAAACCCGCCCTTCGTCAAATCGACTTGTTTTAGTACATCCCCGTTGAAAGCGGAGAAAAAGCCAAGTAAGTGATTTGGGTTGTAGATGGGCGCGTCATCCAGCAGAATCAAATTTCCATCCGGACTACCTCCCCGTACATACAGACCTGCGTTACCCTCAGAACCCTTCTGCACACCCGGCATCAGTTGCAGCATTTTCAGCGGATCTTTCTCGCCAAGCAAGGCTGGTACTTTTCGCAGTTGAGCCCCCGTAATACTGATGGTACTCATGGTCGCATCGTTACTAACGTTGCCTGCACGGGCTGCCCGTACAATTTGTTCGGTCAAAAATTGACCTGGTGTTAAGTATATAGCGAGCTTAATATCTTGAGAGAAAGAAACATTTTTTACAAGCGTTGAAAACCCAACGAAGGAGAAACTAACCTTCAGGCTGGCAGTAACGGGTACCGTTATGGCGAAGTAGCCCTGATCATTTGTTACCGTACCTAACTGATTATCAATTACATAAACAGTTGCATTGACAATGGGTTTGTGGCCCCCTTCTTCATATACGTAACCGCTTACAGTACATTTCTTTGGTGCTCCGAAACTAATAGAACTTATTAATAATAGGAGAGGAAACAGTACAGATAGTCGCATCTTGAGTATTCTTTTTTGCCTTGTGATTAACTTCAAGGCAAAATTCTCTCATTTGACTGCGCGCTTTTTTTCTATTCTACAAACTGCATCTTCTGACTGCTTTTCGGTAGGAATGATCCAATTTTTGGAATTTTTATCAGGCACTTTAGCCTACATAACAGGCAATTATGATGATACCAAAAGTTACTTTTGATCGAATAATTGGCTTTTTTATAGGTAATAAATTAACTCTCTTCCCTCTAAAAGCAATCAGGCTCCGAAGTGGGAGACCATCGCTGACGCAATAATCTCTCACTTCAGAGCCTAAAGGAGGCTATAAAAGTTACTATACTTACCTACGTCCGTACGGCTACTTAGCAAGTACCACTGGACTACAAAGTGTATAAGTTAAGGTTTTACAGCACGACGAACTCCATTGAGCAGATTATCACCCTGATTAGCAGAAGGCGTAAGCCAGGCTCCTTCCCCATTTTCATTCCAGGCATAGGCCAAAACCAGCCTCTCTCTTGTCGTTTTATCAGGGTGTAAGTCAACCCAGTCACGCGCATCCCTAATGGCTTGGTAAACTGATTGGGGGGAATACCCCGTATACCGGGAAGACTGGGCGTAGGAGCGGCTTGTAGACGCCCAAGGACGGGGGTCCCAGTTTAGGGTAGCTACGGGAATGTAAGGCAGAGGAGAAGCCTCGAAACGATTCCAGACCCGGCGACTTCCAGCCAGTAAGCTGTCAATGGGAACCACCTGATCATTCTGTTTAAAACCAGCGCCATGGTAATTATAGCCAGTCAATACATCAAAACCGCACTCCTGAGCCTGTGCCAGTTCGGGCTTACTACTCGATAGACAGGCGGCAATAGTTACACCTGGCAGACCCTGGGCTTGAGCGGCTGTACGTAAGCTATCAAACGCCTGATGAACGGCCTGAGAAGTGCCAAATTTTTGTATAAGTGTACTTATACTAAAAAAAATCAGCAGCGGACGACCATTGACTTTAACGTACTGGGGCTGCTTAAACAAATCAATCCAGGCCTGAGAAACTCGTGGCCACTCTGATGGTCCAATGAAAAATCCTGAGTGGTTAGCCACCATCAGACAGAACTTGAGACGCTTCTGATTAGGAGCCTTCAGGTAGAATTTTAAAGCGCGGTTGAGTGGGTCATTTTGAAAAGTAGTTGTAGTACTATTCGGCGAATACCAGCAAAAACTAAAAAAGGAAAGACCTGCATCTGCAGCTGCATCGATTTGTTTCTGCATGATGTTGGGTGTGCTCGTAATCCATCCCCAGGTAGGTTTTCGTTCGGGGAAACTGTCCATCAGAGCTTCCGTTAAATGCCCATGCGTTAAGCCTGACCAACCGTCGAAGTAATAAGCGCCTAACTGAATCGCTGGCTTAGTTTGACGCGCGACATCAAGGCCAGGATAAACGTAGAGACTAAGGAAAATCCCTGCCGTAGCAACAATAGACGAGAGCAGAATATACCGCCGAACTGTTGTAGAGAGAAAATGAATATTTTTCATACCGTTCAGATGGTAACGTCACGTTGAGACCAATTTATTTTTCTACTCCCGGTTAATTACAGATTCTTCTTACTGCTCAACTACTTAAGTAACGTCGTAGAGGGTAAAGTGATTGTCTGTCTACTAATTCCAACTTATATTGGATATGGATACCAATCAATGGGTTTATATGTGAAAGGCAAATCTAAAGCCTATTCTGCAAGCATTGGTGTCAATGGTAGAGTACTACCTAAATGGTTTATTATCGTATTTAACCCACTTTAGTCGGAGACAATGACAAAGCCTCTTCTAGCTGCGCTACCTTGCTGTTTTCCAGCGATGAAATGAACAAACTTTCGTATTGATCAACAATTAATGGCCAGTGATAAATGTCCCGAACCTTATCCCGGTTTGTATCTACGTAACCGCCATATTGTTTTTTGCTAAGTGTTTCTAACTCTTTAGCTACATCTAACGGTTCGTTGAAATAAAACGCATCGCTCCCCAAAATGGCTTTATTAAACGCATTGTTATGAGCACAGATCAGGCAGTCAGAACCCATGGCTTCCAACAGTGATGGGTTAGTACCGCCAACCGTATGCCCATGAAAATACAGGTTCGAGAAATAGCGAACGTTGTTTAACTTTTTCAGATTGTAAATGCCGCCCATAAAGCGAATGTTCGACTGCGCTTTGTATTTTTCTGCCAGATATTGACCGTACTTTGTGTGGTTTTTGCCGACAACTAAAAACTGCGTATTGTCCTTAGACGCTACTACTCCATCCAGAATTAGTTCAATACTATTCTCCGGTTCCAGACGTGCTACGAGCATATTGTACGTGTATGGAACCAGACCGTATTCCTGCAATATATCGGTATCCGGCTCATCAAAAACGTACGAACCGTAGGGTATATACGTCGAGTCTTTATTATACTTCTCTTTTAAATACTGTTGAATTCCTCGCGAATCGGATACCAAGTAATCGCTGGTGTGAGCCGCCCAGGATTCAGCCTGTTGCAGGAAGCGTTGTACTCTCGGTGAGAATTTGGTACGTTTCCATTCGAGACCATCCATATTGGTAATAATAACCGAGTTGTGAGGCAGCAGCTTGTTCCATATAGAATTGCTATTGTAACCCAACTGAAGGATAATATCAAAATTTCTTTTTCGCGAGTCCAGGATACAATTTAAGTCGTAGATGAACTGACCAAATGTACCTATGCGGTACTCGGGATCGTAACAGTGGATAATGTCCACCCCTTTAAACGTCTTTTCCTGATGCAGATGATTATGTGAATTATAAACCGTTACCTGATGGCCTTTCTCTACCAATGCTACAGATAAAAACTCAGCACACTGCTCAAAACCACTATAATGGTTAGGTATGCCACGGGTACCAATGATGCCAATACGCATTTTTATAGTATTAAGGTTGATATTCGTTAAGGTACAAGGCTGGTCAACGTCTTGAATAGACCTATTTACTGTTCAATTAAGCTTGTCTTTTGCAATTTACTTAGCTGGTGCTCTACCATAAATTTCGCAACATCTTCCATTTTATATTGAGCTTCCCAGCCTAATATCCGTTTCGCTTTTTCTGGATTGGCATGACCTTCGGCAATATCAGTTGGGCGGTAAAAAGTAAGATCTGACTCCACATAATCTTCCCAATTGAGCCCCAGGCAGTCAAAAACTACCCGAATAAAATCTTTTAACTTACATGTGTGTCCTGTGGCAATGACGAAATCATCTGGCTTATCCTGCTGCAACATTAACCACATAGCCTCCACATAATTTGGAGCCCATCCCCAATCACGGGCTATTTCAATATTACCTAAAATCAATTTTTCCGAAGAGCCCTGAGAAATCCGGCAGGCAGTAGCAACAATTTTTCGGGTTACAAACCGCTCGGGCCGAAGAGGTGATTCATGATTGAACAAAATGCCAGTACAAGCATATAACTGGTATGCCTCACGGTAGTTGGCTACTTGCCAAAATGCAGCTGCTTTCGCTACGGCATAAGGGCTACGTGGCCGAAAGGGTGTGTTTTCATCAGCAGGAGCCTGTCCAGTGTCACCGAAACTTTCACTTGATCCAGCATTATACAATTTTATTGGAAGATTGGTAAATCGTATGGCCTCAAGCAAATTTAACGTTCCCACGCTAATGCTTTCGAGCGTTTCAACCGGTTGTTCGAAAGACAAACCCACTGAACTTTGACCAGCCAAATTATACACTTCATCAGGCTTAATTTTCAACAGCGTTTGTAACACACTTCGAAAATCATTGATGTTAACCGAAACCAGTGTGATTTCTGATCGGATACCCAGTTCTGCCAGATTTTTAAATGAAGACATTTGAGCATCTCTTGACCCTCCATATACTTCATAGCCATGGCTGAGTAATAATTTGGATAAGTATGCTCCATCTTGCCCAGAAACTCCGCAGATTAATGCCTTTTTCATAGTAAGAAGTGTAATGTGATTAAAACAATTCCCAAAAGGCCTAATTTGAAAAGACAGACGCTTGCAAACCTGCCATTATTTCAATTTGTACTATAATTTTATCCACAGCTTTATCCCAAGTAAATCCAGCACTTTGTAAAAGAGATAAACGGCTTTTTTCCTGATAATAAGCATCGTCGTATAGCAGCAAATCAATTTTATTAGCTATATCTTCTGGCTCATCCGGATTTATATAAGTAGCCGCATTTCCACAGATCTCCGGCAAAGACGTACGATCCGAAACAACCGCCGGAACACCACAACTCATAGCTTCCAGAGGAGGAAAACCAAATCCTTCTGCATAAGACGGAAAACAGAATAAAGTGCTGCGAGCATAAATAATATAAAGGTCTTCGTCAGGTACAAATCCTGTAAATTGAATTCGGTCCTGTAATTGATATTGCTCTACATATGGGGCAATAGCAACATTTTTATGATCGGCTTTCCCAACAATTACAAGTGGAATACTCTTATCTTTAATAAAAGGTAATGCCTTTATTAAATTAACAAGATTTTTACGAATATTGATTCGGCCTACAGACAGAATATACCGTTTAGGTAGATTATACTTAGCTTCTATTTCAGCTACTTGTTCAATAGAGTATTCGGATAGTGGTTTAAATTTCTCATTTATGCCTAGATAAAGAACATCAATATTAGAATCTGAACCAAGCTGATGCTTAATAAAGCGATTCTTTTCACTTTTTGAAATAGTGAACAAATAATCAGCCCGTTGAGCTAGAAATCGCATCGGACTGAAATACATCATTTCTTTCTTAGTAAAAAACTCAGGATAATCTAAGAAGAGTACATCAAGCACGCAAACGACCTTCTTTACGGATAAGGGCCATAAGCAAGCAAAATTCTGAAAGAACACTATATCTAATTTTAGTTTCTGAATCCAATAAGGAATAATAAATACATTTGACAATAAATTTGGTCTTGCCCGTATTGGAATAATTTTCACATTTTCCCTTTCCAGAGTACGTGCTTGCTCAACGTATTGATCATCTACAAATAGATATAGGGTAAACGGCAATTGGCGATCGATAAGCAAATCAACCAGATTTTTAACTACAACTTGGCCGCTAGGTGGACCCTGAAAATACCATTTGGCATCAAAACCTACATTTACCATCTTTAGATTTTTATATAAATAGGTGGTAGTTATTTTTTTAAATATGCATTAATACCCAGAGTCCTAAGATATTTCTTAGTGTAAAATTTTGATCCTATATAATACATATTAGCCGCAGCATGCAGTAGCGAGTAGTTACCAGTTTGAGTACTAGCGAGATATTGTTCACGGATGGCAGCCCAACTGTCACTTGCACCTCCTTCTCTCATAATTACAGTAATTTCATCATAATAAGCAGTTCTAAGCTTATTTCTAGGTCTTAGTAAAAATTCATAATCTCCTACAATTTTATAAGCTATATTAAATTTTCCATATTTCTCGAATAATGCTCGAGAGTGTAAAGAACCGGGATGAGCAACTGTCATATCTCTTAAAAAGCGAGGCCATTCCCAACGCCATCCCTTAGTACGAATAAAGTTCATATTTTCATCAAACATTTTCATTTTAGATGATATATAATCTACTTCATGAGAAAGGCCATTTATATAATCACCATACTTATGCAGAGCTTCAGGCATTAGAATATCATCACAGCCAAGAAACATGATCCAATCACCAGTAGCTTTATCTATCCCTTTATTCCATGCATCATAAATTCCCTGATCAGGTTCACTGATCCAATAAAAAACATGTTGATTAAATTGCTCAATTATTTCAATAGAGTTATCAGTTGACCCACCATCAATTAAGATTAGCTCAAGATTACTATAATTCTGATCAACAATACTTTTCATCAAACCTTCTATATATTTTCCGCCATTATATACGGCAGTAATAATAGATATTTTAGGGAGTTTCATCTACATTTATAGTTTTATGCATTTACTTCACTATGATAATCATAGATTTCATCAGGCAATAAATTAACATTCTTATTATTATTGACGAAAATGGGGTGGGCATTACTTTTATTAAGAGTTTTGAATGCCAAGCCGATAAAAATCCAGAAGTAGTAAATGTATGTTGTTCCCACAACATTGATAGAAATAAATCCGGCAATTATTGTCGCAACCATTAATGCAATTGCATATGAATCAAAAGAAAATAGCACTTTATACCTTCTCGAATACCATCGGAAATGGATTATTCTTAATAATATTTGCAAGTTAATGTATAGGAATAAAATTAATCCCATAAGACCTAACTCATACCCAATATTCCACCAAGCACTTTCTACAAAAAAACCCAAACTTTCTGCATAACGAATATCACTTGTACCAACACCATGCCCTAAAGGTTCTGTAATTGTTTTTTCAACACCTTTCCAAAATTGATTTCCTCTATCCGCAGCACTTGCCTCCTTCATACTAATTGATCCTGTTAATACTTCGCTAGCTTTTATAACAGTCTCTGGAATAAAGGCTAATGCTAGTGCTAGTGTTACAAGTATAGTAACGAGTACAATAAATGTAGTTTTTATTTTACTTTTTATCTGAATCAAGAAGATAACTAATAATGAAGCAAGTAGAATAAACCAACCGGCGCGAGAAAAACTCAAAATTAAACATGCGAGGCTTCCAATCAAATTAAGGATTGTTATTACATTAAAGAGCCTCGAACCTAAATTTCTTTGGGTAGAAGATAGCAGAACTACAGAAAAAACTACTATCAATGAAAAATAGACACCAAAATCGTTAGGGCCCGCAAATCCACCAGACATTCTTTCTATTCCCATAATTCTAAATGAATTAGTTGTATATTTTATATAACCACTATCATCGATAAAGTCAATAGTACCTTTATAAGTAGCGATAGGGATGTTAAGTAAATATTGTTGAACAAATCCTAAACATATAGCAATTAAAGATGAATAAATAATAGACCTAATTATATATTTAGATCCTACATCAAATTTATATGTTGCAATTATAACAAAGGCAAGGATTGGAAATGTATAATTTCTCAAATTTGCCAGACTAGTTATATGATTATCTGTAATTACATAAAACAAAACTGCTAAAATAACAAAAGCCACTATTAGTGATTGAATCTTTACGATGGACAATTCCTTTTCTTTATATGTCTTTATTAATAATATTATTATAAGAGTTTCTTTCCAGATTGAAAACAGATCTCCACTATTAAATTGATTATCAAATACTTTTTTTAATATAAATTGATGAGGCAATAAAAACAATATTAAACATATAGTCACATATGGCTTTTTGAACCATGACACAGCAGATATAGACAAAAGGAAAATTGATGCAATAATCATTATAATAGCTTTATAGTTTATTATTACTATAGTTTTAAAAAATCCAGCAAATTTAACCTTTCAAATAGTTCTAACTTTCCCCCATCTGTACAATTATAAATAGTTCTTCCTGAGTTTACATATTCATCTCGTGCTAATTGATAGTGAAATTCTGATCCTAGTAAATCTGGCAATTGCCATTTGTCTTTTTGAGAAAAATAGTTTGGATCAAAATGGTTAGGGTCATGTCCATTCAACTTAATTTCTTTGTTTACCATCCCTTTGGTTTCAAAGTTATGATCACAACCTACAAGGGCTACTTTGGTAAATCCTAAATGATAGGCTAATTGAGTGGCAACATAAGTCACAGTGTATCCTTGACATACACCCAAGGATACATCTTTAGCAAATTCGCCAAGGACGTGAACAGAATTCAAAAAATGCAAATTTTGCCTACTCTTCAATACAGACATATCTACACCAGATGTCTTAGTTGTTATATAATCTAAGAAAATTGGTATATCTGTTTTGCTAAAAAAGTCAAAATTTTGCTCAATTACATGTTGATTAACTGATACTATCAGTTTAGGCCGGTGATTGACTCGATTGAACAATAGATTAATTTTATTTAGGCCGATTGTAAATATTCCTGATTCGTCAAGCGCATCAAAATCTACATTGTTCAGAGATGGTCCATTACAAAGAATTACACATTTCTGGCCTAAATATTTATCTCTCAAATTTTTCAATTTATAAAAGTTCCTCAATGAGTATGGACTCAAATCATATTTCAAACGATTAAATATTACACTCGCCCCAATTCGATAAGGATTAATTGTGCTTTTAGCACTGTTATGCAATTCAGCTGTAATTGACATATTATTTCATATAAAAGATCTGACAACAATTAGCAAAACCAACAGAAAAGGTATAAAAACCAGTTTCAATTCAAAGGTTTTGAAATTTAGATTAAATGCAGAATAAGACTTAGCACTAGAATAAAAAGAATAAAAACCTAAATAGGCGACCAACATACTAATTGGAAAGGCATATACACTTAATGTTGAATACAGGGCAAATGCTAACACAATATAAATAGCTCCTGTTACTCCATTTGCGATGTGCCATACAATATGATTAGTGATACTATATAGTTGTAAATGCATCGCTCCGTATCGTTCCACAAAGAATGCTACTCCCATAATTGCCCAAAGCCTCAGGTCAATGAAAGGTATTTGACTTCCAATAAGCTGCATTATCGGTTCAGCAAACAGGGCGACAGCGGCAAAACCTGCAACAAACGTCCAGTGTGACAATTGCATTCCTTTTTGTGCTACTTTAACAATTTCTTGACGCTCATTCTGTGCATATAAACGAGCCATTAATGGGAGTTTACTATAGAATGGGGCCTGAGCGAAAGTTATAATAATTTGCATAACACGCATGGCAAACAAGTAAGTAGAGACCTGCTCAACTTGATTACTTTGCGCATAAATCAAACTACTACTTTGTATAAGGCCATATGACATTAAAACACCTATTCCACTACGCCAAGCCGCAGGCCAAATTTCTTTTAGAATTTCTTTATCAAATTGAAATTGGCGTCCAGAGATAAACACACCTTCATTAAAACGGAAGCATAGCCAGCGATTTCGCAAAACTGATAGAATATTCCACAACTGATTGACAGCTACTAATCCGATCAATCCTGCATTGAAATACAACATCAAAATACTCGTCAGGATTGATGCCAACGAAAAAAGAGCTTCGTATCGTCGAAATTCAGTAATTCGGTTAATGCCTTGAAGATAAGTAGTATAAGCATTCCCACGAAAACTAATTGTTGTGGCAATAATTACGATAATCCAAGCTATCCAACCCTGATTCGGATTTGTAAGAAAATGAATGGGCTTATACAAAAACACAGTACCACATGTGGCTAATAGTATAAAAACTACTCCTGATAACCATCCAAAAAGAATTTGCTGGGTACCTACCACTCTTAGCAAATACGATTGGTTAGAAACGGTTAACGTAGATTGCTCCACGGTTTTCGTTACTTCATTCATTCTATGCGACCCACCCATGGCATAAGAAACGATGCGGGAGAAGGTAACGCCTAAACCTAGATCAATCATTAGATTTAGGCTTATGATTGTACTAAAAAGATACCATAATGAAATTTCTGCTGGAGAAAACTGACGGAGAATAAACGGGATTAATATAATCAAATTCATTGAGCGCGTAGCTAAACTTGCCCACGTATTGAATGTGGCAGAAGACCATACCTTTGACAGTATCGATTTATTATATAAGCTAAAAGCTTGCATTTTCAAGTACATTTCCATAACGCTCGTGAACGAAAATTTGATCTAAAAAATTAACGTGGCAAAGCAGGTTCTTTTCTAATAGCAATAATTTTATATTTATCATTCCAAATCTTATCTCTTAGTTTTAAAAAGGTTTGTTCAATATACTTATAGGTTAGGGAAGAAAGCAAAAAAGAAAATACTATAAATAACACGACGTTACAGTATAAATATATACTACTTTGAGTACTGATAAAAAACTTCAATAATTTATTTACAAAAAGCAATACCAGCATATGATTTAAATATAGAGAGTACGATATTTTACTAACATAGGAAATACATAATGAAAATAAATTACTTGTGGTGGTCGTATAATAGAAGAAGGGCAACATAAATAGTATTCCAAAATTTACAAGAGAAAATAATAAAGTTTTTGAAAAAATTGAAACTCCACCAGTGTTATAAAAATAGTCTTTAGCTACTTCTTGTATAAATATTAGTGAACAAAAAATTAAAATAGTAGAGCCAAAAACAAAAAAAACTAGTTTATTATGATAAATCTTATCCTTCGCATATACAAATAGAAATGAACCTAAAACTCCAAAGGCAATCGAATCTTCCCTACAAACAACTGCTTTTCGAAAGACAGATTTCCAAGAGATATCATCACTTAAATAGGCGAGATATAATCGCTCACAAAGAGGTAACGCTAAATAAAGGATAATCGTAATAAATATTATCTTACGACTACTCATTGATTTATTTAGCAATAGGTGAGTAATGTAAAGAATAAGAGGAAATGACAAATAAAACCATTCTTCAATTGCCAAACTCCAAGATACACCGTAAAAGTCATTATTGTGAGTATTATATTCGAAAAAATTTTGCACAAATAAAACATATTTCCATACACCTGATATATGGATATGTTTTACTTGTGCGTATAAAAGGTATACCAATAAAATAGAATAATATAATGGCAATGTTCTTAGCCACCGTTTAATCCAAAAATGCCATATTGTTGTTAAAGTGAATTTCTCATTAACATATAATTTGATGAGAATTCCTCCAATTAAAAATCCACTTAAAACAAAAAAGAATTCTACGCCTAAATAACCTAATATAGAAGAATAATAAACTATATCTGAATACTCAACTCCGTTAAGGTTTATTGCAAGCCAATGAAAGACCAGTACAAAAATAATAGCGGTTGCTCTCATTAAATCAAGGCCCCAAATTCGGCTTTTCGTATCTGACATAATCGTGCTTTGATTAATTTTATTGATATGTGATATTGCTTTTACAAATCCTTCAGCACTGAACTAATACCTCCATCGAGTGTCAGGTTGGCTCCATGAATAAAGCCTGAATTTTCTGAGGCTAGAAATAAGGCCATTTTGGCCACATCCTTCGGAGCGCCAATGCGTTGAACCGGGTGAATTTTCCGTAGCTCGTCCAGAGCGCCCTGATTACCGTCAAATCCTGCCAGCAACATGTCTGTTTCGATGGCGGCTGGGCTGATTGCATTGACCCGTACGCGTCCTTCAAGGTCAACAGCCAATGCCCGGGTCAGCCCAATAAGCGCACTTTTTGATGTAGCGTAGCTAATAAACCGGCGTTTGGTGAGTTGCTGGTGAATACTGCCAATGTTTATGATACAGCCATTTACTTCTTCCAACGTCTCCAGAAAATGCTGGCTCAATAATAAAGGCCCCGTCAAATTGACCGTCATGGTATGATTCCAATCATCTAGTTTCAAACCAGCTAAGCTATCCAGTAATTGCACCGCGGCATTATTGATCAATACATGAAGTTCCGGTATCAGCACATTGAAATTATGTTTCCATTCATGTCGGTACTCATCATTGGTACTGAACTGGTGCAGATCGAACTGAATCAGACGGTCAGCCTGGTGGTGCTCCGAATCCTGAATATCCAGCCCATATACATAAAAGCCGGCTTCCCGAAAGGCTAGAGCAAGCGCACTACCTATACCGCCTAAAACACCTGTAATCAGTACTTTTTTCATAATTCTACGCAGTTACACCAATTTCCAAAAACTCGAACATGGTACGGATGGCCTGATGGCTGGCGCGCCGAACGCCCTGTATGGTGTTAGAACCATTGTGCGTTCCGAAGATGCAACGGTCAAAGGTTCGCAGTTCTGAGTCTATTGGCAGTGGTTCCTCTTCAAATACATCCAGCCCGGCTGAATGCACCTTACCGCTCTTGAGGGCTGCAACCAAGGCCGCTTCATCAATGATAGGTCCTCTCGATACATTTACAATCCTGACACCGTCTTTCATCCGTTGAATGGTTTCGGCATTTATCATGTGTTTGGTGCCAGGCGTTAACGCACAAGTAGTAACCACAAAATCAGCCGTTTCCAGTTCTTCCGGAAAGTTCAGGAATTGATAAGCCTTTTCGTCTGCTTCAGTATGCTTCGCAAACGGATCATATACATTAATATGCATATCGAAGGCTTTCAGAAAGCGGGCTGTAGCTTTACCGATATCTCCAAAACCAACCAAAGCAACCGTATGGCCAGCCAGCGACATGCCAGCCGGTTTTACCCAATTACCTGCCCGAACTTCTCGATCAATATAATATGTTTGCCGGGCCAGACCCAATACGTAGGATACAGCGATGGTGGCCACTTCGGCACCAAACATCATGGGAGTATTAATAATAGGGATACCCAGGGCTTTACAAGCCTTAAAATCAACGTTATCGACACCAATACCCCATTTAACGGCCGCTTTTAGTTTCCCGGCTTTCCCAGCTTTAAATACTCTTTCTGTGGCCGGGTCATCGCCGATAATCCAGCCATCCACCGTGGGAACGAGGTCAATTAGTTCTTCTTCCGATAAAACCTGAATAACATTCGGGGCAATTACGTCAATGCCCGCTTCTTCGAAAATGGGCAGAAACTCCGCTAGTTGCCCCAGCATAGGTGGACACGTAATTAAAACTTTCATAGAGCCAGTTCAGGATAAAGTTCGGTAAACAGAAATTCAGCTACTTTAAAATTCAATTCGACGTCAATGTCCTGAGCTTCGATATCTGGAATTTCATACATAAAAGGTCGATCACCAACCCGGTTATGCTTCTGGATAAGCGTTTCTTTCTTGAAGAGATACATGCAGGAGTTCTCCATATAAATTGGCGGGAGATCCTGGGTCCGAAGTAAAATAGCCGGGTTGTGGTTTACGGCGAGAGCCAATTGGTTCCACAGGCGCGTCTGTAGCCTGGTTACGCCAAACAGTGTGTCGTAGATTGGGTAATTCTTAAGAAATTGCTGAATTCCTTTCTCGACAGTTTCGGCAGATAATAATGGGTTCGTGCTGTGAGTCTGTAAGTAAAAGTCGGCGGGAATCTGTTCACACGTATTCAGCAGAACGTTATTCATTGGAATGGTTCCGTCGCGCAGGTGTTTAGGGCGTTCCAATACCGTAACGGTCGGATAAAATTCCTGAACTTGCTCAATAACAATAGGGCTGTCGGTATCAATAACTACCTGGGTAATGGATGGACACTCCAGCAGAGTGTCAATTATACGATGGAATAAGGGTTTACCGGCAAAATCACGGTAGTTTTTTCCAGGAACGCGTTCGCTGGAATGGCGCATAGGTACAATAGCAGCAACGGAGTAAGACATAAGCTATTATTGATTTTAGGATTACTAATTTTGATATAATACAGCCCAATAAAGAACGCCCTCAATGACCTGACTTTTCTCGCTAGTCGTAGGCAATTTGTTTCATAAGTGGTTGCACAGAACGTTCAGCTTTCTCGCGCCGGAAAAATTCATTTGGGTAATAAAAGCGCTCGCGTAATGTGCGGTCAAGTGTCCCTATAAAGCGATAGCCTTGGTAAGTACCCCAAAACTGTAATACCCGGAAAATGGGTATGTCAAGAAAATTAGCCAGAAAATTACCCTCTTGGATGGCTGCGATATAGTCGCTTAGGATGTTGGTAATGGACAGATAGACAAAGTTCCAGGCATTAAATTGAGCATGTGGCTTAAGTCGTTTGAAGGCAATGGCCTCCCGATAATAGCGGTTATAGATTTTGCGGGGTGTTTCTTCATGCACATGCACAATTACGGCATCGGCTTCGTACGCAATTTTATATCCTTGCTGTTGAATAGCTCCGGCCCATTGCAGATCTTCGAGACCTGTTAGTGATTCATCATAGGACATTTGCTCCCAGAGTGAGCGTCGGATAGCTGTGTTCGCATTATTACAAAATGGAATGGGCTGATTATAGTTAGAAACCGTTGGAAACCATTTTGCAAATAATTGCTGTTCAGAGAACTTGCTGAGATGATTCCCAATCTGCCGCCCGTAAGTCAATCCCACTTTAGCATCTTCGAAGGGTGCCAGCATCCGGTCAATCCAATTGGTATAAACCGGATAAACGTGAGCACTGGCAAAAAGTAAGATGTCGCCAGATGCGCGTTGACATCCCAGGTTAAGTGCCCGCCCGAATGAGAACTCGTCTGGACGGATTCTAACTATCTGAGCGCCCTTCCGTTCCGCAATTTGTACCGTATTATCTGTCGAACCAGAATCAACTAAAATAATTTCTACCACATGCTTACTTTCCCGACAAGCAATGCCATCAAGTAGCTTTCCAATATGTTTTTCTTCATTAAAGGCACGTATGATGACACTACACTTCATAATTACCAAGCCTTACAGCTCCCTTAACACTATTTCTGATATCTGTCAGCAAATTGTTTTATCTATCCCGAATGCTTATTTTCGGTTGTAGAACCAATTATGAAGTTCCTAGTCCTCCGGCTGCTTTATTTACTAATTTGGTTTGTAAGGTCGTCAGCATAATTTATCTTTTTTGACCACCCTTACCAGGCTTTTTTATCTCCCTGTACCATCTTAGTTACTGTCCACAGACAAATTCTCGCATCCAGCATTAGCGACCGCTTAGCGATGTACCAGCGATCCAGGCGCACCCGATGTTGCATTTTTTGAAGGGTATCCGTTTCACCACGGTGGCCGCGTACCTGAGCTAGTCCTGTAATACCGGGTTTTACAGCATACCGTTCGGCATAGTTTGGGAGCGTATGCCAGTGCTGTGCATCTAACGGAATTGGGTGTGGACGTGGCCCTACCACACTCATATCGCCCAATAGCACGTTCAGAAATTGGGGTAATTCATCTAAGTTAGTTTTACGTAATAACTGCCCCAGTTTTGTGATTCGTGGGTCGTTTTGAGCAGCTTGACGGAATTCCGTTTCGGGCTTACTAACCATAGTTCGGAGTTTAAAGCACCGAAACTGCCGTCCTTTACGCCCTGTGCGTAATTGCACATACAGTATTGGCCCCGGCGAATTGAGTCTTATGGCAATACCTAAGAGTGGAATTAGCCAGGACAGGACGAAAAGGCTGATCAGCAGCGAAAAACTGATGTCAAATAAGCGTTTACGCAGTACACCCTTGTCTACAGACGACGTATAAGCGTCGGCCTGGGTGTCGATGTAGGGTCTGGTATCGGACAGAGAGGCATTACTAAGCATACTATTTTCTCGATTTGCTTTTCATGATATACACTAATGAATTAAGATAAGGCTTTCCGGGACTTCCCGGCTGGCTTATCGGCCTCATAATAGCCACCGTAGCTATAGCTATAGTAATAGGACTCACCATCGCCAACGGCATTCAAAATGACGTTTAGGTTCTGGAATCGGTGCTCTTTATAGAGCGAATCGACCATTTTAAGGTAGGTTTTCGGTGTTAGGTCATGCCGAACCATATAAAGCGTTGCGTCGGCATAAGGAGCGATGATTTGTGCGTCTGTCACCAGTCCAATTGGCGGAGAATCGACAATGACATAATCAAATCGGGCGCGTAATTCCTCAAACAACTGAGCCAGATAAGGACCATTAAGTAATTCGGAGGGGTTTGGCGGCAGTGGCCCGCTACTTATCAGGAAGTAATTCGGGAATCCCTCAATAGGTTGCAACACATCATCCAGTGTAGCTTCACCAATTAGATAATTACTGATACCGACGGCATTGCGCATCCCCAAAGATGTATGAAGCTTCGGTTTTCGCAGGTCCATTTCCAAAATCACGGTTGGACGGTCAACCAAGGCTAAACTGGCGCCCAAATTCATTGACATGAACGACTTACCTTCGCCACTAATACTTGAAGTGAAGAGTAACACCTGACTTCCTGTCTGATTGCTACGCAAGAATTGCAGGTTTGTGCGCAAAGCCCGTATCTGTTCGGCAATAACCGAACGACTTTTAGACACCACAACTAACGCTTTTAATCCATCAGACTGAACAACTTCACCCAGAATAGGAACCTTCGAAGCATCCTCTACATCAGATCGACGCCGAACCCGGTTGTTTAACGCATCTTGCGTAGCCAATGCTCCAATAGGTAGCAGCAGCCCGATGATACCAAACAACATGAACGTAGTTGCCCGGACCGGTTTTATTGGGTCTTTCTCATGGCGGGGTAAATCAACGACGCGACTGTCAGGTAAGGTTGATGCATATGACAGGGCTGTTTCTTCACGTTTTTGCAGCAGATAGGTATATAAGTTATTTTTAATGGCCTGTTGCCGGGTAATGTTCAGCAAAGCCCGCTCTTTGTGGGGCACTTTGCGAACCATACCTTCAAGCTTCCGATTGGTTGACGTCAATTGACTTTTTGTACCTGTCAATTGTTCTTTTATGGTCTGAATATTCTCAGATATACTTTCTTTAGTTGACTTAATTTGACTATCAAGTGATTGCAATAGAGGATTACGTTCTGATGTTGTGCGAGCTAGCATATCGCGCTGAAGTTCCAGTTCAGAAACTTTCGTCACTAAACCCACAAGTACGGGATCGCTTAAACTAAGCGTAGCAGGTGTTGTGCCCAGGCTATTAACCTTGCTATTCACATATCGTTGGATGTCGTTCAACGAGCTCAGTTGGATATTTACCTGATTGAGCTGGGCATCATTGGCCTGCACAGTTTCCAGAAATGTTTGTGCCTGTACACTCAGATCCGTAATTCCCTCAGTTGTTTTATACGATTCAACATCTTTCTCTACGTTGGTTAGTTCGCCGGAAATCAGTCGGAGCCGTTCTTCAATAAAATCGAGTGTACTGGCGGCTACCAAGTTTTTATCGACAACAGCATCTTTGTTATATTCTTCAATCAACTGTTTCAGCAAGGCTTCTCCTTTGGCGGGGACGGCTTCCTCGAGCGATATCTGTAATACTGTTGACGCTTTACTGGTTGTCTCTACCGTTAGGCGCTTCAAATAATCGTTTACTGTTTCAGTACGGGGCGACACTAGAATTTTGATTGGCTCCAGCGACGCGGTCAGGGGCTGACGGGCAAAAATCCGCAGCCGTCCGTAAGGCGTTTTAATGGATTTATTAACCGGGTAAATTTGGTTATTAATGCGTACATGCTGTCGGTCAATAAAGCTAACCAGCAGTTTATCATCATATAAGGCTGATGCTGGACGCTCCACTACCAAGCGAATGGGCAACTCACCATACACTTCTTTATCAATAGTATTCGTTGGACTAAAATACTGAACATCCAGATTAAGATTGCTTACCACCTTGTCCATTAACGTGTAGGACTTGATGATTTCAATCTCGTTCTCAACTGTCTTTTTAGGCTTCAAAATATCCATCTCTTTCAGGATATTTTCTCCATCAAGCCCTTTTTTATCATCCTTGATAAGCAGACTAGCCTGAACCTTATAGATTGGTGTCTGGTACAATAAATAAGCATAAGCAGCAGCTCCTGCTAGCAGCAACGATAAGACAAACCATTTCCAGTGCTTCAGATAGCGAAGCAGCATTACACGCAAGTTGGGCTGATTATCGGTCCCATAAACCTGATAAGGCGTATATGAGTAAGCATTTTCAGACATATTTATAAATAGTTAGAAGCGACTAAATATGATAGCTATAAAAGAAAGCGCACTTAAAGCAATAGGTAGTATTTGATAGGTTCGATCGGCGCTGGCCACGCGAGCCCTACCTGGCTCAACGTAGATAACATCGTTGGGATGTAAGTAGTAATAAGGCGAACGAAACAAATCGCGGCTGGTCATATCAATACGCGTGAAGGTTCGTTGACCATTTACTTCCCGAATGAGCAGCACATTATCGCGCCGACCGTAAATGGTAATATCACCGGCTAAGCTCAGGGCTTCCAACATCGTGATCTTCTCATTGGGAATGGTAAAGAGCGATGGCCGGGCTACCTCCCCCATAACCGAAACCCGAAAATTCTGATTACGAATGTTTACGGTCGGCTCCTTGAGATACGTTTTAAGTTCTTCCCGAATTCGATCGGCAACCTGGGCGGTGGTTAGTCCACCAACTTTGACTTTTCCTACTAGTGGTAATTCAAGTGTACCATCCGGGTTGACCAGGTAACCCGTTATTTCCGGGAGTGCTGTCATGGTTGGCGTCATCATCCGATCAATTGGCATGGTTGCGGATGGTGGGTTGAAAAACGTAGTAGCTTCAGGGCTTAAGCTGCTTACCCGAACCGATAGAATATCACCCGGCTGTACTGTCGGAATGAATCGATCCATTAGTTTTATTGAATCAGATGCCGTTACCTGATCCTGAAAATAAACTAATTGACGAGAGGAGATGCATCCCGACACTAGGGTAATCAAAGCTAATCCGACTAGTATATGCAGTTTTTTTGCGTAAGAACATAGAATCATAAAATGGTAAGCTTAGATATATTAAAAAAGAATTAAGATATAATAAATAAGTAGGTTCGCCATTGGCGGAACGACCAATATATGGCTGATCGTCTAGTATATAAATGGATAAGATCAGACTGTGAACAGACAGCTTTTAGCTCAACCATCTTGTTACCATATACCAAATATATTACATCTAATTTATAGTAACAAGCAGTTATAGTAAATATGATATTAACAATTTTAAAAAACAGGTAAATAAAGTATCATAAAAGCAATGATGGTAGTACTTTTATTAATATTAATATTCTCATTAACAGATCATTATGAAATAATCACTAGCTTATATAACTATTATAAAAAATAAAGAGCACTTAAATAAGATAAATACAAATTCCTATATAAACTTAAATTAGTACAAATACTATTCTTTGTCTACGATATTGTACTATTTTTATCAATACTATTAAATAATATCTTTAAGGTTGTCTGGTATATACATCAATTTCGAAAATTTGCATATTTGCAAAATACATGAATTATATACTATGAATTTACAAATCTCAATAAATACCATACAAAGCCGAGGCTATGCCTTAGTCTATAAAGGCAGTACATGTTACATATATAGTTTTGCGGATCAACACCTTGTATTGCCACTGAAAAGCATGGGGCAGGTGCCGTCAGGAACGTTAGATACTATATTTCGTTCTGGCTACACACCAAAAGCCACCTCTTATGATACCGCTTGCCAGAAATCCAGGGAAGTATCTCCACTAACAGTCGTGTTAGAGAAACAAGGTGGTCAGTTATGGGGGCGTATCGAGCAAAAAGGGCTGTTAGCAGTTGTCTCTGGAAGCACCCGTGAAGCAATTGCCAAAAAGCTGAGTTTACAATTGAAGGAGTTCACGACCTACCTCCATACGCAAGACCGCACGCAAAAGGTCATTCCAGATGATTTCGTATTTGATTATCGATATGACCTAACTCTTCTGAGAGAGCTTTTTCAACAATTCAGAATTACCTACTTGGCTGAACAAACTAATATCTCGCAAGAGCTATTAAGCCAATTTATGACAAATAAACAATATCCTTCTACTCAGCAGGCCCAACAAATAGAAGCATTAATTCAGCAATTTGGTCGTGATATGCTCAATTTTTCATTGCTTTAAAATAGCAAACGGCACATAAAAAAAGCTCCCGTTAGATATAGAAGCTTTTCTTATGTGCCGTTTGTATTCCTATCAATGGAGGTTTACCATTGGCTCGCTGGTTGGGCTTTTGCCTGACCACTGAGCTTTACAGCCTGTGTGTTAACAGCCATTTTATTTAATGACAAATAAATGACTTTAACGGCTCCTTCAATACGTTGCCATCCTTGTTCGCTCCGCAAATCTATACCAACCATTGTATGGTTGTTCTGGGCCTGAATAGTCAAATATGATAGGGCCCCAAGCATAACCGCTGAAATTGCCTGCGTGTCTGGACCCTCTATAAATGAAAGTTGGTTAACCAAACGAGTCAATTCATCATCCTGTGCTTTACTAATTACGTCAGCAGTGGGATCATTTTCAATGACGTTTGCCTTCAATACCTCACGAGCAGCTTTCGAGGTTCGCATGTAGCGAAACATCTGAATTGCCTGCCGATACCAGACCTTCGCCAGATCGTCCTGATGCATTGGACGAATTTGATCCAGCATTGCTGGAGTGAAACGGGGGAACATTCGTCCCGCTCGGACATAATATTCCATTAACCCATCTAATCCACCAAAATAGCGATAGATAAGCACTTTGCTGATACCTGCCTTTTCGGCGATTTGATTGATTCTGGCTCCCTCGAGACCTTGCTCAGCCAGTACATCCTCAAGAGCGTTAACGATGCGCTGTGTGGTCTCTGCGCGATTTCTTCTAATTTTTTCCATCTATAATCTGAGCCAACTTAGATATATACTGCTAATGTAGAAGTTATAGTTAACAAAAAGTCACCTTAAAATAACTTTTTATTTTAAGTATTCTATTATAACTAACTAGCTTCAGCAAAATTATAATTGATAACAGTCTGACAATTAAATAGTTAACATTCATTATTAAGCCAACTTGTATCCTTGTAGAGTTTACGTATCATTGTGGTGATAATGGCTATTTCTATTAGAAAAAAAGATAACAATAAGGCTATTTATACCACATTATATGTACTGTTGCTTTATCTTATCAGTTTATTTACTTGAGGGAAATTGTAAATCTTACTAGTAGGAATTACTCTAAAGCTCTATTTATTGTTCAGAATCATGTCGCTCATTCTTTCCCTCGATACATCCACTACAGCCTGTTCCGTTGCTCTGCACCGAAGTAACAGCCCGACTAGTGGCGCATTACTTGGCTGCTACGAACTATTTACAGAGCGGACTTCCTCAGCGATGCTCACTACACTTATTAGCGACGTTATATCTCAGGCTGGCTACAAATTAGCTCAGTTAGATGCTATCGCCGTAGCCAAAGGACCAGGATCATACACGGGGTTGCGCATTGGTGTCTCAACGGCAAAAGGACTTTGTTTTGCCTTAGATAAACCGCTGTTGGCCATTAACACCTTAACCGCAATGGCTGAACAGATCCGTTCATATTTCTCAACTGAACACTTGCTCTGTCCAATGATTGATGCCAGACGAATGGAAGTCTATTGCGCGCTTTATGACACCGCCGGCCGGGAAGTCCAAAAAACATCTGCCAAAATCATTGATGAACAATCGTTTGGTAACTGGCTGGAGCAAAAGCCGGTTGTCTTTTTCGGCGATGGGGCGGCAAAATGCCGCGCAATTATAGGTACTCACCCTAATGCCATTTTCCCGGATGTGAACATATTGCCTTCAGCCCGGACGGTTGGGCAATTAGCACTATCAGCCTTTACTCAGAGCCAGTTCGAGAATATAGCCACTTTTGAGCCATTTTATCTGAAAGATTTCATGGCTATACCATCTAAAAAGACATTATTTTAGTCAGCAAGAAAGCCGTTAGAATTGGATGACTGCGTTGATAACGTGATAATGTGGCGTTTTTCTCCTTATTTCGCCCCGGCAACTATCTAACTATCTCCTCCACTCGTGCAGATTATCGTTGATATTGGTAATACCGACGCCGTTTTCGGACTTTACAACTTAACAACCTGGCAATACATCTGGCGGACACCCGCCCGGCTTGATGAGCCAACCCAATCGTACGAGCGTCGCCTAAGACTCTGGTTACTAGAGGTAGGCATTTCACTAAGTTCTATAGAAACGACTGTTTTGAGCAGCGTCGTGCCCGATTTGACGCCCACTATGCGGACTATGCTGGCTGAATTATTCGGATTTGAACCCGTGGTAGTAGGACCCGATATTTACCCGCTCTTACCTATCCAGATTATACGTCCGCACGAAATTGGGGCTGACCTAGTCGCTAATGCACTGGCAGCTTATACTCGCTACCGACGTACTTGTACTGTAGTGGATTTTGGTACGGCCCTAACGTTCACAACCGTGTCAGGTACGGGTAAACTACTTGGCGTGGCTATTGCACCAGGTCTTAAAACAGCCATTCGGTCGTTGTTTGCCAACACAGCACAACTGCCCGAAGTGCCAATTGAAGTGCCCTCATCTGCACTCGGCACCAGCACCACCCACGCTATTCAGGCGGGCGTAGTGTTAGGCTACGAAGGATTGGTACGCTCACTGGTTGGTCGGATTCAGGCTGAACTAAACGGCGACTGTATAGCCGTAGCCACTGGTGGTTTGTCGGGTCGTATTCCTTCTTTGCACGACGTGTTTACCGACGTAGTGCCATCTCTGACACTGGATGGAATCCGATTAATTGGCGAACTAGTAACAGCTTCGCAGAAAACAGTTTCGCAAAAATAAACGTATGTCAGAGCAGCCCGGTTACCCCTCCGTTTGGTTTGCTAATTCATCATCAGCCGAATCTGGACTTCGCTTCTTTCGTTTACGTAACGCATCACTAAGCAAATATTCAATTTGGCCATTCACACTTCGAAATTCTTCCTGTGCCCACCGTTCTAGTTCCTTCAGCGTTTCGGGTTGAATCCGTAAGACAAATGCTTTTTTTTCAGCAGCCATAAAAAAGGAGGATACAGAAAAAACTAAAGAAAAGAACGAGGGATTGCCTAAAGCATCCCTGCCCCTCTTCCCTTTAGTTTTTTTCTGCTTTAGTTGTATAATGTTCCTGCATTGATAACTGGGCTAACTGACTTTTCGCCACACAGTACGACAAGCAGGTTGCTTACCATAGACGCTTTTCGCTCCTCATCCAGCGCAATTACGCCATTTTTTTCAAGGCGTTCCAAAGCCATTTCAACCATTCCAACGGCCCCCTCAACAATTAGCCGACGGGCGGCTATCATAGCCGATGCCTGTTGACGTTGTAACATTGCCCCGGCAATTTCGGATGAATACGCTAAGTGACTAACGCGGGCTTCAATAATATCGACTCCTGCCCGTTCGAGCCGCTCATTTAATTCCTGTTCCAGAAACATATTAATCTGGCCGGTACTATCGCGCAGTGTTACCGACGAGGTTTCGTCTTCCATATGGTCATACGCGTAGGAATTGGCCAATTTCCGTACGGCTGCTTCGGACTGAATCTGCACGAAATTCACGTAGTTGTCAACCTCAAATAACGCTTTAGCTGTGTCTTTCACCTGCCAAACCACTACAGCCGCAATTTCAACGGGATTACCCATTTTGTCATTGACCTTCAGGGTTTGCCCGTTCAGGTTACGGGCGCGCAGGCTGATCTTTGTTTTATTATAGAGCGGATTCACCCACTGTAGGCCCGTTTCTTTAATAGATCCGACGTAGTCGCCAAAAAAGGTAGCGGTCATTCCTTCCTTCGGATAAATAATGACGATGCCTTTTAGAATGAAAAAACCGATAAATATTAGTAAAAGACCTGGAATAGGACCGTACTCTGCGAATAGCGTAAAAAAAGCAACACCAGCTAAACCAAAACACAACAAGGCAACTAATAAAAACAGGTAACCGGAAACGGACGTAAGCTTTTTCTCCTGCATGACCGTAAAAGTTAGTTCAGATAAGTAATATCATTTTGATATCACAATGATAGATAGTAATTCTGTCACTTCGTAATAAATTGGTAGAACGGTCTGGCAACTCCACCAACGGCTTCTTTACCTGTATCACTATAAAGGCCAATCCTTTTCACTATTTTTGCCCCCTCAAAATACTGGTCGGCTTGCTGGCTGACCGACTCATTGACTATCATGCAGCTGAGTGAACAGGAAATAAATCGCCGACAAAAGCGCGAAGAATTAATGCGGATGGGTATTGACCCCTACCCTGCCGAGCTATTTGACGTAAACACGACCATCGCCGATATTCGGGCGGCTTTTCAGCCGGATGGCCCTGGCTCAGATATTGAACCGGAACAGGATCTCTCCGGCGACGAACGCTGGGGTAATGTTCAACTGGCCGGGCGGCTCATGGGCTTTCGCATCATGGGTAGTGCTTCCTTTGCCGAAATGCAGGACTCAACGGGACGGCTACAACTTTATTTCCGACGCGATGACCTTTGCCCCGGCGAGGACAAAACGCTCTATAACACGGTCTTCAAAAAACTACTGGACATTGGTGACATCGTTGGTATCCGGGGTAATGTTTTCTCCACCAAAACCGGCGAATTGTCGGTCTACGTTCGGGAGTTCAAAATCCTGAATAAGTCATTGCGCCCCCTACCGGTAGTGAAGGAAGTCGTGAACGAGAAAGGCGAAAAGGAAACCTATGATGCCTTTACGGACCCCGAACAACGATATCGTCAACGCTATGTTGACCTGATCGTGAACCCGCAGGTACGCGATGTCTTTGTGAAACGGTCTAAGCTGGTCAATTCGATTCGGCAGTTTCTGAGCGAGAAAGGTTATCTGGAGGTTGAAACGCCTATTTTGCAACCCATTCATGGCGGAGCAGCCGCGCGGCCTTTCCGTACGCACCACAACTCCCTCGACATGACGCTGTACATGCGTATTGCCAACGAGTTGTACCTGAAACGATTAATTGTTGGGGGGTATGACGGGGTATTTGAGTTCGCTAAAGATTTCAGGAACGAGGGCATGGACCGTACCCACAACCCCGAATTTACGCAGGTTGAGTTTTACGTTGCCTACAAGGATTATCTCTGGATGATGGACACCATTGAGGAGATGGTGGAGAAAGTAGCCTTGGATGTAGCGGGCACCACAAAGGTTACCGTTGGTGAAAATATTATTGATTTTAAGCGCCCCTGGAAACGGCTTACCATGTTCGAAGCCATTCAGGAATATACGGGTGTAGATGTTTCGGCAATGGACGAAGCCGACTTGCGGCAGGTAGCTGAACAACGAGGTATTCGAGTAGATAGCACAATGGGCAAATCGAAGTTGATCGATGAGTTATTCGGTGATGCCTGCGAGCCTAACCTGATACAGCCGACGTTTATTACCGACTACCCCGTTGAGATGTCGCCATTAACCAAGAAGCACCGTACTAAACCCGGTTTGGTAGAACGATTCGAGGCTATTTGTAATGGGAAGGAAATTGCCAATGCTTACTCCGAGCTAAACGACCCTATCGACCAGCGCGAGCGTTTTGAGGAACAATTGCGCCTGGCCGAACGGGGCGACGAAGAAGCGATGGCCTTGGACGAAGATTTCCTGCGGGCACTCGAATACGGTATGCCACCAACGGCGGGTGTAGGTTTGGGTATCGACCGTCTGGCTATGATCATGACCAATCAGGCTTCTATTCAGGATGTCCTGTTTTTCCCACAGATGCGCCCTGAGAAGAAGCAGGAGCAATCGGACGAGAGCGATTTCGTTGCGGCTGGTGTTGCGGTGGAATGGATTCCGGCCGTGCAGAAACTGGGCTTTCTAACCGTAGACCAACTCCGGGCGGCTAATCCCAACAAACTGTTTAACGACTTAGGTGGTGTACGCAAGAAGTTGAAGCTGGAAGCCAAAATGCCAACACTCGATGAGGTCAAAAGCTGGCTAGAGCTTTAGTATAATGGCGTCCGGTTCTTGAACCTGCGAAGCCTCCACTAACTAATAACCCGCACCTGAATATCAGGTGCGGGTTATTCTTTTCTGTTCAGACGTTCCGGGGCTCAATAGCCCGATTCTATTTTTTTCACCTTTACGGCGTTTAGTCCTTTTTTGCCGTCAACCACTTCAAACTGAACCCGGTCTTTCTCTCGAAGGGTAATACCGTTCAGACCGGTAATATGGACGAAGATGTCCCGGTTGGTATCGTCTTCAACAATGAATCCGTAACCTTTACTTTCGTTAAAGAATTTTACTACACCTGTTTGCATAAAACTTAAACAATTTAACAATTAAACACTTAAGGGAGCAGTTGATAACAAAAATCGTGAATTTGACAGTAGAGTGTCCTAGCGAGTAAGATACTTAGCTGGAAATCAGCGACATTTGTTAACTATAAAGGCGAGAACAGCATTTGTAAGCTATCAACGGCGTCACGACACAAAGAAAAGAAAAATGTTGTGACTTCAAGTAGATTACCCCCACTTTTTCGATATTTTCGTTAAGTTTATATTGACTTTTTGTGCAAACGGCAAACAATCTATTAAATGAAGCCGTTAGTATCCCTTGATTGCAGTAAACATTTACAAATACGCTTCGCAAGCTAAAGACATGAATAAAATCAGGTATTTCGTTGAAAGTCAGGCATTTGGTGTCTGTTCCCGGCTGGGCGAGAAAATGAGTATTTCAGCCAGTAGCATTCGACTCTATTTCATTTACACCTCATTTCTAACGCTCGGCTCACCCGTTATTCTGTATCTTATCCTGGCATTCTGGATGGAGATGAGCAAACATCTGCGCCGACACGCCCACCCGACTATCTGGGAATTATAGGAAGAGTAAACTATAGGATGTCGTAAACTGGCGAAAATAACACAGGCTATATCATACATTACAAATCTCTTTGAACGTCTTTTTACCCTCCGCAAAGTATTGCCAGACGATACTACGCGGATACAAATGCACCTTGGTCGTTTGTTGGGTTTGCAGCAGTCTCCGCTGGCGGTAGAGTCGCGGTAGTTGACCGTAAAAGGCAAAGTGAGCCCGCAGAATTGCCCAAACATCACGCCATTGCCCGACTTTCAGAAATAATAAAGACGACAGTCCGTCGAGTACCAAACGCAGTAAAATCTTAGGCCATAACCAGTTATCGGCAGGCCAGTTCTTATAAAGCATGAACAGGCTATTGCGGTAGTTCAGGTAGGTTTTGTGCGGATTGGATTTATGGAGTGTGCCCCCACCGACATGATACACCGTCGATTGCCCACAGGCCCAGACTTCATAACCAAGCCGCTGTATACGCCAGCACCAGTCAATCTCTTCCATGTGTGCAAAAAACGACGCGTCGAAGCCTCCGGTCTGATGAAACACCTCGGCCCGAACGAATAGACAAGCTCCCGTAGCCCAGAATACGCGTCGGTTATCGTCATACTGCCCATTGTCCGTCTCGAACGTAGCGAAAACCCGCCCTCGACAGAAAACGTAGCCTAACCAATCGACAAAGCCACCGGCGGCTCCCGCATGTTCAAATAAGTCGCGCTGGCTATAGGATCGAATTTTGGGCTGGCAGGCAGCAATTTGCGGATTAGCGTTTAAAAGGGCCAGCACGGGTGATAACCAGCCGGGCGTTACTTCAATATCCGAGTTAGGCAGGGCATAGTAGGTAGCACCTCCATAATGTGTTCGAATATAGTCGAGGGCCAGATTATAGCCGCCAGCGTAGCCATCGTTGCGGGGAAGCTCAATAACGCGAACGGTGGGGAAAGTAGCCTTGAGAAACGATACCGATGAATCCACAGAGGCACTATCGGCTACGTAAACCGGGTGACCATCGGCGTTGGCAAGTACCGCAGGAAGGAATTTGGCTAAAAACGGTTGCCCGTTGTAATTAAGAATAACAATGGCAAGGGTATCCACTAATTAAGTCTACAGGTTGTAAAGTTGCACCGGAGACATGAACCGACTGGCGGCACAATCCCGGTACAAACTTACGAACTCTTTATTGCATCAGCCCATCCAGATTCAGGCCGGGGATGTTTGGCAATAACCCTTCGGTAGCCTGACGCAGCTGCTCACGGGCTTTCGTCTCTACATTGCTCAGTGCTTTATTCGTAGCGGCCACAATGAGATCCTGCAACATCTCCCGGTCATCAGGCTTTATTAGATCGGGGTCGATGTCAATTTTCAGGACATTTTTCAGCCCGTTAACGGTCACTTTAACTAAACCCGCCCCCGCTTCACCCGTTTCGGTAATGGCGCTGAGGTTTTCCTGGGCATCTTTCATTCGGGACTGAACTTCCTTCATCTTCCCGAACATATCCATCATGTTCATATTTGACTAGGTAATTGGTAACGGGACCGCCCGCGCGGTTGATACGATTAGCAAGTAGTACTTGCCTCAGCAACTTACTGACTTTATCGTATTAATAACAACGCGCCGGTACGAACAGTTTTCAAACCGGTCAAGTCTACGACCTCAATGCGGTACATATACTGCCCGGCGGGTGCCAGTTGCCCATTACTGGTACCATCCCAGCCTTTAGTTTTATTCGTTGCACTAAATACAACTTCTCCCCAGCGATTGTAAATATTCATCAAGAACTGGTCAACGTAAATTCCTTTGGCCAGAAATTCTTCATTCACACCATCGCCATTGGGCGTAAACGCATCCGGTACCAGAATTTTGGCTTCGCGCCGGAAAGTAAAAAAATTGGAGTAGCTAATCGTACCACCACTTGAGACAGCGATTACCCGGTATTTCTGCGATTGCAGGTTGGGGTCGTCTGGATCGGGTTCGTAATGAGTGTTGCTGCCAACCTGAATCTCACGCTTCGTACCATTCAGCGAGTCGATTACTTCCAGCGTGTAGTTATCTACTGACTCCGGCGCGAATGGAGGCTCAGCATTCCAGTCGATGCCAGTGGGCGATTTCGAGTCCAGAAATACAGTGCAAACTACCTTCGATGGTGACGATGTTAGACCACAACTGGTCTGATAAGTGACTTGATAGCAGTACGAACCAGCCGATGCATTAGCATTATCGTCGGTAAATGTACTTTTCCGGTCGAGGGCAGCAACAGCCTGGAAACTTCCCGACGGACCGGATGCTCGGCTCACGATCATGGTATAACTATCCGTTGGGCCAATGGTGGTTGGTGGCGTTGTAATTAATCGCGGACGGCCATTTTCGATAGAGACGATAACACTCCCCACATCGCCCGGCTTATCGCCGTTAATACCAACTGCACAAGCTTGATTTGATTTAATTGTAGTTGGCCCGACAGTAGCTTCGATGTTATAGCAATATTGCGTGCCGCAAACAATCGTGTTAGCGTCGGGATAAGTGCCCGTGCTTTGGTTTGTTATAGTGCCGCCAATGGGTGAGTTGCTACGGGTAAGCCGGTAGTATCGAAACTGAGCTGTTGCCGATATTGTACCGGCATAAGGTTGCCAGCTCAGGTCATTCTGTTTGTTGGTGGCTTTAGCATCCAGAACCAGACTGCATACTTCATCAGATTTTGCCGTTGAGCTATTGCAGGCATCCTGAGCTACTACTTGAAAACACTGCACTTGTTTGGCATTTGTCTGAACGGTAAATGTACCTGCTCCCGTACCGTTTTGACCTGTTGCCGTAAACGTCCCATTTACTTTCTGGTAAAGTTGGACCGAAACTCCTGTACTGGCCTGATACTTGAGTTCAATAGAGTTGTCGCTGGTGGTAGTTAATGTCGTAATAATCGGTGGGGTGGCAGCAGCTAACAGAGTAATTGTTTGAGGGGTTTCATCGCTTCCACATGTAGAAGAATTAACAGTATTATATACCCCCTGAACAGTTACGGTGACATTATTATAACTTGGATTGTACGTATGGGCAGGACCAGCCAGCATATCTGCCCGGCTTTTATACTCAGGGGGGCTATCGCCCCACCGAATAACATATGTATCATACTGGCCTAACGTTGAGGCATCGACCGTTATAGTTGCCCTGCGGCCCAAACAAGCTTGCGCAGTAAACTTAATGGGATCGACAGGAAGAACGGTAACGGTCTGGCAGGCTAGTGCCCTCAATCCATTTATAGTGCCTACTTGTAATATAGTATAAGTACCAGCTTTAGTGTACTGAAAACTCGGCCCTGATTCATTATTGGTTGGAATTCCTTTGCCGTCATATTCCTTTATATACCCAATATTCGCCAAACCAGCGGGAACACCACCTGTAACCGTTACAGCTGATCCAACACACACTCTTACTTTGTCCAGAGTAAACCCACCCTTGGCCGCTCCCTGAGGGTTCACACAATAATTGTTATTTGGATCTTGAGCGAATGAATGATTGAGTAAAGAAGAAAGAACAAGTATCAATCCAGTCAACCATCCGGTCTTCACCCTAGCTTCAGGAGGCCACAATCGTAAAATTCGCACGAAGAGTAAATTTTTATCGTTCGTATACACAAGTCGTTTCTATTCTTTGGAAACGGCTTCAGCGGACATTTTCGCGTCCAGCGAAACGTATCTTTCTTAAAATCAGTTTTCAGTTTAAATCGAACTGGGTAACTGCCTACCAAAGATACTTGGACTGACACGCATCAACCAAAAAGATGAGCAATAATAGTACCAATTCTGAAACTACTCCCGAAGATATGGGAAGTACCATTGAGCCCTCCCCCATTCGGCTAGACCGCATCGAAGACGCCATTGCCGACATTAAGGCGGGCAAAATTGTGCTGGTAGTGGATGATGAAGACCGCGAAAATGAAGGTGATATGATCTGCGCAGCCGAGATGATTACGCCCGAAATGGTTAATTTCATGGTTCGCGAAGCACGTGGTCTTATGTGCGCTCCGCTCACCCAGGAACGCTGCGATGAGTTGGGATTGGCTATGATGGTGAGTAGCAACACGTCTGTTCATACAACACCATTTACAGTATCGGTCGATTTACTGGGGAATGGTTGCACAACCGGTATTTCAGCTTCCGACCGTTCCAAAACAATTCAGGCACTGGTTGACCCTAGCACTATGCCCGACGATTTGGGCAGACCTGGGCACATTTTTCCGCTACGAGCCGTTGAAGGCGGAGTTATCCGTCGGGCGGGCCATACCGAAGCCGCCGTTGATTTGGCCCGGTTAGCGGGTTTGTCACCGGCAGGTGTACTCATTGAGGTGCTGAACGAAGATGGCACAATGGCCCGGCTTCCGCAACTGCGCATACTGGCCGACCGCTTTGGCATGAAGCTCGTTAGTATTCAGGATTTGATAGAATACAGACTCCGCACGGAATCACTGATTCGGCGCGAAATCGGTGTTGATATGCCGACCAAGTGGGGCCATTTCGACCTGATTGCCTATAAACAAAGCAACACCGGCGATACACACCTTGCGCTCATAAAAGGCACATGGACACCGAATGAGCCCGTGTTGGTACGTGTTCACTCGTCCTGCGTTACGGGCGATATTTTCGGTTCGTGCCGTTGCGATTGCGGAGAGCAGCTTCATACCGCCATGAAATTAATTGAAACTGAAGGCAAAGGTGTGGTAGTCTACATGTTTCAGGAGGGACGTGGCATTGGATTGATCAACAAACTGAAGGCGTATAAACTTCAGGAAATGGGCCGCGATACGGTTGAGGCTAACCTCGACCTGGGCCTGCCAATGGATGCCCGCGACTATGGTGTAGGGGCGCAAATTCTGCGTGACCTCGGCATACGTAAACTTCGGCTTATTTCGAATAATCCCAAAAAACGGGCAGGTTTAATGGGCTACGGGCTGGAGATTGTGGATACAGTACCCGTTGAGATCCCATCGAATCCGCACAATGAACGCTATTTGCGAACAAAGCGCGACAAAATGGGTCATACCATTATGAACGAGCCGGTTAATGAGGAACAATAACCACCCATAAAACTCAACAGCGATGAACAAGCAGTCGTTTAAAGACTTAATTAACGGCGATAAACCGGTCCTGGTGGACTTCTACGCCGATTGGTGCGGGCCTTGCAAACAGCAGGCCCCTATTCTGAAACAACTTACGGAGCGCGCAGGCGACAAAGTACGCGTCGTTAAAATCGACGTAGACAAAGCTCAAGCGGCTGCCCAGCAATATCAGGTTCGGAGCATTCCAACGATGATAATGTTTAAAGATGGCAAGATTGTCTGGCGGCAGTCAGGCGTTCAGCCGCTGAATACACTAGAGGGTTTGGTGAAGCAGTTTGGTGGGTGAAACCAATAATAATTTAACACAGAAACGGGGCACGCTCAAAATAAGCGTGCCCCGTTTCTGTGTTAAATTATTCATTTTGATGTTTGCGCTAACCCAAAACTTTTCAGGTTTGTAAGCGCCGTCACATTAATAATTTTCCACTGACCATCAAGTTTCTCAAGTGTTCTTGATTCCTTCGATGTCGTTTTGCCATGACTGTCGATGAGTGTCTGATCGTAGGCAACAAAAGCCATATTACCGTTCTGATGAATCGTATAGTTTGAATTTCGCACGGCGACCTTATCCGATATTTTTGAGCTTTTAAACTGGCTGGCAAACTGTTTCTCCAGCTTATTCCAGCCTTTCACCAGCATAAAATCTCCTCCATACAGGTTGGCCGCAAAATGAATGTAAGGTGTATGTGCCCATGCATTCGACCATTCTGCTTTGTCACGCTTAAAAAAGCCTTCAGTTTCGCTACGCAACACACGCTTGATAGCCTCGTTGTCGGCTTGGGCCCAACCAAAAATGACGGTACTCAACACTAAAGCGGTTACTAAAAGTGACGTTTTCATGACCGTAAGAAAGTTGATTCAACGGTCAAGGTAAAAAAGTAGGTTATAATAAACAAATATTATTTTGTACTTTTAGATTACTATCAATAGACCTGAAATATGTTACCATTTTTTCTCATCGATATATACAATATAAGCTAACTAAGATATAATCAGCAGGTTATCAATCCGACGAATGGACTGGACCATAGACCGAACGGTGTGGTAATTGATTTTCCAGGAATGACTCATGTGCGTCCATATTGGAACACCCTGCCGGGTCATTAAAGGCCACCATTCCCCCAACGAATGATTGACCATTTTATCCATTACAAATCGGTGCACTGTTTCATACGCCCGCCAATATTTTTCATCGCCGAAAATTCGGTAGGCATCTAAAAACCCGATGAGCACTTCGGCGTGTTGCCAGAATTCTTTCTCCCGATCATACACGTTACCACTGTGAGACCCTTCAACGAAAACGCCCCCAAATTCCCAGTCCACGCCGTAATCAACCGCATGAGAAAATGCATTCAGCAGTTGCGTTTGGTAGGTCTTGTGGGGAATCTCCAGCACGTCGAGCGCATAAAGTAGCAACCAGGCAAACTCGGCGTTGTGACCGTAACTGGTATTATCTTCGGCTTCTCGTTTAACACCATCTTCGGTAAAACGATCCCAGCCCCAGATAACATCAAATTTAATTTGGGGAGCCACGCGCCAGTCAGCCCAGAACTGCGGCACACCCGTGCCATAGATTGGGTGCATAATTTTGCCAGTCAGCAGGTCGATTACTTCCAGCAGTTTCCGGCGATGAATCGTCTGGCGGGTACATTCGTACAAACTCGTGAAGGCTTCCATCAGGTGCATGTGGGCATCGAGTGTTTTACGATCTCCCCCCGCTGCGCCCGGTCCTTTCAATGTCCAGTCTCGGTGAAACATCTCAAAATAACCACCGTGGCTCGTATCTGAAGCATATTTCTGTAAGAGATCAAACACTTTTTGGGCATACTCAACCCCACGCGGATCGCCTGTAGACAAGGTGTATTCACTCAGACAATAGACAGCAAAACTTTGTCCGTACACAATTTTCTGATCATTCAGCACCTCTCCTTTTCGGTTCGTCATCCAGTAAAAACCACCGTGTTCAGAGTCCCACATGTGAGCCAGCAGATACTCTACACCATGACGCGCCAACTCAGCCAGAGCTCCCTCGCCATACCCCGCGCGATGCGCCGAGGCATACGTATAAATGGAACGGGTTTGGGCAATGAGTGATTTTTCGTCTTCGCCAGAATCATGTCCGTATTGGTCAAAATGAGTGATAAAGCCACCATTTTCGCGGTCGGCAGTGCGCGCCGTCCAGAAAGGCAGTAACTCGTCGGTCAGGTGTGTGTGTAGTTCCCGGCGATGCTGTAGTAGAGTTTCGTTAGTCATGGAGATGGTAAGTATCACGCAAAGCAAGAATTTCTGACAGGCTGGCCGTACCCGTCTGGTTCAGTTTCTGGACGGTTACGGCAGCCGCCAGATTAGCTATCTGTAGGGCCTCCGCTGGCGTGGCCCTGGCGCCCAAGCAAGCTGCCCAGGTCGCCACAACGGTATCGCCTGCGCCAACCGTATCGAGTTCGTCCCGGAGTGGCAACCCCTCTACCGACTGCATTTCATGGTCATCCAGATACAGAATACCCGCCTGACCGCGTGTAATCAATAGTGGACCGCCACTCGTTTCTCTCAACCTGTTACCATGCCTGATACACCAATACAGGTCTGGTACATCAGGCACGGTAACAGCCAGAAAGTTGGCCAGTTCAGTTGTGTTCACTTTCAGGGTAGCGCCCCGAACCAGCGTTCCGACGTCGCGCATATCAGCCAAAAATCGAACGTTCGGAAAACGGATTATTAGCTCATTGAGCACAGCCACCCGTTTTTTGGTAAATAATGGATTAGCAAACTGTTGATTGACAACCAACACATCAAGTTTCACAAGCGCCTGTTCCAGAGCGGCTATTAGATCTAAAAAAAAGGTGTCGGGAAGTTCATTCGCAATCCCAAAATCAATCCGGTTGGCTTCCCGACCGTCCAGATTAGGCTTGGTATATAGGCAGGTATCCCACCTAGTATCGAGTGTGTGCAGGTGCTGCGTATTCACCCCCAGGGAATTAAACAGGTGCTGCATCTCCCGACCAAACAGGTCATTCCCAACGCAACCCATTACCTGACAATTCAATAGGCCCAGTGCCGTCAGATTCTGAACAACATTGCCTGCTGCTCCAAGGGAGGCTTTGGGATGGCTCCCCCAAAATACGTCCCGATTGGTTTCCAGAGAGCGTTCGCCGGTTTGTGTTTGCAGGGTAAAATATAAATCGAGGGCAAAGTCGCCGATGACGCCTACATTTATGGTTGAAAATCGGTGAAAAAGGGCGTTGATTTCGGAGGTTGTCATGTAGGTCAGGCTCGAATTTAGCTTGAAGCTATAAAACAAGTTCCTGTACGCTGGCTACTCACCAAACTGGCTTTTCCGACTCTTTTCTTGATTTTGCTTTGTATGCAATTACTTTGTCAGGTTATCCAATTAGTTTAGCTTACGTTTAGCAAAAACCCTGTAACCATGAAAAAAAGAACATTCATCCAATTGTCTTCTACGCTACTGGCCACGCCTATATTGTCGCCACTGGTGAGCTGGATAGCCGATGATAAATTAAAAAATTGGGCTGGAAACTACCAGTACAGTACAGACCGGCTGTACCCCGCCAAATCGCTTGAACAGGTGCAGGAGTTCGTCAAAAAAACTAGTAAACTTAAGGTGCTGGGCAGTCGTCACTGCTTCAATGGAATTGCCGATAGCAAAGACAATCTGCTTTCGCTCAAGGCAATGGACGAAGTGATTTCGCTGGATCCAAAGGCACGCACTGTTACGGTTGACGCCAGTATGAAATATGGTCAATTGGCCCCCTATCTTGATAAAAAAGGGTTTGCCTTA
This sequence comes from Spirosoma flavum, assembly GCF_042686045.1. NCBI lineage: Bacteria > Pseudomonadati > Bacteroidota > Cytophagia > Cytophagales > Cytophagaceae > Spirosoma > Spirosoma flavum. Next base: position 680,399 of record NZ_JBHUOM010000023.1, read on the forward strand.
CATAATCTGGCTTCATTACCTCACATCTCTATCGCTGGAGCCTGTGCTACGGCAACGCATGGCTCGGGCGTGAAAAATGGAAACTTATCAACGGCGGTGGCGGCAATGGAAATCATTACAGCCGCAGGTGAAGTACGAACCTTATCCCGCGCTAAAGACGGCGATACGTTTCGGGCTGCTGTTGTTCATCTGGGAGCGCTTGGCGTTGTTACGAAGGTTACACTCGATATTGAGCCAACCTTTATGATGCGGCAAGATGTGTACGAAAACCTGCCAATGGCGCAACTCAAAGATCACTTTGAGGCTATTGTATCGGGTGGCTACAGCGTTAGCTTGTTCACGGACTGGCAAAAAAATCGCGTCAACGAAGTGTGGATAAAACGACGCATCGATAAAGGTATAAAGCTAGAGGCTAAACCGGAGTATTTTGGTGCGACGTTAGCTAAAAAGAATCTGCACCCTATTGCCGAACTCTCAGCCATAAACTGTACCGAACAGATGGGCGTACCTGGTCCCTGGTACGAGCGTATGCCCCACTTCCGTATGGGCTTTACACCAAGCAGCGGTAAGGAGCTGCAATCAGAATATTTTGTCCCGCGCAAAAACGCAGTCGAAGCTATTTTGGCCGTTGAGCGGCTGCGTGAGCATATAAGCCCGCATCTGATGATTTCTGAATTACGCACCATCGATGCAGACAACCTTTGGATGAGTCCGTGTTATAAACAGCCTAGCCTAACTATTCACTTTACCTGGAAGCAAGACTGGGCTTCTGTCAAAAAGGTGCTGCCAATGATCGAAAAAGAATTGGCTCCCTTCAACCCCCGACCGCACTGGGGAAAGTTATTTACGATGGCTCCGGCACAGCTGCAATCACGCTATGAAAAGTTGCCAGCGTTTAAACAACTGGTTAAAGAGTATGATCCAAAAGGTAAGTTCCGCAACGCTTTCTTAGACTCGACCATTTACGGTAGCTGAGAAACAGTCGTTCTCTACCCCTGTTGTGCTGTTGGTCCAATTTTAATCATTTAGCCGGACCACTGATAAAAGAAACGCAGTAAAGACGCTCCATAAAGGGGCGTCTTTTTTTTGCATTATATCTATATCACTCAATCCGGATAAATTAATTACTAACCGTAAAATAGATATAGCATACGCGCTATTTTTAACCTGAAAAGAGAAAATATAATAATTCTGTCCTTTTCTTTTATTAAGTCTACACAATCTATATATAATTAAAAAATCAGCAATAGGATAATTCATTAGCTGTCAACAAAGGATTTACAAGGTGATTATAGTGGTGTAGATACTTCAGTTCGTGCAGCGGTATGCTAAAACCAACTACTGAAGAAATCTACTTATACAACCTACTCAACTTAGTTATGAAAACGATTTGCAAGTTTACTTATACGGCATTAATTGTACTTTTCTCTGTTAGCTCTATTCAGGCAAATCAACCAAAAATCATTTGGCAAAATGGTCACCTCGTTCTATGGAATAAAATGATTCTAGAGGGTGATGTGGCCTATAACTGGTCGGCTGAAATGGTCTTACTTCGTCAATCCGATGGGCGGTTACATACCTATTCAGCCAATCAGGTTTCCCAGTTTGGCTGGTTTGACATGGACCAGCACAAACGCAGAAATTTCGTTTCCCTCGTAAAACCAATTGATAAGGACCGTACAAATCGGGTGTTTTTGGAGATTTGTGTGGACGGGCCGCTGGCCGTCGTTCGCCGACTACGACAACCGCATGGTTTACTGAAGCGTATGTTTAGCCATCCGTCTTACTCTACCGACCAGCCAATAATGGCGCAGAATCATGACCTCTTCGTTTATTTCGTCTACGATGCGGGCAATTTGTTAGAAATGGATCGGTTTTACTCAGACATTTATCAACCCCTGATGACGACATACGATCATGAATTACGCCAGTATGTACGGGATCATAACATTAATGACCGGACGATACTAGGGCGTCTCGTGCTAATAGACCGCTACAATTCGTTGGTGCAGCATGAGTCAAAAACAGCATCGGCCAAAGGATTTCCTGACGTGATGAACTAGATAATGGAGAAGAAACTGGATTTTCCGAGTTACAGGTTTCAAAAAAGATTGGATCAGCCGTTACCTTTGACGTTCGCCCGGATTGCCGGTCAGGTCACAAAAAGACTAACGTAATGCCTAACTCCAGTACCATCCAACTTGATCTTGCGCCCATTACTCGCCACCTGCGGGCTATGTTTGGTTCACGTTTGCTACTTGCCGCCGTTCATCATCTACATGTATTCGACGAATTAAGCGCGGGTCCGCTCTCGTTATCCGAGATAAGCAACCGACTCCAGTTAAGCGAGCGTCCGGCAATGGTACTGTTTCCTGCGCTCTGCGCGATGGAATTGCTACACTATGACGACGCAGGAAAACTTCGTATCACGGAATTAGGCCGCTATCTGACCCAGGACCAAACGCCTAATCTGACTGGATACACAGGTCTGGAAAAAGATGATTTGGGGGTCCTTGAAATGGTCACTCGACTCAGAAACGACGGGCCTTTAGATGCATCGGAAGGAATTTCGTTTGTAAAAGAAGGTGAAGGTCCCTCTCCAATGGACGATACTAAACTGGCTCGAAAATTCACCCTGGGCCTGGCTGGACGCGCCCGACATCTTTCGCCCATCGTAGCGGCAAATATATCGAAGCGCGAAGGTCATCTGCTCGATGTAGCCGGAGGTACAGGTTTTTATACCTACGAATGGCTACTGAATAACCCTACGTCAACAGCTACTGTGCTGGACCGACCGGCAGTGCTCGCCGTAGCCGCCGAATTGCTGGATGAGTTTAGTCGGAGCGGTCGTCCGGGAGCCGACCGGGTGAAAGCGCGGGTGACATTAGCACCGGGTGATATGCTGACCGATGTAATTCCGCAAACAGATATCTTGTTAGCCGCCAGCCTCTTCCACGATTGGCCGACACCAACCTGCCAAACCTTGGCCAATCGCTTTGCTTCAGCTCTGCGTCCCGGTGGGGAGTTATGGGTACATGATGCATTCCTGAACGATACGCTGGATGGTCCACTTCCCGTTACCGACTATTCGGCCCAGCTATTTTGGGGAACCAAAGGTCGGTGTTACAGCCGGTCCGAATACCGAATCTGGTTCACACAAGCAGGTCTGCAACCGACTTCAGAAAATATTCCGACGCAAATGGACTATGGGTTGATTTGGGCGCGGAAGTAATTCCTCAGGTGTGTTTCACCTCAGATTGCAAGATAAAATCTGAGGTGAAACACCAATCCATCAATGTGCTTTACCGTATGCTTTCTCTCCCACATGGACGGGTGCCGATAACACGTTATTTTTGGGCGGAATTGGGCAGGGGTAGCCCTCCTCATAAGCACAATAGGGATTATAGGCTTTATTAAAATCCAGTGTTACATGGCCATTCTGAATCTCGCCCGTGCGCAAGTCCAGATACCGGCCTCCTCCATAGGTTTCCTTTCCTGATGTAGCATCTTTGAACGGTAGAAACAAATAATCACGGTATTCCGGCAGCCGAATCACATTTAGATTCCGGTAAAGCGTCAACTGCTGTGGTTTGCCATTGAGCATAAAGGACAGTAACGCATAGGATACATGCGGTCTTGTTTTCCCGTTGTAGGTTGGCATCTCAAACGGCTCGGCTTTGGGCGTGAGCTGCACCGTAGCCGTTACGCGATAGGTCGAGTCGGGTGCATAAAACTGCACGTATGATAAATCTCCCTCCTCTTTCACAGGGCCTCCGGCTGATGCCAGCAAATCCTTTTTGTATGTTTCACGATGTTTGGCAAGCTGGTCAGCAAAAGGCGTCTGGGCAATCGCGGCCGTAGTTAGGAAGCCCGTAACCAGCAATAACAAAAAGCGCATACGTAGGTAATTAAATGGAGCGAAACGAGCTATCTGACGACTGCTGTTTCCACCAAAGATACGTAAAAGCCGAGCATGCCGAATCCGCTTTTACTCTATTTTCCTACCTTCGTTAGTGATTAGTCTTACTTCAGTTCCTCCAACTCTACTTTTCTAAAATAGGTCTCCGCCCCTTCCGTTTGGAGCAGGATTTTGCCCTCACTAACACTAGGATTAATGCCCGTAGCAACTGTTACACCATTGACAATATGCGTACAGGTACCATCTTTCGAAATCACTTCTACCCGGTTCCATTCACCGAATGGTTTTTCGGCGTCGCGTTTTTTGGCCATCCGTACCCAGGGACCGGGCTGATTGCGTTTCCCATCGACTTCAATCGTGGTTCCGCCTACCAGCCAGAAATCGCCGACATCGCCTTCCTGAATCTGGCACTCAATACCAACAGGCCAAACCCGATCCTCCGTATGAACTGGTATGTGGTACATGATACCATTATCGCGTTTGGCATTCTCGCGGGGTGGGTAGCGGTTAGCTCCCCATTTAAACTCAACCGTCAGATGATAATTGCGATATATCTTTTCAGTGCATATATAGCCGAACTCCTTACCCGATACATGCAGCAGGCCGTCTTCTACCGTGAATACCTGAGCTGGATCTTCATTTTTTTGCCGTTTTTCAAGAAAAACATACCAGCCAGTCAGGTTTTTACCATTAAAGAGCAGTTGTTTCCCTGGTGGAGTAGCCTTAGCTAAAGGAGCAATCAGGGACAAAAAAAGAATAACAATCGGTCTCATACAAGTTAAAGTGGTTATTTTTCTTGCCCTACTGCTTTGTCAGCGGCCATTGGATTCTGACGAAAAATTTCTTCTAACCTGACAAACAGGTCCGGGTGTTTCTCATGAAGCAGGTCAGGACGTTTGAAGAAATACTCCGATACAACGGCAAAGAATTCGGCTTCGTTGGTGATTCCGTACGGGTTAATATCCGAATGATTGGCTTTAATATCGTGGATGTTTTTATGGATGAGTTGTAGCCAGGGCTTAATGTGGTCTTTCCCAAGAAGATAGTCTGGTGAACCATCAGTAGCGCCATCAGCCTTGTCGAGCAGGTGAACAAATTCATGAATACCCGTATTCCCTTTGCTGGTTTCGTTGGCAAATCCTTCGTGAAGTGCGGGTTTTGACAGCACCATTGTGCTCTGTAAAGCACCGCCCTCACCCACCATTCCCAGAATGTTCCGGTCCTCACCAGTGGTTTGGTAATCTGCGTTGAAGCTGCCTTCATAGAGAAGCACACTGGTCAGCGAATAGGACCAATCATCAAAGCCAAAAATGGGAATTATAGCGCTGCTAGCCACCAGAACCTTATCGAGATCATCAACGGTAGTGCCCACGCCTTCAATTTGGACATGGTGCAGAAAATGATTCACCCGATCTTCAAATAACCTCTTTTTCGGGTCGCTCAGCGACTGATAGTAGGAAACGTGTTCTTGCAATAATTGAGGATAATTGGTTGGCAAGGGCACGGCATCTTGCTGTTTCCGTCGCCAATATCGCCAGCAAAACCAGCCTACTATAAGGACAATTATACTAAGTAGAAAAATCATTTTTTTATTATCTTTTTGTAAGATAAATCCTGATTTACAACTGGTTAACGTTTACCTTTACTTTCGATTCTACGTTAATAAGCGCCTGAATACCGTCGGGTCGAATGGCTATTTTCTGGGGTGTAAACCGAAATGCTTTAATCCCCAGATCGGTCTTCTTACCGGCACTCCCTTTCTCAAACGCTTTATCGATTTCACTAGGCAACTTCGCAATATCATCGCCTAAGGAGATCGTTAGTAAGCTTTCGAGCAGTTTGCGCAGTCCCTCATGCCAAACTGAGTTGGAACTTTTCGACAACACTTTCCACGTCTCGGAATCAAAATCCAGCTTAGTAACCCGTAGTGTATTCGTGAGCGTATCAAATGTAGGGCGCCCCCGCAGGTAAATTGTCCCATCCAGCAGCCCACTAACGTCTGTTTTGACAATTACAGATCGCTGCCCACCATAAACCGACACATTCTTGATGGTAAGGGAGCCAAGCGCGAATTTTTTGTTTTTATCAGTAATGGTCAAGGCTATCATTCGATTGATATCCGCGTAAGGAATAAAGCTCCTTAGGTGTAATTCTGACCGTTGTGAGACTTGCTCCCTTTTCTGCAAAATGGGCAATGGTGTTTTGGCATGTTCCGGCGATTTGGGTTTCAGTTCGGTTTGCGTCTCTAGAGCAATCCGAATATGGGTGGTCAATTGGTTCTTATCACCACTAACCGGACCTGCCGCTATGCTAATGGGTTTAGGTACCAGCCACAGCCCATAGTTCTTGTCAATCAGCAGCGGATTCTGCATATCACGCCAAATGGGTTTTACCATCTGGTCAAGCCGCAAATCGTTGTAAACCGCTGAATCAATGGCTGCTTCAATAGCCGTCTTGTGCCTTTCCAGTATATTTTGAGCCATGTTAGTCAATGAAATTTCTTTACCCAATAGGCGAAATTCAGGCTGAACAAGCCAGTTGTAATCAGTGAATGTTGTATGACTTGCCAGTCGCCAGTTTGGTGTTACAGTCAGTGGAGTTTTGAAATTGACCTGTATAACACAAAATGGCTTTTCGGGTGGTGTCGTGTCTTTGCTGAATGGTTTCGTTAGCCACATCTGCAAAGGAGCCGACAGCTTTATCTGCTCATCGACATACTCGACATGTACCCGGCCCAGGCGCTTTACCCGAAGTGAAACTATACCTTTCACCTTGCCGTCTTTTGACTCTTTACCCACCAGTACGGGGTCAAGCTCCTGGTTAATTTTCTCTTCCAATTCCCTAAGTTGAAACGTAATCGGTCCGGCCACATACGAAATGGTGGAAGGAATAGGTGGGTCAAAACCTTCCGCTTTAGGTGGCTGAGGTTTTATCTTCTGGCACTGTGCCATGAGCAAAATGAATACCAGACTAATTGAGTAATAAAGTAAGGGTGGGAATTTCTTCATCAAAACTGAAAGCAAATAAGCCTTGAAAATAAGGCATCTGCTGAAATTTATCTTCTAATAACCTTCGTTCTTTCCATATGTTTCATTTGCCAGACTCTGCGTCCAACCAGAACAACCAAAGAAGGCTCGCTACTGGCGAGCCTTCTTTGGGTCTAAAACAATTTTTCGTTCGGTGGCTTGACACCTTTCATGCGAATGTAAATAGTGCATTGCCCCCGGTGGTGCGTTTGGTGCTCAAAAGCCTTAGCTAACACCAGTTCACGGGTCATTTCACGCGGTCCCATTTTTACCGTTTCGGCCAGTTGCGCATCGCTTAGCCCTTTAACCGCATCAATCATAAAATCGTAGCTATCCATAACGGTTTTGGTCAGAGCAGTCTTCGTTTTTAGATCGGCCATTTCCTCCATTTTTTTTCCCTGAAACGGATTTGTTTTACCACTGGCAGTAGCTCCAAAGTTATAATTCGCATTGGACAGATGAAGCATTTGCTCGGCAAAACTGCGAATTTCGGGCGTTGGTTTGTACCCCATACCGTCTTCGGGCATAGCGTCTAAATACTCTTTCGTGTATTCCTTAGCCCGTTGCCACTCAGCCATAAGCTGAGCAACTGTTATTAGTGGCTTAGCGGCCTGAACAGCCGAAAATGCCCAGAATAAGCTTACAAGGGCTAGTAGGAATCGTACAGGTAGTTTAGTAATCATTGGTTCATTGATTGGTTAGTGACTAATTGATACATTGACAGTTACCCGCATTCGGTCTAAAAACCCGTTTCTGCGACTATAAATTTTCGTTTATTCCTACAAAAGTTTCGGGAGAGACGAAGCTACTGAGTTTGCTTGCCCGCTACTCCATTTTCGGCTATCTTTCTGCATCAATGTAGCCTATTCGGGCACTATAATTGGCCAAATTCGCGATAAATTTACCATACCGCCGGGTATCGCTGCCGGGTATTGACGCAATGCTGGCACAATCCGACTACCGGAATCAGCCGTTGCCTAATTCCAGCCTGCGTTGACGTGGCAAAATGAATAAATCACATGAATGAAAAACAGCCTCACGGCAACCCCGAACTATTAAAAGAATTACTGGTATATCAAATGCCGTTTGGTAAATACAAAGGGCAGTTGATCAAGGCGTTACCAATAGCATATTTAGAATGGTTCGCGCAGAAAGGTTTCCCGACGGGTAAGCTGGGCATGTTATTACAAACTATGTACGAAATCAGGTTGAACGGCTTAGAGCACTTGCTTATTGAGTTGAGAAAGAACGTGTAAAACGCAGGCTATTTTTTCTCGTCCTCTTTCGGCTTTACCGGCAGCGAGGGAGATTTCCAGAATTCCGTCGTACCATATTTACCTTTGGCAAGTTCACCTCCATACAGTACCGAATTGAGTAAAACCCGATACGTGCCCAGCGGTTGGCCACGCCATTGAGGTCGAAATCCATGCAGAATCACGTGGCCTTTTCCGTGTTGAACATCCAACGAAGCAGCATAACCCTGTAGAAACTTTTCGCCCAACAAATAACCCGACCGCAAGGGCGAACCCGTTAACGCAAATTTGGCTAGTGCCTGCCCTTTAAATCTGTCGAGGGTAGCGAATACCGGACTGTCATCAACAAAAACAGCGGCTCTGGCAGGCATACCGGCCATGACAGGATGTGTAGCGTCAGTCTCTATTTCCAACAAAGAGACACCCGTAAAATAGTCTTTCCGATTAATACCGTCCACCACATTTTTCACCGGCAAATGAAGCGCATCAATGGCATAATCACTGCTTTCGTTCAGGCAAACCAGCGTTCCGCCCTGACTCACAAAATTGTCTAAATTTGCCGCACCCTGCACCCCCAAACCACCTTCGTAAGCGGGAGGCACAGCACCCTTGGCGAAACCATCTTTAATGTTTCTCATTCGGTCAGAAGCAATCAGGATTACATCGAAGCGGTCATTCAGGTTACCAGCCAGAACGTCGGCATTACTGATTGTCGCGAACGGAAATTCAAACTGCTCCAGTACCCAGTGCGTCCAACCTTCATCCATGCTAGCCGTCCAGGGTTTGTATAGCCCAATGCGGGGTTTCACGGCGGCTCCGGCGGCATTTGTTGTAAGTTCAGCCGTAACACCCAATTCTTTTATCCATTGTTCCAGCGTCGCCTTCCCTACCCCGCTGATGGCGTAGCGTTGGTTTTCTTTGTTGAATTTGATGGTTCCCCCCGCTTTTAATGACCGGGCAATTACCTTGAATGAATTGTTTTCGACCGGATTAACCAAGACCACCGTGCCCGAACCCGTCAACCGTCCTTCCGGGGCATTAATCCCCGACGATACCGGGTTTGTATCGAAGCCGATGCCCGCAATAAAATCGGCGGGATTGGCCTCTTTATGAGTATCCGTTTTCCAGTCCTTAGCAGTTCCGCTCACCATCTGAATAGCCCCTTTTAGGTCGGCAGTTAGTGGCGTGGTGGCCGGAATTACGTTCAGTTCAAATTGCAACGGCAGTGTCCAACCGGCGGCATCATACGGTTGTTCGGGTGGACCGCCGGGAAATTCACGCAAATCGGGATATGACTGCACATCGAGGAGTTGTTTTGTCAGCTCGCCAAACTCCTGATTCATTGGAATCACCCAAGTACCTTTTAGGTAAGTTCGGCCTTCGAACGCAACATCTTTAGTCAACTGACCGATGCGAATTCCGTGAAAAGCCAGCCGACGCAGGAGTTCCACCGGTCGCACAGGATCGCGTTGTTTTTGCGGAATAAAATAAGCGTAAGGCGGCTCCTGTTCATATTTCTTGATCGTGTTACGCCCCGACTGATAGCGATTGTACAAGAGCACATCACCATATTTGGCGGCATAATCTAGGGTAGCCAGCGAAGCCGTTTGCATATAGGCGATCGCATCACCGATGCGCCACCAGCCACCCAACCACGGACTCGAATACAAGGATTCAATCCGAAATTCATTTTTGTCTTGCGGAAAATCGCGAACCGTATAAAAGTGGGGCGTGGCGTAATTATATAAAGCTGTTTCTGTCCAGAATGCGGGGATATTTTGCAGAACGGGCATGTAATCAATGTAGCCAGGATACCACGCATCGAAGCCCGTACCCATGTGCGTAGCTCCTTTCTGCCCGTTACTTTCCAATGCCTGTGCCATCGCCATGCCGATCATATTCACCTCGCGGGCAATAATGGGTGGCGTTTGAGAAGCAATTGGTTCAGCAAAGGGCGGCAACCAAATTCGTGATGGGAAAGGCGATGTCTGGTGATGGACAAAAATAATGTTCGGCTCCCATTCACGCCATGTACGAGTTACCACACGCGACTCAATCATGTTGAGCATGTAGGCGTCGCGGTTGTTATCATGCCCAACGTACTTCTGATACAAAAATGGCAATGGGGCCACTTCATAAGGCGTACCCACGTTCGACTTATACCAATCACTTACCATTGTCTGCCCATCAGGATTGAGCGAGGGCCACAATAGAAGAACAACGTTATCTAGGATATTCTTAATTTTGGGGTCGTCGGCTTTGCTGAGCATTTCATAGGCCAACGAAATAGTGTGTTGAGCACCAGCCACTTCCGAAGCGTGCAACCCGCCGTCAATATGGACCAGCGGTTTGCCTTCCAGCGAAAGTTTTTTGGCTTCCTCATCCGACAGGCCCGCCGGATGCGCTAGTCGTTGCGCAATGGCCCGGTACTTATCAATATTATCCAGGTTCTTTTTAGAAGAAATCAACGCAAAATACCAGGGTCGTCCTTCCGACGTTTCGCCCACGTAAACCAGTTTCATCAGGTCGCTGGCTTCGTCGAGTTTCTCAAAGTATTTTAGGGATTGTTCATACGTAGCAAGCTTAAAATCAGCACCAACCGGAAAACCGAGTGTCTCTTCCGGTTTAGGAATCGCTTTTTGCTGCGCGACAGCCAGCAAATTCATTAACAGAAAAGCCCCGACCAGAAGCAGTGATTTACCTATCCTAAATAGAAAGGCTGACTTTAAAAAACACAAACGAATAGGTAAAAGAGTCACCATGCAGTTCAGTAGTTTCGACGAGAGAGGAGTTTGCTTATATTAACATAGTGGGCATTTGTTCACTTGGCGGCACACCCATTCTTGCCAAAAATACTACACAAGGAATAATTTAAGCAATTCTATTCGGCGATATAGTTTTAATGCAATAGAAAATATGGATTTTCATTATATAAGCTTACACATAGTGCCATTTTGCAGGTCAATTACAAAATGTATTATCCTCATTCACAAGCTGATTGAGTCTGGAATAAGTCTATTGAATAATGGTTCAGCATTTTGTCGTTTGCAAGATTGCCTATATAAACACCCCTGAATTCTTTCCACACACAGTATGGAAAACACAAAAAAGCCGCCCCAAATACGCATGTAGCGAAAAAATGTAAGATTGAGAATCTTTAAACTTCTAATGTTGCGTAAACGGTAAGTGCTTCCAGTCAACGCCAGCCGGACCTTTGGGGGTACTTGTCTCTATACTGGGCAGCCCGTTATGGCCGGGATTAGATTCGGGCATTTCGGCCAAAGTTTTCTTCGAGAAGGCTAACAGATTTACACTAGCCCACGAGTGGTCTAAAACATTGCTATCTAAGACTCCGCTAAACTGTAGCTTTCGGTCAGCATTCGTCTGTCGCACTAGGTGTTTATCCAGGGTTTGTTGCCAGGGACGAGCCATAGTAGCCGATACAACATCCCCTGCACCCATGATACTGCTATGCTCTTCATACGTGGTTCCATAAGCCCACTCCTCCCCGCCAGGGCCACGAGGATGGTTTAACATGAGCACATGCCCAATTTCGTGCACCGCCGTGATCTGCTGAAAACGAACCATATGAAAGTGGTCTTTGAAGCTAATGCTTCGCCAGGAAGGCTGTTGATTCAAATCTACCTGACTAAGCATGCCACTGCGCCATTCCGGGCTTGCATAAGAGCGAAACGAGTCTGACGTCTTGACGCAGCCGAATCGAAAATGAACCGGGTTTCCAGCGGGCGTGTCAACCACTTGAATGGACAAGCTGCAACCAATGCGGGATGGGTCGATGCGGTTTACTGACCAAGGATCGCTGTAGGCATACCAGGGCTGAGTAGGCATAAGCACTAATTTGTGATTCCAGAATCGCTCAATCGTCGAAGCGAAGCGTTGCCGAAAACTAGTCCATTCCCCATCACTCCACGTTTGTAGGTTGACCGTACCGAACTGGTTACGCAGAATCCCGTTGTGGATATAGCTGAAGGCATCAAACGAATGGCTATCTGGTTCTATTCTAACCAGTTCCAGGCGTATCTGCAAGGTGAGTCGTAATAGGGAGCCATAGGGCATAACGGGCTCTAAAATTGAATCCCAACGCTTTCCTTTCGCCGACGTAATAATGTCCATATACGTGATTCCTAGCCGATAGATCGATTGAGGTACTATCTGGTGAGGAAGGAATATAGAAAGCATCTTTCCTCATACAGTTGTAAAGAAGCAGAAAATCAGTCCGTATCGATGGTTGGATTTATTGATCGGCAACAAAAAAGTAATATGAGTTATCTACCCCAAGGTCCAGCAATAAATTGTTTGTTTTGTTAGAGGTTAGCACGAAGTTTATCTGTATTTTAAAGGTGCTTATCCTACCCACACGCCATAAGCAGCCGGTGCTTTTTTTATCCTGCCCGGTTCGTATGTCGACGTAACCGCTTCACAGATGCTCATCCGGATCTCCCTGATGAGAGCCATGTCTTTGGCGACGTGGGCTTACGGATTACAACCGGGGCGCCAGAGCGACAAGAGAACCTCTGTGCTGATTGTGAGCAGATGTACCTGCAAATTCAGCGAAAAAGCATAGTCAATGCCCAGACAAGGCATGAGATACCACTTATAAGAAAATGTTTTGCCAACGGATTGAGCGAGCATTTTCGGGGCCGCCCGGCGGTCATATTACGATGCGGTTTCCTAAGCAAATTCATGTCCTTACCGAAGCGGGTTTTCTTATTAAAATTGTATTGTTTTTACTGGCTTATACTCTCTAAACAGACTTGTCTCATACAATTCAGATTATATAACAAATTCAGAACAGATCAAATTGCTTTCCCTTTATCCCATAACTACCTTACCAAAAACTTATTATTTATGACAATAAATTTACATCACCAGCCAAATGGCCGCTTTTTCCTGTTACATCCCTTCCGCTGGCTCATCTATAGACTTCTTTCATTTATTGTTGTCAGTTTACTACTATCTACCTTAACTACCGCTCAGATTAATGGACCGATCTGCGATACCTATACGAACAAGACTACGGCTAATGGCTTAGGGGATGATCTGGTTCGTTGCGTGTTTGTCGTAGGCAACACGGTATATGCGGGTACAAACGGCGGGTTGGGTATTTCCATTGACGGTGGTAACACCTTCACAAATAGAACGACTACCAATGGGCTAGGCAGTAATGGCGTGATTAATGTGTATGTAACTGGCAACACAATCTATGCGGCTACATTTGAGGGATTGAGCATTTCCACTGACGGAGGTAATACGTTCATCAACAAAACTATCGCCAACGGCTTAGGAGATAATCCAGTACTTGGTGTCTATGCGCTAGGTAACACCGTTTATGCCGCGGCATACGGTGGATTGAGCATTTCCACTGATGGGGGTAACACGTTTATTAACTACACTACCGCTAACGGTTTAGGAGACGATTATGTGACTAATGTGTATGCAACTAGTAGTACGGTCTACGCTGCTACAGCTAAAGGGTTATCATTCTGCACAGTAAACCCTCTGCCTGTCACGCTTACCTATTTCACTGGTCATATGACCGGTGCAGGTGCATTACTGAAATGGGAAACTAGCCACGAAGCGAATAGTGCTTTTTTTCGTATTGAACGAAGCCGTAACGCCATCAATTTTGACACTATCGGTAAGGTGCCTTCCCAAGCAGCCGATGGGAGTTCCTTTAGTCCTCACAGCTATTCGTTCATCGACGCTACTCCTTTATCTGGCACTAATTACTATCGTTTAGTACAAATTGATCAGGACAGTACCCAAAACCCTAGCCGAATTATTGCTTTGTCGGAGGGAGAGGTTATACCAACGCTGTATCCAAACCCGGTTCCCATATCAGGCGAAGTTTTATTCAACCCAGCTGTTGCCTGCGAGCAATATCAACTTACAGATGTTCAAGGTAGAGTCGTCAAGCAAGACCTCAAACCAAGTATATTGAGTAGCTTATCAATGATTGGTTTACCCGCGGGGGTTTATAGATTGACATCTAAGTCAACGGTTAAGCTCTTCAATTACCAAATCGTAGTTCAACCATAAAAAAATTCAACTAATTAAACGTACGAACGATCGCCACATCCTAAATTAGGCCGCGTTGCCTACTACGTAAATCCTCACAGCAGCATAGAACGACCCATTCTCCGAACTCTATGAGGATTTGTTGAGTATTTTGGTCTAGACTGGTTCAGCGTCAAAGGTGATACGATTCGCGAATTCAGATAACGGCGGCTTTTTTAGCCATTAAGCGGGCAAAACTTGACCGGCTCGTTTTAGCCATTGGTTGTTCATTAAGCCAACCATCGAGTCGACACAAATTGATCGTCGTTGCCGTCTAAACGTGCTGAAGGTGGGTTTTAGATAAACCAATATAGTGGGAGTGACGTAAACCAAATACACGAATGCCCTGCGATATAACCCGCCCGTCGCTGATACGCTAACTGGTAGGCTGACGATCCCGGCTGCGGGCGGCTACCAAAGTCTGATGCTGATGAGAAGTCCGAAGATTGACGACTCGTAGCTTACCGCGCGTACACTTAGCCTAAAGGGTACAGGCTAAACAAGTTTTCCGGGAAAATTTGATAACGACCCGTTGGTGCCCTTTCTCAATGGTCTTTGACCAAGATTTACTAGGTAGACCTTATGGACAGATGGCTTCGTTAGTCGGCCAGTTCAACTTGAAATCAGTAGCGGCAAAACCCTCACCAGTTTGAGCCTGCCGCTTGCCACTGGATATCAAGCCGCGCCGGACCCAGAAAATCAATCTTGTATTGCTCTTGGCTATCCAGCAGGGTGGTTGCATCTATGTAGCCTATATCGACCAAGTGAGTAGTCGGCAAAAGTGCTTTATTGCGCAGGCCTTGATGGATAGTTGGCAAAGCTAATAAATTAGAACAGGTTCCGCTGATGGTCACTACTTGTGTAATCAACCGGGTCGCCGGAGCGTTGAGGCTGATCGTCTTCGCAGGTTTCAGTCAGGTGTACTTTATAGCCTACCTAGGAGTTCGTATTTTTACGACTATAATGGGCTTTTAAATCATAAGGTGAACTAATGAAGCGAGCAGATGGGGGTAATTCACCTTCTTTTTCGGTTTGCCAGTGTACCCGATCCTTAGTAATTCCGTTGCTTCTTGTTCCTCACTTGTATCCCAATCGAAGCAAATACTTGCCTCATTAATCTAACAACCTGATTGTCAATATACAAAAAAGCCGTCCCTCAATACGGGGACGGCTTTCGCGTTTTCTTAACCTAAACTAAAGTCCATTTTTATCTATGATGCATGTTACGGGCTTGATTACATACACCCTATATTACTTTTAATTGCCTCCTTTCACCCTATTTTGCTCGGCTGATGTAGCTGAATTACGCTGGCGTTCATTCTTAACATTTTGGTTACCAAAGCGATAGGTAAAGGTTAACGCAACCCGGCGGCTCTCCCAACGTGACCCTACGCGGAAGTCAATATCCTGAACCACAGCCCGGCCATTGAAATGATTCAGCCAGAAGGGGTCATTTACATTCAGTTTCAGGCTACCCTTCCCATCCATAACTTTCTTCTGCACCCCTATACTGAAGGCACCCATTGGCTTAGCGCGGTAGAAACCATATTGCGAGGCCGAATTATACCAGGCCGATACCTCGGCAGACATGGTTTTGCTCAGGGTGAAATTGTTGGACGAATACAGATTGTAAGCCACTAATTTTACTTGGTAGGGAGTTCCAGAGTAAAACGTTTGGTAATTTTGGTAATAGGTGCTTATGTTATTCTGCATCCGCCACCACTTTGTAATAGGTACTGGGAAGCTAAGATTCAGGCTTATGTTATCTAAATGTCCCTGGTTTTCGGGCGTTATATACGTGATGTTTTCAGCAGCAATCTGGCGGGGCGTTTCCTGATTAATAAAATCCGTTGTGCGGCTATAACCGAGTGTTGTTGTAAAGGCATTCTTATAAACGTGCGTCAGTTCAACTGAATTGGTGTATTGAGGCCGTAGAAATGGGTTCCCTTTTTGATAGGTATAAGGGTCTAAGTAGAATACGAACGGATTAAGATTCTGGTAATCAGGGCGATCTATCCGGCGACTATACGACAGGTTCAATACATTGTTTGTATCTAGCTGACGCGACAGGAACAAGGTCGGGAACAGGTTCAGGTAATTGCGGTCAACTGTTTGATTGAGCGTGACCGATGTACCCGTCGAATGCGTGTGCTCGGCTCGTAACCCTGCCTGTATTTTTAGATTCTTGCCCAGTTTGCCTGCGTAGTTAATGTAAGCCGCGTTGATATTTTCGTTGTATTTGAACTGGTTGGAGCGACTAGCGTCGGGCAGCCACAACCGGGTCTCTTGTAGGAGGGTATCATAAATGGTGTTGTTGTCGGCGTTCACGAAACTGCTTTTTAGTCCTGTTTCCAGCTTGCTACCATTTTTCAGTGGGTGTACATAATCGGTCTTGAAAGCCAGAATATTAATGACAGATGGCATGTTATTACGCACATCCTGGTTCGGGCGATTCAGGGTGTTATTGGGGTTGTAGTAGGTAGTGCTCAGGTTATTGTTATTATGCCCACCGTAGTGAACATAGTCAGCATCAACGGTCCACTCGTGGCCTTTTCCATCAAAATCATACTTGTAATTGACATTACCTGTCACGTTCGACATGAACTCACGAGCGTCGGTTTTAGTCGTTGGCCTGCTGGTAAGCTGGTGGTTTTCATCGCTAATGAACGTATTATTCTGACCTGCTGACTGCCAGTTGTTAGAGAAACCATTGAACAGGACACCAATTGTACTTTTTTGATTGATAAAATAATCCAGACCGGCTTTGTACGAGTGATTTTCAGCCTGATTCGGACGAAACGAGTATTGGTCAAAGTAAGTCGTGTGTCCGTTATAAGGGATGGCCCGGTTAATTTCGTTGCTTTGTGCACTCTGCCGGTTCACATAGCTATAGTTACCAAACAAGTTGAGTTTGCCTTCGCGGTGGTTCAGATTCAGCGATGTATTGAACTTCGGCAAGTCCTTGCGGGACCCGGCTAAGTTGTTCACCCAGCCGTAGCCAGAACCGATAATGAAGGTTCCGTTGGTACCGAAATTCTTGTTTTTCTTCATCTTGATGTTGATAATCCCCGAATTACCAGCCGCATCGTATTTAGAGCCGGGATTGGTGATAATCTCGATTGACGCAATGTTGTCACTGGGGGTATTTTTAAGCAAATTCGATACTTCCTGTTGCGAGAGGTAGGTTTGTTTGCCGTCGATGTAAACGATTACGCCCGATTTTCCCTTCAACTGAATCTGATCGTTTTGGCGGTCGATGGTCACACCAGGCGCTTTCTCCAGCACTTCGAGGGCAGTACTACCACTGGCTACAATGCTGTTTTCAACGTTCATAACTGTCCGATCTACCTGTTGCTCGATGAATGGCTTCTGCGCAACTACTTTCACTTCGGTCAGATTTTTGGTTTCATCGCTCATCGTTAGTGCAGGTAATTCAACCGCAGGATGGGCTTCATCTACCGCGAACGGTGCACTATACGTTTTGCGATATCCTATCTGTTGAGCCGCTATTAGGTAGTTGCCTGCACCAACATTTTCGAAAGCATATTTTCCATCAGTATCGCTGATAGCGCCCTTCACCAGAGTAGAGTCTTTTGCTTTCAGGAGCATCATCGTCGTGAACTCGAGCGGTTTTCCTGTTACAGATCCCACTTGCCCGTGTACGGTACCTCGTGTCAGGACCTGCCCAAACGCCGTTGATAGCGTAAGCAGAGTAAAAATGGATAAGGGTAAAATCGTTTTCATACTATTGGACTTTTCAGGAGGTTGCTCTTTGTTATTCTAAAGTACATGGCAAAGGTAGGTAGTGGGCATCACAAAGTACCTGTTCTTACACAAGCGGTCTGAATGGCAGGATAAGCGGATTTTAACGTGGGAGGATTATATTGAAGAATAATTTTGTAGAAAGACACAGGCGAAAAACAGAACGTTGCATGGAGTTGCTGTTTTTAATCGTATTTTTCAGCCCCTCTCAGTAAACTTATTTATGGCTGTACTACATGTGCTTTGGGCATTACTGAACATAAGCTTAGGGGGCGTCTTATGTGTTGTCTTTTTTCAAAACTTCCGACAGTTTGCCAAGCGGTTCGGCTTTTTGCCCAGTGCGCTACTATTTTTAGTCATGCTGTCTATGTGTCAGTAACCTTCTAAAAAAGGCCAGCAGAAAACAGACTTGGGTGTTTATAAAAGTATAATTTGTTTACCTATTTCTAAACTCGACGGGTTCCATACCCAGACTATTCAACTATTGGATCTGCCCACCTTTCACCTTACCCAGTATATATCGATTAGTTCAGAAAGCACTACTGACTCTGCCCAACTTACCAGCTTTGTCGATATGAGTGGCTTCACTGGTGGTGTTAGCTGGTCACCCCGGCGTAC
Organism: Spirosoma flavum; assembly: GCF_042686045.1. NCBI lineage: Bacteria > Pseudomonadati > Bacteroidota > Cytophagia > Cytophagales > Cytophagaceae > Spirosoma > Spirosoma flavum. Next base: position 699,055 of record NZ_JBHUOM010000023.1, read on the forward strand.
ATCGGTTGATATTCTTTCTGACCAGCGTATTCATTATTCGGCGGTTGACTTAGTGGAGTGGCGACTACTCAATTTTCTTATTTACAGCCAGCTGCAGAATTTTAAGGGTGATTCGTCACTAGATAGCCTGAAGAATTCCTGACAGTTTTCCAGCGATAGTATTACCCTGGTCTGACTTATAATTTTACCCCCACGGCCCATACGCTGGCATCGGGTCCCTTCCCTGTCCGGAATGGGCTGTTAGGTTCGTAGCGGAAAAACAGTTTAGATGTGCCCCGGAAGCCCAGTTCGGTCGTTAGTCCCCAGCGCACCTGATTCAGATTGTAGGAACCGTGCGTGCGGACAGCCGAGCCACTTTCGGGTTTAACTTTGGTATAACTATCCAATCGAATCCCGGCATAAGCTCCCACACTCAGCGTCAGGCCCGACCGAAAGGCCATGTTCAGCATAACGGGCAGGTTGAGCTGCGCAGTTACGAGTTTAGATTTACGCAAATCAGCGTCAGCCTGTTCAATCTCAAGTTGGCCGTTGTGGTTAACCAATGTATTCCGATCCGTAAACATAAAATTGTTCCAGGCGACTTCGGGGCCAGTTACCAACCGAAATTTAGTAGGCCCGTTCACCGAAAGTGGAATGCGTTTTTGCCAGCCTAAAGCTATAAAGCGCGATCCAATAGGTCGAAAATCGTAGCCCGTCGGCAGTGAGCCACTGAGATTATTGACACCCACGTAGATACTGAAATCGGAGGTGATGTGTTCGATGGTTTTGGTTGGCCGGGTCATCGAATCGGTAGTGATGGTAACGGTGGTTGTTTGTGCGAACGAAGCAATCGAAGCAGCAAGTAGGGTTGACGTTAGGAGGTGTTTGACCGTTTTCATGGCTGTAATCAAAAGTAGGGTTTAGGAAAATTCACGTTGTCTTTTCTTACGATTGTATTCCTTGTGTTAGTTGATAGGAAGATGTAAGAGTAGTGGGGTCAGGTTGCATGATGATAAAAAGAAAATGCTGCTCATCCTCTTTTTATTGGATGAACAGCATTTAATGTATTGAAAATCAATGATTTATACTTATCATTAATTTTATGGTTTACACTCGTTTAGCGTATAAACCATTACGCTGGACGTAGCTTTCAATAAGTTCACCATCAATTCGCAATGTGAAGCACCTACGCCAACAACAATACGCTTCGATATTGTACCTACCAGTTTATTTTCATAAGGCAATAAAAATGCCCGACCGTTGGGCCGAGCACTTTTTGGTTGGATAAAGCGAATTTTCTTTTAGGGCATTAGCACTGTGTCAATTACATGAATCACCCCATTTGACTGATTTACGTCGGGAATCGTAACCATGGCGGTACCGCCTTTGGCATCAGTCAATTGAATTTTATTGCCTTTCTGCATGGCCGTCAGCGTACCACCCGATGCGGTTTTTAGCATGGCTTTACCACCACCATCTGAAATAGCTTTCATCAGGTCGGCAGCACTCATTTTACCCGGCACAACGTGGTAGGTCAAAATACCCGTCAGCGTTTCTTTATTTTCTGGTTTTACCAGCGTTTCAACAGTGCCTTTAGGCAGTTTGTCGAAAGCTTTGTTTGTAGGAGCAAACACCGTAAATGGGCCAGGGCTCGAAAGTGTTTCAACCAATCCAGCCGCTTTAACAGCAGCGACAAGTGTAGTATGATCTTTAGAATTCACCGCGTTCTCAACGATATTTTTCGACGGATACATTGGTGCACCACCTACCATTACAGTTTTTTCCTGAGCGAACGAAACTTGGCTAAGAGCCGATAAAGCAATTAGTGAAAAAATAAATTTTAACGTCTTCATGTTGTTCTTTCTTATTAGTTGAATTTTGTACTGAACGAGTTAACTACCTGTGTCGATCAACGTGAAGACTTACGGCAGGTCTGTAGCGTTTGGATTTAATTAATTTAAAAATATTTATAGATATTTATAAATATCTGGTAACCAGATATTTATAAATATCTATAAGCGTCTCACAAAAGTGTTTATAAAAAGACAGACCGCTGGGTAGCTACCCAGCGGTCTGTCTTTCAGGAAGGTGATATGGAGGAAGATGTAGATAGAATCAACTCAACAAAGTTGATCAATACGTCAGTAAGATAACAGGGGAGAACAACCCCATATAAAGCGGGGAAAATACGGTACCAAATACGGTATTTTCCCCGTATTTAATGATAAAAACACTATTATCTATAGGATAATCACCTAAAAATCAACACATTGACTGCGATAGATTTCAAAAAAAGGTAGTAGTATTTTTAATTTATATAGTTACCAATTACTTTACCAAAAACTAAACTTTCACTCTTTAAGACCTACCAGAATGTTAGACTATGTATTTAAAAAAGCGGATTTGAAAAAAATAATTGATGAGTCAAGCGACTCGCAAGACGAGGTTCTCGTACGATTGCAATTTGGACCGGGTAAAGACGGTATCTTTCCGGCACGAGTTATAGCTCGCTGCCAAGATGCAAAAGAAACGTCCGAACTGCTTGGGCAGGAAATCAGCGGTTGCCCTCGTCCTCCAGGCTGTGGTTGACCGGCATATTCTGCCAACTTACTCATTATCTGACTTATCACCCAATGTGGCCAGTTATAAACAAAGCCATTGATTATTTCGACACAGTCCCTCCTTTGTTGCTGCTCATTATGGCGTTGGCCACAATGCGTCGGCCAGGGAGGGACTATATTGTTCTTTATTTAAGCGGCCAGTTTCTTTTTAACGGATACGCCAACTTGTTAAACGAATTAGTACGAGACAATTTGTTCGCTTATTCACTAAACTTCTCCTGGGCTTATTTTATCCTGTCACTGTATTTTGCTGAACTATACTCGTCGCGGTTATTAAAGCGAATAATTCTGAGTATTGTCATACTCTACCAAATAAATTCAGTTATTACCCTACAATTGTCCAACACAGTAGCTACTTTTAATAGCTTGTCGTTTGGATCAATAAGTTTATTGATTACTATTGCCTGCTTATTTTATTATACCCAACAGCTATCAATACAGCCAAAGGAAAATATTTTGAAGGTCAGGGATTTCTGGTATGTAAATGGTATTTTCACCTATTATACCAGTAATTTCTTTATTTTCCTGACTTACAATACGTTGGTCAGCCGTAACTACGCCAATATTGGTATACTCTGGAAAATTCATAATGCAGTTTTCCTGTTGATGTGCATTTATTTCTTTATCGGTATGCGATGCAAAATTTTACCGACGAAATAGAGATTGTTAGTATTGGTACGGTATTTTTATTGCTCATAACGGTGACGCCTATTCTCTTCGTTTTGATGCATCAACGCCAGTATATCCGTTATTTACGAGATAAGGAAGATATTAAAACGCTATACCAGCAAGAACTGCTTCAGTCCCAACTCGAAATACAGAACCAGACACTTCAACAAATCGCCAACGACCTGCACGATAACATCGGTCAACTACTTACGGTAGTTATTATGCGTCTGAACGCTCTCGAAGAAGAGGTGATCAATCTTGACCACCAGCAGTCCGTTCAGGAAACCCGAGACCTGGTCCGAACTATTATTACCGACGTTCGTACGCTATCCAAAACCCTCGACCATGATACAGTCAGTCGGTTTGGGCTGCTGTCCAGCCTTACACTCGAATTGGAGCGAATTCAGCGAACAGGCCACATAAACACCCAATTGACTACGTTGGGCGAGCAATATATATTGGGCGAACAAATAGAAATAGTACTTCTGCGGATGACGCAGGAATCACTCAATAATGCCCTCAAACACGCTAAGGCAACTAATTTACACGTCATGGCCGATTTTAAAGCCGATAGTTTTACGCTGACTATCGCCGATAATGGTCGGGGCTTCAGTGTACACGAAGCCACAAACCGGCAACTCGACGAATCAGGAGCGGGCCTGAGTAATCTTCACCGGCGGGCGGGTCTACTCGGTGGCACCTGCACCATTATCAGCCAACCTGATGCCGGTGGTACACGTGTTGAGATTCGGATGCCCCGTAGTCAACTTGTTTAATGTTGTGCCAAGCCGTTTTACGCTTAGCGGGATTGTTCATAGTGAACTAGTACGGCTACTGATAGCCGTAATCATGATATCAATAAACCCTACTAACTACTCTATTTTTATCATAAGTACATATTTTTATCAATAAGGAACATTTAGTATACTAAACATTACGAATTACTACTCATAAAATCAAAAATAACTGCATTTGGGTATTGCATAGGTTAGTTCAGATTTCTACTTTTCAGGTAGTAATAATACCTACGTCAACAAACCCATGTCTGCATTCATCGCCATCGTCGACGATCATCACTTAGTAGCCATCGCTTTGTCTGATATGGTCCGCAAGTTTGACAACTACGACGTGCTGCTCGTAGCCGAAAATGGCCGCGATTTGCTTGATCAACTGGCTCGCAGTACCCAATTGCCCGAAATCGTGTTGCTAGATATAAACATGCCGGAAATGGATGGCTTTGAAACAGCCACGCAGCTTCGACAATTACACCCCTCGATTCGGGTACTTGCTCTGTCGATGAATGACCGCGAAGATCAAATTGTCAGGATGGTACGTAATGGAGCGCGGGGGTACTTACTTAAAGGTTGCCGTCCGGCTGAGTTTCTTCAGGCGTTAGATGATATCAGAACCAAGGGTTTTTATTACTCCGAATTCCTGACGACGCAGCTTATCCGTAACCTAAATACGCCTACCGAGAACGGACACACATCTTCTTTCAACCTGAATAATCGCGAATTTGATTTTTTAAAATATGCCTGTAGTGAGCTGACATATACCGAGATCGCGGATAAAATGTGCGTTAGTCCGCGTACCGTGGATGGGTACCGTGAGGTTGTCTTCCAGAAGATGAGCGTGAAGACTCGGGTAGGCATGGTTATTGAAGCGGTGCGGCATGGTTTGGTAGAATTATAGCCCTTCAAGGCTTGTTACAGAAGCCTGAAGTCTCATTATCGCAGAACCGAAATCCCGAACGCATAGAACGACTGCTATCTTTGTCGAAATTTTAGACAGATGCAGTTGCTCTTTCACCGGATAGATCTCCGCCTGAACCATACGTTTACCATCGCCCATGATAGCCGCGATGTGCAGCCGACGCTGATTGTTGAACTACGCGATGGCGAGTATAGTGGGTTTGGTGAGGCTACCGCCACCCGTTATTACGGCATTACCATTGATGGGATGGTGGCCGCTCTCGACGCCCTGCGCAATTCTATCGAAGCTCATTCTCTGACTGATCCTGAAGTTTTCTGGGCAGATATGCAGCCACATCTCGCAAAAGATCCGTTCGCCTTATGTGCTCTCGATCAGGCAGCCTGGGATTTGTGGGCCAAACGCCGGAAACAGCCCCTTTATAAACTCTGGAACCTGAACCCGGCCAATAGTCCGCTAACCGACTATACGATTGGGCTCGATACGCCCGAACGGATGGTCGAGAAAATGCAGGAACGTCCCTGGCCGCTTTACAAAATCAAATTAGGTCGCCCAGAAATGGATTTAATTCTTGTCGATGCTTTGCGCCAACATACCGATGCGGTGTTTCGGGTAGATGCTAACTGTGGCTGGTCGGCAGTTGATACCGTTGCGAAATCGGAAAAATTGCAAGCATTAGGTGTTGAATTTATTGAGCAGCCACTACCCGCCGATGACTGGGCTGGTGCCAAACTTGTGTATGAGCAGAGCGTGTTGCCCATTATTGCCGACGAAAGCTGCATTGTTGAGAGCGATGTTGACCAATGCGCGGGTTATTTTCACGGCGTTAACATTAAACTTACCAAGTGCGGTGGACTAACACCCGCCCGGCGCATGATTGCCCGCGCCCGCGAATTGGGTTTACACGTCATGGTTGGCTGCATGACCGAATCCAGTGTCGGCATCTCCGCTATAGCTCAATTACTTCCCCTACTCGACTATGCCGATTTAGATGGAGCGATGCTAATTGCCAATGACCCGGCTACGGGGGTCACATTCGAGTATGGCAAAGTCGTGTATGCCACTGAAAACGGGACAGGTGTGAATTTATTAACAAGCGAATGAGCGAAATTTTTCACATAAACAAACTACCTAATCGAACCATAACACACAACGGTCAGGAGTATCTTTTCTTTAGTGGAACAGCGTATCTGGGATTGCCCCAACATCCCAATTTTCAGCAATTGATGGTGGAAAGTATACATCAATACGGCACCGTTTTTGGGAGTTCACGTAACGGTAATGTGCGGATTGAGGTGTATGAAGAGGCCGAAGCGAAACTAGCCGGTAGGACTGGTGCCGAAACTGCCCTAACGCTCTCGTCGGGAATGATGGCCGGTCAGGTTGTTATAAACTGGCTGCGGGGTCAACATACCGCGTTTGTTTATGCACCCAGTGCCCACCCGGCCCTCTGGAACGAGCCAACGGTTGCCCTACCCCAACTGTCATTTGCCGAATGGACCGCGCAATTGCCCGAACAACTACGAACAGTAGCTCCCGGCCCGGTCGCTATTTTGACTAACGCACTCGATGCAGTTTGCTCAGACTATTACGATTTTGATTGGCTGAACGACTTGCCCGACCACCGACCCATTACGCTTATTGTGGATGATTCGCATGGGTTAGGCGTACTCAATGACGGGCGGGGCATTTGGCCGCAGATTCCGCGTAAGCCAAACCGCCTTAGCGAGATACGGCTGGTGGTTACGGCTTCGTTGGCAAAAGCGATGGGATTGCCGGGAGGGGTGGTTTTCGGCGACATTAATACAATAGCAACCCTGCGCCAAACGGCATTTTTTGGGGCTTGCTCACCTATGCCTCCTGCGTACCTGGATGCCTATTTACGGGCTGATGCGTTGTATGCCGAAGGATATGAGCGACTTCAAAAGAATCTGCTGTTAGCCGAAGAGTTGTTACTCCCCACAGGTTTGTTTCGCCATGCGAAAGGTTACCCTGTTTTCTTCACAGAAGACGATGAGCTGTACGCGTACCTGCTCAAAAACAACATATTAATTTACTCATTCGCCTACCCAACAATTGCCGACCGCGCCAATACCCGTATCGTGATAAGTGCATTTCATACGCTGGACGATATTCAGACATTGGCCAGGGCTGTTAATGACTATATCTCGACTAAGGCTGTCGGCTGAACCACGATTGAGAGAAGGGCCATTACCTCAGTATTTATAATTTGTTGCCACAAAAGCTACTTAGGCGACGTACTAGTGATGAAAAACTCTTCTTTTTATGAAAAAACAGTATGCACTTTTTATCGTAGCGTCGTTGGCTTTTGCAGCATGTAGTAAAAGCAATGACCCTGCTCCCGATGCGTCGACAGTGGTGGCGGGAACCTATCAGCTTACCTATCTCCGTGAGGACTCAGCCAGTGTTGTCGACTCAATTAACCTGCCTTACAAAATAAACGGAACGACGGTGGCTTCTGGTACCATTATAGCAACGCGTATAGCGAGCGCAACACTAACGGATAGCATTTCTTTTACTTTTTTGGTTAATGGAACACCTTCAGATTACCCTTTAGGCCGGGTTACTGTCCAGACGAATGGGACTAGCTACGACTTATATGATGGTGCAGATAAGATTGGCACTGCCGATGGCACGAACATAAGCATTGACACAGACCCGCAGGATACGCAAACGTATAGGATAGTCCTCAAGGGTAAAAAATAAGCTTTTTACTAAACGCAAAGGCCAGTGTTACCTCAATACATAATTATGAGGTAACGCTGGCCTTACAATTTGGACTGAGTACTACTTTAACCCTTCCAGGAAAACCAGACTTTTGGGCATTTGCTCCACTGAACGCGACGATTCATCCTCAATGAAATAATGCTTCACACCCGATTTTTTCGCTTGCTTCATAATGGCGGCAACACCAACGTCGCCCTGCCCAAGTACCACATTCGACTCGACATCCGAGTGGCCATTATTGCTGTCGGGCGTGCCGGGTTTACGGTCTTTGAGGTGCATTAGCAGAAACCGCTTATGGTACTTCTGTAAGAGCGCGACGGGGTCGTAGCCAGGTGATTTTACCCAAAATACGTCCATCTCAAAATTAACCGATTTAGGATCGAGGTTTTCGACTAAGTAGTCGAAAAAAGTGCCGTCTTTATAAGTTTGAAATTCGTAGCCGTGATTGTGGTAGCAGAATGTAATGTCGTTTTCGGCCAGCAGTTTTCCAGCGGTGTTGAACACATCGATAGCTCGATCGGCGTCGTAAATCGTAAATTTATCCCCTCCATGAGGAATCCAGGTGCAGACAACATATTTAGCCCCTAATGCTTTAGCCTCGGCTAAAACCTTAGGTACATTGTTGTCCAAATCCTCGAAACTCGCTCCAGTACTAATGGCTTTAATACCATTCTGATCCAGCAATTTGCGAAAATCGGGTAGACTTAGTCCGTAGGTTCCGGCAATTTCAGCTTCCCGAAATCCCAGTTCTTTTATTTTAGCCATCGTTCCCGGAACATCTTTGGCAAACTCATTTCGAAAACTATAGAGTTGCAGACCCACGGGGGCGGGTTTCTGGGCCAGTGAAACGAAGCCACATACCAGTAGCCCAGCGAGTAGGAAAGAGAATTTAATGTTCATAATTACGTATTCAGCGGTCCATCACTACGGTTTACGGTGCGTTGGCTACCAGACTAGTATAAACTGTAAACTACGAACTATTTACCCGTTTGGGTAGTAAACGTACTTTCAAAAATCTTGTCAGCGTTACCCGTTTCGAATCCTTCGCGCCTGTGCTGCCGGGTAATCTGATCAGCGGGTAGGTCGTGGAATTGGGGAAGTATGCGCCGTTCGGCAAATTCGACGTACGAACCCGCAATACGGAAAATATCGCCACCGGCAAATTCGGCATCAATCATCTGGGCAATGGTGGATGCCTGTCTCAAACCACCGTCTGGACTTACCTTGATGGTACCTCCCGCCGAATTAAATCGCAGACCACGGTTTTCCAGAAAAGCCACAAACTCATCGATGGTGTTGTACCCCGGCTTGAGATTGTGAACGCTGATAGTAAAGTGATTTAAATAATAACGGTTATAAATCACCCAAGCCGCATATTCACTCTCTTTCAACAACGTTTTATAGTCGGCCAGAGTGGGTGTGGTCCAAAGTGGTTGATGCAAAAAATGATCAACGGCTTCGGCATCAGCCAAATCCAGTGAATCAACAGGGTCACTCGCCATGTTCGTGTAACGATGTATAATGCGCTGCGCTTCTTCCGACAACTCATTTACGCGTAGTTCACTGGCAAAAATACGGGGCAACTTTGGTGTAGGCGGACTGTACCAATAGGCGGATAATTTTTTCTCGATGAAGTTGTATTCATCACGTCGTTCGTATCCATAGTGCATGAAAATTTTCTCGAACGAAGCCAGTCCCAGGTTTGGAACACCCATCGTTCGAAAGGCAATATGGTCATTCTCAATCTCATCCGGCGACTGAATAACGCCCGCGTCGAGCATGGCATCGAATACCTTCTGCACATCAGGAACGCGCTCACTGTATCGGCGCATCAAGCCACCCAGCACAGCATTGAGGGTTTGTGCCGGATTAACAAGTTGAATAGTAGGTGAAGAAATCATCGTTGGTGTTCGATTTATACTAGTCAGGATACCTTATTGATTAATTCGCCACCGGCTTCGCGCCAGCAGCATATCTTTCCCCGATTCGCGATGAATGATCCGATGCAGTATTGACTCCCGGGTTTCGGTCATTGATTGAACCTGTAGCCAGTCCTGCCAATGGCTTTCGGTTCGGTAAACTAAATCAATTTCAGCTAATTCCCACGTTTGCAACCGCTCCGTATCGATAGATTCGAGTAACCACTGTACATAGGCTACATTATTGACATGCTGATTCTGGTCGATACTTAACCAACCTACCTCTACACTTTTGGTATCAGTTGGCTCAATAATAGTCGTCTGAAAGTCTGGTTTGAGCGGTAATTTAGGCAACGGGTCAACATTGACTGGCGGGCTTAAACTGCGGATAAAACCGGGTAGTGGCACCATAGAGCGTTTTTCCATGTCGAAAACAAGCCACGTACTAGTAGCGTCGGCTAAGAGAGTCCCATCTTCGGCCAGTACCCGAAAATCGCGGTAAATGAAATATTTCTCAACAATGGTGGGATAAGTCGTCAACTGAATAGTCTGACCGTAACGCGGGTACTGGTGGATCCGCAGGCAAAAACGCATCAGCATCCACCCATACCCCTGCCGGGCCAAATCAGCAATACCGATGCCATAATGGATGGCGTTTCTATTGGCCGACTCCTGCATTAGATTCATTAGAGCCGGAATACTCATCCGACCAAAGGCATCACACTCGTAGCCCCGTAGGGTGAATGTATCTGTCTGGATAAAAGCCATGTTGTAAAGGTAAGCGGATAGCACAAAAAACTCCCCCGCTACGGTAGTCGTAACAGGGGAGTTTTAATTTGTTTGAAAAGAGAAACGTCGGAAAAACTACGACTGTGAGGTCGTGGTTGACGTTGGCGTTGCGTTCTCTTTTGTGCCGTAGCGTTTGCGGAACTTGTCCACACGACCAGCCGTATCGAGCAGTACATTTTTACCTGTGTAGAACGGGTGCGACTGCGAGCTAACTTCAATCTTAACGAGCGGATAGGTCTGGCCTTCAAACTCGATCGTGTCTTTAGTCTGAACTGTTGAGCGGGTTAGAAATTTGTAGTCGCTCGACAGGTCGTGGAATACCACTTCGCGGTAATCCGGGTGAATGCCCTTTTTCATGATTAATCTCAGTTTCTTGTCATCTTCTCGGTTTCCGACCGAAAAGGATTGCAAAGGTACAGCGTTTGGCTGGTATAGCCAAGCCTTTTTAGGCTTCTTTTATTGGTTGATTATGAATGAACCAAATTAGTACCATTGCCTAATAATGCCGTAATAACGATTGCCACTGGCCTATTTTTCTTTTTATATTTAGGGGTAGCTCACGTCCGCTCCAGTTCGCCAGGATGATGTATAAACGGTGAGCCGATCAATAAATTCGCTTTTTTTTATTTTTAGAATAGCTCTCTGGTGGAATAATTGGTAAGTCGCTAAGTGTTACGGCTTAACAATTTCTTAACCTACCTGGTAGAGTTGCACCTTTCAATGATTCACTAAAACGCCCGAACCTTCCGGGTTGCTTTTCCGTCTATTTCAAAAGAACTTTATAACGCCATCCTGTTCCAACAGCAGCTCAAGGTTGTCGTTGGGTCCGTCCGGTTAGTTATCTGATAGCTATCGTCGGAAGATGAAAAGTCTACCATCGTTTTCTGTTAAACCGGGTTCATTATCGCCCTAATTTTATCGTATTCATCATTTTTTCATATATTAAAACTAACCCAAACGCTCATGTTTGTAATCAAACGCGATGGACGCCGGGAGTCGGTTAAGTTCGACAAAATCACGGCTCGAATCGAGAAACTGTGCTATGGTCTCGACCCCGCTTACGTGCATCCGGTAGAGGTGGCTGTGAAAGTCGTTAGTGGTCTCTACGACGGTGTTAAAACCACCGAACTCGACAATTTAGCGGCTGAAACGGCTGCGTCGATGACCACCAAACACCCAGACTACGCTATTCTGGCCGCCCGCATCGCTATCTCAAACCTGCATAAAGAGACGAACAAATCGTTCTCTGGCACCATCAAGAAACTGTATCAGTACGAAGACCCGAAAACTGGAGAAAACGCGTCGCTGATTGCTAAAGAAGTGTATGAGGTGGTGCGTCAACATGCGGCACTTTTGGATTCCACAATTATCTATGACCGGGATTACGGCTATGATTATTTCGGTTACAAAACACTCGAAAAATCATATCTGCTGAAACTTGATGGCCGTATTGCCGAGCGCCCTCAGCATATGCTGATGCGCGTAGCCGTTGGTATCCATCAGGAAGATATCGACGCGGCCATCGAGACCTATAATCTGCTCTCGGAGAAGTGGTTCACGCATGCCACACCAACGCTGTTCAACGCTGGAACACCAAAACCACAGATGTCGAGCTGTTTCCTGCTGACGATGAAAGACGACTCCATCGACGGTATTTACGACACGCTGAAACAAACCGCCAAGATTTCGCAATCGGCGGGGGGTATCGGGTTGAGCATCCATAATGTTCGGGCCACGGGCACATACATTAAAGGCACAAACGGTACATCCAACGGGATTGTACCCATGCTGCGCGTGTTCAACGATACGGCTCGCTACGTCGATCAGGGCGGTGGCAAGCGTAAAGGTTCCTTTGCTATTTATCTAGAACCCTGGCACGCCGACGTTTTTGATTTTCTGGACCTCAAAAAGAACTCCGGTAAAGAGGAAGGCCGCGCCCGCGACTTGTTCTACGCGCTCTGGACACCCGATCTTTTCATGAAGCGTGTAGAGGATGACGATGTTTGGTCGTTGTTCTGCCCACATGAGTGCCCCGGTCTGGCTGATTGCTACGGTGATGAGTTTGAGGCTTTGTATACACGTTATGAACGCGAAGGTCGCGCCCGCCGAACCATCAAAGCGCAGGAATTATGGTTTAAAATTCTGGAGTCGCAGACCGAAACAGGTACACCTTACATGCTTTATAAGGATGCGGCCAACAAAAAGTCGAACCAGAAGAACCTCGGTACTATTAAATCGTCGAACCTCTGTACTGAAATTATTGAGTACACGGCTCCCGACGAAATAGCGGTTTGTAACCTCGCATCCCTTGCCCTGCCGAAATTTATTACACGCGGCATCGACGGCATCATGCGGTTCGATCACCAGAAGTTGTATGAAGTGACAAAAACGGCCACCCGCAACCTCAACAAGATTATCGACGTTAACTACTACCCAGTTGAGGAAGCTCGTCGGAGCAACATGCGCCACCGGCCAATTGGCATAGGTGTGCAGGGGTTAGCCGATGCGTTTATTATGTTGCGGATGCCGTTTGAATCGGATGAAGCGCGTCGCCTGAACGAAGACATTTTCGAGACAATTTACTTCGGCGCCATGACTTCTTCGATGGAGCAGGCCAAAGAATCCGGACCCTACGAAACCTGGAAAGGCTCACCGATTTCGGAAGGTATTTTCCAATTCGATATGTGGGAACGCGACGGCGTACCGGTAAAACCAAAATCGGGCCGTTGGGATTGGGAAAGTCTGCGAAAGGATGTTATTGAACATGGCGTTCGGAACTCGTTGCTGCTGGCTCCTATGCCAACCGCTTCGACCTCACAGATTCTGGGTAACAACGAATGTTTTGAACCGTACACGAGCAACATCTATACCCGTCGCGTATTGTCGGGCGAGTTTGTAGTGGTGAACAAACACCTGCTCAAAGACCTCGTGAAACTGGGCCTCTGGAACGACGCGATGAAGAACAATCTGATTCTGGCGAATGGCTCGGTTCAGGCAATTCCGAACATTCCGCAGAATATCAAAGACCTATACAAGACGGTTTGGGAGATTAAGCAGAAGCACATCATAGACATGGCTGCCGACCGGGGCGCTTTCATTTGCCAGTCGCAGTCGTTAAATATCCACATTCAGGACTCCAATTTCGGCAAACTGACCTCTATGCACTTCTACGCGTGGAAAGCAGGCTTGAAAACGGGCATGTACTATCTCCGCACGAAAGCCGCTTCCGACGCGGTGAAGTTCACGGTGGTACAACCACAAGCCGAGCCACAACTGGAGCCGGTAATGGCCGAAACGGTAGCTGTCGAGAGACCACTCGACTACGTACAGTATGCCAAAGACCACGCGCAGAACGTTGCCCCTGCACCTGTGCCCATGGTAACAGACCTCGAACAACAGTATGCCGCCATGACATGCTCGCTCGACGACCCGGAAGGTTGCGAAATGTGCGGATCGTAGTAAATTGATAAATTGAAATTTTTACGCTCCCGGCTGTGCTTGACATGGCCGGGAGTTTTGTTTTAGGCTTTACTTTCCAAATTGGTACAACCGGGGAGCCGGAGCGATGTAGTTAAAGGGCGTACTCAATAGATACTCCATGTATTCATGTTTTGCAATCTGTGCCTAAAGCCTCAAATTCGAACCACAAGTGCAAATCCCGGATAATTCAACGGAGAAAATTTGTAAATAAGCTCACGAACATCTCCCGCTACTACATCTTTTTCAAGGGTTATTCCGGGTACTTATAAATCATGCAAACAATTCCTTCTTTCATTTACAAAACCGCAAAAATACTTTCCATACTAGGTCACCCCCTTCTAACAATTCCCTTGTTTTCACTTTACGTAGCTTTCCAGCAGTTACCACTCAAAAATGCCGCTATAGTTTCCGGACTATTATTTGGTGGTGTGGTCGTACCCATTGCATGGCATAATTATCAACAAGTTAAGAAGGGTCAGTATACCAATTTCGATGTATCGAATCAGAAACAACGAGCGCAATTTTATCCCATCTTGATTGGATTAGTCTCTTTAATGACCGGGCTTTTGTTGGCGACCGATCAACCCAGACCTTTCTGCTACGGAACGGGTTGTGTGCTCCTGCTTCTTGTCAGTTCGTATGGAGTGAATCGATATATTAAAGCCTCTTTACACACGGCTCTCGCCTTTTTTCTGACTTGGGCTATCGCTATTAGCAATCAACCGTTGGGCTTAGCAATGGGCATTTTCTCTATTCTGATTGCAGCCTCCCGACTTGTGCTAGCAAGACACACCTTAACGGAGATTTTGGTGGGAGCACTAATTGGCTTACTCACTGGGGCTGGTTTGTATGCGTTTATCGCCTAACTTATACAATTGTGCTTACCGTAGCCTAAATAGCTTGGCGACCGTGCTGTAAATTTTAGTTTTTTCGCACTCGTTGACCCAATATTGATTGTTAAGCCATAACTCTATATGAAAAGAAAGATTTTTCTGAAAGCCTGTTTGACCACCGGCGCTTTTCTAGCTTCGCCTTTTGTACTGGTCGCAAAAACAGTAAAGAGTTACCGAGTTGATAAGGGCTTCAAAGTCAATGCAGGTTAGGACCGCTTCAATCGAGCCATTTCTCTTTTTGATGGCGACACCTTTTCGACAAAAGTATGTACTAAAGACACCGATGGGGATATGTACGTCTACGAATCAAGTCGTGTCAAAGAAGGTGGTCCGGCTCATCATTATCACTTTGATCAAGATGAGTGGTGGTACGTGCTGGAAGGAGAATTTTTGATTAAAGTCGGTGAGGTAATCCACCAAGTTAAGGTGGGTGACAGTGTTTTTGGCCCTCGAAAAGTACCACATAGTTTTGCTAAGGTAGGCTCAGGTGCAGGTAGGCTATTAATGACCTTCCAACCAGCAGGTAAGATGGAAGAGTGCTTCCAAAAAATCAGTGAAGGAGTGATGAAAACGATGACTGAAGCCAAACAGGATAAGTTTAGGGAAGACCATGGCTTCAAACGGGTAGGACCGCCCATCAACCAGTTAAAAAAGTAGGAAAGACCAGCAGGTGATTATGGAATACGGAAAACGCGATGTAGCCGTAAAGAGACAAATGCTATTTCTACACTTTCCCTGTAAAAGTTCTTGTTGGCTATTTGAACCTACAAATAAAACCGCGTCTTATTTGTAGGTAATAAGACCTGCCACGCTTCTGCTTTGCACACGCACCCCGGCAGGTTTTCCTTGTTTATACCCGGTATGCAATTTTCAGTCCCTTCAGAGACAATTGATAACAGAGCGGCTATATCCAGCTTTGTATTTGAATAACGTTGCGGTTTATTCCGATAGTGACACAGTTTACTCATCGGTAGGCTTTCCCGCAGTTCTCGCATCTTTTGTGAAAACATAACTTCCTGGGCAAACACTGCGGCCTCCTAACTCACTGGTAAGTAAATAACAAATATATCCCCTCTCCTAGTTGACGGATGGCTGTGATAGCTCCGCCATGATTGGCCACTACTTTCTCACAGATAGCCAGACCAATTCCCGTACCAGCATACTCATTGCGACCGTGTAGCCATTGGAACACCTGAAAAATGCGGTCAGTATACTTCTCATCAAAGCCGATTCCATTATCGACCACGCTAATGCAGTGGTAAGCCGCAGGAGGTAAACGGTAGTAACGGTTCCATCGGCGCGACGGAACTGTTACTCATCTGACCAATTTGTGCCACCCTGATTAATTATATTGTGAATACCGCTCAAGATTCGGTCTTTATCGTCGTATGAACATCGTCATACGACGACTCTGGCCCGCTCTCATTTGCTTGTCGTTCTTGGCCAAACAGAGTAGTAAAGCCATCATTCCACCAAACGGTATTATAGCGCCCAGATCCCAACACCAAACGGCATCATGAGTGGCTTTGGCAAGAAGTCCGAATAACTCGCCGGTCGTTACTAAATCTACATTGAATGGTTTATCTATGTAAGATTAATGAAACACTTTACAAGCATAAAGTCAGGAAAAGCAAATAACGTAAACAGCCAATTATCGGGACGTTGGATAAGTTATAGTTTACTCCAACTGCTCTCTAATTGGCGCAAATCATAAATCACTCGCTAAAAACCATATTACTTACTCAAGAATCACTTGTACAATCACTCTTTTCACTGAAAAATCAGAGGCACTTTTTGCACTATACCAGTATTAACAAACTATTTGGCTACTACATTTAGTTATGTAGATGAAAAAGCGAAGCCTACCTCTTTTCTTCTTCTATATTGACTATAAATAGATTAGCTAACTCATGAAATTCACATATATAGTAAAATACGCAAATAAGGCTAAGAGAACATCGATAAGCATTTGCACTTTTACGCGTTTATTTATCTCCGGCTTTATTCACCGAAATGCCCTTATTTTTGAGAGCCTAACACGAGTTGCTATGCCGTTTGGTGGCAATTGGCTAGTCAGAAATAGCTAAATCATCACGCCTTCAGTTGGGCTAAATGTACCCAATTCCTATTTTTCCTGTCATAAGTAAATCAGATAGTGCTGATATAGATATATCGGCCTACTCATACCTAATTGCCCTATTTCTGTAGTTCTTCTGGTTCGATAACCAGCCTCACTAGGGATATAGGTTGCATTCTTACTTCATCTTACACGCTAAGATCATGAATCGTTTTTCAGTCATATATCTGCTCAAGCAGCAGTATCAGCATATTTATTGTGCTACTCATGCAGAAGCAGAATCTATTATGGAACGCATGCTTACCCAAAAAGGACACACGCCTATTGGCATCTACGATGCAAAAACAGAGCTTTTCTATTGGGAACCAAAGCGACAGGACCAGTACAATCACGCCCGTATTGAAGAGCAGGGACAGCTGGGCGACCAGATTACTACAATTGCTCAGACCTTACGGAATCAGGATGAGGCTTGGCAGCATCCAGCAAACTCCATATCACAATTGTTAAGTATAAACCCATAAAATGGAAGCTGGCCATTTGGGCCAGCTTATTAATGAGCAGATTTTAATTATCAGAATGAACTGTTTTAAAAGGTAGTGATGTCGCCTTTTAAAACAGTTCGTTGTTAAAAATCAAATCAGTAATGACACGTTCGCTGAGCGAGATAGCTATGCGTATAAGTATCTTTTGCAGCGCTAACGATATGCATTAATTCGAGGTAAGGTAAATACAGGGGCAACTTGATCTCCCGAATCGCTTAAATCACTTCGGCCCGTAAGACCTTACTTACAATTGTTTCTTCTGTGAATGCCGGTGTAGCGCCCCGTTGAGTAGCTACATAAGCACCCGTGGCGCAGGCAAACTCCAGCGTCTTTCGTGCCGACTCACCCTGCAACGTTTTGTAGAGAAAAGCCGCCAGAAACGCATCTCCACTGCCGATGGTATCCTCTACCTCAACGGAAAAAGCCGCCTGCTGCACAAAACCCGTTTCGTCCAGAAACGCGGCTCCTTTCTCCCCCAGGGTTACGCACAGTTGTTCCAGTTGGTATCGGTCGCGCAATTGCTGCATAGCTCGATATAAGTCGGTTTCTTCGCCGTACCAACCAGACAGTTCAATTAATTCGTGCTCGTTCAGTTTGGCAATATCGGCTTGGTGCAGAAGTTCTTCGACCGTAGTTCGTTCATAATGTGGAGCCCGAAGATTCACATCGAACACTTTTCGGGAAGCAACGGCCAGCAGTGCCAGCAACGTTTCGTGGGTTTGGGGACTGCGGGCGGCCAAACTGCCATAGACGAACAAATCGCTTTGCCGTACAGCTTCGAGCAGATTCGGTTCCAGCTGAATGTAATCCCAGGCCACAGGCTGGACAATTTTATACGTCACCTCGTTCGAATCGGAAATGTTGGCTTTTGCTACGCCCGTCAGGTGAGTTTGCCCCGTCTGGATCAGATCGAGAGGGAGGTCCTTCTGGTCAAGGAAATCCAGGAGTTCACGGCCCAAATCGTCGCTTCCGACGCGGCTAATCAGTTGAGCATTTAGGCCGAAATTGCGCAGATCGGCGGCTACGTTCATTGGGGCTCCGCCGGGTTGTTTGCTGGTGGGCAGGACGTCCCAGAGAATTTCACCGAAACAAGTTATTGTTGGGTTCATGGTTAGAAAGAGTTAACGGGTTACAACTGTTTTTTCAATCTACTAATGCCTTTGGTTGCGGGCGTGGCCACATCGCAAACAGCCATTAAAAAATAAAACCTATTCTGTAATACGTTGGTTTTATCAGCAATGACGCCATGCCAAATGACATATGATGCCGATGTACTTATTGTTGGTGGCGGACTGGCAGGATTAACAGCAAGCATTCATCTTGCCAAAGCTAGTTTACGTGTAATACTCCTCGAGAAACACGCCTATCCCCAGCACAAAGTATGTGGTGAGTATGTATCTAATGAAGTGTTGCCCTACCTGTCTTATCTTGGGGTTACCATCGATGAATTGAAGCCTGCCCGAATTCATCGTTTTTTGCTAAGTACGGCTTCTGGAAAAACGATTGAAAGCGAATTGCCTTTAGGTGGATTTGGTGTAAGTCGGTATACATTCGACCATTTTCTAGCAAATAATGCCCGCTCAGCAGGCGTAGAGCTTAGGCAAGCCGACGTAACGAATATTCATTTTGAGCATGATGCTTTTACCGTTACGACGTCGGACGAAAAAAAGTACACCTCGAAAATAGTGATCGGGGCTTACGGTAAGCGCTCTCAACTGGATAAGCATTTACACCGAAAGTTTGTCCTACAGGAGTCACCCTGGTTGGGCGTAAAGGCTCATTATCGAGCAGACTTTCCTGCCGATTTAGTTGCACTACATAATTTTGAGGGTGGTTATTGTGGGTTATCTCAGGTAGAGAATGGTACTGTCAATGCCTGTTATCTGACTAATTACCGTAGCTTCAGGCCATTTAAACGTATAGATACTTTTCAAAAACAGGTTTTAGGAAAAAACCCCTTGTTAAGCAAGTTTTTTTCTGAGGCTACTCCAATGTTCGATAAGCCATTAACCATTAGCCAGGTTTCCTTTTCCAGAAAAGAGTCGGTCGAAAATCACATATTGATGTGTGGTGATACAGCCGGGCTTATTCATCCGCTTTGCGGAAATGGCATGGCAATGGCTATCCACAGCGCTAAACTGGTCTCAGAATTGCTCATTCAATACTTTACGGGCACAATAGCAACCCGTCTGACCTTAGAAAAGCAATATGCCGCTGCATGGTCTACCGAATTTAAAAATCGATTACTGACCGGACGAGTTGTTCAATCGTTGTTGTTGTCTCCTGGCATAACCTCCGCATTACTTAAAGGTCTACACTTAACGCCCGGTATATTACCACTAATTATTAGGCAAACTCATGGTAAACCGTTGGCAGTCAGCATCTGAATTTTCATCTAGATAATAGCTTGCTCAGTTAAAAACTTTACAACGTGACAACCGAATGTTTTTAAGCACGACACAGCGTACTTCCAAGGAAGAATTCCTGGATGATTTTTCGTTAGAGGGCGAAGAGTTACGCGATGCGTTGGACAAAATCGCGACAATAAATCAGTGGTTAGGCGGCAATCGGGTTACGCTCGACGGGATAAAGAATTTGCTTAAAGATTATCCCAAAGAACATGTTATTTCTATTATCGATATTGGGTGTGGTAATGGCGATATGTGTCGGGCGGTGGCCGACTTTGCCAAAAAGAAAGGGATTAATGTTAAAATTTTAGGCATTGATGCCAATGCCTATACTGTCAATCATGCGCAAGCCAGTTCTATCAACTATCCCGACATAACGTATGCAACGGTAAACATCTTTGACCACGGGTTTTCTGCAATTGACTATGACATTGCACTATGCACGTTGACACTACACCATTTCACCGATCAAGAAATTCAGTATTTGATGGGGTTACTTGGTAAAAAAGCCAAACTTGGTGTCGTTATTAATGACTTACAACGCTCGGCTTTGGCCTACCGACTATTCCAACTCATTTGTTTCGTCTTTCAACTCAACAAGCTGTCCAGAGAAGATGGCTTAACGTCTATTTTACGTGGGTTTAAAAAGCAGGATTTAGTTTATTTTTCTAAACAACTACGGTTAAAAGACTATCGTATCAGCTGGCGATGGGCGTTCCGTTATCAATGGATTATCAAAAACGTATGAGTGTAAAAATAGCGGCCGTTGCAAAATCGTTACCACAGAATTGGCGGGATACGAGCGACATTTTACCTTTTCTTGATGCTTGGCTGGAGGGTCAGGAAAGCCGATTTCAACGAAAAGTAAAGAAAATATTTGAAAATGCGGCAGTCGATAGGCGGTATTCCATTATGGGGCCGACGGAGGTATTTGCCAATACATCGTTCGAAGAAAAAAATGCTATTTATAGCCGCGAATGCATCAAATTAGGCGAAGATGTTTTAACGAAGGCATTAGCCAAAGTAAGCTGGAAGCCAACCGATATTGACTACCTGATTACAGTTAGCTGCACAGGGATTATGATTCCCTCCCTGGATGCTTATTTGATCAACAGTTTGCAAATGAAGCAGGATATAGTTCGGTTGCCAGTTACAGAAATGGGTTGTGTAGCTGGCGTTTCTGGCATTATTTACGCGAAGAATTTTCTAAAAGCAAATCCAGGAAAACGAGCTGCTCTACTCGCCGTAGAATCGCCGACAGCTACCTTTCAATTAGATGATTTTTCGATGGCTAATATCGTTAGCGCGGCCATTTTTGGTGATGGAGCCGCTTGCGTTTTACTATCTTCACACGAAGACGATACCGGTCCAGAAGTGCTTGCAGAAGAAATGTATCATTTTTACGACGCTACTCACATGATGGGCTTTAACCTGACAAACAGCGGTTTACAAATGATTTTAGATAAGGAAGTCACAGAAAATATTGCCACTCATTTTCCGGCCATAGTTCACCCTTTTCTAGAAAAAAACGGGCTGGTTATCAATGATATTGACCATTTAATTTTTCATCCCGGCGGGCGAAAAATAGTAGAAGTGGTGCAGGAATTATTCGGGAAACTGGGCAAGAATATTGATGATACGAAAGAAGTACTACGGCTGTATGGAAATATGTCGAGTGCTACGGTACTTTATGTATTAGAGCGATTTATGGACAAAGAACCTCAAAAGGGAGACTATGGTCTCATGCTAAGTTTCGGTCCTGGTTTTTCAGCGCAACGCGTTTTATTACGGTGGTAAACGAATTTAGCCATACTAATTATTGGGCAATTATTCTGGGCGGCAGTACAGGATTAGGCTTGGCAACGGCGAAAAAATTAGCGAAACAGGGCATGAATCTGTGCATTGTTCACCGCACTCGAAAAGCTGATATTGCCGACGTTGAGCAAGCCTTTAGGACTATCGAAAATGAAGGTGTATCACTAAAACAATTCAATATAGATGCGACAAATTCAGAAAAACGAACCGTTGTTATTTCGGCTCTGAAAGAAACATTTAAGGAGGGCGAAAAAGTTAGAGCGTTGATTCATAGTATTGCTAAAGGAAATTTAAAACCGATGGTAGCTAACGGAAATCAGCGGCAACTTCGGCATGACGATTTTCAGCTAACCATCGACGCGATGGCAATTAGTTTATATGACTGGACAAACGATTTGCTTTCAGCAGGGTTGTTTGCCGCCGATGCCCGCGTTATCAGTTTTACCAGTGAAGGCAGTCTGAAAGCCTGGAAGAACTACGCGGCTGTTTCGGCGGCTAAAGCAGCGTTGGAGGCTATTTCCAGAAGTATTGCCTTAGAAATGGCCCCGTTCGGCATTCGGTCTAATTGCATTATGGCCGGCGTTACCGACACGGCTTCTTTACGGCTGATTCCTGATGCTGATAGTTTAATGAGCCATAGTAAACAGCGGAATCCATTTTCGAGGTTAACAACACCCGAAAACGTGGCCGATGTTGCCTATTTATTATGCAAAGACGAAGCCGCCTGGATTAACGGTGCTGTCATTCCGGTCAATGGCGGAGAACATCTTCAATAAACGTATACGCTTGCAGAACTTTACTCACATTTACGAAAAGCTACCGTACAGCAAACCCTTTTTGTTTGTCGATGCCCTGCATCACATCGACGAAAATGGTGTTGAAGGCAGTTATACGTTTCCCGAAGACTCGTTTTTTTACGCAGGTCATTTCAAACAAAGACCTGTCACACCCGGCGTCATTTTAACTGAAGTGATGGCCCAGATTGGTGTGGTTTGCCTAGGTATTTTTTTGCTGGATGCGACTCTTACAAATGATATTGGCATAGCCATGACCGCTACGCAGATTGACTTTTTTAAACCCGTTTTCCCCACCGAAACCGTTACAGTTCGCTCAACAAAAGAGTACTTTCGATTTTATAAGCTAAAATGCAAAATTGACATGTTGAACAGTCGTGGAGAATTGGTGTGCCGGGGCACCATTTCGGGGATGATGAAACCGAACAATCATGCGTAATCGAGTGGTAATCACTGGTCTTGGCGTGGCAGCTCCCAACGCAGTGGGGGTGCCTTCCTTTTCAGACGCGATTCAGGCTGGACGAAGCGGCATTTCCTTTCAGCCGGAACTAGCCGAATTGAAATTTTCGTGCCAGATTGGTGGAATCCCACCTGTTACCGAAACAATTAAACAACAGTATTTTACCGAATTACAACTTCGCCAGCTTACCAGCAGTGGGGTAATTTATGGCGTCATTGCGGGTTTGGAAGCCTGGCAAAACGCTGGTCTTTCCATAGCTACCGATGAGCCCGATTGGGAAAGCGGTATTGTGTTTGGAACAGGTCTTTTGGGCATCGACAAAATCCGGGAATCAATTTATAAAGTCGATGCGGGACAGGTAAGGCGATTAGGCAGTACTGCTGTTGTTCAAACAATGGCCAGTGGTGTAAGTGCTTATTTGGGTGGCATAATAGGCTGCGGCAATCAGTTAACGGCTAATTCATCCGCTTGCGCAACGGGCACCGAGGCCTTGTTGCTGGCCTATGAACGTATTGCTAACGGCTACGCAAAACGCATGCTGGCAGGTAGTTGCAGCGACCACGGCCCTTACATGTGGGGCGGCTTCGATGCTATGCGCGTGATGCCCTACCAATTTAATAATTCACCAGAAAAAGCATCAAGGCCACTGAGTGCCACAGCAAGCGGCTTTGTACCCGGCAGCGGTGCCGGTGCGCTAGTAGTGGAATCGTTAGAAACGGCATTGGAACGTAACGCACCCATTTATGCAGAAGTGTTGGGAGGTCATCTAAATTCGGGTGGACAACGGAGAGGTGGCTCTATGACCGCACCCAATGCCTTCGCCGTAAAACGCTGCATCCAAAAAGCAATGGAAGAAGCCGCTATTCAACCCAGCGACATTGATGTTATTGATGGTCATTTGACGGCTACCATAAAGGACTCAGCCGAAGTGACTGCCTGGTGCGAAGCCTTAGGCCGTCGTGGCGCTGATTTTCCGTATATTAATTCGTTGAAATCAATGGTGGGACATTGCCTAAGCGCGGCTGGCAGCATCGAATGTGTGGCTGCCGTACTTGAATTACACGATGGGTTTATTTATCCATCCGTCAACTGCGAAGATCTTCATCCGGAGATTTCAGCGATGATAGCCCCGGATAGAATTCCACAACAGCTTATCAGAAAAAATATTAACGTAATTGCAAAAGCTAATTTCGGTTTCGGCGATGTGAATGCGTGTGTTATTTTTAAAAAGTTTCAATCGTAGATTAGGGGTATGCAAACGAAAGACGAGTTGACGGCAGCGCTTAAAAAAATTGTAAAACCTTATGTGCAGGATGAACAGGCATTTGAAAATGTCACGGAGAATACAGATTTCATAAATGACTTAAAAGTAAACTCAGCTAATCTGGTTGATATTGCGTTAGATGTCGAAGAAGAATTTGAGATTGAAATTGACAATGAGTCTATGGAACGCATGCTTACCGTTGGATCCGCGATAGACATTATTACGAAAAAACTGGCCGAAAAATGATTGGCAATGACATTGTCGATTTAGCTCAGGCAAAGCAGGAAAGTAATTGGCGTCGGAGGGGGTTTTTAGATAAAATCTTTACACAACATGAGCAGCAGCTCATTCTCGAAGCGAACGATTCTGACCGCATGGTCTGGCTATTATGGAGCATGAAAGAAAGTGCGTATAAACTGTCCGTGCGAAGCACCGGATTACGTCTTTTTGCTCCAAAAAAAATAGCTTGCTTTGTCAACGGACCAACTACAGATACTACAGAAGGTACTGTTTTTTATACCAGAGAATACCATACTAAGTCGTCAATTACAGCCCAATACATTGCTACCGTTGCGTATGAGGCCACTATCATTCCGGCCTATACACACGTAATTGTTCCGTTCGATAATACAATCTACCAGACCCATCAGCGCGTTATTCGGGAACAAATAAAGCATCGATGCGCGGCCAGGCTAGCCATTCCAGAGCAGGCAATTCACATTCATAAAGACAGCGCTGGCACTCCCCTCTTAACCGTTGATAATGTAGTAAAGATACCCCTCACCATCAGCCATCATGGCTATTATGGCGCCTACGCTCTTGGCTTGATATAGTAAGTCAAGACATAAGATTTCCGTAAGAATCGCTTGTACAATTTGACTTTTCGATGAAAAATCAGAAGCACTTTTTGTACTAAACTAATAAAACTAAACTATTTAGGTGTGTATTTCTGTTAAGTAATAGAGAAGAAGAATCAACAGATTTCGTTCCTCTACGTTGATTATAAATAAATTACATAAAACATGACACTATCACACGCGCTAAAACATAAAAATGAAGCTAAGGAAACATGGGTCAGTATTTGTACTTTTTCGCGTTTATTCATTACTGGCTTTATCCAGCAAAATATCTTGGTATTCGAGGGCTTAAACCGAATTTCGACACCATTTGGCGGTAACGTACTAGCCAAAAATCAATAATCTACGCAGCTATTGCTGTAGAAAATACATTTTAGCCATTTCTCAACACGATGAATAGTAACAACATGACTGCCTTAGAAAAGCACATTTTCTCTCTACAACAGAAAGTAGAACAACTTAATAATGAAGTTCTAACACTAATTGCTCTTGCTTCGCCAGAGAAGCATGAAACCCATAGAACTGCTGTTTTCAAAGCCAGTAGCCAACTGACAGATAACACGTCTGCTTTAACTAAAAAGTCGCAGGTAGGAATCAATCGGTATCGGCAATTACGGGCAAGTGAATAAAACCAAAAACTGATGAGTCAACTCATCGATATAGACATTTCTTTCGGCAATGTCGGTCTATCTCCTGAAAAGTAGATTGATAGAAATATTAGTACCACAGACTCTCTCTTGGCAATCTATCGGATGGAGGAGTAACTAATCAAGTTTACAAGTTGCTGCGGGGAGCCACCGGACTGCGTTCGGTGACTCCCCGCAGTAGGTAGTACTCTACTCGGTATGAATGAGCCAGTTATGTTGTAAACTGGCTCATTCATACAATGAAATTGTAGACTAGTTGCTGGTTCTATAATTGAAACGTAGAGGTAAACTAAGCCTTTCTTTTCAGACTTGGTTACTTAAAATTATGCCTATCTTCACTCGTAGAATTCCTCTGAGAATAACCTACTTCATGAAGCAGTCCAGTTCGAAACCCTCCGCAAAAAAAACTATTCTCATCATAGTCTGGGATGGTTTTGTGGCTGGCACACTGGATGCCATTGCGGCTATTGGCCTATTTTTGAGCGCAGGTGGTAAGCACCCTGTTCGCGTTTTTCAGTATATCGCCAGTGGCATTTTTGGGAAAGATGCCTTTTTGGATGGGTCGGCGATGATCATTTGGGGCATAGTTTTTCACTTTTCCATTGCCTTACTATTTGCAGCATTTTTCTTCCTGATACATCCACAAATACGGCAGGTTATTGGCAATCTAATGGCCATTGGGTTGTTATATGGGTTATTGATTTGGCTAGTAATGAATCGAATTGTTCTTCCACTTAGCAATGTGTCTGCTCAACCAGTCGATCCAGCTCAATCCCTCATAGGAATGGTTATTTTGATGGTTTTGGTTAGTTTGCCTATCGCCCTTATTGTGCATAAGCATTATTCAAAAACCTGATCGGCTAACCGTGGGCTTATCTTCTCATTAAGGCTGTCCGGCGAGAATCGAGTTTGAGGAAAATGAATAGCAGGATAGAAAAAGACCAGAGCGAGGAACCGCCATAACTGAAAAATGGCAACGGAATGCCAATAACAGGCATCAGCCCTATAGTCATGCCAATATTAATCATGACGTGAAAAAAGATAATTCCGGCCACGCAGTAGCCATATACACGGGCAAACTTCGTGCGCTGCTTTTCAGCAAGGATCACGATACGCGAAATTAACCCGATAAAGAGGGCCACAACAACGAATGCACCGACAAATCCGTGCTCTTCGCCGATAGTGCAAAAAATAAAGTCGGTGCTTTGCTCAGGTACAAAATCAAACTTAGTCTGTGTTCCCTCTAAGAAACCTTTACCCTGAAGCCGTCCAGAGCCGATAGCTATTTTGGCCTGCGTTACATTCCAGCCCACACCCAGCGGATCAATTTTGGGGTCAACTAGTACTTTAATCCGGTTACGCTGGTGTTTTTGAAGAACATTATTGACAAAAAAATCGACGCCTGTTACGTATCCCATCATCAGAATACCAATCAAGCCCATTGCCATCAGGGTGCTTACTATGCGGTTGTATCGTGGCATAATTAGAATAATCAGTCCTAACAGAGCAACGATACCGATGAAGATATAGAGCTTTGGAAAGATTAAAGCCAGTACAAACAAAGCGGCTGCCGTAATGCCAAGCGCCGGAATCCAGCCCGGCAACCCTTCACGGTAAAGCATAATAACGAACGATGCGAACACGAGTGTTGAACCGGTTTCATTAGATGCCAAAATAAGAATACAGGGCAGTATAATAATGCCACCAATGTACATTAGATCTTTTTGCTTGGACAGGTTAATACCCGGCACATCCAGATACTTAGCCAGCGCCAGCGCTGTTGCCACCTTTGCAAACTCTGCGGGCTGAATAGATAATGCCGACCCAAATTTGAACCACGACCTCGACCCGTTAATATTCGTTCCGGCAAAGAGAACCAAGATCAACATCAGAATCATGACGCCGTAGAAAACAAAGGCAAACGTGTCGAAAAACGTATGGTTAACCACTAGAATACAGATGATCAGGATCACCGTCGTACCGATCCACATCATTTGTTTTCCGGCATTGGTTGTCATATCAAAAAGACTGGTATGGTCTTCGGGGCTATAAACTGCGGCATAGACATTCAGCCAGCCCATCGTTACACAGCCGAAATACAGCAGGAGCGTGAGCCAGTCAATGTTTTGTGAAAATGGGTCGTTATTACGGGCCATTGAACTCAGTTTTCCTTTTCTCCTGCGTTCGATCCGGGGAGCCCGCTTCGTCAGCATGATAAATAAGATTAGTTAATTTCCGCTTATAGTGACTTCCGCGCTCCACTTTGGCTTAGTAGCGGTCATCATGGGTTTGGGAACGGTTCCTTTTTGAGAGGTGTCTTTTTTCGGAGCAATAGGTTTCTTCACTATAGGAAGTCCCCCAACGGGCGGCAGATAGTTTGCTGCTTTTACCTGCTCATCCAGCTTTTTCGCTTCTGTTTTACGTTTCAGGTAGCGTTCGGCCACCAATGCAGCTACTGAAGCGGCTGCTTTACCGCCCCACCCCGCATTTTCAACAAATACAGCTACCGCAATTTTGGGGTTGTTCATCGGCGCAAAACCGACAAAAATGGAGTGGTCGAATTTGTGGCCAAATTTATTGTTTTGCGACGTGCCGGTTTTACCGCACAGATCAATACCGGCAATATTAGCTAAAGGTGTCACCGTACCATGTGCTACTGCCCCGCGCATTCCATCGATCACCGGCAAGTAATATTTATAATCAATGCCCGTCTCATGTCGCTCGTTATATTCAGCCGGAAGGCCAACGCCTACTTTGCCAAAGCCTTTGATATAGTGGGGAGTAATATACCAACCCCGGTTAGCAATAGTTGCCGCCAGATTAACCAGTTTAAGGGGGCTAATGAGTAATTCCCCTTCGCCAATACTAAGCGAATAGACGTTCGAAAATTTCCAGCGTAACGCACCCCGATAGGCTTTGTCATAATACTCAGGCGTGGGCAGATTTCCCTTTAATTCGCTTGGCAAATCGACGCCAAGCCGATCACCAATCCCGAATTTTTCAGCCATATCGTGCCACTGCTTTAGTCCTATTGCTGATGCTTTGAATGTATTATGTTCTCCGTTGAAATAGAGAAATTTACGGAACACATAATAAAAATAGGGATTGCACGAATTTTGAACGGCTCCACGCAGGTCATTGCCCCCATGGCAGTGACAGCGCATAGGAGAGCCAGCGTGGCCATAAACTGTGTTTGGGAAAAGGGATCCCTGTTGTTGTGCCACCAGCGCCTGAATCAATTTGAAGGTTGAGCCGGGCCGATAACTAGCCATGATGGGCCTATTGATAAGTGGCTTGTAGGGGTTCTTGATTAATGCCCGATAGTTTTTAGAGAAGAATCGACTCGATAGCAAATTAGGGTCATAGGTTGGCGCCGAGACTGAAACCAGAATTTCGCCCGTTGCTGGTTCTATGGCCAGCACGGCTCCTACTTTGTTCTGCATCAGACTATCGGCGTACTTCTGAACTTCGACATCAATGCCCGTTATAAGGTTTTGCCCAGCAATGGCTAACGTATCAAAGGCACCATTTTTCCAGGAGCCTTTATTAACACCCCGAACATTCTGCATCATGAACTTAACGCCCCGCTTACCACGCAGCTGCTCTTCATACTGCTCCTCAAGCCCGTTATGACCAATATAATCACCCTGCCGATAATAGAGAATATCCTGATTTTCCAGCTGCTTTCTGCTAATTTCACTAACGTAGCCAAGGGCATTCGACAGCGTATGGGCCGGGTAAGTCCGCATAGAACTAATTACCGGCTCAAAGCCCCGATAATCGACCAGTGCATCCTGAATTCGGGCAAAATCTTCTTTGGAAAGCTGACGCAGAAATAGCGACGGTTTTACGGGGGAATAGTTTTTAGCCAGCCCCATAATACTATCGAATTCGGGGAGACTTAATTCCATCATCCGGCAAAAAGCCGCCGTGTCGGGAATCCTGACCTGCTTGGGTGTGACGTATAGATCGTATACAGGAGTATTGTAAACGATAAGTTGATTATTCCGGTCGTAAACCTGCCCCCGATAAGGTACTTCTACAACTCGCTTTATAGAATTCTTCGATGCGCCCAGCGAGTAGGTATCATCCAGCACTTGCAGATAAAATAATCGAATCAGATACGTCAATCCAACCAGGCAGAAGACGCCAATAATAACCCACTTACGATTCTCTAACATGAGAATAAATTCCTTTCAATCAAGCTACGTACTCTCTACAAAGTTAGTCCATTAACGACGAATTAAGTTCTTAATGATGGATTATGACTAATAAATGATGAAGGAAAATTGACCCTGATAGTTGAGGTCTTTTTCCATCATTACTAATTCATAATCCATCCTCAAATATTACCATCCTTTTGCCATTGTTCGTATCCGGCAGAGATACATATCGGACGTGATATAGAGAGTTGAGCCATCATCACCCCAGGCACAGTTTGCCGTAGCAACACCAACTTTAATATGTCCCAAAAAGTCACCCGCTGCCGATAGGACCAGCACACCATTACCACCCGTTACCCATAAATTACCAGCTCGGTCCACTTTCATCCCGTCAAAACCACCCTCAAGACCCTGTTTTTTCATCCCCTCGGCACCGAAAATAGTGCGTCCCTTACCAACTGAACCATCTGCTTGTAGCGGGTAGGCCATAACGACTGGGTTAAGTGGGTCTGACTGAGCCACGTAAAGAGTTTTCTCGTCGGGGGACAGAGCAATCCCATTCGGGCGGGTTAGATCACTTACGACAATAGACACTGTACCGGGTACACCAGCCCGTTCGGGTGCAATGCGATAAACGCCCCAGCCAGCCGTTTCCCGACCAGGATCTTTTTCTTTCTTCGGCATTCCGTAGGGTGGGTCGGTGAAATAATAACTGCCGCTGGAGTGGGCTACGACATCGTTTGGACTACTGAACCGTTTTCCGTTAAAATTGTCGGCCAAGGTGCGTTTGCCTCCGCTTCCGTTCATGGGCATGGCCGTTATGCGCCGATCACCATGTTCGCAGGCAATGAGCCTTCCCTGCGGGTCAATAGTGAGGCCGTTGGAACCGGGCTCTTCACTGTACGGACCCAAACCTGTGTAACCGGATGGCTTCAAAAAAGGTGTAACGCCTTCTTTTTCAGTCCATTTGAAAATGGTGTTCTGCGGTACGTCGGAAAAAAGCAGAAAAGCCTGGTCTTTCACCCAAATTGGCCCTTCTGTCCAGACGAAGCCGCTAGCCAGCACCTCGACCTTAGCTTCTGCTGAAATAAGTTTGTCCAGCCGAGGGTCGAGCCTAACAATCTGACCAATGGTTGGGAAAGGGGTCGTTTGGGCGAAAGCGAGATTTACGGCGGCTACCAGCCAGCCAGCCAATACAATAGAGTTTAGTTTCATGGATACCTGTTAGGAATAAGTATAATGCTACGCCGAATTTAGACGGGTCACAAGATGAGAAAGTGATTTAAGCACACTTTTTAATTATACTGACAACTTTGCTTATTTTTAAGCGGGTTTTCTACTCCCCAATCTGATTTTGCTATGAACGATAAAAAACGAGCGGCTACGTCGGCTAACCAGGAAAGCAAATCCCGACGGTCGTTTCTAAAGACCCTTGGGTTGGCTGGCACAGCTGCCGCTACCGCCCCAGCCGCGCTGGCTAACACGCCCTCAATGGGCATTCCGCAATACCTGAATCTGATTAAAAGCCATAGCAGCACGTCGGCTAATGATAAGGTTCGCATCGCTCTTATCGGTACGGGTGGTATGGGTATCGGCGATACGCAAACGGCTCTGATGGTCGATGGTATTGAAATGGTTGCGGCCTGCGACCTGTATGATGGCCGTTTGCGCCGGGCTAAAGAACTGTGGGGCGATCAGCTTCCGGTTACGAAAGATTATCGTGAACTACTGGAGCGGAAGGATATCGATGCTGTCATTAATGCGACAACCGATCACTGGCACGAAAAAATATCATCTGATGCCATGCATAAAGGCAAGCACGTGTACTGCGAAAAGCCTATGGTTCAGAAGGTTGATGACGGGCATACACTTATTAAAGTAGCGAAAGAGACGGGCAAAGTTTTTCAGGTTGGCAGTCAGTTTGCCAGTTCGTTGCTTATTGCAAAAGCGCGGGATATACTGAAAGCTGGTGATATTGGTGAGCTTGTCTTTGCCGAAGCTATCTACGACCGGCATAGTGCAATGGGAGCCTGGCAGTATTCAATTCCACCCGATGCGTCTCCACAAACCGTTGATTGGGATACATACCTGGGTAGCGCCCCGAAACGCCCTTGGGATCCGCTCCGTTTTTTCCGGTGGCGCAACTATCAGGATTATGGAACGGGTATTGCCGGTGATTTGTATGTCCACTTGCTAACCTCACTGCACTGCATTACGGGGTCAAAAGGCCCAACCAGAGTATATTCGAGCGGAGGAACGCGCTATTGGAAAGATGGTCGCGACGTGCCAGATATTCAACTCAGCATTTACGACTACCCAAAAACGGCTGAGCACCCAGAATTTAACCTAACAACCCGGTCCAATTTTGTCGATGGTGGTGGCGGTAATTATTTGGTACGGATTGTGGGCACAGAGGGTGATTTATCGCTCGGTTTCGACTCGCTAACGGTTCACCGGAATAAGTTTCCGAAGGCTCCGGGTATGTCAATTGACAATTTCCCAAAAGACCAAAAGGAACTGTACGTGCAGGAATATAATAAACTGTATCCACCACATCCCGAACTGGATGGCCCTAAAGAGTTTAAATACGCATTCCCAAAAGACTACAAAGGCGATCGGTACGAGCACTTCGTAAACTTCTTCAAGTCGGTCCGAACAAATTCGCCGAACATAGAGGATGCTACATTTGGGCTTCGCGCTTGTGGACCAACGCAGTGTGGCAATATGAGTTTCGCCCAAAAAAGAGCTGTTAGCTGGGACCCGATAAATATGAAAATTTTAGGAGCCGTTTAAGGACTGAGTACAGCAAGTCGGGTAATTAGTAAGGCATTTGATTCTTTCTCTGAAAACAGGAGAGAGAGTCAAATGTCTTTTCTTTTTCTGGCAAATTAAGTCAGATCACAAAAGCAAGGGCAAATAGTTTTTTCATCATAAATAACACATTTATTGCGAATATGATCATTATTACCATACATTTATAGTGAATACTCCCATTCATCAAAATAAAATTTCAATCCCCTATGAAGGAGTTCACGAAAGTACTCGCAGCTCTCTGGCTTATCCCAACGCTATTATTAGCGCAGGGTAAAGACCCAAAGGCGTCTAACAAGCGGGTAGATGCACAAATTGAGCAATTAAAAAAGGAAGCAATTACGGCAATTGATCAACGTAAAGATCAGGCTCAGCAAATCAACGATATGCTGTTCAGCTTTGCAGAGCTGGGTTTCCAGGAAGAAGAGTCCTTCAAATACCTGACCACGCTGCTCGAAAAAGAAGGATTCACGATTCAGAGAGGTATTGCCGGTATGCCCACTGCCTGGATTGCCACCTGGGGTTCGGGCAAACCTGTAATTGCTATTGGCTCTGATGTAGACTGCATTCCCAAAGCCAGCCAGAAACCGGGTGTGGCCTATAAAGATCCTATCGTAGAAGGTGCACCAGGTCACGGCGAAGGTCATAACTCCGGGCAGGCGCTCAATATCGTGGCAGCACTGACAGTAAAACAGCTTATGGAAAAGAATAAGCTGTCGGGTACGTTGATGCTTTGGCCGGGTGTGGCCGAGGAATTACTCGGTTCCAAGGCTTTTTACGTCCGTGATGGTTATTTCAAAGATGTTGATGCGTGTATCTTTACCCACGTTGCCGATAATCTGAGCGTTTCCTACGGCGATGCGGGCTACAATGGTATGATCTCGGTCAAGTTCTCGTTTGAGGGTCAGGCCGCTCATGCTGCGGCTGCCCCCTGGCGCGGACGTTCTGCACTCGATGCGGTCGAATTAATGAATATCGGGTGGAATTTTCGTCGCGAACACCTCGAACTAACACAACGCTCTCACTATGTGATCTCGGATGGTGGTGACCAACCGAACGTCGTTCCATCAAAGGCCTCCGTTTGGTATTATTTCCGGGAACGATCGTATCCTAAAATAGTAAAACTCTTCGAAACAGGCGTAAAAGTAGCCGAAGGGGCCGCGCTAATGACCGATACGAAATTCACCTACGAAATTCTGGGGTCAGCCTGGCCGGGACATTTTAACAAGCCCATAGCCTCCGTGATGTATGACAATATCAAACGAATTGGCTTACCCACCTGGTCTACCGACGACCAAATGCTTGCCAAGGCTACTCAAAAAGAATTGCAGTCGCCTAAACGAGAGGGGCTAGCTGTAAAATTAGATACAATTGGGACACCCGTTGGGTCTGGTCCAACGGTTATGATGGGCGGGCAATCAATGGTACCACTTAGTGGAGGTTCTGACGATATATCAGATATATCGTGGGTCGTTCCAACCGTGGTTCTTCTTTATCCGTCAAATATTCCCGGCTTGCCGGGTCACCATTGGTCCGACGCTATTTCGATGGCGACACCCATTGCCCATAAAGGAGTTGTAGCTGGCGCAAAAGTTGAGGCCATGACCTTGCTGGACATGTTGCTGAAACCCGAAATTATTGAGCAGGCCAAAGCTTATTTTACAGATGAGCAAACCAAAGAAACGAAATACAAAGCGTTGATTTCGTCGAAAGAGATTCCGGCAGTTTATCTGAACAAAAAAATAATGGCCGAATTCAAGCCTAAGCTGGAGAAATTCTACTACGACCCAACAAAATATAAAACCTATCTGGAACAGCTCGGTATTAAATACCCAACACTGCGCGACGATCAGCGGGCAGATCTAGAGAAGAAACCAGTATCTAACGGGAAGTAAGACTTAAAAATCCAACATGGACAACGGCTAACCAAGTCAATTGGTTAGCCGTTGTCCATGTTGGATTTTTCAAATTCTAGTCAACCTGAATGAAACCCCGCCCCACCCCCAGTATGCCCATTATAGTTGCTCCCTCGGCCCTAATACGCAAGTCTGTTTTTGCGTCAGATGTGAAGAAAGAAACGGTTGCTCTTCCTTCAGTATCGGTTTGAATCATGGGTGCCCAGAATAATGTGGTACGATAATCTGGTCTTCGGCCTGGATTGGCCCGGTCTGGACTAACATCATAACGGGGTGCATAAAACTCGCGCACTGGCGCATAGCCTGGTAATTTAGCGATCAATGTACCGGGTGCTACATCCTTAGAGAAATCATAGGTAGGCCCGCCCCGTTTGGTCAGAATTGAAATCACACCACCCGATGCCCGAGAGCCGTAGATAGCAGCCGATGCGCCCTTCAACACATCAACCCGATCAACGTCCTGTACCGAAATAGTGGTTGCTGTTTGCAGGTCAACCGGCATACCATCCAACACAAATAACGGCTCAACGGGGCCGCTAAAATTAACAGCCCCCCGAATCTGTACCCGCGCCGTCAAACCCGAACCCGTGACTTGTACACCCGCTACCCGCCCCTGAATTACGTCTAGTATTGTCAGCCGACCAGCCGTATTTGTCTGATCAAATTTGACACTCGCATCGGGGGAGCCATAGATAGTTCGTGAATCTCGTTCCTGATATTTTTTGGCTTTAACGGTCACAGATTGCAGTAACACTTCGCCATTACGTCGGATTTGGCGTTCAATTTCCTGATATTCTTTTGTTCGTTTTACAAAGTCATCCAACTCGTCGCGCCGGAATTCCAATGGATTATAAGGCACTTGCGTAATCGTTACGGTTGGTGTCAGAAGCTGGTCGAGCGAGATAGCCAGGTTCCGATTAGCATTCCCTTTCAGCCCCTGAATCATTACGGTCGTAGTGTCGGTAAAATCAAGATCATACGCGCCATAATAACCTGACTCATTGGTTTCTCCAATCAGAATGTCACGTTGGTTACCACCAGCCGTACTATCCTTCTTTGCCAGCATGAAAGTTAGCTTAACTTTACCACCAGTGTCTTTCTGATTTGGGCGCACCACCCGGCCCGTTAGTGACAAGCCTCTTTCCACAGGATACTTGGTCGGCGGCACGGTACCCGCCAGCACCTCACTCCAGGAGAAACGTCGCCAGCCCTGAGTCATCAGTAGCAAATCCAGCTGCAACCACCGCTCTTTATTAGTTGGTTTAAAGTAATAGTCAGGTTGTTCGATAGTGCCAGCCAAATCAGATGACAGCAGCAAATGCGACCGAATAGTGGCGCTGTTAG
Organism: Spirosoma flavum; assembly: GCF_042686045.1. Classification (NCBI taxonomy): domain Bacteria; kingdom Pseudomonadati; phylum Bacteroidota; class Cytophagia; order Cytophagales; family Cytophagaceae; genus Spirosoma; species Spirosoma flavum. The sequence goes on from NZ_JBHUOM010000023.1 coordinate 734,961, forward strand.
AATCAGCTTCGGGCGCGAGTCGGTTATCAACAACTGCTACCGACAGATTAGCCGAGACAGGTTTTCCATCTGCATTGGCTGTGTTAATCGTTAGGTCAACCTTCTCACGATTTTTATATCTGGCTTTGTTGGCAACCAGCAAAATATTGAGTTGCTCGCTCTTATTGATAAAAACAAGCCGCTCACAAACCGGTTTGTGAGTTTCGTCGAAGAGGGTCAGTTGAGCAATGCCTTCGGGGAAATTGGCACGAGGTAGCCGCACCACCGCCATTTTTTTAGTCAATGGTATTTTTGCGGCCTGAATAACTTGTCCTCTTGTCTGAGCGCTTAAGGTTAGCCTAGCCGTGGTATCTGTGCGCGTTTTATTGTGCATCAAATACACCAATACATTGTCTTTATTAGTCAGGTTTTCAACTTGCATAACCACTCCTTGCTCTTGCACGGTCGGCATTGGATAGGCTACCAATGTGCCATCAGCAAGCGGTACAAAAGCGGTGTATGTGTGTGCCAGCTCAGGCTTAAACATAAAATAACCCATTCCTAAATGCGTGCTGGCAAAACCGCTGACAGTGTCCTTCTTCGCATCGAGCACAAACCCTTTCACAGATATACCTTGCCCCGATGGATTAACGGCTTTAAACGCGACACGACTACTTAACCCGGCAACTAACTGGCCGCCTTCGGGCAAAAACTGTATATCTGGCCGAGCGGCCAATTTCGCGATTTCTGTGTTCGTACTGACATCATCCGCGTGCAAAATAGTTACTGTCTTGGTGAAGAAATACGCGTCGGGGTAATTCCGCATAAAGTTGGTATACGCGCGGAGTTGGTAAGTACCAGACGGCAGCGAATCAGCTACTAGAAGTTGGCCTGGGGCATAGCTGTTTGTGGCTCGAAATTGCGCCCGCAACCGAACACGTCTGGCAAGTGGGTCCACTAAATCAACATATAATACCCGACTGAGCGTGTCAGCCTCATGTGTAGTTCCGTTAAAAATATAGCCCTTCAACCAAATAGTTTCGCCACTGAGGTAAGCGTCGCGGTCAGTATGAATATATACTTTCTCGGTAGGTCGCTGTTGGTTATAAACACGAAACAGTTCGAGTAATCGTTTAATGAATTCGTCGTCGGTAGAGCGAAAGGAAAAAAATAAAGTCACTGTGAGAACGGAGAACAGGCTAACTAAGCGAAAAACGACTGGACGCATAGAATAGATTTTAGGATTTAGTTCCTTCCTATAGTATTGAAGTGACTAATTTAGCAAAAATACCCTCTTTTAACCATGACTATACCTACTCACAAAACGGCGTTAGTCCTCGGTGCCACGGGCCTCATCGGCAATTTACTGACCCACCGGCTCGTTGATTCGCCAGTTTACTCCAATGTAAAAGTGTTAGTCCGTAAATCTTTAAGTTGGCAACATCCTCGTTTACAAGAAGTTCAATTTGATTTTGATCATCCAAATGGCTTATTAACGCAAGTCGACGATATTTTTTGCTGCCTTGGTACGACAATGAAAAAGGCAAGGTCGAAGGAGGCTTTCCAAAAAGTGGATTATAAATACCCACTTGATATTGCCCGATTAGGATTGGCCAATGGTGCCCAGCAATTTGCTATCGTTACAGCGATGGGCGCTGATACAGAATCATCTTTTTTTTATAACCGCGTCAAAGGCGAAATTGAGCGTGACTTAACTGCCTTAAACTATCCAAGTTTACTTATTTTCCAACCTTCCCTCCTACTCGGTGATCGAGCCAGTTCGGGCCGAGGTGAATCCCGTTTTGGCGAACGTATAGCCGAAGGTGCTATGCGGTTGTTTAGCTCACTGATCCCGGCAAAATACAAAGGTATTGAGGCTGCCAAAGTGGCAAACGCTATGCTGACAACGGCGCAACAGGGTTTAACGGGCAAACACGTTTTCAAATCTGATGCGTTGCAGGCATATTAGTGAGTCTATTGTCTTTGCAACACGCCCACATCACCGGTCTGAAATTCAATTGTTAATTCATTCACTGAACTCAGTGTATAGTGCCATACAGACTGATCACAATTAGGGACAATACAATCAACGCAGATATTAGAAATCAACAGTTCGTTTGCCTTACCAAAGTGAAATGAATAACAACTCGACCAGTTGGAATCAATACTGCCGGATGACAAAAAAGTAAAATAAATGGGTTGGTTTTTGACGACTGCTTGCTTTCTTAGTAAAGCAGATCCGCCGGTCAATACCCATTTGCCATATAATTGATCAGTACGGTCTATTACTTTCTGACAACCAAAACTGACCCAAAAAATAAATAATAGTAGAAGAGGACGCATAGCTTTTCAGTTGCCTGCAAGACCCAATTCATACCTTATTAGTTGTAAACCCGTTGAATCAATTTCTAAAAACGCGGCTGATTTAGATACATATATATAGTTACAAGTGCGATAAGTCAGTGAATAATAATTGTCGGGAAACCTGATTCAGTTGTTGTTCTGAACCCTGCAAATGAAAGGTTGTATGCCGATGTTTTTGTTTCGCACCGGGTACTAAACTAGCGGCTGGTGATGAGGATTCTAATTCATAGAATTTACCCATCTGCGTCTGACCGGATTTCATTGGACCATCATTATAGGCATTAATAACATCGCCCGAATAAGGGTTTTTTTGATGCTCCCAGGCTGAATTGACGTATTGTCGGTCTTTCTGGTCGAAGTCGTAAGTAATAAGCGTTAAGGTTTGGGTTTTGGAGTCGTAGCTGCCAAGCCAGTTAGTGGCTCGTGCAGGCGAAACCCCAATCTTGCTTCGATAATGAGCATCAGCCGTAAATAGGGCGGCTGTTTTTCCAATACGCAATCGTTCGGCTGGCACTTTGCCGAAATACGAATCACTTATTGGTTGGCCTACCCCCTGCCGATAGGGAACAATAATAGTTGTTTTAGGCGACGCATTCATCATACCTAAAATCCAGATTGACGGCGTTCCTGTTTGCAAATTCCAGGCTTTTTTTCCTTTATTCGTGATTACATTTTCCGATTCAATACCAACAATTTTAAGTGAATCGGCATGGATAGACAACTTTTCTTTTATTTCAGCTTTGGTTAACAACCGGACTGTTCGCTCAATACCGAGGTCAAACCGAGTTCCGGTATAGTTAGTTAGCGATACGTTACGGGTGAAGGTGGCGGACGTTTGCGTACTATCCGTAAGTGTAAACGACTCTGAGTCAATAGCTGCTGGCGTTTGCCAATGATCAGCATTAAAGGGGTCACCTTTTTTGAAAAACAGTGCGTACTGCCCACCTTCCGGACCAAGCCAGAATCGGTCTTCGCCCCCAAAAGCATTCATATGCGGAAGAAGTTTCTTCGAGCGAATCAAGTCGTAATTTATCCAGCCGTAACTAGATTTCCCGTCGGCACTGCTAGTCATCACGCGGCCCTGATAGGCTGGACAAATCAAGGCGTGGGCATCTCCGCTTTGTAATTCGATCAAATTGGGCTGGTACTTCCGTAAGAAATCCCGGTCTTTGTCGTACGAATTTGAGTTAGACGATTGAATTTCAGCAGTTGAGCTACTGGCTTGCGAATCGCCGGTTTCTGATTTCCGACCCGAACAGGCTGCTACTAAACTCACAAAAATGAAGGCGACGATTTTTACCATGGCAATGTATATAGCGAGACGAAAATGACGAACTTGAAGCGTCAATAGTCTGTCAGTGTATACTCCTACAAATCACCGTGCCTACCCAATCTACTTTCCCGAGTGACATACATATCCGGACCGCCACTAAAAATGACGCCCCAATTATTTATGACTTTTTATGCACGCTAGAAGGAACTACGCTAGATCAAGCTGCCTTTAATACTGTTTTCGATCATAATTTAGCCAACCGGCTTATCTATTATTTGGTGGCTGAACGGTTTAGCGAAATCGTTGGATTTGTAAGTTGTCACGTTCAATATATACTACACCACTGTGGCAAAGTGGGGGAAATACAGGAGTTATTTGTTCGGCCTGATGTTCGAAATCAGCACATTGGGAAGCAACTTATGACGGCACTTGACGTATTGGCAGGACAGGAAAATTTCATAAATCTGGAGGTTACGACTAATCAAAAACGCACTGACACCATCCGGTTTTATGAACGGGAATCATTCAGCCTAACTCATTTTAAATTAGTTAAACCTATCCATCCTTGATTCGCTACTCTTTCTGATCGCTCTTTATCACCTACAACAAAAAACGTTAGTAAGGGAAAACAGAAGAGCCGGTTTCTCGAATGAGAAACCGGCTCTTCTAGTAAAACCTATAGAAATTTTAATTCAAAAACTTCAGTCGCAAGTCGTTTAATTGGCTACGAATAGAGTCGTCAACCTGCCGGTCGCCAAGACGCAATACATAACCACCAATAAGGTTTGAATCAAGTTTTTCTTCTAACTCGACCAACTTACATCCTGTAGTTTTCATAACCATTGCCTCGAACTTCTCACGCTGTGTAGCCGTTAGCGGCACAGTCGTAATAACGGTTGCTCGTTCAATACTTTTCAGTTTATTATATTGACTAATAAACTGATCAGCGATGGCATCCATGATACCTTCCCGGTTCTTTCTGGCAATAATTTGAAAAAAAGCCATCGTTACCGGATCGACCCGATTCGTAAAAGCCGCAGTCAGAACAGCACTTTTCTTTTCAGCACGAATAATGGGATTCTTCAGCATAAGCATCAGCGCCCGGCTTTGTTCCACTGTGTTCTTAAAGAACTGCATGTCCTTATACATCGTCTCGGTCATGCCTTGTTCCTGCGCCAGATTTAACAGCGATTTGGCATAGCGGGCGGCAACTGTTGCAACGGCCATAATCGATTAGTTTAAGCGTGAATTAGAGACAAGATCCGTTACCAATTTTTCCTGCGTTGACTTATCACTAAGTTCTTTACGAAGAACTTTTTCTGCAATGTCGAGCGACAGGATAACGACTTCTTTTTTCATTTGTGCTACTAAAGCCTGCCGTTCATTTTGCATCGACTCGCGCGCTTGCTCAAGAATGCGTTGTCCTTCGGCAGCAGCTTTGTCACGCGAATCAGCCACCATTTTGTCGGCGGCTTCTTTTGCACCACGCAAAATAGCTTCACGCTCTATACGCGCCTGCACCAGCAATTTTTCGTTATCAGCTTTGAGCGCGGTCATATCCAGCCGTGTTTTTTCGGCCAGATCAAGGGCACTCTGAATATTATTTTCGCGTTCACTAAGGCTTTCTGTAATGGGTTTCCAGGCAAATGCGCGAAGAATCAAAAAGAGGCCGAGGAACACTACTACCTGCCAAAATAACAGACCGAGATCGGGAGTCAGTAAGTCCATGAGTGTGAATTATGGATAAATCAGTAAATAAAATGTGAAGTCAATCTTTTGGTAGAGAACGCTCGCCCGTCGGCAACCCCAAACGGGCGAACGTTTTCTAAAAATGGGCGAGTAGTGATGCCAGTGCCTAGTGCAACCAGCCTACTCAAACTTGAGTGCCTGCTTAAGCCGTAGCGACCAGCAGACAAATAACAGCGGCAAACAAAGCCACGGCTTCAATCAGAGCCGCAATAATCAGCATGGCAGTTTGGATACGACCAGCCGCTTCTGGCTGACGGGCAATACCTTCCATAGCACTACCACCAATTTTACCAATACCCAGACCAGCACCAATAGCGGCCAAACCAGCACCGATAGCGGCACCCATAATCGCCACACTACCAGTAGCTTCTAACAGCAAGGAAAACAACATTGCAAACATAAAATTCAAACGTATTTATTAGTGAAACAAAAGATTGCTTTTCAATTCTATCAACTGGCAATAGCCACCTGATAGTTAATCATTAACCTAACTCTGAGGTTGTTCCCTCATAACCGATGCCGTGGTCAGCTTCGTGATGGTCTTCCACCGCGCTACCGATATACATAGCCGTCAATAGCGTAAAAATAAACGCTTGCAGAAACGCCACCAGTAATTCGATCAAATTTAGAAACAACGTAAAAAACAGCACGACCGGGCTTATTGCAATACTCGTACCCATGCCGCCCATATGATTAGCCATGAAAATAAGGCCCAACAGACTCAGGATAATAATGTGTCCTGCAGTGATATTGGCGAATAACCGTATCATGAGCGATAAAGGCTTCATGAATACGCCTACAATTTCGACCGGAATCATAATTGGCAGTAACGCAATGGGAACACCCGTTGGCTTAAGGATGTGAAGCCAGTAGTGTTTATTTCCGCTAAACGTAACGATTAGAAACGTAATGACAGCCAGCACCAGCGTAACAGTAATATTACCCGTCAGGTTAGCCGCACCCGGTAACAAACCCAGCAGGTTATTAACCAGAATAAAGAAGAACAACGTCAGCAGATAGGGCAGAAATTTCGTGTATTTAGGCCCAATACTCGGCTTGGCAATTTCGTCGCGAACGAATAAAATAATCGGTTCCAGCAATGACTGAATACCTGTAGGAGCTTTGCCTTTATTTTTGGTATACCCCCGACTGACAGCCGGAAACAACAAGAGCATTATCACGGCGCTTAATAACAGCGACGCAACATTTTTAGTAATAGAGAAATTGTAAAGCTTAGCTTCGTGATCCACAGTTCCGGCTTCTGTAAAACGGTGAATTTTACCATGTTCGTTTTTATAACCGTTATAAACCTGCTCATGAGCGAGTCGCGATGAGGAGAATACTTCCAGTCCCCGATCCTTCGAATATAAGATCACGGGAAGTGGAATGGTGAAACCATGTGCTAACTCCCAGCCGTGATCATCTTTAATATGGTGCATAATCATAGCACCCACATTAAATTTTCCTTTTTCGGCGTGTGCTTCGCCTTCTTGTTTGGCAGGCGTTTCACCTTCGTGGCCATGCTCTTGTGCCTGTGCACCCACTAACGAACTCAGAATGAGAGCCGTTGCTAAAAAAAGTTTATAAATAACCGAACGCATAAGATGATGTGACAGATCGTTTTTACGAATCGCGTCGCAAGTTACGAGTAAGAGCCCAAATCTCAAAGCCCGTGTAACATATATATAGTACAAGAAAGTCCATAACGAAGGCCCGGCGTTGCTCGATATGGCGGAATAGAAAAAAACTAATAAAGGCCAGCCCCAGCACAAGACGGGCAACGGTAGCAGCTAGGTACAGTGGTATAAATCGTTCCTGATTGTCCTGTAAACCAGTCTCTACCAATCGATGTGTCAAAAATGAAACACTTAAAAAAAAGAGTAACAGAATCTTCCAACTGGGGTGCAGCCAGGGCGAAACAGAATATCGTTCGGCTATGAAAAATGCAATTGCCAATAAAAGTGTAAATAGGACTGTACGGAGCATAATGGGCATTGATTCCGAGGTCTGAAGTGTCGACACTTCAGACCTCGGAATTCTATTTTTTTGTTAGTTGACGGATAAATAGATAGAGCGATGCTCCAATAGCCGTCAGAGATAGTACAATTGTCCAGATAGGCCGATGATTATTCTGCCAGACATCCAGCTTCATACCTGCCCATACGCCCAGCCCGATGGTACCCAGCATTTGAAAGGCAATACCACTAAATTGTACAAACGATGTTGTCTTTTCAGTTACCTTCTTGATTGGCTCCTCTCCCTGTCCCGGCTTATCTGGATAAGTCTGATTGGGTTGGTCGGGGTTGTTTTCCATAGAATTAGGGGCTGTCATGTTATATGCCGTGCAAAATTCGTTAATTTGGGCTAACGTTCCATATTACAAAACCGCCCAGAGACGTTTTAATAAGAGTGACCACGTGTTATTTCCGAATGTCCCGCTATTTAGGTAAATCTCTCTTTTTGTTACTAACGGTCCTTGCTTCACTGACCGGCGGGCTATTATCGTGTTCGCAGTACAGCACTAAGCCAGTCAGCAAGGGGTATCATAATCTAACGGCTCATTATAATGCTTATGTAATTGCTCGCGACCAGATTAATCAGGCCGAACAGATATTATTTCAGGCTAGACAGGAAAACTACAACCAGTTGCTTCCCATTCTGTTGCCGGTCGATTCAATGCTCATTCAGTCGGTGAAACCTCAGTTAGATGACGCTATCAAAAAAGCATCGCTTATTCCCGAACGCCATCAGAATAGCCAATGGCTCGATGATGCATATATTCTTATCGGGCGAGCGCGACTGATTAAACAGGATTTACCCAATGCTATTGAGGTATTTAAATATGTAAATACGAAGGGAACAAACGATGATGACAAACATACGGCCTTAGTTGGTCTGATGCGGGCTTATATTGAAGCAACCGATTATACCAATGCACTGAACGTAGCGGAATACCTTCGCAATCAACCGCTTAATAAGGTCAATACCCGTGATTTTTACTTGACAAAAGCTTATTTGCACGAACGGCAGGGTGAATATGCCACTGCTGCGGGAATTTTGGATGCTACATTCCCGGCGCTAAAGAAGGGGGAATCAACTGCCCGGCTTCATCTCATTGCAGGGCAATTGTACGACTTAATTGGTCAACCAGCTAAAGCCGTTGACCATTATCGTCAGGTGCTAAAGTCGCGCCCATCGTATGACCAGTCTTTCTACGCGAATCTCTATGCCATTCAGAGCAGTGGGTTGACAGGCGATAAAAAGCGGATGGCGCAGTCGGAGGAGATGTTTGATAAGTTGCTCAACGACCGAAAAAATGTCGATTTGAAAGATAAAGTATATTTCACAATGGGCCTGCTCGAAGCACGTAGTGGTCGAATTGACAAGGCTATTAAATTTTATAGCCAGTCAATTCAGGCAGCAGGTGCTAATACGAATCAGGTACCCTATACCTATCTGGAAATTGGGAAGCTGTATTTCGAAAAGAAAGCTGACTATGACCACGCCAAGGTGTATTATGATAGTGCGTTGGCTCTCCTTCCTAAACAATCGCCCGACTATGCAGCCTTAGTGACCCGGAAAAAGACACTTGACGAGTTTGTTCAGTATAAAACTACTATCCGTACCGACGATAGTTTGTTGACGCTATCAAAAATGGATCCACCGGCACTTGACAAACTGCTCGACAAGGCCATTGCCCAACGCGAACGAGACGATAAAGCCCAGGTTGCACTGGCACAACAAATTGTAGATCGGGCAACTGGGGGTACCAGTAATTCAGTACCTGGTGCTACTAACTCAAATTTGCAACCTGCTGAACGTTGGGCACTTTATAACCCTATTGCGCTGAGTCAGGGGAAACAAGAGTTTTTAGTGCGCTGGGGTAACCGGCTGCTTGAAGACAATTGGCGACGAAGTAATAAAGAAGCATCTGTTGCTATAGCCGCCGTAAATAGTCCTGTAAGTGGCGCATCACCCGCTAATTCGGTGAACCCAAATAGTCCATTGCAACAGTTAGATGTAAGCGGAGCACCGGCACCTTCTAATGCCCCTGTCGACAGTCGGAAAACGCAAAGAGATGCCATGATGGCTAAGATTCCGTTTACGAAAGAAGCCCAAGCCGGGGCTAACCAACGCATTGAAAACGCATTATATAAGCTAGGTAAGCTCTACAAATTTGACCTTAATCAGCCTGCCGACGCCATTCCAACGTTTGAGCAGTTGTTAACACGATATCCTAATACTCTTCAGAAACCAGAGATATATTATTTACTCTATCTCTCGAATGAGCAAGTAGGCAAATCATCTTCGTGGAAGGATAAATTGATAGCTGAATATCCAAACACGTCATACGCTCGTTTAACCGGGCAGACGGTGACACATACAAGTAATTCGGAAGTACAGGCCAATAAGACGTATACAGACATTTATGAACTTTACAAAGCGAATAATACCACTGAGGCTCTCACTCGTGCCGACAATGCGTTAAGTAGTCTCGCCGGTACCCAGTTGGAAGACAAATTAGCCCTGTTGCGTGTTATGCTGGTTGGTAAAGTGAAAGGTGTAGATGCATACCGTCAGGCATTAACTGAGTTTGTGCGCGATTACCCAGCCAGTCAGTTACTACCTCATGTAAAGGAAATGCAGGCTGCTGCCGACCAAACAACGGCGAAGAGGAAATGAATACTTGTCCGTTATTGTGTTTAATAAGTAGTTTGTGTTAGTAGGCTACCAACGATCGACACCACCATTAAAATATTAATAACTAATACATGTTTGACTTTGCTCCTGGTCCCTACCGGAAGATAATCCGAAACCTCTGGCGATACTCGCTCATTGGTATAGCCCTTTTGATCTTGTATGTCGTTGCTGTCAGCTACAATTTTCTGTGGCTCTTCGGAGGTATGCCGAGTTTAAAAGCACTCGAAAATCCAAAAAGCGAGGAAGCCTCCGAAGTTTATACGGCAGACAATCAGCTACTGGGCAAATATTACGTTGAAAACCGTACACCTATCGAAATTTCGCAGGTTTCGCCCAACGTGACGTCAGCTTTACTGGCAACGGAAGATGCTCGTTTTATTAAGCACTCCGGTATCGACCCCCGTTCGCTTTTTCGGGCAGTTGGGGGCTTTCTCACATTCAAGGATGCATCGAGTTCAGGGGGGGGCAGTACGCTCACGCAGCAAACAGCCAAGAATTTGTTCGATACCCGGCAGGAAGAACTACGCGGGGTACTGGGTCACATTCCAATCATTAGTTTGGTTATTGCCAAAACCAAAGAATGGATTCTGGCTGTGCGTTTAGAGCGAAATTATACCAAACAGGAGGTCATGATGATGTACCTCAACACGGTTTCGTTTGGCAACAACACCTACGGCATTAAAACTGCCGCCAAAACTTACTTTAGCAAAGAACCGTGGAATTTGAATGTTGAAGAAGCTGCCTTACTGGTAGGTATGCTCAAAAACCCGACATTTTATAATCCGCGTTTATTCGAAGATCGAACAAGAGATCGGCGGAATGTGGTATTGGGTCAGATGAGAAAGTACAAATTCTTGACTCAGGAACAGTTCTTCACGTATAAGAACAAACCCCTGAAACTTGATTTCAGCATCGAGAATCAGAATACGGGAATGGCTTCTTACTTCAGATCCGTCATTCGCGATGACATCAAACGCTGGATTAAACAGTATAATGATGAAAATCCTGGTGCTGATCTTGATCTCTACACCAGTGGTCTAAAAATTTATACCACTATCGACTCGCGTATGCAGGCTTACGCTGAAGAGGCTGTTATGACCAATATGCGTGATCAACAAAAGAAGTTTTACGAGCATTGGCGTGGCCGAAACCCCTGGGTAAAAAAGGACCCCAGAACCAAGAAGTATATCGAAATTCCGGGCTTTATTGAATCGGTGGCACGCCGGACTACCCGTTTCAAGCAATTGAAAGCCGCTTACGGGGTCGATGAAAAGGCTATCTGGCAGGAAATGCGTAAGCCTATTAAAATGAAGGTGTTTGTATATGGCGGTCGACGAAATGATAAAGATACGACCATGAGTCCATTAGATTCGATTAAGTACTACAAACGACTGCTTAATACAGGTTTCATGTCGATGGACCCGCGTTATGGGTATGTAAAGGCGTGGGTTGGTGGTATAAATTTCAAATACATGAAGTTCGACCACGTTCGCCAGAGCCGACGCCAGCCGGGTTCTACCTTTAAGCCCTTCGTGTACTTAACCGCTATGGATCAAGGGTTTGTGACCCCATGCAGCCATATCACTGACCGGCCAACCGTATTTGCTCATGGTGAGGATAACAACAATGGTCCGCCCTGGATGCCTAAAAATTCAACGGGGCGGTATAGTGGTCAAAGCCTATCGTTGCGCGAAGCGTTAGGGCAGTCGATCAATACAGTTAGTGCTCAATTGATAAAGAAAACTCGTGCAGCGGCTGTTATTAAATACGCCCACGATATGGGTATAGAAAGTAAAGATCTACCCGATAATCCTACTTTGTGCCTGGGAACTGGCGATGTATCCGTTTATGAGATGGTATCTGCTTACTGTGCCTTTGCCAATGGTGGTACGCGCGTCCGTCCAATGATGCTTATCCGCATCACCGATAAGAATGGAAACGTTCTGAAAAACTTTACCCCTGATGCTAAACAGGTTATAAGCGCAACGCGGGCTTACGAAATGCTCCATCTTATGCGTGGGGCTGTGGAAGACCCCAATGGAACGGCTCAACGGTTACGGACACAATATAAACTGCTCGACGGTGGCAACGAGATTGCGGCTAAAACAGGAACAACGTCCAACTATTCGGACGCGTGGTTTATGGGTATGACTCAGCACCTTGTGTCAGGGCTTTGGGTTGGGGGCGACGACCGGCCCATTCACTTTCGTACAATCGAACTTGGGCAGGGTGGCCGACAGGCTATGCCCGCCTGGGCGATGTACATGCAGAAAATTTATAAAGACCCTACGCTTACACAGTACCGCCCCGAACCCTTCCGGAAGCCCAATAATTTTAAGATTGACTGTGGCGGTTATCACATTGACTCTTCCCAACGGTATATTCCACCGAAAGTAGTACCAGAAGATGAAGATGAAATATTACAGTAAAGAGTTTAGGCCAGCAATATGCTGGCCTTTTTAGCATACAAATAATAAGCAACCTTTACCTCATATAGGTTGTTTTATAAGACCAACCATCGGTTAAGATCGCATAACAACCAGCCTATAGTATGTCCGAATTCGACTATAAAAAGGAGTTAACTAAAGTGCCGCACGAACCCGGTGTCTATCGGTATTTCGACGCCACAGGCGAAGTGATTTACGTTGGTAAGGCTAAAGACTTAAAAAACCGTGTCAGCAGCTACTTTACCAACTCAAAAGGGCATGACCGTAAAACAGTGCGCCTGGTAAGTCAGATCAGGAAAATTGAGTTTACCATCGTCCACACCGAATTTGATGCATTGCTGCTTGAGAATCAGCTTATCAAACGCTACCAGCCAAAATTTAATATTTTACTCCGCGACGATAAAACGTATCCTTTCGTATGTGTTACAGATGAGCACTTTCCACGCGTTATAACGACCCGTCGTATCGACCGCAAACAGGGTACGTTTTATGGGCCTTTTGCCAATCTGAAACCTATGTATACGGTGCTGGATATGTTTAGCCAACTGTTCACCATCCGTACCTGTAATTATAATCTTGCCCCCGAAAATATTGCAGCGGGTAAATATAAAGTCTGTTTGGAGTATCATATCGGCAACTGCAAAGGTCCCTGCGAAGGCAAACAGGCGGAGAGCGATTATGACAATGATGTGGAACAGATTCATCATATTTTGAAAGGCCATCTTAAACCCGCTCAGGAATATTTCAAAACCCAAATGGTCGAAGCTGCTGGCGAACTGGCATTTGAACAGGCCCAGAAGTACAAGGAAAAACTAGATGTATTACAGCGATTTCAGAGTAAATCGACCGTTGTTAATCCGAAAATTGCCGACGCCGATGTCTTTTCAATTGCCTCTGATGAAACAGCCGCTTACATAAACTTTATGAAAGTGGTCAATGGAACCATCGTTCAGGCGCATACTGTAGAGATTAAGAAGAAACTTGATGAAGCGGACCCGGATTTATTAGCTATGATGATCGTTGAATTCCGGGATCAGTATGGTAGTCAGGCGAAAGAAATCATCTCCAACATACCCCTTGATGTAGATTTAAAGGCCGAGGTAACCGTTCCGCAGATTGGCGATAAGAAGAAGCTGCTGGACATGTCGCTCAAAAATGTGCTTTATTTCCGGCGCGAGCGGCAAGAGCGTGCAACCGCCGAAGCAACGGCTAATGCTAGCAAAAAAGATCGCGTACTTATCCGACTAAAGCAGGATTTGCAGTTAAAAGCAATTCCCAACCGTATCGAATGTTTCGATAACTCTAATATTCAGGGTACAAACCCCGTCTCGGCAATGGTGTGTTTTGTGGGTGGAAAACCAGCAAACAAAGAATATCGGCATTTCTCAATTCAAACCGTTATCGGGCCTAATGACTTTGCCAGTATGTATGAGGTTGTTACCCGTCGATATACCCGAGTCTTGACCGAAGATACCGGCCTTCCTGATCTGATTGTGATTGATGGTGGCAAAGGACAACTTAGCGCGGCTTGCGATGCCCTGAAGGCCCTTGATTTGTATGGCAAAGTACCTATAATTGGTATTGCAAAACGGCTGGAAGAGATCTATTTCCCTGAGGACAGTTTACCACTTTATATTGACAAGAAGTCAGAGTCATTAAAACTCATTCAGCGTATTCGTGATGAAGCTCACCGCTTTGCCATTACCTACCACCGAGACAAGCGTAGTCGCAATAGCCTGATAAGTGAGTTAGAAAACGTGGAAGGTGTTGGCAAAAAGACAGCGGCTAAGCTTCTGAAACACTTTAAAGGCGTCACAAAAATTCGCGAAGCCACCTTTGATGAAGTCGCAGAAGTCGTTGGTAAAGATCGTGCGATCAAGCTGAAACATTATTTTGACACTATTGAGCAGTAATACCAAGTCTGTAACTTTGAATACGAAGATTAAATAGTAAAAGGGCACTCGATTCTATCGAGTGCCCTTTTACTATTTAATTACTAAGGTCAGAAACCCGGCAGGGCTAGTATTCCCAGAGGCTATGCTCCGTTTCCATCAGTTCGTATTCTGTTTGATACGACTTCAGTAAACCTTCCCGATCACCGTACATACCCACTAAGTCGGTATCACTTGGGTTAGCTACTTTCGTTATCCGACCGTAAAACAAACGCAGATCAAATGCATCAGCCAGATTTTTATGCTGAGCCTGATTTTGCGGGTTATACCAAATAAATTTTTTCGGATCGCTGCGAAATAACTTATCTAAATCTTTGTATTTGAACGTAGCCAAAGCAGTTTCTACACCCGCAGAGTTTTTATCTGAAGGTAAATAAATAGTTACCGTTTGAATATCGTAATACAGACGTGACCGTTTTTTATCGAATATCCAATCTTCTTTGATTTCCATTATGTTGAAATCCTTGGCAAAATATTCATCACCAATCGGAGCTGCCGCAACCTTAGCAACCGTATCAACTACTGGGGCGGCAACGATGGGTTGAGCCAACTTACCTTTTTTACCCTTTGTGTTCTTAGCTACAGCTTTCTTTTTAGGCGTTCCCCAACCGTCGTCAGCGGGCTGAACGGCAGCTTTCTTGGGCGTTCCCCAACCGTCGTCAGCTGGTTTTGTTGCCCCTTTTTTGGGATCTGTTTTTTTGGCATCATCCCAGCCATCTCCTTTACCTGTTGCTTCGGTACCAAAGCCAGCCGCAATCTCTTCTGCCGATAGACCACCACCTGTATTTGGCATGATCATACGCTGCTGAAATTTAGCCGGTGTCAGTTTGGTAGCTACCGAATCATTTTCATAGCCATCAATTAAGCCAGCTTTCATGGCATCAATCAGGTATTTGGATATTTCGTTGTTCTTCGAGAATAGCGACTGATTCTGTTTTTCCCTCAGGTCAATTCGACGCCAAAGGGTCTTCTTCATCATGATGTCATTCTCGTTGATTGATCGAACCGACAGCGCGTTGGTGCCGGTGTTTGCTTTCTCCTGCGCTATAGCTCCTCCACCAGCTACCGCCAGTAATGCAGCGGCTACGGCTATCGTTCTAACTTGTTTCATTGTCAAGCGTTGTTTGTGTCCTCTGTTCCTTTTTATAACGAAGGACTGCTTTGTTTAGTACGATTAATAAAGCGGTACTGTTTGCTGCGGACTTCCCATGGAGACATCACTTATTTCGCCACGGAAGTTTCGACGTTGAACACCGTCAACCTGAATGGATAAACGATCTCCTGGCTGGGCATCAGCGGCTAAATTACCAATTGAACCACCGCCAGGTCCTAAATTGACCTGACCAACTTTGCGCGTACCACGTGCCAGAATAACCGTAATTCCCGTAACTCGGAAGTTGGCATCGTCTGGTGAGTAATTTCGGAAACTTTCATCAGCCACGGCAACAACACGAACACTCCGCGCTGAACCAACCGGCACACCACGAGGATCGCCAGATTTGGTACCACCAACATAATACTCGATGCTTGGCTTTGGAACACGATTTACGCGGAAGTCGTTTTTGCCGAGTAAACTACCAGCATTGCTGACGTTCAACGTTACATGGGCCGCACTAGGTACAATTGTAATCTTTCCTTTCTCACCCGAGGCAATAACAGAACCACCATCAGCAGAAAAACTTGGATTCCAAAGCGCACCTAGTTGTGGACTTTGTACGCTCAGTTTGTTAGCGCACCCTAAGTATAAGGGTGGGAACGAACCCGACTCAATCTCATAAGAAGGCTTCGCTACGAAATACTCAGCAGACAAGGGAACCGTTTTTAAACCGGCTGGTGTCTGATAAGCAATAGAACCTGTGAGCGTCCGTTTCGACAAGCCGTTTTTGTCATAGGCACCACCCTGAGCGGTAAAATCAATGAGACCTTGTCCATCCTGCACGCGTACCGGACCACCGTTTAGACTCATTCGTGGCTGAATACCAGTAGACGATGCTGCCAAAAACATCTGACCCTTAAACTTGGTACCCGCTACAACTACTTTTGATTCCATGCTCAACATGGCAATAATCTTATCAAACTTAACATCCTGTGCACCAACTTTGCTAGCTAATACATCGAGCACTTCGCCTTCAAGGCGACGCACATCAGCTTGCTTCTGACTTAAAACGGCTAAGGCAGCTGGTACAGGCGTTTGAGCAAAATTCAACTCAGCAAAATCTTTCTTCTTCTGATCTGGCGAGTGACTGGCAATTGGGTCATCTTTACCATCAAGGGCCATCGGAGCATACTTATTACCCGAATACTTCGAAAGGCTTTCAACATACCCGTTAAGTTGACTTTTCAACTTAACGGCGGCCCCATTGCGCTCGGTCCCAATCATAAGCTGTGCGACTTTCTCTTCTTCGCTCAGGTTCTTGATATTACCCGCTTCGTCACGACCACCACCTGCTTCTACAAGTTGCTCTTTAAGTTTATCAATTTCACCACTAACATCAGCTGTTAATTTCCGAACTTCATCGGCTTGCTTAACGATGGCTAAATCAGTAGCCCGATTACCCGATTTTTCAACTGTTGCCCTAATATTATCAAACGTGGACTGGTTAACTTTACTAACGGCTCCAGTAGACTGCTCTAAACTGTTGTTAATTAAAACGAATTTCTCCAGAATGGCCGACGTGACTTGCAGAGCCAGTAATGCGGTCAAAACCAGATACATCATCCCGATCATTTTCTGACGGGGTGTCTCTTTTGTGCCTGCCATAAACTATGGTAGTGAGAATAAAAATTTGTGGAACGGACCGCCGTAGCGGTTATATTATTATGTAGTAGTATTAGTAGTATAGTAAAACCGCAGGCCACAAAACGGATATTCTGAAGCCTGACAGTTACACAACTACGTCTACTGTTGGTTACCGCGCATGGCTGTTAGCATACTACCATACACCCCATTAAGAGAGGCTAAATTACCTGTCAACTTAGCTAATTCGTTTTTGAACTGTTGCGTATCACGGCTAGCATCGCTCATATTTTCCATCGCAGATGTTAGGCTGCCATAAAAAGCATTCATAGCTTTCAGGTGCTTGTTTGTATCCTGCAATTCCAGTTCATAAACAGCGTTCAGTGCACCCATGTTTTTGGTCACTTTCTGAAACTGATCGCGGTAATCTTTTGCTTCGGTAGTAGCATCAGCCATTGAATTCATGGCTGTAATTGCCGTACCGTACGATTTATTCATTTCACTGATTGAACTTGACGCCGATTTTACATTACGCGCATAATCATTAGTTGCAACGGTTGCGTCAGTTAAATCAGTAAGCTTAGAAACGGTGTCGTTCAAATTGCGAAAACCAGACCCTAAACGTTCAAATACATCAGGCGTTACTTTTGCCTGCGCCAGCATCTGATCCATATTACCGGTTAGACCATTAGCTTGTGGAGCTGGTTTCCGGGCTTCGCCTTTGAAATCGTCAGCCAGTTCAGGATAAACTTTTTCCCAGGCATATCCATCACCTGATGCAATTGGCAATGTGAAACTCTGAACGGCATACAAAGCAAAAATAACGACCTCGGTTAGAAGACCAGCCGTCAACAGCCAGCCAAATTGCTCATTGTGTGTAATTTTGGCCCATGCTCCGGCAATAACGACGGCGGCACCGGCACTATAAATGGTTGGTACTAAACGATCCCAAAAGAAATTAGTGGACTTTTCTGCTGCCATGGTAAGCGATTGTTGGTTGGACTAAGTAATTTGCTTTGTGTAATCTTTATCATAACGTCGTAGCCCTCAGGTGTAGACGTTGAAGATAAGGTCTTTATGCTTTTTTAGCAGATACTTTCTTAGGGCTTTTGCTTTTGCTGCTACCGCCAACACGACCTGATGCAGTGCGCCCTTCGAGGTTATCCATTATACAACGGAAACCGATGTAAGATCGCTTCTGATCTTCATACTCATAGGAGCGAGTACCTGTTTCGAGATAGTAAGCAATGTCTTTCCACGAGCCACCCCGAACCACTTTACGAGGTTCGTCGGCGTTCTGGTTATCCGGGTTCATGTCCCATACAATGGCATTCGTATTATCAGCATAGGCATCACGGCACCATTCAGCTACATTACCAGCCATGTTGTACAATCCATAATCGTTTGGATTGTAGGCAGTTGCCGGAGCCGTATACGGGTATCCATCGGCATCGAAGTTACCACGCTGTGGTTTAAAATTAGCCAGGTAACAACCTTTCCCATTGGCTACATAAGGATTACCCCATGGGTATTTTGCCCCACTTCTGCCGCCCCGTGCCGCCCACTCCCACTCAGCCTCCGATGGTAACCGGAAACCAAAGGATTTGTAGCCACCGTCTTTTGTACGAAAATCATCGAGTGTATTTGTGCGCCACTTACAGAAATGATTGGCTGCTATCCAACTTACGCCCACTACAGGATAGGTATCAAAAGCGGGATGACCGTAATAATGCTCAAGCATAGGGTCACCGTTATGATAGGTAAAATCATTTTTCCAAACTGTTGTATCAGGATAATATTTGGACATGATTTCCTCTTCGCCTAATGTCGAAACAGAGTCAGCCATTAGCGCATTTACATACTGACGATACTCATGATTAGAAATCTCGGCATCGTCCATATAAAATGAACTTATAGTCACCTGCCGGTTCATATTGATCTGAGTAGCAGCCACATCTTCATCGGCCTGACCCATAATAAATGAACCTGACGGAACAAGCACCATACCAAAAGGCGTAGGTTGTTTCCAGCCTTTACGCCCGGTAGCCGTAATTTCTCCGTTTGTAACGCCTACTTCGCCACCACCCTTACCGCTTTTACCGCCAAATTTTGACTTCAGAAAGCCACAACCTTGCAATAGCAGTAATACTGCCGCGCCCATCACCACCCGGGTTGCGTTGACTGTTAACCAGTTATAATTCATCATTGTCGAACTTTTACCTTCTTCTTGTGCGAGACCAGACTAAAAACGAAAATCTGTTTGGTTATTGTATGTTAAATTCGGCACCAACGTATTTTCTCTGCGACTCATTTACAGAATTACTCAATTTACGTCAATGCAACTGCTTCAAACTAAGCCTATCCTCTCAAAAATAAGACACCCTTTGCAAACTGCCTAACAAAAATATTGCCAAAAAATATTTTCATCTAGATAAGATCAAGAATACAAATACCCTCTGAACCTGTCAATACCTAAATCGTGGAGTTCTGACAATTGGTTTTTTGCGCACATCGGGTGTAGGCAAAGCATAGCCAAGTATAATCTCGTACGATGCCGGGCTTTTTATTTGTGTACCTCCCACAGTAATATCCACTGCACCGCCAAGTCTCAACGCATTGTTTCGCATCAAATTAATACCAGCCGTTGCCATAATGGCATCTTTAAGTCGATATCCAACCCCGCCCCATATACGGTTATCATAGGTAGCCACCAGATTTAACGTGGCTACTGAACCGCGAATACCCTCTGCTGTACTATACTGTACGAGCAGCGACGGCTGTATATCAATATTATAACCAATGCCAAGCCGATAACCAGCAGTTAAATAAGCTTTACTATTAGCCGGATCTGTTGAACGATCAGTGATATAACTGTATGTAGCCCGGTTCAGGTGTGTCATACTCACACCCAGCCAGTAATCGGTTGTATTATAGTATACCCCAACACCAACATCAGGTTTAAACTGGTTGATACGCCCACTTGGAAGTAAAGGGTCACCGGGGTCACTCGGACGAAACTGGCCAAAATCGAACCCTCGGTTAAACATACCTCCCTGTACGCCTAAAGCCAGTGTGCCATTCTTCAACGCCAATCGATAGGCGTACGATATCTGCACTGCCTGATTGATTGACGGTCCATATTTGTCATTAAGCGCATAAACACCAATGCCACTTTTGATTTTAGCCAACGGCATATTAAATGACACAATCTGGGTACTCTGCGCTGCACTTTCGTCGCCGGTACCGCTGGTCTGATAACCCACATACTGCGTCCTCTGCGTGATTTGCAGACGCGTTACTCCCTCCGACCCAGCGGCTGCCGGATTGTAGTAGAGTGGATTATACATATACAAGCTCAATTGCGGATCCTGCTGAGCAAAAGCGGTTGGAGCAACAATCGTCAGCAGCAGTAGTAAAGCAAAAACGTAGAGTGTGCGAATCATACGACTTAACCGAAATTCAAAACAGCTGTTGACGAATTAAAACAACGTTCCTGTAAACAATATCACAGTTTACAACTAAACGCCTATAGAGTCAAATTATTGGCCCGAAAAGAAAGGCTAAATGCCGGAAGTGAGGGTATAAACTCGGTTCCGGCATTTAGTTTTTGTCTAACAGCGCTCGTTTATAAACTGTTAGCCTTTTTTAGGTATAAATCCAAGGCTCCCGTCATTGATGGTGCATTCGGTAATGGAGCTTCAATATCGAGCGTCAAGCCAGCTTCAATGATGGCTTTGGCTGTCGTAGGGCCAAAGGCGGCCATACGGGTGCCGTTTTGATTAAACTCCGGAAAGTTGCTCATCAGCGAACCTACCCCCGATGGACTAAAAAAAGCGATGATATCATAACTTTGAATATCCAGGTCCGACAAGTCGGTAGGAACAGTGTCATACATGACAGCTTCCGTAAAGTGAAGACTGCTCGTATCCATAAATTCAGGAATATCATTGCGCCGGATATTCGAGCATGGAAACAAGAACTTCTCGTTTTTATGCTTCTTAATCAGATCAAACAGTTCGGTAGCGGTTTTGGTCCCGTTAAAGATTTTACGCTTTCTGATGACGATGTATTTCTGTAAGTAATTAGCGGTCTGCTCTGAAATACAGAAGTATTTCATATCGGCAGGTACCTCAAGACGGCCTTCCTGGCAAATCCGAAAAAAATGATCTATGGCATTCCGGCTGGTGAAAATAATAGCCGTATGTGCCAAGATATTGATTTTCTGACGCCGAAAGTCCTTAAATGACTCACCCTGAATCTGAATGAAGGGGCGGAAGTCGACTTGAAGATTGTACTTGCTACCTAAATCAAAATAGGGAGATTTTTCGTCAACGGGTCGGGATTGGGTCACTAACAGCCGGTTTACTTTCGTAAGCCGGTTTTCCGTGGATTGCATGCTAGTCTCGTTCATTGAATCTCTACTCGGTTCAACAGCTAATGTTCAATTTTTGGTGCCCATACCGAGACCTGTCGATTGAGAAGGGCCAACTTATTATTGCCCATTCATCATCTACAGTGCAAAACGCAATCCAATGATGAGTGGAATCAATTCAACGA
Organism: Spirosoma flavum; assembly: GCF_042686045.1. Taxonomy (NCBI): domain Bacteria; kingdom Pseudomonadati; phylum Bacteroidota; class Cytophagia; order Cytophagales; family Cytophagaceae; genus Spirosoma; species Spirosoma flavum. The sequence goes on from NZ_JBHUOM010000023.1 coordinate 756,720, forward strand.
TGCAAAGGTACGAAAATAAATAAAGATTCTTGATAGGCTCCAAACTACGTATGACAAGATACAACAGCATTAATCGTGCTATATAAAAACCAATTAACGGTAACAAAAGTAAATTTGGCGCCCACGTTATTGTAGGCGCATTGTAAGCGATAATAGCCAGAAAGAGAGCCAAAACAGTAAAAAACAGCAATGAAGACTGTACTATTTTGAAATAGTGAACATGAATAATATCCTGTAATTTGTAAAGTCCTCCCATAACTTCCAGTAGAGCATACTTACCTATCAGACTCAGGAAGGCAACACCACTTACCAGGAAGAACTCCCCTATTAACCAGCCAAAGTGCTGTTCACCAAGTAGTAGTGTCCGCGAAGCAAATACGTCGAGGTTACGGCTTTGTACGAATATGATCAGGTAGGCAATGACAAAGCTTAGATTCAGCACAAATAGATTATTGGTACTACTCAACGGTCTATTTATAAGAAATGACTCTTCCTGGGCCCGCAATGACACTAAATCGCGCAGGTTATAGAATCGCTGAAAAGCCCGGTGATAGAAAGTAAACAGGTAAGCATGAGTTGCCAGCAGAAACAAAAGACCCAAGCTTAGGAAGTTATCATAGATCGTTCGCGGGCGGGGCCGCACGCTCAGATTATCGTCACCCAAAATAACTTGCTTCTGAGTTGCTGACTTAGGATAACCAATGAATAGTCGTTTATCGTCGAGGCCAGGCGCACCATAAATGGTAAGAAAGATTTCTGGCTGGCGATAAACGCGAAACAAACTATCAATGCTCAATACCTGCCAGTGATCGGCGCGTAGTTTTCGTTTGAGGGCAGCATTGATAAACAAGTAACCATCCCGCCGGGTCGAAACCAATAAACTATAATGCCGATTACTCTCAAGGTCAATGTAGGCACTTAGAGCTGTTTGGTTGCCGTGCTGTTCAATAATGTACGGAATGTAGGCTTTGGCACCTTCGTCGTACACCTGAAAATCATCACGAAAATCGTGAATGGCATAGTAGCGGCCTTCGGGGCCGATGCCGGTGGTACGTGACTGAGCAGTAGAGATACCTGTACCAAGAAACAAAAAAAGCGATGCACTGAATGCTGAATAAGTGAATGAGCGAATAAGTGACTGGTAAAGCACACAATACAGTTTCATGCGACTACCAATATTCATTCGTTCATTCACTAAATCGCTCATTCACTCATCGAAATTTACTTTTTCGGTAAATTTATTTACCCAGCGCTTTAAGCATGGTGTCGCCAATTAGCGCAGGGGATTCAACTACGTAGATACCACATTCACGCATAATTGCCATTTTAGCAGCAGCCGTGTCGTCAGCTCCACCAACAATAGCGCCAGCATGACCCATTCGACGTCCTTTTGGGGCAGTCTGACCCGCAATGAAGCCCACAACAGGCTTACGATTACCGTCGGCTTTAATCCAATAGGCAGCTTCGGCTTCCATACCACCGCCAATTTCGCCAATCATAACAATTGCTTCTGTCTCGGGGTCATTCATCAGCAACTCAACGGCTTCCTTGGTTGTCGTGCCAATAATGGGGTCGCCCCCGATGCCTATAGCAGTTGATTGGCCCAAACCTGCTTTGGTCAATTGGTCAACGGCTTCGTAGGTCAGCGTTCCTGATTTGGACACGATACCAACGGTTCCTTTTTTGAAAATAAACCCAGGCATGATACCTACTTTACACACCTCGGCAGTCATAACGCCGGGACAGTTAGGACCGATCAGTCGTACATCTTTATCAGAAATGTAGTTTTTTACAGCTACCATGTCTTCCGTCGGAATACCTTCGGTGATACAAATGATAACCTTAATTCCAGCTTCAGCCGCTTCCATAATAGCATCAGCGGCAAACGCCGGTGGCACAAAAATAATGGAAACATTGGCCCCGGCCTGGTCAACAGCCTGCTGTACGGTGTTGAATACGGGCCGGTCGAGGTGACTCTGACCACCTTTTCCTGGCGTTACGCCCCCAACGACGTTGGTGCCGTACTCGATCATCTGTTGGGCATGAAAACTGCCTTCCGTGCCAGTAAAGCCCTGGACGATAACTTTGGAGTCTTTGTTAACTAAAACACTCATGACGGTTTGTAAATCGTTGGCGATACGGTTAGTAATAGACAAAACTACCTGACAACAGAAGAAAGTTTCTCTAAACAGTCACCTTCTTTTTCTGTTTCCTTATTAGTCTTGCATCTTTTAAAAAGTTGGGCAAAAGTAGCCGAAACTTCGTAAATTACGTGATGATTTTTTCGCACATCCTTTCCGGCTCTATTCTGGCCGGGGCGGGCGTCGGAGTGTTCTGGCACTTTTTTGGGCGCATTTCCGTCTTCAACCGGCTTTTGTGGGGGTTCTTTCTTCTAACCACCTCGGTGGCCGCTCTCATTGGCGTTATTCATTTTGCAGGAAATGAATCGCTCGAACCGTTGCACCGCTCCATGATTGTGCTGGCTGATACTCTGGGTGTTGTGTGTGTTGTTACGGCGGTCTATGCGCTTCTGAATCAGAAAACACTCTCGCTAATTTCCTTTATCTCAACAATACTTTTTGGTCTTTTTCTGTTTATTGCCCTGTTACTGCCTACTGTGCGCGTTTTTACGCCTGTAGTCCCATCTTTGGGTATTTTGGTTCTGATGTTGCTGGCCGTTTTTTCGCTTCTTCAGCGCAATAAACGAGGCCTGTGGGTAGTAATGGCAGCTATGATGATGGGGCTGGCTACTAAAGCCGAAGCGTTTAACAGCCTAATTCACCCTACTGATTTCTATCATTACGCCACCACACTGTCCTTGTGGTTTTTTGGTAAAGCCTCAGATTGGCGCGTCGGGGTTCGGTAAATTGAAAATAAGTAAACTGTCTGAGTAAGTATAAAAAAGAAAATTGGTACGCTTCTTAACCAATGCCTTAATCAACCAGTTACTCTGTCACTTATTTTTTTACTTACCAACAGTCAACAAACGTGAATTTACTGGAATTAACCCATGATCCAGTCGAAGCGGCCCGGGCAGCCCGCCTAGTCTACGTGAGCGATACCATGCCGGGCATTAGCCGTCATCGTACCCATAGTCAATTTAAATACTTCGATCAGCAAGGCAATGAAGTAGACGACCCCCAAACGCTAACTCGCATTCGCAGTATGATTCTGCCGCCCGCTTGGGAGAACGTCTGGATCAGCCCCAAAATGAACAGCCACTTGCAGGCAACGGGCATCGACACAAAAAACAGGAAACAATATCGCTATCATCCTAAGTGGAATGCAATTCGGAGCCAGACGAAATTCTTTCGGATGGTTGCTTTCGGGGAAGCCTTACCTCTGCTTCGGACGCGGTTGGACAAAGATCTTAAAGCCCGTGAACTATCCCGTGAAAAAGTGATAGCCATTGCGCTGAGTGTGATGGAACAAACGCTGATTCGGGTTGGTAATGCGGCTTATGAGAAAGAATATGGTTCCTACGGCCTGACGACCTTAAAAGACCGACACGTAAAACTGGAAGGCCCCGAGGTTCGATTCAGCTTTAAAGGTAAAAAGGGTATTTATCACGATATTACCCTTCACGATCGTCGGTTATCCCGCTTGGTGAAGGCCTGTCGCGATATTCCCGGTAAAGAATTATTCCAGTATATTAACGCAAACGACGACCGACACCCTATAGATTCCGGCATGGTTAATACCTATTTGCGCGAAACAATGGGTGAGGATTTCTCAGCGAAGGACTTTCGCACGTGGGCCGGGACCGTAAACGCCCTTAGACTTCTGGCCGAACTAGCCCCCTGTGATGCTGAAAAGGAGTTGAAAAAGAATGTGAATACAGTTTTAGACGAGGTATCTCATCAGTTAGGTAATACCCGGACAGTTTGCCGAAAGCACTACGTGCATCCGCAGATTCTGGAAGCCTACGAGTGTCAGGACTTGAACCCATACATTAAGCAAAAAGTCCGCTTTCAGCAAACAAGTCCGCATGGACTCGATGGTATCGAGAAACTATTGCTGAAATTTCTGAAAGATCAGGTGAAGAAGACGGTTAAGTCAGCGAAGTGAGTTGCTTTTCTTGGTCTCCTGTGAATTATCCTTACGAATTTTAATACCTCGCTTTGAGGCCCATTCTTCGGCTTTGGCCGTTGCAATAGCAATGGCTCGTTGCTCCTCTGTTCCGTCGGCGAGTAGGGCGTTGGCAATATCGATAGCTTTATTCCGAACCGGAGCCATGAAATTCTTCAACGAGGCTGGGTAATCCTTCTTATTCCAAGGCATATGAGTTGAGCAGTAAACAGTTATCAACAAATTATCAGCTAAATAACCTTGTTTGTTGATAACTGTTTATTACCAATTACTTACGGGCCAAGTTCACGGGTAATTGTACTACTTAACCGTAACAGTTCAATTTCGGCAGCCTTAGCATTGTATTCAGCTTCAATCAGGCGATTTTGCGCATCGATAGCATTACTCTGCACATCCCGAAACTCAACGAAGGTAGAGTTCCCAATCCGGTAGCGGTCATAGGCAATATCGACGTTCTGATTAGCTAGCTGATTATTCAGAACTTCGAGATTTAGCAAATTAAGATTGTTCAGGTACTGCGAATACGTTTGTTCCAAAGCGGTCTGTAACACAATACGTTGATTAGCTTCCTGATATTCGGCAATCACGGAGTTGGCTCGAGCGACTTGGTTAAGACGTCTTTGATTAAACCCATTAAAGATTGGAACCGCAGCCTGAAGGTTATATAAAAGGGTTGTATTCTTAGCCGATCTAACACCAAACCCATTCTGATTATCAATGGATGTATAGTTGTAACCACTCTGAAAACTTACGGTTGGCAACTGCTGCGATTTGGCTAGTTTAATATTCAAATCAGCTATATGCCGGTTCAGAACAGCCGATATTAGCAAGGGGTTGTTACTAGATAATGATTGCCTGAGTTGATCAAGGACTAGATCAGTACGGGCAACCATCGTATCACGCACCGCGAATTCGGTATTTGAGTCCCGTACCAGTAATTGATTCAGGCCAATTTTAGCAGCTTGTAAACTTTGGGTCTGGCTCAGCAAAGCCGAACTGTCCGTGTTATAGTCTACTTGGGCACTTAAGAAATCGACTTTCGAGCGTGTGCCTACTTCATAAGAATCCCGGGCCAGTTCTAGTCTGTCGCGCGAAATATCTAATGCCTGGCGTAACGTTAGCAAATGCTGTACCTGCCGAACTACATTATAATAAGCGGTGGCTACGTTAGCTAATGTCTGCTCGACATTGGCACGGGTAGTAACCTCGGCAATACGGGTTTGTTCGTTAAGCTGGTCGTACAGGATGAACATACCAAGCCCGTTGAAGAGTGTCCAGTTAAAATTGACACCAGCTACGGTATTAATGTTCAGTACGCCAGATGCATTGGTTGGCGCCTGTGTCGAAAAATAATCCTGCTGTAAATTTTGTCTACTATTATTTTTACTAAGATTGCCTGTCACTACAGGTAAGAAACCGGCATTGCCATAGGTGGCATTATAGTGAGAAATCTGTTCCTGAGTGCGGGCAATCCGAATCTGGTAGTTTTTCTCTAGCGCCATGGCAACGACCTGTGGTAGGGTTACTATTTCGCCTTGTTGCACGACATATGCATTTCGTTGGGCACGTTGTAATGGGTTTTTATAGGCTTGGGCAAAGACCGTAAAAGGAAAAAGAATAAAGAGAATCCAACTGCTGAGCTTCATTGAATTAAGGTTAACAAGGACGATTAGGACAAAAATACGAGAATCTGCGATTAGCTGGTTGGCTTATTAACTTTCTTCTAAATTGCAGCTTTTCCAATAATCCATTATGAAACGTCTTTTACTGCTATTTCCGGCTTTACTGACTCTACTATCAGGCTGTTCATCCAAAAAGAAAGCCGATTTATTTGTCAAAAATGCCCATGTCTATACCGCCGATTCCAGCTTCTCTGTCGCCGATGCGTTTGTTATTAAAGATGGAAAATTTCTGGCCGTCGGGTCGGCAAAAACACTGGCTAATGAATACGAAGCCGATAGTACAGTCGATTTAGGCGGTCAACCCGTTTATCCTGGCTTTTATGATCCTCATTCCCACTTTCTGGGTTTAGGGCAAGTGCTTAGTCAAGCCGATCTGGTGGGAGCAACCTCGTATAATGAAGTTATCGAACGCCTAAAAGCCTTTTATCAGAAACACCCGGACGTATTGTGGCTCACTGGCCGGGGATGGGATCAAAACGACTGGGACGAAAAGACATTTCCAACAAAAGAGAAACTCGACGCGGCTTTTCCAAATATTCCTGTCGCCCTAATGCGGGTTGATGGCCATGCGCTGTTTGTTAATTCTAAGGCTCTACGGCTGGCCCAGGTTACGGCTGGCTCAAAATTGCCGGGTGGCGAAGTGATCTTAAAAAATGGTCAGCCGACTGGGGTCTTGGTGGATAATGCCATGCAACTAATCAAGCGAGTATTGCCCCAACCCGACCTGAACGACAAAGCCAACATGTTGCTGGCCGCTCAGAAAGTTTGCCTATCGCTGGGCCTAACGACTATATCAGACGCGGGGATTAGCCCCGATGAGATTAACCTGATCGACAGTCTACAAAAGGCGAACAAATTAAAAATTCGCGATTATGCCATGATCAGTCTTGGTGAGCCAAACCTGAATTATTTCCTAAAACGCGGCCCTTTCCAAACCGACCGGCTTACGGTGAAAGCCTTTAAACTCTATGCTGATGGTGCGTTGGGCTCTCGCGGAGCTTGCCTAAGACGGCCCTACAGCGACCGCCCCGAAACCGGTGGATTCCTGCTACTCGGTCCAGCCGAACTGGAACGGGTAACGAAGTTGCTGTATGCATCAAACTTTCAGGCCAATACACACTGCATCGGCGATTCAGCGAATCATCTCATGCTCGACCTCTACGGAAAATTATTGAAGGGTCACAACGACCGGCGCTGGCGCATCGAACATGCGCAAGTTGTATCGCCAGATGATTTCTGGAAGTTTGGCAAATATTCAATTATTCCGTCGGTTCAGCCAACGCATGCCACGTCAGATATGTACTGGGCCACCGACCGACTGGGACCAATTCGGGTTAAAGGCGCGTATGCGTTTAAGGATCTAATGAAGCAAAATGGACTGATCGCGTTTGGCAGCGATTTTCCGGTCGAAGCGGTTAATCCACTTTTCGGTTTCCACTCAGCCGTAGCCCGTCAAGACGCAAAAAATTTCCCATCGGGTGGTTATCAGATGGAAAACGCCGTTGATCGAAAGTCAGCTCTGCTAGCTATGACTCGTTGGGCAGCCTATGCCTGTTTTGAGGATCATCTTCGCGGCAGTATTGCTCCTGGCAAACAAGCCGATTTCGTCATATTAGACCGCGATATTATGACGGTACCCAACCCAAAAATACGCCAGACAAAGGTGAACCAGACCTGGATTGGTGGAGAGCGTGTATACTAGTTAAGCCACTTCCAACACCTGATACGTTACTTTATTAAACGTAACAGAATTGCCTGCTCTATGGCCTCCTAACAACGTTCCTATAGGCGAAGCAGCTGAAATTGCGAAATAATCGCTACCATCGAGTGCAAGTTTACCAGCACTGATGCTGATAAAAAAAGAACCTCGGTTTGTAGTGACTAAACTTCCCGGCTGAATGATTTCGTACGTCTTGTCGATGTTCAGCCGGGTTAATTCCTGCTCCAGTTTCTTGGCTTCTGCCAATAGTTGAGCGTGTCGATCACGTTCAAGTTGGGCCATTGCCCGACCAGTTTCGTATTTATCACCCGCGCTACTTTTTGACTCTTCATTAGCTGACTCCTGTGCGGCTTCCATAGCCTGTCGGGCAGTAGTGATTCGCTGCTGGACATACGTCTCGCAGAGGGTAAAAAGCGCTGATTTAATTTCCTTGTGTAGATTTATCACGTTATAAATTTCTTTTCCTATCTCTCCTGCCGCAATCTTTACTTAGTACCCCAGGGGTTGTAGACGACTTTTTTGTTCCAATCAACGTCATTGACTCCTTACCGCGAACACACTGTTTAGGGTTATATAAACCATTATTAGTGTCCATAAATTCTTTTCCGAACTACTATAGTACAGATTCCCTCTGTCTGTACAAAATCCACCATTTCAATAGATTTCTCTAAACAACCGCCGTTGCTTTTGGCTTATCCAAAAAGTACAAACTAAAGCGACGTTATGGAAGCAAAAATCCCTCCTCAGCATCAGGATGTCCAGCCGGGCATTGAGGCTGAATTGGACCCACAGCCGAAGGTAATCCGGTATCTTTACAAAGGAGCAAATAAATTAAAAGACAAAGTCGCCCTGATTACGGGTGGAGACAGTGGTATAGGTCGAGCCGTAGCCGTTCATTTTGCACGAGAAGGGGCCGATGTCGCCATTTCCTACACGCCCCGCGAGGAAGTCGATGCGCAGAAAACAAAATCACTTGTTGAAGCGGAAGGCCGTCTGTGTATACTTTTACCGGGTGACCTTCGTCAGGAAGCGTACTGCAGGTACATTGTAGAAACCACAGTTCAGCAACTCGGCAAACTCAATATTCTGGTCAATAACGCGGGTTTACAATTACAACATAAAACCCTTGAAGAGGCCAGTGATGATGATCTGCTGGCAACATACGAAACCAATATCTATTCGTTTTTCCGAGTAACGAAAGCAGCAACTCCGCATTTGCAAAAAGGCGACTGCATTATCAATACTACGTCGATTACGGCGTATCAGGGGCGGGCTGACCTGCTCGAATACTCATCCACGAAAGGAGCGATTATGAGCTTTACGCGGGCATTGTCCAGCAATTTAATTAGCAAAGGAATTCGTGTAAACGCGGTAGCCCCCGGCCCCATCTGGACACCCCTCAACCCTGCTTCAGTTAGTGCAAAAGAAGTGGCAGAGTTTGGCAAAGACGTACCCATGAAACGCCCCGGTCAGCCCAGCGAAGTGGCACCCGCCTACGTGTTTCTGGCCTCCGAAGACGCGTCATACATTACTGGACAAGTACTACATCCCAACGGTGGCACAATAGTAAATGCGTAAAAAATTAGTTCTAAGCGTGGTATCGGGTTTGAGTACCCGATGCTGACATACATGAACCTAGTTAATGTCGGGTTTGAGCACCCAACACCACATTACCACAAACGTTATGGAACAGATGGAAATTGAAACCAAGCCCCAGCATCAAAATGCACAGCCGGGTTTGGAATATGAAATGGATCCTCAACCGATTTATATTCGGGACAACTATCAGGGGGCCGATAAATTAAAAGATAAAGTTGCTGTCATTACGGGTGGTGACAGTGGGATTGGCCGCGCAGTAGCGATTCATTTCGCTCGTGAAGGCGCTGACTTGGCCATTTTGTATCACCCCCGCGAAGAAGAAGATGCGCAGAAAACAAAATCACTTATTGAAGCGGAAGGCCGTCTGTGCCTGCTTATTCCGGGTGATTTAAAGCAGGTTCCCTTTATTCAGGAAGCTGTTGATAAAATCATCAGTACATATAAACGGGTGAATATCCTGGTTAACAACGCGGCCAATCATGTTGAGCAAAAGGAGTTTACCGACATTTCGGATCAGCAAATGCGCGAAACGTTTGAACTGAATATCCTGGCTATATTTCGATTGACCAAGAAAATATTACCCTACATGAATGCGTATGACTGCATCATCAATACAACTTCGGTTGTGTCGTACCGAGGTAGCGAATCGCTGATTGACTATGCATCAACCAAAGGGGCTATCACAGCCTTCACGCGTTCACTATCGCAAAATTTGGTAGAACGCAATATTCGGGTTAACGGTGTTGCACCAGGTCCTATTTGGACACCGCTGATTGTAGCGACTAAATCACTGGAGGAGGTTGAAAAGTTTGGTAAAGACACACCTATGGAACGCCCCGGTCAACCCGCCGAATTAGCACCTGCCTACGTATTTTTGGCCTCCGAAGATGCGTCGTACTTCACGGGTCAGGTTATTCACGTTAACGGTGGAGAGGTAGTGAATTCGTAATGCTTTTGTTTACTCATTAAGTATATTTATAGCCGCTCCGATTTATTGCCGGAGCGGCTTTTTGAATGGAAACAACTGACGCACCTATCCACCAGGCCCCGCTTCATCCAGGCTTGCCTTTCTTTGGCAATACGCTTGCCTTTCTTCGCGACCCGCTGGGCACATTATGTACGCTGCAACGCAATCACGACCGTATTGTGCACCTTCGTATTGGCGGACGACATCAGTATTTGGTCTTTCGTCCTGAAGATACCAAGCATATTTTGCAGGAAAACCACCGTAATTATGGTCGTTCACCCGCCTTTGACGTGCTCAAGATTTTTTTGGGAAATGGCTTACTCACCAGCGATGGCGATTTCTGGCGTCGGCAACGGCGGCTGGCTCAACCCGCCTTTCATCGGCAAAAACTTGCCGCACTGGCACAGACAATGGTGTCTGAAACAGCCGACTGGCTAGACGAACTGAATAGGCAAGACTTAAAAAAGTCAGTCAACGTATCGCAGGCGTTTATGGATGTAACGATGCGTATCGTCTGCAAAACCTTATTCGGATCCGACACAATTGGAAAACTTGATGGTCTTTCAGGTGCCCTGGATAGCCTTAATTATTTGGCGAACAAGCGGATGCTGTCACCGATCCGATTTCCTTATACGTGGCCAACGCCTAATAATTTGCGGTCGAAACGAGCCCGCATGCAGGTCGATTCATTTATTTACGGGCTTATTGACCAACGGCGACAACATCACGAAGCTAAAGATGACTTATTGGGAATGCTGCTGAGTGCCGAAGATGAAGAAACGGGGGAACGGATGTCGAACCAGCAACTACGTGATGAATGTGTAACAATTTTTTCGGCAGGTCACGAAACTACGGCGGTCTCAATGGCCTGGACAATCCATCTGCTCACTAAGCACCCCGACGTACTTGCCCGGTTACAGGCCGAAAGCCAATCTGTATTAGGCGATGCCAGGATTCCAGCACCCGACGCGTTCCGCTCTCTAACTTACACGCTGCAAGTTGTACAGGAATCCTTACGGCTGTACCCGCCCGCCTGGATTCTGAGCCGACGGGCGCACAACGACGACCACATTGGCTCTTATACGATTCCCACTGGAGATACGGCCTTACTTTGTCCCTATCTCCTTCATCGTGACCCGCTAAACTGGCCTGATCCTGAACGCTTCGATCCCGACAGGTTTGCTCCGGGAGGCCCAAAAGAGAATTTGCACTCGTATGCCTACCTCCCTTTTGGCGGGGGGCCACGTTTATGTATCGGCAATCAGTTTGCCCTAATGGAATTGCAGATTTTATTGTCAATGTTCGTACGCAGTTTCAACTTTAAAGCCTTAGCTAATCAGCGTATTATTCCCAAACCACTAATCACATTACGACCCAATCAGCCTATCCGGGTGATTCTATCCTGATCGTGTAATTATACTTTTCGAAGAACTTTTGCATTAGTCCGTTCCACAGTTTTTCGTAAAGTACACCCCATACAGGCGGTTAACCTTTATGAGTTGTAGTCTACGTGAAACATGCTTGCATCTTTCGTAGATGGTATTGACTTTCTGGTCTATATAACCAAACTTAGTCTAACCATTGATGTTCTGATCAATTCACCTTAAAAGCGACACAATGAGACTACAAATGCATGCCGTTAAGTTCACGGCCGATCAAAGCCTGTTAGATTTCATCCAGGCGAAACTTGATAAGTTAGACACCTTCCATGACCGGATTATTAGTGGGGAAGTGTTTTTAAGATTAGAGGGAGCAGACTCTAACAAGGTTAAGGAGAAGATAGTCGAAGTACGACTGATGCTGCCCGGTAAGGAATTATTCGTAAAAGAACATGACAAGAGTTTCGAGAGCGCAACCGATCGTGTGCTGGATGTACTGAAAGATAAGCTTGTTCGGTTCAAGCAAAAACGTAATGACATTTCGAGTCCAGCTATTATGGAAGCGCAATCGCAGGTAGAAGCAGAAGATGAGGTCTATGAGACCGATGAGTTATAACTAATGTGACGCTGTAAAAGCATTGAAGGCCACTCCATCAGGAGTGGCCTTCAATGCTTTTATATCTCTGAAAATGAATTACAGCCCAAATGCAGCTTTTACTTTATCAACAAAATCCAGTTTTTCCCACGTAAACAATTCTACTTCAAGCTCGATAGTATTTCCGTTCGAGCCAAAGGTCTTCTTTACAATCTCGTTCTTGCGGCCCATGTGTCCATAAGCGGCTGTTTCGGAATAGATTGGATTACGTAGTTTGAGCCGTTGCTCAATTGCATAGGGGCGCATATCGAAAAGTTCAGCAACTTTTTCTGCGATGACTCCATCATGCATGTCTACTTTAGATGTACCGTACGTATTTACATACAAGCCACAAGGCTTAGCAACACCAATGGCATAGGAAACCTGCACCAGCACCTGGTCGCAGAGACCGGCAGCTACTAAATTTTTAGCAATATGGCGAGTGGCATACGCGCCAGACCGATCCACTTTCGACGGGTCTTTACCCGAGAAAGCACCACCACCGTGAGCACCCTTGCCACCGTAGGTATCAACAATAATTTTGCGTCCTGTCAAACCGGTATCGCCATGAGGACCACCAATTACGAACTTACCCGTTGGGTTGATATAGTACGTGATATTGTCGGTGAATAAACCACGAAGCTCAGCTTTCTGTCCGGCTTTTACGCGGGGAAGCACGATGTTGATAATGTCTTCTTTGATTTTTTTCAACATCGTTTCGTCATCGGCGAAATCATCGTGCTGAGTCGAAACCACAATGGTATCAATACGAATAGGCTGATCATCGTCAGAATATTCAATCGTCACCTGCGATTTGGCATCAGGCCGTAGATACGGCATCAGCTCGATTTCGTTATTACGAATTTGCGACATCTCGCGGAGAATGGCATGGGCCAAATCCAGCGGCAACGGCATATAATTGTCCGTTTCGTTGGTAGCATACCCAAACATCATGCCCTGATCGCCCGCACCCTGAGCATTCGCTCTTGTTTCAAAATCCTGGTTTTCAACCTTGCGGTCAACACCTTGATTAATATCTGCTGATTGATCATGAAGAGCCGAGAAAATGCCACACGAATTGGCCTCAAACATGTACTCGCTCTTCGTGTAACCGATTCTACGGATCACCTCGCGCGTAATTTTCTGAACGTCAAGATAGGTATCGGTCTTGATTTCACCAGCCAACACTACCTGACCTGTCGTAACGAGTGTTTCGCAGGCGACTTTACTTTCTGGGTCAAATGCCAGAAAATTATCAATTAAAGCATCGGAAATTTGGTCGGCAACTTTATCGGGGTGTCCCTCGGAAACAGACTCGGAAGTGAAGAGATAAGGCATTACTCTATCTATATAACATAGTTTGAAACCGCAAAGCTACAAGTTTCTGAACAGGGGGCAAGTTATAAGCAGAATCAGGCGCGTATCAACCAGCTATCTTTTTGCGTAGGACATCCAAAAAAGCCCGTAGAAAGGGCGCAAATGGCATAGTGGCAAACAACCGTAATTCATCGACAAAGCGCGTGTCTTCGTCCAAAAATTTAAAGACGCGCCGGGGGTTTTTGGTATAAACTCTCGTGAAAATATCGTCTGCCGGATGACGATGCTTTTCCAGAACGTTCAGAAAGATGCTATCGTAAAGCTTGAATCGCTTTTTGAACCACGGCGTAGAGCGTAAAGGTTTGCCCGTTTGAATCAGATTTTGGACAATACTCTGTAAATATCGCTGCGTCCGTTGAAAAGTGTAACCCGTTGAGGCTTTGGTATAGCCGCCTGATGTGCCAATTCTGACGATGTGTTCAGACGGATTCTCCTGAGTCGATTCATCGGACATCGGGATAACTCCATATTCAGTTTCGCTGACTTTGTAGCCGCCTGTTTCTAAAAAACAACTGATGTATTGATGAAGTTCAGAGTCGTATTCGGCGTCGGACAGGAGTTTTCCGTTAAAAAGGGTAAATTCAACTAAAGCCGTTTTTTCATCAAACGGCAGTACATACACAAATCGGCAATCGCCACATTGATTTACCCGGAAATCCATGATTTCGGGCTGTTCGGGGTTAAAACAGGCCTTCTCAGTCGTAATAACCCAACCCTTGAAATGTTGAAGTAAATTATGGTTTTCGGGCTGATCCAGTTTAAGTAAAAATGTACTATCAAACACATAATCAGCGATGTACGGTTCATCGTCGGCAATTACGAATCCCCCTTGTGGTGTATCTTTAATTCGGTTAATAGTTGCCTGCTTTCGTTCTATAGTTGGGTGTTTCGCCAGTTCACAATGCACGAAATCATAAAAATCAATTCCCCGCAACATCTTGTACTGATAATGCCCCATATCGAGCGAATCAGCATACGTAGTTCCGTGGAAACTGACTCTGCTCCAGGAACGAAAAAGGATAGACTCAAATGGTTTTGCATCATTCAGCCCACGGCCGGATGATTCTTTGTTCCGTTCCCAGAAACACCACGTTCGATCATTAGTAGTTTTGGGATCACGGTCTAAAATTAGAATGCTTCGGTCGCGCAGTGGAGATTGGGTAAAGTAATACGCCAGACTCAACCCTGCCATGCCTCCTCCAGCAATGATGAAGTCATATTTTTTCATGCGGCAAAGAAAAAGTCCGAACCCTCGGCCCGGACTCTCTCCTTTAAGTATCGAATACGCTTAATTGTTTACAAAAGCGTAGTAAAATTAAACATTCACGTGTTTCTCAGCATGATAACTTGACCGGACTAGCGGACCGGACTCGACATACTTCAGCCCTCGTTTCAGACCTTCTTCACGGTATTTGGCAAACGTTTCGGGATGAATCCACTCAATCACTTCGTGGTGCATTTTGGTCGGTTGGAGGTACTGACCCAGCGTTAATATGTCTAGTCCATTTACCACTAAATCATCCATTGCTTTAACGATTTCATCGTAGGTTTCGCCCAAGCCGAGCATAATACCTGACTTCGTCCGCTGACCATAATCCTTCGTCCGACGAATCTGTTCCAGACTTCGGGCATAACGAGCCTGTGGCCGAACGCGCCGGTAGAGACGTTCGACAGTTTCCACATTATGCGAAACAACCTCCTGACCAGCCGAAATCATGCGCTCAAGGGCTTCCCAGTTTCCTTTCGTATCAGGAATCAGCGTTTCAATGGTTGTTGTAGGAGAAGCTTCTTTAATAAGCCGCACAGTTTGGTACCATATTTCGGCTCCCCGGTCTTTCAATTCATCGCGATTTACAGATGTAAGGACCGCGTGTTTAACCTTCATTAGCACAATAGCTTCGGCTACACGCCGGGGCTCGTCGGTGTCATATTCATTAGGGCGGCCCGTTGCAACCGCACAAAACGAGCAACTTCGTGTACAGATATTTCCCAGAATCATAAACGTAGCCGTACCCGCTCCCCAGCACTCACCCATATTTGGGCAGTTTCCACTCTCGCAAATAGTGTGGAGCTTATGCTCATCCACCAACTTACGAACTTTGGCATACTCGGGACCGATGGGTAATTTCACACGCAGCCAATCGGGACGTTTCGGGACGCCTGCCCGGTTACGTTGTTGTTCGGAGGGTATTACAGGTAGTTCAATCATATCACCTCAATCCTTTCCAGCAAAATTCGTTTTTCGGCTGTAAAGTTCACGGTACGGGCATACTGCATGGCAAAGCGTTACGAGTAGCCTATGCTATAGGTTTTTACACTTTACTTAATGCTGGCTGATTTTTATTTCTTGCTCCCAAAAAACAGGGTGATGTAGCCTGATGTGAAGAAACTACGATTACCATCTTCGCGTTTGCCAGCAGGATCTGTATTGGGGATAATAACGATTTTGTTGGGGAAGGCTTCGGCCAGAAAACCAATTTCAACGCCTGTTGTATTGTTTCTGAAAGCACTTAGTTCAAAACTCAGCGCAGCTTTTACGTTCAACCCCACTGTCAGCTTCGACTCACCAATACCCTGAAAAAACCCACCAGCCCCGGTAACTGTCTCTCCAGACGATGTAGCGAACCCATTTACCTGCGAGGCCGGTACGGTACGGGTTTGGTTTCCATAAGCAACTTCAAGATAATAAGGCTTAATAATCCCCAGCGACGGGCCAGCCGCCAGAATAGCACTGATGGCAATACCTTCATCGGCGCTACGCTGAAACAACTTCACCTCACGGCCATATTGGGGGCGCAAAACAAACAAATAGTTTTCTTTACCATCAAGGTAGCCTGAGCCAACATTATTGATGGATGACCGAAGTTCTTTAGGGTGTTTTACATTGACTACCTCAATACTCAGATAGCGGTATTGAGGTAAGCCAAAGAATGAAGTAGACAATTGTTTAGACTGTCGAAATGAGAAACCGCCAACGATACCAGAATTTGTGTTTGTCGTAAGGCCAAACGTAGTTATGGTCGAATAGTTATTATCGTCTTCGGCATCAGATTTTTGAGCCGTAGCGATCTGACTCGATAAAAGCCAGGTGCTTAGCACAAGCCCAAGTAATCCGTATATTGTTCTCATTGTCGTAGAATCCTGAAATAAAAATACTATTTTTTGCTCGTGTTCACAAAATAAGACTTAACTATTAGCGTAACTACTCCATTATTTATATGTTTAACCTCAACAGCAAGAAGTAAACAAGAAGCAATATCTAACGTTTCCCGGTAGTATATCGTATACGAACCGGAAGACTTATTGACTACCAACTAACTTTCAATTTCCCTATGGCAACGATTCACATTGACTACCTTGGCGAGTTACGTACCGATTGCGCCCATTTGCAGTCTGGCACCCATATCAATACAGATGCCCCTACCGATAACCAGGGCCGGGGTGAGGCATTTTCACCAACTGATCTGGTTGCCAATGCTCTTGGTACATGCATTATTACAACAATTGCTATTTTTGCTAAGCGTGATGGTATCGAACTGAAAGGCAGCAAGTTAGATGTTACAAAGATCATGACAACTCAACCACCCCGGCGCATCGCCCGTATTGACATTGATCTAACACTCCACGCAGAAAATATGCCTGATGATGAAACTCGTGCCCGACTGGAAAAAATTGCCCACACCTGTCCGGTAGCCATTAGCCTGCATCCCGATATTGAGCAGGTTGTAAGCATTCGGTGGGAAGAAAGCGTCCTTATTCCCTAATAATCTAGGTGTTGAGCAGTGGTAAATAGTGTAGTCAGACACGCTATTGTCGCTTCTTTTTCCGCTTTTGGCGCCAATACTTTATATCAGCGGTCAGGTTTTCCAGGAAAAATGATGGCCCAACCGACAGGTATAAACCGGTATAGTTGATTCCACTTTCGGCAATATCTTTTTTAAGAATAAATCGGTAGCCTGTCAGTATGTTTAGACCGAACCAGTGTAACGGTCTAAACCAGCGTAAAGTTGGAAACTGATAGGCTGCCGATACACCCACACCCAAGGGCAGAAAAACCCCTCGGGCTACCTCATGGCTGCCAACCTGATCATTATTAATTTCGTAGCGAGAATGACCATAGCCAAACTCAATTGGCATACTCACTTCAAACGATTTTCGACGCAGTAAAAAACGCTCATAATAGACGGTAGCCATACGCAAACGGCGAGTAACAGACTCCGACGTGTTGGGTAATATCCCAGGACGATCGAGATGTTGATTCAAGAAATAAAATCCCGCTCCTGCTTTAAAACTGGCTGATCGCCCACCTTGAAGAGCCGGTCTATCATGACGGGCGGGGAATAAAAAGCCAGCTCTTAAACCATACACACTCACCGCGTACCGACGATTATCAGGGGTGCGAGTGTCATTAAAAAAGAAAAATCGCTGATCGGTTGACGCCGTAAATGTTAATGATTTAGGTTGGGTTTCTTGAGTCTGCGTTGTGTCGACTAGTTTAAACGACGTCTGCTGTGTTGTTTTTGCAAACCCTGACCAACACAATTGTGTCAGTAGAAGTACTATTCCTATTAGCCGTAAGAAGCACGGTTGATACATTCGCCGAATTTGATTTATGTTTTTTTTTATCATACAGATGATAATATAACCGGTAAAGGCAACAATAGTTAAAGCAGGCACCTCAGACACCGGTTTGTGAAACACACAACTCAGTACAAACTGGAAACTTGTTCGGCAGAAATGCCCTTTGAACCATCAGTTATCAGTAAAAAAGCAACCCATCCTCACGTTGACATATAACCTAAAAATGATCATCTATGAGTTGCGTTAATATAAGTTAAATACAAATTCAGTTAATTAATTTTTTTAATTACTACTACTTTTACTACTATATACTGTATTAACTTGACTATATTTTTTTACAAAAAAATCTTCTAGTACTTCTATTAAAGAATAGATTTAAGTAATTTTTTTTCACAAAAAAGGTTGCACCCCCTCATCTACCTAATATTTTCTAAAATCGGCTATTGATTTTCTGGCATTATCAGCCATGTATAAATTTGTTCCATCATTAAATAGTCCATAATTATACCTTATTAGACTACGAAGTTTATCTCTCGATAGCAATCACTACTTAAGAATAAGTAGAAACCCCTATTCCTGACGCTTTGGATTAAACGAAACAGTCATATACCGTGTCTCAAAAGTCATATTCTGTCTACAGCGCTGAGGAGCTTGCCCTTGACGACCTGTTTGTGCGTTGGGTGAAATACCCCAATGACGAAGAGGTAGCATCGTATTGGCAGATATGGCTAGTTAACCACCCGCATCAGGAAGAAACTGTTGAGATAGCCTGTGAGCTTGTCCGTACCGGGAGTCACCCTGCTCTACCCAACTTATCATCCGATGAGATTTCGACTGTATGGGGGCGTATTCGTGAATCCCTCCAGACTATGGAAGACGTGCGGCCTCTTCAAGCTGATGTTCGGGCGGTTGTTGGCTGGTGGTATTTTATCAGGACTGTATTGGCAACCCTTGGCGTGGTTCTACTAATTGGCTGGGCGCTGTGGATGCAATATGGACCAAATCAATCGGTTTGGAGTATCAGTACCTACGCCGACCAAACCCGCCAGATTCGGTTACCCGACAACTCAAGTATGACGCTTTATCCCAACAGCACGGTTCGGTATGCACGTCGGTGGAACGACGAAACTCCGCGGGCGGTGTGGTTAAAAGGAGGAGCCGATTTTTCTATTACCCACCGGAATGATACCTCGTCAGCGCGTCTGTTCAGGGTACATACGGCTGGTCTCACCATCGAAGCAGTGGGCACCACGTTTCAGGTGCGGCAGCGGCTTAAAGGTACGTGTGTGGCCTTAACGTCCGGGCAGGTGAATTTACTCTTGAAACATCAAAATCCTATACACCTTAAGCCTGGTGACTCCATTGAGGTGGCAACCGGTTCGGCGAAGTCTTTACCTTAATTATTGCCCCAATCTAATCTAATTTATTATGCAGAAGACAATTACCCAACCACCACGATACTCGTGGTTGCCTCTGCTTGGCCTAACAGCACTCGTGCTAGTTGGTCAACCAGCATTCAGTGCGCCACTACTACACCCCGCAACGGCCAGCGTAAAGCTAAATCAGGATCGCACCATTACGGGTCGTGTACTCTCATCCGATGATAATAGTGCTTTGCCCGGTGTAAACGTAGCAGTTAAAGGGTCTACGCGAGGCACAACTACCGATGCTTCGGGGCGGTATCAGATCGCCATTCCAGATGGTCAGGCTATTCTGGTATTTTCATCAGTTGGATTCATCTCGCAGGAGATTACCGCAGGAAACCGCTCTTCGATCGACGTAACGATTTTAGCTGATACCCGCGCCCTGAATGAAGTCGTCGTTGTCGGATACGGAACGCAGAGAAAGAGCCAGTTAACAGGGGCTATTTCATCAGTTACACCAAGGCAGATTACTGAGCAACCTATTGCTAATATTGGTCAGGCGATGCAGGGCAGGGTAGCTGGGGTCGACGTAGCTCAATCGGGCAGCAAGCCCGGCTCTACACCAACCATAAGGATCCGGGGTCGGCGCTCCTTCAATGCGGGCAATAATCCATTATACGTTGTGGATGGAATTCCACTCACCGGCGATCGGAACGAACTGAGCAATAACCGGCCATTCGATTTTGTAACGGGGGGATATGAAGATCTCAACCCTAATGATGTAGCCTCACTGGAAATTCTAAAAGACGCTACAGCAACGGCAATTTATGGTGCCAGAGGTGCAAATGGCGTGGTACTGGTAACAACCAAACGGGGCAACAACAACGGAAAAACGACTGTTAGCTATGATGCCTACGCGGGCGTAACGAATCCGCTGGATAAAGTTCACCTGTTTAGTGGTCCAGAATTTGCTGAATATGTACGGGAAGCCTACCGGTCTACCAATGAATATAAGGACGCAAATGGAAACCCTGTTCCTACAGGTGTAGCGGATGCTTACGCAGACGCCCACGTTTCGCCTTTAGGGGGAGACCCTGCTGTAGCCGCCGGTATTGCCGCCAATAGAAACACCGATTATCAATCATTAATCCTTAGACAGGGGTTTCAGCAAAATCACTCACTTGGTATTCAGGGCGGTAATGAAAAAACGCAGTTCTACATTTCCGTAGGCTATTTTCAGGACAAAGGCATTAATCCTGGCCTGGATTACTCGCGTTATTCAGTCCGGGCCAACATTGACCATCAAATCAATAAGGTAATTAAGGTAGGCATTTCTTCCTATATGATGCATAGCGTCCGGAACGGAGCTGGTCTTAATCCATACGGCTTCACGCTTCAGCAAAACCCGCTTGGCAGGCCCTACGACGATAATGGTAACATCATCTTCTCTCCTACCAACGACGCCCTGCTGACGAATCCATTGGCAGAAATTGTACCCGGTGCTCAGGTAGACAATATTAAAAAGTACCGCATCTTCAACAGTATTTACGCAGAAGCCAACATTTTAGACGGCTTAAAATACCGCGCTGTTTTTGGTCCGGATTTCTCTATATCACAGTCGGGACGCTTTACTGGCTCCCAAACGAACGACCGCAAGGGGGGTGACCCAACAGCGTCTAACAATAATCAAGTTGGATTCAATTACACCCTGGAAAACATCCTGACATATAATAAGACGTTCGGCAACCACAATTTGGGCGTAACGGCTTTACAATCCATTCAGCGGGATAATTTTCAATACAGTAATCTTTCTGTACAAGGTGTTCCCGCCGAAACACAACAGTATAATAATGTGGGCAATGCCAGCTTGGTGTTGGGCGTAGGTAGTAATCTGATTCAATGGACGATTAATTCGTTTATGGGTCGGATCAATTATGATTACAAGGATAAATACCTGATAACCGCAACACTTCGACGAGATGGATCAAGCCGTTTCGGTGAAAATTTCAAGTATGGTAACTTCCCAGGTATTGCTCTGGCCTGGAACATAAACAATGAAGAATTCTTGAAAAGCGTTTCCTGGCTTGATCAGTTGAAACTGCGCGTAAGCCGGGGTTCTGTGGGTAATCAGGGGGTTGTTCCTTATCAAACGCAAGGGCTGCTAAGCCGGACTGTTTATGCCTGGAATAATACGGCAGCTTATGGGTATCGCCCTGGTACCATTGGCAATCCTGATTTGAAATGGGAAACGTCAACGTCATCAAATATCGGGGTAGATTTTAGTCTGTGGCGAGGTCGGGTAGCCGGTTCGATCGAACTCTATCAAACAAACACAACTAACCTGCTGCTGTCCGACCAATTGCCAACATCTATTGGCTTTAACGCCGTAACCAAGAACGTTGGTGAAACCCGTAACCGGGGTATTGAAATAAGCTTATCGACCGTTAACATAAATTCAAAAGGTGGCTTTAAATGGACAACTGATTTTGCCTTTACCAAAAACAATGAAGCCATTGTTTCGCTGTATAATGGTGCCGTTGATGACCTCGGCAACAAGTGGTTTATCGGAAAACCGTTGACCGCTTATTTTGATTATAAGAAAGCAGGTATCTGGCAGACAAGTGAAGCCGATGCAGCTAAATCATACCAAAGTGGTGTCGGGCAAATTAAAATTCAGGATACGGATAATGACGGCAAAATTACGGCTAATGACCGGGTCTTCTTGGGCTCGGATATCCCAACGTTCAGCGCTGGCATTACAAACCGATTCTCCTACAAAGGGTTCGATCTATCGTTCTTCGTATATGGTCGCTTTGGTCAAACAATTCTGAGCGGCTTTCACCGGGACAATAACCAATTGGCAGGTCGGTATCAGCAAATCAAAGTGGATTACTGGACACCCAATAATCCAACCAACGAATTCCCACGGCCCAACCACAATCAGGAATTCCCTGTCAATAACTCAGCCTTGTTTTACTTCGATGGTACGTTCGTGAAAGTTCGTAATATCAATTTTGGGTACACATTCTCATCCAAAATAACCCAGAAGATAGGCATGCAATCGTTGCGTTTGTTCACCAGTATTCAGCAGCCGTTCATCTTCTCGACGTACCGGTCGAAGTATAACGGGGTCGATCCGGAAACAGCCGATGGCACGATCAATAATAATGTTACACCCGCTACCCGGATAACGACCTTTGGTTTAAATGTTAAATTCTAGGCACATAAATAATTGGCGTTTTGTGCGGAAAAGCAAATCAAAACCGCGACTCACCATTACGTCCCGTGTTTATACAAACCCTTAGATTCCAAAAACATGAAATTTATAGTTACAGCAAAATCATTCCGTGTTCTGGGCCTTATAACGCTTTTGCTTAGCGGCCAGGCTTGCAAAAATATACTGGAGGAAAAAGTAATCTCCGCCATTGGAAACGATTACATCAATACGCCAAAGGGCTTCGAAGATGCTACAAGAGCATCTTATGCTCCTTTGCGAAGCTTCTACGCAACGCAACAGGGACTGACTATGACGGAGTTCGGTACAGATTTGTACGCAACCGGGTCTGACGGCAGTTACAAGGGCTTCCATTTCTACGATACCCAACTAAATAGTTTCGTAGATATCCTACAAGGTGTGTGGGAAGAACTTTACCGAGGCATCAATACATGCAACGCAGTTATCGGACGAGCCCCGGCAGCAACCGGCATTACTGACGTTCTTAAAAAACAGCGGGTAGCTGAAGTTAAGTTTCTGCGCGCGCACTACTACTTTATCCTGGTACAGCAGTGGGGTGGTGTAGATTTACGATTGACAGAAACGCTGGGACCTACAAAGAAAACCAGCCGGGCAACTGAAGCCGATATTTATAAAGCTATTCTGGCTGATCTCGAATCGGCATTGCCCGATCTAGAGAACAAAGCCAGATCGTCGGACTATGGCCGTGCTACTAAAGCGGCTGCGGAACATCTTCTGGCTCGTGTATACCTGACAAAAGCAACGTCATCGGCGAAAGCAGCCGACGATTATGCCAAAGCAGCTACTTATGCTCAGAATGTGATTGCCAACTACGGGTTTAAATTGCTGCCTGATTTTGCGAGTGTGTTTTCGCAGGGAGCAGGCGAAATTAATGATGAAGTAGTTTTCTCGGTTCAGTATACATCTGATCCACTGACCAATGCCGCATCAGCTCCATTGGCCAGTTCTGGGGGTAATACCGGGGGTAACAACCTTCACCTGCTCTTCGGTATGCAGTATGATACGCAAGCTGGTATGGTTCGGGATATTGCCTATGACCGGCCTTTCAGACGTTTACGCCCGACAACCTTTGCTTTGGAAACTGTTTTTAAGGATCGTGTGAATGATTCGCGGTATAAAAAGTCGTTTCGGGATACTTGGTTAAGCAACAATCCAGGTACATTTAATACGGCCTTTGATAAATCAAAATTAACCGTTACGTTCAAAGCTGGCGACACCGCCATTTTTATTCCTGGCTACGAAATGACGCTAGCTGAACGGGCAAAAAAACCGTATCAGGTTCTGGTACCGAGTGCCTACTCGGAAACTTTATTCCTGCCACTTCTAAAATTCTTCGACCCTCTCCGGCCAGACAAAACGTATGAGCCTGGTAGCCGAGATTTTCTGGCCTTCCGATTAGCCGAGACCTATCTGATCCTGGCCGAGGCACAATTGAAGCTTGGAAAAACGACAGAAGCGACTGCGGCCATCAACACAGTACGTCGTCGGGCCGCTTGGCCTGGCAAAGAGACAGCCATGGAAATAACACCAGCAGCAATGGATATGGAAATGATTTATCAGGAACGAGGCCGTGAACTGATGGGGGAACAAATCCGGTGGATGGATTTAAAACGGTGGGGTAATCTGGTGGAGCGTACTAAACTATATAATCCTCAGGCGGCTGTGAACGTAAAAGAGACACACAACCTTCGACCCATTCCGCAAACACAAATTGACCGTACCGAAAAAGCTGCCGATGGTAGTCCAGGCTTCGCACAGAATCCGGGTTATTAAGGTTAAAGAGCGAAAGAGTAGGCTACTCTTTCGCTCTTTGTTTTCAGTAGAATAAGACCAATCTCTCCTTATCCGATCAGTTCTCTACCTGTAACCAATTCATTTCATCATCAGTAACTGTACTCATATCGTCAGTTCGCACTGATCATTTTCTCCACTACGCTTATGAACGAGACTGTAAACAGACGACAGTTTCTCACTACGGCTGGTTTGTCAGCTTTGGCCCTTACCGCTGGTATCGACCAACTATCGGCCCGTCCTACTATGCCTAAAAAATCAGGGCTTAACATCGCGTACTCGTCAATCACTTGGGGGGGTAACGATGTTCAGGCAATTGCCGATCTGGCAAATCTGGGTTATCATGGCATTCAAATTCGGGCCAACACCTTTGGACCATACCGGGCAAAACCATCAGAATTGAAAGCATTACTTGAAAAGCATCACCTGACACTGGCTATGTTTTCGAGTGGTAATGTGGAGATTGACCCGGCTAAAGAGCAGAGTACCATTGATATGCACGTAGCGCATGCCAGTTTTGTGAAGGCCCTTGGAGGTTCGGCAATTCAATTGACCAACTCTGCCCGACCCAAAGATCGACTTCCCACCACCGACGAGTTGAAGCGTTTAGCAACGGTGATGAACGAAATTGGCAAGCAAACTGCCGATATGGGCATTCAGGCCACTTACCATAACCACATGAGTCAACTCGGCGAAACACCCGAAGAAGTGGATGTGATTGTGCAGGCCATGAATCCTAAATACGTGAAGCTACTGCTCGATATTGCTCACTACAAGCAAGGTGGAGGTCAGCCCGAGAAAGCGGTAAAACAATACAAAGACATTTTGTATGCGCTACACCTGAAAGATACGATGTCTCCCCTACCCGATAAGCCAGATGATCCTAAAGCCTATAAGTTCGTCGAACTGGGCCGGGGAAATGTAGACGTTCCAGCAGTGATCAAAGCGCTGGACGATATCAAGTTCCAGGGCTGGGGCATTGTTGAATTAGACGGCGTACCTGAGAAAGATAAAACCGCTGCTCAGTGCGCTCAAATCAATAAAGAGTACATTACAAAAACTCTTCACATTAACTTATAAAAGAGTTCCGGCTGTTAGCGCAGTGCCTGGCCGACGCGTGTTTTACCCGATTATTAGGATATGAAGCAACTACTTATTTCTGGATTATTATTGGTAAGCCTGATGGCTGCCGAAAAACAATCAACGCCAAATACGCTTACAGCACAGGAAAAAAAAGACGGATGGAAATTACTGTTCGATGGCAAAACGACCAACGGCTGGCGGGGCGCTTACAAAGACAAGTTTCCAGACAAAGGCTGGACTGTTGCGGATGGGCTACTGACAATCCAAAAATCTGACGGTTCGGAATCGCAAAGTTTTGGTGATATTGTTACGGACAAAGAATATAGTGATTTCGATTTGATGTTCGATTTCCGGCTAACTGATGGAGCAAATAGTGGCGTGAAATATTTTGTCGCTGAGCAGAGTCCTAAGCCAAAAGGGTCGGCCTTTGGGCTTGAGTTTCAAGTACTGGACGATGACAAACATCCCGATGCCAAACTAGGTCGCGATGGCAACCGTACCGTTGGGTCATTATATGATTTGATTCCGGCAAGCAGTAAGAAAGCTAACCCCATAGGCGAGTGGAATACGGGTCGTGTCGTTTCAAAAGGTAAGCATGTTGAGCACTGGTTGAACGGCAAAAAAGTAGTTGAGTACGAACGGGGCAGCGAGAAATTCAGGGAGCTGGTCGCCATGAGCAAGTACAAAGCCGCCGACTATAATGCCAATGGTCGTTTTGGTGAAGCGCCAAAAGGCCATATTCTACTTCAGGACCATGGCGAACGCGTATCGTACCGAAACATTAAAATCAAAACTCTTTAAAACAAGCTGACTACCAGTCAGTAAACTTTCAAGTCAAGCGTCTTTATCTCTTGTCTATCATCTCCTATTTAACGACTTGTCGTACATGGAAAATCGTCGTGAGTTTATAAAAAAATCTACCCTTGCTGGTCTCGGCCTGAGTATCTCGGCGGGTAGTTACGCCCGTATTCTCGGCTCAAACGACCGCGTTCGGGTGGGTATCATTGGTTTCTCCGATCGGTTTCGGGCGTCATTGGCCCCTGCGTTCATGGAACACGCCAAAACGCAAAACTTTGCCTTCGTAGGCGTATCTGACATCTGGAGCCGTCGTCGCGATGAAGCCGAACAATTTTTGAAAGGAAAAGGCTGGAACGACGATTCGTTCTTCAAAGCCCGCAACAACGACGAACTCCTCGACCGGAAGGATGTAGATGCCGTAATCATCAGCACCGCCGATTTCCAGCATGCGCTCCACTGCGTAGCCGCTGTTGAGTCGGGCCGCGATGCCTACTGCGAAAAGCCTTTCGCCGAATCGCTGGAAGACGCCCGCAAGGCGGTTAAAGCGGTTGAAAGCACCAAAAAAATTGTGCAGGTCGGATCACAACGCCGGTCAGCCCCTAACTATCACTCCGCCAACGACTTCATCAAGTCGGGTAAGTTCGGTGATATTACCATGGTCGAAATGACCTGGAATGTCAACCAGCCCGGTCGCTGGCGTCGGCCTAAATTAGTATCTGAAATCCGTAAGGAAGATACCGACTGGGATCGTTATCAACTGAACCGGCCGAAAACGGCCTGGGATCCGCGAAAATACCTTGAGTTCCGGTTATTCTACCCCTACTCGTCAGGCATTCCCGGCCAATGGATGTCGCACCAGATTGATACGGTACACTGGTTCAGCGGTTTAGATCACCCCCGTTCGGTAGTTGCCAACGGTGGTGTGTATAGCTGGAAAGATGGTCGCGTTAATGCAGATACTTTTACAGCGGTATTTGATTACGGCCCGGATAATGATAAAACGAAAGGCTTCCAGGTGCTGTATTCCTCCCGGATGAACAACGAAGCGGGTGGTGTAAAAGAATATTATTATTCGAATGGCGGCATGATTAACCTCGACACGAACAAAATTTCGCCCGATGGTGGTCTGGAAGCTAAATACGCTAAAGAGATGAACATGCAGGCGAATCTCCTGCCCGCAATGTCACTTGGCGAAGTTGCCAAAATGGAAACCTCTGCCAATACGGGTGGTGATCCCATGACATCGCTGCACATGCTGAACTGGATGGGCTGTGTTCGTAGCCGCAAAGAGCCAAATGCACCGGCTAGGGTTGGTTTCAACCACTCCGTTGCCAACATTATGGCCACAACGGCCTTACATACTGGCAAGCGTGTGACATGGGATTCCACGAAACAGGATATGGTGATAAGCTGATACTATTTCAATAGTGCTGCGCCAATTTGGCAACTAAGACATTTTTTAACGGAGCAGAACTCATTGTAGAGTTCAATAGCCGCCTGCGAATCGAAGGCTGTGCGGATACCCAGTCCAAGGGTATCCCAGCCATCGGTCAGGCGGTTTTTTTCGGGGGGTAGTTGTTCTAGCAAAGCAATCGCCCGATCAATATAAGCGGGTTGCCCGCTATGATGCGCGTAAGCCGCCAGTAAGGGTACTACCGTATTGATCACAATGTTTTCGGCCGAGTTCTGGCCCAACGTTGGCACTGATTTTTCTGTCTGTTTGTCAAACCGGTAGTGCGACTGCCAATAGTCTGAGGGGGATAGTTGCAACGACTTCAATAGTCTTTCAACATCTGTCGTACCCACGAAAAGAGAAAACAAGCTGGCATGGTGCGTTAATAAACGAGCCAGTTGAGCCAACCGAAGCGTTGGAAAATTAGCCGGACGCAAACGTCCCCATTTCCAGGCATGAGCCATCACCTGTTTTTCGGCGAGTATGTATTTAGCTGACAAGAACCGGTACTCACGCTGGAGAGCCATTACATACTCATCGGGCTCATCGATGGCCAATAAGCCAGCTGTCCCGAACAGCATGGCTTCAGCTTGCAGTAACCTATCGCGGTGTTTCAAAATCGCTTTTAGCGGTACAGCCCGACTAAGTTGAGCCATTGGATCGGCATTGATTTTAAATCCCATATTTACCGCCAATACCCGATAAGCAGTCTCCTCCCAATCGCCACCCGTTTGCCTAAACATTTCCTGAACGCCCGCAGCCTTGCGCTCTAACCGTTGCAGCATTGCTCTGTCGAGCATTGACGTTATTCGTAGGGGTGACACAGACCTAAATTGCCCCGCACACGGAATGCTATCCGGCGATTCAGCAAGGACTCGATACCGATCCAGTAAGGCAAAATCGGTAAGTGGACTTAGTTCGAGCGTGGGCAACGGTGTCCCATTGGCCCGATCCACACGCCGGCCATTTTCAGCGCGATCGTCTTCCCAAACAACGTGTAAGATAACATTGTCGTAAGCACGATCATGCTGATGGCGGTGAGCCAGCCAATGCGATGTACGGGTATGCATCTCAACCGTACCTACCCACTCTACATCATTAATGACTAAGCGGGCATTCGAAAAATCTGGCCCGGCATCATGATTTTGAAAGCCAGGATGCAGCACCCGAATGGCCTCACCATCAGTAGTTTTTACGCTATTCTTCGAGAAATACTGATACTGCCAGATGAAATACAGGAAGGCTTCAGACACAGGAGACAGATTGCAGCAATGAGTAACACTCTATGTGATCATTTAGTAGGAAAACAATCAATTAAAATGAGACTTGTTTACCGCTTACTGGTAACAATTATCCGATAATTACTAGCTAATAGTTGCCAAGTGATGCGCCATTTCTAGCTGCAAAGCCTTCGCTTCGGCCCGTGCCCGGTCAGCAAAATCTGTTCCATCGGATGCATATAAAATACTCCTTGATGCATTGACTAATAAGCCACCCGTTTTTGTTAACCCCAAACGGGATACATCGGCTAGGCTACCTCCCTGCGTTCCAACACCCGGCACGAGCAGAAAGTTATCAGGTGCCAGTTCCCGAATTCGTTTCAACTCATTCGCCTGTGTCGCACCTACAACAAACATCAATTGATCGGGGCCGGCCCACGTTTTAGCGGTTTCGATAACCATTTCGAATAACTCCTGATCACCAATAATCTGACGTTGAAAATCGGCACTGCCTACGTTTGATGTCAATGCCAGCAGGATAACCCATTTGCCTTTGTAGGCCAGAAAAGGCATCACCGAATCATGGCCCATGTAGGGTGCCACCGTAACAGAATCGAAGGCTAATCCGGCAGCCGTGGGGTCGAAAAACGTGCGGGCGTATAGATCCGAAGTATTACCAATATCGCCCCGTTTAGCATCCGCAATCGTGAAGCAATCTTTGGGGATATAGTCCAGTGTTTTTTGCAAACTTTCCCAACCACGTGGTCCCTGAGCTTCATAAAAAGCAATATTGGGTTTATACGCGACGGCAAAATCTATAGTTGCATCAATTATTGCTTTATTGAACGTAAAAACTGGATCAGCTTCAGTTAATAAATGCGGGGGAAGTTTACGAGAGTCTGTATCTAATCCAACACACAAATATGATTGTTTCTGAAAAATCTGTTCGCTTAATTCTGAGTATGTCATGCTAAAACATAGAATCACAGGCTAAAAATGATTCTGCCCAAAAGTACGACTTACGGTGTCAGTTTCATAAATTTGCCCGTAAGAGCAATTTTGTTTACGTAACAACCACCATTATGCAAGTTAGGAAAACAGCCATTGAGGGCCTGATCGAATTAATTCCACGCGTATTTGAAGATGAGCGAGGCCACTTCTTCGAGTCCTATAACAAGCCGCTTTTCGTATCGTTAGGCTTGCCGATGGAGTTCGTTCAGGACAATCAGTCGTTTTCGGTAAAGGGTGTTCTACGAGGATTGCATATGCAACATGAACCGTTTGCACAAGGTAAACTGGTGCGTGTTATGAGTGGTCAGGTACTGGACGTTGCGGTTGATTTACGGCCCGACTCTCCCACGTTCGGACAGTATGAAACATTTTTGCTGGACGCTAAGCTAGCCAACATGGCTTATATACCAGAAGGATTTGCTCATGGATTTGTAGCCTTGGAAGACAGTGTGTTTAGCTATAAATGTACCAATATCTACCATAAAGCGTCAGAATCAGGCATTATCTGGAACGACCCCGACCTGAATATTAATTGGGGTATCGCTAACCCTATTGTTTCCGAGAAAGATCAGGAATTGAAACCCCTGCGTGAAGTATTTCCGCAGGCAGTGGTTTAGTAAAGTAGTGAACAAGTGTAGTTTAAGGACAATACTCGTTCATTACTTCTCATACATTTCTTCTAACACCTTTCGGCCAACCTTCCTGGCCGAAAGTGGGTTTTGGCCCGTTACTAGCCGTTCATCGACTTCGATATAGGGCAGAAAGGGAATTAAACTCTTGCTATAGAGTGCGTTTTTTTGCCGCAACGCATCTTCGAGTAGAAACGGTACTTCCTCATCAAGGCGAACAAGTTTTTCTTCCATATTTGAAAAACCAGTTACCTGACGGTTGTCAATAAGCAGAGAGCCATCGGATAAGGTTACGTTGAGTAGAGCACTGACACCGTGGCAAACAGCGGCTACCATCCCTCCTTTTTCATAAATCTGCCGCGTTAACATCTGCAGTACCAGATTATTCGGGAAGTCCCACATCGTACCATGCCCACCGGTAAAATAAATAATCTGGTAATTGGCCGGGTTTACATCATCTACCAGTAGCGAATTTTCGAGCTTAGTACGAAATGTAGGATCATGGTACCATTTTTCGTTAATGGTATCACGCCGATCAATACTTTTTTCATCAATAGGCACCGTCCCGCCGGTTGGACTGGCAATATCGTAAGGTAAATTCCGACCCGACAACTCATCGTAGAAGTGCGTGGCTTCACTCAACCACAATCCCGTTTTATGGGACTTTGTCGGATAATCAGTGTGGTTGGTGCAAACGATGAGCGCGCGGTATATGGGGTCCATAAGCAGGAGTGACGTTCGGGGTTTGAAGTTCGAGGTTTAACGCCAAACTTCAAACTCCGAACGTCAAACTATATAGCCCAACCTGTTAGTGAGTTGATGAATATCTACATTTTCCCTTTTTTATTCGTTAAAGTAATCTACACTATACTTATAAAATAATTGGTAAACCTAGGAATATTCAGAAAAAAATTTGCTAAAATAAGTTTTTTAGTAGTTGAATAAGTTGCCATATTAGTATATTTGTTTATAAACCGTATTTGTACTGATAGCTATGAGAAATGTAACATATAATTTTCTCCAGGCTGAACATGCCTGGATGATTGTATCCGATCAACTTCAGCAACGCAACAACATGTTGGCGAAAAGTATCTCGCACATGGAACGTAGTCAAAGTGAACTGCCAATGGCTAGCCGGCTGATAATACTTCGCTACCATCTCAAAATGAGTCTACGTCAGCTAGCACTGGAAGCTCGTCAGCAACGACAAAATCTTCAGAATGATAGCCAGCTGGCAGATCAGTGGATGCATGTCCACCAACTGTTTTTCTTACTTCGGCAGATTGATAACGAGCTTGGCCGGGCTACCACTGAAAACAATATTCTACGTTTATGGGTGGAATCGCTCGAAGGGCGCGTCTATCGGTCAGCACTGGTGCATTTAAATTAGCCTGTAAACGCACAAATACCGACTAAAAAACAAAAGCTGGTGACGATATCTATCGTCACCAGCTTTTGTTTTTTAACTGGGAGTAGCTCACCGTTTTCGATTCGAGCGAACGTAATATAGTTTCTTCACGATAACAGGCGCACAACCGGGTTCGCAGGGAGCTGCGACAGGAGCCTGTACGGCGACCGGCAAATTGACAATCGGTGTACTAATACTAGGCAAAGCAGCAACAGGTGCAGTAACTGTCTGCTCAACGGGTCCGTTTTCTGAAGAGGAAATCCATTCTACCTTAGCCCAGCCATTAATCGTTGGCCCCTCTGGAACCGTGCCGAACTGAATCTGCCCAATGTTGTGATTCAACCAGTTATCGTTGTGGCTCAGGTCTATTTCGTAGGTATGAAACTTTCCATCGTTGATAATTGGAAAATCCACATATCGATCATCCATATCATACAATGTCTGGTCTTCGCTCCGGCGCCACTTTAGTCGAAATTTATCATGTTGGGTTTGAAAGGCTGCACGCAAATAAATTTTCGGGTTACTGCTCCCTTTCCAAAAGACGTAAGGTGAAGTGATTCGGTTGTTGTTACTTGATTCATTCAGGCTAACATGAAGTTTCCCCAGAATAGGCCAGCCGGTGTCAGTCGCTTTTTGATAATACCATCCCTTACGTGATGTATCAAACCGATAATTAGGCCCAGCCGATGAGCGGGGCTTAGAATACATGTAGGAACGAATTTTATTTAAATTACCCAAAACCAATTCGTAGTCCCATTCATAAACCAGATTATAGTCTAATATAACACGGTTTGTAGCCGCAATATAGGACGCTACGGTGCTGAACTCACCCCCACTCAAATCACTGCCAAAATAACCTCTTTTCCATTCGTAATTATCCTGAACGAATAAACCCACCCCATAGCCTTTTTCATTGGTAGTGGCCATCCAGGATTCCGTTGGAAAAACATCCCCAAACATCATTGTGCTGGGAGGTTGTATGCGCGCAAGTTCCAGTGAGCCATTTGTGTAGGGTGAACCACCTTTATAATACCACATATTGTGATAATCACCGTTCAGATATACGCAAGGAAACTCCTGTTGTCGGGCTTCATACTGCGTTTTATCCGAACGAGCCATAACCACTTTAGCATGTACTTTTACTACATTGCCCTCTAAGCGAATCCAGTGTTCAATAGTGGCCTCGCCCGGTTCATTATTAATACCAAACTGTTTTGGGATCGTCTTCGCATATAACAGGTTTTGCTGCTTTTCTACAGCAATTACCTGCGATGGATTTAAGTAAGCATCGCCAGCCTGAATTGGATTCCAGCCGAGGCCGGGGTAGCCTGGATAACTAATTGGGCCACTATAGAGGGCAATCTGTATCTGACGGCCGAGGTCTGGGTTATTAACCATATTCGTGGTGCCAACACTGTCACCGTGGCTGTCCAGGAAGGCGAGGTAAGTTATGGCACCGCCATAATTCGTATTGATTCCCACCTTAATTTGCCCATTTTCAATAGTTTCCAGCCCATCTGCTCCTTGACGGAGTGATGAATGCGCTTGTGAAATCCGGGGTTGAGCACATAGAAAGCCTGAAGCCAGAATGAAAGCAACAAAGCAGATACCTGTCAACTGTAAATAGTTACAATAGGTAGTATTTAGCATAAATCCAGTACAGTTTAGTGTACTGGATTACCATGTTACAAATAATATGCCAACTATTCAGATAGTTTACGTTGCACCCAATTGGCTGATAAAGTTATTTGATTAACTGTTTAAGAGCCACATCCGTCAAGTTCCCCGATTGAATCAGCAACCGATAAC
Organism: Spirosoma flavum; assembly: GCF_042686045.1. Lineage (NCBI taxonomy): Bacteria > Pseudomonadati > Bacteroidota > Cytophagia > Cytophagales > Cytophagaceae > Spirosoma > Spirosoma flavum. The sequence continues at coordinate 790,570 of NZ_JBHUOM010000023.1, forward strand.
GAAACGTAACCGATTGGCCAACAGGCAAAGTGTAGTTCAGGGCGGGAGACTTCCCGTTACTGAATATAGACGGAGCCAGCGGATTTGCGGCAAACAAACCATATCCTCTTGCATGCCAGTAAGTTGGATAACCAATGTTTTTGGGGTGATCGGTTAAAACCACCGACACCGCTTCATTACCAAGAGTTCCGGTGAGTTTTACCCACTGGGCACGAGTACCCCAAACAGCATCGCCTTCTACGCCTTCACTGGTATGATAGAGACCCGTTACACCAGCATTGTCCAACACCGGCACCTTTGTAGCTACCCCCTGCGCATCAGTGAACATCTCTGGCTTGGTTGACGGCTGTTCGAGTTGGCGGGCAACACGTAGGGCAATCAACCCTTCTTTGTTATCAGTGAACACGACCTCTTTACCAACTGCTTTAAGGGTTGTAATGCGGTCAATGATCCGATTGTCTGCCCCCGCCCGAAACTGGTATGTCGTTGTTTCCTGAAGCATAGCTTTACCATCCTTACCAAGCCAATCGGCGGTAACAACTAGATCAGCCTGATCTTTGCCACTTTTCATGGATTTTACACCCGTGTGGACTATAGTACCGAATGGTCCTTTATGTTCCGGGCCGATTTCGATAGAGTTATTCCAGAAATCATGACCATTCACATCGCCATAATTGAACCACATTCCAACGTGGTGCGGGTGGTCAATTCGCTCGCCCGGACGTGGGTCAAGCGGCCATCCACGCGTTATGAAATTGCCGCCCGCCGAGAGGATGGGATACAAGACAGGCTTCTTCAGAACCGTTGGACCGGGATAGATATAAGCTGTGAAGGGTTTTCCATCTACTGTAACTGTGACACGTTTTTGATCTTCATTATGGGTAAGCTGAATTCGGTTCGACTGAGCCTGAATCGCCAGAGTTGAGCCTAAAAAAAGACAGGAAAAGAGGAAATAGCGCATTGGATAGTTAGTTAACGTATAAACTGCTTCTTCAAAATAAATAGCCCCAGCCTAAAAAGCCGGGGCTAACAGAATGCTACTGAATAAAGACGTATAAATGCTAAAGCGTCTTAGTTACCTAACAAAATTTTATTCGTCACGTCCTGATCAATAGTGATATAACCAGGATAGTTAACTTGTTTACCCAGCAAATCAAGCATCGGTTTAATTTTAATAGTCAGTTTAGAAGGCTGGGTGCCAGCCGCACCAGAAAGGTTCTGCACCAACTGAGTAAATGCATCGCGGGTTTTACTATCTGTAAGCAGTTGGTAGGCATTGGTATTCAAACGAATCGGAACGCGCGTTTTCCCGCCACCGGGCTGCACCTCAATACGCTGGTTCAGGAAACCATTAAACAACTCCTGTCCAGCCAGCAAAATCCGGTATTCCAACTGGTTGATGCCAGCCAGTTTGTTGGTTGGATTGCTAATGTCAATATTTATACGGGCATCCAGCGGCACATTACGCATTAGCAAACCAGCCGCCAGTCGGGGGTATCGGGCTGGGTTAATATCTTCCATTTTGCGCATCTGTCGAACATCCACTCCCGCCAGATAAATACTATCGGCTGAAGCAATTGTATACCGGCAATCGCCAAGAGTTTTTGCCTGAGAAATCTGCTTATTGACGCTACACTGGCTAAATAGCAACGGCAGAGCTATCAATAATAGAATAAGTCTTTTTTTCATATTTGCTTATAAATCGTTTCAGTTTAAACGTTTGACAAAGGGCAAAGAGTTTAGTTTAGTTATTCTTAATAAACACCATCTGTGTTCGATCAGCTTTAGCAATTTTTTTACGAAAATCTACCCATTGGGTGTAAACTGCTGCCGGGAACCGTCCTCCATGCATTGTTATATGACGAATATACGTAATCTGGTCACCGTCAATAGCCAATTGTGCCGTATATCGACCAAATTTCGATTCTATCATTAATGGGTCTATCCGATACTCTGGTGTATATCCTTTCGGAAGTTGATACATAATTGTATCACTGTCTTCAAAATCATAGTTTGTCGTTAGGTCAACATCTGCCCTGCGCGGTTGTGTCAGTGGTGTTATTGATGACAGCGCCGACATCAGATTGAGTGGTAAAAATAGTCGTGTACCACTAGCCGTAGCCCACTGACGAACAGCTAAGGTAAGGGTTTCCGTAATAGCAGGAATGGACCCTGATAGCTCATTGTAAACAAATGTATTCAGTTCAAAAGCAGGAATGTGGATACGTTTGAGCAACCAGCTACGTTGTTCATCGTGGTTCATACTATGAATTACATTCGCATAATCATCTTGTTGAAGTCCAGTATAACGCGTTTGAACCTCAACCGTAGCGTCGCCTTTCTCGGTAACGTTGACGGCAATACGTCGCCATTGGCGATTGTCCGATGGCTGATAGGCGGGTGTTTTTATTAATCGACTTCCATCAGGTAAAATAAGAAGTGCATGCCGGTTTCCCGTAAAATCACCAACATAGCCAGCCGGACCATGCCCATTTGTACATTCTAAAAAGAGTGTATCTCGCCCATCGGGTACACCCAGAATGATGTGATTAAACTGAAAACTGGGGAAGTCAGCCAAAATATCGGCCTCATTATCACCAGCCCGCACCAACGCCGGGTATGCGTTCACACCAGCCGCTCTCAGCAATGCCTTCATATAGTTAGTCAGGGCTTTACAATCACCATACTTACTGGCAGCCACCTTTTCGGCTTCTATTGTCTGCCAACCCCCAATACCTAGCTGGACACTCACATAACGGGTATGGTCCTGTAAAAAACGGTAGAGTTTCCGAACCTTCCCGGCGGTAGTCGTTTCATCTTTTATCAAGTTGATTACCCGCTGACGCAGATCGTCGGGAATATGATCACGATTGTTGTTCAGGCTATCATAAAACCGGCCTACATCATTCCAGCTCGTAAGCTTTCCTTTATATTCCTGCACTTCAAAATCTGTCGGGGCTGTATATACGACGGGTAGCTGCTCCCGTGCCGGGGGCGACATAGGTTCAAATTCTATAGCCGAACAGTTGGCGAGTTTCCAGACGTATGTTTTCGTCCCATTAGTAGCCGTTTTCTCTACTCCGGGGGTCGGAATGTTCATTTCCTTGTACCGTAAGGCAAGACTTAGGGGCATGATTACCGTAAATGCTGCCTGTTCAACAGACAGATGCTCCTCATTCTGAGGCATCCATGTTGGATAAAACATCAGGTTACGCTCGGTCGTCTCAATAAGAAATTCAACTGTGTATGGATAGGTAGGCTGTTTCGGGAACGAAGCAGATTTATACCGATTGTCATCGAAGAGATTATAGTCGCTGTAGGTGCTATAGTCTTCAATGTCTGCCTTCTTCAGTTTTTTAATCAGTTTACCGGAGGCATCATACAACGCTCCTTCTAGATTGGTCACTTTCGACAGCTTATCATACCCTACAACCATTTTGGCATGATCGTCGCCCTGCTCATCCAACACAGTTATCACACTGCGTACACGCTGAGTGGCCTCCCCTACCGACTTTACAGTAAATGTAGTTTCGTGCCGACGAACGACAGCATGCGCATTTTCTTTTAGAATAGGCGATAGTACTTCGGACTGGTATTCAACCTGAGCCAGCACTGTTTGACTCATTAACAGGGCCATAAAGAGAAGTTTTTCCATATTATATTTATTTCTTCTCTGACACTTCTCGTTTTAAAACAACCTGCTCGGCATGTTTGGCCACAATTCGGCTGAACAATTCACGTAAAGGCCCGTACTCGCTAGCAAAATACATGGGTCGGCGCAGCAAAATCCGACTGACAACGCGAAGCTGATTCGTAGCATTGACAGACACATCATACAAAAATCGACCACCATTTTCGGGTAGCTGTATGGATGTAGGTTTGGGCATTTCCTCTACCCGAAATCCAGTGGGCAAGGTATAGGTAGCCGTGAAGGTTTCATCAATCAGCACACCAAAATCCACGGGATAGAGTCGTTCTGATTCTTTGAACGGATTGTCCGTGTGTGCTTCAGTCAACATGGGCTTGAAATAAAGTCGGTCTCCCGCTTTAGAACAGGCTTCAGGAATAGCAATAGTGTAGTTTATGTTGAATGAGGTGGCCTTCAGATCAGTTCCTAAAAAATCTGCTTTTTCAATCTGCCAGACCGGATGTTTCTGCTGTAGACTCTCAAGGTATTTTACCTTTCCATCAATGGTAAATTGTTTTCGGGTACTCCACGCACTATAGCCCCCATGTGAATGAACGAGTGTACCAGCTACTTCGCCATCGTCGGCAAGCGTAAATGTACCGGTATGTACCTCAACATCACGCTCTGCCGGAAGTAGTGATATAAACCGAGGGGTGGTTGGATGCACCAGTCGACCCGTTCCATTTAGGCAATGAACAGGCAACATGCCAGGTGCTAAATACGGATCGGTGGCATCCAGAAGTAAATCTTTGCCGCCAACGGAAACCTGTGCGATAACGTAGTTGAATTTTCTCAGTAAGGCGTAGTCTTCGTTGATACGTCCATGCGCACGAGTGCTAAGAATTACAGGATTCGCATCGATGGCCATTTCACGCAACAGCGCAATCAGCATCAGGTTGATATCAGCCGCATTCCCTTTTTTGTTGTCGAATACTTTTTTAATTCCATCCAATGACCACAGCCCATCCTCATCGTTCCATTTAATAGTTCGACGAATAAAGTCATACGCAGCAGTAACCCGACCAAGTGTGTCTGTTTGTTGAGTCAACAATGATTTCGCCGTTTCGCGTAGGAAACCTGCTCGTTTAATTTGTCCACCAAAATCGATATCATCAAGTAAGGTTTTATCCATAGCCTCCCAACCGACCGAAAAGTTTTTGCTTATCAAACCCGTCGCACCAGGCACCTGATAACTAGCCAGTTCAAAGTCAATCTTGGCGAGATAGTCGTCGGCAGTGGTCATATAAGCCTCTTCACGAAAAGCCGGAACACCTTTCATCGCAAACCGATACCCTGTTGCATGCACAGATGCCTGACCGGGCAGTAGATCTACTGTAGTCGATGTACGATCATTTACAGTCATCGTTAAATAACCGCTTAACATCATTTTATAAAAGAAATAATCGGGAATCGTAATGCGGTATTCACTCCAGTTAACCGGTATATTCTGCTGAAATCGCCACGTTCGGGGATTAGAGCTAACACCGAAAGGAGTCCGAACCGTGTACTGATAATCAATGATAGAACCTTCTCGGACGTTGGGCAATGTGTATTTTTCAAACCAAGCTTCATCCGATGCTTTTTCGGTAAAATGGCCTGTCTTAGCCAGCCGATTAATAGCAATATTTCCATTGACCAGATTGTACGTGTAGCCGTCAAAATCAGTAACATACTCGTGCTGCCCCATCTTACCGCGACGAGTCATTAGTTGAATAGTTGCCCGGTCGTAGGCTGATTTTTTACGAATCTGTATCCTGACACGGTACTGACACACCAACCATAAGTCGTTGGGATCATTATCGAACGTAACCTCGCCATAGTCGTAGAGTACTACAGCCTCGGCAGTCGAATCAGTCGTAGAATTCGTAAACTGGTCGGGCGTTATTTTACCAAACTTGATAACTGGTGCTAGATCAACTAGTTTCTGTGCGAATGAGGTTGGTACTCTGATTAAAAAACAAACAATAATCAGCGCGGCTACGCGCTGACAAAACTGAACAAGATGCATAAACGGTGGGTATTAATATACTCTTTTTGACCTAGCAATATACTAGTTTTACTACATATATCTTTCAGATATGTTACCTAATAAATATATTTATAAACTAAATTTTTACTATTAATTAATAAAAATGAATCCGCTATCATCCTTAATGATACAAACAGACTCATAAATAGACAACAAATCGTATCTTACTTTCTTCAGCCCAAAGTTTTTGGAATCAATGGTTACATTTCCATAAACCAACAGCGTATTATTTTGTGCCTGTACGCCAATTATACCTGTCAGCGAAAATAACAGACTACTAATCACTTTTTTTGTAAGTTGTACTGATTGATAACACCTACGGCAGACATCGTACCTAGTCGATTTACCGTTGGTTAGTGTCAACAGATCAGGTGTCATAAGTCACGATTATGAACAAACAATTACGTTAATTATGCTGGATTTTGGCTAAATATGCCCTGTCTACCCTTTAGATTCCTGTAAAGTTGTCGTCTGTTTTTTATCTTTGTCTTTCTACGCGTTCACCCTTTTCATGGACAAGCTAACCGCCGACGACTTAATTTACGGCTACATCAATGGTATTTTCCCAATGGCCGATGCCGATGGTATGCTCTACTGGTACGCGCCTGACCCCCGTGCTGTTATACCGCTTGCTACTTACAAACCAGCTAAATCGCTTCGTCCGGTTATCAATCGCCACCAATTTGAAATTCGCATTAATACAGCCTTTAATGAGGTAATGCACTGTTGCTCAATACCTCGCTCGGAGGATGACAGCATCTGGATTTCGGAAGAAATAATAAACGCCTATACCGAACTACACCTCATGGGGCTCGCTCATAGCGTGGAAACGTATATAGACAATCGGTTAGTAGGGGGTCTATATGGTGTAGCCTTGGGAGCTGCTTTTTTTGGAGAATCCATGTTCAACCGGGTCAGTAATGCGTCAAAAGTGGCGTTTCATCACTTAATCCTGATTCTCCGCCAACAAAACTACACATTGCTCGACACGCAGTTCATTAATGACAATGTTCGCCGATATGGGGCAATTGAGATTCCTAAAGCTGACTACCTGAAACAACTCAAATCTGCCCTTCGCCAAAAAGCCCGCTTTGTCGAATCCGGGGCTTTAATTAAGAACCAGTCAGACCAGTGAATAGTATAGTGATGCGGCATTGGTGCGTATCTTTGCCCGTATGACAAAGCCCGTTCTTGTACTTAAATTCGGCACGGCTTCCATCACGAAACCCAATGGCGAGCCGAACGAGCCAGTTATGGTTGACATTGCCCGACAGGTAGCCGCCTTGCATCCGCACTATCGAATTGTACTGGTATCATCGGGAGCCGTGGGGGCAGGCAAATCCCTGATTCGGGAATATAGGGGTGATATCACCCAGCGAAAAGCCGCTGCCGCTGTCGGTAACCTACTGTTACTCAACCAATATTCCCGCTTTTTTTCAATCTACGGTATTTCAATTGCGCAAAGTCTATGCGAACGCCATCACTTTGCCAATCGTGACCAGTTTCTGCAACTAAAGCAGACCTACGAGGAATTATGGGCTAATGACTTAATCCCGATTGCCAACGAAAACGATGTTGTCAGCAACCGCGAACTTAAGTTTTCGGACAACGATGAACTTGCCACCCTCATTGCTGTTGGTTTCGGGGCCGCAGCGCTGATGCTTTGCACATCTGTGGGTGGATTGCTAGACGCCAACGGACAGATAATCAGACAGGTGACAGATTTTGACGAGCGCGTTTTCGGGGTGGTTCGAACTGATAAATCATCGTTGGGCTTAGGCGGCATGGCCTCCAAACTAACGTTTGCCAAACTAGCCACGCGGCTGGGAATTCGAGTCGTTATTTTTGGGCTCAGCGAACCGGATAGTCTTAGCCGGGCGTTACGCAGTGAAATCGGGACCGAATTCATTCCGCAGGCAACCGCCCTCTCCGCCCGAAATCGGTGGCTTGGTAGCGGTAGTCTGGCCGTTGGACGGATACAAATCGATGCGGGTGCTGTCCGGGCATTACAGCAACGACGAAGTTTGCTGGCGGTGGGCGTCAAGGCCATCATAGGCGAGTTTGCTACTGGCGAAATGATCGAAATTTTAGCTGAAGATCAAACAACGGTGGCCGTAGCCCGCGCACGTATTTCGTCCGAAATTTTATCGCAACAGCTTAATCAGCAAAACGTTGAGGTGGCGAACGCAAACGATATTGTACTTTTGTAATCATGACACCCATTACGCCCCTCCTCCAGGCTACACAACAGGCATCCGCAACCGTTCGGCGGCTTAGCCCTGCTAAGAAAACCGATCTACTAAACAGGCTAGCTGATGTGTTGGCTACTCATACCGCCGAAATTGTGGCTGAAAACCAAAAAGATCTCGCCCGAATGCCGGATACTGACCCGAAATACGACCGACTAAAGCTTACTGAAGCTCGCGTGGCCGATCTCTCTAAAAGTTTACGTGAGGTGGCGGTACTACCCGATCCGGCGGGCGAAGTTATTCTGGAACGCACCATTGAGCAGGGGCTGAAACTCAAAAAAATTGCGGTGCCATTGGGTGTAGTAGGCGTTATTTATGAAGCTCGGCCAAACGTGACGGTCGATGTAGCGTCGCTCTGTTTGCGGTCGGGGAATGCCTGCGTACTGAAAGGAGGTAAAGAAGCTGATTTCTCAAATCGCTATCTGGTTGGGCTAATTCAACAGGTATTAACCGAATTTGACGTACCCAAAGCCGCTGTAACGCTACTCCCAACCGATGGGCCGACTTCCCGAGGGGCTGTGGTGAATGAATTGCTGACAGCAACCCGCTACGTGGACATTATTATCCCGCGCGGTTCGGAATCGTTGATTCAGTTTGTCCGTAAAAACTCGTTGGTGCCAACCATCGAAACGGGTGCGGGTGTTTGCCACACGTACGTTGAAGAAAGTGCTGATTTAGAAAAAGCCGTTGCCATTGTCGTCAATGCCCGCGTCTCCCGCCCGTCGGTTTGCAACTCACTCGATTGTGTGCTGGTTGATGAAAGTATCGCCGATCAATTCCTGCCTATGCTAACCACCGACTTCAACAAATGGAATGTCGAAGTCTTTGCTGATGAAACCGCTTACGCTGTTTTTGAAAAAGCTGGTTACACAAACTTGCAACACGCCCAGCCAGAAGATTTCGGGCGTGAATTTCTGGATTACAAATGTGCAGTAAAAGTTGTAGCGGATCTGGACGAAACATTATCACATCTTCAGACTTACTCATCACGACATTCGGAAGCGATTTTATCGCAGAATCAGGCACTCATTGACCGTTTTCTATTTGAGGTCGATGCGGCTGCCGTGTATGCCAATGCTTCCACGCGCTTTACAGATGGAGGTGTGTTTGGTTTAGGTGCCGAAATTGGTATTTCGACCCAAAAACTTCACGCCCGCGGACCATTCGCACTCGAGAAACTGGTCACAGAAAAATGGATTGTCGTGGGCGACGGCCAGGTTCGGTGGTGATTTCTACCAGATAAGAAGTAGTTTTGTCTGGCAAAACGATATACTTCATATACAGGTAATTAGATAAAAAGGTTAATCAGCTACTGGTAGGCGGCAACCACCGATTTTGATTAATTATCTGTAAATCTCATTTCTAGCTGATCCTAACAGGCGCTTCCTGCGTACTGCACTCTTATGCAAACTCAACCACTACTTCCACTACAGATTTTAGTCGGTGAGGGAGAAATGGGTGATCTAACTCGCGCCTTCGATTGGGCAAATTCACCTGTTGGCCCTATCGAAAGTTGGCCCCAGAGTCTACGCACAATTGTCTCAATGATACTTTCGTCTAAGTTTCCCATGTTTTTATGGTGGGGAGACGATCTAATCCAATTCTACAACGATGCTTACCGGCCCAGTTTGGGTAATCATGGCAAGCATCCGAACGCTTTAGGACAACGGGGTGAAGAGTGCTGGCCCGAAATATGGCCTACTATTAAACCACTCATCGATCAGGTGTTGGCTGGTGGGGAAGCTACCTGGAGCGAAAATCAATTGATCCCCATTTACCGCAATGGTCGCTTGGAAGATGTCTACTGGACTTTCAGCTATACACCTGTTCTGAACGAATTGAATCAAGTGAGTGGGGTACTGGTCGTCTGTCAGGAAACAACAGGCATGGTAACCAGAGAAGAGAGCCGGCAACAATTGCTGGCTTCTTTCGAACAATCGCCGGTTGCCATCGCCATTATTAGTGAAGCCAACTTAACTATCCGCATGGCCAATCCTTTCTACGGTCAGTTGGTTGGTCGGCCATTCAACGACTTGATCGGCAAACCCTTACTGGATGTATTACCTGAACTTCGAGGACAGGGTTTCGACCAGTTACTGAAGGAAGTTATTGCTACTGGCGTCCCTTACATCGCTCCTGAGGTGGCGGTACAAATACTCCGTGAGAACAAATTAGAGACCATTTATATTGACCTAACCTATCAGCCTCAACGTGAAGCAGATGGGAGCATTTCGGGAGTATTGGTCGTGGCCACCGACGTAACTAAACAGGTAACAGCCAGACAAAAAGTAGAAGAAAGTGAAGCCCGATACAGAGCTCTATCGGCTGATTTGGATGAAAAAGTTCAGGAACGTACTCAACAACTGCAAGCCTCAATTCAGGATTTACAGCGTTCCAACCAGAACTTACAACAGTTTGCTTACATCGCCAGTCACGACTTGCAAGAGCCTTTACGCAAGATTCAACAATTTGGGGATTTACTAAAAGATCGCTTTATTACAGAGTTAGGTGAAGGAATTGATTATCTGGATCGGATGCAATTGGCGGCTGTTCGGATGTCCACACTTATTCGTGACCTCTTAGCTTTCTCACGTGTTTCTATTAGCCAGAATAAAGCGGTATCTGTCTCACTGACTGGGGTAGTTAATGTGGTACTTTCTGATTTAGATATACGTATTGAAGAAACCGGAGCCCTGCTAACAGTTGACCCCTTACCAACAATAATAGGCGATCCCTCGCAATTAGAACAACTATTTCAAAATCTGCTGAGTAATGCACTTAAGTTTCGCCAGATGAATCAGGCTGGCGCTTTGGCAAATCCAGTAATTCTGGTAAGTAACCAACGCGTAGCCGCTGTCGATCTCCCTACTTCGATCATACCTAGCCGTATCGTTAAAGCCTATCACCGCATTGATGTGACTGACAACGGCATAGGCTTCGATGATAAGTATGTAGATCGCATTTTTCAAGTCTTTCAACGCCTACATGGTAAAAACGAATTTGCTGGGACAGGCATCGGCTTGGCCATTTGTGAGAAAATAGTGGCTAATCATGGTGGAGCTATTACGGCAAGGAGTCAACCGAATAAAGGTGCTACATTCAGTATATACTTTCCCGCTACTAATAGATAAGGAACAATAAGAAGTTTGGGTCAGGTGAGGTATAAATGTAGACAGGCCATCTGCTAATAATCGCTCAATACCCGTACCAGTCTCCCCACCACTTCTGTAAACTCCGCCTAATTTCGGCCTCACGGGCATTATGACCGGGTTCATAGAGTTTCTGTCCTTTCAAATCGTCGGGCAGAAAATTTTGCTGGGCGAAGTTGCCTTCGTGAGCATGGGCATACTGGTACTCTTTTCCATAACCAATCTGCTTCATTAGTTTTGTAGGGGCATTGCGTAAGTGTAACGGTACTGGCAGGTGAGCCGTTTGTTCGGCCAACGCAATGGCAGCGTCAATGGCAACGTAACTCGCATTGCTTTTGGGCGAGGTTGCCAGGTATACCGCCACCTGCGACAGAATAATCCGGCCTTCGGGCATGCCAATAGCCCGTATTGCCTGAACGGCTTCCGACGCCATAATCATAGCCGTGGGGTTGGCGTTCCCAATGTCTTCTGAGGCCATAATCAGCATCCGACGGGCAATGAAAATTGGGTCTTCGCCCGCCACAATCATACGGGCCATCCAGTATAAAGCCGCGTTGGGATCAGAGCCACGCAGGGACTTAATAAACGCCGAAATTATATCGTAATGCTGCTCGCCGGACTTATCATAACGGGCAATATTTTGCTGGGCTACCGTCGTTACGCCCTCATCTGTAATAACCAGCGGGTCAGCAGAAATATGAGCCGAAGCAACCAGTTCTAAGAGATTAAGCAATTTGCGTCCATCGCCACCAGATAGACGCAGGAGCGCGTCATACGATTCGACCGTGATTTTTTTTGATTGCAAAAAGGCATCCTGGGCGATGGCCCGGTCAACGAGCTGAATCAATTCATCCCGGCTGAGAACTTCGAGAATATAAACCTGACAGCGCGATAGTAAGGCACTATTTACTTCAAATGACGGGTTCTCGGTCGTAGCACCAATAAGTGTAATCTGACCTTTTTCCACAGCACCAAGCAATGCGTCCTGCTGGCCTTTGTTGAAGCGATGAATTTCATCAATAAATACAACCGGAGGAAACATTCCACTTGGACGACTTAGCACATCCCGAATTTCTTTTACGCCCGAGTTAATGGCACTTAGCGCGACGAATGGCCGTTTGACAGCTTCGGCCAACAACAATGCCAGTGTTGTTTTACCAACACCCGGCGGTCCCCATAAAATCATAGACGGCAAACGCCCGGCGTCTACAGCCCGGCGCAGGGCACCCGGAGCGCCGGATTGAGAAGAACCAATAAGTTTACGCTGCCCAATTACATCATCGAGGACGCGGGGGCGAACCCGTTCAGGCAGGGGCGTTGAGTCTGTATTCATTCAGCGAAGTTACCCGAACGATGGAGTCTTCGCAACCCTCAGATTCAAAAACAAAACCCCGGTAACTATAGTCAAGTTACCGGGGTTTAAAGTAAGATTTAGGAATAGTCAGCGTCAGAGTGACACATTTTCGAGCGTGACATAACGTTTGAGGTTGCTCATGGCCCCAAATATCAGGTTATAAACAGATTGAATGTTAATTTCCATGAGGGCAGAAATTTCTTCATTGCTCATGTTCTGAAAGTACCGCAGGTGAACGGCTTCGCGCTGCCGACGGGGAAGCTTGTCAAGAGCCTGATGCAGGCAGTCATTCATGAACGTATCCTCTTCATGCGCAATCAGCAAGTTTTCGTGCGAAGGATCAGCACCGGGGAGCGTATCACCCACACGACGCCCGTTGATCATGTCGTCCTGACTAACTAGCTTTTGCTCAGCCGTTAAATGACGCACCAACTTGCGTTTGATAGATGCCATCAAATAAAATCGCACAGAAGTTGTTGTGCCGATGGTGGTGCGGTGCCGCCATAGTTCGACAAACAGGTCGTGAATGCAATCTTTAATCAGTGCACGATCCGTTGCAAAATGGGCGCAGTAATGGTAGAGAGTTTGAACATAGTTTTGATACAATCGGGCAAACGCATTTTCATCGCCACCGCGAAACTGATTCCAAAGTGTTTCGTCGTCGGGGCCGGTTTGTGAGCGTGAGCGAGCCATGATAAAAAAGGAAGTTAAGGTTAGGAATAGCCTTGGGAAGTGTAAACGTACCCATAAAAAATAGAATTTAAAACAGTTCCTAAATAAAATTTTTTTTGGTTGCTATTTCACTATTTGAAGAGGGGTAAATATGAACGTTTTCCCGTCGAATAGACCTTTGTCGCTCAACTTCAGAGCAGGAATAACCAGCAGTGCCATAAAGGACAGCGTCATAAAGGGAGCCGTCAGTGTGCTGCCCAAGTCTTGTTTGGCAAACTGATCGAGGGCCGCATATTGAGCAGCGATGACGTAGCCATCGTCATCGCTCATCAGGCCCGCCACCGGCAGTGGAAGCAGTTGCGTATCGCTTGTTGTAGTCAGATGGAGAAATTCACGTCGGCTCATCACCTCGCTATCCTGTTCTCTGGGGTTGGTTCCGGCTACTGCTGATAAACCTCCTCTTGCGTTAATAACTAGGTTAACTGCCCGGCAAATACTCTCATCATCACAACCAACTGCCGTAATATTGTGCGAATCATGACCAACAGACGACGCAATAGCCCCATGTTTCAGCCCAAAGTTTTTAATAAAGGCTACAGCTGGGGGCGTATCCTGATACCGGTTAACGACCACTAATTTTAGTATGTCGCGCTCAACATCTGGCACAAGCTGATTATTTGTAATCTTGGGTTCAAGATGCAGTTCATTCGTGATGAGTTGACCGTCGAGGGCTTCGATCACCCGAATCTGGCTTGTTCCTGAATCGGCTACTACTACAAAATCGGCTACCTTTTTTGGCGAACAGCTAAACTGATTGACATGTTCGCTGCGCATATCGGGTATAATCGATTGGCCATTTTGGGCCACAACAGCCCCATTTATAACAGTTTGCTGCACACGAAACTCCGTCAAATCATTAACCACGATATAATCGGCAGGGTCACCCTCGCGTAGTAACCCAACCGGTAAGCGGTAGTGAAGCACGGGATTCAGGCAGGCCGCCCGTAACACATTCCAAAGCGAATGACCCTTGCCCAATGCCCTCACCACTAACTGATTAATATGTCCTTCTGCCAGTGTATCAGGATGCTTGTCATCGGAGCAGAACATAATCTGTGTCGGAAATTCCGCTAATAGTGGAATCAGCGACTCGAAGTTGCGGGCCGCACTGCCCTCCCGAATTAAGATACGCATACCACGCCGGGCTTTGTCCAGTCCCTCCTCATAGGTAAAACATTCGTGGTCGGTACTGATACCCGCATCAATATAACGTTGCGCATCATCACCGATTAAGCCGGGGGCATGACCATCTACGGGTTTATTGAACGCCTTAGCCAGACTGATTTTAGCCATCATGTCGGGATCATGATTCAGCACACCCGGGAAGTTCATCACTTCGGCTAAGTAGCCAATCTCTTTCATGGACAATAATTCCTGGACATCCTGCACGCTGATCGTGGCTCCGGCGGTCTCGAACGTGGTAGCCGGAACGCAGGAGGGCGCGCCGAACAAGAATTTAAATGGTACCCGACGAGCTTCCTCAATCATGTAATTGACACCAGAAATGCCCAAAACATTTCCAATTTCGTGCGGGTCCGATACGGTTGCGACAGTGCCGTGAACCACCGCCAGACGCGCAAACTGCGGGGGTGTCAATAGCGAACTTTCAATATGGACGTGGGCATCCACAAAACCCGGCAACGCATAAGGCTCACCCAGACGCTCAGAATCGAGTCGGTTAATTTGAATAATACGTCCGTCTTCGACGACGATGGTACCGTAAAAAATTGTTTGGTCGAACAGGTTCAGGATATTGGCCGTGAGCATAAAATTCAGATACGTATAAAGAGTTTTCGGTAGTACATCCACCGAAGAATAAGGTAAAAAATGCCTAATGTAGCACTACCAATCAGCAAGGATTCGTAGGCGGCCCCAAATAGTTGAAAAAGGCCGTGTTCCAGATGGGTATAGAGTGATGTAACAATGAAACGATCAATTAGATGCACCAGACAGTAAATGGCGATGGAATTCATTCCAACAACGATCAACGGAAATGCCCAGTTACGACGGCCAGTTACATCAATGATGTAGTAAAAAAACGCTAATAGCCAAAAGCACCAACCGCCACTGAACAGTACCCAGGCTGGGGTCCAGATGCGTTTTACGACGGGGCAAATGCCCGTAATATGCAAGAAAACGCCAGCCGCTAACCCAATTATTCCTGCCAGCAGAAAGCGTTTCAAAATTTCTCGCTGTGTCAGTTCTGAACGCAACCACCGGCCAGCCTGTAAGCCCAGCAACATGGTGCCAAGAGTTGGAATGAAACTAAGCGTAGCGTAGCCGCCACCATTGAACAAAAACGGATTTTCGCGCGGAAACAGATTCAAAAACCACGTATCAAATGCCCAGGCGAGATTACTATTTTTATCGAAATGAGCCATCAGGCCGCTGTAATGCTCTGGCCAATCTGCGGGAACGCCAACGGCACTATACGGAAAGCTTGCGTTTGGGGCCGGGTAAAGTACAAAGGCCAGCCAGTATCCAACCAGGACTACAGCTAGCGCAATCCAGACGGTTCGGGCATTTTTGTTACCTAGTAAAAATAAAAAAGGGTACCCAAGGCCAATCTGCGTTAGTGTATCCTCAAAGGTGAAATTCGTTTGGGTGGCATGGATTGACCGCAGAAAAATACCAAGTAGGATAAGAATTAATGACCGGCGTAGCGCACGACCAAATTGTGTTCCGAACGAATGCCCCAGTCCTGCCCGGCTAGCCATCGAATAGGGTAGCGCGACACCCACCAGAAACGAAAACGACGGCTGAATCAGATCGTGTAGTGAGCAACCCGCCCAGGCAACGTGGCTCTGATGATGAGCCAGAAATGCCCAGAAAGCACTAGTTGGGAAGGCTTCGTGCAGGTGGTCAAATTGCAGAATTTCAGCCGCCATTAAGAACATAACAAATCCCCGATAGACATCCATGGACATCAGGCGACCGGGCCACGAATGGCCTGTTTGGGTAGTAGATACTGGTTGAGGCATGATTTGGGGAGGGGTTCAGTTGTCAAAACTTAGCATTGGCGGTCACATTCGCAATAGAGTTGGCTAAAGTTTTTGCCAGAGGTGGTATATTTCGGGTTGACGAGTCTCTTTACTATAAAATAATCCGTTTTCTCAGATGCCTGCCCGTGTATTAAAAGTTCATCCCGCCGATAACGTTATCGTTGCGTTGCGCAACCTGTCGGCTGGTGAGCGAATCGAGTTTGATACGATCATTTACGATTTACCGTATGCCGTTGAGGCTAAGCATAAATTTGTGACCGAAGACCGGCAACCCGGCGACCCAATTATAATGTATGGTGTATTGGTTGGTAAAGCAACCAGACCGATTCGGCGGGGGGAACCTATCACGACGTTTAACCTCAAACACGATGCCGACCGCTACGGTCTCGATAGAAAACAACCTTATTTGTGGCAGCCACCCGACGTTTCGGCTTGGCAAGAACGTACATTCATGGGCTATCACCGGGCCGACGGCAGCGTTGGAACGCGTAACTATTGGCTTGTGGTGCCGTTGGTATTTTGCGAAAATCGCAATATTCTGGTCTTGAAACATGCTTTTGAACGCGAACTTGGCTATGCACAACCCGAAACCTACCGCGATCAGGTTCATGAGTTAGTGAGTTTATTTAAGGCTGGTGATATGAACCATATCAAAAAGATGCAGCCGTTCGTAGACGAATCGCAGAACCAAACCCTTGACCACACAAATCACCAGTCGAACCGGCCATTTAAGCACATCGACGGAATCAAATTTCTAACTCACGAAATGGGTTGTGGGGGTACTCGGCAAGATTCGCAGTATTTAGGTTCGTTGCTGGCCGGGTTCATCAACAATCCTAATGTGGCCGGGGCAACGGTGCTGAGTTTAGGTTGCCAGCACTTACAAGCCGATATGATTGGAAAGGAAATCAAGCGGCAGAACCCAAAATTCAATAAACCGTTGTTGTTGTTCGAGCAGCAGGCCGGAACAGAATATGCACTGATGTCGCAGGCGGTTAAAGAGACATTTTTAGGTTTGGTCGAAGTAAATAAGCTAGAACGGCAACCAGCGCCACTCAGTGCCCTGACTATTGGTTTAAAATGTGGTGGTTCCGACGGTTTTTCGGGCATTTCGGCAAATCCAACCTTAGGCCATCTGTCAGATATTATTGTGACATTGGGCGGAAAAACGGTACTGGCGGAGTTTCCCGAATTAAATGGCGTAGAACAGGAATTGATTAACCGCACCGACGATACGGCCAAAGCGCAGAAATTCATCGACTTGATGGGTGGGTACTCCGCATCGGCAGAAGCGGTTGGTTCAGGTTTCGACATGAATCCATCGCCCGGCAACATTAAAGATGGGCTGATTACCGATGCAATCAAGTCGGCGGGGGCAGCAAAAAAAGGTGGAACGGCTCCCGTGGCAGACGTTTTAGATTATGCTGAACCAGCCATAACGCCCGGCCTTAGTCTACTTTGCACCCCTGGCAACGACGTTGAAGCAACAACCGGAATGGCTGGTTCGGGTACCAATGTCATTTTGTTCACGACCGGCCTTGGCACACCTACCGGCAATCCAGTTTGTCCCGTCGTCAAGATTTCGACCAACACAACGCTTAAAAACCGGATGCCCGATGTCATCGACTTCGACAGCGGCCCCATCATTGACGGTGAACAAAGTATTGCACAAAACGCCGATGCATTGCTGGAATACATTATCCGGCTAGCGTCGGGCAACGAAATTACCCAGGCTGAACGGCTCGGTCAAGATGATTTCATTCCCTGGAAGCGGGGTGTTTCCCTATAGAAACCAATCCTCCGATGGTCAGCTACGCTTTGGGGTATATCCTGCGACTATACATATAATACATAAACTGGTTATGTTCTCACTTAAAAACAAAACCGCTCTTGTTACTGGCGGGGCCAGCGGCATCGGACTGGCTATTTCTCAGGCGTTTGCTCAGGCAGGGGCCACCGTTCATATTCTGGAAATCAACGCTGAACTGGCTCAGCAAGTAGCCGACGATATTAACGCTACAGGTGGACAGGCCGAAGCGCATCCTATTGACGTGTCGGATCAGGCGCAGGTTGTTGCTCTCATTGGTCAGATTGCGGCACAGTCGCCGATTCACATTCTGGTCAACAACGCTGGTGTGGCACACGTTGGCAAAGCTGATACAACCGAAGAAGCTGACTTTGACCGGATATTCCGCATTAACATCAAAGGCGTTTACAATTGTCTATATGCCACCATTCCGCACTTTAAAGCTAACGGCGGAGGTGTCATTCTGAACATGGCATCGGTGGCAGCATCAGTGGGTATTCCTGATCGGTTTGCATATTCGATGAGCAAAGGTGCAGTACTAACCATGACGCTATCGGTAGCCAAAGATTACTTAAAAGAAAATATTCGGTGCAATTGTATTTCGCCAGCGCGGGTACATACGCCTTTCGTAGATGGATTTCTGGCGAAAAGTTATCCGGGTCAGGAAGCCGAAATGTTTGAGAAATTGTCGAAAACGCAACCCATTGGTCGTATGGCTGAACCGAAGGAAGTTGGGGCCTTAGCACTGTATCTCTGCTCCGACGAAGCAGGCTTCACTACCGGCTGCGACTACCCGTTAGATGGCGGCTTTATTCGGCTGAATAACTGAGAAATCGATAGTGTCTTAATTGCGTTGAAATGGTATCTTTGTAAATGGTATTAGAAGCGGTTTCCTGTAAACATTGTGGGCGAACTCAACAAGTTAAACTGCACTAACGGACTAGCTATAGTATCAAGCATGCGGGCAGCCAGCACTACCGGTGCCACGAATAGTACCATAATAGGCCTGTTCATCGACCAATTTTTCTTTGCTAAAAAATGTAATTAAGCCATGACCCCTTTGTTCAGCATTACACTGATATTTAGTACTGTACGTTTGTGAATCAGGCGTTTATGATTGGCATGATTGATTTTTAATTAATGTTTTTTTTATATATTTTAGTAACAAGTTTTATGACTAGTATCAAAAACTCCATACACGCCTTTAAAATCTTTTTTTGGGGACTTGCAGGAATATTCATTACAAGTATTTCGCTAGCACAAACGACAGGCACGGCCATTACGCTAGGTGGTAAAACAATTCATACCGTTGGTAAACTACCAGCGGTGGGAACACCGGTCAAAGATTTCACGTTGACCGGTGTTGATCTCAAGGATAACACATTAGCCGATTATAAGGGCAAATATGTGATCATGAATATTTTTCCCAGTGTAAACACGGGTGTTTGTTCCAAATCGGTACGGAAATTTAATGAGGATGCGGCTGGACTAAAAAACACAACCGTGCTCTGTATTTCCAAAGATCTGCCTTTTGCACAGAAAGCTTTTTGTGGCGCGGAAGGCATTAAAAATGTGGTGATGCTTTCTGATTTCAGAACTGATTTTGGACATTCTTACGGCGTGCAAATTGCCGACGGACCCATGAAAGGTCTGTTAAGTCGTGCTGTAATCGTAGTGAATCCCGAAGGAAAAATCGTCTACGAACAGCAAGTGCCGGAAATAGGGCAAGAGCCTGATTACGCTGCCGCTATTGCTGTCATCAAGTAGGGCCCGGACTGAATTAACTTTTCAGTAAAAAAGGATCATGGCTCAAGAATGTTTGGGCTCTCTCCTACTTTGGTCGATCATTGAAAAATTCCACTTTGATAACAATTCCGTCAGCATCGCTGGCTGATGCTGTCAGTGCAACTGTGGCCTGAGCCGTGAATGTAGCAGTGTTCGTTGGCGAGGTCAGGCTCACTGTGGGAGCCTGATTAGTTGATGTTGGTGGTGGCGCACCCGGACAGACAGTTATACTTTTGCAGTACTGCGTATACCAGGGCGCAGCTGAGTAGTTGATGCCTACACAAACCTGACCACCAGTGAAGCCAGGTCCAAAATCTATACTTGCCTTGCCGGGTTGCATTGCCGTGATGTTTTTGGTCGACCCAGTACACCACCACGAGAAAGCAGTTGTATTGGCTAACTTATTCGAATCAACTTCGAGAATCTGTACGGCATTCTGGTAAACACAAAGTGGCCCAATAATGTCAGCCATTGGGTCTGAACTACCCTGATTATAAACAATTATAGTGATTGCTCCAGAAGTAGTTGTGGCACCTTGATTATCATCAGCTTTGGCTGTAAGCACATACGTTCCAACCGCCATACCTGTCCAGCAAAACGCATATGGTGCCGAAATATCTTCACCCAATTTTGGGCTTCCACTATAGAATTCCACTTTCGAGATACTACCATCATTATCAGCTGCATTGGCGGTTATGGCTATTGTTGCTGGCATCAGGAAGGACGCATTGTTAGCTGGCGCTGTCAGGCTCACCGTTGGAACCTGATTTAGAACAGGTGCCGCAGTAACCTGAACGATTGACGATGTTAGATTGTCGCTACTCACTAACGCCTTTGCGACGAGAGAATACGTGCCCTGCTGAATACCGTAAATCGTCCAGGAATACGGCGCCGTGGCATCCACACCTAATTTGATAGCACCGTTGTAGAACTCAACCGTTGTTGCCGCTGGCATTAATAACCAGATTACTACCAATGTTGACGGTTGTATTATTCGCCGGACTTGTAATCGTAATGGATGGGGTTGGCGGTCCAAAATCGTCGGTGGGGTTTAGAATATGGTCTTTTACCCACGTGCCTGATGTACTGGTATTGTTCCATTGCTGGTTATCGCAGGCACCCGTATTGAGTGCCGCTGAACTTTCAGAGGCTTGACTAAACGTCCAGTTACACCAGCTTATTTTCTGACCGGATGGATTCTGACCCGCCATCAGATCGAGTCAGGACTGACCATTGCTAAAATCCAGTCCGCCACCGCCCGAATACGTTGAAGTTCCCCATTCATTGCAAAATAGCGGCAATGAATTCACCACTGATTTAATATCATTCTGAAAAAAGTGAGACGCGGCATAGAAGTGAAACGTGTACATAATGTTGTACGCATTGGCTCCGCTGAGAGGATCGCTCAATACATCTTGCGGGCGTTGGCCCCATCGCGGAGTACCCACCAAAATAATAGCCTCGGGGTCATGTTGACGGATAACGGGAGTTATTTGTTCGGCATAATTTTTTATTTGAGCCCAGCTAACGCCGTTTGGTTCATTACAGATTTCATATATGACGTTTTTCTTCCCTGCATTGCGTTGCGCCATGATCTGAAAAACTCTTTAGCATCGGCCGTGTGAACGTTTGGATCGCCGGGGTTCAGAATATGCCAGTCGACAACGCAATACATACCAGCTTGCTCTTAATGGCTTTACCCGCTTCACTATTCACGACCTTAAGCCGCTAAAGACGTCTTCGATTGTGCGACGGCAAACATACTTGACAGCAGAAGGCAGAAAGTCAGTAATGTAAAATATTTCATAGCTGGGAATAGTTACATACATAGAAGAGAGAAGCAATATAACATTATCGCGGGTGCTCCAAGTAACTTAATATTAGTTTTATTAACCTAATTCGTTTTGTAACAACGGGGGTGTTTACACCATAATGGTTAAACTTGTGCCCTAGTCTGCTTTTCGTTTAAAGATCTCTGTTCTGCATGAAATTATTCCGCTTCGGCTCGCCCGACCACGAACATCCCGGTGTTGTTTTATCCACCGGCCAACATATTGACGTAACTCACTTCGGTGAAGATTACGACGAATCATTTTTTGCCAGTAACGGCCCCGAACGGCTAACCCACTGGCTCTCGGCCCATGCGCCCAACTGTCCGCAAGTTTCGGCTGATGAGCGTTTCGGACCTTGCATTAAACGCCCATCGAAAATCGTTTGTGTCGGGTTAAACTATGCCAAGCACGCAGCTGAAACCGGAGCTGCATCACCTGCCGAGCCGATTCTGTTTTTCAAGTCCACGACGGCGATCTGCGGACCCAACGATAATGTAGTCATTCCAAAACGTTCCGAGAAAACAGATTGGGAAGTTGAACTCGCTATCATCATTGGTAAGCGCGCCAGCTACGTCGAGTTAGACGATGCGATGGACTATGTTGCGGGCTATGCGTTGCACAATGATTACAGCGAACGGGTTTGGCAATTGGAACGTGGCGGCCAGTGGGTGAAAGGTAAAAGTGCCGACACCTTCGCTCCATTGGGACCTTATTTGGTCACTAAAGACGAGGTGCCAGAACCAAATAGTCTTCATTTGTGGCTCAGTATCAATGGCAAGCGGCTACAAGACTCCAATACCGACGACATGATTTTTAACGTCCCAACATTGGTTAGCTACATCAGCCAGTTTATGACGCTGTTGCCTGGTGACGTTATCTCAACCGGAACACCCGCCGGTGTCGGCTTAGGCATGAATCCGCCGTGGTATCTCAAACCCGGCGATGTCGTTGAATTAGGTATCGAAGGTCTCGGTAAGCAAAAACAAACAGCAGTAGCATTCACGTAGTTTTTTTTTGCAAGCTGACAAGAAGCTTATGACTATCGACGCTCATCAACATTTTTGGCACTTCGATCCTGTCCGGGATAGTTGGATTACAGACGATATGGCCACCATTCAGCGTGATTTTCTGCCCGCTGATCTGGAACCTATTCTATCAGCAAACGGTATCGACGGATGTGTAGCTGTTCAAGCATCGCAGTCGGAAGATGAGACGCTATTTTTGGTAAACATGGCCCAAACGTACGACATCGTCAAGGGTGTGGTTGGCTGGGTCGATTTGCAATCAGAGCGATTGCCAGAACGCCTACAGGCTCTGTCTCAACATAAAGAAATCAAGGGGTATCGACACGTCGCACAGGCCGAACCAGACGGTTTTTTGGCGCGACCAACGGTTGTAGAAGGCATTCGCCAGCTGGCTGAGTTCAACCTGACGTACGACATTTTAATCTACCCAACTCAGCTAAAGGCTGCGTTGCAACTGGTACGCGCTGCACCTGAAGTGAACTTCGTTATCGATCATCTGGCAAAGCCTTATATCCAGAAAAAGGAGATTAGCCGCTGGTCTAATTTTATGGCGGAGATTGCTAAAAGTAAGCATGTTTCTTGTAAACTCTCGGGTATGGTCACCGAAGCTAATTGGCATAACTGGAGCAAAAAAGATTTCTTTCCTTATCTGGACGTAGTCTTTGAACATTTTGGCCCTGACCGGCTTATGTTCGGGTCTGACTGGCCAGTGTGTCTGGTAGCCGCCGATTATACGCAAGTAAAAACGTTAGTTGATGACTATGTTAATGCCTGGGGAGACGACGTTCGGGCGAAAATATTCGGCGCTAATGCTACCGGGTTTTACGGCTTAACAGTCTGATACATCCTATTTTCACCGGGTTAAATCCCGACGCAAGGTATCAATTTGGCTTGCATCTGGTTTTAGCCTGGTGAGAAAACTTTACAGAGCAATGCTAAATTTGTGTTGCTTTGGCGGATAAATTATACCCTTACCTATGAATTGTTTCGTTGGCGTTGACGTCGGCACTACGAATATAAAAGCACTGGCCATGCCATCGGATTTGAGTCAGATTGTGGCTCATGCATCAGCCCCTGTTACCACACTCCACCCCGAATCTGGTTATGCGGAACAAGATCCAACCGAAATCTGGACGGCATTTGTACAGGTCATTAATGAAGTGAGTCGCGAGGTTACCGATGCGGGGCACGTGATCACACACGTAGCCTTTTGCACTGCTATGCACAGCCTTCTGCCGATGGCTGCCGATGGTTCCTCTCTCGGGAATGCTATCCTCTGGTCCGACAATCGCGCCGAAGAGCAGGCAGATGCGTTACGCACGACGAAAGCTGACTTGGGAAAGGCTATTTATGCACAAACCGGAACGCCCCTTCACCCCATGATTCCGCTTTGTAAGTTAGCCTGGTTTCGTGAGCACGACCCGCGTTTACTACGCCGAACGGCTCATTTTGGCTCTATCAAAGAGTTTTTGTGGCATAAATTGACTGGCGAATTCGAGATTGATTACTCTATTGCCACTGCGACAGGGCTATTCAACGAAAGTAAGCGCGTATGGAGCGAACTGGCAATGGACTATGCCGGTGTTCGAGTCAATCAATTATCGACGCCTGTTCCGACGACATATCAGCGGCCTTACCAACCCCGACCGGAAACCGCCGGAGTTGGTTTACCGTCAGGCATCTCACTGGTGATTGGCGCGTCAGACGGGTGTTTAGCGAATCTTGGTGCGGGGGCAATCAAACCAGGCACGGCTACGCTTACGATTGGTACTAGCGGAGCCATTCGTCAGACGGTCCAAAAACCTCTCCGCGACGCGCAGGTGCGTTTGTTCTGCTACTTTCTGGATGAGGGATACTACGTTGTTGGGGGCCCAACCAACAATGGCGGCAACGTGCTGGAGTGGGTATCCGAAAAGCTAACTCAACAAGATACCGCAACTGTACTGACCGAAGCAGCAACCGTCTCCCCCGGCTCCGATGGATTATTGTTCCTCCCCTACCTTCAGGGCGAACGGGCACCGTTGTGGGATGCCTCTGTCCGGGGCGCTTACCTGCACGTAGACTGGCAACATACGCGCGCTCATTTTGTACGGGCGGCATTGGAAGGTGTGTTATTTAATCTGCTTAGCATTAATGAATTGCTGACGCATCATACGGGTCCGGCCCGCGTTATTCATGCAAACGGCGGCTTCGCACAGTCAACATTTTGGGTACAAATGTTAGCCGATATAGCCGGAATTCCAGTGCGACTCAACGCCAGCAATGAGAGTGGATCAATGGGGGCTATTCTGCTAACGATGAAAGCGGTCGGGGTTGTAAAAACACTGGATGAAGCCGCCGAACGAGTTGCTTTTGGCAATACGTTTCAGCCGGATTTAGAGCGGCATACAATATACCGGGCCGCCTTTAAAAAGTGGCAGGAAGCGCAGAAAAAGCTATAATTCTTTCAATGTTTAATTTGCACCTCTTCCAGAAATGCTGAATAACAAACTTTATTTACACGACTAGTGTAACTCAAAAGCATTACGGTCATGGTATACAAACCCTTTTACATAAGGTTTGTATAGACCTCATGTAACCTTAAGGAGCCCAACTATATAGGCGGTGGGCTCCTCAAGGTTACACTAGGCTTTGAGTATCTCTTTCGGCAACTGCCTCTCTTTTATCTCACCGGCCTCTTCAGATACATAATAGGCGTTGCTCGTTTCATCCAGAGCTACTACCTCTTTCACTTCGTTATCTTCAAAATAGATACCGGCCCGGTCGTCACAGGCATAACCCGGCTTATATTCTTTGCTCTTAACTTTAGCCCAGTACAGCGGCTTTCGTTGAGGCTCGGCGTGATAATGGGGACAATGACTACCTTTTAAAAAGCCAAGCCCTTCTACTTTTGTCAATTCTGTCGGACGTGAATCAGTTGTACCATGTTCAAACCAGCACAGCGAGCCCGCACTACCACCGGCCAATACGATGCCTTTCTCCCAGGCGTTTTTTAGTATCTGATCGATACCCTGGACTTTCCAGATGGCCATCATGTTCAGGGTATTTCCTCCACCAACAATAATAGCATCCATATTCGTAAGCACATTCTCGAAAGACTCTTTCTGATTATAAGATGAGATAAAAGAGCGCTGCACATAGGGCCTGAGAGGTAAGTTGGCACAAGCCTCAAACCAACTCACAATCGTACTCAGAGAGTCACCTGAGGCCGTTGGCATAAAACATACTTTAGGATTTTCTTTTCCGGTAAGCAAGGCTACATACCGATTAAAGCGGGGCGTAAAATTTCCTCCATAAATGAATATTTTCCGCTTACTATCTTGGCTGGACAGTGGCGGGCGAACAAGTGAAGCGCTGGTTAACAAAGCAGAAGATCCTGCAGATTGAACAAATTCGCGTCTATTCATACTATACGGTTTAGTAGTAGTAGTGTAGCTTGATAAAATATATAATGACGAGTGAACAGGGTGAAAATCTATGATTTATCCAGTGTTACGCCATACAGAAAACTCTCCTCCCCATCAGTTCTGAGAATAATTTTCTTCTCAAAGCGTAAGCCTAACTTTTCGAGAAGACGGATGGAATTTTGGTTGGTTGGACTGGTAATCCCAACAATACGTGTCGCTCCCAGAACATCACGCGCGTAGGTCATTACTGCCGTTGCCGATTCATACCCGTATCCCTTCCCGATATAATCGGGCAGAAAGGCAAAGCCGATATCAATGTCATCCAGCGTATCGCGCTTCAATAAACCACACAGGCCTATGGATACTCCACTGCTTTTTAGTTTTACCAGATAAGAGCCAAAACCCAGCTGCTCGTAACTTCTTAGTGGGCCGTCCAGAATGTATTGACGCGCATCACTGAGGGTTTTTACGCCCCGGTCGCCAATAAATTCCAGCCACGAAGGTGTATTCAGAAGATCAAGAATAAAGCCTGCATCCCCAACAGAAAGTTCATCGATTAGCAAACGGTCGGTTTCGAGCATGGTGCATGAATCTGGCTAAAACGCCACTGACTTTAGGCGCAAGCCAGTATCTTCCGGTAAACCAAACACCAGGTTCAAATTCTGAACGGCTTGACCTGATGCCCCTTTGGTTAGGTTATCAATGACACTTGTTATTAACAATTGGCCGTCGTGAACTTCCAGATGTAACAGGCATTTGTTTGTATTCACCACCTGCTTCACATCCACGGGTGCATCGCTGATGTGCGTGAAGGGGTGAACTTCGTAATAAGTCCGGTACATCTCCTTCGCTTCGTCCAGCGTTCCGGCAAATGGCGTGTAAACGTTAGCCATAATACCACGCGTGAAATCTCCCCGGTACGGTACGAAGTTAATGGCGTACTTAAAATCGGGATCGAGTTGGGTTAAGCTCTGACGAATTTCGGCTAAGTGCTGATGCCCAAAGGCTTTGTAAATCGAAACGTTATTATTCCGCCAGGTAAATCCTGTTGTTGGCACAAGCGCCTGGCCCGCTCCCGTACTGCCCGTAATGGCGCTCACTTGTACGTCGTCGGTTAGTAAACCAGCTTTTGCCAAGGGTAACAACGCTAATTGAATACTGCTGGCAAAACAACCAGGATTGGCAATGCGCATTGCTTCCTGAATACGTTCTCGATTAAGTTCGGGGAGCCCATACACAAAGTCGTTGTGCTCATCACGAAAATCGGCGCTAAGATCAATAACGGCAATATCGTCGGAGACTTCGTGCTCGGCCATAAACGTTACCGATGCTCCATGACCTGAGCAGAGAAAAATAGCGTCTAACCCTTCCTGAGCTAGCAATTCTGTGGTCTCTTCGCCTGAAAATGTTAGATCTGTATCGCCCAGCAAATCAGTATGTATAGACCAGACGGGTTTCCCGGCCTGACTTTTACTGTGTATAAACGCCACATTCACAAACGGGTGATTAATCAGAATACGCAGCAGTTCGCCACCCGTGTAGCCTGCTCCGCCAATAATGCCAACGTTTATTTTTTCCATGCTTACCTAACGACCGTGTTGTTTTATTGATTCAATGTGTCGGGGAATGTGGCGTCGGACAGTCGGCCATGTCCGTTCTTACCCCGACGCCACTTACTCGAATAAGACCTTATTAAACAGATGTCCGACTGTATTCATTAATTGTCCGAAACCACTGCATAGCCCGGTCCAACACAGTTTCGTCGAACGCTGGCACGTATTCGCTTTCAAAACCCGGACGGTCAATCGTCAGCGAGCGACTGAGCAAATGATTGTGCAGCACCATTGTTGGTTTGCTGGCAATCGGAAAAAATTGAATACCCAGGCCGTTCTTTTGAAACGACAATGTTGGGCAACCCAAACAGCATAAGTGCATGGGTAACGAATCCAGCGTAAACGCCATCTGAGCTTGTTCGCTCAAACTGGCAATATCCTGGAGAGTCGACTTACCAACAGCCGGTATAAGCCGGTCGGCAGCGGTTGGATTAGCCGCCAGTACACGCTCATATAATTCGGTCGTAAACGCTGTCTGCCCGCTAAATAGCAATGGATACGAACTTTCCTGTAGTAGTTGGGTGGCCAATTGACACCAATAGTCAACCGACATCATCCGAATGGGTGCACCCGATTCGGGGCAAATTAAAATGGCTTTTTCAGTTGGAACAGGCCGATCTAATTTAGCCCACAGTTGAGCCGATGATTCCGATGGATGAAAAAAGTAAGGGGCAACCGTTCGCAAGTCGGCCTCGATTCCCATTGGGTTTAGCAGCGTAAGAATCAGGTCGAAGTTATGAATCTCCCCAGCGGGTAGAAAAAATTCGTCATCAAGTAACCCACCGAAGCCGCGTGTTCCGTAGCCAATTTTACGTTTGACTTTCAGATACGGCAACACAAAATGCATGGGCGAATCCGAGAATCGAATATCGACAGAATAATCGTACACCGTATCGCGGAGCGCCTTTATGGCTGATTTAGTTGTCCGCCAAAACTCCTGCCATTTCTGTACGGTAGAAAGCGGGCGACGGTTTGTTCCAACGTGGTTGAGGTGAATAACGCGTCGGATATACGGATTGTCCTTCCAAATTGGGTCGCACCAGCTACCGGCCAGTATGTCAATTTGAGAATCAGGATACTGATGTCGGATTAGGGGAAACGTGTAGGATAAAATCAACGCATCGCCCAAATGACCCGACGTCATCATCAATATTGACGGCTTATCCTTATCAAGTACTCCATAATTCTTTTGCGCATACTGTCCCTGTGCGTACCGATCAACAACTACATCAAGCAGTTGTAATGGATACGCAATACGCCGGGGTGCGCAGTATTTTCTCGGCTTACCGATCACTGATTATTAATTTTCTCGTAGATCATTACCTGATTAGAGGCTATCTTCGAGAAGCCTCGCACATCGTCACCAGTCCAAGCGTTATTCATTTCGCCATACGAACCAAACACCGCCGACATTAGATCATGCTCCGATTCAATACCCAATACCTGGAATCGATAAGGAGCCAGCAGCACATGTACTTTACCCGAAACATGGGCTTGCGTATCCGCCAAAAACGTTTCGATGTTTCGCATCACGGGATCCATGAATTGCCCTTCATGAAGCATGGTGCCATACCAGTTGGCTAATTGCTCTTTCCAATACAGCTGCCATTTACCCAGCACATGTTTTTCCAGCGTGTGGTGTGCTTTAATCAGAATTAGCGGAGCGGGCGCTTCAAACCCAACCCGACCCTTAATACCGATAATTGTGTCGCCAACGTGAATATCGCGACCTATACCGAATGGACCGGCTAGCTCGGTGATTTTCCGGATAGCATCTACCGAATTCGCAAATGTCTCCCCGGCAACCCCCTTAATTTCGCCGTGTTGAAACGTGAGCGTAATGGTTTCGGGTTCTGTTTTCGTTACTTGAGTTGGCCAGGCTGATTCGGGTAAAAATTGGTCAGATGTCAGCGTTTCTTTACCACCAACCGACGTTCCCCACAGCCCTTTATTGATCGAATAGGCCGATTTGTGCCATTCCTGTTCTACGCCTTTTGATTTCAGATATTCGATTTCGGCCTCGCGTGATAGCCGCAGGTCACGGATGGGCGTGATAACTTCGGCATCGGGAGCAATAATCCGGAACGCCATATCGAAACGTACCTGATCGTTACCAGCTCCGGTGCTACCGTGTGCAATGGCCGATGCACCAATCTCGCGGGCATATTCAGCTGCGGCAATAGCCTGAAAAATCCGTTCGGCACTCACACTAAGCGGATACGTGTTGTTTTTCAACACATTACCGAACACCAGAAATTTCAGGCATTGCTGATAGTAATCGTCCGTCTTTGAAATCGTCACGTGGGATTTAACTCCTAAGGAGTACGCACGTTCCTCTATTGCTTTGAGATCGGCATCCGAAAAGCCGCCCGTATCGACCAGCACCGAGTACACATCCATGCCCCGGTCTTCGGACAAATATTTAACACAGAAGGAGGTATCAAGACCTCCGCTAAAGGCAAGAACTACTTTTTGAGACATCAGAGAGAAGAGACGCCGGACGATTACTCGCCTGTTGTCAAAATGGTTTTGGCAGGACAAATATCGGGCTTATGGCGTTATGTTGTGCAGATGAATTTAGTAGAGTTGCTATGGATAGTAGCAGATACCCGGTCAAAACTCAGTGCAGTACCTCTATTTTCGATCATTTGTGCTGAGTTTTTGTCCGGTGTAGTAGTACGTAAACTACAATATTACCAGCAAACTCCCCGGCAGCACCCGTACCTCGGCCCGGCCCGTAGGTATCGTTATGGGTTCGCCATCGGCATGAATCAGCAAAGGGCCCTTAACTTCCGCAACAGCTTTCGTAATGGAATGACCCCGCCAGTAGGTTGAGTGATCAAGCGTTTTGTTGAACAGACGCCATGTCAGCATTCCCGCTGCCTGCATTGGGAAAGGACTAATTTCACACTGTTCCAGCCGTCCATCGGCAATGTTGGCGGTTGGAGCCATCCAGGCATTATTACCAAACTGCCCCGCGTTGGCAAACGTCAATGAAAATAATTTCCGCTCCTGATCATCGAGTACAAATGGTTGTGCTTTGTACTCCCAGAAGGATCGAAATGCAGTGCGTATGTAGGTCGGCAAACCACGTACGGGCTGCTGCGCAAACGCATGAGCGACATATGCTTCAAACCCCAACCCAGCTGTGCAAAAGAATGGGTGTTCATTAATTTCACCACTATCAATCACCACAGGCCGACCAGTCAACGCTCGTTCGATGGCTTTCATAGGATTTAGCGGAACACCCAAATGCCGCGCCAAGCCATTACCGGAGCCAATTGGTACAATACCTAAGGCTGTAGCCGACCGCCGGAGTGCCTGAGCAGTTTCGTTAATAGTACCGTCGCCACCGATAGCCAGTACACGATTGACACCCCGACCAACAGCCTCCGCAGCTAGTTCGGTAGCATGACCGGGATGGGTCGTTAACACAACTTCGGGAGCGTAGTCAAGCGCATCAGCCCGGCGCATCAATGCGTCCTGAAGTAAGGCTTTCTGCTCAACAGATGTTGTACCAGACAGCGGGTTTATAATGGCCAGAACGGCCGAACGATTAGCCACTCAGGAAAAGAAAATAAATAAGATTAAAATAAAGACAACGATAAAAATATAGTACCAGCCATCGGAAAAGATATAGGGCTTGTACTCGTTGTAGAATTCTCGGATTTTTTTCATGAACGGCTGCTTCCTGTAAATGCGTTTGTAAATATAGCCGGTTTGAGGTTTGGAGTGGTGGTGTCAGGTTTGAGAACCTGACACCACCACTCCAAACCTCAAACTGTAAACTTGGTTTACAACGCCTGCCCACCATTTACGGCTAACACATGACCATTTACGAATGACGCTTCATCGGAGGCCAAAAATAAATACGCGTTTGCAATATCTTCGGGTTTGCCGATACGTCGCGCTGGAATGGTAGCCACTGCCTGGTTACGAACCTCTTCTGGCATGGCATCCGTCATGGCAGTTTGAATAAATCCCGGCGCAACGGCATTTGCCGTAATACCTTTAGGGCCTAATTCCTTCGACCACGACCGCACCATACCAATGATACCCGCTTTGGCTGCGGCATAATTTGTCTGCCCGAACGATCCGTGGACTCCATTTATCGATGAGGTGCAGATAATGCGCCCGTATTTCTGTTCTACCATATACGGAGCAACAATTTTAGTGCAGTTAAATACGCCCGTCAGGTTTACATCAATGACTTGTTGCCAATCGGCAAACGACATTTTCAGAAGGGTTTTATCGCGCGTAATACCGGCATTGTTGATAAGAATATCAATTCGGCCATAGCTATCATACACCTCGCGGGCTGCCGCTTCAATACCAGGTACATCTGTAGTGCTGACATGTTTAAATTCGCACCGATACCCCTGATCACGAAGCAGTTGAGCCGTCTTCTCTCCTTCGTCCAGCAAATCCCAAATAATAACGGTGGCTCCTTCCCGACAAAATACCCGAGCAGCTGCCTGGCCAATACCCCGAGCAGCCCCAGTAATAATGGCGACTTTATTCTGTAACCTCATAACTCAACAAGTAAGAATATTCATTCGTATTGACGAATGAATAACGCAAAAATCCAGCCGAATCGCCAACTTTGTTTGGCCCCTCGACTGTGTACCTTAGCTTTGCCCGAAACTCGTTAATCATGAAACAACTTTTAGTTGTCGTATCGCTCAGTTTATTCGCTTTGCCTGCCCTAAGCCAGCAAGTGGCCCAAAAGATAGCCGCTAACCATGATCGCCGAACTATTTTAGAAATACTAAAGCGCCAAACCGACGACTGGAATGCCGGACGCGTTGATAAGTTTATGGTTGGTTACTGGAATTCCGATTCGCTGACGTTTGTGGGTAAAGTGGGTATTACCTATGGGTATCAGGCTACGCTTGCAAATTACCAAAAGCGCTATCCCGACCGTGCATCAATGGGAACGCTCAAATTCGATATTCTGCAACTAGATTTACTTACACCAAATATTGCTTATGTAATTGGGCGATTTCATCTTACCCGCCCTGAAATCGGTAATGCAGAAGGTCATTTCACGTTGCTCTGGCGCAAGATTAAAAACCGATGGGTTATCGTTAGCGACCATTCGAGTTAGTTTACCTGGTGAAGGCTGAAAAGAATTCACCGACTTACCGATTTACTAATTCACTAATTGAGTCGGTTCTTTGGCTGACAGCTGTTCGCGGAGTTGAGTAACAGGCCTTTCGAAGAATTTGAACAGTAATGTTGATAATACGAGAACCAACCCCCAGAACAAGCCAACTTTAAACCAACCGACAGACAGGGATGTGGTTGGTATGCGCTCAACAAATGTCATCATGATAGGCGTTAGGTTGAGCAGATACATCGAATAGGAGATCAGGCTAATGTGGGTAATGAAACGGGAAATGCCAAACTTCGCCCAAGCGCCCGTAGCTGTCCGCCAGCCATCCATGTACGGCATCAGAAGAGCCATACTTATTCCAATAACCGGAAAATAAAGTGTACGCTTATAAAAAGTGTAGGCCGGAAAAAGGCCCGCATCTCCGTAAAACTTTAAGATAACGATAGACGAGGTAAAAGCGGCTAGCAACGTCAGTGATAAACCCACAACCAACAGCCGGCGACGTAGCGAATCATTTTTCCAGGTAGCTGGAAAATAATGTTTTATATAAGCTGCCAGTACGCCATACGAAATGGCATCCAGGCGCGTCACAACGATGCCCCGATAGCCCAACTCACCTTCCGAAATTGGGATCTGAAACGCCATCAGGAACCGGTATATATTCGTACCAACGATCACAAATAGAATAGTCGCTAACACAATACGCTGACGGGGCCAACGAGCCGAAAATAAACTATGGATGACCCAAAGCACCAGGGGCAACGTAATATATGACCACTCTTCAATAGCTAAACTCCAGGTTTCGGGAAAGAAATCGGGGACATAGCTGGCAAAATTCTGAACGAAAAGGTAATACTTCAGCAATGTTCCCTGATCAGGCAATGTGTGTTGCAAACCACTTCTCCAGGCCCGCAACAGAGCAAATACAATCAAACCCGTTAATACAAGATAGTAGTTGGGCAATGTGCGAAACCACCGACGTGTCCAGAAATTCAGTAGTAAGCTCCGGTCAAATTTTTCATTTTTTTCATACGATCTAATCAGGATACCGCCAATCAGAAAACCACTAAGTACGAAAAATAACTCAACCCCGTCGGGCAGAAGATGATGCCAGAATGCGCCACTGTAGTATTCTTTCAGGGCAATGGTGGCGTGGGCATCCACCACAATCAAGATAGCAGCCGCCCGCATAATGTCTAATCCAAATACGCGCTTCGCTGTCTCCGTATGGAGCGAAAATAGTTTTCTCAGCATAATTTATGACGAAGGTACGGGGCA
This sequence comes from Spirosoma flavum, assembly GCF_042686045.1. Lineage (NCBI taxonomy): Bacteria > Pseudomonadati > Bacteroidota > Cytophagia > Cytophagales > Cytophagaceae > Spirosoma > Spirosoma flavum. The sequence goes on from NZ_JBHUOM010000023.1 coordinate 824,636, forward strand.
ATGTGTGATGAATAAATAATGTAAAATGTAAAATGATGAGAATGGTGCGTCTGTGACGAACTTTGTCCGGACTGTTGGTATTCATTATCCACCATTATTTATTCATTTACATACTATGGAATTTGGCCTAAACGCCGTTCATCGCTACCCGTTTCGGTTCTCGCAAGCCGATGTAGCTGACTTTGCCCGCGTCACGGGCGATAATAACCCACTTCACCTCGACGCCGATTTTGCGGCTCAAACGCTATTCAAGCGCCCCATTCTTCACGGCATGTTGGGGGCCAGTGTATTTACGAAAGTGTTGGGTACAGAGTTTCCGGGTTACGGCTCGGTCTATCTGGCCCAAACACTGGAGTTTCTAAGACCGATGTTTGTCGATACTGACTACGAAGCCACATTTACCGTGCAGTCGATTGATTCAGCGAAGCACACCGCTCAGATTCTGGGAGAAATTCGGGATGTCCAGACGGGCAAGGTGACAACTAAAGGCATGGCTACGCTGATGCATCGGGAAAAGATTTTGTAAAATCCATACCGATAGACTGGTAAGTATGCCTCTCTAAAAACAAAATTCCCTCGCTGGTACATTTGCCAGACGAGGGAATTTTTGTTTGTGGCCAAAGAGACCGATTACTTACGCGGCACCATCACTGTTCTTAGCATTCTGAACTTCCGAGCGAATTTCTTGTGCCAGCGTCTTCAAGTCCTGCATCCCTTTACGAACGCGAGTTCCGGCAGCCTGGTTATTTTTTTCGTAGAATTTCTCAAAATCACCTTCCAGCGACATAACCAAATTCTTTACTTCATCGAAGCGTGCCATAGCAGTATGTATGGGTTAAATTGTGTGAAAAATGCCCAAATTCCGCTAAAAACGCGGTTTTCTGCTGAAATTTAGTCATTCTCTCATACAGCGCAATAGGGAAGACAAAAAAATAGGCAAAAAATGCAACTTTTTAGCAAAAACCCTACTCAGCGGCTGCTTCAGCCGATACTTCAATCGTTTCCGAGCTAATTTCGGTCGTATTTTGGCGATATAAGCCTTTTTTCAAATTTTCGGCTACTGTCGAAAAAGCTTCGAGTGTAACTTGTACATCTTCGAGTGTATGGGCAGCCGTTGGAATGATACGAAGCATAACAATTTCCTTTGGAACAACCGGATAGACAACAATCGAGCAAAAGATTCCTAAGTTTTCGCGCAGATCACGAATCAGTCCTGTTATTTCTGGAATACCACCCTGCATATTCTGCAATAACACTGGTGTTACAGGCGATTGCGTATCGCCAATGTTGAAGCCCCGTTCGCGCAGACCGTTCTGGAGTGCATGGACGTTTTCCCAAAGTTTATCGCGGAACTCCGACGAATTTCGAATCATATCTAGCCGCTTCATCCCACCGACTACATAAGGCATCGGTAAGGCTTTAGCGTAAGTCTGCGACCGCATGTTGTACTTGAGGTACATAATAATGTCATGGTCGCCGGCAATAAATGCACCAATAGCCGCCATCGACTTGGCAAAGGTCGAGAAGTAAAGGTCTATTCCATCCTGACAGTCGAGCAGTTCGCCAACACCCGCACCCGTGGCACCCATTGTGCCGAAACCGTGTGCGTCATCGACTAATAACCGGAATTCATATTTTTCTTTGAAAGCAACGATCTTATCTAAACTCCCCACTTTGCCCGACATACCAAATACGCCTTCGGTAATAACCAGGATACTTCCACCCTTTTCGGCGGCTTTTTTGGTTGCCCGCTGGAGGTTTTTCTCCAAGCTGGCCATATCGTTGTGGTTGAATTTATAGTATTCGCCCATTTTGGCTTTGTGCAGTCGGATACCGTCGATCAAACAGGCATGGCACTCAGCATCATAAACGATTACGTCACGGTGATCGACGACGGCTTCAATGGCCGACATAACCCCCTGATACCCGTAATTAAGCAGGAATGAGTCTTCTTTACTAACAAACTCAGCCAGTTCTTTTTCAAACTGCTCATGGAGTTCGGTGTTGCCCGACATCATCCGGGCACCCATTGGATAAGCCAGTCCCCACTGGGCCGACGCTTCGGCATCTACCTTCCGAACCTCAGGATGGTTAGCTAGACCAAGATAATTATTCAGGCTCCAATTCAGGACATTTTGGCCCCGAAAACGCATGTGTGGGCCAAGTTCGCCTTCAAGTTTAGGAAACGCGAAATAATGGTGGCCATTGAACTCCCGTGCTGGCGAACCAATGGGACCTAGGTTGTTACGTAGTTTCTCAAATAAATCCACTTATTGCTATTGTTTATCAGGGCAAACCCTTCCATTTTACAGAGTAAGTGCAAAAATACGGTTAACTTTCGGTAGCACAAATTCGAGCCCGGAAAATTCAATTCGATAATTGTTTTGTAACAAATGCCTTACTTTAGCTACTAGTAAGATAAAATGGCGTCCTACTGAGCTGTAAAGCTGATTTAGACACATTTATACTTAGCTGTAACAGTGATTCATCGGACTCCGGTCCGGCATATAATAACATGCCAACAATCAACAAAATCCTCATTGCCAACCGGGGCGAAATCGCTTTGCGGATTATGCGGACCGCCCGAGAAATGGGTATCCAGACCGTAGCCATTTACTCCGAAGCCGATCGTAATGCCCTGCATGTTCGCTATGCCGACGAGGCCGTGTGCGTTGGCCCGGCTCCAGCAGCTGAATCATATTTACGAGCCGATGCAATCATTGATGTCTGCAAACGGCTCAATGCCGATGCTATCCACCCTGGCTACGGCTTCCTGTCTGAGAATGCCAATTTTGCCCGTCTAGTGCGCGAAGCAGGATTAATTTTCATCGGGCCTTCGCCCGAAAGTATCGAGGTCATGGGTAGCAAACTAGCCGCGAAAGCCGCCGTTGCCAACTATGCTATTCCAATGGTGCCGGGCACTCCCTCCGCTATTAATGACCGGAGCGAAGCCAAAATCGTTTCCGCTCAGATCGGCTACCCGATTCTGATTAAAGCCAGCGCGGGCGGGGGCGGTAAAGGGATGCGCGTGGTGGAGAGCGAAGCCGATTTTGATGAGCAGATGGACCGCGCCGTGAGCGAAGCCCAGTCGGCGTTTGGCGATGGATCGGTGTTTATTGAGAAATATGTTACCTCGCCCCGGCACGTTGAAATTCAAGTGTTGGGCGACCAGCACGGCAACATTATTCATTTGTTTGAGCGTGAATGTTCGGTGCAGCGAAGACACCAGAAAGTAGTCGAAGAAGCTCCTTCGGCTATTCTGACGCCCGGACTTCGCGACGCAATGGGTCGCGCAGCCGTTGATGTGGCTCGTGCCTGTGGTTACTACGGTGCAGGTACGGTTGAATTCATCGTGAACGACGCGCTCGATTTCTATTTTCTGGAAATGAATACACGGCTTCAGGTCGAACATCCTGTTACAGAGTTAATTACGGGAATAGACCTGGTGAAGCAGATGATCTACATTGCCGAAGGTAAACCGTTAACCATTCGGCAGGAAGATTTGCAAATTAACGGGCACGCGGTAGAAGTGCGGGTGTATGCCGAAGATCCGGCCAATAATTTTCTTCCCGACGTAGGCACACTGGACACCTACATTCGGCCGCAGGGCAATGGCGTTCGGGTGGATGACGGTTTCGAGCAGGGCATGACCATCCCGATTTATTATGATCCGATGATTGCCAAACTCATTACGTACGGCGACTCACGAGAAGAAGCCATTCAGAAAATGATTCGTGCCATCGACGAATACCAGATTTCAGGTGTGCAAACAACACTGCCTTTCTGCCGCTTTGTGATGGAACACGATGCTTTTCGATCAGGCCAGTTCGACACAGGTTTTGTAAGCAAGTACTTTTCGCCGGATAAATTAACGCCCCCAACCGATGCAATAGAAACTGAGTTAGCTGCCGTTCTGGCTGCTTATTTGCTGGAGTTTAACAAGCCAAAAAGCAATGGAGTGACTGTTGCAACAGGGTCAAAAAGTAAGTGGAAAACGAATCGGATTAGATAATAGTCTGCCAGCAAAAACCTAGTTTACCACCACTTTTCTGCTAGCAGTAACACCACCTTTCGTCATTGTTTGTAGTACATATATGCCAGCAGGAAGCCCCGATAAGGGCAAGTCAATTCGACTAGTATCAAGCTTCGACTGGGAGATTACCGTTTCCCCCGACGAGCTAATCAACCAAAACGATGCGATGGATTCGGCACTCGTAAAGGTTAAAGTTGACTGGGCAGGATTCGGGAATAGTCTCATGTTTCCTTCCAGACTCTGCCGGTCAGATACAACTTTCGAATACGCATAACTACCATCCAGATCAACCATTTTCAGTCGATAATAATAATAGAGGTTGGGCTGTATAGCCGCATCCTGATAGGTATATTCGCTTCCTGTTGCATCAGCTTTAGGTAGTATTGTTGACAAATAGTCAAAATGGTCTCTGGGGTCAAGCGTGCGTTCCAATTCGAAGTAATTAAAATTAGTCTCTACAGTAGTCTTCCAAGTCAGAATGATAGCCTGTTCGTTTCCTTTGGCAGTAAAATCTGACAGTGTAACCGGTAGAGCGCATAGAATTACCGATATGGTCGCCTGTCCAGACACTCCCCCTTGTGAATCTTTAATTGTATAGTTAATGGATGATCTTGTAAATCCAGATACCGGACTAAACGTAACTACGCCCGTTGTCGTGTTTACCGTATAAGTACCCTGCCCTGCAATAGTTACCGACGTTACTGCTGAAGCACTTACTGGATCAATGAGACGTACCGAGGCTGGATTTAGGGGAAGACTACCCGCACCATCATTAGCCGCTACAGACAAAGAAAGTGGGGTCGTTGCCGACAAACCACACGCCTGATCATTGTTGGCCGATGGTAGAATTATCTGATTAGGACAACGTGCCCCATCACCAGGACTTTTGCCAGCCAGACTAGTTGAAAATAAAGTAGCAACGATTGGTGAAGAAGGTGAATTAGGCGTAGCAATTTTGTAAATATTACCACTGGCGTTATTACCCATGTACATATTTCCAAAGCTATCCATAAACGCTGTTCCAAATGCTCCCGTCTGGCCTGTTAATCCTGTTACTGCCCCTATTGATGAAGCGGTGTTAGTAACTGGATCATACTTAACCAGATTGCCTGCGGTAGTAACTCCATATATTTTCCCATCTACCGGACTAAATGTCCAGTCATTTAACCCATTTAAAACAGTGGCAGCCGTACTGGTAAGGCGCGTTTGGGCGACTAAATAAGTAGCAGATGCAGGATTGAGATCAACGGCCACGACACTCCCCGAACCATATAAATATAAAATTCCGCTTGGACTTACATCGCCGGTAGCATAACTACCAGATGTACTTAGACCAGAAACAGTAAGTAGCTCCACTACCCCGTTGCTGCCCAACCGTGCTATCTGATTGGTATTGTAGCGGTAACCATACATGAAGTTATCAACTACATTGTAGCCGAAGCCATTGAGAAAGCGATTGGGATCAGGTAAAACCCCGGCCTTAATTAAAGTAGACGTGCCATCAGACAAATTAAACGAGTAGAAACTGGTTACATTACCGGCTGCATTTGTTGTCGGGTTGGTCAAGATATAACCGAGCCCATTTGAACAGTCGAAGGCAGTAGGCGCTTGGGAAAACGAAACACTGTATGACAACGTTAACAGAAACGTTATACAAATACGAAGTGAAATAGAGGTAGGCATACGATAAAAGTAACAATTTATTTCTATAAGGTTACTTTTATATAATCAAAGCTATCATTACGGTTTATTAACTTTCGTCAACAAATCGTAATGATAGCTTTAACTTGTTTAATCAGTTAAAGGTAGTGTCAGCAGTCTTCCAGCGACAGCACATTTTCTAGAGTGGATGGAATCTATTAAGATCGGTTAGTGCTGGTCAAAACCCTACTCTAACTTCGTGACGTTCACCCGAAACCGTTTGATCATCCATATTAAAAATATCGGCGAGGGTCATCGGTTGATCCGTGCGGTAGTCTATACCAATATGAGCGAGCAGATTATTTGCTTTGGTGGGTGTCAGTTTTCCAAAGGCATAGTCAACCATCAGGCGCCCTTTTCGCAGCAATGCCTTATCTAGCAGATGTTTACTGGCATTGAATGTGGCAATGACCTGAATGTGCATACAATCGGCCAGGAGGCCATCTGTAAGGTTCAGAATATTCGAGACGCTGTTAGTATCGCCCCCAGCCTCGCGGGATTGCAGAATTCGTTCGGCATCTTCGATGATAAGAACCGATTCTTTATTGTCCAGCAAAAACGGAACGATTTCGGGCGAGGTCAAATAATTAGTCATGTAGGGCGGCAGAATGAGCATGTCCTTTTTGACCAGCGAACTCAGGTGTTTGATGTAGGTTGTTTTTCCCGTTCCAGGTTCGCCATGCAGCAGTATCAGCCCTTTACTCTTGGGCTGTGCCAGTAGGCCAACTAACCGTTCATGAACAGGAAGAAAATCGTTGTTGTAGTGAAGGTCAAGGTCAATATCGGGCGGCAGAATCTCAACACGCTCCGTATGTAATCCGCCTAAACTACTCTGAATCAAATAAATATGCGTCTGGTTTTCTTCATGAACGTATTTGTGCTCTTGAAAACCATCCATCAATACTTTAGCTGATGCCTCGTCGCGGTAATATCCGTAGAGCCGAAAAAATCGTTCGCCCACAAATTCGGCTTTCAGAATCATCCCATCATCGTGCTGATAAATTCGCTCGATGGTGTGCCAACCCTCATCATTTACGCGGGTCGAATGATTAACGAGCACAAAGCCTCGACTGTCCAGCAGTTGCTGAGCAGAAGGCTTAAAATCATCATTAAAATGAAGGTAATTCGGATAGCTACCGAATGTTTGGACAAAATACGGTGCCAGCGGAAACTCGCGGTCGAGGTCGCTGGGAATGTACAAATTCTGAATAATAGCTTGGGCTGGGCTGGGCATACGACTGTTGGCCGACATATAGCGCAACATATCAGCTTCGGAAACCTCGTCGTAAGATTTCAAATGGGCATTGAGTTACGTTTCTATGGGACTAAGTTACCTAAAAAATTTATTGTAAATTCAGGAAGTACTCGCTATCGGGTTAATATGTAAACTTTAGCCCGTTTGGTGCAAAACGAAGCATGATTTCATGAACACTTTTTTGATCATATTGTATAGCATTTGGGCTTTCCGGCGTCTGCGAATTGAAGATGTATCCCAAGCGGATTGCTTTCGTTAGCTGATATTCGGCAAATACCTGCAAATAGTTAGTCTGAATGAATCCAGGGCTGTTTTGCCGATAAGACAAGCCCAATCCCACCTCTTCGTTGAACCAAGCCCGCAGGTTTACGTCAACACCAAGTGAACGGTCAGCGATTTTCGAGACAAGTATAGATGGAATCAATACGGTGTTTTCGCCAACCTCAACTGGCACACCAACCTGAAACATTAATGGACGAACACTTTTATATACGTATCGGCCCGTTAAATCTGTAACCTGCCCGCCTAGTTCAGGCGCAGAAACGCCAGCGAAAAAACGATCTGATTGATAATAAACGCCTACACCAAAGCTGCCGATTGCCCGATTTATGCTTGCCGCCGTCGTGACATCATAAATTGGCAGAACGTTGACACCCCCCTGAACACCGATGGATAACTTGGCTAAAGCAGGCAAATTGAACCGGTAGGCCACGCTACCATAAACACCCGTAGTAGCAAACAGGCCCATTCGGTCATTTAAGGCCTGAAATCCTAACCCAATACGACCATTGGCAATAGCTCCATCAGCTGAGACACTCTGTGTTATTGGTGCATACCGAACGCTGATCCATTTGCGCCGAAGAAAAGCCGATAAATGAAATGACTCCCGGCTACCTGCATAAGCTGGATTGATGCTCAACGGATTCTGCAAGTACTGCGAATAAAGCACTTCTTTTTGAGCCTGAGCACGTCGGCCCGTTAGTACGATTAAACTGCCAATGAGCAGGAAAATAAATGAGTTGTAGGAAACAAAACGCATATGAACGTTGAAATGATAAACCAAGTTGCAAGGGTTTTGGCAAAAAACCTAGAACGTCAAACATACCGAATTTAGTGATAAGATAGTTACCCTTTTTAGCTCGCAGGTTCCATCATGTGAAATACAACGTCTCCCAAACCAGCAGCATATCACCAACCCAAAGGTGAAGTCTTCGGCCAGCCGAAATACAGCCTGTATTTTTAACCAATTTAGTGGTTTATCCTCTTGACAAATTAGTAAAACGGTTCGGAATAGTACCTGTTTCTCTAAAAATCCCACTGTCAATCGGGGACGGATAGAAACAATAATGCTAATTCAATTTCAGAATTTTGATTTCCGTCCGGCGGTTTTGCTGATGTTCTTCTTCAGGGCAATTCACGCCATCTTTACACTTGTTTAACAACGCACTTTCTCCATAGCCTGTAGCGACCATTCGTTTCGAGGCAATTCCTTTTGATTTCAGGTAAGCTATCGCCGATTTAGCTCGGTTACTCGACAAGATTTTGTTATACTTGTCTGTTGCCCGACTGTCGGTATGCGACCGCATTTCAATTGTCATGGTTGGATACTTGGTTAGTAGCGTCACCACTTTGTTCAACTCAATAGCCGCATCAGAACGAATAGTGGCCTTGTTGAGATCGTAATAGATATTGTCAATTTTAATCACGTCACCTTTTTTAAACATGGTTAGGTCGCCAGAACCAGAGCCGTCTTTTGTAATGTGACTGCCCATAGTGCCCATGTTGTTTTTTATGGCTTCGAGCAAATAATCACAATCAGGGTTAATGGCAAATGTATAACTACCATCGGGTCCAGTTGTAGTTTCCTGTGAAATTCCATCGCACTCGTTCACTATCACCACTTTCACCCCTGCAATTGGCAGTTTATTTGTCTGGTTCGTTACATATCCGTCGAGCGTAGTTCTAGCAGATTTCCCATCCGACTTATCCAGTAAAATCTCTAAACGTGATGGTTGATCGTCAGAAAGGTCTTTGGTCGAGAATCCGATTTATTATCAATGTAGCCTTCCCGACTAGCTAAGAGCTTAAAATCACTGTCGACATTCAGGCAAATCCGCACCATACCCTCATCATCGGTTTTCAGGTCCTTCTGCTTATCCTTGGCGGAGTTATCCATAGCTATGGATGTATTGGCTAAGGGTTCTTTTGAGTTGGCATCGATAACAATCACTGTCAGCTCCCGGCACGGATAGAGAGAGCCTTCGCGGGTAAATCGATAAACATCGTCATCAGCGCCACCGCGTTTACGGTTACTGCTGAAATAACCACTGTTACGATCTCCATCCGTTACAATACCGAAATCGTCTTTGGCCGAATTGATTGGCTCGCCCAAATTACGCACGACTCTCCCTTGTTGGCCATCGGGTGTAAGCTGCGCGTAAAAAATATCCAGATCACCTAATCCGGCACGTCCATCCGACGAAAAATACATGTTCCCTTTTTCATCTACGAACGGAAAGAGCTCGTTTCCCTTTGAGTTTACTTCCTTGCCGAGATTCGTGGGCGCACCCCATTTACCGTTTATCCACCTGGACACATAAATATCTGTGCCACCCAAGCCGCCCGGTCGGTCAGACGAGAAATAAAGTAGCTGATCATCTTTAGATAAAGCCGGATGACCGGTCGAAAACTCGTCGCTGTTCAACGGCAATTCTTCTGCTTTACTCCAAATCCCGTTTATTTGCGTAGCTGTGTAAAGTTTAAGTTTGTTCACCCCATCGGCGCTTTCGCGATACCGACCCTCATTAAAATTATTACGTGTGAAAATTGCCCGAGATCCATCTTTGCTGAATGTAGCAGGCCCTTCATGGTATTTTGTGTTTAATGTTCGGCTGAACCGGTCCGACTCGCTAATGGGTTGGTCTTCATAGCCCATGCTGATGTTAGTTCCTCCGTAGAAACCAACCGTACGCGTATCGTTGGCCGTTGGAGCGGTATAATCATCACTTCCAAGCGGACGCATCAACTGTGTCCGCACTCGTTTGGCTGATGATGGACTACCCCCAATACTTGAGGTCTTAGAGGTACGTATTGTTTTTAAATCCGGCAGATAATATAAGTCCAGAAATGGCGTATTATTCCATTTAAATATCCGTTTGATTCCATTACCACCGTTGCTCGCCGATACAAATACCAGCCCGCCTTTATAAAATATAGGACTAAATTCGGCCCGGCGGGTATTCATGCTTAAAAACTCAACCTTATAACTACCAGCATTACTGGTGAGTGCACTGACATCGTGATAGAGTTTCGAGAATGCAGGGCTACGCTTATCGCTCGTCTGTACACTACCATATTTATCATAAGCCTCCTGAGCCTCACGGTATTTACCATTACTAGCCAGGGTTTGGGCATAAAATAAGTAGCATTTGGTATAATCGACGGAGAGATTCCCACTACTAATTAAGTCATGGTAAACACGCTCAGCATTTGGCATATCGCGCGTCTGCTGATAGCTGTAGCCTAACTTAGCTCGTGCATCACGACGCTCAACGTCCGACAGGGCGGCTGGATTGGCAAGCGCCTGCTCATACAACTCAATAGCCCTAGCATAAGCTAACTGGTCAAATTGATGATCGGCCTTTTTAGTAGGTGACTGCGCCAGCAATGGACCTACCAGTAGCCAGGTGAGTACGAGAATGGGTAAAATACGTGTCATACACTATAGGAATGGGTAAGAGGCAGAACAAGAAAAGGTATATCCTCGCAAATGGAGCAGAAGAATATACCTTATCAATAAGCAAATAGTGAGCCGAAAATCAGAAGTAGCGGGGCGTCAGGATCCGATTCTTGCCAAAGCCAAACTCGTATCGAATCATCACCTCGTGCGAACTCGGCGCCACACTCTGCAACTGACTCAGCGTCCGATCATACGAATAACCGAACCGGAACTGATCCGTCAACTGAATCTCCAACAACCCCACCACCGCATCCGTACTATATTTAGTCCACGAGGAAAACTGGTTCCGACGGATCGACGCCCCCAACGCCAGCCGGTCGGCAAACCAGATGTTCAGGTTGGCATCAAAGCCCAACGGGGCCCCCTCCGCGTACTTCACCAGCACCGACGGCTTCAGCTTCACCACCCCACTCAGACCCACCACAAACCCAGCCGCCACATACGCCTGGCGAGCCTGCACCGACCGCAGATCCCCTACGTTGTACTCGCTCAGCTTGTTCTTGATTAGCCGAGGGGCCGACACACTCAGGTACGCCCGGTCATTGCTCAGGTAAATACCCGTGCCGAAGTTGGGCAACAGCTTGGAGATGTTGCTGGCGAAGGCCGGGTCGAGCTGCCCGTCGGGCGAGGTGGTGACCTGGGTCAGGTTGGCCTGGTAGCTCGACGCCCCCCCCTGCAAGCCCAGGGCCAGCGTCGTTTTAGGCCCCACCTTGATGCGGAAGGCATAACTCAGGAACCCGCCCGCTTCGGCCATCACCCCCGCCTTGTCGCTGTAGAGCTGGATGCCCAGGCCCACCCGCTCACTGTTGAGGGGCATGTCGGCGGTGAAGGTGGCCGTTTGGGGCGCCCCCGGCAAGCCCGCCCACTGGTTGCGGTAGAGGGCCGACATGCTCAGCACATCCCGGCTGCCGGCGTAGGCGGGGTTGAGGGCCAGCATGTTGAACATGTACTGGGAGAACATCTTGTCCTGCTGAGCCTGCAGGGGGCGGCTGCCCAGCCATAGGAGCAGCAGCAGCCCGAGGGCCCAGGGGGTGGGAAGTGAGAAGGGCTTTGACATGGGGGTTAGCGGTTAATGGTCAGGTAGCGAACAAACTGACGCCCGTCGCTGGTATGAATCACGTAATAATAGGTACCATCGGGCACGCCCGCTCCATCTGAGCTCAGGGACAAGCCCGTGTTGGGCCGACTGTCCCAATCATTGTGGTAATCGTCATTTTTATAAACCAGGCTCCCCCACCGGTTGTAGATCTCCACGCTGATGGTTAGGCCGGCGGTTCCCCGAATGACGAACTGATCGTTGACCCCGTCGCCGTTGGGCGAGAAGCCTTCGGGAATGAACAGCGTCTGATAGATGGCGGGCAGATTCAGCACCGTCGCTTCCCCCTCGTTCGAATCGGTGGGGTTGCCGTTGCCATTCAGGTCGGGATTCAGCCCGCTGGTGGACACATCGCTGACGGGGCCTGACGGGGCCAGGGCCTGGCCGTAGGCCGAGTTGAGGAAGGTGGTCGTGTGCCCATCGGTGGCCACATTGATCACCAGCCGCAGCGTATCGGTCTTACCCGCAGCCAGGGAGCTACTCGTCTCGCCCAGAACCAGCACGGGATCCGTTCCCCCGTTGAAGGCGGGGTTGAGTTTCAGGGCACTGCCACTGGAGCTGGTAAAGGGGGCTCGCACGATGGAGTAGGTGGCGCCCGTCTGGCGGCTAAAGACTCGGGCCAGGGTGTCGCTCAGGCTGACTCGGGTGAGGGCCTGAGGTCCGTAGTTAGTCAGCACGATCTGGTAAGTGACGTTAAAGCTGCCATCGGTCTGGCGGGCCGTATCGGCCACGCTCATGGCCAGTCCCAGGAAGGAGGAGGTGGCCAGTCCATTGAGGGCGACGGGGGTAGGCTGGCTGTTGTTACGAGGATCCAAGTCATTGTCCGGATCATTATTGATCCCCGCCATTGATATATCTTCCACAATTTCACCTTTAGGCGACAGGGCCGTGGCCTGGGCGGTGTTGAAGAACGTCAGCGAGTCGGCATGGCTTACATCCACCCGAACCGTGAAGTGAAGCTGACTGGTGGCCCCTACCGCCAGACTGCTCAAGGAGTCCACCAGCAGATGAGTCAATAGTCCCTGACCCGTATAAAGCGAATCGACGCGCACACTGCCCGTGCTGGTCACCCGAATGCGGTTACTCACAATGAGCGCCCCGTGGCCAAAGGTCTCGGCCAGGTTATCCACCACCTGCACCCGCTTGAGGGGTAGTATCCCCATGTTGCGCAGGGTGATGGTGTAGGGGATGTCATAGACACCCAGGCTCACCAGCGTCGGCGTGCCCACCGATTTGGCCACTCCCATCAAGCCGCTGGGCAGATCGAAGCGAACTGTCGTAGCTACCGATCCAGCTGGTGCTGGGTCAAATCCGTTATTCGAGATATCTTCAACAGTCTGACTTAAATCGGGGGTAAAGCCGACCACGGTGGCGCTTGAGTAGAAGGGTCCGGGGTTGCCGTTGGGCTTGATGTTAATCGTGATCAGCACCGTATCCTGCGCCCCAACGGCCAGTTGGCTGGCGTTGGTCAACAGATTCGGTTGGGTAGCCCCATCAAAACCGGCGTTGACCACTAAACTGCTCCCAATACCCACCACAGGTTTACCTACTACACTATAGGAAGCAGGTGAACTGAAAACCTGAAGTAAGTTATTAGTCAGGACTACACCTTTCAAAGCAACATCTCCAAAGTTTCCAATCGTCGCTTTGTAAGTAACATTATACGAACTGTCCGGCTGTTGTTTGACCTTGACTACCGCCAGAGCCAGCCCCAGGCTGGGACCCGTTGGCGAACCGACGCCCAGGGTAAAGCGGGTGAAGCCCATATTGTTAGTCGGATTTCCATCATTGTCCGGATCGGGATCTCCCCCGCTGGTAGATAGATCAGAGACTGTTGTCAGACTGGTCTGGGCCGAGGCAGTAGCGATGTTGTTAAACGATTTGGTCGTATCTCCCACTGTCCGGTTGACCGTCACGGCCAAAGTAAATGTCTGGGACACCCCCGGCAGCAGATAACTCGTCGTATCCAGTAACTGAGTAGAGCCATTTATACCCGTGAACGCTGGGTTAATTTTCAGCGAACTATTATTGGCAGTGACAACGGCAGATTGTACACGGTTTGGTACGAACGCATAAGCCAGATCATCCCCCACCTGCACATGGCGCAGCGTGTCGTCGCCGAAATTAGTCACCACAAAGCGGTACGAAACCTTGATCAGGGAATCGCTCACCGCCTGCGGCTGCCCCAGCACCGATTTAGCCAGACCAATCCGGCTGGCATGCCGCGTCGTTGTGTCGGCACACACCGTCACTTTTGCTCCTGTGGTATCAAGATCAGCGCATTTGGTACCGATCAGTAGCTGTATGTCAGTAGCCGTTGTACTATTCAGTTTCACCGCTGCCAGATTCAGGTAGTTCTTATCAGACGGGTTAGCCGCGTAGACCAGCGTATGAATGGTGTAATCCCCTCCCTTAGATGATACGTTGAATTGGGGCTTTGTGTTGGTTTGCTGAACAACCTTTTCAACACCTTTTGTTAACACATACAAGATAGAATAGCCAGTTGGTTGTACCAATCCACCATTCAGCGTAGCCGCGACCGTCACTGTAGTGCTTGAGCTACCGCACACCGTGCCGTTGATGGCCGCCAATGTGCCCGCTTTGGCCGAGCAATCGCCGGGGTTAATGGTGATCGTCAGGGAAGGATCGCTTAGACATTCCCGGAAACGGCACTGGGCGTAGTAAGTCTGGGTGCCCACGGGCCGCATAACCAGGGAAGCGCCCTGGTTATTGCCGTTGATATCATTGGCCGACCAGCTCACTGTGCCGTTGCAGCCCGAAGCCGTCAGCGTCACCGTGCCGCCGGGGGCCACGCTAGTGGCTGATGCAATCAGAGTAGGTATGCCTACCGGAATCACTGTGATGGTGTATGGCTCAGTGCTTACGCTCTTGCAGACACCATTTTGGCAGTAGACACTGTAGCCTGTTGTTACGGTGGGCGATACGATAATACTGGTGGTACTCTCGCCGGTACTCCAGTAGGGCGTACCTGAGCAGTCCTTGACCGTAAACCTGACTGGCTCACCGGGGCAAACCGTATCGGCACTACACAGGCAGCGTACAATAGTTGGTGTTGGTGTTTTTGTTACATCGATAGTGATAACATTTGACTGAGCCGTACCGCATTGGGTACTGCCAGCTGATTGACACAATGCATAGAATGAGTGGTTGGTGGGTGTCGGGCTGACCGAAACCAAGGCTCCTGACTGGCCATCCGACCATTTGACCGTTCCGCCCTCACAGCCCGTAGCTGTCAACGAGACCAAGCCACTATTACAGATAGCTAGTGAAGATGCAATAACGACTGGAGCCTTACCGGTAGACGTACTCACCACTACACGAATCTTGTTCGAAGGCTCACTTTGACAGGAGCCCTGCTGGCAGGTGGCGTAGAATTCAGTGGTGGCGGTCGGGTAGATGTCTATACTGGCCCCTACTCGATCAATACCATGCCATTGAACCGTACCCGCACAGCCACTGGCCGTCAGGGTAACTTTCTGACCGCTACAGATACTAGTACTGCTGACGGAGATAATCGGAGCCGCCGAACTGACGACTGTAATAACGACCGTATTCGATGGCGCACTCAGACAGGTTCGGTATTTACACTGAGCGAAGTAGCTGATGCTTGCCGTCGGATATACGGTGATACTCGGCCCGGTTTGTCCGGCTACGTTCCAGACAACAGTTCCGTTACAGTCCGCTGCGGTTAAGACAACACTACCTTTCACGCAAACCGTATCGGCACTGACCGTTATAGTCGGAATAACCGGTGCCACAATGTTGATGGTATAGACAGTCGATGACTTGCTTACACAGGCATCACTCTTACAGTAGACCGTGTAGCTATTGTTGCCCAAGGTTGGCGTGACAATTATACTGGTGGTCGTGGCCGTGGTGCTATTCCAGACCGGCGTACCTACACAGCCTACTACCGTCAGCTTCACGGTTTCCCCTGGACAAACCGTAGTCGTGCTACATACAATCGTTGGTGCGGGAATGTCCGTTGTGATGTTGATCGTTTTCTGGGCCGGGCTGCTTAGACAGTTACCCATTCGGCACTGAGCCGTGTAAGTAGTTTTATCGTAAGGGGTCACTACAATCGACGTGCCCGTCTGGGCCTTTTCCGACCATTCAATTACGCCACCTGAACAGCCCGAGGCTGTTAGGGTAAGGGGCGTACCGGGACACACGTTGTCTGCACTGGCTGTAATGGTTGGCGCTTTCGGATCAAGGACAGTAACGGTGATCGAGTTGGATGAGCCACTGGTACATTGCCCAACTACGCAACTTGCAGTATACGTTGTGGTTATACTTGGCGTGGCAAAAATTATTAGCCCGGATTTACCATTCGACCAGATCACCGTACCACTTTCACAACCCGTCGCACTTAAGGTAGTTGTTCCGCCTTTGCATATCTCGGTGATGGTACAGAGAATTGTTGGTGGTTGACTACCGCAGCCATTAATTGGGATGATAACCGAGGAGGTATCGTTTTGTGAATAAGTCGGGTCGTTATCTGGGCTATTTACAATCGCGGTATTCTTAATTGAACCAGCAACCTTGATAACGGTTTCAACCAGCAAGTTGCGGGACGAGCCAACATTCAGCAGTCCGATTGCCCAGACACTTGTTGTTGGGCTATACTGATCTGCCGGTGTCGAACTTACATACGTCAGTGTTGCTGGCAGTACCTCGCTTACGTTCACATTAGAGGCCGTTACCGGACCCTTGTTCGTTACCGTGATGGCATAGGTAATTGTCTGCCCTACACTATAGGGTCCTGGTGTTAATAGTTGCTTCACCACAGCTAGATCAGCCAGATTATTCAGGCACTTACCAACGGTAAGGGTTAGTGACGAGCGAGTACTTACGCAACCGGCATCGGTAAAGGATTCAGCCGTGTAAATAATGGCACCTACCTTCGAAGGCGTTACAACTAATTTATCTCCGCTTAGAGTCGTACCAACCAAGTTGCCATCCTGATCATACCAGTTAATTTTGGTATCTGCTGTGGGTGAAAAGCCAACCAGCTTTGTACTGCGACCCTGGCAAACCAGCGTATCGTCACCGGCTAAATTTGTCGGTGCATCCGGCTGTTTGTTAATTTTAGCAAGTAGCGCGTAGGTTGCGGCCGGGCAGAGTCCATCCGGATCGTTCGTTGTTACAGTAAGCAGCACGCTACCAGCAGCAATATCGGCGGTTGATGGTGTATAGGTCGTTGTTAGACTACCGGGTGCACTAAATATACCATCTGTCCCGGTCGACCAGTGTACGCTCGTTGCTGAGCCGGAGATTACCGCTTCCAGGGGAATTGCATCACCAACGCAAATAGTCAAACCGGGGTTAGCCGTTACGCTAGCCGGATTCTGACAGTTGCAATCAACAATTTCAGAGGTCAGTACTGCCGGGCTACTATAACAATTTCCCGATCTAGCGAACAAATAGAATTTACCGGCACCCACCGCCGTCAGATTGGTTACCCGCGTCACATCTGAACGATCTATACTTGTGTACCATTCGTAAGTCAAACCAGTAACGGCATTCTCAATCTCAAGCTTGGTCAGATCGACTGTTGTTGCAGGACAGGCATTTTTCGTACTAGCTATAATAACGGGTGCCGACACGGTCACAACCGTTATAACAACAGGCTTGCGAACACTCTTACAGCCATCCGTTGTTGTAACTTCAACATAATAAGTTGTCGTCGTAGCTGGCTTAACAACAACCTTTGCATCGCTATCAAGTGTAGCAAAGGGAGTCCCCTCATATTGAGTCAGATACCAGCGAACCTTAGCCCCCGCAATAGGTGTCGAAGCTGTTAGCTTAATTGAGTCATTGGTACAAATCGTTTGATCACTCGACACGACCAAACTAAAATCGGTTGGACATGTGAGGTAGAAGCCCGCGTCAACAGTAAGATTCGTACGAGCGGTACTCGTTTCGAGCTGGCTCGTATCAATTGTATACGCACTGGTAAATCCTTTCACCCCAGCATCGCTATCTGCATTGTCTGCTACACCTGCTGCATTCGCGGTGGTAGATTGATAACCCGTCGGCGAAATAAACTGGACAACATAGCTACCATCTGTAAGGCTATCAAAGAGGTATTTGCCGCCACCTGCGGTAACGGCTGAGTCCAATTTTGTGGCACCAGTCTGATTATATAAATATACGTTTACACCATCTATTCCTGCTTCTCCCGTGTCCTGAGCGCCATTTTTGTTAATATCAATAAATACGTAGTCGCCTAAACTACCATAAGGACCCTGCTTGACCTCGATATTACAGCAGTTTGTGGCTGGACATCCAGTGCGGTAACTTACAAATCGATACACGCCTGGACTTTTGATGGTTAACGAGAAATCACTGTTGACTTCGGCTAGTGAGGTCGATACAGCCGATGAACTGATTGGCGTATCTCCCCGATACCAAACGACCTGATCATAGCCTGATGGAATTGTTACGGTATACTCGTCGCCAACGTACCAAAGAATAGGAACGGAAAAACAGACGGTCGTATAATCGTCCTCGACCAGACTCTGATTATTTGGTATCGAATTAGAATCTGTCTGGTCAGCCGATACAACCTCAGCCGTATTAAACCAAACACCTCGTTGATTTACGGTTGCACTTAACACTAATACAGCCGAGTCGCCGGGAGCAATAGAGGTTATGTTCCATACACCTGTAATAGCAGAAGTCGAAATAGCGGATGTGTACGTACCGTTTCCCCGCACTATACTGGCAGATCCAGGTATGTAAATCACGCCCCCAGCCGGCAGTTCGTCTTTTATGGATATAGTAGTAGCTGTAGTAGAGCCAGGAGAATTTGCTACGACAATCGTGTACGAGACAACATCGCCAATAGCTGGTACCTGACTGCTGATTGCCTCATGAAGACTTAAATTTATGGTTGATGGTGTCTGAGCCTGAACGGGAGAACTGACCAACCATAGCAGCAACAAGGTCAACGCGACCCAAACTTGCTTTCGAATAGGCGTAGTCAGTCTACCCGTATCTGATACTGTTTGGCAGGAATATTCGTGAAGAGACTTTTCTAGTATAAGTTGTTCATTCATTAGATGTTGTGCAAAACAATTAGAAGCTTTTTATGAACTATGGGTTCAAAACTGACTAAACTCGAATCCTTTATACTGGTGGTTTTCTGAGGAAATTCTTAGCAGTCCTTCAGGTGTCTACAGAGCAACCTGTTAAAGAGATCAACGACGAACAGCTTTTCTGCAGAAAGAGCGTATTCTGATTTGGCAGAACCTTCTTGTGAAGCGGTTTTGATATGTATCTTACTAATCGTCCAGTGAAGCTAGTTATCTGTTTTCGTTGACCGGCTAATGCGTGGTGTTCTGCAATAGGTGTGCAGCTAGCCACAAGTTCAGTACGATAGGTAAAGAGTGTAGATACTGCTTCCATCCGCAACGTAATTTGGAACGATTCACTATTTGCAAAATGAGCGCTATAAGTTATTCAGACCAGCCAATTAATGATAAGTCACCTTTTGCCAGTCTAAAATCGAATTAATCTAGCTGCCTTTTTAAAAACTAACTAAAACTATGCCAAACTATACTGTTAGTTACAACCTTTCTTGTTATCAGTTCTAATATCCTGTTTTCAAGTCGCCGTGAGCACACCACCGTTTTATTACACATTGGCATTTATTCTATTTTTAATGTTACTCGAATACAGCTAACATCTAATCAAGGCAGCAATAAGTGATTAGCTAAAACTATGCCAACTATTTTGCATTCATATGCCTGATAGTTACTTATAGTTAATATAATTTTAAATTTAGCAATAATTAATTTATTACTGTTGTGAAGAAATAATCAGTATTCTATCCACAGGGTGTTTTTATAAAATATGGGCAAGGCAGGGTATAAAGGGCTATTATTTCGTTAGTGTATGGGCAAAAAAATAGCCACCCCTTTCAGAGTGGCTAGTAGAAAATTTGCTTCAGTTTAAAAATCGTAGCCAAGCGTCAGGTAGGGAATTGGCTTGCTGACAGTGCGATCTTCAATACCCCATCCGTAGTCGAACTTAACAAAGTAGCCAAAAATCATCGTTCTTATACCAGCTCCATAACCAATCAGGAATGGGTTTTTAAAGTTGGTCACTGTAGCCCGGAAGGGTATACTCCCTCCACCAACGATTTCCGTATTCAAGCTATTTTGCTTGCTAAATGGTCCGCTCCCCGTCCAGGCGGTTCCAATATCCGTGAAAGCAACTAATTGTAAGTTACGCAAAAAGTTAGAGGTTATGTTACCTCGATATAAATACCGAACCAGGGGCAAACGGAGTTCGGCGTTGAACAGCATATAGCTGTTGCCCGTTAATTTTCCCTGATTGAAGCCCCGTAGAGGAGAGGCAAAATCAAGGAAGAAGACATTGCGGTAATCATACGGGACTTCATTTCGCGTAGTATTCGGAACCAGCAATGGATTAGATGGGATAGGCTCTTTCTGACCGCCAATCCAGTTTTCCATACCACCTAACGTACTTTGCTTGGGTGAAGCACCACCAGATTGACTGAACGAAAAGCGGGTAGCCAGAATTAAATCGCGATGGATACGCTGATAGTGACGTAAATCGAGCGACAAGCGCCGGAACCCATCCGATGAACTCCGCAAGCCAGCGTATTCCTCAAACCGAAGTTTTAGTTTTGTGCCGACTATCATATTCATCCCGTTCACTTTTGTGTTATCGAATACAAATTCACCCCGTAACCCGGCATAGTCAGAAACATGATCTGGTTCAGCAAACGAAGACAAATCAATCAGCCGGGTAATAGCATAAAAGGGTGACACTGTAAAGCGGCTATTGACCGAAATTGGGTATGACGCCGATACAGCAACCCGGTTGTACCGATACTTTTGAAGTATGCCCGCCCCATCAACGAAAAGAGTTTGCCGATCAACACGGGCACCGTAATCAATCCGATGGGTGAGGTTTGTGTATTCTGCAAACAAATCACTGTTTCTCAACGTATTCGTCAGACTTACGAATCCACCAGCACGAAGCACATGATTCTCCAGTAAATCGGTTAGTGTAACTTCCTGAGCATACCCAAATCCCTTAATCGGGTCAACGCGAAAGCTAGACGGTGCTTCATTAATCCCAAATGTACCTTTATAATCAAATGGGCCACGAATCGTGATATTTTCCCGGCGTCGATTGCGTGGCAGAGGGGTTGTCAGACCAGGCGAAACACCCGCTATCGAACGACGCTGACGATTTTCAGCAGCCTTTATTGCTTCCGGGTCGAACTGGTAATTATCGGTATCAACTTCACCCGGCTCTAAAGCCAACTTGTTTGTCAGCGGAGGTTGTGCACCAGCGGTGCGGGCCGCCGTGCTTGAGTCGGCAGTAGCTCGACTTGGCTGTACGGTCGTATCATTTTTAGCCTGTCCAACACGAGTCGTACTCGACACGTTTGACCGATTCACCGCACTGCTTCGCTGAGTGGGTGGTGCCTGAACCGTTTGGTTTAGAGGTAGTTGCGAACGGAAACCAATATATTCATCACCATTTTTCAGGCTGCTGTAAACGAACCCGCCATTTGCAGGTTTGAGGTCATACAGCCGAATACTTTCAGGGAAAGCAGTCACTTGACTGACTGCCTTCGTTTCGGTTTCAAGTCGATATAAGTTACGAATACCACCTGCATCATTCAGAAAATAAACGGTTGCTTCGCTGGCAGGAATAGGCTGCGTTGCCTGAGAAAGTGAATCGGTCAGGCGAACGAGCGATAAATCGCGGGCACTGCCCTCATGCGAAAACAGACTTAAGCGATCGTTAATTGTTCTGTACGAACCTTTGTCAACACCCAGTGTATCATCTTTCCGGTTGGAGCTAAACACTATTTGCTGAGCCGTACGGCCAACAAACGCCGGGTATAAGTCATCGTACAGGTCGTTGGTCAATTGCTGATAAGAACCCCGGTTGATACTATACAAAAACAAATCGTTCTGCCCTTTACGGTCGGCACTCATGATCAGGCTTCCGCCATCCTCGGAAGCATCCATCCAGACAACCTGCGATAATCCGTTTACCTGCCGCTTAAATTGTCGTTTAGGTCGTTTGTCAAAGTTGCCGAATTGGTACAGATTTGTTTTACCCAGTTCGTCGGTAATAACAAGCAGATTATTGTCACGCTGCCAGGCCAGCAAGGGAGTACTCGTCTGCGTTGTTTGCCCGTCAAGTCGATACCCCCCGGACAGAATAGTGTTCTTTTTTCGATTTGTGGTGTTTACTACTTCAACGCTAAATTTACCATCGCGCTGAATTGAATAGGCAATAAATTGTTTATCAGGGCTTAATTTCAAGTTAATCAGTAGAGTCTTGTCGTCGGCTGAGCCTACTTTAATTTTAAAATCGTCCGTACTAGCACGGTACGACTGCACCACGCTGTTTGCCATACCGGCGTAATACTCCCGCCATTCGCGCAAGAACCGATTATAGGGCACTCCCAATGTACTGGAAATGCTGCTCTGCTCATTACGAATAATGCGCGTCAGGTTTAGAATATTTGACACGTTATCGCGTCCATACCGTTGAACGATGTAGTTCCAGATTGAATGTCCAACCCGCTCGGCATCGGCACCAACTAACAAAGAAGGTTTTTTGACGGGACGATTTAGCGAAATATCACGCATATAATCGTCCAGTTCCAAGCTGTTTCCCTGAGCAATATAGGCTGCAATACCGGGCATAAACCAATCGGGCAGGGTCAATAAAAGGGAGCTTTGAAGTGCATCTTTAAGACTCCCTCCATACAGCATATCGTACACGAACAGCATAGCTATGTCGCGGACAATCTGCTGCCGAAAGCTAATTTGATCGCCCGTAAAAGCCAGTTCGACGCGGGATTTGGATAGGTTTTGTTCCCGACTGGTCAAGCCGCCCTGAGCCGTAAGTCCAATGTTGCTCTGAGCCAGTTCTTCCGGTGAGTTAAACAGGAAAATTTTGACACGATTGTAGGGTGTATATCCCAGCAGTTCCGTAATTCGGTCAAACTCCGATTCGGCATACTGCGCTGTCAGGTTAGCGATCTGGCTGCCATCCTGATAATAATATATCTCAAAATTAGATGTTCGGATAATTTTCCACTCAAAGCTGCGGTACTGAATGCGATTTTTTCCAAATCGCTCCAACGACGGATAGTTTTGTGCTGTAGCCACGCTCAATCCGCTCAGCCACAAGCCCAACATCAGTATGTATTGATTTCGCATAACGGGTATAAGAAGCGCTGACTGAGGATTTTTCAGGTCAACGTTTACGGTAAAAGACATTCATGTAGGCTGGCCTTGCTGATCTAACAAAGAACCACTATCGGAAAACTAATCAACTGCCATGATATAACGAAGCGCACCGGCTAATATTCGCTTCTGACTCCAAATCTTCACCGTCCAAAAGATGGCGGGCAAACTGTTCTGCAAGATATGGCGCCAGCGATACGCCCTTGGTCCCCATTCCACCAAAGATGCCCATCATTGGTTGAGTAGGATGCAACCCGATAAACGGTCGTCGGTCTTTGGTTGATGGCCGAATTCCTGCCTGTTGTGCAACAACCTCATAGGGAACTTTCAGAATACCAGCCAATTTAGTTTCCAGATACGCTCGGCCATCGTCGGTCGTTTGCCAATCTAAATCATGCCAGCTATAGGTTGCACCAATTCGGATCAAGCCTTTTCGAACGGGCAAAATGAAAAGTCCCTGATTAACAATCGTTGAGACAGGATAATTCTCGACAGTGGCGGTCAGAATCTGTCCTTTTACAGGGTTGTAAGGAAGCCAGTTGAATAGTGGATTTTCACGCGCCAGAACGCCATCACAAAATATAACTTTATGAATTTTAATGTCTTTCCACTCGACAGTATAATCAGTAACTTTCAGATCATTTAATTCTACCCGCCCTTCAAAATATTGATTTTTCCTGACAAAATAGCCTTTGATAATCCGAACAAACTCAGTTAGATCCACCCACCCAGATTGGGTTACCTCTAAGCCACCGAATGCATTATTTATATAGGGACTATACGCCTGATTGTCAACAGAGTTTGATACATATTGTTGAACATCAGGATCAGTTGTCAGCGCCAGATAGTCTGCTTGCTCGCCGGTAGACCTGAATGGGCGGTAGATATTTTTAGGATGGAAAAACTGAACTCTCAGTTGTTGCTCAATGTCGCTATAAAATTGGTGCAGGAATGGGAATAATTCATCGGCTTTCCAGGTGCGAACAAGTTTACGACCTGTTAAGGGATTAACGATGCCAGCCGCCACTGCTGAGGCCGAAGGGAGCGCAGGATCGTCGGCCAATAGCACTGAGCAGCCCCGCTGGTCGAGTGTCCAGGCCAGCACTGACCCCGCTATACCTTGGCCTATAATCAGAAAATCAACGGTCATACGATTTGGTGAAGTCGATGAAACAAGGCAAGTGAGTGCTGTCTTTTGCTAACATCAGTACACGTCTGCAACTCATTACTTCATCAATTATTTCTTACCATGAGAACGATTCTCACGGTGCAACTCCGACAGTCGACGGTCTGACTGCTCGATTACCCAATCCACCTGCTCCTCAATAGTCATGTGCGATGTATCCAGCAGGGTAGCGTCGGGTGCCCGCACAAGTGGGCTTTCGGCGCGGGTGGTATCGATAAAGTCGCGCTTTTCGAGGTTCTTAATAATGTCCTCCAGATTAACCAATTCACCCTTTGCAAGCAACTCCTGCTGTCGGCGACGGGCACGGGTATAGGTATCAGCCGTCATAAATACCTTTACTTCAGCGTCGGGAAATACTTTCGTGCCTATATCGCGGCCATCCATTACAACACCCCGTCGGCGACCCATTTTCTGCTGCTGTGCTACCAGTGACCAGCGTACTTCAGGAATAGCACTTACTTCGCTGACGATATTAGAAATGTACATTTTACGAATCTCTTCCTCCACGTTTAGACCGTTTAGGTAAGTTTCGTTCCTGTCTGTGCGGTTATTGTGGTTGAATGTAATATGGATTTCGTCGAGCGCAGCGGTAATTTCTTTATTGTTGAAAAGTGAAACCCGTTCCCGAACAAAAAAAAGGCTGACAGCTCGGTACATCGCGCCCGTATCAATATATCCATAGCCCATCCGGGCAGCTACAGCCTTGGCAGTTGTGCTTTTTCCGCAACTGGAATACCCGTCAATGGCGATAACTATCTTCGGCATGAAAAATTGGTCCGCCGAAGCGGTGATGATTTGAACAAAATAAACACAAAAATTATGTATAGTCACGTACTTTTCCTGCCGACAAGCCTCAGTCGGTTAACGATATCGCCAAATCTGGCAACTAATAGCCATTGACTGACTGCTTTAGCTCTTGGTGCTCTGACCGGAGTATGGCAAAAATATGCTCGTCTAAATACTGGTTATTTTTAACCGCAGCTTTTCGGTGAATAGCCTCATGTTGGTATCCGGCTGATTTAAGCACCTGCATCGAACCAATGTTACCTTCAAGAACGCAGGCAAAAATGCGATTAACCTGAAAATTACGAAAAACGTAGTTCGTCATAATTGGTAAGGACTCGGTCATGATGCCACGTCCCCAATAACCTTCACTAAGCCAGTAGCCAATTTCGGCATTATACCGGTAAATATCGTCTTTAATCGTGAAGCCAATGTTACCCACGGCTTGTCCATCTATCTCAACAGCGAGGTTGTTAGGCTGCTGATACGATTTATTGGAGCGCACCCACGAATGGGCATCACGTGGCGTGTAGGGATATGGAAAAAAGTCGCGGACGTTGTTCCAGATATGCCGGTTGCTGGCATGGCGAACCAACGACTCCTCATCGCCCTCACGCCAGGGACGCAGTTGGCCGACAGAAAGCGGAAACGTAATCAACGTAGTAGTCAAAACGTGATAGTCAAAGTCAAAGGAAGCATAAGGGCAATTACATCACTAACAACGTATGAATCCAAATGTTACCCCAAATTTATCCCTCTCCTTCTCTATTTCATACCATACTTACCGGTATTCGTCGGAAAAAATAGGCAGTTGGTCATTGAGCGCAGTAGTTTTGGCTAATCCCATCAGAGCAGTTTGATAACGGGCCAGCACACCTTGCTCAGCATTGAAGCAGGCCGTTGAAAAATTTGCTACTTTTAAAGCAGTCAGCGACTATGGCTTATTTGGGGTCAGAAGCAACTTGAACCACTAGTAGCGAAATCGCCGAGATGAGTTTTTGTCATACTGACAAAGTAATGCACTATTTCTTATGACCCGCGAACAACTCATCGGAACGATTGGCAAAAATGGCCGACGTCTCAATATGATGGCCTCAGACCTGGCTAATTTTGATTTCAGTGGCCTTGATCTGACGCAGGCTGATTTCCGATTTTCGAATCTTGAGAAGGCTAATTTTCACGGAGCTATTCTCCGCGGGGCTGATCTGAGTTTTTCAAACCTTGAAGGAGCCACTTTTTCCGACGCCGATTTGTATGAAGCTAACCTGAGCTTCTGCGCCTTGGAAGATGTCGATCTGAGCGGAGCCAATGTGGAAGGCGCTAGATTCAATTTTGCCGGACGCAGCAAATATCGGCCCCCTACAGAAGCCCGGCCAGAAACCATAACTCTAACAACTATCCTGCAAAAATCGGGCTGGGGTACCCTCATTGGTGCTTTACTCGGTGCGCTGTTGACATACGGCTGTAATGCCATTATCTATTTTACGCACCTGATTTGGATAGCTACAGACCCGCTTATGGCTGGTTTATACCGATTCCTGATTGTGCAAAATGTGACTGATGGAGCCGTTGTCTTTTTATTGACATGGGCTTTATCGGGGTGGCTTTCCCGCCAGTTTCAACTTATCTGGCAACGGCATGTAGTTGTCAGTCTGGCGGTTATGGGTAGTTTTTTTATTGTCAATGCTGGCCTTTATACGCTGTTAGGAAAACCTTTCATTGATGAATTGATGAAACGACCGGGTGGAATTGAGAAAACGGCAGACTGGTATATATTCCTGTTGGGCGATCTCTTAATTGCCAATTTTTTTCTATACGTCCTTCAACAAGGGCGGCAGTTAACTCAAAAGCTTTCCGAGCAGGAATTCCAATTGCTCAACATGGAGAAGTTGAAAACTCGCGCCGAGTTAGATGCTTTACAAGCTAAAATCAACCCGCATTTTCTCTATAACGCCCTTAACAGCATTGCCAGTTTAGTGCATGAAAACCCTGACAAAGCCGAAGAAATGACGCTTTTGCTCTCAAAACTCTTCCGCTATTCGACTGGGCGAGATGGCGAATTATTTGCCACACTAGCCGACGAACTGGAAATGGTTCGAACCTATCTGCAAGTGGAGCAAGTACGCTTCAGCAACCGCCTTACATTTACGGTTGAAGTTTCTGACCCAATCCTGAATGAGCTACGTTTACCCCAGTTTCTGTTGCAGCCCATCGTTGAAAATGCCATTAAACACGGTATTGCCAAACGCGCTGATTTGGGTCGCATCGACGTTCGCATCTATGACAAAAATGGGGAGTTACACCTTTGTGTTCACGACAATGGTCCGGCTTTTCCCGACGATATGGGCGCTGGTTATGGGCTACGGAGTATTCAGGACAAACTGAAATTACTTTACGGCGATGATGCGCGCGTCGAACTCCAGAACTGGCCTCTCAAACAGGTATTAATCTCTATTCTGATGACTAAAATTCGGAGTATCCACGACGTTGTAATACGCGATTCTTAATCAAAACGAGCGATGACACTTCCGCTAAGAACTATATTGATTGATGATGAATCACTGGCAGTCAGTCGGTTGCGTCGTTTGTTAGATAAACATCGTGATAATATCGAGATCATAGGTGATGCGGCCAATGGAGCGCAGGGACTAACGCTCATCGAAAGCCTACAGCCTGACTTGATTTTTTTAGATATTGAAATGCCCTTGTTAAACGGTTTCGAGATGCTGGCTCGCCTGACAACTATGCCGATGGTTGTGTTTGCAACCGCTTTCGATCAATATGCCATTCGCGCCTTTGAAGAGAACTCTATTGATTACTTACTGAAACCTATTGAAGCCGACCGTCTGACCCGAACGGTACAAAAAATCAGGACACTGGTGGAACGGGCAGATGTGAATCAGCCAGTAATGAACCCTATGTCGGAGAGTGTTATGAGGTTGCTGACGCAGATGCAGCCGAAGAAAGAAATCTATTCTATTTCGGTAAAAACAGGCGAAAAGATCAAGTTGGTCCCCCTCTCCGACATTGCGTATTTTGAAGCTGAAGACAAATATGTGTTCGTGGCTACGATGGACGGGCAGAAATTTCTGACAACCTATACGTTAACAACACTTAACGAAAAACTGCCCGATACATTCGTACGTATCAGCCGATCGGTCATGATTAACCGACATAAAATTTCCGAAATTCATCGCCACTTCGACGGAAAATTCATGCTGGCAATGAGCGACAAAAAAGGAACGAAACTTACCTCCGGCGGCACGTATGGCGATGCCGTCCGACAATTATTAGAGTTGTGAGCAATGCAGCGTTTTCGGTATTTTTGCCCTATGAGCAAGAAAAACCGAAACGTCACCGGCATTCTATATTCTACTGATCCGGATTTCCAATACGAGTCCAACGAGCAGCCCGAAGCTGAAACGTTGCCCCCAGCCCAACAGAATCTCAAAATCTGGCTAGTCAAGATGGGAGGCAATAAAGTAGTGACGACCGTGCGTGACTTTGTTGGTACCGATGCCGACTTAGCTGATCTGGGCAAACAGCTAAAAGCCGCCTGTGGGGCAGGCGGCTCAAGTAAAGACAACGAAATTCTGGTTCAGGGCGACCACCGCGACAAAGTGATGGTGTGGCTTACCGGCAAGGGCTACAAAGCAAAAAAAGCAGGCGGGTAAATAAACGCATAAAAAACTGTTATGTAGAGGGTAAAATAACTCGCTTCGCTTACACAGGTCAAGCCTATTTAATTCCTCCCATCCATTTCTGCAATGGCTTAGCGAAGAATAGCAGTATGAAGCCAGATACCAGAGCAAAAATGGCAACGCCCTGAAACATGGTAGGCATTTGCCGAACGTTTTTCTCATCGAAACCTCCCGCAAACAA
This sequence comes from Spirosoma flavum, assembly GCF_042686045.1. NCBI lineage: Bacteria > Pseudomonadati > Bacteroidota > Cytophagia > Cytophagales > Cytophagaceae > Spirosoma > Spirosoma flavum. Next base: position 853,584 of record NZ_JBHUOM010000023.1, read on the forward strand.
GCCAGCAATGAGATTCCCCAGCGACGTGCCAACGAACCAGATACCCATCAACTGACTGGTATAACGCTTGGGTGCCAGTTTGGAGAACGCACTCAATCCCACCGGGCTCAGAAACAACTCGCCGAGGGTAAAAAACAAGTATGCAGACGACAGATATATAGGCGATGTGCGCGTGCCCGTTAAAGCCAATTTGGAAGCAAATACCATGATGACATAAGCCAGACCGAGCAAAATCAGGCTCGTTGCGAATTTAGCGGGCACCGAAAAATTAATCTTTCGGTTCGCCAGAAAAATCCAGAGCATGGCCAGAACAGGCGAAAGACTGAGAACAAAGGCGGGATTAAGGTTTTGAAACCAGCTCGATGGCATCTGCCAGCCAAACACATTGAGATCGGTGAAGCGATCGGCGAAAATTTGTAGCGATGAACCTTGTTGCTCATTTCCGGCCCAAAACAATGCTGATGCCAGGAAGAATACGAATAACACGACCACCCGCTTTTTCTCGACAGCATCCAGACCACCCGCTACCAGGAGGTACGCGAAGTAACCCAAAGCGATCAACGAAATAATGGTTCCCATCGCCTGGGCCAGCCCCAACGCGGTGGTCATGTCTAAAATACCAGTCAATTGGAGAGTCGTCAGCACCACGACTAAAATGGCTAAAAATGCCAACAGTGAGCGATTGCCATTTGAGGATTTCCCCTCTTCTATTTTCGGCTGGGCAATATAGTTACCATGCTCACCGAGGAATCGCTGCCCGAACATTTGAAATGTGACTATGCCCAAGGCCATCGCTATGGCAGCCGCACCAAAACCGTAGTGCCAGCCAACTCGCTGTCCCAGATACCCGACAATCGAAATACCGAGCAGTGAACCGAGGTTGATACCCATGTAAAAGATTGAGAAAGCGGCATCTTTACGCGCACCGCCTTCGGGATACAGCTCACCAACAACGCTGCTGATATTTGGTTTGAGCATCCCCGTGCCCATAGCTACTGTGCAGAGACCTGCATAAAATAACCCCGGACCAGATGGAATAGCTAGGATGATGTGGCCGAGCATGATAACCAACCCACCGTATAAAATGGACTTACGTTGCCCAAGGATGTTATCAGCTATCCAGCCGCCGGGCAGTGAAAGCAGGTAAACAGATGCAGTATATATTCCATAAATGGCAGCTCCTTCAGCTTCATTTAGTCCCATACCACCCCGAACATTATCGATCAGAAACAGCAGCAGAATAGCCCGCATTCCGTAATAGCTGAACCGCTCCCACATCTCCGTGAAAAACAGAACGAAAAGGCCCATCGGGTGACCAAAAAGGGTAGCCGTGCTGACGGGCTTATCAATAGTAACTTCCATGTAGTTGGGTTAAAAAATCAGTTTGCCGAAGAATATAGAGCTTTTGTAACGAAAAATAGTTGTAAATATACCCTTAATGGCTGAATCCGGCAAGACTTACCGGTTAGAGGTTTGGCTCAAATTCCCACAAGTCATCTAGCGATTTTGTACCATTCATACCCGTAGTAACATAGCCTTTCGCCCCAACAGAAAACCCAATAGCCCTCGTCCGAGCTACTCCTCCAAAAGATGGTTTTCTCGTCCAGGAGTCGCTACCAGGGTCATATGCCCAAAGTGCATTGTCAGCCGAACCCGTTACCAAATAGCCTGTATTAATGATGGCAAAACCTACCCCGTATGCTCTTTGGATAGATGTATTGGCAACATTTTGGCGTTGTATCCATAAGTCTTTTGCCGAATCATATTGCCAGAAATCGTTTTGATTGACAGCCTGTGTGCTTCCTGTTCCAACATAAGCAAGATTATTAATAACGAACGTAGCCGCTCCAATCCGTGCACTTCCACCAAAATCGGCTTTGCGTGTCCAAGTATCCGTGGCCGGGTCATATTGCCACAAATCACGCTGTTCATTTCCGTCAAAACCTGTACTAACGAAGCTCTTTGCACCAATGGCAAACGCCACCGCCGACCGCCGGGCCGAACCACCAAAATCGGCGATGCGCTTCCAGGTATTTGTGATCGGGTCATATGCATAGAAGTCTCGAAGCAGGTTGCCGGAAGAACCATCCTTACCCGTGCCAATGTACCCTTTTGTGCCAACCGAAAACGCAACCGCTTCACTACGGGCTTTAGCCGGAAAATTTGCCCTTTGACTCCAAGAATTAGTAGAAGGGTCGTATTTCCAGAAATCGATGAGAGATTGACCGGAATTATCCACTCCCGTGCCCATATAGGCTACATTGCCAGTTGTAAAGGAAATGGCAGAATTGCGGGACACACCTTCAAATTCGGACTTGACAGTCCAAAACCCTGTCTGAACAACGGTTACAGTTCGGGTATTACAGGTTTGTAGCAGCAGACTCACGCTAATACATAGACCGAAAAGAGTAATAGTACGTTTCATGGGCTTAACATATCAGTTTACGTAGAAACGGTGTTATACCTTCCAACCCACTCAATCTAATCAAGTCTTAACATATTTTAAGGCAAAGTTTCTTATGTTTAGCTTGGGTCCCAAAAACGCCTACTTATAGATTGTATTTACCCATGCTACTCCCCTTCGATTTCCAGCAAGACCCATATCTCATCCTTGACTTCTCGGCTACTAACCCTGACCTCACCACACTTGACCTGACCAATACGGCTACTTTTTCAGCGTATGTATTTGGAAAAATGCAGGCAGCGGGCGCAAAGGTTGGCGTAGGCGGCTATAACGAACATCGGGTTATTTACCGTCGAAGCGAACATTTTACCAATACGCACAAGGGAGGATCAGAAGAACCACGCGAAATTCACCTCGGCATTGATTTCTGGGCCGAAGTCGGAACGCCTGTTTTCGCCCCCTTAGATGGCATCGTGCACAGCTTTCAGGATAACGCTCACTTCGGTGATTATGGACCAACGATTATTTTGGAACACGCAACTACCAATCAGCCACTCTACTCATTATATGGCCACCTCACGCGTTCATCGCTGGATGGGTTGTTTGTAGACAAAGCATTTAAAGCGGGCGAGAAACTTGCGGAGATCGGCCCTTACCCCGAAAATGGCGACTGGCCTCCGCATCTGCATTTTCAGCTCATGACCGATATGCTCGGCTTGAGAGGTGACTTCCCCGGCGTTTGCTCACTAACCGACCGGGCTAGGTTTCTTGCCATTTGCCCCAATCCCAACGACTTGTTAGGCATCGAAGACTTGTAATTTAATTGGCTATTTTGTCACTTCGTTAAAAACGATACCACTGCTTTTGCAAATTCCGGTGTGCGCATGGCCCCGCCATGGTCGCCCGGCACGATGACTAAATGAGAACCGGGAATGGCATCGACCAAGGTTTGTGGATCGCCGTTATCCTTGTCTTTATCACCATTGACGACGAGTACCGGAATCTTAATTTTCCCTAATTCAGCACGACTCGTTACCGGCTGAAACTCCTGCAAACGAGCCAATACGACCGTATCTGCACCCGATTTTTTGGCATAGTCAATGGCGCTCTGCAACTCAGGATGGCTGCCGGGTTTGGTCAAGGCTTCATGGAAATTCTTACGCCGAAACCAGTTGGGATCCGAAAAATCAACGCTGATGCCGCCCATAACCGCTCGATGCACCTGCTTATCCATTGTCAGCAGTTTAGCCGTTAGGATAGCCCCACGCGAATAACCGACCACGTCGTAATTCGTCAGGCCGAGGTGTTTCATCAAAGCCATCACATCTTTAAGTTCGGCATTATCGCGGTAGGCTTCGGCGGTGTGAGGCTTGTCAGACTGGCCGTTACCCCGCAAATCGAGCATTACAACTTTAAAACCGGCATCGGCTAATGCCTGCCGGACAGGTGTTCGTTTCCAACTTTCGCTATTTGAAATAAATCCGTGTAATAAGACAACGGGTTTACCCTCGCCCAAAACATCGTAATGAATTTTCGTACCATCGAAGGACGTAAAAAGTGTCTCAGGGGTTGTTTGGGCACGAACGAGACAGGAAAGCAATAAGCTGGCAAGTAAAAAAAAAGGTTTCATGGAGTATTCCAATCAATAGTGAAGCTTTAGTCAACCAAATAAGTCTAACCTTTATCTATTCTACCGCGTTATCTTAATCACAACTTAATACTCAGTTCACAAATTGGCCGTATTGACCCCAATAACATCCTAAATCAGAGTGGACCATTTACGACGAAAGATGAGGATGACGAAGAGGTTAATAAGGGCGATTTGGACGATGAATATAGTGTCCCAACTGGTGAACACGATCATAATCAGGACAATAACTACGCCTGAGATGGCCACGTAACCCGATCTGATAGCGTTTAGGTCTGTGAGGTTTATTTATTAACTTTCATTTATTAGCAGTATGAACCCCAACGAGACTACAAATTACAATCCAGCCGACGATGATAATCAGGGCGTTGTTCAATTAATGGCGCAAGGTGAAGCCGCTGGAGGTGGCGTCGCACAGGCCGAGTACATGAATCCAATCGTTAACCAGGGGCCTGAACCCGAAAAAGCCGAAGTCAATGATTCCGATACGGATGCTAATGGCGTTAGTGAGGATTTGCTGACGGAGGAAGATGTGGAAGATGGCGATGTAAAAGAAAACAATGACTAACACCCAGTTAGCTCAGCTCGTCATACGAATCGGCTTGGGCATTAACATGCTTATGCATGGCCTTGTCCGCCTTCCTAAACTCACCGCATTCGTTGATAAAACGGAAGCGGGATTTGCCAGTACTATCCTGCCAACTTTATTAACGAAAGGGTTTTTATACACACTTCCTTTTGCTGAATTAGCCATTGGTATCTTGATTCTTTTGGGGGGACAATTAATTAAATGGGGCTACTTCGCTGGGGGAATTACCATTGGTGCTTTATTATTTGGCACAACTCTTAAAGAAGATTGGTCGGGTGCCGGTTCGCAAATGATCTATGTTATAGCCTTTTATCTGGCTTTACGCGGTCTGGATTCATCGGGACGGAGCCGTTCGAGATAATGTTTGATGTAGCCTTACAACGGTTAGCAACGCGTGGGAGTCTGTAAAGCAAACAAACCGAGTTACTAATGAAATCAACGTTGTTTCTAGTTTCTGCTCTAACGGGTAGCTTACTCACATTTACCGCTTGCCATCAGGACAATAATGTACTGCCGTCAGGTTTCCCCTATCAATCTTCTTTTCAACGCGACAATGATGGGTGGGTAGCGGAGATTACCGATTATAGTGTTGATCAAAAAGACATTATGGAGTTTAAATCGGCTTATAAGGGCTTACCGACTCCATTAGATACAACCCGTAAGTCATTAATGCTTGAGAGTATGAACCGCAGCGACGATGCGTTCATGTTTCTTAAAAAGAAAGTGACAGGTCTTCAGCCTAACAAAGACTATTCGCTGCTTTTTGAGATCGAATTAGCCTCCAAGTATGCAACTAATTCGATTGGTATCGGTGGCTCACCGGGAGGCAGCGTTTTTCTAAAAGCAGGTGCATCATCTATTGAGCCTGTCAAAGAATTGAAAGACGACTTTTATTCGCTCAATGTTGACAAGGGTGCACAGAACAACGAAGGTACGGCGGCCATTTTGCTGGGAAACATTGGCGTGGGTGACGACGCCACAGCATACAAACTTATTACGCGTTCCAACGCTGATAAACCCTTCACGGCTAAGACCAATGCACAGGGTGAACTCTGGCTTATTGTCGGTACAGATTCGGGCTTTGAAGGCTTAACAACCCTATATTACAGCAGCATTAAGGTGACGACGAAGACTATACTATAACTGATTTTTTACATGTAAAGCAGGCCATTACTTTCTGAGTAGTGGCCTGCTTTCTTTGTTAATCTGAGCATTTACCCAACGACCTTGTCTTACCTCGGTCAAGTTGCCAGCAGTTGCCATATACATCTGCGTAACGAACCCGAAAATGGAATGAACTGTCATTTACAACATTTTTCAGTTTATAACTAAGCGGCTCATCATCCCGACTTAATTTAAATAAATCAAGTTCATCACCTGCTTTTAGCACTGTTTCCGGTTCAGGATCACTATAAACATACCCACCATTCAAATGGCCAGCTTGCTGAAATAGTACTAAAGAAAGGGTCTCGTACTTTTTCCCCCGGTAAAATATACTAATAGACTTTATTATGGCTGGCCCTATGCCCTGATTACCTATCGAAAAAGAAAAGTTTAAATCGAGAACGTTATCACTAGTTGCAATTCTTGGCCACACTGAAGCCTCCTGTTGTTCGCGGGCAATCTTCGTCTGGAAGATAGATACCACTAGCGCGGCCAAGCTTAAGAAGGTGGCCGAAATACCAAGAAGCAGTTCAATATTGATGCGTCGCCGGGGTGTAGCCATAAGCAGATAGACTATAGGTGCTGAATGCCCGAAATAACGTAAAGTTTCCGATATTTGTCCAGCCTGCCCGGAACGTACCCACCTGGCAGATTGTTAAAAATATGTTGCAGCGGTGCAAAAACCAGGCAATTAACCGAGACTATGAGCAAGGACGCGGATATTTTAGAAAGTATAACTAACGCTGAATATAAATATGGTTTCGAGACGTTAATCGAAGCCGATGAGGCTCCTGTGGGCCTTGATGAAAGCACGATTCGTTTCATTTCTGCCAAGAAAAATGAACCCGACTGGATGCTTGAAAACCGTCTGAAGGCGTTTCGGATGTGGCAGGAAATGACTGAACCTAAATGGCCGAATGTTAGCTATCCCAAAATAGACTATCAAGCTATTAAGTATTACTCAGCCCCAAAACAAAAGAAAACCGTTAACTCACTCGACGAAATCGACCCCGAACTGATTGACACATTTAATCGGCTTGGTATCTCGTTGAACGAACAAAAACGACTGACGGGCGTAGTCGATGCGACCGGACGGAGCGACGGATCGCTGGATTCCCCACAGGGAGAACGCCCACGGGTAGCCGTCGATGCTGTAATGGATTCTGTTTCGGTAGCGACTACCTTCAAAAAAGATCTTGCTGAACGCGGCATTATTTTCTGTTCTATTTCGGAAGCCGTCCATGAGCACCCGGAATTGGTGAAGAAATATATGGGTTCGGTTGTGCCAGCAAAAGACAACTATTTTTCGGCTCTGAACGCGGCTGTATTTACCGACGGTTCGTTCTGCTATATTCCAAAAGGCGTTCGCTGTCCAATGGAGCTATCGACCTATTTCCGCATCAACGCAGCCGGAACAGGTCAATTTGAGCGGACGCTTATTATTGCCGACGAAGGGTCGTACGTAAGTTACTTGGAAGGTTGTACGGCTCCCATGCGTGATGAAAATCAACTTCATGCGGCTGTGGTTGAACTGATTGCCATGGGTAACGCTGAGATCAAGTATTCGACGGTGCAAAACTGGTACCCCGGCGACAAAGAGGGCAAAGGCGGAATTTACAATTTTGTCACTAAACGCGGCATCTGCGACGGGCCGAACGCCAAAATATCGTGGACGCAGGTTGAAACAGGTTCAGCTATTACATGGAAGTATCCGTCAGTTATCCTGAAAGGAGATAACTCGGTTGGTGAATTTTACTCGGTAGCTGTCACCAATAATATGCAGCAGGCCGATACAGGCACCAAGATGATTCATATCGGCAAAAATACCAAGAGCCGGATTGTCTCGAAAGGTATTTCGGCGGGCAAGAGCCAGAACTCTTACCGGGGTTTGGTTCAGATAATGAAACGCGCCGAAAATGCCCGTAATCACTCGCAGTGTGACTCGCTCTTGCTGGGCGATAAATGTGGCGCACACACCTTCCCGTATCTGGAAGTGAGTAATCCTTCGGCTACGGTTGAACACGAGGCCACCACCTCAAAAATCGGTGAAGATCAGTTGTTTTACTGCAATCAGCGCGGCATCCCAACCGAGCAGGCTATAGCCCTTATTATCAACGGCTATGCCAAAGAGGTACTAAATCAATTGCCTATGGAATTTGCTGTGGAAGCACAAAAACTGCTGGCTATTAGTTTAGAAGGAAGCGTTGGTTGATTTGGTTGATTGACAATTTTATGTATATATTGAAGCCTTTACGGAAACGTAGAGGCTTTTTTGATAATCACGTACACCCTCTTTCTCTCAACCTGATGACTAAAGATGAACGTAAAGACTTGCTGAAGTTGAAGGCATTCTTCAAAAAAACGCTGATCTCTGTTGAGATTGACGTGGTTCCTACTGACCCGGAGACTTTAGAAAAAGATACGGAGTTCAGAGAGTTGATTATGAACAAGTTGCCCAGAAGTTCTGCCGTAGCATTACTCTTTAATTAGAGGACATTGCCGGAAGTCAGCAGGTTCTAATCAACATGAATACCCCAATTAAGTAGGTAAGTACAGTACGGAGGTTAGATCTGAGTTGCGTTCCTTTGCAACTTCTGACGGTGTCCTTTATGAAATACTCCTTTTTAATTGGTTTGTCGCTGATTCTGTGGTTGAGTCTTTTTCTATCTTCCTATGCACAGACCCAGCAAGCTGAAGGCAATTCAACCCGACCCTGGACCTACTGGTGGTGGATGGGGAGTGCAGTAACCGAACCGGATATTACTTACCAACTCGAACAGTTTGCACGGGCAGGGATAGGTGGCGTTCACATTATCCCGATTTATGGCGTCAAGGGCTACGAAAAACAGTTTATTCCATTCCTGACCGATCGCTGGCTGGCCGTATTCGCCCATACTGTCCGCGAAGGAAAACGGTTGGGCCTGGGTGTTGACCTCACGACCGGCACAGGCTGGCCTTTTGGTGGACCACACGTATCTCCCGATATGGCGGCTAAAGAATGGAAAATAAATAACGACAAGCTTACCTCCATACCCACTAAACAGCAGGTAAAACGGCCCGCACCGGGTGGGCAGGGACTGGTTATTGATTATTTTAGTAAACAGGCGGTTGAGCAGTATCTACAACAGTTCGATTCGACACTTATTCGCCTACCGGAGAAACCACGCGCCGTTTATAATGACTCCTATGAAGTATACGGCGCTAACTGGACGGACAATTTCCTGACCGAATTTCAAGTACGGCGGGGTTACGATCTCAATAACCAACTAGCCGCTTTTTTAGATACAACCCGAACAGAAACCAGCCTGCTCGTTCATCAGGATTACCACCAGACATTAGCTGAACTTCTTCGCGATGGATTCGCTAAAACCTGGTCGGATTGGGCGCATAAGGCAGGTTATCGAACGCGTAATCAGGCGCATGGATCGCCGGGCAACTTACTTGACCTCTACGCTCTGGCCGACATTCCCGAAACCGAATCCTTCGGCTCCAGCCGTTTTGCGATTCCGGGCCTGCGTGTTGACGCCAACTATGAAGTAGACCGCTTCGGTACGCCCAACCCACTGGCTATGAAATTTGCTTCATCGACGGCTCACTTAATGGGTAAACCGCTAGTCAGTTCCGAAACGGGCACCTGGTTGGCGAACCACTTTCAGGTATCGCTGTCGCAGATAAAGCCACAGGTCGATGAGCTATTTGCGTCGGGTATCAACCATATCTTTTATCACGGTATCCCCTATTCGCCACAGGCAGAAACCTGGCCTGGGTGGTTGTTTTATGCCTCGACCAACTACGGTCCAACCTCGCATTTCTGGCCGCATTTGCCCCTGCTTAATCACTATATCGAACGTTGCCAAGCACGTTTGCAAACTAGTAAACCTGATAACGATGTACTGGTTTATTTCCCAATTCATGATTTGTGGACTACACAGGCTAAATCAGCGGGCGGCATTCACCAGTTAGAAGTTCACCATGTAGAGCGATGGTTATTGCCTCAACCATTTGGGCAACTGTGTGAGCAGTTAAGTACACGCGGTTATTCTATCGATTATATCTCCGATGGATTGCTTAGCAGCCTAACTGCCAGTAAACAAGGGATACGAAGTATCAGCGGAGCAATCTACCAGGTGATTCTGGTACCGCGCACTACATACATACCTGAAACCTCGCTACGAGAGTTGGCGAAACTTGCTCGACAGGGCGCTAAGATTGTGTTTGACGGTCAGTTGCCACAACAGGCCGCGGGATTTTATAATCATAAAGCACGATCGGAGGAGGTACAACGTCTGGGGAAATCGCTTCAACAACTGCCCACCGTAACAGTCAGTAAGGGTGTTTTCGAGACAATGAATCGCTTAGGCATTCGGGTAGAACTCTGGGCTGCAGAAGGACTTTCATTTATCCGCAAAAGCCGGGGATACGGCCATCCGGGGTACGGCCATCCACAGCGCACCCTTTCGACAGACACTACGCAATACTTTATCACGAATCTCAGTAATCACTTTCACCAAAACTGGATTGCGCTTTCCGCGACGGGTCAGGTTAATCGGTATGACCCGCTAACAAATCAAAGCCAACCGCTGCCTATTCGAAAAGGTAGTAACGGGCAGAATGAGGTGTTTTTACAGATAGAGCCCGGTCAATCCTATTTTGTAAATGTGAGTCCGGGTAACCCCGTCTACGCAAACTCGGCTAGTCAAAAACGAATAGTCGATAACAGTACAGCAAAGTCTGTTACATTACGAAATCCCTGGCAAATTCAGTTTGTTACAGGTCGTCCGGCAATGACCCTATCCACAACGATTCCGGTACTTACCTCTTGGACAACTCTATCGGATTCGGCTGGTTATTTCTCTGGCAAAGCCCGTTACACTACTACGTTTGACTTGCCCACAGGCGCAAACGCGTCAGCCTACACGATTGACCTCGGAGACGTTCGGGAAGTAGCTGAAGTACGACTCAACGGTCAACCACTCGGTACCGCCTGGTGCATTCCCTTCCGGTTATCGATTCCGCCTAATCGCCTGAAACCAAGTGGAAATCAACTGGACATTGCCGTAAAGAATCTATCAGCCAATTACATGCGGCTTTACGACCGGCAGAATCCAGGGTGGAAGAAATTTTATGATATTAACATCGTAGACATTCGGTATAAACCTTTTGATGCCACTCATTGGGAAGCAATGCCCTCTGGTTTACTCGGCCCCGTAACGTTGACGCCGGTAGGCCAATAAGCAATTTTAGTATAAATCAGCCTTTACAGCGAATAAGTATAATATGCCTTCACCCCTACATTTTAGCTTTAATTATCTATTCTGGCTTGGCTGATTGTGCCAGTCCATTAGAGGAGATTGAGATCAGCATTTCAGACTGTAAGAAGTAAGTAACTGATTATCCTTTCATAAACCGCACAAGTCCTACTTCTAACAGCATAAACGCTAGAGCAGCTAACAAGAAATATTTCCACAAACTTTTGCCCAAATTTTCCTGCTCCAAAACCTGTACAAAATCACCGTCTTGAATACTGTCGAATACTTCTACATTCGGCTGATTCGAGAAAGCCTTGCGCAGCTCGTCGGCAGAATAAAAATTCATAGCCGATTCCTGATTGCCATGATTGAAGGCCAATAAACGTTCAGTTCGATCATTGAGCCGAAGTTCATAATAGCCCGCTTCAACTTCTTGACCGGCAGCTAGTTCGTTACTCTTGGGCATTTCTAGCAAAAGCTGATTTCCGACGATGCGCTGCACCGGAATAATTTCCAACTTGTCATGCTTTAGTTTATAAATCGCCCGCTCCGAGGGGTTACTCACAGGAATTGTTACCAAGTCATCATCGAAGGAGTAAGCTGTTCGCTGGGCCCGAACACTTTGGGCAGCTATTTTGTACATAACCGGAACAAACAAAGCATGTTCTGCCAAATTTCCGTATGCCGAAGCAAGCGGACTGGCTAGTAAATAAACGTTGCCTTGTGCCGTACCACCAATAACTTTTGACTGGGTTAGCAGTGGACTACCGTCGCGAAGGCTTAGCAAGCGCTCACCCGCACTCCATCGCCAAACAGGGGCAGCTGTGGGCATATTCAGCGGCTCTGATTGATAACTCTGCTGAAATACATCTCGAAAAAACGGATTACGCCGGTCAGGATCAGCAACGGGCAATTGCGTTGGCACACTCCCCGACGATGCAGTAACCTGCAAATTACCAATACCCAACGTCCGTAAGAAAGGACCATATGAATTACTATTCGGATTAGCTGGCGGAATAATAGCTAAACTCCCCCCCTGCTGAACAAATCGCTCCAGTTCAGTACGTAGTGTACCACTTATATCGGCTACGCCTTCCAGTACAACCAAATCCGTTTCTTTCAACTGACCAACATCAAAATTTTGGCTGCTGAAACTTCGCCGAACAAACAGACTATCATTTGCATAAACGGTGTTTATGTAGTCGGCTGTACGAGCTGTTGGAGCCGACTTTTGGTCGTATAAATGCAACACCCGAACCGCTGGTGACGCTTCAATAACGAAAAAATACTGATTGTCGAACGTAATAGGATAATCTTCAAAAACGATGCGCCCCCGATGGTATCCTTTGGAGGTTACATTGAAATTAAGCGAAACGGTTACCGAACCGTCTGGCCCTAGTGTAGCTGAGGCTGTTGATGTTTGTGTATCGTCTAGATATAACCGTACTGGAAGATTCTTTACGTTTTCCCGACCGGCATTATTTAACTTAACGTTCAGACTGTTATTCTGCATCTCTCGAATAAATGGCGTAGTGAGCCAAACAGAATCAACATATACATTTTTGGTTGCCTGGGCATCTAATGGCACAATAAATAGCCGGTTGGTTGTATCAATTTTTAGCCGAGATAAGTCACCAGCCGTACTTTTCTGAAAATCAGAAAACCAGAAAAGTTGATTATGTCCACCTGGATTGAGCGAACTGAGTAAATTTCGCTGCCGACGGTAAACCGTTTCGAGTGTACGGGGCGTATGGGCAAACCGGATTGATGTCACGCGGTCACGAACTGATTCGGCTGTTCCGGCCTGCTGTTCAGCCGCCGAAAAATCGTTAGTTAGTAGTTGAAGCGAAGTCGCATTGCGAAATAGTGTCAACAATTCATCCAACTTGCTGGTAGCAATGTCGAGGTAGCGTTTTGTGTTTCGTTCGTTCTGCATACTGAACGAATTATCGACATAGAGGCTCGTAACACCCTGCCTCGATAAACCCAGTTTATTTTTACTTGGGATAAACGGCTGGGCAAATGCCAGCACCAGAAACGCCAAAAACAAACAACGACAGGCCAGAATGAGCCAGTGCTTTAACCGTCGAAACGATTTAGTTTCGGTCTGAACCGTGCGTAATAAGGCTACATTGGTGAAAAATACTCGCCGTGTTCGTCGAAAATTAAACAGGTGAATAGCAATCGGAACCGATACGGCCAGCAGACCAAACAGAAAAGAAGGATAGAGAAAATTCATTCAGGGTATTTTCGGCAAGCAAGCTTTTTTTATTAACGACCAGGTATGGGCCTTTCGTTTCCTCAGTGCCTAAGTTAGTCAGGGATTATGACTTCATAAAATGCCGTTTTAGTTTGTAACACATCCGTATAAGTAATTGACCCGTTTTTGTCACCAACTGTTGTAAAGTCGTTAATAGGCGAATGCCCAACAACCTGTTGAAAACCAGACAGAAAATCGGTTCTGGTTTCTGAACGGTCAGCCCATACCGGCCCGCTAAACGCGTCATAGCCACCTCGTTTAGGACCGACGTCAAAAAGCAAATTCCGAAAGTGCACTACTTGATGAATCTCATTCAACAATCCAGCCAGATTGTAGTCCGGCGTGAAGTTAGGCGAGCTATTACCAATTTTTGCCTGAAAGTAGGCCAGCCATTTATTTGTCACTCCGGCATGTATGAACAGATAGTTTCCCTGCTGATACGCTATCTGGAAAAGATTATGGTGGTCGGTAAACAATAAACTTAAGTCAGGCTGCGCTGACGCACGGAATTTTGAACAGCGATAGTGAGGAAAATGTAGATATTGAGCATCATGATTACCAATGAGCAATACAAATTTAGTTGGCTGTTGCTGCTTGAGTTTAATGATATCGTATAGATTGTTATAAATTGTCGCATCATCAACAACGTTACTGTCGGTATAATCGCCGAGAAAAATGACAAGATCATAGTCATCAAAATTAGTTTCTTTCCAGACAGTTCGCCCGTGCAGATCGCTGATAGTGAGAATTCTCATAAGACTCTGTTCTAATTGATTAGACAGAAAAAGCCCCAACTGAATCGTTCAGTTGGGGCCAATTGTATATCGTAACTTAAAACGACTTATAATGTCCGCTTCACTTCTTTAAGTTCGAAGCTTTCGATTACATCACCCACTTCGATGTCATTGAAGTTTTTGATGCTCAAGCCACATTCGTAGCCAAACTTCACTTCACTGACATCTTCTTTGAAGCGTTTCAGCGCACTAATTTCGCCCGTGTGTACCACGATGAAATCCCGGATGATACGTATTTTGTTACTCCTCTTGATGTTGCCTTCTGTTACGTAGCAACCTGCTACAGTACCGATCTTACTGATTTTGAAGACATCACGTACTTCAATATTACCAACGATAACTTCCTCAACAGTCGGAGCTAACAGCCCTTCCATAGCATCTTTTACTTCGTTGATAGCATCGTAAATAATCGAGTAGAGACGTATTTCAATCTGTTCCTGTTCAGCTAGTTTCCGAGCACTTGCCGATGGCCGCACCTGGAATCCAACAATAACAGCATCTGAAGCTGACGCAAGTAGAACATCCGATTCGGAAATCTGTCCGACGGCTTTGTGAATTATATTCACCTGAACCTCTCCTGTCGAAAGTTGAAGGAGCGAATCCGACAACGCTTCTACCGAACCGTCTACGTCACCTTTCACAATCACATTTAATTCTTTGAACGTACCGATAGCTTTCCGGCGACCGATTTCTTCAAGCGTAATGTGTTTGCGGGTACGCAACGTTTGTTCACGTAATAGCTGCTCACGTTTGTTGGCAATTTCGCGGGCTTCGCGATCTGTCTCCATCACGTTAAACTTGTCGCCCGCTTGTGGAGCACCTGGCAAACCAAGAATCTGCACAGGTTGCGATGGTCCAGCTTCTTTAATGCGTTCGCCCCGGTCGTTAGTCATTGCCCGGATCCGGCCATAGTGCGCGCCAACCAGCATGATGTCACCCTGACGAAGCGTACCATTTTCAACCAGAACGGTTGAGATATAACCACGACCCTTATCAAGCGATGCTTCAATAACCGTACCTAATGCCCGACGAGT
The DNA here is from genome assembly GCF_042686045.1 of Spirosoma flavum. NCBI lineage: Bacteria > Pseudomonadati > Bacteroidota > Cytophagia > Cytophagales > Cytophagaceae > Spirosoma > Spirosoma flavum. The sequence goes on from NZ_JBHUOM010000023.1 coordinate 868,726, forward strand.
CGGGTTAGCTTTCAGTTCAAGCAGCTCAGCTTCTAATAGAACCTTTTCGAGTAGGTCATCAACGCCCAAACCAGATTTCGACGAAATTTCCTGTGCCTGATATTTACCACCCCATTCTTCAACGAGCATGTTCATAGCAGCCAGTTCAGCCCGAATTTTTTCGGTATCGGCACCTGGTTTGTCCACTTTCGAGAAAGCAAACACAATAGGTACACCAGCAACTTGTGCGTGGTTGATAGCCTCGCGGGTTTGCGGCATGATACTATCGTCAGCGGCAATCACGATAATAACCACGTCAGTTACTTTAGCACCCCGCGCCCGCATGGCCGTAAAGGCTTCGTGACCCGGTGTATCTAAGAACGTGATCATTCGATCATCGCTGGTTTTCACGCTATATGCACCAATGTGCTGCGTAATTCCCCCAGCTTCACCAGCCGCAACTTTCGCCCGGCGGATATAGTCAAGTAACGATGTTTTACCATGGTCAACGTGACCCATGATGGTCACAATTGGCGCACGTGGCTGTAAGTCGTCTGGTTCATCGGCTTCAACATCAATACTGGCTTCGGTTTCATCTTCAGCCGATATAAATTGTACGTCGTAACCAAATTCATCGGCAATAACCGTAATTGCTTCAGCGTCTAACCGTTGGTTGATCGACACGAACATACCCAGGTTCAAACAAACTGAGATAACTTCATTGATCGATACATCCATCAGCGAAGCCAAATCGTTGGCTGACACAAACTCTGTAACTTTCAGGATTTTCGCTTCTAGCTCCTCCTGTTCGTTCATCAAGCGACGATCATCCTCGCGCTGGCTACGGCGATCACGACGGCGATCAGCACCCCGATTGGGTGTGTTACCACGCATCCGGGCATTGGTCTGCTGAATAGATTTCTGAACATCGGCCTGCGTTGGTGCCTCACGGCGTCCAGTACCACCCCGATTTGCATTATTACCGGTACCACTTCGGTTAGGTGTATTGCCCGTACCACCTCGGTTAGCCGTGTTACCGGTACCACTTCGGTTGGGTGTATTTGCGTTTGTGTTTGTACCTGTATTAGCCTGACCACCTCGGTTAGCATTATTGCCACCCTGGTTCTGCCCGGTACCGGTACCACCAGTGCGATTAGCAGGTGTTGCTGTGCGGTCCCCTTGTCCCTGTGGACGGTTGCCATCGCGTGGTGTAGCGTCACGTTGACCAGCCACTTGAGGACGGTCACTCGGTGGACGATCGCCCTGAGTACGATTAGCTGGGCCACGGTCGCCTTCACGAGGAGCACGGTTACCAGCCGCCTGTCCTTGTCCCTGAGGTTGACCACCGGTTTGATTTGGCTGACCAGGATTGCTACCGCCTTCGCGGCCACCGCGAATTCGCTTGCGTTTCCCTTTCTTATCGGCATTGTTACCTCCACCTCCCTGACGCGGGTTATTTACAGGTAACTCAATTTTACCAAGAATCTTCAAACCACCCAGTTGGTGACTACCAGCTGCCCGAATAGTTTCGGTTACTACTGGTAGTATTGGCTCACTAGCTGGTTCAGAAGATACTGGTTTGACAGACTGAGGTTCTGGTTTAGCTGATTGGGGCTCCAGTTTTGGTTGGTTATCCGACCGTTGAGCTGGACGATTTACCTTTGGTCTCTCTTGGGCCATCGGCTTCGGAGCCTCGGCAGGGACCACCGGAGGAGCAGGCTGTTCAGCAACTATTTTCGGCGGAGCCTGAACAGGTTGTGAATCGGCTACAATCGGCTTTGGCGACTCCTTAGGCGTTGTATCCGCCTTAGCGACGTTCGCCTGTACGTCAGCATTAGAAACACTTGGCGTAGAAACGGGCGTTGTTGGAGCAGGTTTTGCTTCAACAGGCGGAGTTTGTACAGCTTTTGGTGTTTCTACAACAGGTTGTACTGCTACCGATACTGGAGCAGGTTGTACTATTGGTGGTTGTGGAGCAACGGGCTTTGGTATCTCTACCGCAGCCAATGGCATACGTTCTTCAGGTTGAGTTGGCGGTACCACAATCGGTTTCACCTCCTGCGGCACAGGTGCTTTCGCTTGCGGAGCTGGTTGTGACGGTGTGGGCCTTGCGTTCAGATCGATTTTACCCAATACTGTCAAGCCTGGCAAACCGGTCTGTGCGGTTTGTGGAGCTAATTTCGGCTCTATTGGAGCCGTTATGGGTAGATCAACCGGAGCTGACTCTGGTTTGTTTTCGACAGTTGGACGTCTCGCATCATCACGACGGTACAAAACGACATCCTCCTCCTGACGATGCGGTGGCTCGGCGGTTATAACCGGCGGTTCAGCCCGGCGAGTTCCGTTCAGGAGTTCCGTAGATTTATACTCCTTCGCTAACACCTCCAACTGTTCTGTGTTGATCTTGGTGTTAGGATTAATTTCAACCTTAAACCCTTTGGCAGACAGACTACTCGCAACAGAGGAAAGACCTTTGTTGAGAATTTTTGCCACTTGGCTCAGGCGCATTGACTTTTCTTCTGCCATACTTCCGTTTATATTCGGCAAATTTAATAGTTGTTGTATGGTATGAACACCAGTTCCAACAATAAAAATCCCTCAGCTTCAATAATGAAGCGTTTTACGTGTAAAATGACGAACATTTATTCGTCATTTTACACGCATTAACTTTATTCAAATTCCTGCTTCAGGATATTCAAAATCTCTTCAACTGTGTCTTCTTCCAAATCAGTCCGCCGAACAAGTTCTTCTTTGTTCAGAGCCAGCACACTTTTGGCGGTGTCCAGACCCACTTTACGAAGTTCCTCGATCATCCAATGGTCAATTTCGTCAGAAAACTCCATCAGATCAACGTCTTCATCATCTTCCTGACCTTCATTGTCGCGGAACACGTCTATTTCCATATCTACCAGCCGACCAGCCAGTTTAATATTCTGACCGCCTTTGCCAATGGCCAGTGACACTTGGTCTGGTTTCAGAAAAACCGATACGCGTTTTGTCTCGCGGTCGATTTGCATGGTACTGATTTTAGCCGGACTCAGCGCTCGGCTGATAAGCAATTCGAGGTTTTCGGTATAGTTGATAACGTCGATGTTCTCGTTACCAAGTTCACGTACGATACCATGAATCCGCGAGCCTTTCATACCTACGCAGGCACCAACCGGATCAATACGGTCATCATATGACTCAACAGCCACTTTCGCCCGCTCGCCCGGCTCCCGAACAATTTTGCGGATTGAAATCAGACCATCATAAATCTCCGGCACTTCAATTTCAAATAATCGCTCCAAGAACACGGGTGAGGTTCGAGACAGCACGATTTTGGGTGTGCCATTCAACATATCAACCCGGCTTATGACAGCTTTCACAGATTCGCCTTTTCGGTAACGATCTTTCGGAATCTGCTCTGTACGGGGCAGACTCAATTCATTGTTCTCGGTATCAACTAAAATGATTTCATGCTTCAGCAATTGATACACTTCGGCAGTAACCAAATCGCCAACCTGGTCTTTGTACTTCTGATAAAGGAGTTCTTTCTCCATGTCCTTTATCTTCTGGATGAGTGTCTGGCGAGCTGTTTGCACAACCCGACGACCAAAATCATCCAGCTTCACTTCTTCGGCAACCTGTTCGCCTACCTCAAAGTCGTCCTGAATTTTATGGGCTTCGGCAAGGGGAATTTTATCATAATCCCAAATATCTTCCGAATTATCGTCTACAATCTCGCGCGTCCGCCACATTTCCAGATCACCACTTTCGGCGTTGATAATTACGTCGAAATTTTCGTCGGTACCGTATTTTTTACGAATCATCGTCCGGAAGACTTCTTCCAGAATAGCGATCATGGTAGGCCGGTCTATGTTTTTCGACCGGGCAAAATCAGCAAACGATTCTATTAATAGTCCACTGGTCATTTTAGTGTCTAAGTCTGCAAGGCATAATCATAAGGCGTAAAAGGTAAAATTTACTTACTCTTTTTTACGTCGTACACAATATGCCTTTAATTAAATGATACTTCTACTTGCGCCTTTTTTATCTGTTCGAACAAAATTGGCGTGGGGCCAACTGGTGGAACATTAATAGACAAATCAGCTTCCTTTTTCTTTTTACTCTTCGATTGCTTTTCGGCTTCCACATCCAGCACGATATGATCGTCGGCTACAGAGTCCAGTTGGCCTTTTCGAGTGTTGCCGTCAGTGAGTGTAACAATCAACTGCCGACCCACATTTCGAACAAACTGACGCGGAAACGTCAACGGATAATCGACACCGGGTGATGAAATTTCGAGTGTAAATGGCGAATCGCCAAAAAAATTCATTTCATCCATCTGTCCTCCCAGCCTACGGCTGATATCGGCGCAATCGTCAATCCTAATACCGGTATCGCTATCCAATAAAATCGTGACCTTCAGGCGGCCTCCTTGCCTACCAGCTACCTGAATATCAACGATATAGAACTTATCGTCAATCAGGTACGGCTGTAGTAATTCGGTAATTTTCGCTTTGTCGTCCATAAGGTAAGGCTAACAAAAAAGGGAGTGCGACTCCCTTTTTTGATCAACGCCATATGGTTTTTATGCCACAAAGGTAACATGTTTCTGGTTGCATCGCAAATCTCCGAATCGGCTCAATTGCAGGCTTTCCGGTCATTATACCTTATTTTTGGCTTCCGAAGAGTATTGGTCTCGCTCAACAACGACGATATGACGCTAAGAATGCGAGTTGGGCAACTCATCGCCTTTTTTTTTCGGTCATTATTATGGTCGATTAACCTGCTGCTGGTTCTATATACCTGCATTGCATACTGGCTACTGTATAGTTTGCAAATTGAGCACTGGTCGGCCAGTATGATTATGATTACGTTGCCGGTAGCCTGGCTACTGAACTTAATTGTAGTTTGCCTGTGGCTTATGGCAAGACCTTGGCGAAGTTGGCTTTCGGGTGCAGTTGTACTAATTGGGATGCTCTTATTTGGGTCGCGAACGTTTGTGTGGCACAGCCCCCTCGAAATAAAAGGTAGAGGCACTCCGGTAAAGGTATTTAGTTACAATGTTCAATCTTTTGACCTGAATGAGTCCTGGGAATTCTACCAAAGTTCCCCCCGTATTCGCCGAACAGACAACTACGTATTGCGCTACGATGCGCCAATTAAATGCTTTCAGGAATTCTACAACTCAACGTCTATACCCGACTATGATATTGTTAAACGGTTTCGCAAAGCGGGTTATCGATACTCGGTTCTCTTATATCCTGAAAGGGCGCTAGTAGCCGATGGCGATATCGGCGTAGCCATTTTTTCTATTTACCCCATTGTTCAGTTCGGTCGTGAACAATTCGGTGGGTCAAACGGGATAGTATGGGCACATGTAAAAATAGGAAATGATACTATTCGTATTATAAATGTCCATCTACATTCTATGGGTATTCGAGTAGGCAAAGTACTGGATCAGAAGGGAATGAAAGGCGTTCAGCGCGAAACGCGCGGTGTGTTGAGCGCGTTGCATAGCGGATTTACCGAACGCAAAAATGAAGTTGACAAGATTGAACAATACATTCGCAAAAGCCCGTATCCGGTCATTGTGACCGGCGACCATAACGATACACCTTATAGTGTGGTTTATGAACGAATGCGTCGGATACTACCTAATAGTTTTGAAGATGCGGGCCGGGGCTTCGGCTTTACGTACAACCGTTTACCAGGTTATATTCGGATCGACCACCAATTTCATGATCCAAAACTACCCGTGTTAAACTTCGAAACTATTAATTATATCAGGTATTCTGACCACTATCCAATTGTGGGAACGTACTTAATTAAATGATAAAGTTAACACACCGTATGTGTAGGGCAATCAGTTTAATCCTGTCGAAAAAAGGAGACATAATATGTGCTGATGATCAGCAAAATTAGACTTATCCTACACTTCCATCCACTACATCATACATTCTCAAGGGTGTGCATTTACCCACTCTTCACCATCTGTAAATACTTCCTTTTTCCAGATCGGTACAGTTTGCTTTATGGTGTCTATAATATATCGGCAGGCTTCGAAGGCAGCAGCACGGTGGGCAGTAGAAACGCCAATAAGCACCGCTATTTCACCGATCTGTAAGATGCCTTTGCGATGGATAATCGTATAGCGAAGAATAGGCCATCGTTGCTGGGCATCATCCGCAATTTTTTGCATTTCGCTAAGAGCCATGCGGTCATAGGCTTCGTATTCAAGTCGGTCAACGGAGCGATCCTGGGTATTGTCGCGAACGACTCCCAGAAAAAAATCAATAGCACCCGCCTGCTCTGACTGAAGAAATGTCAGGGCAGCAGCAACGTCAATAGGTTCAGAAGTAAGGGCAACCATAGAAAATAATCAAGAATCAACCTCCGCTGACAGGTGGAATAAGAGCGATTTCGTCGTGGTGAACGAGTATTTGTTCAGATTCAGCGTATTCGCCATTAACAGCAACCAACAGCGAACGGATACCAGCTAACGCAGGATAGTTCTGGTGCAACTGATTAATCAAGTCGCCGACGTTATCTCCCTCAGTTAATGGCACTGAGACTGCTGACTGACCAGTTAGATCGCGTGTGATACCAAATAAAAGCACCGAAACAGATGAATCCATAAGCAAGCGTAATGCAGTATAAAAAGTAACTATCTGCCTAAAGAACGCAGCAGAGATTGATTGAAGTTCGCCAGCTATCAACAAAAAACGGTGCCATTGCTTTGCTGTAATGGCACCGTCTCTACAAAAAACAGGAAATCTACTTTGAGTTATCCAGCTTCCGCTCAGCCTTCTTCATCTTGCGATCAGCTTTGTTGAGGGTTTTATTCGTACCGTCTTTAACGTCCTCTTTGGTATTTTTAGCTGCGGTCGATACTTTATCTCCGGCTTTATCGGCTTCACGACCAATTTTCTTACCAGCAGCTTTTGTAGTTTCTTTGGCCTGATGAGCAGTTTCTTTAGCGTTTTGTTTTGTATCCTGGGCGGACACAATGGCGACTGAGACGAACAGCGCAGCGGCCAGCATCATGATCTTTTTCATGTTTGTCGAGTTGATTTCTGCACGGAATAACACGTCAGTACACCAATTGTTCAACCCTTATTTAGTTGCCAGGCTTATTTTAATCTTTGTGTTTAAACACTTTCACCTGATACACGTAATCCTGCATTCGCTTGATCTGCTGTTTACGAGGCATATTCGCCAACGTATTCTTTTTATTCAGTCGAAGCGGCAGACCTTTGAGCGAGTCAGTTGGGATGTTATTAAGGGCTTCGAGCAGGTAATTTGTTTTCACCGCAAAACTGACACCTTCAGCCGTTGTCTGTTTCCCGCTAATGATACCAATTATATTACCTTTTTCGTCTAAAAGCGGCCCACCAGAATTACCGGGGTTTACGCCAATAGCCACTTGATAGGCGGTTGAATCACCCCGATAACCTGTACCAGAACTAAGATACCCTTCGCCATAAACAATTTCTTCGCGCGGGTAACCAAGTGTATAGACGCGCTCTCCGAGATCAGATGGGCGAGCATCGAAACTGTAAGGAACCGGCGGCATAGACCGGAATGCGCTGTCGTCGCAAAGTTGCAGGAAAGCTAAATCGTGCGATTGATCGGTATAAACGACCCGAGCCTTGTAGACTTCGCCCTTGGTACTTTGCACATAAACTGAATCGGCATCACGTACGATGTGGTTATTTGTAACAAGATAGCCATCACCAGTGAGTAAAAAGCCTGATCCTGACACTTGCGCCGGTTTGGTGGCCATACCTTGTCCCCGGCCATTGTAATCATTCAGCAGTTTACGCTGTGATGATTTAACAGCCTGTATTTCTTTACTCAACAGACTATATTGCTGTTCTTGCTGATGGCTTTTCTGGTATGAGCGATAAAGGAAAATAGAGCCGAAAGTTGTGATGATAGCAGCTGATGCAGCCACAGCCAGTGTGGTGCGGTACATTTGCCAAAGCGACCGAATCTGAGCGGCTGGTTCAGACCGATAGGCGTCAGCATCCTCGCGCATCGCCTTCATGTCGATATGCGTCTGAGCCGCTTTTAGCTTCTGTGTGAACTGAACTCGTTCGCCGTACGCCCGCAGTGCGTTTTCGATGTCTTTTTCTTCGTTCGTTTCCATTTTAGTAATACCGACTCTCCAGGGTCGGCAGAAAACCTTAGTCTACGCCAACTCTGGAGAGTTGGTTTAGGATTTATACTCCGAAAAGAACAGTCGCTTCAAACGCATAAGACACTTATATTTCTGCGTTTTGGCATTGTCGGCATTGGTATAGCCAAACTTTTCGGTAATGTCCTGCATACTCAGATGCTGGATATAAAAATCGGTCAGCAAGGTTCGGCAGGGCTCACCAAGCTGAGAGAGCGACTCAGCCATCAGATCAAACTGCCGATCACGTTCCTCGTGGTACGTTAAATCGTCGTCAATTTGCCCAACGGCTAGTTCATCCGAAGCAGCTATTTCCACATCGCGCACCATGAAACGGCTACGTTGGGCTAACTGCTTCAGCCATAATCGTCGGCCAACCGAGTAGAGGTACGTTTTCAACTGGCAATGCAATTCCAGCGAACCACTCTTTACCTTCTCGTACAACACAATTAATGCTTCCTGATAAATATCCTTGGCGTCGTCTTCATTACCACTATTGCTGGTTACGAAGTGCAGTACCATCGGAAAATACCGTCTATATAATTGCGTCAAAGCCTCGTCGGATCCATTGGCCAAACCCATCAGCAACTCGTCGTCAGTCAATATGGGCGACCTACTTTCCTTCATTGAGTTGAGTCATTACTTAATACGGAAACGTTTGAGACGTAACCCAAAAAAAAATAAAAAAAAGGTGGGTTACCTTTTCCCCTATGGGGTATTAACGTTGACATTAATTTATTAATCACTAAACAAAAACACCCCCAAAAATATGAAAGCAATCACGAAATCCGCCTTCTTTTTCATGGCTATGATCGCCCTGGCTACGTCTTGCAGCTCGAAGAAGACCGAAACCACCGAAACGACCACCACGTCAGCGGATTCTGCTTCGACGATGGCTACCGATTCGACGATGGCTACGGATTCTGCTTCGACGATGTCTGCTGATAGCGCGAAGTAATTTTTATTAAGGCACAACTGCCGGTAAATCTTGCCGACACCGCTATAAACGTTTGAAGACCCCTTGATTAGTCAGGGGGTCTTTATTTTTTCAGACAATGTCAAAGCAAGTACGTCGAACCGGCGGTTTGACCAGTCTCTACGTTAACACCTCTTTCAACAAATTCATCTCCCCGGTTGGTGCGGCTCGTTCGTATAAAATCGCGTAAACGGCATTCGTTATAGGCATATTAACCCCAAACCGTCGATTGATTTCATAGATGCTCTTAACGGCGTAATAACCCTCGGCAATCATATTCATCTCTGCCTGTGCCGACTGAATTGTGTAGCCCCGGCCAATGAGCGTACCGAATGTCCGATTGCGACTAAAGGGCGAGTAGGCTGTTACAAGCAAATCGCCCAAGTATGCAGACCCGCTCAAGTCACGATGTTTAGGATAGATAGCATCGACAAATCGCTTAATTTCCTGCATGGCATTAGAAACCAGTACAGCCTGAAAATTATCACCATAGCCCAGTCCCCTCGTAATACCACAGGCCAGCGCAATGATGTTTTTCATCACGGCGCTATACTCAATTCCGTAAATGTCGTCTACGGCTGTGGTCTGTACGAAGCGACATCGCAACAAAGCGGCTACGTCTTGAGCGCAGATTGGATTCTGGGAAGCGATAGTAAGGTATGACTGTTTTTCGAGAGCAACTTCTTCTGCATGACACGGCCCGGCAATGACCGCCATTCTCCCCACGGGAACACCATACTGTTCGCTGACCCAATCCGTTACTAACTGATTTGCTCCAGGAATCATGCCTTTAATGGCTGATACAACCGACTTTCCGTTGAAATGCTCCGGTGTTAATCCTGTTAGCGCGTCGCCTACGAAAGCCGCTGGAACGGCTAGAATAATGTAATCACTATCGCGAAATGAATCCCGGATTTTTGTACAAACTTTTACCTTGCGGGTATTAATCTGCACATCACTCAGATAACTTGGGTTATGGCCGAATTTTTTGATGTGCTCCGCATCAGACTTTTTACGAAGCCACCATTTAACATTGACATTATTTTCGGAGAGGATTTTGACGAGCGCGGTTGCCCAACTCCCTCCCCCTACCATCGTTAGCCGAGTGGGTTGCATTACTTTCATGGGGTAAAGAAAGGAAGAAAGCGGGAAAGGTGAAAAACAAGTGGAGTCGGGTTCTCAAACCCGACTCCACAATAAGAACTGATAAAGGTTAAAAAGCTTGTCTGTTTGGTTACAGATTACTCTTCCTTCTCATCTTTCTTTTTATTCTTGTTCGGGTCTCGCTTGGTGACGAGTTCGCCATTCTTGAGTTTTTTCGAGACGGCAATAAAGGGTCCCGACACAATCTGCTCGTTCAATTTCAGACCCGATATGATTTCAATGTTTTCGAAGTCGCTGATACCGGTTTTCACTTCTCGCTGTGTAGCCTTGCCGCCTACGTTTACAAAGACAATTTCTTTGGGTTTATCTTTCTTTTCAGATTGGTCAACCGGTTTCTCATCAACGGTGCCGCTAGGTCTGTCTTTGATCTCCTCTGTGTCGATGGCGGTTGAGTCTGCTCCGCGCGTAGTTACGGCCGCAATCGGAACAGTCATAACACCCGATTTCCGGTCAGTAATAACCTCGACCGAGGCTGTCATACCGGGCTTAAAAGGATAGCCTTTTTTACCTTTCTGAGCCAGAAGATCACCATATGAACTATTCAGAATTTTTACTTTCACTTCAAATTCCGTTACGGCATCGGACGATAGTGCTGCAGCAGCCCCTGATGTACTCGTCAGGCCATTCGCCGTATTCGCAATTTCATATACAATGCCTTTAAATTTACGTCCGGCAGTAGTATAAGAATCTACCTCAATATCAGCCGTATCGCCAAGGTTCACTCGCACAATATCATTCTCGTTGACGTTCACGCGAACCTCCATATTTTGTAGATTGGCAATCCGCATAATTTCTGTACCAGCCATTTGCGATGTACCAACAACACGTTCGCCTAATTCGATATTCAGTTTCGATACAGTTCCACCTACGGGACAATAGATTGTCGTTTTGCGCAAGTTATCGTTGGCATCGCGTAAGCTGGCTTCGGCACTCTGAATATTAAATTGAGAAGCCCGAACATTAGCATTGGCCGCTTCAACTTCCTGCTTGGCGACGTTGTAGTTAGCCTCGCTGGTTTCCAAATCTGCCGACGAGATCACTTTATCAGCAAATAATTTACGGTTCCGGTCATAGTCAGCTTTAGCCCGAATCAGTCGCGCACTCGACTGTGCTACCGATGCTTTCGACTGCTCTAACTGTGCCCGGCTTTGGTTCACCGTGGCCCGCGCCCGCGCCAGGAGAGACTCGTAGTTATCAGGCCGAATACGGCAGAGAAGCTGACCTGCCTTAACGGGATCTCCTTCATTCACATACAGGCCGATGATTTCGCCGGATACATCGGGACTAATTTTCACTTCAACCTGAGGCTGAACGCGCCCCGATGCACTAACACGTTCGGTAATATCGAGACGCTTGACCGAGGCAAAATCGACTTCCGTTGATTTTGGCTTACCGATCATGCCTGTTTGTTTTGCAGCTACTAATCCTCCTACCAGCAGGACAACCAGTCCACCCAATATCCACCAAATGCGACTTGACTTCTTTTTCATAATGTGAAATGTATACTGAATAATGTAGAATGTAAAATGGGCAGGCAACTTTTTCGATTTGGTTTCCCTCCACTATGCAGAATACATTTCACATTATTCATTAAAAAGCGAGCGGTTTATTCTGATAATAATCTAAAATTTTGGTTCGGAATACGTAGTCGTATTTAGCCTGCACTAAGCTGTTTCGGGCACGGTCGAGATTCGTTTTGGCAATGCTGTAATCCGTTGCATTGATGGCTCCGGCATTCAGGCGGCTTTCGGCCATCTGAAACGCCCGCTCCAATGAGGCCACCTGCGCCTGTGTAGCCTTGTACCTATTGGCCCCTGCCTTCATCAGGGTATATGCCGTTTCTATTTGCTGACGTAACGTCAGGCGGGTATTTAGGGCGGTCAGTTCGGCATTCTGTTGCTGAATTTTAGCGGTTGTGATCCGGTTACGCGACAAATTACCCTGAAAAATAGGTACTCGCAAAAACAGCGAAGCAGAACGGTTAAAGTTATTATGGATTTGATCGAAATAAGTAACGTTTGTAACGTCATAGCCAGGCACACTAGAATAAACAGGTTGCTGACCCCCATTGGCATCCGTAAAAAACCCGGTAATCTGCGGGCGTGTCGTACCATTCGCTACTTGTTGCTGATTGGCCGCACTGGAATAAAGACTACTAAGATTGCCGTTTAGTGTTAATACCGGATACAGAGCACCTTTAGCTACTTGCACCCCTAATGCAGCACTTTTAACGCGCAGATCGGCCCCTTTCACTTCTGGTAGATTTCCGGCAGCCACATCAAAAAGTTGTTGCACAGATGATTCATAGGGTGTTAAGCCTGGGTCAGGTACATTGATTGACTCAACCTCGAAATCTTGACTAATGGGCACATTCATGGCCTGAAGCAGCGAAACCTTAGCTAGATCAAGCGTATTTTGAGCCGTTACGATATCAACTTCATTGCTGGCCAATGTCGCCCGCAGTTCATAGAGATTCGCTTCGGGAGCCGACCCGGCACTAACTAGTCGCTGTGTTCGGTCAAGTTGCGCCTGTGTCACATCGGCCTGCCGCTGAGCAACAGCTAGTTGTTCCGTACCCGTCAGCACGTTTAAATAATTTTGAGCAACCGTCAGCGATACATTATTTTTAGTTGCGTTTAGTTCCTGATGGCTAGCCTGAAGAATTAGGTCATTTTGTTTAATCGTATTCCGTAATGTTAGGCCATTATATATCGTTGCTGCCCCGTTAAGCTGGTAGCTACCCGACACAATCGATTGTTGAATAAAGCCGTTGGATTGTGGGTTAATGCTCCGTCCTCCATTAAGGCCCTGATTGACCTGAAAGTTGGTTGTAGGCAGCAGATTCAACCGCGACTGATGTAATTGCAAATCGCTATTGGCGACCGTCAATTGTCCCTGCCGAATCTGAATATTATTCTGCTGCGCAATGTCAATACATTGCTGTAAATTCAATCGAGTTGCTGCGCTCGCTCCTTTGCCGGGCGATACCACGCCGGGCGATAGAACTGAAGTGCCGGCCTGACCCGATGTACTTTGTGCGTATGTTGCCGACAAATTTGTCGTTACTAATAGGGCCACTACAACCCGCATCTGTTTCCACGCCACTTGCATACACATACTATTTGATGGTTCAATGTTACAAACTTACCTTCGGCGCGGCTATCGTTTTGGGATAAACGGCGCAAACTAAGCATGTTTCTGGTTTATAATTCGGATATACTTCCCGAAAGCGATTTTCGCTTATCGGTAAACGACCGCGCTTTTCAATATGGCGACGGCCTTTTCGAGACCATTCGGTACGAAACTAACCGGGTCTGGTTCTGGCCTGATCACTTCGCCCGACTCTCGGCTGGCCTATTGGCGTTGCAGCTTACTCCACCTAATGGTTTCACAGCTGAAGCTATTTATAAGACCCTTTTACAGCTACTTGCAGCCAACGGGCTTACTAATCAACCCGCCCGTATCAAGCTTCAGATTTGGCGGCAACCGGGCGGGTTATACACCCCAGCAACGAACACGGCCAATGTACTTATCACGGCCCAACCGGGTAATCCGTTTTCCATTACAGAAAAAGGCCAGATAGGAATCTATGACGCTTTTCGACTCTCACCCTCCCCTATTTCGACCTTCAAAACGCTGAATGCACTCCCTTATGTGCTGGCAGGTATATACAAGGAGCAACACAAACTCGACGATGTTATTTTGCTCGATACCAAAGGTAACGTTGCCGAATGCCTTGCCTCCACCCTGTTCTGGTACGCTGACGAAAAACTGCAAACCCCCTCACTCCAGACCGGATGCATCAATGGCATTGTCCGACAGCAATTTTTACGAATAGCCCCAACTTTAGGTATTACCTTTTGTGAAGGTTTTTATAAACCGGAGGTATTTAGCCAGATTGACGCTGTATTCTGCGCTAACGTCATGGGCATTCAGTGGTTAAATCACGTAAATGATTATCCTATAATTCCGTCGGTTAAGGCAAAAAAAACTCTCGACTTATTGCTGGGTCAACTTCAAGTCTGAGGCTTCCAGCCAGCCGTCTTTCAGCCGTACCACCCGTGACCCGAACTCAGCATTGATTTCTGAGTGCGTTACCTGCACAATGGTTACGCCGTCTTTCTGATTCAGTTCGCGAAATAATTCCATAATATCGCGGGCCTGATCGGAGTGAAGATTGCCCGTTGGCTCATCGGCGAAGATAACAGATGGCTGAGTCGATAACGCCCTAGCTATGCCCACCAACTGTTGCTGCCCACCGGATAACTGCGCCGGAAACAGATCTTTCTTAGCAACCATGTTGAACCGGTCGAGCAGTTCGGCCACGCGGCTTTTGCGCTCCGACCCGCTTAGTCCCTTATAAAGCAAGGGAGTTTCGATGTTTTCATATACCGTTAGTTCGTCAATCAGGTGGTAAGCCTGAAACACGAAGCCAATCTGCGTCCGGTGGAGTTCAGTGCGTCTTTTTTCGGATAGCTTCTGAACCGGTTGGTCATCAAATAGGTATTCGCCTTCAGACGGTTCTTCCAATAGTCCTAAAATATGCAGCAGGGTGGACTTCCCCGACCCAGACGGTCCCATGATAGACACGAACTCACCTTGAGCAATTTCGAGGCTGATGTTGCGCAACACATAGGCCCGACCAAAGCCAGCCGGATAGAACTTAGAGACGTTGTTAAGCTGAATCATAATCGATTATCTTTGAATTAATAAACCAAGTAGTAAAGTAGCTAAGTTGGGGGCTTCGCACATTGATGATAACTCAGATAGTTACCCGCCGTTTAAATAGCCGTGTAGCTTTACTATATGTGTGAGCAACAGTTTAGGCTAGGCTAATTGATAGGAATCTGATTTTTATCTAATGGCTCAAGCGTCGTGCCAAATTCATATCTTGCTAACTAACAATAATTTACGAACTAAACAATTATTCACAACGTCCGTAAGCGGACAAAGATACCGTTGAAATCGGACACCTTTTTAGGTCCATCATGCAACGTAACTGGCTTTTTCATCATCTATTAGTAAATCTAAAACCATCTTCACTATGAAAGCAATTGTTCTAGTAGTTTTTGCGCTGACTTCGGGCCTGCATTCCGCCAGCAGCGATTGGAAAAAAGACCGCGCCGTTTCTGGCTTCACAGGCGTAAGCGTAAGTAGTGGCATTGATCTTTATCTCACTCAGGGCAGTTCAGAAAAACTAACCTTGGATGTAAAAGGCGTTGACGAAGACAAAGTTAAATCAGAGATTAAAAATGGTACACTGGAACTATATATCGACCGAAAGAGTGGTCTAAACTGGAATCTAGGTCGGAATAATTCTGTAAAAGCGTACCTAACGTTCAAGCAGTTGACCAATTTACAGGCAGGTGGTGGCTCCGATGTATTCGGGCAGGGAACGCTGTCATTTAACGATTTAAATTTAGAAGCATCGGGCGGCTCCGACGTAAAATTAGACCTCAAAGCCGACGAACTGAACATCTCTGCTTCGGGTGGGGCCGATGCTATTTTGCAGGGTTCGGCTCGGACACTCAATGCTAACGGGTCTGGCGGGTCTGATCTTGACGCTCGAAAACTGACCGTTCAGGTATGCAATGCTAATTCATCGGGCGGGTCCAACGTGTACGTCAATGCAAGCAAAGAGCTGAGTATGAAAGCGTCGGGCGGGTCGGATATTTACTATTATGGCTCGGCTAAAGTGTTGGCCAGTAGCAAATCTGGCGGATCGGATATTAGTCGGAAGGATTAGGATTTGTAGTTTGACGTTTGAAATCCGTAGTTTGTAGTTTGAACGGTAGCACTGTGCTGTATGCAGTTGCAGGGCTATCGTTAAACTATCAAACGACAAACTCTTTGACACCCACTATCGGTATTCTCGGCGGGGGCCAGCTTGGTCTGATGCTTCTGCAAGCCGCCATTGACTGGAACCTCCGCGTTCATATTCTCGATCCAGACGCCGAGGCTCCCTGCCGTCATCTCTGCACACAATTTACGGAAGGTTCACTAACTGATTATGATACTGTCTACCAGTTTGGGCAGGCCGTTGACGTGCTGACAATTGAAATTGAGCGAGTCAACGTAGAAGCTCTCGAAACGCTTGAGCGCGAAGGGAAACGCGTGTTTCCACAACCGTCGGTTATTCGCCTTATTCAGGACAAACGGCTACAGAAACAGTTTTATCTCGACCATAATCTGCCCACTGCCGATTTTATTCTAACCGAAAATCGAGCCGATGTAGCCCTGTTGGAAATCCATCAGCCTGACTTTTTCCCCGCTTTTCATAAACTTGGTCGCGATGGGTACGATGGCCGGGGGGTTCAGCGAATTGCGTCCGTTGCCGATGTTGGAAAAGCGTTCGATGCTCCGGGTGTACTCGAAAAAGCCGTTGATTTCGAGAAAGAACTGGCTGTAATCGTTGCCCGCAATGAGCGAGGTGATGTTCAGACATTTCCGACAGTTGAGATGGTGTTCCACCCTGAACTGAACCTGGTCGAATATCTATTCGCACCGGCTGAAGTCCCGGAAGAAATTAATCAGCAAGCGCAGGACATCGCCCGACGAACCGCCGACGCCTTCGGGATTGTGGGCTTGCTGGCGGTAGAGTTATTTCTTACCAAGTCGGGCGAAATCCTGATTAACGAAGTTGCTCCACGTCCCCACAATAGCGGCCACCACACCATGCGGGCTAATGTCACCTCGCAGTTTGAACAGCATTGGCGGGCTATCCTGAACTACCCCCTCGGCGACACCACCGCTTATCAACCAGCCGCGATGGTAAACCTCCTTGGCGAAGATGGTCACACCGGGCCAGCCGTCTACGAAGGATTGGAAACATTACTGGCTATACCTGGTGTGTTCCCGTTTTTATACGGAAAAGCTATCACGAAGCCTTTCCGCAAAATGGGCCATATAACAGTCATGGATAATTCTCTGGCTGCTTTGCGGGAAAAAGTAACCGAAGTGAGAGCAGGCATTCGGGTTATCACGTAGAGACCGGTCTGAATAGCGGATCTGCCTCGATTCAGCCATACGCAGTGCTTTATAACCGGATGGTTTTTGCCACATCCGATCATAAAGCACTGACTCGAAAGAAATATGGATTCGCGTGTCTACGCAACTACATTCTCCAGAGTTCCTATCCCATCAATCGTAATTCTGACTACATCGCCAGGGCTTAGCGTGAAATCGTCGGGTGGAACAATACCGGTGCCGGTCATCAGGAAGCAACCATACGAGAACGAACATTCGCGGTAAAGGAATGAGACAAGTTCGGCGTGTTGTCGTTTCATCTGGTTGATGGCAATGCTATTTGTGAATGCCGCCTGATCGTCACGGATAATTTCCAGACGGATTTGGGTTTCGGGGGCAATGGGCCTTTCGGGAACATATAGGCATGGACCGAGAGCCGCGCTGCCATCGTAGGTTTTGGCCTGTGGTAAATACAGCGGATTTTCCCCTTCAATGCTCCGCGAACTCATGTCATTGCCGCAGGTATAGCCCACAATTTTGCCCGACGACGTAATAAATAACGTCAACTCGGGTTCCGGCACGTTCCAGGTCGAGTCGGCCCGGATACGGACGTTAGCACCCGGTCCTACAACGCGCTCTGGTGTCGATTTAAAGAACAGTTCGGGCCGGTCGGCGTCATAAACCCGATCGTAAAAATTATCTCCACCCGATTTTTTAGACTCTTCCATCCGAGCGTTACGACTACGCAGATACGTGACACCCGATGCCCAAACCTCCTGCCGACCAATTGGCGCTAACAATCCAGTCTGGGTCCAGGTTTGGTACTCGTCTGATGCCGTTGCCGAGGTCGTTAGCTGCCGCAAAACAGCATACAAATTGTCTTGGTTAACGAAAGAATCCCAATCATCGGCGGGAGTGGAATAGAACTGATTTTCAAATTCAAGAACAATGCCGGAGCGGGTTTTATAGAGTTTCATAAGTAACGAACTAAGCGGAAATTGACGAACAAACAGACGATTTTCCCAGTAAAAGGTGTTATCTTGGATAGTTTACTGTGAACCCAAGATGCTGCAAAAAACACGGGGTATTGCCCTCAGCTATATTCGTTACCGCGAAACCTCAATTATTGCCCGCGTATACACCGAAGAATACGGTCTGCAAAGCTATATCGTCAATAGTGTCCGTACCGCTCGAAGCAAGAACAATAAAATTGCGCTATTTCAACCACTGACGCTGCTGGACATGGTCGTTTATTACAAGAATGACCGCGACCTACACCGGATTTCGGAAGTCAAAACCAGTTATCCGTTTCAGAGTCTGCCCTTTGAAGTAGGCAAATCAACGATTGCGATGTTTGTGACGGAGATGTTAAATAAAGTCCTGAAAGAAGAAGCCAGTAGCCCGGTATTATTTCGATTTCTAATAGATTCAGTTCTATTTCTGGAAGAAGCGAAAATAAACTACGAGAACTTCCATCTCATCTTCCTGCTGAAACTGTCGTTTTTCCTGGGTTTTGGTCCCGAATCGTCTCGTGAGTTCGAAAGCCAGCTTCGCGAAAACTCCTATCCTTTCCTACCCGACGACGAAATGGAAACAGCTCTGAACATCATGCTGCGCCAGCCGCTCGGCACGGCTATCAAACTCAGCCGCTCGGCCCGTAACGAACTGGCCGATGCATTGGTAACGTACTACCACATTCACATTGACTCCCTCGGCGAAGTGAAATCATTACCCGTGTTACGGGAAGTGCTGGGATGAAATTTCTGTTTGGTTATGGAAGCACCTACGTTTGAACAACTCGCCGATTTTGTCCGACAAGCTACTGGATGTTCTCGCAACAAGATCATTTCCCCTTTGACTCAATTCGAGAACGATTTGGGTGTTACGGGCGACGATGGTGTTGAGCTATTGGAAGCCGTCGAAAAACACTTCGGCATTCCTTTAACTAATGCCGAAGGCCAGTTATGCGCATCCTTCGGGCTGAAGTCAGGCGAATACTTGTTTCACAGTGAAGGCTGGAGTTTACCACTTTGGTGGTTTGGCTGGGGACAAAAGCCTATTATTCACAACTTTACCGTTGGTGAATTACATGCTGTTTTGCAGGCACAGAGTAAGGTTTAAACCTTGCGTTTCAGCTCAAAGTGCTGGCCCAGATACACACGTCGCACCTGTTCATCATTAGCTAGTTCCTCAGCGGTTCCCTGCTTTAAAATTTTTCCTTCGAACAATAAATACGCCCGGTCGGTAATGGAGAGCGTTTCGTTCACGTTGTGGTCGGTGATGAGGATACCGATGTTTTTGTGCTTGAGTTTAGACACAATGCTCTGGATGTCTTCTACAGCAATCGGGTCAACACCCGCAAAAGGCTCGTCCAAAAGAATAAACTTCGGGTCAACTGCTAGCGCACGGGCAATTTCAGTACGTCGGCGTTCGCCCCCGGAGAGCACTTTACCTTTGCTTTTCCGAACGTGCGTCAGGCTAAATTCCTCAAGCAGTTCTTCTACTTTATCTTTTCTATCTTTTTTCGGTAAACTGCTCATTTCTAACACGGCCAGTACATTTTCCTCAACGGTTAAATCGCGAAAAACCGAGGCTTCCTGCGCTAGATAGCCCAGACCAAGACGCGCCCGTTTGTACATCGGCAGGTCGGTTACGTCCACATCGTCAATGAAAACTTTGCCACTATTTGGCTTCACCAAGCCAACGGCCATGTAAAACGACGTTGTTTTGCCAGCACCATTCGGCCCCAGAAGTCCAACAATTTCACCCGTCTCAACCTGATATGATACGTTGTCATTGACTAACCGCGACCCATATTTTTTTACTAGATTTTCTGTTCTAAGAATCATTCTGATGCGTTATACTAAAACGGTCAGTACCAGACCGACTGAGCCGCCAACGACGGCCACAAAGTTCGCGGTATTACAACCTACTGCCAACTATTTTTAGTTATAGCAAAGCCCAATACTCATTTATTAACAAAATTTATGGTTAATCCATCCATTCCCGAGCTTATTCAACTGTTTAACGCCGACCGAGACCCGATCTTGCTAGAAGGAAAATATTCAGCCATGCGGGTAAGTTCCTTTCGATTCTTCCGGGGAACCAGTCATCTCTTTAATCATGATATTCCAACTAATTCATTTGTCTGGAATGGCCCGACAACATGGAACGTTGGCGACCTGCACATCGAAAATTTCGGTTCATTCAAAGCAGACAACCGTGTTGCTTACTTTGATCTAAATGACTTTGATGAGTGTATTCTCGCGCCTAATTTGGCCGATTTAGCCCGCCTGACGTGCAGTCTGTTTGTGGCAGCAGATTTTCTAAAACTGAACGACGCCGAGGTTAATCATTTGGTTAAAACTCTGACCGATACCTATGCTATTACCCTAGCTCATGGGTACATTCGGCCTTTGGAACAGGAAACAGCAACGGGCATTATTCGGCAGTTTCTACAGTCGGTCGAGTATCGAAAACGGCGGTTATTTCTAGAAAGTCGGGTTGTGTATAAAAAGCATAAGGTTCGGTTCAGCAAACGGAATTTACACATCCGTAAAGCTGATAAGGACACCAAGGTGCGGATTAGCGACGCTATTAATTCGTGGGCCGAAACGCAGCCTGATCCCCGTTTTTTTAACGTACTGGATGTGGCTCATCGCGTAGCCGGAACAGGCAGTTTGGGCATTGAACGCTTCATGATTTTGGTTGGTGGACCGGGCAAATTGGGTAAAGAATACCTGCTGGATTTAAAGAAATCCTTGCCTTCCACGCTACAAGCCCGTTTAGCCGCGAACCAACCCGTATGGACTAGCGAAGCCGAGCGTATTGTGGAGGTGCAGAAGCGTATTCAGGCGGCCTCTCCAGCTCTGCTTCATCCACTAGTATTGCCCGATGGCTCCTATGTTTTACGCGAACTTCAGCCTATCGAAGATAAAATTGTCCTGATCAACCTAGTTGGTAAAGTAAAGAAACTAGAGAACTTAGTTGGCAATATGGGCCAATTGTGCGCCTGGGGTCACCTTCGCAGTAGTGGCCGACAAGGGTCAGCAATTACAGACGAACTGATTGAGTTTGGATTAGATTACGATACCTGGCGTCAGCCACTCACAGACTATGCCCGCCAGTACGCGCAACAGGTTAGAACTGATTATGCAGCTTATTGTAGTGCTTACGACGATGGCTTTTTCACGTTGTAACTTACTCTAACTTACTCTAACACACTACACCTTCACATCTTTAAGCATCAACTGCAAGGTAGTATTTCCGTTGTAGTGATTCTGCTCAACCTGATAACAAATTGAGAACGGCTGGCCGGGGCGAAGTTGGTCGGCGAGATGAGCGAATCCAAAACCAATAGCCGTTAATGTTTGACCTGATTTCCGGAAGGCTGTATCGCCTTGCCGCACGTTTATTTTCAGATGTTTTTCCTTCATGATTATTGGTTCGCTCACCAAATACACCTCCTCGGTCATAAACGTCGGTTGTAGATTGTACGGTCCAAACGGGCCCATCTGCTTCACAATTCGGAAAAGCTTGTCGCTGATTTCGCTAAAATCCAGCGGTAAATCAATATCAATCAGGGGCATCAGATGTTCTTCTTTAATTGTACGTGCCACAACTTCCTCAAACTTTTGCCGAAAGGCATCGATATTAGTTACTGACATTGTCATACCTGCCGCGAACGTGTGTCCGCCAAATTGCTCCAGCAAATCGGCGCACTCTTCAATAGCTTCGTATACATCAAAACCCGGCACCGACCGTGCCGAACCGGCAACTTTATCGTTCGACTGCGTCAGAATAATTGTTGGGCGATGGAAATGCTCGATGCACCGAGAAGCCACAATACCAATAACGCCCTTGTGCCAGGTGGCATCATACAGCACTGTACTTTTTGCATGAGTTAGTGCGTCGCTGTCCCGAATCATAGCCAGGGCTTGCTCTGTCATGCTGCTATCAAATTCGCGTCGGCTGTTGTTGTGCTTGTTGATAGCCATCGCGAACTCGTCAGCTTCTTCTTCTGATGCAGCCAGCAAAAGTTGAACAGCGGCTTTGGCATGCTGAATCCGTCCGGCAGCATTGATACGCGGACCAAGTCCAAATACCAGGTTTGTAATATCTAACTCCCGCGAAAAGCCGGCTATTTTAATCAAGGCTTTCAGTCCGGTACGCGGTGTTGCGTTAAGGTGTTTTAGCCCATAATAAGCCATTACGCGATTCTCGCCCGTGAGCGGCACAATATCCGATGCGATACTTACCGCTACCAGGTCGAGGTATGGATATAGCTGCTCCAGGGGAATTTCTTTTTGCAGGCAGAATGCCTGAAGCAATTTAAACCCAACACCACAGCCACTTAATTCTTTGTACGGATACTGGCAATCGTCGCGCTTGGGGTCCAACACGGCGGCAGCATCGGGTAGCTCAGAGCCAGGACGATGGTGATCACAAATAATAAAATCAACACCGAGTTCCTTCGCTTCGGCTACCCGCTCAACGGATTTTATACCGCAGTCGAGCGCAATAATCAATGAAAACCCATTGTCTGCCGCCCAGCGTATGCCCTGCTGCGAAATGCCGTAACCTTCCTTATAGCGGTCAGGAATATAATAATCTATCGCCGAATGATAGTTTTTCAGAAATCCATAGACGAGTGCTACCGAGGTGGTACCATCCACATCATAGTCGCCATAAATAAGAATTTTCTCCTGCCTTTCGGGAAGCATGGCCATTTGCAGCCGCATGATAGCCCGCTCCATGTCCTTCATTTCGAAAGGATTGTGCAGATGTTCAATTTCAGGTCGAAAGAACGTCCGGGCTTCTTCGTAAGTTTGTATGCCCCGTTGTACCAGTAGGGCAGCCAAAAAAGGACTAACGCCAAGCGAATTCGTTAATGTCTCAATAGCGCCCTGCTGTTCCACCGAATTAGGGAAGGGTTTGGCAATCCAGCGTTTGGAAGAAATGGTTGGTTGGGCTATCATAATTGCAAGATAAATCCGTTTTTAGAAAAACTCTCACTTTATGCTCTATTTGCTTTCGATTCTATCTCTATTTTCATCTAATCCTACACCCACTGTTTCCCCAAACAAGAGTAGCTTAACGATTGAAGTACAGAACGTTCGGGCCATGAAAGGAACGGTATACGTTGCTCTATTTGGCCCCGGAAAGGATTTTCCAGAAGGAAAACCGGTAGACGGAAAAAAGGTAGATGCCGATAATGCTCAAGTACGTGTCACATTTTCTGTTGAACCGGGCGAGTATGCCATAGCTATTTATCATGACGAAAATAGTAATGGCAAAATGGACATGCGGTTGTTTGGAATTCCGAAAGAACCTTACGGGTTTAGTAATAATTTTCGGCCTAAACTATCAGCCCCGAAGTTCAGTGACTGCCAGTTCAGCGTTGATAACGGCGGCAAAACAATACATATTAAACTAAATTGACCCTTTCGGCTAATCGAGCTGACAATCAGAACCGACATAATTCTCACTTGCTGACTTATAAGAATATATCGATCATAAAATAAATCAGCATCAATCCTATAATCCCTACTGTACAGTTCAGAAATTTTCCGTAATTTTGTCCGGCAAATAACATCACCAGTCTATTTGCCATGAGCTTAGATACCAGTAAGTTTCTTTACGAGGCTCTCACCTACGACGACGTACTGCTCCTACCTGCCTATTCGGAGGTACTTCCACGCGATACGCAAACCACTACCCAACTCACTCGCAACATCCAGCTAAACATTCCTCTTATTTCGGCGGCTATGGACACCGTCACGGAATCGGAATTGGCTATTGCGATGGCCCAAGAAGGTGGTATCGGTATTATCCACAAAAACATGAGCATAGAGGCTCAGGCCGATCAGGTTCGGAAAGTCAAACGTTCGGAAAGTGGGATGATTATCGACCCCATTACACTGCTCGAAACCGCTACCCTCGTCGACGCGCTCAAGATTATGCGCGAGTTTAAAATTGGCGGAATCCCGGTCGTGGATGAGAACAACAAATTGGTTGGTATTATTACTAACCGCGACTTACGCTTTCAGAGTGATCTTTCGCAACCTGTTACGGGTATAATGACCCGCAACAACCTCATTACGGCGCGGGAAGGGCTGACGCTCGAAGAAGCCGAGAGTATTCTGCAACAATACCGCATTGAAAAACTACCGATCGTCAATGACGATTACCGCTTAGTCGGGTTGATTACGTATAAAGATATCCTGAAGAAAAAGAGCCACCCTAACGCCTGTAAAGATGAATTGGGTCGGTTGCGCGTGGGTGCTGCCGTTGGCGTCACACCCGATTTGAACCGGCGCATTGAAGCCCTTGTAAAAGCGGGCGTTGACGTAATTAGTGTCGATACAGCACATGGCCATTCGAAAGGTGTGATTGACGCAGTGCGAGGCATTAAGCAGCAGTTTCCAAAATTACAGGTCATTGCCGGGAACGTAGCAACGGGCGAAGGCGCAAAAGCACTGGCTGATGCAGGGGCTGATGCCGTGAAAGTTGGCGTAGGACCGGGCAGTATTTGTACAACACGCATTATTGCCGGTATTGGCATGCCGCAATTGACAGCCGTTTACGAATCGGCCAAAGCGTTGCTGGGTACGGGCGTTCCAGTCATTGCCGATGGTGGTATTCGCTTCTCGGGCGACATCACCAAAGCCCTGGCGGGTGGTGCCAGCACGGTTATGATTGGCTCTCTATTGGCCGGTACTGAAGAAGCGCCCGGCGAAGTCGTTCTGTACGAAAGTCGACGGTTTAAAACCTACCGGGGCATGGGTTCGGTGGAAGCAATGGAAGATGGTTCGAAAGACCGTTATTTTCAGGATGCCGAAGACGATATCAAGAAACTTGTACCGGAAGGCATCGTTGGACGGGTTCCTATCAAAGGTAAAGTCTCGGAAATTGTCTATCAGATGGTTGGCGGGTTGAAAGCCGGTATGGGCTACTGCGGTGCCATTGACATTCCTACCTTACAACAAGCTAAATTCGTAAAGATCACGTCGGCTGGTGTGCGCGAAAGCCACCCGCACGATATTCAGATTCAGAAAGAAGCCCCGAACTATTCGGCTCGGTAATGTTTCGTCAAAATAGGGTTCCTTGTTCGTAGTTGACTAAGCAAGATGTTTTGCTTGCGAGTCAACTACGAACAAGGAACTTTTCTATTTGGTCTCACTTACCAAATTCGTAGTCTACACTCTCTCCGTTGTTGTGTTTTTTTGGAACAGTTCAATGAATCGAGCCGTTACCAAACTATCATAACCTCACTCTGTGTGATGGTACTAGTATTATCAACATTATGGAAAAACGTACAATTGGCAATTCTGATCTTTCGGTAGCTCCATTAGCTTTCGGCGGCAATGTGTTTGGCTGGACGGCTGACGAGTCAACCTCATTCCGATTATTAGATGCTTTCGTAGAAGCTGGTTTTAATTTAATCGATACAGCCGATGTGTATTCGCACTGGGTGCCCGGCAATAAAGGGGGCGAATCTGAGACCATTATTGGAAAATGGCTGAAACAGAGCGGCAAACGTGACCAAGTCATTATCGCAACGAAACTTGGATCAGAAATGACTCCCGAAAAGAAAGGGTTGTCGAAAGCTTACATCCAAACTGCTGTAGAAGAATCGCTTCAACGATTACAAATCGACTACATTGACCTCTATCAATCGCATTACGATGACTCGAACACACCTATCGAAGAAACGCTCGAAGGGTTTAGTCAACTGATTAAGGAAGGAAAAGTACGGTTCATCGGAGCCTCTAATTTTACACCCGAACGGCTAACCCAATCGTTGGAGATCAGCGCAAAACAGGGGTATCCAGCGTATCAGAGTTTACAGCCAGAATATAATTTATACGAACGGGAGACATACGAAACGCAATACGAGCCAATCGTCAGTAAATATGGCTTGGGCGTAATCAACTATTATGCGTTGGCAAGTGGCTTCTTAACAGGAAAATATCGGTCGGAAGCCGATTTATCAAAAAGCAAGCGTGGTCAGGGTGTCAAAAAATACCTGAATGACCGGGGATTCCGTATTCTAAACGCACTCGACGAAGTGGCTGAAGATTATAAGGCAACACCAGCGCAGGTTTCGTTGGCCTGGCTTATTGCACAACCCACTATTACAGCCCCTATTGCCAGTGCTACCAGTATTGACCAACTGCATGACATTGCCAAAGCTGCCGATCTGAATCTTGATGAATCGGCAATAAACAAACTCACTACTGCCAGTTCGTTCTAATCAAACCCTGACCATATACTAGTCTAAACCTCAATTGTAGTATCTGCTACGGGTTCAAGGTTTAGGCTAATTCCAATTGCTGATTACCTGCTTTAAGTTGCTCTCTCCAATGAGCCTCCAGCTAAATAGAATCCAACTAAGCCAATGTTTGTAAGTGGCTCAATTGAATTCTAAATAAATCACTGTACTATTTGTTCCATGTGTCGTTAGATTGATTTCGCGGATGCCGATTTGGTAATTATCAATCGCAAATTCGGGGCTATCCTGCTTCATTTGATAGAAGGTTGACGGGGAAAGTAGCACCGTTAGGTTACCTCGCTGGACTACCTTTTCAACATGATAATGTCCGCAGATTACCATTATATGGCACGGCAAATCGCGCACTGCTTTAACAAACTCATCGCTCTGCCGAAAGGGATATTTCTGGTCCATAAACAGCACATCGGCGAGCAGGGGCGGGTGGTGCATAAACACCACGACATTCGTGTCACGGAGAGCCGACAGATAATCACGAAACCAGGTCCACTGTTCGGGCGAAAATTCACCTTTAGACGAATCTAAAAACAGGGCCGGACGACCATCAAGCGGAAGTGCATAATACAATTCGCCATTATACAGATCATGGCTTTTGTTGAACACATCAGCTACTATGGCCGATTCATCGTGATTACCCGCAATAACGTAACAGGGAAATGGAAGTTTATCAGTCTGTTTTTTCACCCACTCATAGACAGCTTGTGTACCACCGGCGTTGGTTATATCTCCACCTAAAACCAGGCAATTCGGCTTCATTTCGGTCAAGAAGTCCAGCGCCTTCAGAAAATTCTGCCGGACATCTACGCCAAGAAATTGTTCATCCTCAGCACCTATGTGCAGATCAGTCAGGAAAGCAATACGCATAGTTTATGTGTAAAATAGCCGGTATCATATCTAGCAAATAAGTGAGCAACTTATATCATACATCTTTCTTTGCTTCATTCCAGTACACATCCATTTCTGCCAATGTCATATCAATCAAGGCTTTGCCATTAGCCCGAGCTTGTTCTTCAATATATTGAAAGCGTTTAATGAATTTCTTATTCGTGCGTTCGAGTGCTGTTTCGGGATTAATATCGATAAATCGGGCATAATTAACGAGCGAGAAAAGTAAGTCGCCAAACTCACCCTCGGCCCGTTGGTGGTCAATGACTGTGTTGGACTCTGCATTAAATTCAGCTTTGAACTCCTCCATCTCCTCCTCTACCTTTTGCCAAACCTGCTGTTTTTCGTCCCAGTCGAAACCCGCACCGCGCGCTTTTTCCTGAATCCGCATCGCCTTCACCAAGGCGGGTAATGAACCCGGCACCCCACCCAGCACCGACTTGTTACCTTCCTTAAGTTTAAGTTGTTCCCAGTTAGCCTTCACCTGATCTTCGGTTTCAGCAATTACAAGGCGGCCTTCTGAATCACCATAAATATGTGGATGTCGGCTAATGAGTTTTTCGCAGACGCCATTAAGGACATCAGCCATATCAAAACGATTCGTCGCACTAGGGTCTGACGAATCAGCTGCTATCTCGGATGCGATTTTTGCGTAGAAAACCAAGTGTAACTGAATATCACCTAATTCCTTACGAATCTCCGACAAATCATTTTCCATGATGGCGTCGGAGAGTTCGTATGTTTCTTCAATAGTGAGGTGGCGCAGGCTGTCCATTGTCTGTTTGCGGTCCCAGGGGCACCGCTCACGCAACTCATCCATTATAGTCAAAAGTCGGTCAAAAGCCATCAGTTGATCCTGACGGCGGGGGGTCATTTCGTTGAACGTCATAACGTAAAGCTACACACAAAAACAGTATAGCCGCTTCCTAACGGCCCATACGCTTCTGCTTAACCGTTTGCTTCACGTAAGCCTGTCGGTTTACAGAAGCATTCACACCTACATGAAGGTTTGCGTAAGTCTTACCAGTTGATCTAGACTAACCCATTGGTGTATTTTTTACTCAATGCTTTTCAACGCAGTATGACCCCATCGGCAATAAGTTACTATAGAATTCATTTTTGGCAGTAATCAGCATTCATTTTTCGACAGTAATCCGCGAAATTTGTACTCTTAAGTCTTATCGAATAGTAGCTTATCTATCCCACATGAATTACCGACTTTCCACCCTTGCGTTAATAATTCTCCTAGTTGTTCATGGTTGTAAAACAGCTAAACTTCACACTAAAGCAGACACTCTTACAGCCACAAGCACAAAAGAAGGTTTCCTAAACTGTTTTACGGCAGGCACATCACTCAATGGACAGACGGTTTGGTGCGAAGCATCTGCCGTATTGTACGATGGCAAGAACCTCTTCGTTGCCAATGATAAAGATATGCCATCGGGTTTGAGTCCGGTGTTCACAAAAACACCCGAAACGCTGGACGATTCGACAAAAGGCCCGGTCTATCTACTGCCATTAACTTTTTCGGCGGGGCGGAAATACGAAGATTTTGCCCAAACTCCAGACCGACGTTTTGTTTTGCTAAGCACTGCCTTCGACCGCGTAAAGCCCGGAAGCCATGACTGGGATGGCTACAACACCATTCTTTACTGGCGTACTGGCGACGAGCAACACCCACACGTTCTGGCCCCTGACGACACTAGCCGCACTTCTGTTGGGTATCGACAACGAATTGCGCAGTTGCTGGCTAGTGCTGAATTTCCGGGGGCTATTCCTTATTTTAAAGTTGAAGGACTAGCTGCTACTGATAAGCAATTATTATTTGGTATTCGGGAAGAAGGGAAATCGTATGAGAGTTTTAAGTACCGGGCAAAAATTGTCAGCGTTTCGTACCGAGTTGAAAAGGCTGGCAATACCGAACGCATTCGCCTGGCCGACGATTGGAAAATCATTAACGATTTCGATATAACTAAATCCGACACCACCCTTCCCAAGTCCCTGGCTTTATCCAGCCTGGAATATGATCCGTATCGCGGGCGGTTCTGGATGTTAACGTCTCTAGAGGCTAATGGCCAGTTAGATGCTTACGTCTGGACGATTACACCTGCCGATTTATACGCGAACAAACCGTTCACCCTCCTACGTAATATGCAGGGACAACCAGTACACACGCCCGGCCATAAAGCCGAAGACGTGACATTTTTGGATGCAAATAGGCTTTTACTTATTCACGATGACGACCGTGCCCGCACAACGGTTGGCACACTAACCAGACAACCGAATCAGGCAGCCTATACCATCATCACTGTATCGACCCAAAGAAATCATACGTCCCCGTAATAAACGTGAGAATTCCCGTTGCATGGGTTGCTCCCTTTATGCGTATCAATTCCACATTCGTTGCTCCACGTTTTTGCATTGCATCGTAGGCATTCTGCGAGTTCAAAAAGGCCACAATCTCATCAGCATCACCATGATAAAGTCGGGTTGGCGTACGGGGTTTCCAATCGTGGACATCATTATCTAGTACAGCCGCTAGAAAAGTCTTGTCGGTACCATCATTAATAGCCTGCTTAAACGTATCTGTAAAAACCTGATTAAGACTAACATCAATGGTCACATCTTTACCCTGAGCCGTAATCTGCGAAGCATAGGGTTCCTTAAAGTAATACGACATAGGATGATTTAGGCCATAAATTCGGTCATACGTCAGCAAGACCCAGATATAAAGTCGGTTGATGTAGTCAACGCCACTCGTTTTGGCATTGATAATTTGCTTCATGAAGGCTGGTTTATCGTAAGCCCCAGACCCACAACTCGACGCAACTAAGTTGAACTCCGTCCCCGTTTCTTCCTCAATTTTCTTCTGCAAAGACATAGTTGCATAACCACCTTCAGAATACCCGGCGATAAATAGTCGTTTGTCCCAATTAACTTTTTGATCAGTCAAAAAATCACGGGTGGCCCGCAGCATATCGAGCGATGCCGTGGCTAGGCCATTACGTTGTTCATAGGTGTGCGGCAGCGCTTTCGAAGCTCCATAACCAATGTAATCCGGTGCGGAAATAATATACCCCTGCGAGGCAAAAACCGATCCGAAACTGTAAGCTTCGCTGTTCGTGCCAAAATTCGATGGCGCATCATTCTCGCTCGTTATAGTTCCATGCTGCATACTGATTAGCGGCAAGGCCGTTGTTACAATAGGGATAATAATCGCTCCGGAGGCTGTAATAGTTTTGCCGTCGGTATTTGTCGTTGTGTATACGAGTCGATAGACCTTAATACCGTAGCGGATAAAGAACTGAAGTGGAGCGTTAATCCCGCTATAACGACTGCGTAATTGATCTGTTGAGTACTCTCCAATTAGCGAACTGCTAACTAAAGTACGAGGTAGAATCGGCGTTACAGATTCGATGCCATTAGATTGCTTACAACTGGTTGGCATTACCAGCAACATAGTCCCAATAAGAACCAGTGCAATGGTCGATTTGAGCATTAACATGAAGAATAAGGCAAATGGTATAACTGGTCTGTTTTTAACGTTTACAACTCAATTTTCGTTTGATTTAATATAATACTATAGACAAATTCATAAGGATTAACTATTTGTTAATCAACAAATTAACTTGATAAATTAATAATTCATCAGAACAAAACCACCTATACGCGCTAATTAATAGTTGAATTTACTTAAGTAATCTGATTTACTCGATTTATGTGGAATCGGCTCTACAACAATAGGCATCTTACTTCCCGCTTACTCTATAAAATAACTTCCTCGCTATGTTATAACTAGCCTTCAAAAATCTTTCTTCTTACTCAATAATAACCTGTATATCAAACAATTATATAGATATATTCTTTTAGTTAATAAGCCCTGAGTTAAACTGGTACAGCGTTTGGTCATCCTGAAGTAATACCAAATTTTCACAACACTATGAATAATCAGTTGAAATCAGCCGGAACAAGATCTATGGCGATGCTTATGGCAGCGGGCATCTTATCAGGCAACATTTTAACAAGTTACAAGTCGTCTGCACAGACGTTAAATAAAACACAAAAAGGTGGTATCGTTGGCGCTAGTGGTGGTGCTGTAATTGGCGGCATGATTGGCAAGACAAAAGGTAATACGGTTTTAGGAGCGATTCTTGGAGCCACCGTAGGTGGTGCTGCTGGAGCCGTGATTGGTCGTCGGATGGACAAACAGGCAGAAGAAATAAAACGTCGAATGCCGAATGCTCAAGTTGAGCGGGTTGGCGAAGGGATAAAAGTTACCCTTGGTTCAGACATTTTATTTGATGTGGATTCATACGCGCTGAAATCAGGGACGAAACAGCAATTGATTGACTTCTCGAAATCACTCAATAAATACGACGACACTGAAATTAGAGTTGAGGGCCACGCTGATGCTACTGGATCAGATGATCATAACCTGAAACTATCTAAACAGCGGGC
Organism: Spirosoma flavum; assembly: GCF_042686045.1. Taxonomy (NCBI): domain Bacteria; kingdom Pseudomonadati; phylum Bacteroidota; class Cytophagia; order Cytophagales; family Cytophagaceae; genus Spirosoma; species Spirosoma flavum. The sequence continues at coordinate 900,610 of NZ_JBHUOM010000023.1, forward strand.
AGATGCCGTTAGCAGTTTTCTGGAAACTCAAGGCGTAAAAACGTCTAGAGTTGAGGAAAAAGGTTATGGAGAAGCCCAACCGATTGCTGATAACTCGACAGAGGCTGGGCGCCGAAAAAATCGCCGAGTTGATATTGCCGTATTTGCCAACAAGCAATTACAACGCGATGCTAAAAGTGGAAAATTAAGTGAGTAACAGGTGCGGAATTAGCTAAAACAAATTAGTTATAGTTACTTCTAACATTACACTTTAAGCAATAAATTAAAAATCCACTTCGACAATGGCAGCAGTTAAAAAAGGTGACGACGTAACGTGGAATTACGGAAAAGGCAAAGCTGAAGGCGTTGTTGACGAGGTCCACGAAAATGACATCGAAAAGACCGTACAGGGTACTAAAGTGAAGCGAAAAGGTTCAGCTGAAGAGCCTGCTGTCGTTATCAAACAGGGTGACAAAAAAATTGTTAAGTCGGCAAGCGAAATTACAAAACAAAAGAGTTAATCATAGGCTTAAACCTATGTGATCCTTAGTTGCCGAAGAGACAGTTTAGTAAAAGGTTGGGTCACGATATCAAATAAACATGAGGTGATTTAGTGAAAAAGCACTTGTTTATTCAATCACGGTGACCGTTTTGATTACGCTTTCTGATTTACTCAACTATAAGATTTTTCCCTTAAAATTAACAACTAATTAAACTGATCAACGTCATGGATGTGAAAGAAACAAGAGGAGAAATCCTCGATCAACTAAGTAAGCTCCTAACTCTTAGTCACGATGCGGAAAAGGGTTATCAGGAAGCTTCCGAAAACGTAAAAGACAATGAACTGAAGAGCTTATTCCTGACGCAATCCCGACAACGGGCGGAATTTGCTACTTCTTTAGATCGTGAAATCAGAACTTTGGGGGGCGAACCAGATAACGGCACTAGCCTTGCCGCTGATTTGCATCGCGCATGGATCAATATAAAATCGACATTTGCCTCTGACGACGATAAAGCAACCGTCCAGGAGTGCCATCGGGGTGATCAGGAAGCCCTTAACACATACAATGAAGTGCTGCAGGAAACTGATTTAGTTGCCAGCACACGTGAGTTATTGCTTCAACAGAAACAGAGCATCGATTCGGCCAATTCGACGATGGCTCGTTTAGCTTTAGTAGTGTAGTGAATGGTGGGATTGGAAAGCCTACCTCCGTTGGGGGTAGGCTTTTTCGTGTTTAGTGAGGTAGAACAATCGCTGTTAACAGTATGTTGTATCAGTACCAGGCACGAAGAACACACAAATCATTCATACATTATTACGTTATGAGTAGACAATCAAAATCAAATCTATTTTCTGAACCTATCCAGTCAAAACCAGGTAAACCTTACCCATTGGGTGCTACTTATGATGGCGATGGCGTTAATTTCACGCTGTTCAGCGAAAATGCTACTGCCGTTCATTTATGTCTATACGATTCAGCCGATGCCAGCAATGAAACAGCGCGTATTCCATTAACGGAGCGTACAGAATTTATATGGCATATATACATTGACGGCTTGCAATCCGGACAACTCTATGGATTTCGCGTTGATGGGCCATATGAGCCGCAGGCTGGTCATTTTTTCAATCCTAACAAGCTCTTGCTTGACCCATACGCCCGCGCTATTAATGCGCCGGTCAATCATAACGACTCTTGGCTGGGATACGATTACAAAAAAAAGGCTTCCAACGAAGAATCTGATGAAGCCTTGGCAATGAGTCGGGAAGATAGCGGTCCTACAATGCCGAAAAGTGTTGTTGTAGATACTACGTTTGATTGGGAAGACGACACTGCCCCCGAAACGCCTTTACACCGTTCGATAATTTATGAATTGCATGTAAAAGGGTTTTCCCATTTACACCCAACAATTGATGAAGCTATTCGAGGCACATACGCCGGGCTTGGTGCGGCAGAAAGTACCGATTACCTGAAAAAATTAGGTATCACCGCCGTTGAATTACTTCCTACACATCAGTTTACGGATGAGAGCTATTGGGGTTATAACAGCATAGGTTTCTTTGCTCCCCAGAACACCTATTCATCATCCGGGATGGCGGGGCAGCAGGTAAATGAGTTCAAACAAATGGTCAAAAACCTGCACAAGGCAGGTATTGAAGTAATTCTCGATGTGGTATACAACCATACCGCTGAAGGGAATCAGCTTGGGCCCATGCTTTCGTTTAAAGGAATCGACAACCGGGTTTATTATCATCAGGTCGGCGATAATCCAGAATATTACATGGATTATACGGGCACAGGTAACACATTTAATCTAAGCCATCCGCGTGTTTTGCAGTTGGTTATGGACAGTCTTCGGTACTGGGTGACAGATATGCACGTCGATGGTTTTCGTTTCGATTTGGCCTCTGCTCTGATTCGAACCGACGAGGAATTTGGAAGCGTTTCTTCATTTTTAGACACTGTTGCACAAGATCCAATTCTGACTAAAGTGAAACTGATTGCCGAGCCGTGGGATATTCAATCGTATCACGTTGGCGGTTTCCCGGTAAGTTGGTCAGAGTGGAACGGCAAGTTCCGGGATACACTCCGGGGATTCTGGAAAGGTGACGATGGTAAAGCGGCTGAAACAGCTACTCGCCTATTGGGTAGTCCTGATTTATACGCTAATGACGGACGTTCACCCGCCAACAGCGTCAACCTGATTACCGCCCACGACGGTTTCACACTCAACGATCTAGTCAGTTATAATGATAAGCATAACGAGGCTAACGGAGAAAACAATAACGATGGCTCTAACGATAATTTAAGCTGGAATTGTGGAGCCGAAGGCCCCACTGATGATCAGGCCATTAATGATTTGCGTGAGCGGCAAAAACGAAATTTTCTAACAACGATGCTGCTTAGCCAGGGTACACCTATGCTTGTGATGGGCGACGAGTGTGGCCGTACGCAACATGGCAACAATAATGGCTACAATCAGGACAGTGAAATTAGCTGGATGGATTGGCATTGGACTGAAAAACAGCAGGCTCTGTTTGAGTTTACAAGCAAGCTTACAGCACTGCGCCATGAACTTCCACTGTTGAGCCGACGCCGGTTTTTCGGTAATGAACAAGTGGCCTATCTCAGCCCTGACGGAGGTGAGATGACTAGCGACGATCTCAACAACTCAAATACGCACTGTTTGGCTATTTTTATTGATGGGCTCCGCGTTACAGAACAAACTGAAGATGGCCAGGATATTGGTGACGAGCAGTTGATTTGGATCTTGAATGCCTATTGGGAAGACATACAGTTTATGCTTCCTAAAATTGGTCGTAAGAGTTCGTTGTGGGAAGTTATTGTAGACACAACGGATGGACAGATTAATTCAGACGTTGCAGCTGTTAAAGGTGGCCATCCTATTCATGTGTCCTCTCGTTCGTCAATTTTGCTACGGCTTAAATAAGTTAAAATCGACTAAAGATAAACGCACATGCCACAGTTTTCAACTGTGGCATGTGCGTTTAAACAAGTATAAACATTAGTCCTGCTCCCTAAATATCCACTCTTTTATGACTATGGGTGCACTCTGCAATACATTGTAGAGTTCTTTATCATTTTTGAAGACTAATTGCGATAACTGAAACGTCTCAACATGTACTTCAATTGTCGGTACAGCAAATGGCCACGGCTCCATAACTAATGATCCATCAGTTCGTTGACGAGTGTAATAAGAAACTTTATCCGGCCCTAGGCTTACCTCCAGACGCCGTCCTTCAGGGGGAACTTGATCCATACATAACACGAGTGATAGTGCATCACACCATTGAAGAAAGGCATACGCATAATCAATAGCGGCTTTTGTCGATTTATATTCCTTTCGCCATTTAGTTTGATTGGTAACCTGCTGATCTAAAAATTCATCAAGTGCTTTATCAGTGCCTCGCTTTGGCTCGTACAGAAACGACGTATGCCTGGACATGAGCAGGGCATTCCAACGACTTTTTTGTAATCCAATCTGAATCATGTTCCGACACTGCTCCATTGAGTAATTTAGAAGCTGAAAATGAAGCGGAGCACCAGCAGTTGTAAGATGATTACGGCCTTCCCACGGATCTTGTCCGTCGTCGTGTTCAGTCAAAGCAATAAGGGTTTCGACCCAATGCGTTGGTCGTTTGTCAACCTGCCAGTTTAGGGCAATCTGTACAGCTAACAAGCCATGTGCCTGTTGATTAATAAGTTGCCAACCGGCATCTGTTTGTGTAATGATCATAACGTTAATAAGCAAAACAGTGACTTACCAAGCCAATAGCCTGATTAGTCACTGTTTTGCTTATCTATCAAATGGCTTAATTATAAACCTTCTCGTTCTCACCCATTTTCGGCGGTTTGCCAGTAATGGCTGCGGCAGCTTGTTGAACTAATCGAACCATCATGCTGTCATTCGAATCCCAATATTCGGCCATATTGATATGCACTTTCAATAATATCAATTCGGGATCATCTTTTCCTTTTGGGAACCAGACTTTTGCCTGTGGGTTCCAAAGTTCTTCTACTTTTGCCCGGTCATCTAACTCCTGTGCAGTACCAGACACCGACACATAATTGGCGTCACCTACATCGGCAAAAGCCAAATTGACCCGGCTTGTATTACTTTCAACCTGGTCAACTTTAGGCGAAGTGCGTTTGGTAAAAAACCATATCGTGCCTTCTTCGTCAACCTGAAGAGCGGCCATCGGCCTACTTACCAAATTACCCTGTTCATCAACAGTCGTTAACATGGCGATACGAATGTCTTCAATCATATCGCGAATTTTTTCCAACTGTTTATTATTCTGCGGTTTCGTTTCCATAACGTTATAGTGGTTGAGAAACTAATTGATGGTTAATCACTAGCACTTAGTTTTTGCACTAGTTACTACCAGCTAATCATCAACTAGTCATTTAATTATATAGTGTTTCGCGCAAGTCAGTGCTATAAACTAGTGACATTGAAGTAGTAAATGAATTGTTTGCTTCAGCATCAGTTTTGTATTTCATTTTAATAATATCTACGCAGCTACAAATTGTCTTCTGGCACACGGCATATGCCTTACGACTACGGTCAGAATTGAATTGACTCACTTCATGGGCACATTTTTCGCATACCTCAATACACGCTTTTGCCAACGAACGCGCATTTTCAGAGTCGCATGCGTATAGATCAGCTAGATTGCAACACAATCAGCACAATCGAGGCTCAAAAAAATACTGCGATGACAATCCTCAATATTATCTAAGTTGGAACCTTCTGTAGTGAATTTGCTACAGAATGTAGCGCAGCCTATTAACGAATCGTAGATGATCTTCTTCCAAATGATGACGAACACCCCTTAAAAATAAGTGATCAGGCAAAGGTTCGTGCACCCAAAATAGCCCACTCCCGTTCAGAGCTCCCCAATCGTGCCCATCGACGAGCTTCGTCAACGCTGATGGCAACTATCCTACCGTTATCAAGCTGCCCTTGTTTCAGCATATGATTTGCGATCTCAATTGCTTTTGCTCTTGTAGTCGGATTCAGCGACCGCATAGCCGCTGGAAAGTGAGTAATAGTCCACATAGGGCTATATTGTTCTTAGTGTATGTACTAGTATACTAGCTTATATTGTGCCACTTCCTAACTTATTCACATGCCTTACATATATAGCCCTTTAATCACCTTGCTGTCAAGCTATTATTACATCTGCATTTCTCCTTTTCTTAGCGTATGTTCCATTCGATAGTATCAGTATGTAGAAAATAGGTATGATAGTGGGTATATTTTTACCCAATCTACTCCACAAAAAAAGCCAGCTCTTACCTAAAAGCTGGCTTCTAATTTTCAGGGTAATAAGTAACTAAGTTGATAGGGTAAAGAACCCTGTGATCTTCTACTTTGGAAAGTACAATCGAAATGTTGTTCCCTGATCTACTTTACTTTCTACTTCGATAGACCCCTTATGGCTATTAATAATATTTTGTGTAGCTGTGAGACCCAATCCCATACCACCGGATTTACCCGTGAAAAATGGATCGAACAGCCGTTGTCTGTCATTTTCGCTGATTCCACCACCATTATCGGCAACTTCTACATATACAAGCTTGTCATCTGTACAATTTGTTCTTACATATAATATGCCTTTCCCTTCCTGCATAGCTTCAACAGCATTGACCAGAATATTGAGCAGAGCTGTCTTGACCTGATCCCGGTCAATCATTGCATAACAATCGTCGGTAAAGAAATCCGTTTCGAGCCGCATCCGTTTCAATTTAATACGATCACTAACGAGTCGCAACGTCTCTTTGACAACCAAGTTAAAATCCTGCTTTTTGCGGTCGAGGTCACGTGGTTTAGACGAGTTAAGCATCTCCGTAATAAGCTGCCCAATACGGTCCACATTACGACCAATAATATCCGTAAACATCGTAATGTACTCGTTGTCAGTATCCAGTTCATCTTTCAACTGCTCTAAAGCCAAGCTGAGATTAGTGAGAGGATTACGAACTTCATGTGCAATACTACGGGCAATTTTACCAGTCATCGTTAGTTTTTCGGCCAGAATCAGATCTTGTTGTGCCTTTTTCTGCTCGGTAATGTCACGTACAATACCCTGATACCATTCGGGCTGGCCAACAAAGTCTTCGACTGCCCAAACTGAAATTAAACAAATTCGCTTACGCCCATTTCGGTGAATCAGCGTGGTTTCAAAATCTTTAATCTGCCCATGTTCACGAACGTTGAAGCGCAGGTTGCGTAAATGGTTCAGGTTGGCAAACAGACGAGCCGGATTCAGGCTTAATAGTTCATCGCGACTGTAGCCCAACAGTTGTTCGACAGATGAGTTGGCATCCTGAAAACGCAGTTGGTTGCTTGCCACAAAAATGGCATCAATCGAGCGTTCAAACAGGGACCTGTACTTGTTTTCTTTCTGAGCAACTTCGGCTAAAACACTAGCTTGCCGGAGGGCATATCGAATACTACGGCCAAGAAGTTGAGCATCAATCCGCCCTTTAACCAAATAATCGGCGGCACCAAGTTCCAGTGCCGACTGGTCTACTGTCAGGTCATCCTGACCCGTAAGCAAAATCATAGGTGCCCGACAACCCCGCCGAAATGCTTCCTGGATAAGATCGATGCCAGTATGGTGCCCCAATCGGTAATCCACCAGATAAACATCGTGTTCATGGGTGTCAATAGCCGCTAACGCAAGGTCATAACTGTCTACCCAATCAAGCTTGATAGTGGCGTTTTCTTTCGCCGACACCAACGCTTTCGTTAGCAAGTAATCATCTTCGTCGTCTTCAATAAGTAGAACACGAATAGTTTCCTTTTCGTCAGCAACATCAGATATAGCCGCAATAGGAGTCATAAATAGAGCGCAGTTAATAAGTCTCAGCCAGCGGTAAGCAGCATATAAATAGCTATGTTACTAGCCATCTTATGGCCAACAAATGTACTATCTAAGGTAATTTAACAGTGTCCATCCAATAGGTTTTTAACGCACCAACCATTTCAACCAACCGATTGAAATTAAATGGCTTCGTCACAAATGAATTAACACCAAGCGTATACGTCTTAAGTATATCTTCATCGGCTGAAGACGTAGTCATAACAACTACTGGTAACCGACGAAGTTTAGAATCGTCTTTAATTTCACTAAGCGCCTGAAAACCATTTTTACGGGGCATATTCAGGTCTAGAATTAGTAGATCAGGCCAAGGGGCATTTTCCTCTGTGTAACGACCTTTACGATGTAGATACTCCATTAGTTCTTCGCCATCTTCAACAAATTGTATCGTCTGGGTGTATCCACTCTCTCGAAGAGCACGTTCCATAAACAATCGGTCATCAGAATCGTCATCAGCAACTAAAATGGTCATTAGGGTTGGTTTACGGTGCATACTGTTGATATTGGATAAAGAAGTTACAGTTACGGTATTGCAATCTATTTCTCGCGTCTTATTACGTATTAACAATAAGTCCTACTTGTTACCAAATGCCAACACTGAAAGTACTATTCAATTACCTTGAAAGCAATTCTTCCTTTTCAAAGATACTTAAAAACATTAGTTTACAGGTGCATTTAGTCTATCAAACCCTAATATCCTTTCCCCTCTTTTTCGTATTTAATCCAATTCACAGAGTTGGCTTCCCAAATCGTGAAAAGTGAAAGAAACGACACCTACGAGTTAGTTTTCGAATATAGTTCCCTACTAATGAGATATGGACCGGGATACAAATACATCCCTGCTTTCATACACACTTAACTCTCAAAAAATTGACTGGTCTATTCTACAAATTGGGGAATTAATTCCGCAGTTTGCCAATGATTGTCATAGACCAATATTTATTTCAAAAATCTATAACTGGGTATAATACAACATTGTATGCCCATTGGGCGATGGCTGAGCAGGTCTGGCACGATTTTAACCTATCAGTGTAGCATAACAGACGAAATTTTATCCTGTCGCTAATTCACTAATAGTTATGAAAAAATCAGTAAATACTTTATTTGCAACAGCCGCTCTTTTGACTGGAGCGCTCTTTCTCAACTCATCTGATGCTCTTGCCCAGGGACGTACGCGGATTGGACTGAAAGGGGGTTTAAATGCCAGTTCCCTATTTTATGACAGCCAGGGTGCTACCAACAAAAATGAGCGGATCGGCTTTCATGTTGGGGTGTTTGCCCAAGCACCTGTTGGCGAGTTTTTTGCCATTCAGCCAGAGCTACTCTATATGACCAAAGGTGCATCAGCCGATTACAACGTACTCGGGTTCAATGGCAAAAATACATTTAAACTCAACTACGCCGAATTACCTGTGCTAGCCACATTTAAATTGGGTCAAGCTGTTGAATTACAAGCTGGTCCGTACGTTTCGTACTTACTTAATTCAAATGTTAATTCTAACGGCGATTTTGGCACCGGCACAAGTGCAATAAGTCGGGACAATTTCAATAAAGTCGATTACGGCATTGCGGGTGGCCTGAATATTTACTTCGGTAAGGCTTTCATTGGTGCACGGTATGAGCAGGGACTTCAACAAATTGCCAACAGTGGCGCGGCCAAAACGGTATTAGGTAACGCTAAGAATGGAGTTGGTTTACTCTCAATCGGCTTTAGTCTGAACTAACTGTAAAAGCTAAAGCAAGGCTTAAAAGGAAAAGAGAAGACCAACATGGTCTTCTCTTTTCCTTTTAAGCCTTGCTTGTTACTACAAATGAATATCGTATGCCTTCAGCTTGTTATAAAGCGTTTTGCGGTCAATGTTAAGGACTTCGGCTGCTTTTGTTTTATTATACCCCGTTTTCTCCAGTACTTTTAAAATGGCCGCACGTTCAGCATTTTCAGAAACTGACTTCAAATTGGCTGCCGACTGACTAAACACGGGTACACCTGGTCGGGCAGGATCATAACTAATCTGAACGCTAGCCGCCCCCGTATCTTCGGGAGTTAAATATTGGGGAGAAATAATTTCCTGTGGTAATACGTCCGCTTCAATATAATCGCCTTGAGTAAGCAACACAGCTCGCTTCACTACGTTTTGCAGTTCACGCAGATTACCGTGCCAGTAATAATCCTTTAGTTTTTCCTTTGCGTCTTCCTCAAAACCCAAAATCTCTTTCTCCAGTTGCAGATTGGCAGACTCCAAAAAATGGTCGGCAAAGATCATGATATCGGCCTTGCGCTCACGAAGGGGCGACAAATGAATCTCAAATTCAGCAATTCGGTGATAAATATCTTCCCGGAACTTGCCTTGCCGAACCGATTCACGCAGGTCTTCATTGGTAGCAACAATAATCCGTACATCAACCGGAATATCCTGATTGCTACCAATACGCCGGATTTTACGCTCCTGTAATACCCGCAGCAATTTAATCTGGTTATCATAAGATAAATTGCCGATCTCGTCCAGAAAAATCGTACCGCCATTAGCGAACTCAAAACTACCCGTCTTGTCGGACATAGCGCCCGTAAATGATCCTTTTATATGACCAAATAATTCGCTGCCTGCCAGTTCTTTACCTAAAGCTCCGCAGTCGATTGCCACAAAAGGTTTATCGGCACGCTTACTTTTCAGATGAATAGCGTTGGCTACAAACTCTTTACCCGTCCCCGTTTCGCCAGTAATAATAACCGACATGTCCGTGGGTGCAATCAGATCAATATGTTTTTGAAGTTGTTCGGCTGCGCGGCTTCTTCCAAATATAAACCGCTTGCCATCAGGCGCTAAAGAAATTTTAGCAGAAGATGTTTTGGTAGTGCTTTTAGTAGTAGTTGCCGAACCTGATGAGGTCGAGCTTTTTGGTTGACTCAGCGATTGGCTGCGTCGTTCGAGAGCACCTTTAATAGTATACAGAATTTCGTCGGGATAAAGTGGCTTAGTTACATAATCATATGCGCCGTGTTTAACGGTTTGCACAGCTATACGAACATCAGAGTAACCTGTGATGATAATGACGGCAGTTGTCGGATGCATAACCTTAATTCGGCGAAGCATCTCCAGCCCATCAATGTCGGGGAGTTTAAAGTCGCAGATAACCAACTCAAACGACTCTTTCCGTAGCAGAACGATGCCATCATCACCACGCTGTACAGATGCCGTCTTATATCCCTGTTTGGTCAGATACCTTTCCAAGAGCAAGCATATATCGTTGTTATCGTCAATAATCAGAATTTTTTCCATGAAGTGGAAGTAGCTTATTCAGATAGACCACGTCAGGCCAGACACAAATATGAATAGCATTTATTGGCTACATGAACAAAGTTACTCAAACCTGAATAGTTTGCAAAGCCATCTCCACAGAACGTCTAGTGAATGGTTTCCCAATGAAATAATCTGCTCCCTGCTCAGTAGCTCGCCGACGTTCAGCTTGGCCATCGAACGCGCTGATCATGATTATTTTAGCTTCTTTTTGTCCTTCTTTAATGAAGGGAAGCAAGTCAAATCCTAGTCCGTCAGGCAGGTTTAGATCCAGAAAAATGGCATCAAACTGCTGTGAATCCAGACACTGACGACCTTCTTCAAGAAAATGAGCGCAAGTAGGCTGATAGCCTAAACGTCGTAGCAGACCCGAGAGTAGCAAACATATATCCGCTTCATCATCCACGATCAATACTCGTTTGGCAAGAGATATTGTGTTTATCACGGTCGATCTAAAATGTGGGGCCGTATCAACTCCTACTATTGTTCTTACCACGGTCAATTTTGTTTTCTATCATTTTCAGCCTGTACATTACTCATATAAAATATGATGCCGAATTTCTTTTATTACGCTAAAAATGATTTCTAAAGCTAACTAAACCCCAATAGCTTAACTCTTTGCGATTTTATCAGTTTTAATTTTATTGTAATCGATTCACACACATCACAAACGATAGACAATCCTAGTGCGCTGTTTCTCTACGGTTATTCTACAAATGTAGAGAAAAGTCTACATCTCTTTCGTGTATTAATAATGCGGTTTACACAGCCCATTGGAACTTCATTTATTCGCTACAAGCTCATTTACAAGCGTATAGAGCTATCAAATCCATAAAGGTTATCATGAGTGTGCATTTTCGCGATAGTTGGCACAAAATTTTCTCTACTACTTCCCGATTGCGAGATAATTTATTCTGATTTACTCACGAAATACCATGGGAAACCTTCTTTACACAATAGCTGTAGTGCTTATCATCATTTGGTTGCTCGGATTTCTGGGCATTCTGGGAGCAGGAATTGCAAGCAGTGGCCTAATCCATATTCTTCTAGTAATTGCAGTGATTGCCGTTATTCTACGCCTGATACAGGGTCGGGGAGTGTGATTTTTGTGATAAGTGCCAGATTAAGTGTTAGTTGTAAAGTGGCGTTCAATTTCCAACAAAAATATTCCTACATAGTTTAGGTAATTTATTTTAGGTTAAGTACAAGTTACGGTGGGTACGGAATCCCTGCGCCAAGTTGAGCGCGGGGATTTTATTTTTGCTATGTCAAACAAAAGGGACAGGTTTATTAAGAAACATCTATACTTGCATCATTAACCAATTAATGGACTTATAAAACGTTAAAATCTTTAGTGCGGGGTATATATGCGTAAAACGTGGACGTCCTTGTAGAGAAAAATCCTCAATGGCTTATTACACTCTGTTTGTATCACAGTAACATAAGAAACTCTCTAACAATGGGTTATCATATAGTTATCATTACTGGTACAAAATTTTCTATGCGGTTGACATCAATAGTAAGGTAGATCATTCACAAAAGCTTTAGAAACTATGAAATCATTGCCAGGAATATTAGTAGGACTAGCCGTTGGCGCTGTTGTTGGTATTTTACTTGCTCCTGAGAGCGGCCAGAAGACTCGTAAGCGTATTTCGTCGGAGTCTGACTCGTTTTTTAAAGACCTTCAGGATCAACTTCAGTCAGGTCTGGAGAGCATAAAAAGTCAGTATAATGACTATGTTGACTCAGCCACCGAGAAAACTCAGGATCTGGTTAGTCAGGCAAAAAAGAAGGCAAAACAGTAGGCTGATTAAGTTTCAGCATAAACTCACCTAAAACGAACAAAAATAATGAGAAGCACACGAGATTTTCTAACCGGTATTATCACAGGCGTTGTTATTGGAATTCTAACGGCTCCTCGTAGCGGTAAGGAAACACGCGATAAACTTACAGAAGAAGCGAACAAACGAACTGGTGATTTGAAAGATCAATGGGAAAAAGGTGTATCGCAGGTGAAAGATGGCCTCGAACAAGCGAAAACCCAGGTGAACCAGTATACTGACAAAGCTAAAGAGCAATACAATCAGTATAAAGATCAGGCTCAGTCAGCTTTTGACAAAGACAAAGTTAAAGACCAGTATAATGATAAAGTTGATGAGTTAGCTGACGATGCAAAAGATGGCATCACAAACGCACAATCATCAATTAAGGCCAACTAAGTAAAAATACCCAATTTGCTCAACGTTATTGAAAAGTAGCCCCTACCGGTTTCCGGTGGGGGCTATATCTGTTTATGGGTTTAATTATCTTTTAATTTAGGTTTAAGAAGCCTTTAATTAACAATGTGGACCTTTGTGTCGGAAAATACACTCATGAAAAAATACTCTCTTTTTTCCCTCTGTCCTCAATCCCAGTATGGCTTGAGGCTCAAGTCAACCGAGCGAATGATTCATCACCAAAATCATTCATTAGGACTGGTGCTGCCTGCATCTGCTAATTCAACGCGCAATTTATTAGTACGGGTAGTAATGGGACTTTTATTGCTGTCTGGTTTAAGCAATTGTGGTAGTTCAGCCAAAACAGAGGAGGTTTCAACTGTTAAAGTACATCGTGGAAATAACCTGCTGGCCACCGCTACATTCGACACGGCAAAGTTAGAAAATGCGCAGAACGAACTTAACCTGACGGGTAAGATCACGTTTAACCAAGACCAAGTTGTGAAAGTGTTTCCGCTAGTGGGTGGTCACATTGAAACGCTGAAAGCTGATTTGGGAGATTACGTAAAAAAAGGACAGATACTAGCCGTAATCCGGTCTGGTGATCTAGCCGACCTTGAGCAAGAGGCAGTTGCGGCACGGGGCCAGTTAGCCGTAGCTCAGAAAAACCAACAGGTAACTGAAGACATGACAAAAGCCGGGCTAAGTTCGCAACGCGAGTTAGTGGCTAGTCAGGAGCAGTTATTGGCGGCCAAAGGAGAAGTAAATCGGGTAGGTGAGCGACGCCGGATTGTGGGAGGCACCGGATCAGTTTATCTCGTTAAAGCCCCTATGAGCGGATTTATCGTTGAAAAAACAGCCTCACAAGGTATGGAACTTCGCTCCGATGATCCTGAAAACCTGTTTACCATCTCCAACCTAGACCACGTTTGGGTGCTGGCCAATGTGTATGAATCTGATTTAGCCAACGTACATGAAGGCAATTCGACAACAATTACAACGATCTCCTACCCCGATAAAATCTTTCGTGGTAAGATTGACAAAATTTTCAATGTACTTGATGCCGACAGTAAAACGCTGAAAGTACGCGTTACACTTAACAACGCTGATTATCGGCTTAAACCCGAAATGTTTGCTAATGTAAGCGTTACCTATGCTGGCCGCGATAAGCGCGTAGCCATTCCGGCAGGTGCGGTCGTGTTCGACAAAAACCGCAATTTTGTGGTGATGGTTAATAAAGAGAACCAACCTATTGTACGTGAAGTAGATATATATAAAACGATTGGTCAGAAGACGTATTTATCGGGTGGAATTGCTCCCGGAGATCGCGTCGTTACAACTAACCAGTTGTTAATTTACAATGCACTAGGAAGTTAGGTTTCCAAAACAAAACGGGTAAGCCGTACGAAGAAATGTGCCATTGCTGGCTATCTTTCTTCGTACGGCTTACTCCATTTATAAAATTCAGTTTTCACCTTTTTCGTCAACTAAATCAAAATCCGGTGATTTTGCGAATGGTTTTTCTCTATATTATTCAAGAAAACGGGGTATTCCTGACTAAAGGAGCACTAAGTCTACTTTATTAGCTTTTCCTTTATTGCAAAACTATTCTGCCGTCGTCGGATCTATAATTACAGAAACTTCGCTGACAACGTTAGCTGGAAATCCGCCCTGCTTTGCATGTTCACGAACCATTTCTTCATTTGGCGCAATGTAAACACAATAGATTTTGTCGCCTGCTACATAGCTCTGTAACCACTGAATTTGCGGTCCCATATTAGTTAATACACCACAAGAGGTTTGCGAAATACCTTTTAATTCCTCCCCCGTTAGTTTACCTGCACCGGGTATTTCCCTTTCAATTACATACTTGGGCATGGTTACTTCGTTTTCTTTAGTGCTTACTCTATTCGGTTTTCAGCTTTCCCCACTTCTGTTAGGATTGATAATCAGTCCTATATAATAAAACTAGACAAAAAAAAGCCAGCCTTTTTAGGAGACTGACTTTCTGGTAACAGGTTTTATTAACCGGTAGAATGGAGCTATTTTTTCGTCACCCGAATCGAAATCCGGCGGTTTTGCGCACGGCCTTCTTCCGTATCATTGGAGGCAACGGGGTGTTCCTGACCGTAGCCTTCTGCATCCAGACGATCTTTGTCGATACCCATTTTCTCTAACTCAACCCGCACCGAATTGGCTCGATCCTGCGATAGTTTGAGATTACTGGCAGCATTACCGGTATTATCGGTGTAGCCACCAAGTTTGACCTTCACCGCCGGATACGCTTTCAAAATCTCGGCAACATTTTTCAACTGCTCCTGCGATTCAGATTCTAGTGTGGCCTTACCTGTCTCAAACAACAACCGGTCGAAATCAAACCAGGTTTCTTTATCAATAGCTTTATCGCCCTTGATAAAAGCCAGCAGTTTATTTTCGATACCAAATTCAGGAATGTTTAACTCAATACCACTCGTCAGTTTCTGAATACTGAATTTACCCAGCTTCGCATTTGGCGTACTAACTTTATCATTGTCAGCCGCTGTTGATTCTTCTAAAGGCAACTCCGTACCAGCCGCTTCCTTGCCTTCGCGGTTATAGCCCGGCGTTTCAGACGACTGCACAGCGATGTAAGGCGCAATGACGAGCGAAACGATAGACATCAGCTTAATCAGGATGTTCATCGATGGTCCAGAAGTATCCTTAAACGGATCACCGACGGTGTCGCCCGTTACAGATGCCTTGTGCGGTTCCGATTTTTTATAGTACATCTCACCATTAATCATAACGCCCTTTTCAAACGACTTTTTGGCATTGTCCCAGGCGCCACCGGCATTATTCATAAAAATTCCCATCAACACACCCGAAACCGTTACACCCGCCAGCAAACCGCCAAGTACTTCGGGGCCGAAAATAAACCCAACGATAACGGGTACTGTCAAGGCAATAGCGCCTGGCAGTACCATCTCACGGATAGACGCCTGCGTTGAAATTGCCACACACTTTTCATATTCGGGCTTACCCGTTCCTTCCATTATACCCGGAATCTCCCGGAATTGACGACGAACTTCCTCCACCATCGCCATAGCCGCGCGACCCACGGCAGCAATAGCCAATGACGAGAAAATAAAGGGAATCATGGCTCCGACAAACAAGCCAGATAGTACATCGGCCTTATAAATATCAATAGCCGAGATACCTGAGATACCAACGAAGGCGGCAAATAAAGCTAGTGCCGTTAACGCAGCCGACGCAATGGCAAAGCCTTTTCCTGTGGCAGCTGTCGTATTTCCAACCGCATCCAGAATATCGGTTCGGCCTCGAACTTCTTCGGGTAAATAGCTCATTTCGGCAATACCACCGGCATTATCGGCAATTGGACCAAACGCATCAATAGCCAACTGCATAGCCGTAGTAGCCATCATACCAGCCGCCGAAATAGCAACTCCATATAACCCCGCAAAGTGATACGATGTATAGATACCAGCCGCCAGCACCAGAATTGGCAGTACGGTCGATTCCATACCAACTGCTAAACCACCGATAATATTGGTCGCTGCGCCCGTTGCCGACTGCCGAATGATGGACATCACGGGCCGACGGCCCATTGCGGTATAGTATTCCGTAATCGTTGACATCAATGCACCAACAATTAAACCCGTTACAATAGCGTAGAATACGTCCATGCGCGTAAATTCAACACCCCGAATCTCCATTGTGATGTCGGGCAGGTAGTTAATAACCAGGAAATACGATACGACTAAGGTTAAGAGGATAGATATCCAGTTACCGAGGTTTAGAGCACCCTGAACACTGCCATTGTCATTTTTGATTCGAACAAAATAGGTGGCGACAATGGAAAGAATCAGGCCCAGTCCGGCAATCATTATGGGTAACACAATGGGTGCATGACCGAAAATATTGAGATTGGCTGGAATGCGGATTTCACGGCCCAGTACCATCGTTGCCAGAATAGTAGCCACATACGAACCAAATAAGTCGGCACCCATACCAGCAACGTCGCCCACATTATCGCCCACGTTGTCAGCAATAGTAGCGGGGTTACGCGGGTCATCTTCGGGAATACCGGCCTCAACTTTACCAACAAGATCGGCACCAACGTCGGCAGCTTTGGTATAAATACCACCGGCTACACGGGCAAACAAGGCAATGGATTCGGCCCCGAGCGAGAAACCCGCCAGTACTTCGAGGGCTTTCTCCATTGGCAGACCGTTCACATCACCATTGGCAACGCCATCAGCACCAACATATAAGTTGTATAAGAAGATAAATAGGCTGCCCATGCCAAGTACGGCAATACTTGCCACGCCAATACCCATAACAGAACCACCTGTAAATGACACGTCCAGTGCCTTAGTCAAGCTTGTTCGGGCGGCATGAGCTGTGCGAACGTTGGCTTTGGTGGCAATGTTCATGCCGATGTAACCTGCTAAAGCAGACAAAAAGGCACCCAGTACAAATGATAAACCAATAATGGGGCTTGAGTTCGCGGTTTGTGTACCAGCGAAGGCCAGTAGAACAGCCACAATAATACCAAAATAGGTGAGAACACGCCATTCAGCTTTCAAAAAGGCAATGGCACCCGCAGCAATGTAACCCGCGATCTCCTGCATTCTGGCATCGCCAGCGTCCTGTTTAGAAACCCACAGGAATTTGGTGTACATAATCACCAACCCGACAATGCCCAATACGGGAACTATATAAAGACTCAAATTCATGTGATTGATTAATAGGTTAGAAATGGATTGCTCGCAAAGATAGAATTTGGTGATGCATAACTCAATGCCGAAAAATACGTTTTTTGACTTTTTTTAAGGATAATTTCAGTTATTCAAGGATAATCTTATTTGCACCTCAGCAAATAGACCTCATGTTAGGAAGTCTCCTATTGGGTGTGTAGGTTAAGAAGGAAAAATCCGAGAAGTGGCCATACAGGTCATATTCAGGCTGTTGTCCTTCCTCTTTTATGAAAATATCACACACGTTAATTGGCCTCCTGACAGCCGTATCAGGTTGGCTGGTTCTTCTTTCACCAGCCCTGGCACGGGCAAATGGAGTTGATTCAATCCGGGTAACGGTCACAGAAGGGACCAACATGGCCGCCGATCTATCGCCTGACAAAAGCCAGATTGCCATTGACTTACAGGGGACTATCTGGGTCTTACCCGTTGCTGGGGGCGTAGCGCGGCCAGTAACTGATGTATTGGGTGATTGCCGCCAGCCGAATTGGTCACCCGATGGGAAACAGATTGTCTTCCATTCTTTTTGGGATGGTCGGTATCACATCTGGACAGTATCAGCAGTTGGCGGCAAACCCAAACAACTAACGTCCGGTGTCTACGACGACCGGGAACCACACTGGTCGCCCGATGGAAAGCAAGTAGTCTTTTCGTCGGATCGAAGCGGTAATTATGACATCTGGCAACTCAATCTGGCCGATGGCAAATTAACTCAATTGACCAAAGACCCAGCCAACGATTTTAGTCCGGCTTTCTCGCCCGACGGCAAACAAGTCGCTTTCATTTCCGACCGGACTAATGCTCCGGGCATCTACATAGTGACTCCGGGAAATACGGAAAAACTCGTTTCTCCGTCGAATGCTAAACTAGCTGGAGCAGCCTGGCAGCCCGACGGTTCACATCTGTTTTATAATACGCTGAATAATTCGCAGAGTGGACTGGAAACGGTATCTATTGCCGATAGTAAAACACAAATGCTGACTGAAGCCACCGACGATGTATTTCCTTTTCGGACAAGCTGGTTTTCAGCCGGGGAGTATTTATACACCGCTAGCGGACTATTGAAACGGCGAAAAATTGGTAGTACAACGGCCCAAACAATTCCATTTCAAGCCATTATTACATTGCCCCGAAACACGTATAAACGGAAGACCTACGACTTCGACAGCCGGACACCACAACCAGTTCGGGGTATCAAAGGAACGGCTATTTCTCCTGATGGAAAGCAAATTGCGTTTGCGGCTCTTGGTGACTTATGGCTGTTGGCCAAAGGCACTAAAATACCTGAGCGATTGACGCAGGGGCCGACGATGGAAGTTGAACCGACCTGGTCGCCGGATGGAACAAAGCTAGCCTACGTCTCAGACCGTAACGGGAATATGGATGTCTGGATTCGAGACTTAAAAACGGGTCAAGATCGAAATTTGGTCGATATGGCCGACGATCTTCACTATCCGAGTTGGGCACCCGATGGCAGCAAAATTGCCTTTTACCAGAGCGACCCACGTAATGCCTGGGGCAGAAGCACTCTCTATATCGCCGACGTAACCTACACGGCGGATGTAACAGCCCCGAAAACGCGAAAAGTACACGAGTCGCTGTTTGTGCCTAGTCAGGCAACCTGGGCCGCCGATGGCAAGACAATGGCCGTATCCGCCCTTCACCCCTACTCATCGCGCTACCGCGAAGGCGTTAGTGAAGTATTGCTTATTTCATTCGATGGCAAAAACGACCGCTATGTATCACCCGCGCCAGCGCATAGCCTCGCCACCAGGGGTCAAAATGGTCCCGTCTGGTCACCCGATGGCACCAAAATGGCGTATGTTCTCGACGGTTTACTGTGGGTAACGGATGTTAAAGCCGACGGCACTATCACCGGAACACCCCGCCAACTTACTACTGAGCAAGCCGAGACACCTACCTGGACGGGTGACTCTAAAAGCCTGTTGTTTCTGGCGACGGATGTGTTCAAACAGATTTATATTGCCGATGGGCACCTAGAAACGCACCCAATGGACCTCTCATGGCAACTCAGTCAGCCTACCGGAACCGTTGTGGTTCATGCCGGGCGGCTATTCGACGGAAAATCCAATACCTATCAAACCAATGTCGATATTGTACTTGATGGACATCGAATCAAAGCCATTTTGCCCCATCAGGCCGGTCGCCCTGGTAAGCTTATTGATGCGTCGACTAAGACTGTCATACCAGGTCTGTTTGAGATGCACACACATCAACACTCGATGGCAGGTGAAAAAATCGGTCGTTTATGGTTATCCTTTGGCATAACATCTGTGCGCGAACCCGGTGCTGACCCTTACGATGCCCTCGAACGGAAAGAATCGTGGGCGGGTGGATTGCGACCTGGTCCACGCCAATTTTTTACAGGTGGCTTGACCGACGGAACCCGAATTTACTACGGAGCCGCCACCAGCATCAACTCCGACGAACAACTTGATCGTGAACTTAATCGCGCTGTTCGGCTGGGCTACGATCTGATCAAAACCTACGTTCGAATGCCAGATGCCATGCAACAACGGATTACTGCCTTTGCTCATGCGCACGGGCTACCCGTGTCATCGCACGAGATTTTCCCAGCCATGCGCTATGATGTGGATGCCGTTGAGCATATAGGTGGCACGAGCCGACGAGGTTATTCACCCAAAATTACGGCCATGAACAGGAGCTATCAAGATGTGATTCAGTTGTTGGCTAAGTCGGGAATGAACATTACACCAACGGCTTCTTTGCAAGGTGGCTTGGCCGTACTGGGCACTAAAGACCCTAGTATTTACGAAAACCGGCAGTATCGGGCGTTTTATTCTGAAGACTATAGCAATGCTCTTCAAGCAGGATCGGCTCAGTATGCCAAAATAAGTCCCGGTTACCTAAGCAATTTTGGTAATCTTCAGAAAGGAGTCAAAGCGTTAGTTGATGCCGGTGCGCACGTTACAGCCGGTACAGACAGTCCTTTTGTACCCTATGGATTGAGCCTGCATACCGAACTACAAGTATTTGTCGATGCGGGGCTAACTCCCTACCAGGCGCTGCGGTCAGCTACACTCTGGGCGGCAGAAACAGTGGGCGTAAGCAAAGACTTAGGCTCGATAGAGCCGGGTAAACTGGCTGATCTGGTCATTGTTAATGGCGATCCACTAACCAACATCCGTGATGTATCGAATGTTGACCAGGTTATTCGCAATGGGGAAGTATTTTCCCTTGAGCAATTGTTGACACGCCCATAATTATAGTACTGTCCAAGTATAGGATAACCATGTTGATTGAATAGACAATTTCCCAACCATTATAAGTATTATTGTCACTGATATCCGTTCAGCCAAGTGCTGGACGGATATCAGTGTTTTTCGCCTAACCTACTGATATTAATCACTTTTTAATAATTTTCTCGTCGTTGTTTGTCCGCTTACTTCCAGTATTCAGGTTGCGAAAATACACGAGATACTACTCTACCCTTTGGTAGTAAATATACTTAAATATAATTTATTCTGTATTATTTTGTATATACGAAATAATATTTCAATAAATTATATTTTTACAGGCTAAATATTGGCTATACGAAATTTTTATACGCTATTTGTATTGAAAATCGTACCGTTTTTTAACCAAACAAAGCCTGATGAAGAAGTATTTACTGTTGAGTCTGCTAATAGGCTTAAGTTGCTCATATGTTTGGGCACAAGGCCGAAAGATAACCGGCACCGTGGCCGCTGATGAAGGTAGTGGCGGGTTTGCCGGAGCTACGGTTGTCGTAAAAGGAACCACTATTGGTACAGTAACAGATGTGAATGGCGCATATACCTTAAACGTTCCATCTTCGGGCACGACACTGGTTTTTTCGGCCGTTGGGATGCAAACCGTCGAAGAAGTAATTGGGGTAAGAACGGCGATTAACCTGCAACTAAAAAGTGATACTAAGCAACTAAACGAAGTTATCATAACAGCACTTGGCCTGAAAGAAGAACGAGATAAATTCGCATCTTCGGTTTCGACAGTAACTGGTAAAAACATTGCCAAATCGGGTGAAACGAGTCTTCTGACCGGCTTGAGTGGTAAAACATCCGGGGTAATTATCACCCGTAACGGGGGTGACCCAGGGGCAGGAGCCTATATTCAGATTCGCGGTCAGAATACAATTAACGGTAATGCTCAGCCACTCTTTATTGTAGATGGTATCCCTGTTAGTAACTCCAGCGACAATAACGGGTCTGCGGCTGGTAACTCCATTGTTCAACAGTCACGTATCAACGACATTAACCCCGAAGACATTGAGAGCATGGAAGTACTGAAAGGTGCTTCGGCTGCGGCTTTATGGGGCACACGGGCTGCCAACGGGGTAGTTGTCATTACGACTAAGAAAGGAAAAGACAGCAAAGGTAAAGTCAACATTACGTTCAAGTCGACAGTTTCGTTCGACAGAGTTAATAAAATGCACCCATTGCAAACTACCTACGGTCAGGGTAGCAATGGTCTTTATAGCCAGGGTAACAAAGTTAGTTTTGGTGACCTGATTTCTGATCGGAAAGGTGGAGCAGACACGTATATAACCGATCCTACTGCCCCCGGTTATCAGGGCTTCGTTACGTTTCCCGATGGTACGAAGCGTTACGCCATTGCTGCCGGTACGGCGGCTAACCCACATGGTGGCAAAAACTCGCAAGATGTCTTCGATCACGTAAACGACGTATATCAGACTGGCCATTTCACCGACAATAGCGTCAATATTAGCGGTGGCAATAACCGGTCTAACTTCATGATCAGTTATTCCAACCTGAATCAGGAAGGGGTTGTTAAAGCCTTCAGCAATTATCAGCGGAATACCGCTCGGGTAAATGTAGCCAGTCAGTTTACCGAGTGGTTCCGGGCCTCTGCTAACTTAGCGTACTCCAAAGTGTTTTCATCCCGTAATCAGCAAGGAGACAACCTTGATGGTATTCTACTAGGTGGTACACGGACTGCGCCCGATTTTGACAATTCGCAATATACCGGCACCTATACCGATGCATCCGGGCAGGTTTTCAATAATGCCCACGTTTCATATCGAAATCCACTAGGCAAAGATCAAAACACGATTTATTCTAACCCAGTCTGGAACATCAACAACAACAAAAATACTACCGATGTTGACCGCATTACGGGGAATATTGAATTAGGCGTTACGCCGACATCATGGCTGAGTGTTACCGCTCGTTCAGGTATAGATAACTTCATAGACTCACGATTGGAACGGTTTGCCCGAAATTCAGGCACCTACCTCGGCGGTTATTTATCAAAAAACTGGATCACCGAGAAGCAGTTTAATACCGACGTATTTGCCAATGCGACCAAAACATTCAGTAATGATTTTAGCGGTTCGCTGTTGGTAGGTGTCAACTATAACAGCCGTCGGAAAGCTATCTTAACGGATGCTATTACGAACTTAATTGTTCCTACAGCCCCCGACATTCTGACGAACGCGTTGAACTCCAACCTTACGGCGACCAACTATAATTCGCTGATTCGTACGTATGCATACTATGCGCAGGCAGAAGTTCAGGCTTATAACATGCTATTTTTGACGCTGACCGGTCGTAGCGAAAGTGCGTCGACATTTGGCTCTAAAACAAAAAGTAGCTTCTTTTTCCCATCGGCCGCCCTGGCCTGGCAGTTCACCAAACTGAAGGGTTTGGAAAGCAGTCCAGTACTTAGCTTCGGTAAATTGCGTCTGACATGGGGACAAGTGGGTATTCAGCCACAGCCGTACCAAAACTTTACAACGTTCTCGCCTGCTGCTTATGGTGATGCCTTCTCTGGCGGTTTGTCCTCGGCCAGTTCATTATATGGTGGTGGTTATGTTCGTAGCACAACGGCTGGCAATGACTTCCTGCGTCCGGAACGGAAAACGGAAAGTGAAGTTGGGGTTGATCTACGATTCCTAAATAATCGCATCAACTTCTCGGCTACAGCCTATACCAACAGTACGAAAGACGTAATTCTGTCGCTGAACGTACCGAACGAAACGGGTTATACTGTTCGCAATATCAATGCGGCTGAACTTTCCAATAAAGGACTTGAATTGGAAGCCGGTGCTGATATGTTGACCGTTGGCGATTTCAAATGGAATCTATCAGCCAATTTCTCATTAAACCGCAATAAAGTTGTATCACTGGCTGGAGCATCTGTCCAGATTTTATCAGACAGCTATCAGGAAAACGCATCGCTGATTCCGGGACAACCATTTGGTGTCTTTTATTCAACCGATTTCCTAAAAGACGAGTCTGGCAAATACAAGCTAGACGCGAATGGTTTTCCACAGGGTGGTACGGATAACGAAATCATTGGTAATCCGAATCCGAAATGGCGTGGTGGTTTAGGAAGTACATTCTCCTACAAAGGCTTATCGCTTTATGTGTTGTTCGACCGTGTAGCTGGTAATGACTTTTATAACGGCACACGAGGTGCCCTATATAACATAGGTACCCATGGCGACCAAGGTCATACAGTTGTTGCACCAACGGGTGGACTCAAAGATGTAGCCGGAAAATTAATTGCCGCTGGCACTTCGTTTCAAGGCGAGATCAAAGACTTTGGTGCTGGGCCGGTAGCAATTAACCAAGCTTGGTGGCAAGGTCGGGGAACAGCGTTTAACTCGGCTTCATACAAACAATTTATTGAAGATGGAAGCGCTACCCGCATGCGCGAAATAACGCTGAGCTATAGCTTGCGCAGCGAAAAATTTCGTCGGTTTACTCATCTATCGAACGTCGATTTCAGCTTAACTGGTCGTAACCTGGTCTTGTGGACTAATTACACAGGTACTGATCCCGAAGTGAACATTACGGGAGCTGGTCTATCAAGAGGACAAGACTGGTTTACAAACCCAAACACGAAATCGCTATTGTTTTCGCTGAAAATCACGTACTAACTAGTTTGTCGTTTGTGATGTCGGATGGTTAGCTTCAGTTCTTTTCAAACTGCATGAGAGACCACCGATATAGTTACTAACGCGAGCGTGCCGGGTTGTTAAACTAAATGGCTGCCTACCGACGTCACAAACTATACGCCATAAACTCATTTAAATCATGATTAAATCATTTTCACATAAAATTACCATTTCACTGCTAGCAATCACGTTGCTAAGCAGTTGCAGTAATTTATTTGATGACCCAAGCATCAAAAGCAACCCCAATGCGGTTACAGATGTAGACGTAGCCACTTTGCTATCAGGAACGCTATTGGGGGTGTCTATGCTGCACGAAGACACCGACGTTCGTATCTCAGCAATCTGGGCAGGCGAATTGAATGGGCTAGCTCGTCAGCACCAAGGTTATGCTGAATATATCGTTTCTTCGCAGAATTTCTCCTGGAGTCCCATGTACCCCGTTGCAAGCCAGACCCGACTAATTCAGACTAAAGCCGATGCCGTAGGTGATAAATGGACGAAAGGCGTTGGACAGGTTCTGGAAGCGCTGGTAATTGCAAAAGCAACAGATCTCTACGGCGATGTACCTTACAGTCAGGCATTTGATGATGTTAAGTATCCAACACCCGTGTTTGACAAACAAACGGATGTGTATGCTGCTCTCCAGACCACATTAGATAATGCCATTGTGAACTTGTCAGCCTCGGCTGGTTTAGCATTTGCTACGCAGGACTTTATCTATAAAGGCAGCGTTTCCAAATGGAAAGCGGCTGCTTACACTCTGAAAGCCCGGCTTTATTTACACACTGGTGAGTACGCTAAATCAGTAGCAAGTGCCGCTTCGGGTATAAGCAGTACAGCGGGCGATGCGCTAGTTCCACACGGCACTAGCCAAGGTGTCGATTACAATCAGAACTACGATTTCTTCCGGGTGAACCGGGCTGGCGATACGGGTTTTGATGGTGCCTACCTGCCCACCCTGATGAACTCCCGGATTGCTTCGGCCAATACGAAGACGAACGAAACCGCCTTGTATAATTTCTACTTTAAATCAGGAATAACAGCAACAGGTAGTTTAGATCCCAATGTGGTAGACGGTGCGTTTAAATCAACAGCTCCGCACCCTATTATTACCTACTACGAAAACCAGCTGATTATTGCAGAAGCACAAGCCCGTTTGGGCGATACCGCCAAAGCCTTAGCTGCTCTGAACTCAGTTAGAAGCGGTTTGGCAGGAGGCTATATAAATGGCCAAACCCTGTCTACGGCAGGACTTAAGTATGATGCCTATGTACTGGATGATTTTAGTTCTGCCGGTTTAGCGAACCCAACCAAATTAGCATCGGTACAAACAGCTCTGCTGTACGAAATTATAGCCCAGCGTTATATTTTCTTCCTGATGCAATATGAGGCTTTCAACGATATTCGTCGGTTGGAAAAAGCTACACCTATAGTTCAGTTACCAATTCCTCTGTATTCGGGTAGCCAAAAACCAGAACGATTTATTTATCCACAAGGCGAGGTAAATACCAATCCAAACGTACCCAAACCGCTACCAAACCAGTTCACAAAAGTGACGATCTTCCAATAATGTGTTTCGTTTAGTTGTTAGGTCAAACGAGTCAAAAGGCTACCCTGGTTTGGGTAGCCTTTTCTTTTTGCTATTCGACTAGCCATAATACCCACAATGCATCAACCATTCGGCACAATTCTGCCAACATACCACATAAGAATTTTAATGTGCCGATAAATAAATGATTGTTGATGCAAACAAAACAACTGCCATACTTTCAATTGACAATCAAGAGCTTATATCTCCTATTAGTTACAATGGATGTGCTTGTGGATGAGTTAGGAGCCCTTTACTTTCTTGATCAAACCTAAAGTCGATACTGAAATGGCAGCTAAAAACATATTTCAAGTCCGGTTTGCGTTGATTCTGCTGTGCGTTATGGCACCCATCTTCCTGGAATCATGTGGTTTTTGCGCTAGAGATCTCAGTAAGTTGTGCGATTTAAGTAGTGCGCCTTTAGTTAAACAAATAGGCAATACGAGTCAAAGTGTTGTTTTTGAGGTACCCGGAACGATGATTGTTATTCAGGGTTCGGCATGTGCAGAATCCAGAAAATCGGGAAGTAAGGACGCACTCAAAATCGACCAGGGTTTAGCGTTGCCTGCCTACGCGACCAATGCCACCGTCGTTCTGAATGGCTGGGAGATGGACTATCTGAATAGCGATCATCATGTGGCAGGTTTAGGAACTCTGATCGACACCATCCGGATTGAGCAGAATACGCTCAGGTGGCAAGCTTCGGGCATCCTGTCGGATGATAACTTCGATGACCCCTATCACTGGTGTTACCATTTTACGGTTATTGCCTGGAATCCCGCCAGCATTAACCTGATCGTCGATCATACCGACGTCGACTGTCGTAAATTTGATGCTACAGGGGGGAATTTCTATTCTTTTTTTAACGACAATACAACAACATCGCTGTCGTCTGTCGCCAGTTTTATTCAGAATCCCGCCTTTGCTAATCAAAAGACAGTCAGTATCTTACCCCGTGGTTTTGGCTTTGAATGGGCTGGTTGCGACGAAGATCACCACATACTTCAAATCGCCTACAATAGAGGCCATCCAGAAGTTTTTGTTGAAGCAGGTAAGAGTTATCAGAAAGCGTCTAAAAATACGGTCCCCATATTACAGACTGCTCACAGTCAGGTGGGTACTGGTTTTGTCAGTTGGGAGACATCCGTTATTGTCAAAGACAACGACGACAGGCGGGATTATGGATTTAGTGAGGTTGTCTCCGGCTTGAGTGGTAGTGATTTAGGCGTCATTGAACCCCCTTTTTCCATTCTGCCCGCTTCGGATGATGGAGACGGTTCATTGGATTCAGACGATGTCGAAATGAAAACATTCGTGGTCGAAAATATTCCTTATAATCAGGCAATCCCCATACTGACAGGTTGGGATCTGGGTTACTTAACCGACGATCAACATGTGAAAAAAGTCGGTATCTGGATCGACAAGATTCACTACGATAAAAACCCAACCCAGCCAACAGGTACACTCACGTATACATTGGCGTCTTCTCTACATGACGATGATAACTCGCCGGGTTTTTATACCCGACATAAAGTGACTATACTTGGATTTCAATCTACGGCGGGCAAAATAACCGAACCACGTAAATAAGGCCTAACCGATAATTCAGGCGTTTATAACCATTTTTTTCGCAAAAATTGACTGAATCTGGTAGACAACTCTGGTTAAACCATGCGCGAAATCGTAAATTTGCCTGATACGCCTGTAATCACGCTCTGCCTGTGTCGCTCAAAAAACTCCTGCCTGTCCCGCTGCTTATTTGTCTATTATTCCAGGTTTCGTTCGCTCAGGTTCCTTACGGTTCCATTAAACCCGCGCCATCAGGTGAGATACTGTCGAACATTAAAAAACTAAATATTCTCGGCTCAGTACTTTACATAGCGGCTCACCCCGACGATGAAAATACGCTGTTACTGGCCTACTTAGCCAAAGATCGGCTTGTTCGTACTGGGTATCTGTCACTTACACGGGGCGATGGGGGGCAAAACCTTATCGGGCCCGAACAAGGTGAAAATATCGGCGTAATCAGAACGCAGGAGTTGCTGGCGGCCCGGCGCATTGACGGACCCGACCAGTTTTTCAGCCGGGCTTATGATTTTGGTTTTTCAAAATCAACTGACGAGGCTGTTCGTACCTGGGGGCAGGATAAAGTGCTGGCCGATGTCGTCTGGACGATTCGAAAATACCAGCCAGACGTGATTATGACGCGCTTCCCACCCGATGCCCGCGCAGGTCATGGACATCACAGCGCTTCGGGATATCTGGCTGAAGAAGCCTTCAAGATTTCGAACGATCCGACTAAATTTCCCGAGCAGTTAGCTTATGTGAAACCGTGGCAGGCCCGACGCATTATGTGGAACGTGTTTGTACCTGGTGCATTTTTGAGCAGCAAAAAGCCAGAAGAAGCGGGTAATCTGATTGGTATTGAAACAGGTTTATTCAATCCATTATTGGGTAGATCGTACGGCGAAATTGCATCCGAAAGTCGTAGTCAGCATAAAAGTCAGGGATTTGGTGTTGCCCCCAATCGGGGTGCCCGAATTGATTATCTATTACTGAAAGGTGGTGACCCTGTTCAGAAAGACCCGCTGGAGGGCGTTGATATAACCTGGAAACGAGTAATCAATAGCGATGCAGTTCAGACGCAGGTTAGCCAGCTTATAACGGGTTTCAAACCAGATCAACCGGCGGCTTCGGTGCCCGCCTTAGTAAATTTATATGGAGCCATCGGCAAATTAGATACGACCAATATCTACGTGAAAGCCAAGCGTCAGGAAGTTGAAATGCTGATTCGGCAATGTCTGGGATTATGGTTTGAAACCAACCCCGTCGATTACGCAGCTACACCCGGCGAAACAATTAAATTGTCAACTAATATCGTTAGCCGGGCTGATGCACCTATAAAGCTATTAACGGTTCGCTACTCAACCGGAAAAGACACGACGCTCAATATTGATCTTAAACCAAACGACGTTGTGCTATGGCCGACGATGGTAACCATTCCGAAAAATGCGAAAATTTCGCAACCTTACTGGCTCGAAAAGCCTATTGATAAAGGCTTATTTCAGGTAGACAATCAGAAACTTATTGGCTTACCCGAAAACCCGCCCGCGCTAACCGCCAGTTATACTTTTGAGGTTAGTGGCCAACGTTTTACGTTTAGTCGTCCTGTTGTTTATAGGTCAACTGACCCGGTAGATGGAGAAACGTATCGACCCTTTATCATTCAGCCCGATGTGACTGCCAACCTGACGGAGCGCGTTTTCATATTCAACGACAACGCACCCAAAATGACGGAAGTCGTGCTAAAAGCAGGTCGTGCAAATGTATCAGGAACAGTACGGATGGATGTGCCCACGGGTTGGCAAATCGAACCGGCCTCGCAACCATTTGACTTGAAAACCAAAGGTGATGAGCAACGATTGTCATTTCGTTTAACTCCGTTAGAAAAAGCGCAGAATGGCAAGTTACAGGCCGTAATGACAACCCAAAATGGGACTTTTACAACGGGCCTGCGCTTCATTGCGTACAAACACATTCCAACGCAGACACTGTTCCCACCGGCTGAAGCTAAACTGGTAAAATTAGACGTGAAGGTAACGGCTAAAAATATAGGCTACATCGCTGGCGCGGGCGATGAGGTTCCAGCCGCATTACAGCAAATGGGTTGCCGTGTAACCTTCCTTAGCCCTACGGAATTGACCGGAAACCTTTCAGTATATGATGCTATTGTGGTTGGTGTCCGGGCCTACAATACCAACAGTTCACTAGCTCGTTACCAGCCCAAACTAATGGATTATGTCAAAAACGGCGGAACGATGGTCGTGCAATATGTAACACCCAATAGCTCGTTTCTACGAAATGAAGCTCCTTTACCGCAACTTGGACCTTATCCATTTACAGTTGTAAATGAACGCGTAACCGAAGAGGATGCTCCCATGACATTCGTTAATCCGAAACATTCTCTGCTCAATTACCCGAATAAAATCACCGAAGCTGACTTTTCTGGCTGGATCCAGGAACGGGGCATTTACTTCGCGCGAGATTGGGATAAAGCCTACGAAACGATTTTCTCATCCCACGACCAGAACGAAGCGGCTAAAGAGGGCAGTTTGATTTACGCTAAATATGGCAAAGGTCAGTTCATGTATACGGGCCTGGTTTTCTTCCGCGAACTGCCCGCCGGAGTACCCGGCGCGTACCGGCTGTTTGCCAACCTTATCTCGGCGGGGAAATAATAGAGCTTATATTATGATTAAACTGTGGTGCCGAATTCTCAAATTCGGCACCACTTTTATGGTGTGATGGCGGGTTCTCAAACCCGCCATAAAGAGGTTTCTCAAACCCTAATGTATTATGTTTTAATCGGGCTGGCGTTCCAGAAACCTTGCAGCCTGTCAGGTTTGAGAACCTGACAGCACACTATACCACCCCCGACACTATATACACCTGATACCACACACAAAATTAGTAACGCAGGCTGGTGCAACTCGTCTTATAGGTGAACCCTATAAAATTGCTTTTGATGGGCTTGTGTAATCGTACTCTATTAACCGAAGAACGTTGTTTTTTCATTACAACAACCTGTAATCAACACATGCCCCTCCTTTTCGATGCGCATTGTTTCAATATTCTGTTTGATAGTTTTAAGTTCTATAACGAGAAGTATAAAGCTAAACTGCTGGCTTATGCACTGATGAACAACCACGTCCATTTTATTATTTTCTTTGAACATGATAAGCACCTGATTAACTATTTACGGGACTTTAAGAAGTTCACATCCCTAAAGCCAAGAGAGTACATTCAGATCCAACAAGCTGAACAACTACAACACGTTGAGTATGAGCATCGCACTTAACATTCTAAAGTCTGGGCAGATCGAATCGACGATGATACACTCACGCGATGTTTGCGAAACGAAAATTAACTATATTCATAATAATCCTGTCAAGGCGGGGTTAGTTACCACTCCAGTTGATTATTCATTTTCCAGCGCAGCTTTTTATGAAGGCGAGCGAGAAAAATCGCAGCTAATACACTATCGAGATCTCTTTTAACGACATTCTCGCTAAGAATGTGTTATATAAATTTCAAATGTCATCTATGTGAGTGACGTCGGATCTACCGTGGTGTCGGGTTCTCAAACCCGAAGCTGTATGTGTCTCAAGATCTTATTTGCTCCTTTAGCGAGGTTTCTCAAAACCTCATTTGTCTGGTTTGAGAAACTGACATCACGGGCATGTAACGCCAACTTGCAAAAATAATATCACGACAACTGTTGCAGTCGAAGGTATTGCAACAGCATAATCGTTTTCCCATCCATAATTTCGCCACTCTTTATCATTTCAAAAGCTTGGCTAACAGTTAATTCCAGAATGTCTATTTCTTCTTCGTCAATGCCGCCCCCGGCATTACGTTCGGTGTCAGGAGTGTAGTGAGCAATGTAGAAATACAGTTTTTCCGTAACCGAGCCGGGACTCATATACGCTTCCATCACTTTCTGCACAAACTGAATTCGATAGCCGGTCTCCTCTTCAGTTTCGCGGATAATTGCTGTTTCTGGATCGTCATTGTCGAGCAGACCGGCACAGGCTTCAATTAGCATACCAGACGAAGGCCCGCCATTATTATTGCCGTTAACAAACGTTGGTAAGCGAAACTGCCGGGTAAGAATAACAGTATCAGCTAATGGATTGTGAAGTAGAATCGTGGCTCCGTTGCCCCGGTCGTAAGCTTCACGCTGTTGCGTTGTCCACTGCCCGTTTTTACCGAGATAATTGAACGTAAATCGTTTCAAAACATACCAATTGTCAGAAAGTAATTTCTCCTCTGTTATTTGCACTCGTTCAGAAGCCATTTGTTCGAAATTGTTTAATTTTGTTTAATTTTGAACAAAACAACGCATTTCTCATGAATTTCCAGCACCGAAAGCAGATTATTGTACAAACGGTTGACGAACGCGGCTCGGTGGACGTGCGCGAGTTAGCCGATTTGTTACAAACATCGGAGATGACCGTTCGGCGCGATTTAGTGCAACTGGCCGCTTCTGGGCTGATTTATCGAACGCGCGGGGGAGCCATGAAAGTTAGTTTGGCAACCGATCAATTTCGATTTGAGAACAAAACCGCCGTAAATGCCGAGCGAAAGGATCACATTTGTCAGTTAGCCGCGCAGGAAGTTCAGGAGGGCGACACAATTTTCATGGATTGCGGCAGTACGGTGTTTCGGCTATGTCAGTTTATTCGCAACAAACGAATTACCGTCATAACAAACTCGTTGCCAGTCGTAGCCGAGTTGATGTCTTCAGACGTAACGATAAATTTGGTGGGTGGCGAATTAGATAAAGAACGTCAGGCGGTGCATGGCCTGATTGCCGAAGACCACATTGCCCGCTACCGAGCCAACCGGGCGTTTATTGGCGTAGATGGTATTTCACTCCAGCACGGCCTGAGTGCCAACGGCGAGAAGGAAGCCAGCACAGCAATAGCAATGGCCCGGCAAACCGAAAAAGTTTATCTTCTCTGCGACTCCTCGAAACTAGAAACCGACAAATACCTCTATTTTGCGCCCCTAAGCCTATTCGATGTGTTGATTACGGATAACGAAGCTAAACTGGAAATGGTAGCGACTTACCGGAAAGCAGGCATTAAGTTGATTAACTAACCCATGTACCAAATCTGGATTGATACCGGCGGCACCTTCACCGACGGACTTGCCCGCGACCCCGCCGGAAATCTGCATCGCATCAAAGTCTTGAGTAGTAGTCGCCTACGGGGGCAATTAATTGATGGTAAACTTGTTGCGCCCTGGCTCACATCATCAATTTTCGATGGGTATCAACTTAGCATTAGCGAGACAGGCGATCAATACACTATTGTCTCGCTGCAAACCAACGGATTGTTTACCCTTGACCGCCCGTTTAGAGCAACATCGAAAGCAACTACCGTCGAGTTATTTACTGGTGAGGAAGCCCCCGTTTTAGCCGCTCGGCTATTAACACAAACCCCGGTAAATCAGCCATTTCCATCGTTAGAGATGAGACTCGGCACCACTAAAGGTACCAACGCCCTACTCGAACGGAAAGGTGGACGGGTAGCACTACTGGTTACCAAAGGCTTTAAAGATTTACTGAAAATTGGAACCCAACAACGGCCTAATCTATTCCAGTTAGCAATTCCGCCCGCCGAAGTTCTGTATGAATCCGTAGTCGAAGTAGATGAGCGTATAGCCGCTGACGGGCACTTATTAACGCCTTTATCTGACCATACAATTGCTGATCTGGTTGAGCAACTCCATAAATTAAAGCCTGACGCGGTGGCGGTTTCGCTATTCAACGCTTACAAAAACCCAACCCATGAACAAAGGCTGCGTGAAGCTTTAATAGTAGCTGGATTTGCCTATGTAACGATTTCAACCAGCGTTTCTATGGCTCCGCAGTATGTAGCCCGGACGCAAACGGCAGTGGTAGATGCTTATCTGACACCGGTTATGCGGTCGTATTTGGACAATGTGAAAGAGCAGCTTAGTGGTGTTGGTGCAGGAGATATGACATCCCGGCAACGGGTCCACGACTATCCAGTCCGAATTATGACCAGCGCAGGCGGTTTAGTCCGTGCTGATTTGTTTCAACCCAAAGACAGCTTGCTGAGCGGCCCGGCTGGGGGCGTTATAGGAGCAGCTGCCATTGGCAATAATCAACCCGTGTTAACCCTCGACATGGGCGGCACCAGCACCGATGTTGCTCGGATTCAGGGTGGTTTAGATTACCGTTTTTCAACTAAAATTGGCCCCTTCGATTTGCAATTGCCTTCGCTGGCGATTGAAACGGTTGCGGCTGGGGGCGGGTCAATCTGCTGGTTCGACGGTACTCAGTTGCGCGTTGGGCCACAAAGTGCAGGAGCCAATCCAGGCCCTGCTTGCTATGGTGTCGGGTCGCGTTCGGTCGGGTCGCACATGGCGAATGCCGTAGAGGAAACACCCCTGCTGACAATTACAGACGTGAATCTGCTGTTGGGAAAACTCCACCCAGAGCAGTTTGGCATTCCGATTTTCCCTGAAAAAGCGCAACTAGCGTTGGCCGAGATTGTCCGGCAAATCGCAGTGACAGGCACAACTTCTTCGCCAATCGAGTTATTACATGGTTTCGAGCATATTGCCAACGAGACAATGACGGGGGCCATTCGAAAAATCTCGGTCGCGCGGGGGTTCGATCCAAAAGACTATACGTTGCTGGTTTTCGGTGGAGCAGGCGGTCTCCACGGTTGCGCCATAGCCCGATTGCTGGGCATGGAACGGCTCATTCTTCCCTTCGATGGCGGCTTATTAAGCGCCTACGGAATTGGTCAGGCGCAAATTGAGCGAATGGCCGCGCGGTCGATATTGCAGTCTTTATCTATAATTGAAAGCGAACTCCCCGGCATACGTCAAAACCTTATCGACAACGCTACCCAAACCCTGCGGCAGGATATTGGCATTGATGCCGCCATCAAAACAAAATCAATTTCCGTATTCCTTCGTCTATCCGGTCAGGAAGCTACGGTCGAAGTACCATTTAGTGACCGTTTAGCCTACGACTTTGAGCAGCAATATCAGCACTTGTACGGTCATTTCCCCTCCGATGCCAATGGTCAACCGCGCCCTATCGAAGTCGAAAGTATGCGCGTTCTTGTCAGTACGATTGCCGATGAATTGCCTGTAAGCAGTTCACCCGTAAGCCATCGTCACGCGATGCCAAGCGGTTCGTCGATGCGGTTTGAGAGTGGCTACTACCCTACCTACGACTGGACGCAGCTACAGGAAGGTGACACCTTTCGTGGGCCGGCCCTCTTGCTCAACACAACATCATCGGCCTTCATTGACTCCGGCTGGCGGCTTGTTGTACAGGCGGACAAAAACGCTGTCGTAGACTATATTGCCGACAT
Organism: Spirosoma flavum; assembly: GCF_042686045.1. Classification (NCBI taxonomy): domain Bacteria; kingdom Pseudomonadati; phylum Bacteroidota; class Cytophagia; order Cytophagales; family Cytophagaceae; genus Spirosoma; species Spirosoma flavum. The sequence continues at coordinate 935,718 of NZ_JBHUOM010000023.1, forward strand.
TGAGGAAGTTGTCGGGATCAGTTCGAACGAGGTCATTCAACTCGAACTTTTCACCCAGCGGTTCCGGGCCATTGCCGAAGAAATGGGCGTCCAATTACAACGCACAGCTTTTTCGGTGAACGTAAAAGAGCGACTTGATTTCTCCTGTGCCTTGCTTGATGCCAACGCCGAGTTAGTAGCCAATGCACCGCACATTCCGGTACATCTGGGTAGCTTGGGCGTTTGTGCCCGGTTGGTGCTGGCCAAAATACCTCTCGAACCGGGCGATGTGGTTATCACCAATCACCCAAAGTACGGCGGCTCCCATCTGCCCGATGTAACGCTTATAAGTGGTGTCTTTACAGATGAAAAGTTGGGTGAAATTCCAACGTTGATCGGCTATGTCATTAATCGCGCACACCACGCCGAAATTGGCGGAAAAGTTCCGGGGTCAATGCCCCCCGATGCTGTTTCATTAGTGGAAGAAGGGGTAGTGCTGGAGCCGATGTATGTGGTGAAAGGGGGCGAGTTCTTGTGGAAAAGTAATGGACATACGAGTGGGCTGTCTGCTCATTTTACTGATGCCGCCTACCCGACCCGTGCACTAACCGAAAACCGAGCTGATATTGAAGCCGCTCTGGCATCGCTCAAGACGGGCGAGACTGCCCTTCGTAACCTTGTCACTCAGTATGGCCTCTCGACTGTGCAACACTACATGGCACGATTGCAACAATCGGCTAGTGATGCAATTTTGGCCGTGCTACAACCACTTGACGGACAGACGTTCATGGCCGAAGAAGCTCTCGACGATGGACATACGATTCGCGTAAAAATTACGATAACGAACAGCCGAATAACGTTTGATTTTACAGGCACGTCTGGTGTTCATCCCCATAACCTCAACGCGAATATTTCTATTCTGTACAGCGCGGTGCTGTATGTCCTTCGGCTCTGGTGTGGAAAAGATATTCCCCTAAACGAGGGGTTAATGGCACCAGTTGATCTAAGTCTGCCTGAATCTTCGTTTCTCAATCCGATTTTCCCCGATGATCCAGCCAAATGTCCGGCTGTCGTTGGTGGCAATACAGAAGTGAGCCAGCGGTTAGTTGATACGTTATTGAAAGCCTTAGGGCTAGCTGCGTGCAGTCAGGGAACAATGAATAACTTTCTCTTTGGCAATAGTCGGTTTGGGTATTACGAAACCATTGGCGGGGGAGCGGGCGCCACAATTGGTGCAGATGGTCGGTCGGCGGTGCATCAGCACATGACAAATACCAAACTGACCGACCCTGAAGAGTTGGAACGTCGCTACCCAGTCCGGCTACATCAGTTTAGTATCCGTAATGGCTCTGGAGGTAAAGGCCAGTGGCGCGGGGGCGATGGCATCGTCCGTGAGATTGAATTTCTGGAACCAGTTCAGGCTACGCTCTTAAGCCAGCACCGGGTTGTCGCTCCATACGGTCTAAACGATGGGAAACCGGGTTTAGTAGGCCGTCAAACTCTGATTTTGATTGATGGAGAAGAAAAAGAGTTGTCTGGTATCTTCACCAGGCCGATGCAACCGGGCGAACGCATTCGCATTGAAACGCCGGGGGGCGGAGGTGTTGGGTAATAACATTAAATTAAGTATGTCAATAGAAAAGTCAAAACCACTTCAGTCAATTTACGAACCTGAATTTGTTCAGGAACTTTTTAATGAAATGAGCTTGACCTACGAGCGTATGAATACGATCACCTCATTTGGCTTTTCCAATCGGTGGCGTCGTCGATGCGTCTTTGAACTCAACATCCAACCGAATCAGGTCGTCGTTGATTTAATGACTGGTATGGGTGAAACGTGGGCCTATATCTGTCAGCGTATTGGCCCAAGCGGAACATTGATAGGCATTGATTTTTGTGAGGGAATGCTCCGTTATGCAGATCAAAAAAAACGAAAGAAGCAATTTTCATCTTACACCATTACAATCCACAAACAGAACGTCTTAGCCGGAACATTGCCCGCCCAGTCCGCCGACCATGTGGTTGTATCATTCGGACTAAAAACATTCAATACTGGTCAGATAAAGCAATTAGCTATTGAAATACAACGAATTCTAAAACCAGGCGGGCAATTTTCGTGTATAGAAGTGTCTGTTCCCAAGCCCGCTCTTCTGCGAATTTTATACCTGTTTTATCTACGCCAGGTTATTCCTATTTTGGGCGCTCTATTTTTAGGAAATCCACAGACGTACCGAATGCTCGGCGTTTATAGCACACAGTTTAAAAACTCAAAACAGGCCAGTCAGCTCTTTCAGGATGCTGGCCTAATCTGTCAACCAACGAGCTATTTCTTCGGCTGCGCATCGGGTATTGTTGGGCATAAATCACAGTAATCCCGTTGGTATTTTATTGTTACAAAACATGCTCATGTCCTAACTCTGTTTAGTGAGCCAGCTTACTGTCAGGAGGTGAATCAACAACCGACTTTGCAGGAACCGGTCCCCGCTGTAATTCAACTGGGTCACGCCTAACGAACATATAAAATCCGTCTTTTTTAGCTCCACTGGTTGCATTTCACCCTTGAATCTGCGTTTTTTAAACGCGTAATCCTCTATACATCAATTTTATCTGTTTTAATCTGCTTGCCTAATTAAAACGTCTAACAAATCCTCCAATTAATTATGAATGAGACAGTTCAATTTTACTAACTGCCCAATTCAATCAGTCGCACATGTCTATAAAACAGTAGTTACAACCAGCACTAAAACCCAAAAACATGAGTAAGATCACAACAAAAGACGGTACCGAAATTTATTACAAAGATTGGGGAACAGGACAACCTATTGTTTTCCACCACGGCTGGCCATTATCCGGCGACGATTGGGATGGGCAGATGATGTTTTTCCTGAGTCAGGGATTCCGAGTTATTGCCCATGATCGCCGAGGACATGGACGATCTTCCCAAACTTCTGATGGACATGATATGGATACCTACGCAGCCGATGTGGCTGAGCTTACTCAAACGCTTGATCTAAAAAATGCGATACACATTGGCCACTCAACCGGTGGCGGTGAAGCGATTCGCTATGCGGCCAAATATGGCCAGGGCCGCGTAGCTAAAGTTGTTCTGATCAGTGCGGTTACACCACTCATGGTACAAACCGAGACCAATCCGGAAGGTATTCCGGAAGCTGTGTTCGATGGGATACGTGAAGGTACTGCAATGAAACGGCCACAATATTTTCAGGATTTTACAATTCCATTTTATGGCTACAATCGGGAAGGGGCAACCATCTCACAGGGTATCCGGGATAATTGGTGGCGTCAGGCAATGATGGGCGGCATAAAGGCCCATTATGAGGGCATTAAGGCTTTTTCAGAAACAGATTTTACTGAAGACCTCAAACGTGTGGATATACCCGTACTTGTTTTACATGGCGAAGATGACCAGATCGTTCCGTTTCCCATTTCTGGAGCAAAGTCTATAAAACTGTTAAAACATGGAAAACTCATTTCATACCCGGGCTTTCCACATGGCATGCCCGCCACTGAAGCCGCAACAATTAACGCAGACCTGTTTGCTTTTATCAAAGCCTAATGACCAAAAAGCGTAGATTAAAAAAGCTGTCAAATGAACTAATGACAGCTTTTTTTAATGGGTTAAAGTGAACCAATCGCGCTTTTGGTTGACAGTAACGGTCAACACTTATTTAAGTAGTTAACTCTCTTTCTTAAAGCTTTTCATCATAGATCGTCTGTTGTACATCAGCACAGCAAATAAAACCTCCAGTATAATAATCGTGATCGCTTCCATATCCTGAAAAAGTTGGTTTAATGTGACTTTACGTATTACTGACAACAAGCCAAAACGGTTATTTCTAGACTACCCTTAGGATTACTTCACTAGTCATTGACACGGCTAATCTAGGAATATTATATCAACATACTATCTTGTCTCTTCTCTCCCTTTTCCAAACTGCAATTCGGCCTGTTTTCACGGCTTCTCTAGGGTAGTTGAGTATTGGTACCCATATTCCGGCCTATTTTACGAGCACGTTGTTTGAGTCCAAAGCTGCCAAACGTACGAATGTAAATCGTTTTCCCTTCACCAGAGGATCAAGGCCGGTCTGTTCAGTGATCCGCAACGGCAGCGTTAATACTAACCAAAGCCATCCACTTTAAACCAACCGGCTTTAGAACATAGCCTAGTCTGGACAGGTTATTACTATTATACCCCTATACCCCTACCAACCGATGAACGTAGTTCGCTTATTAACGCTGATTGTTTTTTACCTCAGCTTGGCAATGGCTCAAGCCCAGACACAGAAAACACCTTCAGTCATATCGCCTAAATCGGTCAGCGTTGCCCAAGGCCAGGTAGCTCGTTGGGCGGGCAACTGCCTACGCTGTAGTTTAGAGAAACGAGCTTGGGCCGCCGTTAACGGCACCTGCTACTATCCAGTTGATATGGATATGAAGCCAGGACATTATACCATCTCTCGACGCACAACGGGCGGAAAATTAGAAACGGCTACGCTCAACGTAGCTGCCAAAGAGTGCGTCCAGGAAGATTTGAAAAACTTCCCCAAGTTGGAATACGTCAACGTGTCTACCCAAAACCAGGCACGTGCTGTCAAAGAAGCCGCCTTGGTTAACCCACTCATTAGCTTTAAAACGAAGGAGCGTCCAGCCGTTTTCGACCTACCGGTGGGCAAGCCTGCTCATAACCTGCCCAAAGGAGAAGGCAACTTTGGTGCTTGCCGGACGTTGAACGGCCAGCCTCGCGACCGCCATACCGGGCAAGACTACCCAGTTGGGATGGGCAAGCCCGTCTTAAGCGTGGGGAATGGTCGGGTGTTACTGGTGGCTAATCAGTTTTATAGTGGTAACTCGGTCTATATTGACCATGGCAATGGCTTGATCTCGGAATATTTCCATCTAAAGAGCTATTCGGTAAAGGCCAATCAAACCATTACAAAAGGCCAATCGATTGGCTTGGTCGGCGAAACAGGACGAGTGACGGGCCCTCACTTGCATGTTGGCGTACGCTGGCACGGGGCTTGCATCAATCCCGGCTACTTACTGATTGATCCCTCTGACATGCCGGCTGTCAACTGAACGACGTTCCATCTGTTACTTCCTGACGAAAACACCGTGGTGAGGCTACCTGTGTGATGGTCGACAGTAGCCGAACGATCCGGTAATGCGACCCTGTAGAAAGGAATTTAGTCAGATTTTAACTAACATTATTCCGCTTATGGAGGCTACCCCATTGACCATACTTGATATTGGTGAATTGACGCGCGCTGTCACGGCTAGGTATGACAATTTCTCGGTAGCCTCCGTCAATGACCATGTGGTGAAAGCCAGTGTCATGACCCAACCGTATGACTAGCATTACCATCCCAATTCGGATGAAACCTTTATCACAATTGATGGCATTTTAATGATTGAGCTGGAAACCAAAACGATCGAGTTGCTGCCCGGACAGCTTTTTACCATTCCAAAAAATGTCCTTCACCGGACTCAGCCTAAGGGTGAGCGTTCGGTGAATATTACCGTCGAACATAGCCAAATGCAAACGGTGTTGATCAACCATTCAGGTTAATTTCTATGAAACACGATAGCCGATACGCTTGATTCCATATTGACCCCATTAGGTATCCGGATTCATTGATTGATAGTCAACCCTGGTGGCTCCCAGCCACCTAACTTCTGAGCTAGCTCACCCTTGCGATGTTGGAGAGGAAATTAGTGTTTTAGTAGCCTGGCGCAACCGGTCAAAATGATCTTCAAACTCTCCAAGGCGGCTGTATTTCCGGCTAATGCGGCCTTCAGGTGAGCGTTTCCCCCTTCTCGAATGGCGTCGACGGCCATCTTTCTGGCACCACTTACGGCAGACCCGTCAAGTTCATCAGCGAGTGTTTTTAAACGGCTATACGTGGCGTCAATTAACGAAGGCTCACTAGTTGGTGGTAGCGAATCAAACGCGTCCAGGCTCTCGATTAACTGGCTAACTAGTTCTTGGGCGATCATAGTAGGTTTGTTTAAGCACCTAAGGGTTATTCGGCGTATTTGTTTAGAGGTTGGTCAATTATCGAGTATTTGTGCCGAAGTATACAAAACAAAATATTACCGATCAGAATTAGCCTGCGAAAACCATGATTGATCAGGAGCAACATGAGTAATGAAGTTAACGAATCGGTCACGCTTAAATTCTGGTTAAATATAGTTTCCTCAAGTTAGCCTATCTTACTCCTTTAACGTGTTGAACCAGGTTAGTAAGCGAACATCTAAAAATAAAGTGCTAAATGAAGCTTCCCCTGTTTCGTGATACACAATAAAAGACTTAAACGAGCGTTTTGAATTTGTTACGTTATTTCAGCCCCATTGGTATTACCAGTGGGGCTTTTTTGTATTCTTTACTACTAATTATTTCTGGCATGGAAGGCGTGTCTGACTAACCCCACCACGCTATCCGACCATTGCCCAGAAACAACGGGTTGAAGCGGCTAACGACTTTCCAACGATCTGTGCATAGTGCGCCAGCCCGGCGCTTATCTACGGGCTATGATAGTGGGTATCAGTGTGAAGATGTCCAACGCGCTTTGCGTATTGTCGTTGGCTTGGAAAAGTGGCGACAACGGCCGACCGTCAGATTAATTTGTTGCCCAACATATCTTTCCTCTCACTCGCTTCCAAATAAATCAAACGTAACATAAATTAATGATTTAGGAATTTAGCTCTCTTTCTAACTGCGAGTTGAATGTTATTTAATGTTTTTACATTTTCCAAACGCCGTCTAGAAAATGCAAAATGACTTTCATCTTTACATCAAAACATTTCCATGGGCGAGCGTTGGAACCTTATTGGGGTCGATGTACTGTATACGTCTAGTTCACCCGAGCTAGCTTTAGTGAAAATAGTAGCAAATTTGATGCTGATTCGCTTAGACGAGCTTCCCACTTATTATTTAATCACAATACACCTTCCTGCTTCCGAGTCTCAACGAGTTTTCACGGTTGATCAGTTGCCTGTTAATTAGAATACCCCCCTGCGAACGTCTGATTTACAGACTTTTTTGGGAGACTGGTTAAAGGGTACACAGGAACTAACCGTTGCTGTTCCATCAGCTGTGGTTCCCTTTTCAAACAATATTATTCTTCACCGGAGTCATCAGGCTTTTGAACAGGTAATCGTTGAATCGATTCAGCCCTTTACGGTGGATGGCCGGTTGGTTCTACCGACTAATTACGGACTTGCTACCTTTAACTGAACATGAAGTTAGATCATGCTTATTCAATTGTTGCAATCTGGTTTAGAGTTTCCTCATGGAAAGACGTATTTTATTGCCTGTTCCCCTTCGAGCAATCGATTGTCTAGTGCCACAGTCGCTTTTTTCTGGTCTTTATGTATCTACTATAGCATGCTCATCCTAGGTATATAATATCAGCGTGGAACACTATTCTACCCCATGTAAACCTTCGTCGTTTACTACCAGGTTAGTAACGCCTACCAGCGGAATGCCGGGTTGCGCATCGATCATTTACGGGTGAATCCGGGGCTTTCCAGGCCAGTCATTGAGGAAGGGATATATCGACACGTCAAAGGTTGGGAGAGAACAAGCGATCATGCACTAATATGGATTAGGCTATCTATAAAGTTTCCTAAAATAGCTGATTAACTTTTTTCATCCAGCATTGAAAAACCGTAGGCTACTGACTGCCCTATAGGTATCAGGTATCGAGCAAGTGCCGACCGACAAAATCATTGGTAAGACCGTTCCCTCAATACACACATAGCTTATCCATCCTCTGTTCTTCCAACTGGTTATAATACTTACGCTAGTTAAAATATGTATAATTATTTGATCAAATTATTGTAATTTTTAGACAAAAAGTTACAGTCACCGGGCGGATACATTCCTGGCAGGTCATCTACATTCCGAAAATTCAATGGAGCCAACCCGCGATCAACAACCGACAAAGTATATGCGGCTCATCATCGTTTCATCGGTACATTCTTGAATACCAATTCATTATACCCTACGAGTTAACAATATTTAGCATCCTCTGCCGCTAAACTTGCCGACAACTGAATTTACCTCGATGACTGCCCAATAAACAACTTTCTCAAACTTTATGAAAAATCGGTATGTACCCTTATTCGTCTTACTGTTAGGGTCACTTAATGGAGCAGTTTTTTAAGCTCAAATAAATTATGCAACAGCCACATACCCCATGAACATACACTCCATTTTTCACCAACTACTCACAATTGTTCTTTTCCTGCTATTTTTTATCGCTTCGTTCGGACAAAGTCAACTGGCCATTAACAATGCTCAATTGCAAACAGTACAACAGTCTAACAAAGCGCTTAATGTAGTTTATCAAAAGTTTTTAAAGCAGTATAGCACGGACCGTGAATTCGTTAAAAACGTTAAAATTGCACAACGACTCTGGGTTCAGCTTCGGGATGCAGATGTAAAAATGAAGTATCCCAACCGTCCGGCTGGCTATTACGTTAGTGCTCAACCCATGTGTGAAGCAAGTTACCGAACCGAACTTACCCAGCAACGCACAAAAATGCTACCTATTTGGCTAACAGGGATTGAAGAGGGAGATATCTGTGCTGGATCTGCGAGAATACTTAATTAACTAACTGTTACGTAAACGCGAGCTTCTCATGTCGTCAAACCGTCGTCACTTCCTAACCTCACTCACTGCCTTCGCCGGGTCTGCTCTTCTACCTGATAATCAACTCCTTCTGGCGCAACCATCCATAAAGTCGTTTCCCATTTCCTGCAATTCGTATGCGTGGCTCACTTTCTATACGCGACAGGGAAAGACCTGGATGGCCGACCCGGATGCATCGCTGGCGGAATTAGCTCAATCAGGGTTAACGGCTTACGAACCCGGTGTCAATTCCGTGGAAGACGTAACGAAACTTCTGCCGCTCCTAAAGAAATACAATTTGGCAATGCATTCGCTGTACGTAAATAGTACACTCCATCGGCCCGATGAAGCGCAAAAATCCATTGAATTGGTACTGGCGATTGCCGAAGCCGCCCGACCAGCGGGAACGTCAATTTTCGTAACGAATCCCAGCCCGATTAAATGGGGAAGCGACGATGACAAAACTGACACTGAACTGATTGAACAAGCCCGTAACCTTGATCGGCTTGGCGCTGAGCTTCGTAAACGCGGCATTATACTGGCCTATCACACTCACGCGCCTGAACACCGGCAGGCGGCCCGAGAGTTTCACCACATGCTGCTAGCCACTGACCCAAAAAACGTGTCGCTTTGCCTCGATGCTCACTGGGTATATCGGGGGTCGGGTAATTCGCAGGTAGCGTTGTTTGATGTAGTCAAATTATATGGAAAGCGAATTGTGGAGGTACATATCCGCCAATCAAAAGATGGCATCTGGCAGGAAATCTTCGGCAATGGTGACATTGACTACCAACGCCTTGCCGCCACTTTAAAGATGATGAACATTCGGCCCAATCTTGTGCTGGAGCAGTGTCTGGAAAAAGCCTCACCCAACACGATGGGACCAATAGAAGCCCACAAACAAGATTTAGCCGGAGTGAAAAGCACATTTGCCGGATTAACAGGATAGCGAAACAAACGGCTCTATCGTGGGTTATTCTTTGCGAGGAGCACAATGCCCTTCGTAACATTTAAACAAACTCACGTTCGTATCATGCAACCCAACATTGGTCTCGAAAAAGATGTCCTCAAACAGGACAATACGCTATTAAATGACTTCCTGTCTGACCTCCACGTACTGTATATCAAAACCCGCAAATACCATTGGAATGTGGCCGGGCCAAATTTCATGGAATACCATAAATTCTTTGAAAAACAGTACAACGCTATCGAAGAAGAAATCGACGCTGTTGCTGAGCGCATCCGTCAACTAGGTGGTACACCGCTGGCCACTATGGGAGAATTTCTTCATAATACCAGCCTGAAAGAAGATACAGGGAAGCCAAAAGATACGGCTGATATGTTCAAGAATCTTTTATCCGATCACGAGCAAATCGTACGCGAACTGCGCGAAGATGTTGATAAATGTGATGAAGATCTGAAAGATGCTGGCACTGCCGACTTCCTGACGGGTTTGATGGAAGCCCACGAAGCGATGGCCTGGATGCTACGGAAGTATCTTTCCTAATGATAAATGATAACCGGGTCGCCGGTGCAATGATGAGTTGTAAATGACGCTGTAATCGCTTACATTCATCATTTATAACTCATCATCACACCGGCGACCCGGTCATCATTTTCAAACGTGCCCAAATCTTTATCTCTCCGTTCCGGACTCGGCAGTATATTATTCTGGTCAATTATTTCGGCTGCGTTTATTGGTCCTGGTTCTGTAACATCCTGCGCGATAGCTGGATCAACCTATGGATTGCAACTTCTTTGGGTATTAACTTTTGCTACACTGGGCACTGTTTGGTTGCAGGAAGCAGCCGCCCGCATCACCATCGCCACAGGGCATGACCTTGGTCAAATTATCACAGAAACCTACACGGGCACACGAGGCCGTTGGATAGCCTGGGCCTTATTTCTGGCTATTTTTCTGGGTTGTTCGGCATACCAGGCCGGTAACATTCTCGGAGCCGTAGCGGGGTTGGCTTTACTTACAGGTCTGCCCGTTCCAACCCTAACCATTGTTGTCGGTCTGGTTTGTATCACTCTTTTATGGATTGGGTCAACGCAAGGTCTAGCTAATTTTTTGGGCCTGATCGTCTTTGCCATGGGCGGTGCCTTTCTATATGTGGCATTCGGTACTCCGGTAACTCCAGTAACCCTGGCTACCGCGCTGGTAACGCCGAGTATTCCATCCGGTTCGTTGTTGCTCATAAACGGACTGATTGGTACGACCATCGTACCTTATAACCTATTTTTTGGGTCAAGCATTGTTCCGGCTGGCGACTCGGCAGATGGTCAATCACTGAGCGAAATGCGGCTGGGTATCTGGGTAGCTGTCATTCTTGGGGGTGTTATTTCGGTCGTACTGCTGCTGGCGGGGCTACTTATCCCCGGCGATTTTTCGTACCCTCACATGGCGCAGGTACTAACCGATCGGCTTGGCACATGGGCTGGATCGTTGTTTGCCTTTGGTTTGTTTGCCGCTGGGTTTGCCTCATCACTGACGGCACCGCTGGCGGCTGCTATAACGGCAAAAAGTCTGCTGGGTGTTCGCAAGAACTCACCTGCCTACCGTGGTATCTGGCTCGTGGTTATGGCAACAGGACTAACCTTCGGTTTGCTGAACGTAACGCCCATTCCGGTCATTGTAGCGGTACAGGCCATCAATGGCATTCTTCTTCCTTTCGTAACAATTTTTCTGTTCGTGGCTGTTAACAACCGCACGTTGCTGGGCGACTATTGCAATTCACTGGGGCAGAACCTGGCAATGGGATTAGTTGTCGTTGTCACGGCGGTACTAGGACTCTGGAATGTCTGGCTGGCTATACAAGCCGGGTAGCCGTTAACGGCAAACGGACTGCTAAAGCCTATCTATTGCTTCAGCAGTCCGTTTAAACCTATTCCTGTTTGCCTATTTCTTTTTACGTAGTTGGTTATTTTGCTGTTCCAAACGTTCAATTCGCTTCTGTTGATCAATAAGGTGGAGCGTTAGTTCTTCGTTCTTTTGCACTAATGTAGCTAACAACGTTGTCAGATCAACACCTTGCTTTACCATCTCGCTGGCACTTGGTATTCCTGGCAGGTGGTTGTTCTGTTGAATATACTTTTCCACTTCCGGAAGCGGCTGAAGTTGGTATGTCGGGGCAAATACATAGTCAGCCCATTGACGCTCAGACGTTGGTTGAACTTGCATTACAAGAGCGGACAATCGCCCGGATAAAGTAACATCCCCTTTGTCGCTGACGGTCAAAAACTTACCAGCAGTTGCATCAGATATAGGTGAGTTGGCCGTTAAATTAGTTAACCGCAACCCACTGTGGCCATCCGTACCAGCGGTTAGCTCAAGTCGATTCTGCGGAGTTGATGTACCAATACCTACATTGACATTATTACCTAATACCATCGCGTTGCTACTCATTACCCGGGCATTTGCCCCAATGGCGGTCGCGTTAGCTAGTCCCACGCCCACACCCGTCGCATTAGTTCCCAGCAACGTGTTATCTTCGCCATCTGTCGCGTCGAATCCGGCATTAGGACCGATTATAAGATTACGACGACCACGCTGGTTCCGCTGCCCGGCGTTGTATCCAATAAATACGTTGTCGTTCCCATCCGTATTTAACTTACCGGCTTCATATCCGATAAAGGTATTATGACTACCGATGGTATTGGGAAATCCGGCTTTGTAGCCAAAATATGTATTATAAGAGCCTGTTGTATTACCCTGTCCAGACTGACTTCCCATGAAGGTATTAAACGTTCCTCCTACCACGGCGCTGGTGCTCTGGCCAATAAATAGATTGTTGGTCCCATTCGACGACTGAAAACTAACAACCTGATTGTCGGGAGTAATAATCTGGCTTTGAGCAAATGCCTGCGTAACAAGACAAATGACAAGCCCTGTTAAAGTTAGCGTAGAGAATTTCATATGAGAAACGGTTATGAGAAGACGAATAAGTCAAGCAATATTTATTCCTAAGTTTACATTATTAAATAATAACAAACCAGGTTACTGACTTTAATATTTCATAACCCAACTGCCAACGGTAGTTTATCTTTTCTACTACCGTATTCACTATGCCTGTGAGCCTACCTAAGCCTGTTCTGTAAATTTTCGTATCTATGCCGTCAAAAACATCGTTGGAGCTACCAACAACTCATCTTTACTAATGCAACTTGCCACGGTTACCTGATCTTAACTACCGTAATTTACCATCATCAAAGCAAACTTGTTTATAAACTTTGCCTGATTGAGAGCGATTTGCCTTGAATTTATCTAAAGGTGACAAAAACAGACCAGCCGTCAAGTAAACAAACCGCCGTTTCATACAATCGCACCAGCTGTCTATGTAACTTTACGCTCGTTAACCGAAGCATTCCACTTCGAATCACTCTGACTATGAGGCCTTTTTCTATTTTGACCGCTTTAATTACCACTTGCTTTCTGGCTGGTGGCCTAAGTAGCTGTGCACCGACCATTACGACTTATCAACTCGAACCCGTCTCGGGCGATATTGCCACCATTGATGGACGGTTAGTCACAAAAGCGCAGCAAAATGGAGTGGGTGTAGTAGCCTCTTTCGAGCGTGAAGACCTGGAGTTTGTTACGCTCGATGTTGAAGTTAAAAATCGTACCGACCATCCCATCGAAGTTAACCCTGCCGATTTCCACTTCACGGCTCTTGGTGTTGCTCACGACACACTTCCCGACCTAAGCAATGCGAATTTAGCCCTAACTCGCACTGCCGCTGATCCAACCTACGAGGCTAGTCGTATGGGTTTCAAGCGCAAGCAGGAAGAAAAACGGTTGAAACGCGCTAAAATATTCAATACAATTTTGATGGTAGCGGTTATTGCCAGCGATGCCTCGTCGTCATCTAAAAGTCATTCGTATCGCGAGTACTCACGCAATCAAGTGGCCCACAGTTTCGCCTATCAGGGAATAGCCGTTAAACGGGCAGTTGATTACAGTACTTTTGCCGACCGGATGCAGCGATATGATTACGAAGAATATCGTTGGCGAGAACTGGCTCTAAAAGCGAACACACTGGCACCCGGCGAGTCGATTCGTGGGTTTGTGTATCTACCTAAAGTGGCGAACGCTCGCTATCTGGCTATCAACTATACACTACCTGAGCAAGCAGTTGTGCCCTTGTTATTTAAACAGGATTTGGTTCAGCAACGAAAGACCCGCCGATGATAAGTAGTAGCTCGACGATTCAGGCTGTTCTATAGAAAATTTAGATCCGGGTCGTTATAAGTTGACACTATTCTTTTCATTTTACCAGTCATCGTCATCCTCGTCAAACGCCTGTTGCGCCCGTTTTAATTCCAGAAGTGTCTTCTGGTTGTTCTGCGCCTGTGCCAATGCAATTCCTTTATCGTAAAGTTCAGCCGCCCGGTCGCGCTCATCGAGTTCGGCATAAAGAGCCGCTGCGTGATAATAGGTAGGTAAATAAGCTGGGTGTTCAATCAGTAACTGATCGAAATAAAGTCGTGCCTGTACAGGCTGACCGTTTATGTATTCCATAGCCAGTGCATAAACATTGAATGGCTCGCCGGGTTCTTCCTCTACAAATTGAATTAATTGCTGGATGCGTTCGTCATTCATACGTGCAAGAAAATTAGTATGCATGCATACTTTTATTTGAGACTATTTGTACTTTTGAGTTATAAAAGTAATGATTAGTGGATAGCGAACAGTGCCTTGTTACATTCACAATGACCAGATACCGTTCATTACTCTCTAATCACGACAATAACCACAAACCCCAATAAGCATGAAAATTTTAGTGTGTGTGACGAGTGTGCCGGACACCACCACCAAAATTGCCTTTACGGATAATAATACCAAACTGAACAAGGCAGGTGTAACGTTTATTACTGGTCCTTACGACGACTATGCACTGGCGCGGGCCGTTGAATTAAAAGAAAAAACGGGGGCTACCATAACTGTGCTAAACGTAGGAGGAACTGACTCCGAGCCAGTTATTCGCAAATGCCTTGCCATTGGTGCCGACGATGCCATCCGTGTAAATGCTGAACCAACCGACGCTTACTTCGTAGCTGAGCAGATTGCCGCTATTGCCAAAGAAAATAGCTACGACCTGATACTAATGGGCCGGGAATCCATTGATTACAATGGTGGTCAGGTCCACGGTATCGTGGGAGAAATGCTGGGGATTGCCTCAATTTCGCCCGTAATGCTGCTCGATATTGAGGGCGACACCGCCAAAATTACCCGCGAGATTGAAGGGGGTAAAGAAAGTTTGGAAGCTAAATTACCGCTAGTGTTAGGGTGCCAGGAGCCAATTGCCGAATGGAAAATTCCAAACATGCGGGGCATCATGACAGCCCGGACTAAACCGCTCAAAATTGTTGAGCCAACCGGAACCGACAAACTGACCACTGTAGCCCACTACGAACTTCCGGCTCCGCGTGGTGCGGTTAAGATGATTCCTGCTGATACAGCCGAAATGCTGATACAGCTTCTACACACCGAAGCAAAAATTATTTAAGTCGCCAGGCAACGGTCGTAAAGCATTAGCGTATAGGCTTAACGAGTAACGACCAATACCAACGACTATCCACTAACGACTAATAATTCTAAAAAATGTCAGTCCTCATATTCGCTGAATTAGACGAAGGTAAGATCAAAAAATCCTCGCAGGAGGCTATTTTCTACGGCGCTAAAGTTGCCGACATGATGGGTACTTCAGCTACAGCCGTTATTATTGGGCAGGCCGATGATTCTGAACTGGCTTCAGCTGGTAGTTTCGGAGCCACTAAAGTGCTGCATGCAATGGATGCAAAACTGAACGAAGCAAATGGCATGGCCTATGCTACTGTTGTGGCCGCTGCGGCTCAACAAGAAGGCAGTAAAGTTATCGTGTTAGCTAAATCATCATTAGCCGATGCGATGACGGCCCGGTTAGCGGGCAAATTAAAAGCAGGTCTGGCCGCAAACGTGATCGACTTGCCAGATTTATCGAATGGTTTTCAGGTTAAGAGTAGCATATACACCGGCAAAGCCTTTGCTTACAACGATCTAAAAGCCGACGTAAAGATTTTGGCTATAAAGAAAAATACCATTACGCCCGAAGAAAAGGACGCGATTGCTCAGGTAGAGATTTTTGCACCCGCTCTTAATGACACAGATTTTGTCATTTCAGTAAAAAATACAGAGAAATCTTCGGGTGATATCTTATTACCCGAAGCAGATTTGGTTGTATCGGCTGGTCGTGGTCTGAAAGGGCCCGAAAATTGGGGTATTGTCGAGGACTTAGCGAAAGCTCTTCATGCTGCAACGGCCTGCTCAAAACCGGTATCTGATCTTGATTGGCGTCCTCACTCTGAACACGTTGGACAAACGGGTCTTAAAATCAGTCCCAATCTGTATATTGCCTGCGGTATCTCTGGAGCTATTCAACATTTGGCAGGAGTAAACTCATCGAAGGTCATTGTTGTTATTAACAAAGACCCCGACGCACCGTTTTTCAAATCGGCAGATTATGGTATTGTCGGCGATGTTTTCGACGTACTTCCGCGCCTTACGAAAGCGGTGCAGGCATTGTAAGTACATAAGTCATAGAGCTTTGATGCGTATGTGGGGGTAACTTGTTATTTTTACTTGCGATTTATGGCTCTATGACTTACGACTTTTTGTTAATTTCGCATCGTGGATAAGATTAAGCTGGAAATATTGGGACTGTCACCCAGTCAATCGCAATCAGGTTCGTTTGCATTGGTTTTAGGTGAAGAATATGGCAATCGTCGGTTGCCGATCATTATTGGTATGTTTGAAGCACAGGCCATTGCTATCGAGATCGAAAAGATTGTGCCGAATAGGCCAATGACGCACGATTTATTTAAGCAGTTTGCCGAACAGTTCAAATTTACGGTTCGTGAAATTATGATTTCCGATCTTCGCGAAGGTATTTTCTTTGCTAAAATCGTGTGTTTCGACGGGGTTCGAGAATCAATTATTGATGCTCGTCCATCCGATGCGATAGCTATCGGAATCAGGTTTGATGTACCCATCTATACAAATGAATCCATTTTATCGGAAGCGGGGATAACCGCCAGTAGTAATGAGGAAGAAGAGCAGGAAGAACTTGTTCAGTCTTCTAATCGTCCCTCAACCCGATCTTTCGGTGATCAATTGAAAAATGCTTCATCGGAAGACTTGCAACGAATGCTCGAAGAAGCTCTCGGCAATGAAGAATATGAACGCGCAGCCAAAATTCGCGATGAAATGAGTAAGCGTAATTAGTGTTCTTTTATCATAAAAATAAAAAGCCACCCTAAACAGGGTGGCTTTTTATTTTACTTCCTTTTTCTTTTCCGTATGACCAATTCATGATAGCCAAAAGTTGGGTCAGGCTCCCGAGCATATATAAGTTCAGGCATTATACCGATAACCAATTCGGCCGTTGTGTACACAATGCACCCGTCTAACAAATGCCCCCCAATAGTACGACCAGTTGAGTCTGATACAGACAAATGCACATGGCTTCCGTCTGTCGAGAGTGTGCCAACGAGTGAAACAATCTCAAAATGTCCTTTCCACACAGTAGCACTTTCCTGATTAGCCAAGCGCAACGTTACATCTGTCAGGCTACCTACGCAGGTTAGTACCGCACCAGCCCCAATGCGCTCCTGCTTAACAATTGACTCTAACGCTTTTTTCAAATCCTGACCAGGTTTTAGCCTTACAGAATACGTCTGCATGGTAGCCGCCAATGTAGGAGAATATCCATCAGTTGGTTGTGATTGCGCATCAAGCATAGTTATAAAGCAGTAAAATATGATCAACAAGAAAAGTTTTCGCATTTGACTTATTGGATACGTAAACGGTGTTGAGGTTCCTTCACCCAAAGATGGCTGATACCCCAATAAAAAAACCGGAAGCGTCGGCTCCCGGTTTTTTTATTTTTATTCGACTTCGTTATTCAACACCGAACATTACGTCCGAACGACGACCGCTGTTACCAGCCCGACGCGTTGCTTTTTTCTTAGCCGGTGCTGGTGGAGCCAGTAACTTAGCTTTCTGATCATCCGTCAGTGGCTTCAAGTCAGTGATCGAGTAGCTGTTGTCGCTAATCGTCGTGTTGAAGCTACCCACTGTTTGCTCAGGCTGACCGTTGCATGGTAGTTTCGTAACGGTGAACACTGCGCGGAAGTACTGAACCTGTGGGCGTACACGGCGACCTTTGTAGCGAATCGCGTTACCACTTTCAATTTTAGCCTTCTCAGCTTGAAGTTGCTGAGCTAAACCACCTGGTAGTTGGCTAAGATTCAGAATAACAGTGTTTGTATCGAACTCAACCGTGCTAGTTGCCAGGCTACGGTTCAGACCGCGATAGCGTAAGCGAGTAACGGTGTCACCAACTGATGTGATCGTACCATTACAGTAACAGATGTTGGCCACTTCACGTGTGTATGGTGTGCGGTAGTAAACTTCCAAGCGTTCCAGTTTGTGGCGGTATTCGCACTCGGCAGCAACCGTAACCCGTGGGCGAATGCTCGCAAAACTTGTCGTAGCAACTTCGCTCATACAGGTTCCACATTTGGCTACTTGCTTGTTGTGAACAGTCACATAGTAGAACCCAGGATTTACTTGGCCATTGGCGAAGTAAGCTGTTGGGAAAGCCAGCGTGGTATCGGTCGTATTTTCTAATTGAGCGATTACCTGATCTGTCGCGCCAGCAACTACTGAATCCGCACGGTAGTACAAACGAGCCGTAAAGGTTTCGTTTCTTGGGTTTGGAGTCGTACTGCGCCAGCTAATAACAGGTGCCGTGGCTGCTGTGTTGACCGGTGCAGATTGCTGTGCATTCGTGCTATCAACAAAAGACAATGATGCTCCTTTCAAAGAAGATCCGTTAAACCGGACATTCAACTGAGGGATCTCGTTGCAAGTTGGGCAGCTAACAGGTGCTTTAGGAATAAGTTTCTTCTGAACAAACCCTTTCCGAACTGCCAGACCAACAGTGAAACCACCATGCTTACGCTTAAACTCATATAGTTGATCATCAACTCCATTAACAATCAGGTAGTTTATCTGAGTAATAAACCCTTGTCCCTGAACACCGATATTCCAATTGTTGCGCAATGGGAAGAAGATAGCAGCCGAGCCCAAAGCACCTAAGTGGTAGAGATTAGAACTAGGGTTAACTGACCGCAGAAGTCCACCACCTTGTACAAAAGAGGGTACAGCTGGTAAGCTTAACGTTGATGGGGTAAAGGCAGCGATCGTAGCCGCTTCTGTACGGAACAAACCTCCCCGAGCGCCTAATTCAATGAATGTGGTTGCATCAGGATTTCGACGGCTGCGAGCTAGCGTGAAAGTCAGAACCGGACCAACTGTCAGGAACATATCTTCCGAAGCCCTCTGACGAATTGTTACTTGATCACGGGTGAAACCCCGTGCAGTAGCCAAGCCATACAGATAATCACTGTAAATGCTGCGTGTCAGGTAATTTTGATATCCAAAAGACGCCCCTATACCAAAACGTAGCCGACGAGTGGCAGGTGTCAAGAAGTAATCAATGTTCGCCGTGATGTTAAAACCAGCACCATTATAAAGGGTTTTATCCCGCTTATTAGGACCAAAGGTATTTTCCCACGTACCGCAGTAAGCAAAGTTGGGGCCGGCAAATAAGCCAACCCGCCAAGGCGATAGACGCCGGACTAAAATGAATGTTTGAAAGGTCGTGTCACAATCGTCTAGTTCGGCAACATCACTAGCCTGTGCTTTGAAATCTGTTCGGCTTAGCGTATCGGTGTAAATACCTTTACCTAATCGATAGATGTTCTCGCGCATGTAGCTCCCGCTTGGGGCGGTTGTTGATGGGCTTACTGTAGCGGGTTGGACCCGGACTGTATCAGCCTGTTGAGCAAGGCTGACAGATGGTATTGCAAGACTTAGCAACACGAGTCCAGCCAGCATCCTCATAGGGTGTTGTTGGATAAATGTTCGCATATTTATTGAGTTAATTTGACGCAATGTTTGTAACTAAACTTCTATTATTCCAAATATGGCTATGAAAACTTAGGGAATGGCTAATCTACTAGACTAGTGGATTTACTCACCTGTTGGCTAGTTATCTACATAAATGGTTACTTGAAAAGTCCACTCTGCATTAAACAACTAACTTTCTAGAAAAATATTTCTCAGATTTCATACAGATTAATGCTTGAATACCTAAGAAAGCGCCTTATCCTTAAACTATGGTCAAGTAAATCTGACCAACCACATAGGTCTTTCACTGAATTCTATCAACGAATGACCCCACAATCCACTATTTTTTTGCAATGTTAAGACTGAATTGCAAAACTTAATTCATCCTTCCACTTTTTTTTTAACATCTGCTACGAAATAATACCAATTCCGTAAGGTCATAAGTAGTTTCACTAAGCAATCCAGCTGTCACAAAATTAAGTGAATTCATTTATTTCTAGTACTACTAATCTGGCGGGATTGTGTTCAAAACTGCTTAATTTTTTATTAATGGTCAATAATAGTAAGAATAAGGTGATAAAAAAATAATTCCCTCTTTCGACACTAAACAAAGACAAATTCCACGGCATTTTCTTATTTCTTCCTCAATTTCTTCTATTATCACTAACCATTGGCTTTAGTTTTAACGAATCAATTCAAGATTTTTGGCATACAGTGCAGACGGCTTATGTTAGGTTATGTACACCTTATTCATGGCTACAGTGATTTTGGGCCACGTTTTAATCATGCGGTTTAGCACTGACGATGCACAGTGGCCTTGGACGCGGGATAACTAAGATTGTAACCAATTTAATCTCTTGATTTTTTTTCTTATTGTTATTGAGCCTTTACTATATTTTTACAACTCTACTTTAACAGATGTCTGAATTAGATTTGTGGCACATTTGGCAATGATTTTACCATTGTTAGAAACGATGCGTCCTTCGCAGTGAATAATATTTTTACCTTCTCGAATAACTTCAGCGGTTGCGGTTACGATATCATCCTTGCGAGCTGCGTGTAAAAAATCAATCGTCAGATTAATAGACGTGTATGCATACTCACGACCCAGAGAAAAAACCATGACACCAATCAAATCATCTAAAATAGCAGCCCCTGCACCGCCATGCAGCACTCCTGCCGGATTAGTCATTTCCTCACGAATAGTAAAATCAGCCACTAATCGGCCATAGTCAACTGCTCGAATGGTACCGTTGAGCCATCGTCCCAATGGTGATATACTATTGCTCATGTTGTGGCCAATTTGAGCACGCAAAAAGTCTAGACGAAGATTTATAGTATTGTCCATAGCTAACAAAAATAGTATTTAACTAAGCTAAAACCCTACAAGACGCTATTATTTATGCACTTTCTTGGGAGTTTTTCAAGACTTGTACTACTTTTGGGCGTTTTTAATACGCCTACGTAATTACTCCTCATGAATTATACGCTTACGCAGATACCCGATCGTATCGATAAACCTCGCCAAAGCGGGTTAACAATGGTCATGGACAAAGGGCTAAGCCTCCGTGAAGTAGAGGATTTTTTATCTGTCTCTGCTGAACATACAGACATTGTTAAACTAGGTTGGGCAACATCGTTTGTCACCCCAAGACTAAAAGAAAAATTAGCTATCTACCGCGACGCTGGTATTCCTGTTTATTTCGGTGGCACTTTATTTGAAGCTTTCGTGGTGCGAAAGCAGTTCGATGAATACCGTAAGCTGTTGGACAGATACGAAATGAAATACGCAGAGGTGTCGGATGGTTCGATTGACATGAACCAAGACGACAAATGCGAATACATTCGTACATTGGCTACTCAGGTAATTGTGCTTTCGGAAGTAGGATCTAAAGATGAGGCTAAAATTATTCCGCCTTACAAGTGGATTCAATTAATGAAGTCAGAATTACAGGCGGGTGCTTGGAAAGTTATTGGTGAAGCTCGCGAAGGTGGTACGGTGGGTCTGTTTAGGTCGAGTGGTGAAGTTCGACAGGGATTAGTTGAGGAAATTTTAACGCAGGTTCCATCCGAGAGTATTTTATGGGAAGCACCCCAAAAAGAACAGCAGGTGTGGTTTGTTAAACTCCTGGGTGCTAACGTTAATCTTGGCAATATTGCGCCCCACGAAGTTATTCCCCTGGAAACCATTCGGTTAGGGTTACGAGGTGACACATTTTTGGACTTTTTAGATAAATAGTGTCCGATAGTGGGTGTAATCATCCCTGCTGTCACTTCTCACTATAACCCTATTTTATGGATCTTATAAAATCGTTGATTGATTTTTTGCTTCATCTTGATCGATACCTCGATCTTTGGGCAAATGAATATGGTGTGCTGTTATATGCTATCCTCTTTCTGATTATATTCACAGAAACGGGCCTGATTGTTATGCCGCTATTGCCCGGTGATTCGCTACTGTTTGCTGCCGGGGCCTTAGCCGCCCGTCCCACCAACGAGTTGAGTGTGTGGGTTATTATTCCGTTGCTCATTGTAGCCGCGCTCCTGGGTGATAACGTTAACTACTTTGTTGGGAAGTTCTTGGGGAAGCAGATCAAGTCTCGGGAGCGGATTCTTTTTTTTAAACGTGAATATATTGCCGAGACGGAGAAGTTCTATCTGAAATATGGCGGACGGACGGTTATTATTGCCCGATTTATTCCTATTGTGCGTACGATTGCGCCATTTGTGGCCGGAGCCGGCAGTATGAGCTACGGTACCTATATTAAATTCTGCATCCTCGGAGCCATATTGTGGGTTTCAAGTATTTCACTACTGGGATACTTTTTTGGCAACTTCCCTATCGTTCAGAAAAATTTCGAGTTAGTTGTGTTCGGTATCGTCGGCTTGTCAATTTTGCCGATTATCATTGAATTTTTCAAGAAGCGGTCTTAGTAAGAGTTTACTTGCGCGACAACCTATGCCATTGCTCTCAGCGGTGGCATAGTGTTTTTTAACCCAAAAATATGATCCGTTACGGCCTTATCGGTTTCCCACTCACACATTCGTTCTCGCAACGATATTTTACTGAGAAATTCGCTCGTGAAGGTATTGCCAATTGCCGGTATGATCTGTTCGAGATGCCCGATATTACGGCTCTACCAGATCTGCTAACGATGGCTGGTTTACGTGGTTTAAATGTTACGATACCACATAAACAAGCCGTCTTGCCCTACCTGGATCGGCTGGATGCATCAGCTGAAAAAGTTGGTGCAGTAAACGTGATTAAGCTGGAAGCCAACGGCTCAAGAACGGGCTACAACTCCGACTATTTTGGCTTCCGGCAATCACTGATTGATTGGTTAACATCGCTCAATCGTACAGCCGTTGGTCTGCAAGCTTTGGTGCTTGGTACAGGCGGAGCGTCGAAAGCCGTTACAGCCGCCCTGGTAGACCTAGGCATTCAGCATAGATATGTATCACGTACGAAAACCACAAATACACTCACCTATGATGAACTACCAGCTATAATAAACGATTGGCCGTTGATAATTAACGGGTCGCCTGTAGGTACATACCCACGTATTGATGAAGCTCCTGCTCTCCCATATGACCTGCTGACTGAACACCATCTGCTTTATGATTTAGTCTATAACCCCGCCGAAACAAAGTTTATGACGCTCGGTCAGGCGTATGGAGCGGCAACACACAATGGTCTGCGAATGCTGGAATTACAGGCCGAAAAAGCTTGGGAAATCTGGCAAGAGTAAATTTCCGATGATAGTACTTTATATACATAAGACCACAAATCGATGCCTCTTTTAGTATTCGCTACCCTTATCGCTCGACCAGGCGCCGAAACAGACCTTAAAAACGGCCTGCTTAACTTGATTCCAGACGTTAGGGCTGAAGCCGCCTGTCAACGTTACGAGTTATACGAAAGTATTGAACATCCCGAACGATTTATCATGCACGAACTCTGGGATGATGAAGCAGGATTGTTGGCCCATAGCCAGATGCCCCACATGAAAACATTTGGAGAAAAGGCAAAAGAGTGGCTGGCTGGCCCTGCTAACTTAACGAGAGTAGCTCTGTAAATTTAATTCCCTCTATCAATACGCTAAGTCTTCATTAACAAAGATTACAGACAGATATCCTGCATTCTGTCCTCATCCATTACGAATACGTTAAAATCCACCTGTCCCCGAATACCCTGTACCCAACCGCTCTGGTTGTGTTGCCAGAGATATAATTTATCGGCGTTATAACTGCGCAGATGTTTAGCTGAATAGTCCGCTATCCAGAGTGGGTATTCATCCAGATTACCCTTAATGTATCGTCGGTAAAGGTTTCCGTTGGTGTATATTATTGGCCGGATGTTGTAATGGGCTTCGATTGTTTCGAGCCAGAGCCGTAACCCATTAACAATAGTCTCATCGGATTGACCGTTTACAACTTCAAAATCAACGACTGGTGCAAAATCGCCTGTACTGAGATCTACATTCCTGATAAAATTATCTGCTTGTTTAAGAGGATCACGGGTGGGGTGATAGAAATGATAGGCACCCCGACGCATGGCTGACTTTTTAGCCTCACGCCAGTTTTTTTCAAAGTGTTTGTCGGCCAGCGTAGCACCTTCAGTCGCCTTAATAAACACAAACTGGAGCCGAACCCCGTCAGCCTCCATTTGCCGGACACGCGCCCAGTCTATACGGTCATTATGACGGGATACATCTATACCGTGAATGCCATAACGCATAGGCAGTCGAATGCCGAATGCCCGAACAAACTGCCAATCCAACGCATCGGGGCGACGCGACCGGACAACCCAAACCGTCACCAACACAATCATCAGTGCCGCAATCCACAGGCCATAGCGCCGAACGATGAGATTGAAAAGAACGCGGGTTTTCATCTAAATAAGTAATTGCAACCCAAAAGTAGGGCTTTCAATATGAACATAACGAACATAAAAAAGTCCCCTACATTTTGCAGGGGACTTTCTATGTGTCCGTCTAAAGCGGCTTAATCATGGCCTTCTAGTTTGACCAGCTTATTATATACACCAAGTAGCAAGAAGGGAGCCGCCCATTGACCAACAAACAAACTCCGGTCACGATCACCCTGCGACTGCAAGTACAATGACACTGCCATAGAACCCAAGGCAGCCCACAAGAAAATATCAGATGGCAGTTTCGCGGTTTGTTCTTCAATAGCCGTAGCAACCGGCCCCTCAGTATGCTCAGGATTGTCGTTTTTGTGCTTTGCCATAACGCTAAGTTGTTTTGGATTTTATCAAAGCAGTTAACTCGGTGAACAGCCGTAAGGTTTAGGCGTATGAAGCTGTTACAAGCATACGGTCTAACTTTATATACTAAACCGCTAAATTTTAATACTTTGTTGAAGTGCCTATTACTTATTCGGCTGGGGCGTTGTGCGTAGGTAAGGCTTAACAAACGTTACACCTTTCGGGAATTTAGCTTCCAATTGATCGTTCGTCACGGCGGGCGTCACAATTACGTCATCTCCTTGCTGCCAATCGGCGGGTGTCGCAACTTGGTAATCAGCCGTTAATTGAAGTGAATCAATTACGCGAAGTAGTTCATTAAAATTGCGTCCTGTTGATGCCGGATAGGTCAGCGTCAGCTTCACTTTTTTATCGGGTCCAATCACAAATACCGAGCGCACCGTTGCTTTTTCGCTGGCATTTGGGTGAATCATATCATACAAAGTAGCTACCGTACGATCAGCGTCGGCAATGAGTGGAAAGTTTACCTCCGTACCCGTCACATCCTTAATATCGGGCGTCCAGCGATTATGCGAATCTAAGTCATCAACCGATACGGCAATAACTTTCACATTACGTTTGCTAAATTCATCTTTAAGCAAGGCTGTTCTACCTAATTCAGTTGTACAGACGGGTGTAAAATCGGCAGGATGCGAGAACAGCATACCCCAGGAAGTACCTAACCATTCATGAAAGTGGATGTGGCCCTGGGTTGTGTCGGCCTCAAAATCAGGGGCGATATCTCCTAAGCGAAGTGACATAATTAAGTGGTATTTTAGTTGACAAAATCTAGCGTACTACTATAGTAAGCAGAGAATGGAAAACCGGCCTATTGCCGGTTTGGTAAGAAAACCTAAAAAGAAAATTTAAGTTCGCATTTTCCAGATGTACTTATTGGCTTTAGATTAGCTTGTCTTCTACAGCCATTCTAACTAGCTCAGCAGCATTACGTACCTGCAGCCGACGCATCATGTTGGCTCGGTGATTATCAACCGTTCGGACGCTGAGTTGGAGCTTTTCAGCAATTTCGCGACTGCTCATGCCATCAACGAGAAACTGCAAAATCTCTTTTTCTTTATTAGAAAGTTTCGACTGCCGTTCGGTCCGGCCATGGCGATCTCCCTTTTTTAATTGCTGCATGTAGCCACTCAAAATAATTGAGGCTACGGGCGAACTATAATATTTTTCACCAGTGGCAATCGTGCGAATGGCTTTTATCATCTCATCAGACGATGAGTCTTTGAGAATATATCCATAGGCTCCAGCTTCTACCGATCGTAGGATGTAATCTTCATTATTATGCATCGAAAGCATCAACACGCGCACATTTTTATACAAGCGAGTGATAACCTGCGTAGTTTGGATACCAGACATGCCTGGCAGCGAAATATCCATCAGTATCAAATCAGGAAGAAGACTTGGGTCGGGCTGAAGCACTTTCAATTTATCGAGGGCTTCTTCACCATCATTGGCTTCGTCAATAATTTCCAAGCCATCAGCCTGTTCGAGCAGAAGTCGAATACCGTCGCGAACGATGGAATGGTCGTCCACCAACATTAATCTAGTAGGTGTCATGGGGCGCAAAATGCGTTTTATAGGGAATACTAACCTGTATTTTAGTGCCTTTGCCGGGTGCTGACTGGAGCTTAAATTTGCCGTTAAGCAGTTTTGTTCGTTCCTGTATATTTTGTAAACCCTGCGAAGGTGCCCGTAGTTCTGAGGGATATGTTCTATCCCCATTTATTTCCTGCTTTTGTTTCAGCAAGCCAGTCTCCTGGTTCTTTTTAGGTACGCGAAATCCCCGTCCATCATCGATAATTAGCAGTTGCAAATTAGTACCCAGTTCGTTCAATTCAATATGAATATGCGAGGGTTTTGCATGCCTGATAGCATTACTCACCGCTTCCTGAGTCACGCGATACAGCATGATCTCAATATTTTTGTCTAATCGAGGCCTGTCGGGAGTAAAATTAGTTTCAAATGTAACATCAAAGGATTCACTTCGATCTTGCTCAGCTATCATTTTTATTGCAGGTACTACACCAAAATCACTTAACACACTAGGCATTAAATTATTCGAAATTGTTCGCGTTTCCTGAATTGTCTGTGTCACTAAACTCTTTAACGTCTTCAAATTTTTGGCATGGGGCGTCACCCCAACCTGTTCTGAGGCAGCAGCTCTGGCTAAACTAGCTTCAAGCCCTTCAATTTGAAGTTTAATAGCCGTAAGCATCTGCCCCAAGCCGTCATGTAAGTCGCGTGATAGTCGTTTACGCTCTTCCTCTTGTCCGGCTATTAGATACGACGTTCGTAATTTGTGCTCATCAATCTCTTGTTGATATTGTAATTTTGTTGCTTCAAACAGTTTCTGGCGGGTTTCTTTCAACGACCGGTTTACACTCAGAAGTTTCTTATTGGCGGCAGTTGTCTGACTTTC
The DNA here is from genome assembly GCF_042686045.1 of Spirosoma flavum. Classification (NCBI taxonomy): domain Bacteria; kingdom Pseudomonadati; phylum Bacteroidota; class Cytophagia; order Cytophagales; family Cytophagaceae; genus Spirosoma; species Spirosoma flavum. Next base: position 963,008 of record NZ_JBHUOM010000023.1, read on the forward strand.
AGCTTCGATCAATTGGGCAAAGGTTTGCTTAAGTTTTCGGGCGGCAGGTCTAAAAATCAGTAAACCAATTCCTGCTAAAGCCAGTACGGTAAAGACATATAGATAAAACTCGATGGATCGCAGTGAAGTCAGTTTGGCTCTTACCTCGCCATTATATTCCCGAACAATACCATCCATTTTTTCCAAAAATGGCTTCTCATTGGCTAGCATTAGTCTTACACTAGCCTGTACATCGGGTTGTCTGACTTCGTCGAAACGTTGCAGACGCATTAGCCGATGAGCACTTTGTCTAAAGGCATCAAACTCAGGTCGAATCCCTTCGTACAATCGTTGTACTGTATCGGAGTTTGTAATGACCACCTTTGGATTATCAGCCTGACCCTGACGACCCTGTGTATGATAGCGCTCAAAAACAGGAAATACCTGCCGCAAAGCAGTTATGTTTTCCGAAAAGCTATCCTGCTCACTAGCATCAGTTACTTGTAGAACTTGCTTCACAATCTGTTGACTCTGGTGCCGTTGTAATGCCGCATATCGAATTACATACAACTCATCCTGAACGGCCCGCAGCCGCCATTGCGTAAGGCCCTGTCCTACCGTCAGCAAAACGGAGAGGATAATTAGCAGTGTCATATAAAGCCGGGTAAACCGAACGGGAATTACCAAGCCATCTTTTGTGTTGTCGGTGAGTAAGTCGGACACGAATAATGTGGTCGATGCTAAAGTGAGTTAGTAAAAGTAATCTTTTTTGTATTTTTACCGTTATTTTCTATCGTTAAGTCTTGCAGCATTATGACTCGTCTACTAATTGCCCTATTATTGGTATCGCTCGCAGCCCCGGCATTTCGTCCGGCCCTGCCACCTACAAACCGAGCTAAACCAGGCGTATCGACGTCGGTAGTTGCCGAACCCGTAAAACTCTCTTGGGAAGTTCTGCGTGATGTTACGTTCAAGAAAAAATGGTATGCCGAAGAGTCTGTGTATATGCTTTATCCAACTTTCGGACAGGGCATTCAGAAACTAAGTGGCAAAACGGTTGACTTGACGGGTTATGTATTACCTGTTGATTTAGAATCAAATATCTACGTGTTGTCGGCTTTTCCGTATAGTGCCTGTTTCTTCTGCGGGGGAGCCGGACCCGAATCGGTTGTGTCGCTGAAATTCAAAAAGTCGGATAAAAAGTTTAAAACCGACGAACGACGAACTTTTCGGGGAACGCTTAAACTGAATGCTGATAATATTTATGAACTGAACTACATTTTGGCCGATGCTGAAATGCTTGATCAATAAAAACGTATTTATGTTTACGCAAAACCCTCGGTATTCTGCTAAATATTGAGGTTTTTTTTGAGTAGCCACAAAAGTAAAAACCACTCTTTTTGAGTGGTTTTTACTTTTGTGGAGAATATCGGAGTCGAACCGATGACCTCTTCCATGCCATGGAAGCGCTCTAGCCAGCTGAGCTAATCCCCCAAATCAGTTCACGATTTAATGTTTCATAAACGAAACATTAAATCGTTTTACGGGTGCAAAGATGAGCAAAAAATCATCTTGTCCCAAACCGAAACCCTATTTTTTTGACAACTCATATGAACGGGTCCACTCCCTCAGACAATATTTGTTTTGTATTACCAATTGTGTAGTTTTGGTAATACTTCCAATACCTATGCATACGGTATATATCATCTATAGCCCCACCACTGACCAGTATTTTATTGGTCAGAGTAAAGACCTAAAAATAACGTTGTGGCAGCATAATGCCAAAACAAACCCAACCACTGCCAACGGTAAACCTTGGGAAGTAAAATTCACCCGGTCATTCGACACCCGGAATGAGGCCCTAAGCCTGGAAATGAAATTAAAAAAGAAGGATCGTACACATTGGGAAGAGCTTATCAATAACACCCAAGCAACGGTCTAACCGCTTTTACATAAAACCGCCCTCAAAGCGGTTTTTCATTTTACCAAGAACTATTTAAAATGGACGCAGGGCTTTCACAAATCGCCCCTTGAAATAGTCCCCGTATAGATTGTCTTCCCGAACCCCACGCGATGAAGATGCGTGAATGAAACGGATATTCATCGCGCCGTTTACCTCCGTCACGATACCTGTGTGAGAAACATACCCCGCTTGGCCCTTATCAGGAACAAAAAAAATCAAATCGCCCGGTAAAATTTCGGCGACCTCTACCTCATGTCCAACTTCTGATTGTTGCCATGATATCCGAGGCATTTTCAGCCCTACCGTATTAAAAACGGCACATACTAACCCCGAGCAGTCAATACCATCAGACGTGTTGCCACCAGACCGATAAGGGGTTCCGGTATAAGTGCGGGCAATCTTTACGACTTCGGGTACATAACGATCTTCATAAGTACGGCTATCAACCACTTTGCCAGCTGGCTTTGCCGGTGCAGCGGGCGGGCGAGCAGGCGTTTTACCCGTTGGTGTTCGATGGGCAACTGGCCGAGCTGATGATGAGCGACGGCTAACGGATGGACCAGAAGAACGGAGCGCATTACAGGCCGTAAGCAGCGAGAGTAAGCAAACACTCAGCAGTACGGAATGCGTGATACTCCAAGACCAGCGTAATTGCATACAGGATTGATTAGGTTTGGTATAGACTAAATTTAAAGACTATAGCAAGGGTTATGCAACATATTAAATTTTCATAGATAATGCAATTCGTTTCCGTGCTTTATCCACTTCCATGACCTTAACGTTCACTTTCTGATAAACTTTTACAATTGTTTTCGGGTCTGAAACAAAGTGGTTAGCCAGTTGAGAGACGTGAACTAATCCATCCTGCTTAACGCCAATGTCAACAAACGCGCCGAAAGCCGTAATATTCGTAACGACACCGGACAACAGCATCCCTTCGTGCAAATCGTCAATTGATCTGACGCGGGCATCATATTCAAACACCGAAAGTTGCTCACGCGGATCTCGGCCGGGTTTAGCAAGTTCAGCCAAAATATCGCGAAGCGTTGGCAAACCAACCGCACTGGTTACGTATTTCTCGACGTTAATTTGCTGACGCAGTTCTGGACGATGAATGAGGTCATCAATACGGCTACCCACATCAACCGCCATACGTTCAACGACGGCATAGCGTTCGGGGTGAACGGCACTGTTGTCAAGCGGATTTTTTGCGCCTTCGATACGCAGGAAGCCTGCACACTGCTCAAACGCTTTAGGCCCAAGCCGGGGTACTTTTTTGAGCTGATCACGAGATGTAAAGGCACCATTTTCAGCTCGGTACGCCACGATGTTGCCCGCTAATTGTGGCCCTAAGCCCGATACGTAACGAAGCAGATAAGCACTAGCCGTATTGAGCGATACCCCTACCTGATTAACACAACTCTCAATAACTGTGTCAAGACTATTCCTTAAATCCGTCTGGTCCACATCGTGCTGATATTGCCCGACACCAATTGATTTAGGATCAATCTTAACCAATTCGGCCAGTGGATCCATTAGTCGGCGGCCAATGCTGATGGCCCCCCGAACGGTAACGTCACGGTCGGGAAATTCCTCACGGGCCACCTCCGAGGCCGAATAAATCGATGCGCCTTGTTCACTGACCATGAAAATAGGTTTATCAAGATTCAGAGTCTGTACAAACTCTTCGGTTTCTCGTCCGGCGGTACCATTACCGATAGCAATAGCATCAATTGCATACTGCGAAACAAGTTTTTGAACTGTTTGTATGGCTTGCTGCCGCTGGGCTTCAGAATGGGCCAAATACAATACAGTGTCGGTCAATAAGTTACCCTGAGCATCCAGACAGACGGTTTTACAACCCGTTCGATAACCGGGGTCTATTGCCAAAACACGCTTCTGTCCGAGGGGGGGACTGAGTAATAGTTGACGCAGATTGTCGGCGAAAATCTGGATGGCATCTATATCAGCTTTATTTTTTGATGTATTTGCAAACTCGGTTTCGAGTGAAGGCTTAAGCAAGCGTTTGTAGCCATCACGAATGGCCAACGAAAGTTGCTCTTTACACACTGGCTTACCTGACCGTTCTGCAACAAACTGCCGTTCGAGCCGTTCGGTGGCAGCCCCTTCATCAGGACCGATACTAACTAGTAGGAAGCCCTCCGTTTCTCCCCGACGCAGGGCAAGTAATCGGTGCGATGGTACACGCCGAAGGGGTTCGGCAAAATCAAAATAGTCTTTAAATTTCTCCCCGTCCGTTTCTTTCCCTTTTTTAACGGTAGCTCGAATAATAGCTTCACGCTCGAAAAGATTACGAATGCGCTGGCGGGCCTCAACATCTTCACTTATCCGCTCGGCCAGAATATCACGGGCACCCTGCAAAGCGTCGGCTATTGTCGGAACAGCGTCGGAAATATACCGTTGAGAAATCCGCTCCAAACTTGTTTCGCGCTGGGCAAAGATTATAGTAGCAAGCGGTTCCAGGCCACGCTCAACGGCAATAGTGGCGCGGGTTTTCCTTTTCTGCCGGTATGGTAAATAAAGATCTTCGAGATCGGTAATCGAGTCAGTAGCTTCGAGTTTCCGGCGTAGATCAGTTGTTAGTTTACCCTGTTCATCGATGGATTTGAGAATGCCTTCCCGGCGTTTATCGAGATCGAGTATTTTTTGATAGGTATCCTTGATTTGCCCAATCTGGACTTCGTCGAGGGGAGTACCATTTGCTGAGGCTGTAGCTTCTTTACGATAGCGGGCAATAAACGGAACGGTGGAGCCTCCGTTGAGTAATTCGATAGTAGCAGCTACCGACCGGGAATTTAGGCCAAGTCGGGTAGTAATACGTTGTTCAACAGATTGGGTCATGCAACTGGTATAGACAATAGGACCACAAAAATGGCCTTACGAACCGAGAGAGCAAAAAAAAACATGCCAATTGGCATGTTTTTTACAACGGTTGTCTTGGTATATCTTACGATTAAGCCATTTCGACGTTCACGGCGTTTAAGCCTTTCTTACCACGTTCGACATTGAATTTAACTTTGTCGTTCTCGCGGATTTGGTCGATGAGACCGGAAGCGTGTACAAAAATATCTTCGCCACCGTCATCGGGTTTAATAAAACCAAACCCTTTGGTTTCATTAAAGAATTTTACAGTTCCTGTTTGCATTGCTATTTTAAATTTAGGCGAAGGACGGCACAATAAATTTAATTTCCAAATGTATTTCTAAATTTTCTCCTACGAACCAAAAATATTTTTCTAGGGTCACGCCAATCGCTCATAGTTGCGTCAGGAGGAGCAACGTGGATGGAGATGTTTTAAGTTAAAAAATCTGACTGATCGTTGACTCATGGGTTCTTTATTCCATTTTTTCTTCGCATAAATGTTGACCTATTCACTAAAATCCAGTCATACGATAGTTGGTGCAGGCAAAAGTGCATTTTTGGTTACGCTATAATTTTATAAGATAGCCAATTCAGTGAGCGGGCATTAACAGGTATTTCTTTAGACTCTTATTATTTATCATGGTAATTTCCAGCAGCAAAAACGAGAAACCTGTCGCGAAACCGATCACTCAGATTGATAAACGAAGTAATATTTCTCAAAAAGAATTAATAGCCGAATACATCGAGCCTGCTATTCCGGTGGTTCTGACCGATGCTACGCGTGATTGGGATGCAATGGGCAAGTTTACCCCATCATTTTTTAAGAAGCAGTACGGTCATCTGACAAAAGAATTAAAAGGCGTTACTTACACACTGTCAGACTATATTGATTTGATGCTGGCCTCTACACCCAAGAATCCAGCTCCTTACCCCTTTAACGTTAATGTAGAGCAGTATTTACCTGAGTTACTGGACGACTTGAAACCTGAAATTCTCTACGCCAAATCTGACCGGGTAAACCATCCTCTGCTACCTAAATTCCTGCTCAATGGCACGCAGGTATATGAGTTGTTTTTTGGTGGAAATGGTGGTTCTTTCCCATTTTTGCACGTAGATGCCTTATATCTGCACACGCAGATCACACAGTTATACGGGTCAAAAGAATTTTTCCTTTTCCCACCCGAACAGGCCGCCTACATGTACCCCAAAGCCGATAATGATAAAATTTCGCAGGTTGATGTGTTCAACCCAGATTATGTGAAGTATCCTCTTTTCAAGGAAGTTGAGCCGATACGTGTTACCGTTGAGGAAGGCGAAACCATCCTATTCCCAACGAAATGGTGGCACACCACGCAAATCCATGAGCCGTGCATCTCGCTGGGCCGCGTACATTTGAATGCTTCCAATTGGGATGATTTCTCCGGTGATATTTTTAAATTATGGCCGAAACTTTATCCAAACCATCGGACAATGGCTGTTCCGGCACTGGTCTATACCAAGGTGTTGGGTCAGGTGATGACACTACAGGAAAAATTCACTGTGTAGTCTTTTATGCGTCTATCAAGCTACTTTGCGTATTTTTACCTCCTTAATCGAATACAAACAGTAGTGAAGATTGACGTAACTTCGTTCATGCGAGTAGTGGGTATCTTGGGTGCGTTATTGATAGGAGGGCTAAATGTGGCTTCGTCGCAGGTGGTTGTCAGTAACTCCGACGACCCTACTCTCTATACCTATTGCCAGCAATTTCAAACGTTATACACACAAATTCGAGAGCAGCAGGTAACGCCCGACTCGGCCCGGATGCAGTTTAGCGGCATTATGCATGCCTTGCAGACTCGGTTTCACAGTATGGAAAGTTATCGGCAGGACTCGCTCCAACGCGATAGTCTACGCCGAACTGGGTTGTATTTCAGCTTCCCGCTACGCGGCTATACGACCAGTGCCATTGGTGGTACACACGGCGAAGGTTATCGAGGCACTGGCTTCGACTTATTTGACTATACAGTACGAGGTAGCCACCCTGCTCAAGATATTTTTATCAGCGACCGTAACCAGGATGTCATTGACGACCGAACGGGCAAACCCGTTGATATACTGGCTATGAGCCGGGGGCTGGTGCTGGCTATCGAAACCGCCTGGAAACCCGGCTCCGAATACCGGGGGGGCAACTGGATTTGGGTGTATGACCCCACCCTCCACGGGCTCTTTTACTACGGCCATAACAGTGAAGTCGCTGTGTCGCCGGGACAGTGGGTACAAGCTGGACAGAAACTTGGTGAAATGGGCAGAACTGGCTTTAATGCGTATAAAACCCGCTCTCCAACGCATTTACACCTAATGTACCTGCAAATAAAACCCGATGGACTACCTCAACCCGGCAATATTTATGAGTGGCTGCTAACGGCAAAACTCTCTAAATGATGCAAACAGTATGATACGTCTACGCTAAATTAATACATCATTTAGCCTCTAGGATTCGCGCACAAGGTTGACGCCCGTGATAAGAAAAATCATGCCAACAATAAATGGCGCGGCTGATTCACCCTTTGACACGTGCAAACCTAATACAGGCTTACCTTCAGATAAGAAAGCGATTAGGGCAAAAAGAACGACAACCACACCCAAAATGGTAAGCGATGCGCCAAAGAAACGGCGAAAATTGGTATTATTATTCTCCATGAGGTAAAAGTAAATAGCTAATAACCAGTGAATAAGGGTGATTATGTAACCAGACAGGCATCATCCCTTATCTATTCTGCCTTGCTCATCGTTTTAGCGGTCAACCCGCGTTTGCGGCCTTCTTCAAGTAGAAATGGGTAAGCGGCTTCGAGCGAGTTGGATATGAGACCATCCAAAATTGCTTCGCGCATGATGGATTTAATCTCGCCTACCTCCTTCGACGGGGGCAGTCCGAACGTTTCCATAATCAACTCACCCGTAATAACTGGCTGAAAACTGCGAAGTTTGTCGCGTTCCTCAAGATCTTGCAATTTGCGTTCAACTCGGTCAAAATTACGCAGGTGTTTTTGAACACGCTCATAATTCTTCGACGTAATGTCGGCACGGCAGAGTGCCATTAATCCTTCTAAATCATCACCTGCATCTATTAATAGTCGGCGAAGGGCTGAGTCAGTAATTTGCTCTTTTGTGAGGGCAATGGGCCGTAGGTGCAACCGCACAAGCTTTTGTACAAAACGCATGTGTTCGTTGAGCGGCAGTTTCATTGTACGAAAAATGCCCGGCACCCAACGGGCGCCCAAGTCTTCGTGACCATGAAACGACCAGCCAACTTTTTGATCGAATCGTTTGGTGGCTGGCTTAGCGATGTCGTGTAACAAAGCCGACCAACGTAGCCAGAGTTCATTCTCGGCATCACCTGCATATCGATTCGGCTCGGTACGGTTAGCAATGTTGTCGAGAACTTGCAATGTGTGGTAAAAATTATCTTTGTGTCCCTTTCCTTCTATGGTTTCAACGCCCTTTAAGGCAATCAATTCGGGGAAAATTCGCTCTAGTAATCCGGCGTGATAGAGTAACTTGAAGCCGTATGAGGGTGTGGGCGACAATATAATTTTATTCAATTCGTCAGTTACACGCTCGCGCGAAACAATGCTGATTCGCTCATTCATTCGCACAATGGAATCGAACGTATCCGGCTCAATATCGAAACTCAATTGCGATGCAAAGCGGATGGCCCGCATCATACGCAACGGATCGTCGGAGAAAGTAATATCAGGATCGAGTGGAGTTCGAATAAGTTTCCGCTTTATATCTTTCAATCCATCAAAAGGGTCAAGCAGTTCGCCAAAGGCAGTTGCATTAAGGCTAATACCCATCGCATTGATGGTGAAATCTCGACGATTTTGATCATCCTCGAGAGTGCCATCTTCCACTATTGGCTTGCGCGACTCGCTTCGATATGACTCTTTTCGTGCGCCAACAAACTCAACTTCCCATTCTTCTTCGCCCTGTGCGCCACCCTCTAGGCCGACGCTCGGCTGGATGGCCCCCGGCTGGATGGCCCGCAGCATAGCCGTACCAAAGTTTGGAAACACGGACACGTTTGTTCGCAGGGCATTTCCAACGGCTTCGGCTAGCGCAATACCACTGCCAATGCACACTACATCAATGTCTTTCGACGGACGGCCTAAAACTAAATCGCGCACAAATCCGCCAATGACGTAGGTCCGCAAACCAAGAGCATCGGCCTGCTGAGCAATGACATCAAAAACCGGATTCTTATGTAAGGTGTCGCTAAAATTCATGTGTAATTAATAGTCGCAGTCCGCCAGTAGTCGTTCGTTGTAACTCTCTGACAACTAATCAACCCAGCGGACCGTGGCTGACGACTTATTTTCTAATAAAATTAACTTCTCCGTTTACAGCCAAGCGCATAAGGCGTGGCCGTTTGGGCATGGCAGGGAGTACGCCAAACCGTTCGACGATTAGCGTTCCAGCTGCTGGTGGCAGTGTTAATGACTCCAGCGGAATGGAAAGTAACCCACGTCCGAAACTACCAATCAGGCGCTGTATCTCTACATTTAGTGACCGTCGAACGGCTACTTCACCAACTGATGGTTCTCCTGCCTCTACAGATCGCCACAAAACGGCCGACAAATTCTTTCCCTGCTCATAAACAACCGTTAGTGGGTTTTCAGCAAAATCAACTAAGTCGTAAGCCACATCCGGGATCTTTGCTACATACAAAACCAACTGATCGGCGTTTTGAATAATCACCGTAGGCTGCACACCGGTGGGCATGAGCATCTGTAGAGTTAATAATTGCTCAACGGCCACATCGTTGATTGGGTCGGCAATAACAGACCAGCCTGTTTCGTCGGCAAGGGCAACGAGTTTCCCCTGCCTAAGTTGAAAAGCGATATCGCGAATAGTTGATGCCATGAATTAACTAAACCGCAAAAATACAGCAAGTTTGGAGAAAGACGGTCAGATAGCAGGAAGTATAGTCCTAAGCAGTTGGCTAACGAACAAAATAGAAGCCGGAATGTTGACAATCTGTGTGATAAAATCACGCAGTAAATTTCCTGTTTATCTCCACCTTTTTTCGATTCTCACTCACTCTATGCCCACGGAATCTGTACGACCTCATTATCACCAATTTTCGCACTCCCTTATTGCTTTAGCCATCCTGACAGCCGCTATCTATTTGGGGCAGGATATTCTGGTGCCGCTTGCTATGGCGGGTCTGATTGCTGTGTTACTACGACCCATCGAGAACAGGCTTGTGCGGCTGGGTATGCATAAACTTATTGCGATTAGCTTTGCCCTTTTATTGGCAATAATTGTAGTGGCAGGTATAGCCATAACACTATCGATGCAGTTGTCCGATTTCGCTGACGACCTGCCTAAAATCCGGCAGAATTTGACCGATTTTTTCGGCGATGCCAAACGATGGATTCGGCGCGAATACAACGTAAGCTATCGGCAACAGGAAAAATATATTCAGAAAGCACAGGCTCAAACACTCGATAGTTTACAGAGTTCTGATACGCTCGGTTTCATTACGGGACCACTTGGTACGCTAACGCTGGTTCCAATTTATGTCTTTCTACTACTCTACTACCGCACTATGCTGTTGCATTTCGTTATCGTACTCTTTGCCGAGAAACATACCGAGCGAGTACGGGAAGTGCTAAGCGAAATGAAGGCCGTTATTCAGAGTTATATGGTTGGTTTACTCATCGAAACGGCTTGTGTGGCTGCCCTTAATTCCATTGGGTTGCTATTGCTGGGGGTACAATACGCTATTCTTTTGGGTATTATGGCTGCTATTTTGAATCTGGTTCCGTACATAGGTGGACTTGTAGCCACGGTTTTAACCGTAATTGTCACGTTCAGCAATAATCCGGAACCGTCTATTATTATAGGTGTAGTTAGTGTTTTCCTGCTCGTACAGTTTATAGACAATAACGTGCTGGTACCCCTTATTGTAGCCTCCAAAGTGCGGGTTAATGCGCTGGTTTCAATTGTGGGCGTGCTGATCGGTGGAGCCTTGGCGGGTGTGTCAGGCATGTTTCTTTCCATTCCGGCCATCGCCATCCTGAAAGTGATTTTTGATCGCGTGGACGGTCTCCAGCCGTGGGGTGTTCTGCTGGGTGACCAGACGCCCGAGGAGACCGGCAGTAATTTATTCCGCCTGCCCCGACGCCGACGAAAAACCAAAGTGATCGTGGGTGAGTCTCAAGAAACTGCCTGAAAATTTCCAGCGCTTTCAAGCTAGCATCAACTGTATAATTTCTTGATAGCCTCTTGTTGGGTCCGCATAAAATGTGATCGCTCAGCAGTCTGGCTCAAGAGCGTGTTAGGAGGATAGTTACTGTGCTTGGCGTAACTTTCGGCATAGAGTTCTAACCGATGACGAGCCAGCAGGTTTCCGATGGCAGGTCGTTGGCGAAACTCACGTAAGGCGGCTAAGTCAATATCGGCGTTAGCAACAATGCTCTCACCATAGGCAGCTTCGGCTAGTACCATTCCTTTCGGATCAATGATTTTGGAACCGCCGTCGGTGGTACCAGACGGTAGCGAATTTCCCACTACACCTGCTGAGTTGGCCGATACCACATAGGCCATATTTTCGATAGCCCGTGCTCGTTTAGCTATGTTTTTCTGAGTCAGTAGCGGACTACTAATTTCTGAGGTCGAGTGTATCAGAACTTCGGCCCCACGCATCGCCAGACAACGAGCCATTTCAGGATATAAAATGTCCTCCGACGCAATGCAGGCCAGATTACCAATGTTTGTTTTAACCACCGGAAACAAGGAATCGTACCCATAAGCGTCTAAATATAATTCCCAAACGTCGTGGGGAGTGGGCGTAAACATCGCGTTCAACCGTCGGTAGCGCAATAGAACGTCACCACTAGGCCCAATAATAAAACTAGTCTGAAAATAGAGTTCGGGAAAAAAAGGGTCTTGTTCGTAAGCATTTCCCGAGAAATAAATCTGTTGTCGCTGCACCATGGCACTTAGTGCTTCGTAAATCCGACCGTCAATGTCAAGAGCCCCTTTTTCGCGCCACTGTTCTATTGTTTCGTCTGTTGGCGGGCCTGTCAGGAAGAACTCCGGCACGACAATAAGCAATGTATCACGGCCTATCAGACCAATTGATGCAGCAATTTGGCGTTCAATTCGCTCTATGGATTGAAGCATTACCACTTCGGCTTCATCACGAGTTTGACAGGAATTTATAGTCTGACAAGTTAACTGGAGGGCAATGGCTTTATAGGACATAGATTGAAGAACTACGGTATTATATCAGTTGGGTAGCCAAAATAAGGCGTTTCCATCAAAAAAACAGCTAACAACAGTCTTTGGTGAAAATCAGGAACAAATCGAAGGTCTGGTTGATTAAGTAGTTGTTAAGCGTTAGTCAATAATTGTTGACTACATGTTGCTTAGTCCCACCAATTACCGACTAAACTGGACGACACTCTGTTACCCAGCGATATTGGTGCCAAGTTAGAAGATCAACAAAAATCAAACACAAGTACATGACCGTTGACGTACTGGCCATTGCGGCCCATCCTGATGATATTGAAATGACCTGCGCTGGCACAGTTCTTTCGCTTTTTACACAGGGCAAAACCATAGCTGGCATTGACCTGACCCGCGGTGAGTTGGGCACTCGGGGAACACCCGAAATTCGATTACAGGAAGCGACAGAGGGGGCTCGATTGATGAACTTAGTTGCTAGGGAGAATATGGGTTTTCGAGACGCATTTTTCCGAAATGACGAAGAGCACCAGATGGCCTTAATTCCACTTATTCGTCAGTTTCGGCCCGAAATCATCCTAACTAATACCCCCGACGACCGCCACCCTGACCACGGGCGGGCGGCTGAACTCGTTGTAGACGCTTGTTTTTATGCCGGTTTACGGCAAATAAAAACGGTGGGAAAAGACGGCCAATCACAGGAAGCGCATCGGCCTAAATTTATCTATCACTTTATTCAGGACCGTTCGTTAAAACCTGATTTCATTGTTGATGTAACGCCTTACTGGAACGGGAAACTGGCCGCGATCAAAGCTTATAAAAGCCAGTTTTTTAACCCCGATAGCGACGAGCCACAAAGCTATATCTCGGGTGAGCCGTTTATGAAGTTTCTGGAATCACGTACCCGCGAACACGGGCATATGATCGGCGTAGAATTTGGCGAAGGATTCATCAGCAGAAGGATGCTGGGCGTACAGGATTTATTTGCTTTAGTCTGACATACCATTTCAACTCTAGTTTTTCGCAGTTTCAGGTTTTGCTAACCCCGCCATCTGTCGAACTCTGACCAATATTGTGCCATTCCGCTTCGCTGCTTACGTCTTGTAGGCAGCGAAGTATTGTTTCAAGCCAACGTGTTATTGCTCCAGAGCACCCTATTATTCATTTCTCATAGTATATCGACAGGCAAGATGTCAACTTTGTTCATTGAAAACTCTTATCGCAGTGATCTGTTTCACTTGTCTCAAAATCAGAATGAACACAAGAATTATCGGCCTGTTAATGGCATTTCTTATATCAATCACACCACTCATTGCAGCCAAAAGGGGCACCCCTCACGAGCCAGCTATTAGTACTGATTCGACAGTAGCTGTTCGCACAGTGCAGAATTTTCTACGCTGGTATAAAGCGAACATCGGTGCAACCAGCCGCATCATTCTGGTCAATCAGAATCCGGGCAAGCCTTACTCGGTCAACATTAAAAACACAGAACAATATTTGGCCACCCTTCGCAGTAGCCACCTACTGACCGATACGTTCCTGAACGAATGGCGCACATTTTTCAAGGAGCGACAGACGGGATTTCAGGCTACCCCGCAGCGGGAAGGTCCACCCACTGGCTTCGATTATGACCTGGTGATGCTCAGTCAAGAAGTTGATATGCAGCTAGATTCATTGAAAACGCTGAAAATTAAATCCGTAAAGTTGAAGCAGAATAAGGCCGCCGTAAAGTTTTTTCTTCTGGCCGATTATGAGTTTCGATTAGTACAACAGAATAACCGATGGCTCATTAACGAAATTCTGAACTTGAGTGCGGAGTAGACACCAATGTATTTTAGCCTATTCCCTCACAATCAACTATACCAATAACGCTCTATATTACAGCTAATTACGACATCATTCTGTCGTGACTTCGATCATGCAGACATTCTTTTGCTTCTTTCTACTATTCTCCGCTGTGTTTATAACGGGCGGTTCCCCCAGAGAAACACCTCAACAGGCGCTCAACCAGTACATAGCTTTCCTGAATCAATCAACCGATGAGGTAGCCAGTCGTTTTCAGCAAATCCAGACTTATTATACATCTACAAGCGCCTATCAATCACACATTGGTAACCAGCCTAACTTACCATCTTCCGGTTTGTTGGAGGAGTATTATTACCGAAAAGCAATAGATGGCAACGCCTTGACCGAAATCGAAAATCAACGATTAAAGACAAGCGCTCAAGCACTCTGGAAGCTGATAACCAAAATTGATCAAACGACTAAAGCATTAGAAACCTACAATCGACTGAAGGATTACGAACGCGATAAGTTTAAAAAATCCAATGAATTAATTTCTAATTTTCAGCTACTTACTGATCAATTCAGTCAGGATAAAGCCGAATTCTATAAACAGATTCAACGGATTTATCGTCGCTACCAGCCTTACCGGGAAACAGATGCCTACCTGTTCACGGAGAAAGAAATGGAACAGATACTGGTTAGTCAGCAACACTTGCTTAATACGCTAGGCTATTATTTGAATGAAAAAAATCGGTCAAATTGGCCCGTAGAACTTGTTCAACAAAGCATTGTCGCAGATGAGAAACTCCTTTCCGACTTTGGAAAGGCTAAGTCGGCTATCGACTATCCTGCATCCGACATGCTAAACTCGTTTAAGACGGGTTTACAAACAATTCAGGATGTAAAAAAGCAAGCTGTCGATGATTATACATTTGCTGCCCGGCAAACATCCAGTCATGGAAACGAGGTCTATCGTTCACTCGTTAACCACTACAACAACGATTTATTAAGCTGGCAGAAGAACTTTGTCCAATACAGTAAATCTATCAAACAGTTGCTGGATTATCCTAAATTCTCGCTCGTTTTTAGAATTGATCCTCCTGCGCTGACCGTCCAGAAAACCACCCAGACCGAACCGTTTCGGAATACGTTACCCATTGTCTTTACTACAAATCCCGCTGTTGCTCCAGCAAGTACGGCCACGTTTCATTCACTAAACGCTTATGTGGAGTTTATCAATGAGTCGTTGCGACAGATGAACCATTTGCAGACACTAGTGCGCGACTACCAGTCTTCGGCAGATCATTATCGAGAGTCATCCGGCAACCTTCATGGAAATGCACTAACCTATTCGCATGAGGCTTACAAAGTACCCGTTTCGGAATACCAGCTTCTACTTCTGAATAGCCAGCAGATTCCACAATCGTATCGCATCTCAATAAATAAACAGGCAGAGGTACTGCTGGGTATGTTGATCGAAATGGACAAGTTGAGTATTGAGTTGATTGACTACACAACCCGAAAGCAGTATGAACAGGACCATCTGCAACGTTCCGATGCCATTTTGGATAGATATGCTTACCTGTTCACTGCGTTCGATCAGAAAAAGGAGCAACTCTACCGGGATGTACGGCGTATTCATGAAAGCTATCCGGTCAAAAAGCCAATTACCTCCTGGAACATGTCGGGCAAAGCACTACTCACTGTATTGGACACAGATAAAGAAATTCTGTTCGGCGTAAAGGATTATCTGCGAGGAGAAGCCACTCAGTTGCCAGAAACAGATACGCTGCAAGCCGAAGCCAGAGAGTTGATTATCAACGAATACAAGAATTTAAAGGGTCTGCAACGATTTGGACGAAGCAACGGCTTGTGTCCTTACTCACCCTACGAGGATATCGCCGAGCATTCGCTCAGACTGGCCGAAATGACCCAAAAAACAAAAGAGCCAACTACAGCATCCATTGCCCACTCGTACGAAACGTTTTACTATTTCTTCAACAACGAATTAGTTTACGCGTACAACAAGTTCAGCGAGTTGGCCAACGTTGGTGTGCTAAAGGTGGTTAACCAGCCGAATGTCTTTGCTTTCCGCCGGTCAACGTCACCCATAACTCCGCCACTCACCCCCACAAAAGTTACTCAGCCCGACCAGAATCCCGTCGATGACAGTAAACCTATCAATAAACATACAACGGTTAACCCTGCACCGCTATCTTACTCATCAAATCCCAAAACGAATACAAAGACACTCATTCAGCACGACACCGTTTATGTAAATCGGGCGACGATAGATACACTGTATATCAACCGGTCAGCCCGGCAGGAAGCCACGCTTTCGTTGACAGGTTTTGCGCCCAACAATATGGTTTTGCTATTAGACGTGTCAGCATCTATGGATTCGCCTTATAAGATGCCTTTGCTAAAGAAATCTATAAAATCGCTCCTGAATGTGCTCCGGCCTGAAGATCAGATTTCTATTGTGGTTTATTCCGGTAAAGCGCGTGTTGCTCTAAAGCCTACCTCCGGCGACAAAGCGATCGAGATCACTACCCTGATTGATCAGTTACAATCTAACGGCGATACAGACGGGGATGGAGGCATCCGCTTAGCTTACAAACTTGCCAACAAATCCTATATTCGGGCGGGCAATAACCGTATTATTCTGGCAACGGATGGCGAGTTTCCGGTTGGCGAGGACGTTTTCAATTTGGTTGGTGAATCCAGTACCCAGGACATCTCTTTAACGGTGTTCACCTTTGGCCGGAATGAGGTTAATGGGAAAAATCTCAAAAAATTAGCTCAGTCAGGGAAAGGCACTTATTCTCATATAACTACCGGAAACGCCAATTTGCAATTGATTCTGGAAGCACAAGCTAAAAGAGCGCCTTAGATTTAACTTTCCATGTAACTCATTATGATAAGTTAAGTGTGGCTCTTATGTACGTTCGATAAACCCACTAAATATTCAACTCCTGAAAGAGTCTTTATTCACTTACGGACAGATATAGTCCGGTAGTTGCTGATGTTCTCAAGCAGTTTCTAAAGATTCGGTATTTCCCTTTTTATTTATATTCTTTTACGGGCAAAATATTTTGTAGAATGTATAACTCAACGTCAGGGCAGTGTATGTATAGCTATCTTTAAGAACGGGGTTACCCTGCGTCACTTTGGTAAGCGCATTACCAAAGGTTGCCTCACCTAAGCCATCCAAATAATCATTCCTTGTAAAGCGGGTGCCAAACTCGACACCAATACTCCACGGACGCTTAATTTCATATTTAATACCCACGCCTAGCGGATAAGTAACGACGCCACCTACCCGAACAACAGAGTTGTTAAATCTACATAACCCTATACCACCAAATATATAAGGTGTCCAGTTTTTTGCTTTAGGCAATGCTTTGTAATTCAAGAAATTATACTCAAAATCGACCTCTGCTTCAGCGATACTGGTGCGAAATGAATAGTCACGAGCTTGTTGAAACGGATCACTGCTGGCCTGATCGTCAGCACGGATACCCCCAATAGCCCCACTTGCCCGTATCGAAAATGAACGGGTGGCATTGTAACGAAAAAACAGGCTTCCTGCGGGCCTATAAAATTGAGGATTGAGTGCCGGAGACACATCGCCCTTGTAGAGCATTCCACCTAATCCGCCCCCAATTTCAATTTTCTGAGCCTGAACACTTAGGCTGATAAAAAGCCCGGCTACAATAAGCCGGGCCTTCTTAATTCTGTATTGATGCATAAATCGGGTAACAGTGATCAACAAGCCATAGACAATCATTGACAGTTACTACTATCATGACTGGAATCGCTTTTACTTAATAGGCGGGCATTTTATTTTACTCGGAATGATGTAGTGAATCGAAAAATTAGTTAACAAATAACCATCATTTAACAGACCCCTTCCCCCGCGGTTGGGCGTGTTTAATGCATCTGTAACAGCAGCCTTTTCGTCTGGAGTACCCGTTTGGAATAGATTGACCAGTACGGTATAGCGATCAGGCGGATTCTTTAGGTACCGGGCCGCAAATTGCTCTTTCTGCCGTCGATCCGACATGACTGATGCTACACCCTGTAAAGTAGCTGGATCGGGATATGTCCCACTACCTACATCGTCAAGATAGTCAGTAAATGTATAACGGAAACCAATCTCCGCACCAACATTAAAGCTTTCATTTATCATGTAGCGCACGCCAAAGCCAACTGGAATCGCCAGCGTCACGAGTGAATAGGGTTTGTCGCGCCCGGGCTGGCCTTGCCCTTCGGTATGCAGGGGCTGGAGTTTAACCCATTGCTGACCGGCATATACATCACTACCAGTACCATCGGCTACAGGTGTGCGGGCTTCAGGACTATGCGCCAGCAACGCCAAGCCACCAAAAATATACGGAGTAAATTTTGCCCGAACGTCTGAATTTCGCCCATCAGCAACAAAGTTATAAATTCCCGTTATGGCAAACTCTTTCAGGTCATTCCGAAAGTGTAAATTCCGGGCATACTGTACAAGCCCATTATTTATATCATTTTTGTTGAATTTGTAATCATCTCCCGTAATCCGTGCCCAGGTAAACGTAGCCCGAGCGGCAAAATGCGGTGTAAACTGACGTGTATATCCCAGTCCAACATTCCAGCGGGGCAACGTAAATAAGGCTCTGATAGGCTTACCATAACCAGCTAAATCACCGAAATAGGTAGATGTACCCCCACCAAACGTAATTGACGAATACGGAACGAAATGCGTGTTCGGTCGTTGTGCCGAACTCTCCGTAACTAACCCTGACAGCAAACAGATTGCCGCAACGCCTACTACCACCTGTTTATACTTATACATATTTATGAAATACGTGAATCAACCGTAACTAAGCCGGAGGCCAGCCAATGTCGAAACGGCAGGGCCATTGCTTTTATTGGCAATAGGCCATAAAAATTATGCCAGAAATGAGAAGTATGAGAATGCCAGAAAGACTATTCTAAGAAAAATACAACATTTTCGCCTGCTCGTCAATTGCGAATGTCCCAACCCCAGTTGAGTTTGCTGCGGAGCGTATTCAAAAAATTATCATCCTTGAGCTTAACTAAACGCGCCTTGAATGCCTCTTTCTGAACACTGATTCTGACGGACGTATCAACTGTAAACGAACGGGAATCCAGAGCAGCCAGAAAATTACCGCTCCGGCTTTCGACCTCAAACGCCAACTGGCAGGTGTCCATAACAACCATTGGCCGGACGTTGAGATTATGCGGACTGATAGGCGTAATTATAAAACTTTCTGTTTGAGGCAACAGGACCGGCCCTCCACAACTGAGTGAATAGCCTGTGGAGCCGGAAGGCGTTGAAATAATTAATCCGTCGGCCCAGTAGGAATTTAAAAATTCGCCGTCGAGGTAAGAATGCACCGTGATCATCGACGAGGTTTGGGTGCGCGTAATCGTGAAATCGTTTAAGCCGAAAGGCAGGTTACCAAAAATATCCTGACTCGACCGTACGCTCACTAAAGTTCGCTCATCAATCGTGTACTGGCCATTGAAAATTGCATCAATCATGAGCCGTACCGACGCTGGGGCTACTGTGGCCAGAAAACCTAATCGCCCAATGTTGATCCCGATAATCGGAATTTGTCGGGATCCAACGTGCGTAACAGCGTCGAGCAGCGTACCATCACCCCCTAAACTAAAAATAAAGTCAGCATCGGCCACACCTTCTTCAATGGTATAGGTAGCCTCACTGTAATGAACCACACCCGCATTATCTAAATACTCGCGATACCCTTGTGTGATAATTATGTCGGTCTGCCGTCTGGACAGTTCCTCAAACATCGACTGAATGTAGGGTCGTGCCGATTCGGGAAAGTTGCGCCCGTGAATGGCGATTTTCATACTAATAAAGGTTAGTGATTAGTGTTGGGCCGTTGGGCCGGTTAGTGGTTAGTAGATTCGTTTGACCAGCCACCAGTAGCTAATCACTATGTATTAAGATAACGAAGAAGCAAGTCGAGCCGCTCCTGATCGATACTTTCGACGGGGGCGTTAGCAAAGGCTGCTTCAATATGATAGCCAAAGCGTTCGAGTGTCGAGAGAACGGGCGTAATGTCGCGCCGATTGAGTTTGAGTGTCAACCGCGAACGGTCGGGCTGACCATAAGCAGCACTGGAAAAATAACTGCTGATAATTTTGACGTTATTGGATTCAATCAGGCGACTGATCTCTGCCATCGAATAATCGCGCTCGTTCATATTCAGTATCAGAATAGCACCTGCCTCCTGAACACCCAAATCCTGCGCAAATTTTTTGAGCAATTCGCCTACAGAAATAGTGCCGATAAACTCACGTCCCTCGTTGAGAACGGCTACAACCTCCATTTGGTGTTGAGTTGCCACGCCTAGTACTTCGAACAAATGCTGTTCTTCGTATACATAAGTTTGCTCAAACAGGCACATAACATCGCTTAAAGAGCGCTCTTCATCAGCAACGTCCATAAGTAGTTCTTCACTTACAATACCCCGGTAATCGCCCTGATCTGCCAGTACGAGTTGCCCGACGCGGTGCTCCGCCATCCACGCTAAAGCTTGCCCGACCAGGTCGGTTGGCTTCAGGGCTGGAAGCATGGGATCTATTAGTTCGGCAGCTAGCATAGATAATAGAGTGTCGTATAATAAACAAAAACTGTTAGCCGAAAACTACGGAAATTCTCGCATAGTTTTCAAATTTAGTGTAGAGAATAAAGACTTCTGTATCGACTACACTCAACAAACTTACGCCACCAACTCACTCACCGGATTTTTGGCAAGCCAATTATCTAACAATTCGTTAAATCGGTTGGGACATTCCATCATCGGCGCGTGGCAGCACTTATCAATAAAATACAAATCTGAATCAGCAATTAGCCGATTAAACTCATGGCCAACCTCGGCTGGCGTAATGGTATCATTCAGCCCCCAAACGAGCAACGTGGGCACCTGAATCTTATACAGATCTTTGGCTACGTTGTTCCGTTGCGCCGACTTGGCAATAGCTACAATGCTCATGCACTTGGGAATGCTGCTAGTGATTTCAAACACTTCGTCGATCAGTCCTTTCGACGCTACTTTCGGGTCATAGAACGTGTAGGCTACGCGCTCAGCAATGTAGTCGTAACTACCGCGCTTGGGAAACGACCCACCCATACCATTCTCGAACAGCCCCGAACTACCCGTCAGCACTAACCGCCGAACCTGTTCGGGATTTTTGAACGTATAGAGGATAGCCAAGTGACCACCCAGCGAGTTTCCCAGCAGGGTTACATCGGTCAAGGATTTTTGCGCAACAAATTTTTCAATATACGCCATTAAACCCTCCAGACTCGCCTGCCGAATGGGCATTTCATAAATGGGGAGCAACGGAATAATGACCCGATAACGATCAGAAAACGTATTGATAACACTGTCCCAGTTACTGAGGGCACCAAACAGGCCATGCAGCAGAAGCAATACTTCGCCCTGGCCCTCATCTACATAGCGGAAACCCGCTTCTTCCCGAATTTGGTAATTCATACGTATTGAGCGGTTAAGGATTTGGTGGGTTCGGTTTTTTTATAGGTAAACAACACATAGTTAATCCAGTTCTCGATGAGTCTCAACCCATGCTGCGTCAGGGCTGCTTCGGGGTGAAACTGAACGCCCCACAGAGGTAATGTTCGGTGGCGCATCGCCATTAATTCATCTCTACCTGTAACAGCTGTAGCCATCAATTGAGAGGGCAGGTCTGTCAGGACGAGAGAATGATAACGGGTCACGGCAAACTCGGCTGGTAATCCCTGCCACAACACATCGTTCGTCAGTGTCCGAATTGTAGATACCTTACCGTGCATTGGTCGATCAGCTAACGTGAGTTTCGCACCGAAAAACTCGCCCAGTGCCTGATGTCCCAGACAGACGCCCAGTATTGGCACACGCCGATAATAATGCGCGATGATATCCATCAAACGGCCCGCCTGCTTCGGCACGCCCGGACCCGGTGACAGTACCACCGCATCGACCGGAGCATCGATTAAACGACTCCACGACTCATTGTTCCTGACAACGCGACACGTTGCACCAGCCTGCTGTAGGTAATCCACCAGCATGTAGGTAAATGAATCGAAATTATCAACCACTAACAGGTTCATGCCGCTATAACGCAATTCGTTTGGGCAAAATTAATATTTCTAAAAAAAAGCAACAACTTTTATTTTATGGCAACTGATTATCAATATGTTAAAAACATAATAACTTTAAAATATTCTATTTTTATTAAAAAAGTACTACCAAATTTCACCCTGATTTATGGATTGGAGAACATAGCATCATACTTTTAGTCTTTATTCACGAACCTACGCATTCTTGGTATGTCTATAGATTCGCCCAGTCCTGGTGGTGGACCGGCAGATGCGCCTGTCATCATTGTTGGTGCTGGCATGGCTGGCCTGACTTGCGCCGTTTACCTTAAACAAGCTGGTATCAACGCGCTTTTGCTTGAAGCCGCCGACGGCATTGGCGGACGGGTTCGTACTGACCTGGTAGATGGCTTCCGGCTTGATCGGGGATTTCAGATTTTATTGACGGCTTATCCTGAAGCCCAGCGGTTGCTAAACTATAGCGAGCTCGACCTGCGTTTCTTTCGTTCAGGGGCGCTTATTCATCAGCGAGTCTCTGAACCGCAGTGGATTAGTCTACTAAATCCATTTCAGGAGCCGCTCTCAATATTCCAAACACTAGTGTCGCCGATTGGAACACTGAGCGATAAGTTGCGTATTGTTGACCTCCTTCGCCGAACCCAAAGCTTACCCATCAGTGAGTTATTCCGACAAACGCCAACCACTACGCTGGCCTTTCTGTACGAGATGGGGTTCTCAGAGCAAATAATAGAGCGATTTTTTCGGCCATTTTTCGGGGGTATATTTCTGGAGGATGCCCTCACGACATCAAGCAATTTCTTTGAGTTTTGCTTTCGGATGTTTTTCGTGGGCGGGGCTGCTGTACCAGCAACTGGCATTGAAGCCATACCAAATCAGTTAGCAAGTCGGTTGTCGCCTGGACAGATTCGGTTGCAAACACCAGTCAAACAGGTTGATGGTAATACGGTTTACCTCAATTCTGGCGAAACCTTAACTGGCCGCGCGGTTGTGCTGGCCGTCGATGCTGCTCAAGCTGCCCGTTTGACCAATCGTCCATTACCGCCTGAACAGGCTTTCAACCATACTACTTGTACCTATTTCGCGGTAAAGCCGGGCGAGTTCACCAACAGTCCTGACAAGAAGAAACTCCTTCTGCTCAACACTCACCGCAGTTCAGCCGTACATAATGTTGCCATTTTGAGCGACGTTGCTCCTGCTTATGCACCGGCTGGACAAACCTTGGTTTCGGTCAGTACACAGGGGTTGACCTTGTTGAATGAAGCCGAATTAACGAAGCGAATCCGGGTCGAACTCAGCAGTTGGTTTGGCGAGGAGGTGTACCAATGGCGGTATCTGCGAACGTATCACATACCCCACGCATTACCCGCTTACAATCCTGAGCAAGCCGGAAACGACCCTATCCGACAACCGCTTCAATTGACGGATAATTTGTATCAGTGTGGCGACCAAACGAGCTATCCATCCCTTAACGCGGCCATGCAAACAGGGCGGGAAGTGGCCGAAATGATCATTGGCGGTTAAAAACGAAGTGAGGGCAGTTTCTTAAAACTGCCCTCACAACTAAAGTCAATTACCCAACTCAACCCGATTACTGCTTAGTGTAGAATGGGTCCAGGAACAGATAGCGACCCCGATTTTTTTCTGTTTCAAGGTGCGTGTTCACGTCGATTTGCATAAACTGAACGCTACTGCCAGCATTAGCCGCGGGCCATTTTGGTAAACCCGGACCATTTGGGTTTGCCGTTTTTATAAAATTGGCAAAGTAATTCTGCATCACCTCCGAAACTTTATAATCATCTGGTGTCCAGGCATACGTCTTATTCGTCGCCAGATTACCCATCGCATATTCAATTTCAGCCGAGTGAACAGCACCCGTAGCAGGCGCTACTTTAACCGCCGTTGCATCCGTTGATTTCACTACGCCACCCGCCAGACCGGGTGTTGCATTACCCATTTCGGGGGTCATGCCCGGACGTGGGCGAGAATAGTAATACCGATACACCGGTTTCCCACCCGTTTTGCTTTGCATATCAGCCCACTTCCAGGTACTGTAGGCCAGAAAACGGTCGCTGGCTAAAGCCGTTGCTGATTGCAAAACTTCCTCTTCTGTCGAACCAGGGTACAACTTCAAGACCTCATCGGCTCGGTCGTTGTATAATTTTTTTACGGCACTAGTGTAATTTTCGGGCGTTGGGGTTTCCTTTCCCAAAACAGCACGCGAGTTCATCTCTTCCGAATTCCAGCCGACTAGTAACGGCACATGGGCCTGTTCGCCAGCTGCAAAAATTTCCATAGGAGTCTTTGGAAAGAAGTAGCCGTCAATAGTTGCGGTGAACCAGGGGACACCGGGTTTAGAAGCAGCTTCGAGTAATTGTTCAGCCGACATCGCTCGTAATTCAGTCAGCGAATTTGCCCCAGCTCCTGTAGCAAACTTACTACCAGCTTCTTCACCTTTCGCAAGCGGAGCCGGTGGCAACCCACCAAGCAACGAGCCACTCTCACCGATAGCCCCGGCAATTAATCCTTTCGATAATGGGGATACCATGAGGGCACTTACCGCAATAGACCCAGCCGACTCGCCAGCAATGGTTACCCGTTTGGGGTCTCCACCAAAGGCCGCGATGTTCTGCTGCACCCAACGGAGAGCCGCCACCTGGTCGAAGTAGGCATAATTGCCTGACGAGTGATGCGATGATTCCTTGGTTAACTCAGGGTGGGCGAAAAAGCCAAACACACCAAGCCGGTAGTTCACGGTTAAAGCCACAATGCCTTTGCGAGCCATACTTTCTCCATCGTAACGACCTTCTGAGCCATCACCCGCGACAAAGCCACCCCCGTAGAAATAGACCAGCACTGGCAGTTTTTCATTGGCCGACTTAGCAGGTGTCCATACGTTTAAGTAGAGACAATCTTCACTCATACCATCGGAGCGAAAGCCCATATCGCCAAAAATAGGCCGTTGCATAGCGCGGGGACCGAACTTTTCGGTCTTACGTACGCCTTCCCAATTCTTAACAGGCTGGGGTTCCTTCCATCGTAATTCACCTACAGGCGGCTGACCAAACGGAATGCCTTTGAACGCGCGTATTCCGCTTGGCTCGTTGACTCCCTCAACAATACCGTTGGCGGTTTTAGCTTGTGGAGCTGTAGTTGTCTTATTCGACTGAGCAACGGCTAAGTTGGCTGCTTGAACAGTCAATAAAGACAGGATAAATAGGGTTTTCATGCAGTTTTTGTTAGGGTAAAAAATGAGCAGCTGAGAAATAATTGGCCAAAGTCGACGGTTAGTTAGTACGAGAATCGATTATTGTCTCATTTTGTGACAATAATAAAAAACTAAAGTGAGACCACCCAATTTTTTGTTACTTGCGCTTTAAATTTTGCTAGTATGTCGCATCAATTAACTCCAGAAGAGCAAAGTCCTAACGGGGTCAATTTTTTACCGGGTCTGGCGCTGGATTTCGTTGTGTTTGGCTTTCATCAGAATCAGTTAAAAATTCTCCTGTTGGAATACCGAAATACTGGCTTGTTTGCCTTGCCAGGTGGTTTTATTCGGCAGGACGAAAATCTGAACGATGCCGCTCGGCGAGTATTGGCCGAACGGACGGGCCTAATCGATATTTATCTGGAGCAATTTTATATTTTTGGTGATCTTGCCCGACACGATGCAGTCCCCCTACGGGCCATTATGGAAGCCAAAGGTGTGATTCCCACGGATGACCATTGGCTCTTGCGCCGGTTTGTTTCGGTAGGTTATTATGCCCTGGTTGATTTCACGAAGGCTGTGCCCATTCCTGATTTATTGTCAGATACCTGTGATTGGTACGAGTTATCCAGCTTGCCTCAGCTTATGCTGGACCATCAGGCTATCGTTCAAAAAGCACTGGAAACACTACAGGCTGACCTCGACCGGAAATTAATCGGTTTTAACCGCTGGGCAGCTCCGCTCCTGTCCGAAACATTTACAATGGCCGATCTGCAAAGCCTTTACGAAACGATTTTGGGCCAAAAACTACGCCGGTCAAGTTTCCAGCGTAAAATACTTAGCCTGAACATTTTAGAACGGCTTGATAAAAAATACAGTGGTGGTGCTCACAGGGCCCCCTACTTATACCGGTTCACGTCAGAAACTAATCTGTAACCGTCTGTCTATCAATCGTAAACGATTATGTTATCTCATTAATTTTTTCATGCGTGGATATGTGCTAGTTCGATACTGTTTACTATTGCTGATTGCTCTACCGATTGGTTTTCTATGGCTGTATCCACAAGTGCTATGGTGTATGCGCGTCAGCACATCGGCAGATTTCAAACTACTTGCGGGCACGGGTAAAGTGTATGTAAGCCGTACGGCTACGGCAAAACAACAGACACAACTCCGCCATCATACGCAAACGGCCCTCGACCGTATCCGGCGATTCTGGGGTGATCGACGCGGACAGGCCACCCTCATTTACTGTCCTGCGCAAGCCGACTACGAACGGTATTGCGCGGGGGGCGAGGGTGCCGGATGCAGTGTAGGAACACCCTGGGGCACGTCATATCTGGTGCTGGGTCCGGACGGTAACAATACAGATG
Organism: Spirosoma flavum; assembly: GCF_042686045.1. Lineage (NCBI taxonomy): Bacteria > Pseudomonadati > Bacteroidota > Cytophagia > Cytophagales > Cytophagaceae > Spirosoma > Spirosoma flavum. The sequence goes on from NZ_JBHUOM010000023.1 coordinate 989,593, forward strand.
TAATTGCTCATGAGCTATGCCACGACGAACTATTTACACGGTTGGGCTGGTGGCGCGTTAAACGCCAGATTCCGCAGTGGTTCAATGAAGGGCTGGCCTTGATGGTGGATTATCGATTCAGTAACCCGTCTGTATGGGAACAACCCGACAGTTTAGAGCAGACAAGCCCATCCTCCAGTGAGAATGCCAGTCTGTCTTTTCCTCAACGGCCGATGTTAAAGCTGGCCGATCTTGAAACTACCCGAGAGTTTTTTGGGGGTAACTATACCCATACACTGCTGGCTTACCAAACAGCAGCTGACGAAGTGGCGCGCTGGTTGGCCGTGGTTGGGCGGGCGGGGGTTCCGGCACTGACAGATGCGATTAGTAACGGCAACGAATTTGGCGAAATGTACCGGCAACTTGAACGGACAAAACGCCGTGTTAAACCGTGACGCTTGTCATAACAATTTCTACCCTTGAGGAAGCCACCAGTACCGGTTACTTTCGCAGGAAATAGCCAGCGTGAGTACAGAGAGTCATTTCAGGTTTCTTTCTACCGCACATTCATCACCTTTCCTGACTTCGCTGTCCCGGTTAATTCGGCGGGTAAATTCGCCAGGATTTCCTGTTTGAAGGCGTTAATGAGTTGGCGTTTTAAAAAGCTTCGATGCATTACTAAACTTACCTCGCGGACGGGAGATGGCGCATCGAACGGGCGGAGTCTCGACCGGCGAGTAGCATCCATATCGAGCGTGGCGAGGTAGGGAAGCAAGGTAAAGCCTTCCTGTTTATCAATTAATTTGATAAGCGTTTCGAGGGAACCCGTTTCATAACGTAATGTCGTTTTACCGTTGGCATGGCGGTCGGCACCACACAAGTTCATGACCTGCGTCCGGAAACAATGGCCTTCGGTCAGAAGCCACAACCCATCAGACAGCAGATCGGTTGTGGAAACCGTTGTTTTGCTCAACAATGGGTTCGAATCGGCTGCATACGCGACAAAGGGCTCCTGAAACAGCGGCATTTCAGTAATGCCACTTTCTGCCAGTGGGGTAACGACCAGCCCTACATCAATCAATCCATTACGCAGCTTTTCAACAATTTGTTCTGTCACCAACTCCTGGATATGCACTGACACAGATGGATACTTCCCAACGAATTCACCAATGAAACGGGGTAACAGATAGGGCGCTAGTGTCGGGATAATACCAATTCTGAAATCGCCCCGAAAGTCCTCTTTCGACTCATTCACGATCTCAGGAATACGTCGGGCGGCCCGCAGTACATCTCTCGCCTGAGTCAAAATTGTCTGGCCGGTTTCGGTTGGCACAACAGGCTGTTTCGATCGGTCAAACACCAGTATTCCCAATTCGTCTTCCAATTTCTGAATTTGCATACTGAGCGTTGGCTGCGTTACGTGGCAAGCTTCGGCAGCCGTTGCAAAGTGCCGGTAAGTATCAACGGCAACAATATAGTCGAGTTGGGAAAGCGTCATAAAATGATTGCGATAAGCCGCATGGTGCGAACCACATGCCTCATAAATAAAATCTATACAAATCTAAATCATATCTTACCAACAAATCTATCCTTATCGTATTTTTGTTGGTAAAATACATGGCCCACCCATCTTGAAAGCAGCCGCTACAACTAAAATGGCTGCAACATAATCGTTATCACCACAGTTTTTCTAAACATGGACGTTTCTGTTTTGCAACCACCCGTTACTGCCCAAAAATCGTATGGCAAAACGGGCGTTTTAATCGTTAATCTGGGTACACCAGACAGTCCCGCTGTGCCGGACGTACGTAAATACCTGCGTGAGTTTTTGATGGATGGGCGGGTCATCGACATACCATTGATTCCGCGTTTTCTGCTCGTCAACGGCATTATTGCTCCTTTTCGCGCGCCCAAATCAGCCAAAATTTACAAGCAGCTGTGGACAGAAACGGGTTCACCTCTGAAGTATTATGGGAAGGTTGTTGAGCAGGAGTTACAAAATGCGCTGGGCAACGAGTATGTTGTCAGATTAGCCATGCGCTATCAAACTCCTTCTATCGAAGCAGGTTTAGCCGAATTCCAGCAACTCGGTTTGACCGATATCGTCGTTATTCCGTTTTTCCCGCAGTATGCCTCAGCGTCCACGGGTTCGGTTTACGAGAAGGTGATGGACATCGTCAAAACTTGGCAGGTGGTTCCGGCAATTCGTTTCATCAACCGCTTCTTAGACCATCCGAATTTCATTGAGGGGTTTGCTCAAATTGGTCGAAAATATATGACCGCCTATGATTACGACCATTTCGTCTTTAGCTACCATGGACTACCCGAAAGGCAGATTCGGAAGGGAGATGTAACAAAAACCGTTTGTCAGTTTGGCGAATGCTGTGGGTCACTTCACGCGCTGAATCAGCATTGTTATCGGGCGCAATGTTTCGAAACAACGCGCTTGTTGGTAAAGGCCCTTAACCTTCCCGAAGGCAAATACATCACCTGCTTTCAGTCACGGTTGGGCAGCGATCCCTGGATTAAGCCCTATACCGACGAAATCATCAAGGAACTCCCTGCCAAAGGCATCAAAAGTGTGTTGGCTTTTTCGCCCGCCTTCGTTGCCGACTGTTTAGAAACAACCATTGAAGTTGGGGTTGAGTACAAAGAATTATTTGAGCAGGCGGGTGGTCAACACTGGCAATTAGTTGAAAGTTTGAACGATAGCCCGATTTGGATTGAGACGTTAGTTGACTTAGTCAAGACGGTGTAGTTGGGCCTGTGCTTATGACGAAAGCCCGCTTCTCGGTTAGAGAGAGCGGGCTTTAAATTACGGTAGATACAGAACGGAGGGTAATAAGACACAATTTACCGCAACACAGTAAACTTATTCGTCAATATCAGGCTGTAAATGTGTTATACAATTCACTAACGTTTCTCCAGAAATAATATTTTTGTTACCCGTTCTTTTTGCAATAGCTATCGAATCTCTACAGTACTATGGTTGCAATAGCCTTTTCCAATGAGATATCTCCTGCACCGGGGATGCCTGTCCCTTCCACCCGAAACAACGATAAATCCGTGAGGCCCAGAAATCCCAGAAATGTTTTCAAATAGGGAGCAGCAAAATCAAGCGACTGAGCCGGTTCTGCCGAATAAAAACTACCACTAGCCAGGGCAATATATACTTTCTTGCCTTTTATTAAACCGACCGGGCCTTTTTCTGAATACTGGAAGGTGACACCCGCACGGGCAATATGATCTATCCAAGCTTTGAGAACGGACGGAATCGAGAAATTCCACATCGGTGTACTGATTAGTAGAATATCGGCATCCATGATCTCCTGAATTGCTTCATTTGAGTGCTGAACAGCAGCTTTACTTTCTGGGGTGTAGCTATCTTCCGGGGCATAGAAAGCAGCCAAATGAACCACTTCTACGTGTGGAAAAGGCGTTAGGTTTAGATCACGGGTCTGCACCGTACTGCCAGGATTAGCCTCTTTGATTTGCTCAATGATGGCGTATCCCAATTTACTACTGAAGGACTCATCGGCGCGTGGGCTGGCAATAATATTAAGTATCTTTTTCATTTTAACCTTTTAGTTAATTAGTCTATGCAATTGTACTAATTAATTTATGGACTTGATATAAATCTATTTTCATCGATTTATAAATTAAATATTAGTTTATGATCAGATTATTAACCGGAAAATCTTTCGATTTCATATTTAGTTAATTTAAAACCCGTTTAAAGCTTTGAAAGCATTATTTTTATATAATCCATTGATAATGAATTATATAAATGTTAATACATTTAACTTAATTTGTTATGAAAATAATTTTTTCGTTCTTTTCATAACAAATTCTTTTGGCACTTTCACCATTTGTACCGCTGTAAATACATTGGTTCATAGTGACAGGAGAAAGTGCCATTTTTTTTATAATTAAAACGCATACTAAACACAGGTTCACACGCGATTTCATCTATTTATCAGCCTGTATAAAATGCTAACTACTGTACAAAAAACATAAAAAAAGTCTGTTGTTATTTTTATGAAGAAGCAACGACGAACTTTTTTAAGCTAGTCTGTATTCATTATGCGACTAATTTTATAGCAGTGTAAATAAGCCTTTGATGACCGATACCAGTCGAAGTGCATCAAAACTACGCGGTTCGCTGGAACCGTGTTTCAGGACGTTTTCTTGGTGCGACCGAACGCAGAGTTCAAAGCCGTTAAGGGCTGATACAGTCAGGCTCATCCATTCGAAAAATCCTTACCCATTATATTCACGTATTCACAAAAAAGCCCGATAAGCAAATTTGCTTATCGGGCTGCACTATACAGAGACGTTGGAGTTAGGCTGCTATCTGTAAATAAGACTCCTGCCCCGACTGTGGTTCCTCCAACATCGGCGTAATTATGGTATTCATACGCTCACGAACGAAACTCTCCTGCAAGTACGATGGTAACTTGGCCACCAACTGTCGATATGCCTGAATACCGAGCGCCTTGGCGATGTACGCTTCATGCACCGAATTAACGTGTGCCACAATATTTACCAAACTCTGATGGAACAGTTTAACATCGATTTCGGAATCAACAAACCGTTCAATCTCCCGGTTGGTTGACGAGATGCGTAAGCGGCTTAACATGTCAAAGTAGGTCGTATAGCCGATTTGCTTTGCTAATTGCTTGTATTGGTCCACGCTGAATTTTTGCAGAATTTCACCCGTCTTCGGGCTACGCAAAGCCGTCTTCGGATTCGTCTGAATGGCATTACGCAAAGCCCGCACGCGCTGGTCGCGGGTTGTCTTAAGAAACTGGCTTAATTCAGCCTGTGCCGAAGCCGACCGCGACGGTAACAATAAATCTGTTTTTGCGGCAACACTGAATCGTTTCGCCATCGGCAATCGCTGAATGCGGTAGCTGTTGATCGGTCCAAGAGCATAATAGCCAATGGAAGCCGGATAATAGCCCCGTACAACTGCATTGCCTACCCGTTTGCGAATCAGCTCTTCATTGCTAACATTAACGCCTTGCACCGCTAAAAATGCCCGTGCGCTAAATAAGGCACTATAATATGCCTGTGGGAATGTCCAGTGCAGTGAGCTTTGCAGATACTGCTCATCATTGACAACAGGCGTAATTCTGAGTGCATATTCGGCACTCCAACTATTCAATAATAATTTCTCTAATGCTTTGCGGCTATCATCGGTTACAAGCCCGTAAAACTGCTGAAAAACGGGGAACTTAGCAATGTCGAAAAGGTCGTTCTGGTGATGAATATGGTAATCCATCGCAAAAAAATGGTTCAGAAACACCTGCGCCGGAATAGACTTCCGCCAGTTGTCGTCAATCGGCAGATTGCTCGCCGAAGTCGGTGCAAGAGGTGCCTGAGCGTTCGGGGAATGCATCGTCACGTTGGTTATCTGTGTCATATTTAATTAACGAAAAAGCGGCTCCATGCGTTCATTTTTTACTAACTTTTCCACCCAATTAAACAACACATTATCAGGCAGTTATACGCATTTTTTATATACTAAATTTGGCCCTATAATCAGTCCATTCGGTATATAATCAATATCTTAATTTTTGCGTATTTAAATGTACTTTTGGGCAACTTTCCAACGTTGCCTTTATAGTATGAATTGGACAAAATATGTATTATTTGCGGGTTGTCTGTGCCTGAGTGACTTGGCATCGACAACCGTTTGGGGACAACCTAAACACCAAGTTGCCCCTACTGATGGCTCGGCCTCTCTGGAAGGAGTTGTGCAGGATGCTAAAACGGAAAGACCTATTGCCGGAGCAATTGTGATGGCAAAAAATCAGGAAGGCACTGTTCGTTCACAACAGGTTACCAATGTTGACGGAACGTTTCAACTCAGGCTGGACCCCAAGCAATCGTATATCATCACAACCAAAGCGAATGACTATACTGCGCTCGATGAGCAGCTGGCATTTACATCGGGAAGTACGAACCGACTCTACGGAAAAGTAATTCGCTTATTTCGAAGCACGTCAAAGCCCGTTAGTGTGGCAACCACAGCAGCATCGTCGGTGGCTCCTTCGGTTTCTCCAACCCCAACGGTATCAGCGACGGCTGGTCAATCTGCCGCTGGCAATACTAAGAATGTTGACAACTCACGGATAACTCCACCTAAAACGCTCGATGCCAAAGTAATTTATACGCCCCCGCTCATTGTGGCACCTACAGGCAAAACAATCCAGCTACAAGCCGTTCAGTTTGTACAAAGTAAATCTGAACTCCTGCCCGATGCTCAACCGGCTCTTGAACAGCTTTTACAATTTATGCAGGGGAAACCCACCGCCGAAATTGAGTTATCAGGCCACACCGATAATCAGGGCGACTTCGACCAGAATCTGCTATTGTCGAAACAGCGTGTGGATGTAGTGAAAGACTACCTGGTGAAAAATGGCATTGTGGCTAATCGTATCACCACACGCGGCTACGGCCCTACGCGCCCTATTGCCAGTAATAACTCAGAAGCAACACGGAAACTTAACCGTCGTGTAGAAATGATTGTGGTGAAGCAATAGCGTGGATTATACTTAGTCCTGTGGTAGTGGACCAATTTGTAGTATGTAGGTTACAACTACCCGGACTAAAGTCTAGATTACTTGCTCCGACCCAGCCATAGCCCACCAATCACTAATCCAGTACCAACGACAGTGTATGTTGTGATGGGTTCGCCCATGAGCAGATAGGAATACGCAAAACCAAAAATCGGGCAAAGAAACAGCCATAACGAAGCCCGGATAGCATCTTGCCGAACGAGATAAAACCAGAGTTGCAGGGCCACCACTGATACGGGCACAATTAGCCAGAATACCGACAGCCAGAATCGTTCGTCGTAGTGCGATGCACTAAAGCCAGATGAATCCAGAGCAATAGCCAGAAGCGTAAATGGGATAAGTAGTACCCCGCCCAGCAAGACCTGCCAGCCGTTGATCACGAGATTAGGAAGCCGCCATTCGATACTGGCATAATAGACCGTGGCGGCTGATACCGAGACCATACCCACCAGCAAAATCAGCAATCCCTCAACGGTTGCGTAGCTGTTTTGGAGTAGCGGGTAGGTCGCAATCCCTACACCAACAAGGCCCAGCAACAAACCACCCATTTCTGTCCAGCGCGGCATCCGACGCAACCATATCGCCGACAACAGGGCAATAAACAGCGGATTGGTCGCCGTTGACAAACTACCGATTCCTGCTGATACTTGTTTGAGCGCCAGTACAAATGCGCCGAGATAGATAGTTGTATTGAGCAGGGCGAAGATGGCTAGTTGCCGCCATTCCAGGCGGGTAGGCCAGGCGTCTTTTTTGCGCTGAATTCCATACGCAAACAGGAGCATTCCGCTACCGGCTATAAAAAACCGAACGTTAGCCAGAATAAGTGGATGAACCGACTGTACACCAAACTTAGTAGCAACCGAGGCTGACGCCCAAAGGGCCGCAAAAAGAATACCGGGGAGAAGTTGTTTCAAAGTTACATTTTTCGAATTCGCACTTTTTTCACTGTAATTACTGTAAATGAGTTCACCAATTTATCCCCGTAATCACGTATCGCTTTCAGAATAATTTATCCCTTTTCTTCGGATGTTGTATGAGGTAAACGGTAAAATATAATTCCACAATGAATCTGGCCTTTCTGAAAATGTAACTTACCAAAGTCGCTATCACCCGTCAATAATACAGCGGCTGACGAAACTGATGTGTCAAGCACCGTTTCATCAGCTACACCACCCTGCGTTTCCTGTATCGATGTTATATTATATCCTTCCGAACGTAGCAGGCGAATTACTCTGCCTTCTACATTTTCATCGGCCAGCAAATTTATCATGCCACTAGTTTGCGGCTTTGCTTGCTATGTACTGTACGAGCCGCAAATCGCAGACAAGCATATATAGCCTCATGGGTAAGATGAGGATAATCGTCTAATAGCTCATCGACAGTTTCCCCATACCCTAACTTTTCAACAATTAGTTCTACAGTAATTCGAGTGCCTTTAATGATAGGCTTACCGAGCATGATAGCCGGATCGACCGTGATATAATCCTGCCACTTTACATCAATCATGTCTCCTTCTTTTTTGACAAAGATACATCTAAAACCCAATCTTGCCTTTGCGACCGTTTGGCTTCTGCTCGTTCGCCCAGTCGCGCATTTCGGTTAGTTCTTTCTCGAAACCACCCGACAAAATTGGGAAGCGGCACCATGAGCGTGGATCTAGATTGTGGTCGTCGAGATGAAACGAGGGTGCATAACGCTCACGTTTCCACTGGTTGCGGCTCCAGAGTTTGAAGAACCGTTCAACCCATATTAACAATTTATCGCGGTCGTGAATTGGCCCCCCATCTCGACCAGCGTAACGAACTTCAACTAGTTTCAGCACCTCAACCGGTGATTGCTTGTCCCGAATAGCGGCTTCTTCAATAGAATTCAGCACGTCATACGGCATCAGATCGTCTTCGTCGGTCTGCTTCTTGTCTAAAGGTCGGAGTTCGGCAGTGGGTTGCAGGTTGTTAACAGCCTGTAAACCTTCCACCTTGATCAACTCATCCGGTGCCGTTGGTTTACTGGCTAAGCTCGTACGGTCGGTGGGTTCGGGCGCATTTTTAACATTCAGACCAACGGTTTCCAGCCACCGTAACCAACCCCGCAGAAAATGCTTGTCAATGCCTGTTATCGGCGAAATACTACCCGCCGTGTCGCCATCCATCGTTGCATAGCCAACGGCGGCTTCAGAACGGTTCGACGTGGTGAGGAGCAAGGCATTGTTGATATTAGCCAGCATCCAGATACTTGGTGCCCGAACCCGCGCCTGAATATTTTGCAGTGCCAGATCGTCGGTATCCCACGACAGCTTGCGGCCCAACTGTTCTTCGATCAACCCGCGATATGTTTCAACAAGGCCGTTAATATTGATATTCAGGAAATTCGCACCTATGTCGGCGGCCAGTTCTTTAGCGGAGTTAAACGTATCGTCCGACGAGTTCTCCGTACCCTGGTACATAACGGTTAACAGTTTCCCGATCATTTCTTCGGGCGTTTTACAGCTCTGAATTGCCTTGATGTAGCCGAGTTTTTTCTTGACGCCATCAAACCCAATATTTTCAACAGCCATGCGAATCATCAGGAATACCAGTGCGGCAATGGAGGATGAATCGGCTCCACCGCTCAATGAGAGTACATAGCCCTGCGAGCGGCTTTTTCGTAAGTAATCGAATAGGCCAAGTGCAACAGCCCGTGCAAATTCTTCCTCCTTTAAATAGCCGCCCCGCTCCCACCCTTCAAGTTGGGCCTTTTGGATAACCGGTGCGATATCTGGCCAGTCGAAGCGATCCACAACGCGCAGATTTGGGTAGGCTAAGGCAAGGTTGGATCGGTTTTGAGTCTGATTCAGGCGAGTAGCTTCCACATCGACAACAGCCGAAACGATCAGAAAATCTTCGTAGCTCAACCGGGCACCCGACACTAACAATTCGCCGTTAGAAGCCACCATCGAGTCACCATCGTAGATCATCCGACCCGCTTCATTGCCCAGCATGTTGCAGTAAACGTAGCTAACGCCAAAGGCGCGTGAGGCATCGACCACAAACCGTTCGCGCACCTGCGATTTCAGGAACGCAAAGTGACTGGCAGTCGGGTTCAGAATAATATCAACACCCCGTTCGTACAGGATTCGTCCGGGACGGTTAGCGACCCAGGCATCTTCGCAAATTTCAAATCCGACCCGAATCCCCGACAAATCAAAGACAAGATCGCCAAAGGGGTATGAGAACTCACCAATTTTGATCTCGTCACGGACGTAGGCCGTCCAGGGCTGGAACCAGCGCGTTTCATAGTGAACACCATTATTGGCAAGGTGCTGTTTTACGGCAAAACCCATAATTCGTTTGTTAACGATCAGACAGGCCGTATCGAACGTACGATTGTTGTGCCGCAACGGTAAACCGACAGCTACGGCGATGTCGTTCGTATACTCAACAATTTCCAGTAGTGAAGCAATGGACTGATCGATGGTATTTTGAGCAAAAAATGCATCTTCGCAGCCATACCCCGAAATACTTAATTCGGGCAAACACAACAGACTTACGCCCTGCCGTTGAGCTTCTTCGATGGCGTTGATGATATTTTGCTTGTTGTGATCCCAGGCAAGCGGGGTTTGATTCAGGACGCCAGCAGCTACTTTAAGAAGTTTCATGTAGTATAATGAAGATTGAGCAAATGAGTATTGACCTATTCACCTAGCACAGATCAGCGTGCATTCATTCGAATAACAAAGATGAGCGTAAAATGGGTTTGCCAAGGTCGGAATGTGGAAGAAAACAAAGCAAAAAACACACGTGTATAGCCCGACACACACAACGTCAGCCCTGTTAACTGATTAATCACGTCGGCGCATCGACACTTATATGGTATAGATCAATGGTTTATACGTATAAATCACACAGAAAAACCAACCACCAAAAAAGCCGAGCCAGGATATAACCGGCTCGGCTTTTTTGGTCAATTAATTCGGGAGCGTTAAGAAATCGCGTTAACTCATCCCCTGGCTTTCAAAAACTATCGTTCGTTATTTCCTCCGCCTACTTTACCGGCTTTGTTCGCCTGTCCGGTAGGTTTTGGATTCTTGACATATTTATCCAGCCAGCCGTTCATTTCCCACAGCATGTGTAATAGCGATTCTTTCGCCGTATAGCCGTGGCTTTCGTAGGGCAGGAATACCAAACGCGTTGTGGCACCAAAGCCTTTCAGCGCATTATAATACCGTTCAGACTGAATTGGGAATGTACCCGTGTTGTTGTCAGCTTCCCCATGAACCAGCAGCAAAGGCGTTTTCATTTTGTCGGCATTCATGAACGGAGACATTGTATTGTAGACATCCGGAGCCTGCCAATAACTGCGTTGTTCATTCTGGAATCCGAACGGTGTCAATGTTCGGTTGTAGGCTCCACTGCGCGCAATTCCACCTTTAAAAAGTTTGCTGTTCGACAGTAGATTGGCCGTCATAAACGCGCCGTAGGAGTGACCACCCACACCTACCCGGCTCGAATCGACCACGCCCAGCCGGACACCTTCATCAATGGCAGCTTTGGCACTCGACACTAGTTGCTCAACATATGTATCATTTGGTTCTTTGTCACCCTCGCCCACGATAGGAATGCTGGCGTTATCCAGAATAGCATATCCCATAGTCACGAAAGCAGCACCACCCCAATAGCTAATCCGGTTGAACTGGTAAGGCGACCCGGATGCCTGACTAGCAGCTTCTTTACTCTTGAACTCGGCAGGATAGGCCCACAGAAACGTCGGTAACGGCCCTTGTTCTTTCTTATAACCAACGGGTAAATAAAGCGTAGCCGTCAGTTCCACGCCATCGGCCCGTTTGTAGCGAAGCTGTTGCTTCTGAATTCCTTTCAATTGTGGGTAAGGGTGCGGAAAGAAAGTCGCCTGAATGGGAGCAATCTTAGCTTTCATGTTACGGACGAAGTAGTTTGGGTTCTCGTCGGGCGTTTCGCGGGTGGTTAAAATCACTTGCCTGGCAGCATCCAGAACAGCAATAGGCCGCTCGAAATAGGGAGACGCCGACCGCCAAAGTTCGCGGCTCTGCTTCGTTTTCAAGTTCAGTAAGCTAACAAATGGTCGGTCACCCTGGGGTGATGAGCCCATCGCATTCAGCATGAGAATCTCATCATTGGGGAGCAGGTTCAGCACTTCACGACCGTATTGGTTGTGTTTCATATCTGGCTGACCAGGATTCGTGTACCGATCTTCATAAGAGCGATCGAAGAGGACAGCCGTCTGCCAGTTGCTGGGATTGACCGTTTTAGTTATGGTTTTACGGCTCTGCCACCATCGTTCGGTAGCCAGCGCGGTTGACGCATTGCCCCAATCGAAGTTCTCGAAACGAAATTGAGCCGCATAGATTTCTTTCGGCTGTGCAGAAAATGGAGCGTCACTTTGGAAGACTTTGTCCCGAATATCAGCTTTTACCTTAGGGTCGCCATTGTCCTGAGCAACCGTATAGTAAACCGACGCCGGAACATCTGCCCGCCAGTTAAAATCGCGCGGGCCAGTGGGTGCTCCATCACGGCTGTATGGTACACTTTCCTGTAATGGTCCATCATTCAGGCCCTTGACCAATGACCCGGCAATAGCATAAATTTCTGTTTTAAGCGGAAACCGATTGACAGGTACTAAATACGAAAACGGCGTGTGGACCGTCTCAATCATAACGTACTGACCATCTGGCGAGGGGTCTGCCGAGAGAATAATACCCGGCTGACCGATGTTGGTGGCCGTTCCATCCAGACTCAACCGTACAACCTGCGCTGTAGTGTAGAATGCAAACTGCTTTTCGTCCGATGGGTTTTTGAGCAAATCCTGATAGGTCGGAGCCTGACCACGGGTTCCTTTCACGTTCTCCTGGGTTGTGGGGCCACCCGGAACCCGGCTGAGCTCAGGAGCTGGCCCACGCCCGGTCGGAATTGTTTTCACGATCAGGCTTTTGCTGTCAGATACCCAGCGATAGGGTGTGCCCAAAGTTGCATTGAGTGCGATAGAACCAACTTTTTGGGCGGCTGCGGTAGCGACATCGGCGATGTAAAAATCTATTCGACTGTCGGTCGAGCTAGCAAAGGCAACTTTTGTTCCATCAGGAGACCATTGAACGAAACTAATGAGGGGCGTAGCGGGCAAGCCCGTTATCAGTTTTTCATCTTTATCGGTCAGTTTTTTGATCTTTAACCCCGTTATGTAGCGGGCCCGGCTGGGTCCATTGTTAGCCGGATTCAGGCGTAACCCGGCCAGTTTGAACTCGGGCTGAGCCAGTTCGTCGATACCGGGAGCAGATGCTTGTTCGAGAATGAGCATCATATCTCCTTTGTCCGACATGCTAACATTGGGCGTGAGTGGGGCTGTTACCAGATCGGCTAACGCTTTGGGTGGCGTCTGGTAGTTTAGCGCATCCTGAGCTTGTCCGGCCAGCGAAAACGTGAGCCAGAAAAGGAGCAAAAGCCCCCGGTTTTGACGAGTAGTTAGATTGTGAAGCATATAGTAAGAGGTTATTTCAGGTTAACAAACAAAGATACAGACCAATACGGTTTGCCGATCGTTATTTTTCGGTAGACGGAAAACATAACCCCACCCTATTCTACAGCTATAGGGTGGGGTCTCAACTAGTATGTTGGCTGCATTAGAAACTAAAAAGAAATCCGATAGCCTACCTTCTTATAATTTTCGTTCGGCAGGATATCCGACCCATTTCCTTCCAATGTCAAGACCAAATCAACGGTCTTGGTTGTCGTGGTCGGTGCAGTTCCGGTTAAAATCTCGACAACGCAATTGCCCATGCTCGACTTGGCAGGAATAGTGAACGTTCCACCACTCAGCTTATAATGGACACCTTCTATCGCAGTCGTGTTGTCTTTATCGACGGAGAACTTAATAACTTCGTCTTTAGCCCGTTGGACGCCTACCAGATTTACCTGGGTAGTCTGAGCGCCCGCTCCATTCTTAACCGCAAGCAATGGATAGGTTTTTCCAACGGCCAACGACGTAACAACCGTGGCCTGAAATTCAACAACTGCTTTTTTGTCAAACAGGAAGTCATTTTCCTTAAAGCATGAAGTTTGTGTGACTAGAACAATGCCTATTAGCACGAAACGCAACAATATTTTCATAGCAAAGTAGTGTTAATGATAAGAACGCTAAGTCGATTGCTTAGTAGTTATAGTTTTGCTTCAGGTTGCGATTGTTGTTGATTTCGCTAATTGGAATCCGGGCCAGAACGCGGTAATCAGTGAATGGCAAATTTGTCGTCTTGACAACATCACGACCCAATCGTTTCAGATCCCAGAATCGGTGCCCTTCGAAAGCAAGCTCCAACCGACGTTGCTTAATGATTTCATCCAGCAAAGTGGACCCTGTCAGGCTAGCTTTCTCGGGTAGACCCGACCGCGTCCGAATCGTGTTCAAGTCTTTGAGCGCATCCGCGACTTTCCCTAGATTATAATTGGCTTCGGCCCGGTTGAGATACATCTCCGAAATTCGGATAACCGGAACGTTATCGAGGTTGATGGTACCGTTCTTACCCAGAAATTTGGTAGTCTCTATGTTCTGCGCTCCCCGTCCTTTTGTGCCTAATTCATACAGTTGACGGCGAATGTCCAGAACTGCACCAGTTGCATCTTTCTCCGACTCCAGGTCAGCCAGGAGTGCAGCCGTTGGAACAACATCGCCAAACCCACCGGTTGTGGCCGTGTTACCAAGCGTTACCAGTGTAGTGAAGGTTGTTTGTAGAGACGTATTTACACCAATGTTCTCACTCGTCTGAAAGTTAACTTCAAACATCGACTCTGGATTAATAGCCGTTCGCCAGCCAGCAACATAAGTGGCTTTCGATTGAAACGTGCCTATCCCGGATGCGAGGGCGCTGGTTGCAAAGTCGGCGGCTTCCTGATATTTCCCGGCATAAAGCGCTGCGCGTGAGTAGAGTGCCTGAGCCCCTCCCTGGGTCGCGTAGATTGGCCCTCTTGATTTAGCGGTTGCGCTCAGTTTGGCGATAGCTACCGTTAGATCGGCCAGAATTTGGGTATATACGACATCGATGGTAGGCCGGCCAGGAAACTCCACTTGTGGCAACGTTAGTACGCCCGACACTGACACAGGAACACCACCCCGATTATACTCAGGAATAATAGCCGTTGGCATATACGCATATGACTTCATCAAATCAAGGTACATTAACGCTCTGAGGAACAGGCACTGGCCCATGTAGGAATTGCGCTGCGCATCCGTCATGGTCACTTTGGGCAGTGCATCCAATACCAGGTTCGCCAGATTAATGCCATAATAATCCTGCGTCCAGTTGATCATATGAAAACCAGGCTGGTTCTGATACTCTGATACCAGACGGCTTGAATTGTTCGTCGCTCGTCCATTATCGGAAAGTACTTCAGGAATGGCAATCAAATCCCGACCATACAAGTCGGTGCTTTGCAGCGCGTCATAAACGGCATTGACAGCCGCATTGATGGCATCCACGCTTACGAGAGCCGTCGATGAATCGATGGCAGTTCTTGGTTTTACATCAATCAAACTGCTACAGGCAAAGAGACCGAAGGTCAGAACCGACGTGGCAAGCACCCGCTTAAACATATATATTTTCATAAACTGAATGACAAAGGATGAAAAGAATTAGAAACCTACTTCGACCCCGAATGTGTATGTCTTCGACTGTGGGATAGCACCCGTATTTCCCGATCCGTAGTTAAGGAATTCCGGATCGTAGCCTGTCCATTTTGTCCAGGTAACCAGGTTCGTTGCTACCGCATACAGGCGAACACTTTGAAGTATTTTCGTGGCATTAAGCAGTGCCTTTGGGAATGTATAGGCCAGCTGCACCTGCTTTAGACGAACATACGAGGCATCTTCAATACTCCGGCTGGTAGCTGACACGTAGGAAGACCCTAGTATTTCGGCCCCTCCATTGTAGGGACGTGGTACATCGGTGATCTGACCTGGTGTTGTCCAACGATTATTGTACGTGTCGGTTAGGGTATTCACGTTACGGCTTCCGTCATCGATGAGGGTTAGGCCTTGTGAGTTATTAACACGACGACCAAACTCATACTGAAAAAACGCTGTCAGCTCCAGCCCTCTATATGAAATCTGGTTACGAAAGCCGCCATAAATGTTAGCGAAGTCGGACCCTAAATATTTTGAATCGCGCGGGGTTTGATATGTATAGGTAATGTTACCATTCTGGTCGTACCACATCGCCCGGCCCGTAGCGGGGTTTACACCGGCATATACGGGAGCGTAGTTAGCATAAACAGGTTTGCCGACAATGAAATTACGCGTGACGGTTGTGTTACCCGCCTGTACCGGCGCTGTTAGCAAAACAAGGCTATCGACATTGGCTTGCGGAGAAATACCATTATACAGTTTGGTAACCTTGTTGTCAATAACCGAGAAGTTAAAACTAGTTTCCCAGCGCAGAGCAGAGGTTTTTAACACGTCTACAGTTATCTCGGCTTCAAATCCCCGGTTTTTCATCTGGCCCGCATTGAACGCGATTGTCGTATACCCGCTGGTGTTAGGTACTTGCCGTTGTAGTAACAGATCATTACTGGTGCGATCATATACATCAAATTGACCACGAACCCGGTTGTTAAATAAACCATATTCAAGACCGGCCGCGAGTTCAGTGTTTCGTTCCCATTTCAAATCAGGATTTGCCAGGCTGTTGGCGGCAACTCCACTGCCACCATTGTAGTTATACCCGGCAGAGTATAACCCTCTTGAGTCGAAGTTTCCGATCTGATCGTTTCCTGTCGATCCAAAACTGGCCCGCACTTTCAATTCAGTCAATACAGAACTCCCTTTCAGGAAGCTTTCATCTGATACTAACCAACTTCCCGAAACAGAAGGGAAGAAACCAAATAGGTTGTTAGCACCAAAACGGGAAGAACCATCGTAACGGCCAATAAGCGATAAGAAATACCGGCTCTTGTAGTTATAATCCAGTTTGCCAAAGGCCGAAGCCCGGTGATAGCCTGTCCAGAAACTTGACATAGCCGTAAAATTGGCAGCCGCCGAAATGTATTGAAAGTCAGACGTTGGGAAGCCCGTAGCCGACCCACTGGTTCCATTACGCGTATCACTTCGGTACTCAACCCCTGCCAACGCGTTGATGGAGTGCTCGCCAAATTGGTGCGTATACGTAAGGGCACCATTCGTGAGGAAGTTGATATTCTCTTCATTCTGGAACGAGTCACGGCCCTGTACACTGAACGCATCCTGAATTCGGGGATCAGCGTAATAATTGCCTTTAATGATCCGATAATCCAGATTTACGGTTGGCCGGAATATTAACTGGGGCGTAATTTTATATACGAGGGCTGCACTACCAATCATCTGGTTCGTGACCGACGTGATTTTAGCATAATCGGCAGACAGAATGAAGTTGTGGCTAACTACTCCAACGGCACCACCCGTGAGTGGCGTGTTTGCATAGCTGCCATCCGCGTTATAAATAGCGTTTGTTGGTACCATCACCGGCCCACCAAAAGCAGCTGACCCTAAAAATCCGCCCCCGTTGGGCGATGCATACTGTCCGCCCTGCGTCGTTGTACTTAGGTTTATAGACTGCTCAAAGTTTAACTTATCAGACAGTTTCTGGCCCAGACGTAAGCTGGATGTAAACCGCTTGAAATAGATACCGACAACGTTGGCGTCCTGTGTATTGTATGATGACGAAAAGTGGAAGCTATTACGGTCACTTCCGCCCGAGAGCGAGACTTCGTAGTTCTGTACCCGGCCACTGCGCAAAGCCGCCCGTTGCCAGTCGTATGTCTTCAATGTGTCGACAATACCCTGCAACTGCCCTTCTCCGAGGTTGGCTATGGTTGCAGTTGGATATCGTAGAATACCCAGAACCTGCTGAAGCGCCCAGGTTTTGGATTGCGTTGGATTCGCATTCATAAACGCTTCGGTGCGCACGTTTACCCACTGTTGCGAATTCAATACGTCGAAGTATTTAATCGGCTCAACCACACCTTGATAGTAATTGAATTTTACTTGTGTGCGGCCCGCTTTCCCTTTCTTTGTTGTAATGATAACAACACCATTGGCCGCCTGCGATCCATAGATAGAAGCAGCCGCTGCATCTTTTAAGACCTCAATCGACTCAACATCGTTGGGGTTAAGGAAGTTAAGCGGATTGGAACTGGCGTAGGTGTTTGTGTTCTGAGTATTGAGCTGTACACCGTCTACAATATAGAGCGGTTCGTTACCGGCTGTAATTGAACCGACACCCCGTATACGTACTTGCATAGCCCCGCCGGGTGCGCCATTCGCAGAAGAAATCTGCACGCCCGAGATACGCCCCTGCATGGCCCGGTCGATACTTTGGGCAGGGATGTTCTGAATCTCAGCTCCTTTGATTTTAGAAACAGCCCCCGTTACTTCCCGTTTGCTGAGAACCCCGCCGTAACCTGTAACAATCACCTCTTGTAGATCACTGTTGGTGCTCTGCAATTGAACTGCGATAGTACTACGGTTGCCGATTTCGACTTCCAGGCGGGCAAAGCCAATAGAGGAAACAACCAGCGTTGGCTTACCTGATACAGCCAAGCTGAAATTGCCACTGGCATCTGCCGTTGTGCCACGGGTTGTACCTTTTACTGATATACTGGCACCGGGTAGGACGCTACCATCATCGCTGGAGGTTACACGCCCTGTAATGGTACGATCCTGAGCATGCGCGATGCTCATTATACCAAATAGTATTAAAAATAGATTAAATAGTAGTTTTCTGGCCATCTTTAATGAGTGCTTTAAAGGACCTTTAAAACTAAATACAAAGAGACGTTATTGAAAAATTTATATGCATATTTATCTAAAAATGCCATTTTATATTTGGCTTATACTATTTCTTTCAAAATAAAGATCTTAAGGGCGCGATAATTATCAGGTCAAAATTATAGTGAGGTTCGTTAATCTATCTGTCTTAATTTCATATTTTCTTTAATTGTATATTAATGTGCTAGGTTACTATTTAATAAATTTTTACTATCTTATAAGGCCGCAAAGCACTGGATTCTGTCAGTGCTTTGCGGCCTTATAAACTGTCAATCAAGCGCCGTTGCCAGTAAGTTTGATTATCATCAATTGACAGTATCATTGACCAAAATCGACCTGTTAAAACAAAAGGGAATAGGAATAGAATAGGGGAATAAGAAGGATCATCAAACTCATTTCGTTTATAAAAGTGGGTTTGGAGAAACAGATTCGGGTCTAAAAATCCCCATAATCTACCTGCACACAGGTAAGGCCTAATGTCCGACGCCACATATCCACAACTTGCTGACGGTCGTCTACGACCAGTTCGACGTAATACCGCCCGATGATGTGCCGATCAAACAGTTCCTGCTTAATGATGGCATCTTTGCGGTTGTCGTTTTGTTGCCGCATAAATAGCCCGTAGTCGGCGGGTTGCCAGTCGAAATAATGCTCAAGCCAGGCAGTGGTCTCAGTTCGGCAAACAGCATCCCGACCCGAGAAAAATACAATGGCGTAGTCCGATGCCCTTAATGCCTTCACTAAGTTAATAATTGGCCATTTCGGCGCATCGACACCTACCCGGTGCCAGTCGAAGGGGGAGCGGTCGCCCATTATGGCAACCGTACCATCAATATCGACCAGTACGCAACGCGGCAGCCGGTCGTCCTGCACACGCTTGAACACAGGGTTACGCGTAAGGACTTCTGTCTGAAATTTAAAATTCTTTGTCAGTATGGCTAATTGCTCGGCTTGCCGCCGAACGACAACCTCCCCCACCGAATCATCGCGATACTTATCCCGTTGGATACATTCACCAACCGGCACGTCAAGTAACATATAGCGAATTTCGACCTCATCGAACTGTTCGGTCAGCAGTTTCCGAAACTCGTTTAAGTAACTCATTTTCAGGTTCGTATTGTCAATCAGCACATGCCAGTCGTGGATTATCCCCTCCAGAATAGCGGTTTTCTGTAACTCATTAACCAGCGTCTCGATTCGATTTTTCTCGCGGTCGGGCCAGGTTTTCCAGTACTCACCAAGCGATACAGGCAAGAGGCTACGTCGGAGGTCGTCACGATTGACGCGCAACCAGTTTGAATTTTCGGTGCAGAACCGGCGGGCAAAGGTCGATTTTCCACTACCGCTCAGACCAGTAAGAATGAGAACCTTTTTCATTTATCGCTTGTGTTTTTCATAAGTACAGCTAAGCCAGACCTATAAAAATATCTGAATGCTACCTAGTCACTTACAGTAGGTATAAACAAATAGATCGACCTTATAACGCTTTTACACGAAGATATGATGGCTAGTATATAGTTGTCTCAGTTGCCATAACTTCGGTAGCGATTACCTCACTAAAAACCGGGCGTATGCTGTACGGCGCCGATTTCTATAACACGACAATCTTTGCCGTTAGCCGATTCGCCCCCTGTTGTCCACTGAGCAGATATAAGCCCGGAGACAGTCGTTGAATCGGCGTTAAAACCGCCCTTGTAGCTGATTCGTTAGTGATTCGGTAAGGAACCACCAAGCCAGAAGCGGTCTGCAAAGTCAATTGATGAGGCTCAATATTTCGGAACGCAATAGGGATGACTTCCCCCTCAACCGGGTTTTCGATTACGGCCAGCGTGGGTATTACATCGTCGAGAATAAGGGCAATAATTTTGGAATAGGTCACCAGTTGATCTATACCTCTGTCAACCTGTTTTAGCCGATAATAACCCGTTCCGGTTAGCGGTTCCTGATCCAGCAACGAGTACACCTGCCGACTATCAGATTGTCCAACGGCGGCTACACGACCCACTGAAACAAACTCATGAGCGTCATTACTACGTTGAACCTCAAAGTAATCATTGTTTTGTTCCCAGGCGGTTTCCCAGGCAAGAGCCACTTGATTACCAATAACTTTTCCCTGAAATGAAATCACATGAACAGGCAGCGGAGCACTCCACGATAAATCTTCAATGGTGATAGTCTGAGCACCAGGATTTGCGATGGTCTGGGCTGCATTGTTGCAATAGGTAATCGTAATTTCGGTAACGATGCCCGAAAAGGTGACTTGATTCCCCGGATCGGAAGCAGATGCGGGCGCATCGCCGGTACCCGTTACGGTATTTCCCGAAATACTGGAATAATTACCAGCCGTTCCAGAGGCACTAATGGTTGGGGTAACGCTGGCAGCTCCATTCATACCGCTAACGGTTACCTGATCTATGAAATCATAATTAGTGGAATTGGCTGCGCCCCTATCGACATTTAAAAGCCGAAACGTCAAGCCCTGCACAACCGGGCTGAACGTAATCGTTGTTGTCACACAGGCGGTATTGGATGTGTGATTGACAGCCAGTTGAAGTCCCCGACTAAAGGCTTGCGGAGAGTTGCTTTGCAGACCGGTCGTTGTTCCTCCTAACGAAACATTTACATTGGTGGCTGGAGTACCCACACTGGTGTATGATTTAGATAATGTTCCTGTCGTCCATCCGCCCTGCGTAGTCTGAAAATCTAAGTCCGGCTGCGCCAAAACGATGTTACTTATAAATATACTCACTAAAAAATAGATGTACTTCATATAGAAAATGACTTGAGTTTGGCAAAATTGCTGCGTGGAAAAACAATTTATCTAACTCAAATATAAGTACACATTCTAACAGATTCTATAAATTAACGAGTACGACAAGCCATAAATTAATTTAAATTTTATATTGACTTTATACAATGCATAAACGTTACTTTTCGACGATAGAGCCCTCTAAGGACTATTTTTTCTCATTTATTGAAACAAAAAAAGTACTGAGATATTAGTCCTGGGTTTGGCCCTCCCGAAGCGTCAAAATCAACTTCGTTTTCAGTTTATGCAATCCCTTCTCCAGTCCCACCGGATAGGTGTGCGGATTCACAAATCGCTTCACACCCGGATGCAGATTGGCTAATTGGGTCTGCACCCGCGCCCGTACCGTATGAATATCTGGACTGTCATAAACGCGCTTACCTGACCGAAATACAGGAACCAACAAATCTTCGTGGGGTTGCTTGGCATCGAAGTGCCGACGTTTGGTAAAGTCTAACGGATCAATCATTGTGGCTGACTTGCTAACTGAGCCGTCCATACCCTCCAAATTATAAATCATATCGGCCATGAAACCCCGCTCATCACGGAATCGGCGTACCTGTTGAATGCCCGGTGTCGAAATCTTTATAGCCTGCTCCGACAGTTTCATCTTGTACTCCCAGTGGTCCGTCACACGGTGGCCCGTGGCCTGATGGGCTAACCCGTCTGTCGTCTCATTATCGGCCTCTTCTGATGGCTTACCGGCAGACGCATTGTTGTCCGGCTGGTCGGCACGTTCATGGCGAAGAGCGGCTAATTTATAAACACCACCAAGAGCAGGCTGGTCGAAGGCGGTAACGAGTTTTGTACCAACACCCCAGACCGTAATTTTTGCTCCCTGCTGCCGCAGACTACTGATAATAGTTTCGTCGAGGTCATTACTGGCAACGATAGCAGTATCCTGAAAACCAGCCGCATCCAGTAGTTTACGGGCTTCAATGCTCAAGTAGGCCAAATCGCCCGAATCGAGCCGAATCCCAGCCAGCTTATGCCCGCGCTTCACCAACTTTCGACCGGTTTCTATGGCATGTCGGACACCCTGTAATGTGTCGTATGTATCCACAAGCAGGATCACATTGTTAGGCAATACTTCAGCATAAGCATCAAACGCTTCCTGCTCGTTGGCAAATGACATCACCCAACTATGCGCGTGTGTGCCCCGAACAGGAATATCATAGAGTTTACCCGCCAGTACATTTGAGGTTGCATCACAGCCCCCGATGTAAGCCGCCCGACTAGCCGTCATGCCCCCATCGACGCCCTGTGCCCGGCGTAACCCAAACTCCAGCAAGGTGTCGTTTTCGACCACTAATCGGAGCCGGGCTGCTTTTGTGGCAATAAGTGATTCGAAATTAATGAGATTCAGGAGGGGCGTTTCGAGTAGTTGACACTGTAAAATTGGACCACGCACCCGTACCAACGGCTCATTCGGAAACACAACCGTTCCTTCCGGTATAGCTTCAATGTCGCAGGTAAGTTTTAGATTGGCGAGATAGTCCAGAAATGCCTCCTCAAATAGCGGTTTCTCATCGTTGCCGGTCAGGATTCGGAGGTAGCGCAGGTCTTTTTTCGAGAAGCTAAAGTTTTCGATATAGCCAATGACATTAGCCAATCCACAGGCTATGGTAAAACCTCCGTTGAATGGGTTTTTCCGAAAATAGAGATTAAAAACAGCCTCTTTTTCAGCTGTTTTTGTTTTCCAGTAACCATAGGCCATTGTTACCTGATAAAGGTCTGTTAGCAGGCTTAGCGAGGTATCATAAAGCTTGTTTGTCATAAGTTGCGAAGGTAGTATCGGATGACTTCACAGAAAATTCATGCGTAGAAAAACATTTTTTAATTAATTTGGCCTAATAATTGTAAGGGGCACTTTTGCCGTACGCGTATTCACTCAACGTAACAGACTAACCTACAGGCTGTAGTACCACCCACCATGCAGAAATTAAGCCTTTCCCAATCCCTTCAACAGAAGCTATCTCCACAGCAGATACAATTTATTAAGCTGTTACAGATACCTACAATTGAATTAGACACTCGTATTGAAGAAGAACTGGAAATAAATCCGGCTCTGGAAGAGGGCATGGACGAGGAATATGATCAAAAAGATGATGATGACTCGTTTGACGAAACCGATGACTTCAAAGACCGGGACGATGACCTTGACATAGATAGTTATATTCAGAATGAAGATTACGCTGGGTACAAGATGCAGGGCGATGGTAACTATAGCGAAGAAGAACGCGATATGCCGCTGGCTACCGGTTCGAGCCTGACGGACTCACTGATGCAGCAGTTCGCCTACCTTCAGCTAACAGAGGATCAGCAACTTGTTGGCCTTCAGTTGATCGGTAGCATTGAAGGTGATGGGTATATTCGTCGGTCCATTCAAGCTATTGTCAACGACCTGGCTTTTTCGCAAAACGTATTTACGGATTCGGAGGAAGTGGAAGACGTACTGCACAAAATCCAGTCATTCGATCCGCCCGGCATTGGTGCCCGTTCACTACCCGAATGTCTGCTGTTGCAACTCCGGCGCAAAGACCCGTCAGATCCTTATAATATTTTGGCCATCCGGATTATTGACGAATTTTTCGACGAATTTTCTAAAAAACATTACGACAAAATCCAGCGACGACTCAACATCAGCGACGAATCGCTCAAAAAAGTTATTGACATAATTATTAAGCTGAACCCTAAGCCGGGCTCTATGGAAGGCGAAGCGGGTAACGTGCAGTACCTGATTCCCGATTTCCTGTTGTCGAGCAGTAATGGTAAACTTGAGTTGTCACTTAACTCCAAAAACGCCCCCGAGTTGCGTATCAGCCGCTCGTTTGCCGATATGCTCGACACCTACGACAAAAGCAAAAAGCAGAATAAGAACCTCAAAGAAACTGTCTCCTTTGTGAAGCAGAAGTTAGACGCGGCTAAGTGGTTTATCGATGCCATTAAGCAACGCCAGCAAACACTGCTTAAAACCATGAACGCCATTGTGCGCTATCAGTATGATTTTTTTCTGACTGGCGATGAGTCCCGACTGCGGCCCATGATTCTAAAGGACATCGCTATGATGATCGACATGGACGTTTCCACGGTATCTCGGGTGGCTAATAGTAAAGCTGTGCAAACCGAGTTTGGCATTTATCCCCTCAAATATTTCTTTTCAGAGGGCATCTCGACCGATACCGGCGAAGATGTGAGTAGCCGGGAAGTAAAAAACATTCTGAAGGACCTGATTGACGCCGAACCCAAGCTTCATCCTCTTTCGGATGATAAACTTGAAAAAATCCTGAATGATCGGGGGTACAACATCGCTCGCCGAACAGTGGCAAAATACCGTGAACAACTTAACATTCCAGTGGCAAGGCTCAGAAAACAACTTTAATAATTTATGAAAAATTGGTGTGATAAAGCAGGCGAATGATAAAGAACCCTATCAGTTGCTAACTTTGTAAGCAACTGCCGAACAGGCCGTCATGTTGCCACTTCGGCGTACCGATTCATAATTTATAATTAGCCTTTGACTACCCGTATTGCCTATTTCCTGTCGGTTGTTCTTCATCCGCTGCTAATGCCGACACTGCTGTTCGGTCTGTTGTTTTTTCAGGTACCCGCTGCACTGGGGCTGGATGCGTTTTCTCCTTCATTGAGACTTAGCTTACTAGTCTTGATTTTTGTCGGCACATTTATGGTACCGTCCCTGCTGATTTATTACCTTTTCCGTAGCGGATCTATCCAAAGTTTGCAACTGGATACCCTGGCTGACCGTCGCTTACCGTATTTCCTGACAGCCTTGATTTATGCTATTGTAGCGTATTTATTTACCTTTCAGATGCAGGCATTGTCGATTCTTGCCCCCGAAATCGGTATTTTGATCGCTAGTATTGCGGTTTCTATCCTACTCGTTGGCTTGATTAGCTTATCATGGCAAATTAGTGCTCACAGCGTCGGAATTGGGGGCGTGGTAGGCGTTATCAGTAGCCTGATGCTCAAATTTAGTCTGACAGACCTGTTCGTTCCATTACTTCTTTTGGTGCTGTTAACGGGTTTTGTAGCCAGTGCCCGGCTCAGGCTCAATGCCCATACCCCAGCCCAAATTAGTGCGGGACTGGCCCTTGGACTGATCGTTAGTCTGATAACGGTATTTTGGCTGATTTAAACCCTCTGTATCCAACATCACCTTCCCTATGTACGAAAATCTCCTTTACGATGTCACGGGTGCCGTTTGCCGAATAACCCTCAACCGCCCACAGGTATACAACGCCCTCAGCCCTGGTCTTATAGGCGAGATTACAGCAGCGATTGAAGCCGCTGGTGCCGATGAGCAAGTTCGGGTGGTTGTTATCACTGGTGCAGGCGACAAAGCATTTTCATCGGGTGCTGATTTGAAAGAAGGCGTTGCTACGGCGTCGTCTGATGGACAGCTTATGCTGGGCAACTCCCTTCGAACGACCTATCACCCTATGATTCGCGCTATCCGTAACCTACCCAAACCAGTTATCGGGCGGATTAACGGCGTAGCCGCCGGGGCAGGTTGCTCGTTGGCACTGGCCTGTGACGTCGTTATCTGCGCTGACGAAGCTTATTTTAGCCAGATATTTGTCAACATTGGACTCATGCCCGATGCGGGTTCTACATTTTTTCTACCTCGGCTCATTGGTCCGCAACGGGCTTTCGATCTATGCAGCACTGGCCGACGCGTTTACGGTCCCGAAGCAGCCCAAATTGGCTTAGTAAATCGCTCAGTTTCAGCCTCTGAATTAGATGCGGCCATCGATAACGTTGTTACCTATTATGCTGTCTCTCCCACCCGCGCCATTGGTGCCATGAAAAAAGTATTGAACCAATCGTTGTATTCCGACCTTGATCACCAACTTGAACAAGAGGCTGACAATCAGGATATATTAGGTCGTTCTGTCGATGCTCTTGAAGGTATTGGAGCCTTCCTGATGAAGCGCAAAGCAAATTTTTCGGGCAAATAGATTGACAACCGTATTTTTTCTACCTACTTTTGCACTCCCAATCAATGGGAAATGCATTTGTAGCTCAATTGGATAGAGCACCTCACTACGGATGAGGAGGTTTGGGGTTCGAATCCCTACAAGTGCACACAAGTACAATTTCAAAGCTTTGCAATTCTCTGATTTGCAAGGCTTTTTTACTTATAACCAATTAGTTAAGACTTTTTTTACTGTTCGCTTTAGTTCGCTAAAATCCTAGTTAGTTCTCCTTGTGTGATACGCATGTGATACGCATTTACTGAGTTATACACTGGCTTATCATTGTGCTCACTTAAACAGTAAGGCACAGTGATAATTAAAGTAAGGTACAGGGTGGTGTTTAATCGAACGGGCAAGTTAGATAGTAGTGGAAAGGCTGGTGTATTGATAGAATGCTATCAATACAGAGTGCGCAGATATGAGTCAACTGGTATAAGGATTTCCCCAAAGGAATGGGATAAACAAAAAAGTGAAGTAAAAAAGCGACCCGATCTAAACCGTCTGATCAGAGACAACATTAACGAATTAGAGCAGTTTGAATTAACATTTTCGGCGAATTATGGACGTGCATTCCGCTTAGCTGATTTTGACTTAAAGGACTCAGTTGCTCCGCAGAAAGAAGAGCTTATTACATTTACCGACTTTGCCATTAAACGTATTAATCTTGACCATGCCAAGAACAAGATAAACAAGACGACAAAGAATCGTTATGAACGCGTCATTAATTTACTAGCTGAATCTTTAGACGTACGAACCGTTAAGTTTAGCGACTTAACCTATGCAAATATTGAGGTGTTTGACGACTTTCTTACAATTGACCAAGATCAGCAAAGAAATACGGCTTATAAGCACCATCAGGTAATTGGCAAGTACCTGACCAAGGCAATTAAAAGGAAGATTTTTCCAATACAGGACAATCCTTACAACGACTTTGAGAACAAACAGATCGCGGTTGAAACGGTTGTGCTTGCGCCCGCTGAAATTGAAAAAATCGAAAGATTAACTTTCATTTCGGCTAATAAGCACCTAGAGTTCTATAGAGACTCATTTCTCCTGGCTTTCTATACTTTGCTACGGATTGGTGATATAACCCAACTTAGAAATCAAAATCTCATTGAGACAGACGATGGATTAGTTCTAGATATGGCTGCTCAAAAAACAAAGAAAATTAATCGGTTGAAAGTCTTTGCTATGCACCCTACGCCTGACGGTCCTAGTAAGCCCGAACAGATATTACGTAAATATTGGAGAACAGATAATAGTCGTTTTTTTGAACGCTCACACCCTAAGATGAATGAATATGTAAAAGAGATTATGAAACTGGCCAGTATTAAAAAGCATGTAACTTTTCATACATCAAGACATTCCGGTATCACCTATTTAGTAACTATTATGCCTACGACAATCGTACAGAAACTCGCACAGCACAAGTCAATTGTAACAACCATGCGCTATGTACACATAGCTCAACAAGACGTTTATCAGGCACTTGACCGGACTAACTGGAATCAACATGGAGAATCTTCCAAAACGAAAATATAATAAAAGTAAAGAGGGATATACTGTCTCTGTTACCTATTTCTTACGTAAAGAGGCAGATTTTTTGGAAAAATTCATGGATAATGATGACTCAGAAAGTGATACCCCGAAGTTTCCCTTGTATATCAGAGTAGCTTTTTTACAGCAAAATGTAAAAATTCGTAGTCGCTTAATGGTCAAACTAACTGATAATAATTTTGATGACTATATGGCCTTGCCATTCGTTGAAGAGTTTGTTCATTCAGAGATTGCTGCCATTAAATATTCTGTACAGGAGTTTAATCCAGATCAAAAGCAAAACTTCCGTATAAGCGAGTGGTCAAATTTTTATAAAAATGGCAACGACGATTTAAGCGTTTCAGTCGAAGATATACTTACTGATCGCCTTATTGAGTCTATGAAAAACACAGTAGATATTTTAGGACATGAAAGAGCTCTCCTAGCTATAGCTTCAGGAGGATTGAGTTTAATATGGATATTAGCCTCAATGGGTTTAAAACCAGCATTGTCACTTTACAATGAGTTTCGACCCATATTTGACATAATTACACCTGAAGACTCTGCATATAGAGGACAATTTAGCCACAAGCCTGAATACACTAGTTGGGATTGGAAAGTAGGTACTTACCAGGCAATGATTGAAAAAAAATACCGTAGTAAATCTAAGCCACTGCTATCACTACTAGAAAATATATTGTCCTAGAAGCAAGAAAAAATACCAATAAAAAAGGTATTTTTTCTTGCTTCTCTACCTTTTTTACATAACCTTTGCGTTCAGTAACAAACCGATATGAACGCAAATGGAGCAATCTCAAATTCAAATCGAATATGTTAGGACTGGACAGGCCTACAAGATTCTACAAATTGGCAAAACAAAGTTTTACAATTTAGTCGCACAAGGCTACATTACGGTCATTAAACCAGAAGGTCCAGACAGCAGAATGGGCTACGTTTCAATGGCACAGCTCCGCAAATTTCAATCAGGCGAGCTAGCAAAATAACCCTTTCCTACAGCTGTTCGCCAATTCTCATTTTAATTTCATTTCTCGCGTGTTTCTTTCCCATTCTACACAGTATGGGTTCCTGGTTTGTCATTGCCCAAAATTTCTTTAACCGAACATTTAAAACCAAAATCTGATGCATGAACCGATCAAACCCAAAAAATTACTGCTCACTCAACTTAGTAGGTAAAGCGCATTTTAGACCACCCCTAACTTACTGGTCTTCCCGGCTGGCTATTACACCCTATCCCAAATTTATTCAGCTTATCCCTCATATTACCCTAACTCTTAAATGCGAAGAATATGTCTGTTCAACCCAACAGAATCTCAACACAACTAAGCGTAAGTAGCTTGTTAATGGAAAAAAAACAAGCTTTCTCCGATTTAGGGAAGCAAGTGCAATCAATGTTGATCGATCGGCGTCAGAAGAACGGTGATTCGCCAAGCCTCCGAATTATAGAAGAATTTGGCAATATAGCGGTTGAACTCCTGGAACAATTAGAAATTATTGCAGCGACTCCCAAACACACCCACGGGCCAACATACCGGACTGATGCTTCTGACCACTCGCAAAATCCGACTTACAACCAGCATGAGCATTTCAGTCAAACTACTTATACACCTGAGGTTAGTGTGGTTCAGGAGCGTGTGTATCGCATTGGCAAAGATTTAATTATTAGTACCTCCGGGCAATTTGTCTTTCGACCAAAATCTTGCCTACTGTTGACGGCAGTTGGCCCAATAAAGCTGAGTAAAATTGAATCACAAGCTCTTTATGATCGGATGAAGTTTGACTATGGACTTTCATGAAAACATACAATCCTACCCCTAAGCCCACATTCATCACATCAGGCTACGCGGCCATTATAACCGACGAAGACCTCGATGCTGAAACTAAGAAACGCCGGAAAGGTCTAGTATTTCCGCTTGAAGTTTTTCCAGCACGCATCAGCCCATTGATTGAGTGTTTATTAAAAGAGATGCAGGGTGAACGGGCATTTATTGGTCTAACACTTTTGCAAGCCTCAGCCTCTGCTATCGGCTCAGCGTTACGAGCTAAAATGGGAAGTTGGGAGGTCTGTCTAGCTATGTGGGGAGCTAGTGTTGGGATTTCTTCATCCGGAAAATCAATGATGCAGAAGGTTCTATTGCGACCACTTAACATTGTACAGGATGAGTACAACCGCGATTATAGGGATTTATGTAAAGTAGAACCTGATAAAGCGCACCCACAAAAAGTGCTGATATACCAAGACATTACGTTTGAAGCGCTGATTAAAGATGTGCTTTCAGCCAACTATAAAGGTGTAACCCGCTATGAAGATGAATTACTAAAATGGATTGACGACATGGATCGTTATAAAACAGGCAAATCTGAGGCATCATTTTGGACCTCAGCTTGGTCCCCATCAGGTTCTTTCACTATGCGCCGTTCGAATGGCAAGATGATTTTTATCGATAAAAACCATTTAGTAGCTAGTGTAATCGGAAGTACGCAGCCCGATGTGCTGTACCGATTCTACGAGCAGAATCGCCTTCAAACTGGCTACGTCTTTCGTATGTTATGGGCATTCGCCGAAACGGATAAGGTAATTTCGCCTAATCTCTCGTTTGAGATGCCATCCGAAGTAATTACACCGTATAACGATATGCTTGAGTGTCTTTACCGTGATTTAGAAATGAGTTCTTCCGATATGGAACCGCAAATTGCACAAATCAACAGGCATGGAGTAAACATCTTCCAGGTGTGGCAGGATAAGCATACGCAACAGATTAACCGCATGGAGAACTTAAGCGACAAAAACGTAAAAGCGGGGATTTACGGCAAGATTAAGGAATATGCACTGCGATTTGCGTGCATTCTAAAAGCGATGGAATCCGCCTGTGAAAAAGGCCATCCAATGCGAATCAGTGTAATAGAGGATAAATACGTGATTAACGGACTAAAAATAGCTGAATACTTTCTTCAGAGTGGATATGAAGCCTACCAAACAGCTAAGAATAAAGTAATGGTCCCACCATCGATATTAGAGTTTGCCGCTCAGCTTAAAATGCATGGCTACAATATGGCATCACTGGCAGTAGAGCTTAACATCACTCGTCAAGCTGTCAACAAGAAATTCCATACTTATGCTGAACGGTACCCAGGTGTTTTTGGCGCAAAAAACTAACCACGTTACTCTTTACGTACAGTAGTTGTCAGGTTGACATGAACAACCCATTAAGAGCGTCCTCACTAAACTATATACCTGAAAATCAATGATATAGCGTGACATCCAATGTCAACTATTAACCGTTTGTATCATGTATTAACTAATTATAAATCAGCCGTTTAAATGAATATTTTCGCAATGCATCTAGGTTGACTTTAGTTGACATCATGTCAACTAAAGTCAACCTAGATGCATTGACAAGCAAAAACTCAAATCACTGATTATTAGACAGTTAAAAAACAAGATAACTGCCAATAGTTGACAATAGCTGTCGAAATATATCACTGATTGTCAAATAGTTAACTCAATATCTACGCTCAGAGTGGGACATAAATGTCAACCTGACAACTACCTTTGTAAACGCTCAAGATTAAAACGAGACTCAGCTGTAGTCATAGTGAGCCGAGACATTTTGTGTAATGTTGTTAGCTTATTACCCTGTATACTAATTGAAACCATTCCTTGTAATTAACAAATGTGGCTAATACTACCCGAGGTCTCAGATTGTGAATTAGCTGAATTAGTTTGCAAAACTTTGGCCTACCGATTCAATGCTGTATAGTGCGCCCGCTTTTTAGGACCAGCCGTTAAGTTGGATTTCGAGCCTAAACTTGACGCCATGAACGGCAAAAGTAAGCGCTACCTGTACGTCGAAAATTATCTACGCCGAACCATTAGAAATGCCCGCAAAAGCAGTGGGTAATCGCTGGTATCGGGGCCTAAATTAAATCGTTACAACATTGTTTGAACGTTGACTTACGGTTTTGAAGGATTTGACGCGGTTGTTTACACACTATCTCTATGAAAGTAATACCTCTAGTAGGTATTACTTTCAACATACAAGTATACCTGTCACTACTAAATTTCTAAACAAAATGGAAGCAACGATAATAAACGATTTCCAAAAGGCTGAGAAAAATTGTCTTAACTGCGGGGTAATAATTACAACTGGGAACGCAAAGAGACAATATTGTTCCACAGCTTGTCGGACTAGTTTGCACCGCAGAAAACTCTCCGCCACTATTCAGCAAAAGACGTTACAAGTAGAGGAACAACTAGAGACAATCAAGCAGCTGGTAGATGCACCCATCAGGAGAACTGAATCCGTTCGCATTCCGAATCAATCATGGCAGTTGGCTCATCAAGCAGTAATTGCTCAACAAGAAAGTTGTGCTCGTCTTGAAGATCAATTAAGAGCGTTAAAGTTAGCTACCGACGAGGTGAAAGGTGGAAATCGTGGGGCGAACTATGGGGCTACTATAGGCATAGCCATTCCTCTGTTTTTAATGGCATCTGGTTATGACATGCGAAAAGACAAGCCACTAGGGGTTGCATTCGTTGTCGGTTGGCTAGCCATTATGATTGGCATGGGTATAGTTGGCTATTGGGTTGGCAAGTACGTTCATGAATCTTTCATTTCAGGAAACGACCAACTCAATGTCGAGTTAGCTCGAATCAAACAGGAGAGTAGTGACTTGGAAAAAACAATAATTGCCGAGCAGAAGAAATTAGCCCATTTAAGTCAGGCACTTAACCAATTGACACAGTTTACTAGCGAAACCACAACGGTTATTGAGGAGACACGCGTTCTTTAGGCTTAAACTTAATGCCTACAGACGCCGATAAACTACTACTTCTCCTACGGGTCATCTATTAATTACCAACGGATGGAGTGGGCCTCGTTGCCAGCTACCTGTTTAGTGATAATCGTTCGATTAGAATTGAAAAGTATGCCTACAAAGTGAACAGAAAGAAAAGGTCAACTTATTTATGAAGATACAAGTGCCCGACGGTTAGATTAAATCCCCGTTTCATTAGACAGCTTTAGAAGGTAATAAGTGGTTAGTTCGCCAGTTCGTAGCCAAATTTAATCAGTGTCTATGCGTGGTGGCTGGGTGTAATATATTACTTCTGGTTGTCTCCTAGAATAATAGCGTGGACGGTAATTATGGAGTGCCTTATATCACTCATCCTATCGAAGATGCATTGGTCGAAGATTTGCTGGGCGGTCGTCATTTGTCTCGATTTATCGAACCACTATTTTTCTGTTTTATTAACTTTTAAACTTTAAACACTATGTTTTACGAATTCTTTCGAATTAATCTACCTTATAGTATCTGTCGTACTAATGAGGGTGAATGGTATACATTAAATAGAGAGTATGTCCCTATTGGGTTTAATGACCGCACGTACAATCATAGATTTGAAGAAATGGGTTTACCAATATTTACGAAGTATGAAGGCTTGACAAAAGAACTTCTATTGTCTATTGCTGACAATGATCCGCATAGAATCAGTTGGGATAAGGAAGGTGAAATATGCGAAGTTTGGCTTTATAATGATCGAACAAATCCAACGAGTCAAGCCAAGGATAGTCCGCAACTATGGGTTAAATATTTTCAAAAACTTAAGTTGCTTTCGAATCTTGACGTCAATTATAAAGCCTAACTTTTTATTGAACCAACGAAAAATCTCCGTTCAATGAACAAAAATTTTTCGTTGGTTCAATAAAATCGGTGGTTTGTCTAACTCATCAACTGGTTCAAAAAGTTATAACTTATTGGACCATAAAAGGGCTAAGCTGCTCTATCTCCTCTTTATCTCGTCAGAATGGTCAAGTGACGGTCTTTGTAGGAAACGGCAAAACTACCCGACAGCAAGATTTAAGGCGGAGTTCGGACAATAGAATTGTCCCAAGGCGAGGCATTCACCCCGCACCACGATTTGAACGACCTTTTGCTGGCGCAGCGTTCACAACAAAAACCGTCATCAAATCTTCGCATGTGAAGTTGGTAGATGCTATGAAATGGGCTTTATATTTAGGTTCAAAAAATGTTTAATGGGAAATTTCGATTGGGTTTTACAGCCGCCTTTGGCGGAAAAAGTGACATTCCTAGTAGATGATTTAGAGCCATCCGGGGGTTATGGCTTCACAACGGATATTGAGAAAATCGACTACAATAGGCGTCATTTGGGCATCAATACCAATTTGGATATTGGTATCAGAACCTCCCTCTCAACAGCCAGGGGCATTTCAAGCGTTGCGCCACTTGGCCGCTACATAACTGTCATTGAGATAAAAAGTAATGAGCAAGAAGGAATGATGTGGTTCATTGACTTTCAAAAGACCAAATCTCCAGAAGAAATGCGCAAAATATTATACAAGGACATGTCTAAGGCCATTGCCGAACAATGGTTCGCCGTTCAAGCGCAGTTGGTTGAAAGTTATAATCCTGCCTCTGATAATTGGGTTCAATTACTAAAGGTTTAATCTCTCTGAGCTACTTAGAAAACATTGATCCACGATTTACAAAAACCGTCATAAAATCTTCCCGTGGGCTGCGCCTGCTGCATGGTATAATCAAGTTATGACAAACCAGGCTGCAAATATCATTAATTTTCCCTTCCTGCCCAAAGAGACAGAAACGCCCCTGACTGATTCCCAAATTGTACGTCGTCAAGTATAAGTGGACAAATATGGAGTGAAAGGGAAGAGACAATTCGATAAATTGTTTCACTCAAACCACCTTAGTTATGTCCAATTTTACTTGACGACGTACAGTCCGATTTTGGCCAGTAGCAAATCGTGAATTTTAATATTTATACCGTCCTGAATTTTGTTGACCGTATTTCCGATCCCACAATTACAACTATTCCATTCATCTGAAGGTCAACAGAAGCGTTCGTTTAACTTTATTGGATAAATCTAAAAAAACTGACCGCAGCGGCGGCCGCCAAATTCGGCATTTGATCGAAAGTCAGTCTCACAAACTCATATGCACCTTTGAAAATTGGACGTTGATTCGTGAGATAACAATATGAGATAGAGCGTAACTAGAATTGAGACAAACTGTAAAAGTTTGGTGACCGTCTTGGAAAAACGGGCGTTTGTTTTAGATGCAATTTTCGCGTCGTGGCGGTTTGTGTGCGTTAAAAAAAAGCACACAAGAACGGATTGGGCGGGGGTCATGACTGATCTGCCAAGTCAAACCATTGCGACATCAGGTAAGCGCAACCGGCCTCCTTATGCTCATGCTTTGGTTCCCACGATTTCATAATCGTGCCGATGGCGCGCAAGGTTTTAGCCTCATCCACTCCCTCTTTTGGCTTAATCTTAGATTTATCAAGACCACTGAAAAACCATTGACTGATAATTTTGACTTACCAGTTTCCTGATCTTTTGAACTCATCCGGCACGGCTTCATATTTAGGCATATGTTTGATCGTGCTCCATACAACATTCGCATCGGTGAGATCAAGGATGGACCGTATAATGTGATGCGTCACCTATAACTCTTGTGTTGTGTTATACTCGCTTACTATTACACATCTATAATGGCAAGTCAATAACTATTTTTTACGATTGACCAAATATTTTTATCTTTGATTTTAGCTGTTGGCCTATGACGTTCGGTTCATATTGATTTTTGATAGGAAGAATGTGTTTAAAAACTCACTCATATAATGAAATTTATCATCACCATTTTCTTGGTATTTACAAATAGCTTATCATTTAGTCAGATAAGTCAGGATGTATCTGTCGATTTTATAGATCGCTTAAGGAACAATGGAAAACTATGGGCAGCGGACAGCCCAAATTCTAATTCCCAAGTTCAACAGGTGATTAATGAAGGGCCTGGTATAAAGAACTTTCAATTTGTTGACAATAAAATAAGAGTTTTAATTGGTCAATACATAGAAAAGGGCCATGAAAGAATGTATCGAGATGCAAAGTATAGTGATAGTTATCGTATTAGAGTACCTAAATTAAAAATGAAATATTACAAGCAGAATTTAACATGTAGTATCGAACCAGGCACGGTCGATCCTTTATTAAAACTGAGCAACGGAAATGTTTATGAAGTTCGTTTTTTAAAAAAAAATCAATTAAGGTTAAGGCACATTTCATCGACCCAAGAAAATTTTTACGCACAAGATTATATTTATTCAACTTCGCCATGAGTCAGGAAAATAAAACCAAGAGACCATCTATAACTGAACCATCCCAAGAAGATGTAAAGTCAATTTCTTCTATGAAACCTGCATCGCGGGAAATATATACAGATTTATTTATTAAGATGGCTCCTATTTTTATCTCAATTATTGGTTTCTTTTGGGGAATATATCAGTTCAATGCGCAGCAAGAAAACAACGCTAAATCTGAATTTGACAGAAGAATGTTTGAAAAAACACTTGAAACCTATGCTGATATTTCAAAAGTAGTAGGCAAGATGACGACCTTGCAATTACCTAGAGATAGCCTAATTTTCGATACATTACAAAAAGATTTCAATGAGCGATACTGGGGCGTAATGCTTCTAGTGCAACAAGATCCAGTAAGGCAAGCATTAAGAGAATTGAAAGGTGAAATAAAAGATGCTAATGAAGTTAAAGATGTTGAATCAGGAAGACAAGAAATTAGTAATCTAATTTTGCGTCAGGATCATTTATCTCAAAAATTACGAGAAGCTTTGCAAGCATATAGATCATCAAAATAGTATATGATTTAATAGTATATTTTGGGATATTTTTCTTTACTCAAGAAAATAAGAAAGTGTCGCGCATCTTTAAATTATATAGTAATGGCTATATCAAGTTTAATGATTGTTCCCTCCGGGTGTTGTTACATTGTGGGTACTGTAAGGCTTGCTGTTTAAATGGCACATGTTTAATAATTAGAACGTAGCTAATAACTGCATAAGATTACCCATTATAAAAAACAGCACACCACATTGAATCAATACTTTTATCAACTGTCTATCTCCCTTTAATTCTATTAATAACCGGCCAGCAATAGAGCGAATTAAAAAAACTATAGAGATCTCTATTGCAAATTTTAATATAGGTATTATACTAAATATAGACAAAAAGTAATCTTCAATAGTCTCTTTCCATGATTGATCTCTCCAAAATGATTTCTTATACACATCCCACGCACAAGCCAAACTATAAGTAATTAAAATTGTGCTTGCAATCAGGTAATGTTTGGACCCAATTATAGTTATTAATATCAATAGTAAGGCCACTACAACAAATAAACCATATTGAATTAGAGGTAACCGACCTATATTATCTGGTCTCCACGGAAAAATATAGTTACCCCATCGCGATCTGAGGTGTATTTGGTTAAGGTAGACTTCAACTCTGTTCTCAAACGTCTCTAATCTATCAATCCCAATCAGGTCAGGCGCTACTAAAAAGCCCGCTATGAAGTTTAGTATAATTCCGACCCGATTTAGCCACACTGGTTCGATATACCCAAATTGAAATAAAAGTAATGGACTGACAATTGCCATCAATGAGATGCACCATAACCAAACTTTTTTGGCTTTCCAAGATTCTTTGTCAGGTTGGGTAATGCCAGCCGTACCTTCAATAGTCAACGTATCATTAATTTTCGTTACTGCGTTGTCTTCTTTAACTAACGAATTCTTGTTCATGCCTTCTGGTTTTTTTAAAACCAGATTATATCCTTCGTTGACATTTTTAAAAAAATTAACTAAAGCGCCAAATATTGCTCCTACTACAGCTACAATAGCGATAGTTTTAATATTAATAGGCGAATTCATGAACTCTTTAAACTTATTCTTATCAGCCATGACTAGATTTAACCAATGATGTATTATTGAATATTAATCAAAGAATTTTTTGTTAGAGTATAAAGATTAGGAATTGACAAATCTATGGTAGTTGATATAGTTTGAAACTCAGGGGCGGCGGCTGGCCAGCTGCGTCCTTTCTATACTTCGCAGCATTGGATAGCCCCGATTTTCTCTCTTGTGCGAAGGATGCGAAGGTTATCATAAATGTTTGGTCGTGGCAGCAAACGATCCAAAAATCGAGGTTGAGTTCAACAACGAAACTCGTTTTATTTAATCTTGCCTGTTACATCAATTCAGTCGGTAAGGGGTGCCATCCAAGTATAAAACGCCAAGTATCGCAGACTGGACTTTTGGAGCGATCAGCCTGTACGCACCTCGCAATCGCTAAAGAAACACGGCTTCGCCGGTCAGGAGTGGGCGCGTAATGAATATTGGGTGCGTTAAAAAAAAGTACATAAACTGTCACGACGCGAAAAGTCGCATCTCAAACAAACGCTCCCAAATGAAGTAAGGGAGAGTCTACGGAGTAGCTTCTTTCAATGAACATCTGTTAAAATTGATAGATTTGCTTTATGCTTCCCTCCGCAAACATAAACTCGATATTACATGCGGTTTGTCCTGGTCGTCTTACTACTGATTTTACGGGGGTCTGGTTTGGCTCAAACTCAACGAAGTGTCAGCTTTAGCAATGGCCATGACGTGTTGGCTGGCACACTCACCTTGCCCCATGGATCCGGGCTTCATCCGGCGGTAATTCTTGTCTTAGGAAGCGGCTCCATCAATCGAGATGGACAAGTCGGTAAACTTAAACCCTTTCTAGCCATGGCAACCGAGTTGGCAAAGAAAGGATTTATCGTGCTACGGTATGATAATCGGTCTAAGGGCGTCTCTCAAGGCAAGCCAATTGACGAGTCAACGACCACTGACCTGGCTACTGATGTCCAAGCGGCTTTTACGTTTTTGAAGAACCAGGAACAAGTTAACCCACGACGAATTGGGCTTATCGGTCACAGTGAAGGATCGACAATTGCCGCCATTGCCGCTTCGCGGATTCCAGCAGTCAAATGTCTGCTCGCTCTAAATGCACCTGCCTTGCCCGGCTTCGACGACATTTTACTGACCACCGAGCAGCGGCTACGAAAAGCGGGTACATCCGACAAGGCTACTGGTTCATATCTAACCAATATGCGACTTTATTTAGGACGGCCTGCTACTACGTCAATAGAAAAAAGAAAAGTAGCCGCCCGTAACATCGTTCAATTTGAGATAAACCATTTGCCTGTTCACCAGCGCGCTAAAGTTACTAAGGAAGACATCGAATCGGCGGTTGATCACCAACTGCATGAGGTGCTGACTAAGTGGGAGCAACACTACTTGAACTTGAATCCTGCCATCTATTATCAGAAACTGAGCTGTCCAATCCGTTTACTATTTTCAGAAAGCGAATTGGAAGGCCTGCTATCTAAGCGACTGAGCATATTTAAAGAAGTTTTCAACGATCCCAAGCAAGCTTATTTGATTAGGCTTGTCAAGAACGCAGATCACGACCTCATCACTACAGATCAGCGCACGAAAGTGGTCTCCTCAGCCTTTCTTAAATTAGTCGTGGAAGAATCCAGCAAATCAATCTAGTACTTACTTTATAATCATCTCAATAAAACGCTCCTGATTGAGAGACTTGGGCTTTCATGCGTCTGCTTCTTGATTGGGGCGTTTTAGTGGTAATACCTGTCCAACTCTATTCGTAGCATACGGGGCGTCCTACTGCGGCAAATTGATCGTCGCACCACTAATTAGACTCTTAAAAAGGACATCATCTAGTCGGGGATGGGGGTTCCGGGTTTTACATCAACATTATGGTAAGAGACAATTTTCCATGCGCCGGATTCTTTGGTGACCACCTGGAGTAAACGGGTATTGAGTTGCCCCTTGGCATCCAATTGAATTCGGGGGGGAAGCCCTTCTTTCGCAAAGCCGGAGACCTGACATAAGGTCTCCAAAATGGCAACATCGGAGCGGACAAATTTCAGGGAGACGATTTTCTGGTTTAAGACCGTATGCTTAAAAAAGCTGTTAAAAATTACTTCGTGCTGGTCTAAAAACGCTTTATGGCCTTTGAAGAACATACCCGCAATATTGGTAAACGTGCCATCAGGGGAAAATGATTGGGCGTAAGCCGGGGCATCCCCTTTGTTCCAGGCCTGATCTTCCTGTCGTAGGATGGTATGGATCGCCAACGAGTCCTGCGCATTTTGCGCGCGAAGGAGGGGTGAAGTAAGCACGAGCGTAAGCGCCAAAGCTCGTCTGAAAGCTGAATCTATTATCATGATTATGGGCTTTACATGAACCAATTTGTAAGTTACCCAAATGAATATACCTCACCTAACCTGCTTTATTGATCGGTAAACCAGCAGAAACTTTGACCCAGGCATTCCGACCGGCCACGGGACAGCTCGTAAAAATCACGTTGTCATAAAATGCTCCTTGCTGAGACAACTCAATCTTCATTTATCTGCTTCAAGAAATGGGCGTTTAATTGGACAGCTTGTTTTGATACCTGATGTCGACTATAATTTGCTTACGGTGATCGTTAAATGGTTTGCCTTTGCCATCAATCGGATCTGTCGCCACGACTTAAAACGATAAACGCTGATCTCTAACGAGTATCCATTCATGTAATGATAAGATATGGCCATTGCATCTGTACATAAAATGTGCGTAGTTAGTAACTGGTTAATGATCCTGATTAACCCGTGTAACAGCCATGGTACTCAGTTAACTTTTTTAAGAAAAAGCCAAACTTCAGCCTAGCGTAGCTCCAGCAGCATCCTGATGCAACGCAAGCTATACCATGAGGTACTTATGATATAGCTTGCATTGATTCCGTAGCCTCCAAGGCCCCTTATTCGAATAAGAAGTGGGCTTTGTACTATATCTTAGGGTTGCATTATAATCGAGTTGTTTGGCTATAAGTTAATTAGGTACTCTTCATTGAGTAAGTTGGCCCTTATATGGCTATGGCAATGATATACAACTAATAGCTGTGTTTAGTCCCGAAATTGTTAAGACGTTTAACCATTATAAAGTAGCATAAGCTTAGACTTTGTTTTAATGTCCATCAAAGGCAACCCGTATTGTACTGTAACAACCTACTTCATCCCGTTCTCACTTAACACGTACGACTATGTACACCCGAATTATTCAGGTTTCGCTACAGTCCCAAGCCATTGCTGATGCCACGGATTACTTTCGAAACGAAGTCGATCCAGCTCTCCAAGAGTAGGATGGTTTTGTCAATGGCAGTTTCCTGATCCCTTAGCACACCAACCGGTGTGTCATGCTGACCTATTGGGACTCGGCTGAAGCCCGGTCTAAAGTCGCTACAAATGGGTTTTTGCAAAGTGTGCTGCAAAACATGAAGCCACGCTTTGCGCGCCCCATACCATTGACTGTTTTAACATACTGGTTCAAATAAACTCATACAAGCTTGCCTACATGAGTCAATTTTGACTAATACAGGAAACGTGTCTTGCCCTGACTTTACTCGGAAGTAGTAACGGTTTAGTAACTATAGCAACTAACCGGGCAGGTACCTAAAGAGACTTAGGAAAACAGTTGAATATCTATCGAACACCATGCGAGGCTTTATTGATTGTGGGTTTGCACAATAAACCATAAAATCATATGTTTAAAATAGCGTTTTCTACATACTTTTTATTATTAGCATTCGCTTCATATAGTCAGAAACCGATAATAATTAACAAATATAGCTTATCATCAGATAAAAATGTTTTTATCGGAAGTAAAGAAAGGGATTTGTATCGTGTAGAAGTAAAAGGAGACTCAATTTTTGTTTACAACAAAGGTCGAAGTTTAATCGATAAATATGACAAAATAAACCTTATTAATGAAGCTAATTTATTAGGGAGCAAGAGAGATAGTATTTATGAGAAACGAAGGAAGTTATGGAACGAGCTCTTAAAGAAAGAGTTAATATATAACGCCAAGAAAACAATAATATATGATTCATTGTATTTTCAAAATGTAATATTTAATGGACCTTTAGGTAATAGAACATTAGATCTCTTACAAAACGAATATTTGTACAAGAAATCATTAATTGTAGTTAATTCTAAAATAGAGTATGTTTTTTTTCCAAAATCGACTTTTAATAAATCTCTAATATTGAATTCAAATATAATTAAAAATGATGTTTCGATCGATGAAACAATATTTAATGGCGAAGCAAAATTTGAAAGATGTCTATTTTCTTCAGATATTTGGGCAGATACTACACTCGAAGAAAGCGCTAAAGGTGAGATGATTCAAAACATATACATTAATTTTAGTGCTAAAATAAATATAATTAATTCAATATTCAATGGAATTTTATCATTTGATAATAGCTATATACAAGCTCCTTTGACATTTATTAATGTAAAACTAAAATATGTT
The DNA here is from genome assembly GCF_042686045.1 of Spirosoma flavum. Lineage (NCBI taxonomy): Bacteria > Pseudomonadati > Bacteroidota > Cytophagia > Cytophagales > Cytophagaceae > Spirosoma > Spirosoma flavum. The sequence goes on from NZ_JBHUOM010000023.1 coordinate 1,031,571, forward strand.
CCAACATTTAATCAGACTATTTTACCAAGAGAAATTAATTTTATTAATACAACTTTTGATTATGGTAGTACAGGAAATATTGGATCAAGAATTGATTTTAGAAAGGCACAACTGTATACACGTATGCCAGATATATTATCGGAATATAAACGGGATAATATACTAAACTTAATGTTAAAAGAATTTAAAAAAGAGGGCATCAATAAGAAGTGTGAAATATTTATAAAAAATACTGATGCTAGTAAATTTATTTTGCCATATGATAACTTTCTGTTAAGATTCGGGGACGATGCTTCACTTGATGAAAAAGGTAGTGTCTATGAATCCATTATAAATACATGTAAGCAGGTTGGTATGACAGAAAGTGCGCAGAACTGGGATATTGAATATAGAAAGTTACAATTAAACCATGATTGGCCAATACTGGGAAAGTATATTATTTTTTTCAACGAATATTGGTGGTTATTTGGCTATGAAAAATGGAGAATATTATTAAAATGGCTCCCGCTATTTTTTCTATTTTTTTTCTTCATTAATATGTTAGTTATTGATAAGCTATATTCCTCAGTTTACAAGGATGAAGATATAGGTAAGGCATTTGCGAAATGGTCAGGCCGAGTGCCTATATTAAATGTTTTAAAATATAGGATTTCATACACTTTTTTCTTTACAGCTATGATCTATTTTGGATTGAAATTGAACCATGAAGCAATAAATTATAAAAATCTGTGGGGGCTATTCTATCTGTACTTTATGTATTTGGTAGGCTCTATCCATATAGCCTTTGCCTTGAGTTATATCCTTAGTGCTTATTAATTTAATCGTTGTTACAATCCTGCTATCCAGCTCGTATGCAACTGATGGCGTTGGATAGTTATTAAATAACAGCGTCTCATAAAATGCTCCTTCCTGAGACAAAGAAACTTTTCAAGTATCGTCTCGGATAACCGGGCGTTTCATGCGCCACTCCTTTAATCAAGTAAGTTCGTAACGGCACAAGAGCTTTTTCCATATGTTATGTTTCAACTTAGGCTTAATGCGGTTATATCAATCAGTATCAACTCACAGGCGATAAGTATCCGGGCAGGCCAGCCTAGAAAATTGCGTCTAGAATATATATTTGATTCTTCAAAACCTGGATTCGAATGACCGAAAATGATCCCTATCGTATTAGATTCAATCGTTGGCATGATAAGCAAATAGACTTCATGTCCTTTTGTATCAACCTTTTTATTACAATTACAATTGGCATACTGAGTTTCGTGGTAAGTCAAAAAGACAAATGGGCACAGTCACACCTAATAAGTTCTAGTTGCCTATATCGAAGTAGCCTAGTTTTGCTTGGTTTTTCCGCTACCGCAGGTGTACTGGCAGTTTTAGCTAGACTTATGGCTTTTCGCCTGACAAAAGATAAGGTGAGAATTCGATGGGCCATTCACAAAGAAAAAACATCACTAGGGAAGATTGAAAAAGCAGGCAATGAGAATTTATTAGATCATCTATCCAAAGTAATTAAATTCTATGAATTATGGGTTTGGAGGCTATTTTACATTCAGATTTTATTCCTAATGATCTCAATATGGTTTTTAATATTTTTTTTCTAAAAGATATTAAAGTAATTAGGCTACACTAATGAAGTGAAATTTCACTTCATTAGTGTAGCCTAATTACTGCTTTCAGGGCAATATCCTCTATGTCCTTGAAGTATTTACAGAATTAAATAGCTCCGTACACTTTGTTGTATTTTTAAAAAGTGTAGCTAGAAAACTTTCGGGGTAGGACGTTTCGATGAATTCATGAATATCATCAATCACCTCCATAACTTTAGCAGTTACATTATCTCCATCTACAATATAGTCAATAGTATCTAAGTCCTTTTTTATATTCAATTTTTTAATTGTCAACAATTCAATCATTCGATTCCCATGTATTAAAATACCATATTTTCGACCAGAACGCTTTAATAAAGCGGCAATTTCTCTTTTAAGAACATTCTCAATAAATCGTATTGTTTTTACACAATTATACACGTAATATCCTGAAACACTTGCATTGAAAATTTCCTTATAAATCCCTCTATCTAAATCTTCATAAAATTTACCTATCCCGCTTTTTGCTTGTACTGCTAGTGAAGTCTTGCCACTTGCACAAGCTAAAGCAACTGTTGCTTCTGTCAACTCAAAAGAATTATCATTTTGCACATAATTTTCGGATCGCATTATATTATATTCAATACGATCAATAGAAAGTTCAGCTTTAATTCTTTGCTGCTCCTGATCTTGCGAAACAAAATCTCTGTTTTCAATCCTATTTTGCCTATTATTTGATTTTGTAACATCCTTTCCAAATGATGTAAACGTATCAGATAACTGAATAAGTCTAATATTCACTTTAACATTTTCCAAGTTATTAGCTGTTGGGTTACGCTGGGCATACTTCCCAATCGTACTGACTGTCTGCGCACCATTTACTATTGCAATATTTGTCAATTTAAATGCTCCTAAATCTCTACTGCCGCCACCAACAGCATTTTTATCAATTTTATCACAGATTATTGTTATACCATTATTAAAATACCAGAATAAAGTTGGGTTTTCTTTTAACGTTTTTTCAATTTCTTCATTCACATCAGTCATTCCCAATACTTGCCTTATATTCTTTTCGAACAGTCTATTATTATAGTTATTCCACCATCCAGCAACTTCCTGACCTGAAACTGCTCCATAAATCGCCTTGTAAGGCTCGACAATGCTGCCCCATTGGGTTAAACCTAATTCAATATTTATCGGATTATTCCCTGCACTTAATGCTAAAGTATCATATATTTTAGATTGGTTCATTCTGATATAACTAATAATTGGATCAGAACTTTCATCACCAGTATTATTAAGCTCATCTAAAAGATCATTTATCCTTGTTGAAGCATGTTTTGCTAATTCTTTCGCAGAACAAGTGTCGATTAGAATCATTAAATATTTAGTGTCATATTCTCTTAAACCACCTTCAATTATATTTTGTTTTTTATAGAATTTATCATTGAACCTATCAAAATTCATTTCAAACAAATCTTTAATACCGTCACAGAATTTACCAACCGCTGCACTATCTGGTTCACCTGTCCCATCTTTTCTAAATTTAGATTGAACTATCAGCATTAATTTATTAATAGGAGAGTAATAGATTGCATCAATTCCATGATCATCCCCGGCATCAATTACTGACTGAGCAGCTTCATCAACTGTGCATTCTATATTATTATAAATAGCATAAGCTGCCAAACACCTGGTAATTATTTTGTCCTCTCTATCCTTATCATGAACCGGTACATCTTTTAAATCTAATTTGTCCTGGAAAAGGTCTACCACCTTTTGTTTAATCTGATTGATATGAACGACACTCATCGTTTTGGCTTCTAAGTAAATTACTAGACTCAATCCATTGGCTTCTATTTCAGCTTGATTTACAAATCTAAGCCGAGCTTTAGAGACAATAGCAACGTTCTACAATTTTACGCAATTGTTCCCTTAATTTTCTCATTCAACCTAATCTATCCCCTACATTACTTCTTTTAATCGAGGCCTGACTACACTAAATTAGATTATCGCATTAGACGCTCCTTTTCTTGAGACAGCTTTGTACACTGCTGGTGCAAAGGACGAATTATCCGGGCGGCCGGTGCCGTACTTTTCCGCAGAACTAACCTATTTAAAATCATTGCCTAGACCGGCCAATGATTTTAAAATCGATGCTTGGAGTTTGTAAACCAAAATGTTGGTATTCTTAATCGGTTGCTTTACCTATTTTTAGCCCTCGATGTTTAAGATATACATAAAGCGTTGTCTTTGAAATGCCTAACTGCTGAGCGATTTCGTTCGACGATAAATTGCCTTCCTTATATAGGCTTTCTGCAATCCTAGATTTATTCTCTGCTTCCTTGCTCAATCCTTCTGGTCTACCGAGCCGCTGCCCTCGTCTACGAGCGGATTGTAACCCAGCTTGGGTACGCTCCTTGATGACTTCCCGTTCAAATTCAGCCAAACTGGCAAAAATTCGGAACATTAAGCGACCTTGAGCTGTAGTTGTATCGACCGGATCATTAAGGCTGATCAAGCCGATGCCCCGGCTCTCCAGTTTGGTAACCACGTCGACCAAGTGTGCCAAGGATCGACCCAGCCGATCAAGTTTCCAGATCACAACCGTGTCGCCTGTACGTGCATGATCCAGCAGTTTTCTAAGTTCCGGCCTGTCCGCTTTAGCGCTACTAGCTCTTTCCTGATAGAGTTTCTCGCAACCAGTGGCCTCCAGTGCATCTATTTGCAAGTATAAATTCTGGTCTTGGGTTGATACCCGGGCGTAGCCAATTTTCATCAAAAAATTTTGCTAGGTTTTAAAATAAGGACAGCTGGGGATTGATCTTTTCTTTAGGTGGATGAAAAGTGCCAATAATAATAAAAGGATTTCTTGCACGTAGATGGTGTGCTTGAGTTGTGCCTAAAAAGAAATGTAAATCCTTTTTATGAACAAACTCATCAAAATATCTTTGTCCTACTTTTTCACAGGCTTCTTTCTCGTCTCCATCAGCTCGCTGTAAACAATTCCAGTATAAAGCGCCAATTTCCCAATCTTCAATCATTACCCGGCTTAATTGGCCATTATCATCAATAAACGTATATCGAAATTTATAAGGGATTTTACGGATCATTGTAAGAAGGGTTCCCCGCTGTTCAAACAGATTTAGCTGACGCATCGAGTTGGTTTTATTAGAACTCCATTCCCGATCGACACCTTTCCAATCAAAATCAATTATACGTGTTGGTTTAAAGGTAGCGAGAGACGTTCTAATTTGTGGGTTCTTAGCTTCCGCAATTATTTTACCCAAATTAGTTTGGGCTGTAGGTAAAACAATGGCTTTGCGCTCTGACCAATTTGGTTTATAGTCAATATGAGCAATTACCTTGGGTCGAATATCTAACGTGAGTGGCCGGTAACTCTCAGCCCGAAAATCTGCTTTATTGCGGATTAAATCTAATTCGACCCAGTCATATTTCTTGTATTGACTGTTGTAATCCAGTTGCCTGTACTGTATTGGATATATTCGGATCCATTGTCCGGCTTCAGTTAGGCCAGCTGTACAAACTAATTCATCATACTTATTGGAAAGAGTTGGGTAGGTTTTTACTGTAATTAAAACACGAGTAGTCGCCATGAAAATTTATATGTGGATTAGGTCAAACTCACATTCTGGAAGATTGAGAACTGCATTAGCTACCTGAGACCGATGGCACTGGCAATAGGAGGCTTCAAAACATGTTAATGCTACTCGTTGGTTGGTTTGTACAAGCCTGTATATTTCAAAGATTGATTGGCTATTCTCAGGCAGATGATTTTTAGAGTACTGAGCGAAAAGGGTGTTATAATCCTGTTGTGTATTTAACTGTTGACGCTGGTCACTGGGAATGCCTAACTCAGGCTTGTGAATGTACTGGATGCTAAGTGCCTCACAGATATGACGTAAGTCGGATTTTGAAAAACCAGCTTTTTGGCTGATTGGGTTTCGTCGTACATCACATAACACGCGTATGTTATTTAACAAAAGCTTGTTGAAGTACGCTTCGATAGATACACCTTCATAGCCAATTGTATAAAGAGCAGTATGCTGCTTATTCGGACGTATCTTATTAATAGCTTCCCACTGGACATCATTTAATAATCTAGCTCCTAACTCACTACGAGTAGCATAATAGGGGTAACGAAGATAGGTTTCCTTGATAAGCTCATCAGATGAATACGAACTATACTGTCGTTTTATATAATTTAAATGATCCCGGTCGCTTTGGGTTAACATACCTGTATAGTCATCCTTACTGGTCAATAACCAAGATTGAGGTGTATCATCGATAAGCTTATACGTTTTGAGCGCTCGCATATCGAGACGCGATTGAAAGGAATAACAACCAAAACGATGGGGAACAAAATCAAACGCAGGTTTAGATTGAAATTTTGTGAAGAGTAGTAACAACTTTTGTAAGTCGATCTTACCTACCGATCCCCCAAAGGAATCTAATAAGGCAAGCAATATTTTTCTACGATAGTACATTCAGTAGCGAAACAGTTCAATTAAACGACTACAAGGTAGCAAATTCTTAACTAATTTTCTGAACCGTTTTTCCGAACTAAAAAGAGTCAGTTTTGAAGGAATATTTGACTAAACGAAGTAGTTTGGAAAAACGGTCGTTTTAGTTTACAGAAAAATCTACTGCCCCATCCTGAAATGCATATACCCTTTTTAAGAGGCTTGCTACAACTTAATCAGGTCGCCCTTAAGTTACCGAATCGTGTATATCCATCACGGGCATGGACCGTGATGGATATACACGATTCGGTAACTTAAGGGACAAATTTATTATAAGACAAAAAGGCTTAATGTTACGATTTCAGCATATAAAGTCGGGACAGATAAAATCAGCACGTTAAAGGGCCCATTAGATGATATGTAAGAATATATAGCTGAAATAACGGACGCAATTGCGACAAGCGGTAGAACAGTTTTTTAATTCATGTCCCTGCGTATTACGCTTAAGTGCACATTTTAACGGGACAACTTCTTCCCGTCGGTTTAAACGATGTAAACTACTTTTGTCATCAAGAAAATAATCAGGATAGCCTTCGATATACCAAGCCCGTTGCACAAAAAATTTTATATACCGTTTAGTCATTTCGCCGATCCATTATTTGGAAGTTTTACGACTAAAGTATTTCTTTAGATATTAACCAACTGCTGGTACAAAACTAAACGAGAACATAATAAAATAGTCGTCTACAGGCTTGTCCTAAATTGCGCACATCGCAAGTAGCTCCCCATCCGGCTCGTAAAGAGATTGACTTGTTAGTCTACAAAAGGCACATTCGACTAACTGTATAAATTACGTTTGAGAGCACTTTTAATTGAATCGTATTCGTATATACAGGGCAATAGCCTTACAACCAAAATAGCAATGAAAAAATTTATACTTTTTACTCTCTCCCTCATTTTATTAGGCAACTGTTTTGTTTATAGCCAATATGTTGAGTATTGGACACCAGTTACTCTAAATTTATGTGAAGGGGACACATTTGCTCTCTTTAATAATCAACAGCCCTTTAACAAATTCAAATCTGTCTATGATGAGAACTGTGTACCTCATCAAATTACAAATGAACCCAACTGGGATGAATTTATCATATCTGGAGGGAATAAAATAGAACAAAAAGATACTTTGTATAAGAACGTCTGTGGTGATCCCTGTTCTTATGCCGTGATATTTTATATAAAATTTAAAGCAACACAGTCAACTACAATCACTATTTCTACGTCATTTCGTTGGGAAACCGATTATGGAAAACCGGAGTGCAACCCAAACAATTACCCTCCGATTGTTACCAGTACGAGAGTATTCACTTATAATATTCAAGTATATCCTTTACTACCTAAGCCTAGTATTTCTGTTCAGACTCTCCAAAGCGATCCTAATGCTCCAGAGATAATTCAATTAACCGCAACAGGATGTGCAACTGATGATTATACATACTGGTCAGCTGTAAATCCTGAAACGAATCCATTTTACAATCAAACTAACTCAATTACCACAGATAAAACATATGATTGTGGCGAATATAAAGTTAGTTGTTATAATAGATTTTGCCCAAATTATAAATTAAATTGGAGTGACCCATTTCCTACAAATAATTTTTCGCACAATCAGAATAACCCAGGATATAGCACAAATTTCGCTAAATACTTCCAAGACCAAGCTCAAAAAAGCAGAGGAAAGCCTGAGTATGCTTATCGAAGACAATTTGCTTGTATTCAGCAGAAATCGATGAATGAATTCAATAATACTGGTGAAAACGGTTGGGCTGGAGGGTTCATTAAACACTTATTTGATTCATTTGCTAAAGGTAAAATTTGTGAAGGAAGTCAAAATTATACTTGTAAGATATATGATAGTCAGGCCTATTGCCTACTCGAAACTGGTTTTGGAATTCACGCAGCTAAAGAATTGGCACCTGGTTTCTTCACTTACCAACCTAATTACTCCGCCTTCACTGAAGCAATAAGTCAATGGAATAGCCAGCATGACGGTTTCCTAGAAAATGCTGTTCTTCCTTGCTTCAGTGAGCTTTATCAAGATCCATATTATTATGATGCCAGTCTACTACCGAAAAGCGTACTAGAACAAATCACCGTAACCTCAGCCATTATTGCAAGGTGGATTGCACAAGGATTTGAAGGCGTAAAATACATTGGGAATCAGACTATAAAATCCTTACCCATTATTCGTAAGTCTATAACCTCAACATTTTCAGACGCTACACTGCAGCTTAGATACCAAGATTTACCATCTCCACCAGCTAAAGAGAGCTTATTTTCACAGCAGGCCTTTGATCAAAGTGAGATAAAAATTAGTGCTGGAAATACATATTTTGTTAATACAAAGTCGGCAATTCAATTAACCGTTTCATCCCCAACTCCATCAATTCCGGTTACTTATCAACTATCTGTAGACCCAAGTATAGCTACCATAGATGGAAACGGATTATTATCTATTCACTCTACTTCTGAACCCTTTAAAAATAGTCGTTTACCTTTATTAGTTTATGCATCAAGTAATGGGAAAACTGGAGTTGGGCAGTTTGCAATCGTTGACACTGATAATGACGGTGATATGATTGCTGATACATATGAAGAGAAAATCGGCTTAAATCCAAATCGAAAAAATGATCTTAAGTCTGATTTAGATGGTGATGACTTATTAGATGTTTTTGAAGCAAATTTAGGAACTGATCCTTTAAAAAAGGACACGGATGGTGATGGCTATACAGATTTGGAAGAATATTTGAAAGGTACTCTACCAGGATCTTCAAATTCTTACCCATATCCAGACCAAATAAGAAGTGTAACTTCCGGTAATTGGCACGCGACTAATACTTGGTCATGCAATTGCATTCCCGCTCCTTATCAGGAAGTAACAATCACAGATAACCATCTTATTTCTGTAACACTGGAAGATGCACAAGTCAAACGACTGATATATAATGGTGGCTCAATTAAATTGATAAATCCTAACAGTAAAATATATTTTAATCCGTAGGGCTATACTTTAAGCTAATCCTACTTAATCAATTATTGCTTTGTATGAGTCAGCTTCACGGAGACAGTCTGCACGTCTTGAAGAAAGCTTTACAGCCCAATAGACTGAATGTGTAAAGGTCGTAAGTTGGTTTTGTTCAGTGTAGTTTCGCTATCAACCATCAACACCCAGTGATGTTGGGTGTTCCGAGCAGCAATAAAAAAGTGTGAGTGCCACCGTTTGGGTGATAAACCGCACGTCTCGGGTAGGCAGGCTTTTGATTCTTCATTTCCAGCTTCGTGCGACAGGGCAAAAGCTCCAGTTTACGGGCTTTTACAGTTGGGTCATTTTTCTTGCAAAACGGGAATCGCCCCGGTGTAAGAATATGAAACATCTCGGCAATACAAGGTGCTGATTTATATTGAAAGTGCGGTAATCGGCGAGTTGTGCGTCATTTTAAACCAAACAGTTTATGAAACCTGAAGAGTTAAAACAACAAGCTTTAAAAAATGACATTGATTCACTATCAAATAAAGTAGTAGCAGTTAGTAATACTCTTGAGAGACTTACTGATAAAATTGACGCTAACTCAAAAGCTAATAAAGCTGGTTTTGCCGAAAAGCTCGAAGGTTGGATAAAGAATTTGACTCTATTTTTAAGTATCCCAGGAATTGTTGTTGTATTATTCATACAATTAAAGCAACCAGAGAATGTTACAGCCGATACACAAGCAAAGTTGGCTGACGCAAGACAAAAGAATGCGGAAGCTTTGAAGCTTGAAAATGAAATCCAGTTATCTTTTGATTCTATAAAAAGAAAAAGTTCAAAAGATGTAGCAGCATATAATGAACTTCTAGATGACAAATTACCCAAGCTTCAAAATATTATTTCTAGGTTTGAAACTGTGCGGATACAAAATCAAAGTCAGAATCTCATTTTTAAGTATATAATTTTGTGGATAATATTTGTAGGACTAGGTTGGTTTTTTGGATTATTTTCAACATTCTGGTCAAGTTTGATCGCGCTGGCATTTTTTATTTTAAATAAACGTGCTGAAAAAATAAAAATAGAAAAAAATAGGAAACGATTTAGGAACATTTCACAATATTCAATTATTATTTTATCGCCGTTACCTACTATTTTAAAGATTATTGTTGAGATTAGCATTTTCTTTGCCTTAATGATTCCAATTTTCAATGAAACAGCTATCTTGTTAGGCTCGGACAAATCTTTTCAGAGTGTTTCAAAAGAGTTTTCGAAATTTCATATCGAAGCTGCAATTGATTCTGTAAAGCAAATAATTGACAAATAAAAATGAATGTAGTGGGTGCGTTGTTAAGCTTTACCCTAAGCGCAAAAACGGTGGTTGTTGAGTAGGCATAAAAGCCTGAATGCCAACGTCACGGCGACAAGTTGCATTCCCCCGACAGACAGGCTTCGGCTTGTTGTGGTCGACACCAATCCCATTTCTATTATTTCTAGAAATAAGACGAAGTAACAGTGTTATTATGGTGTTCCCCAAAAACTAGCTTTTAAGCACTTTGTATGGTTCTCATTTTAATTAGTAGAAAATATCATTGCCTAACATTTACGGCAATAGGATTCTGTCAGTCTGTCACACAAAGTACCTAAAATCCATAATTGGCGAGCACAACAGGGGGTACTCAATCTTATTCCTCTGGTATTTTCCTAAAACGGTCGTGACTGTTGCACAACCCTAATATGGATGTAGAAGCCATTGAAGTTACCCATCCCATAAAGGCAAAAAAAGAGTCCTCTGAATGCAAAGCCAACACTTGAGTAACCACCTTAGGCAAGCGCTTAGCCAACAGCCACTTCTTGAGATTATAGGCCGTTGCCGCCATCACCATCCGCTTGTGAGCACCCGTTTTGCCTTTGCTAGGAGTCCGGTACATACCAAAGTAGTTCAGTAAACTCCCGAAAACGGGCTCAACCACCGCACTACGTCGCCGTTTCAACTGCTTTCCTTTCGCACTCGCCAGGCGAGCCACCATTCGCTCATATTCCCGGTAATACATCGTCACACTCAAGGATTTACGATCCCGTTTGCCACAACAACTTTCTTTAATGGGACAGTTTTGACACGCACTAAAGCTAGCTATATACTGATAATTGCCATACCCACCTGCCATCTCAATCCCGTGATTTCGTAAAACAGCCCCATGACTGCAGCGATATTGATCTTGCCAAGGCTCATAGGTGAACGGATCACGAACCCGATTATAGCGACCAAACAAAGGGATATAAGCCTCAATATGTCGGTTCTCTAAAGCGGCATAATTTTCCCCTGAGCTGAAACCGGCATCCGCCAGTACACAGCGCAAGGATAAGTCCAGACTCGACAACCGCCTGCTGGTTCGATCAACGATGGTCATTAGATGGCGGGAATCCTTCTCGTCTGCGAAGTCGGCCTGAATGTGGGTAATCACATGATGGGAACAATCAACAGCCATGCTGGCCAGATAATAAAGCCGAAAGGCCTTGTTAGGCTTAGTAGCCAAGCAGGCCTGCGGATCGTTGGGGCTGTAATAGACTCGATTATTGCGGGTAACTTTCTTAGGATTAACATACTGCTTGGTCTTATCAAAAGACACCTGATCCGGAGCATCAACCCGTGGATCCTCATTTTTCTCTAATTTCCACTTGGCCAGCGGCTTAGCTTCTAACTTGTCTAATGAAGCATTAGCCTCGACAAAAGCAGCATCAATGGCTTGAGTGTGGCCATCGACTAGTCCTAGTTCAATACACTGCGTTAATACATACTCAAAACACGATTCAAACACTTTTTCGGGTAGGCGCTGCCGAGTACGCGATAAAGTACTATGCCAGGGTAAGGCTTGGCCCAACTCATAGTCTAAGAAATACAAGATGTCTAATCGGAGTTGGCAACAGCGAATAATCGCTCGATCGGAAGTGAGGTTTTCCAGATGCCCCACCAGCATTAGTTTAACGAATGAAATGGGATCAATCGACTTTTGGCCGCATTTGCCATAATACGGTTTGACCGTTTCGTACAAAAACGTCAGATCAATGGCCTGTTTTAAGCGACGATATAGGTTCTGCTGGGGTACACATTGGTCAAGGAGCAGACTATGATCTTGTTGAAGAGCAGTGTGTTTTTTGCCTACCATACCTCAAGATAGGCATCTATCTCAATATAAGGCCATTAGGGTTGTGCAACAGTCACGACCGTTTTATTGAACACTTCTTTTGTAGGGTTTTAGTAGCACACTTACCTGTACGTCGAGAATTACCTGCACCGCACTATTAGGAATGCCCGCAAAACATTAGATAATGGTCAATTATTGACCCGGAATGAAATCGTTACAAGATCGTAACAAACGTTGGATTACGGTTTTTAGCCGCAATTATACACTATATATACATTCCTAAGGTGTATTACATTTAACACAGTAGTATAGCAACGTAGGCCTTTTAAACTAAATGAAATGGCCGTAACGATTACGAACACAAACGGATTTGCCAGAATTGTAGCTTACCTAACTGGACTTAATACAGTTCAGCAAGCACTCCCTCTTTGCCAGAAAACTGGAAAATTAACTTAAATAAAACTAAGAAGATATATTTTTACACCTGATCGATTTAATATCCTATGCTTCCTGTTGATTTACAATTTGAGTCTCGAGATACGGAAATCTTCGTTATTCCTGACACCAAAACTAAACTTAACACGATCCAAAATTACTTCTTCCCTCGTTTGCAGAAATTACTTGATTCAGCACTGATCGAAATTAAAACCGCTTACAAGCTCGATCCGTTCGACAGATATAGCTACATCTATAGCCCATCCCATCGAAAAGAGGCAAAGACCAACCGGGACACTGACATAGTACTAATCGGGCTGTGTGGCCGCAGAGATATTAACCGACAATTGGCTCTAAAAAGACCTGACGGAAAGCCCTACGCTTTTTATCCCGCTACCGCAGTCTTTGAAGTTACCAGTGGAGGCCAGATGTCAGCTTACGTGAATCCTTTTAATCACACGGATGATAAGTATTCCTGGAAGCTTAAACGGTATTTGAGAGATCACTTGGATAGCTTTTCGGCACTCTTGAACGCAGGTGGAATATCTTATATTAGCCAAACTAACCAGCAACTCCTTCAACCCTTAAAAGATTTGCTGAAGAACAATGACCATTTTTTTATACGCTCATCCGTTCACTACCTGCCTATAACTAACCCGTTGGCTATCGAGCAGCTAATTGTCGCTTACGTTTTTTTGTTTCCGTTACTTGATCTTTGTTCTTGTTTAGCCGAAGGGATTAAACCTAACTTTCCTCAGCAAGTACATCTTCTATCGGAATGGTTGACAAACCGGCAAGAGCTTACTTTTACACAACCTGACAAAGAAAATTTTATATTACCTGAACTGGATAGCTATCAATTCGTGCGGGCGGGTCTTTGGTACCAAGTGTTAGCCCGTGACCAATGGACTTGTTTAAGCTGTCGCCGTAGCACGAAAGAACATAGCATAATTTTACATGTTGACCATATCTTACCCCGATCAAAAGGAGGAAAAGATGAACTTTCTAACCTTCAAACCCTTTGTTTAAAATGCAACATTGGAAAAAGTAATCGGGACGATACAGATTTACGATAAGGGTTAGATTTTTAGCCTTTTTACATGCCTATCCTTACGGCCTTTTTTACCAATGGTTGTTGTAACCGTTAGGCAAATTCCTTTGTATGTCAAAAACACGTATTTTTCGTGAGCTTCTTCATTTTTAGTCAAGCCACGACACTAGAGAAGTGAATAAACTTGATGAAGAGGAGGAGAGGAATAAAGCAATGAGCGCCGGGGGGGGAACGGACACAGGATGATATTGAGTGGGAGGTAAGGTCTACGGATGTGGTGGGATTACCGGCGGCTAAAAAGAAGACGCAGAAAAACTGTTGTGTTATACTATGATGTGCCTATATGTCCAGGTTGAGGCTACCCAACTTCCACAGCTTTCTTAATTGTAATTGTTTGGATACGGCACAACTGTAGCATTGTAGTTGTAATCCGTAATCATTAGCATATATTTAAGATCGCTCAACCGTTCGATTGCCGGGCCAAATCCGTGAAAATGAAATGTGCCTCTTTCTGCCAGTAACCGACCGGTCACCCCCTTGTAGACGTAGCGGGATGGCCGGTTGAACAGCTCCGTGAAGCCGAGCTTGAGTAATATCTCGTGCGTGATTTCCATTAGACTCCCGATTCCAGTTTCTCTTTCACGCGCTTCAAAACGGCCAGTGAATTGGTATTACCTGCACGAGCATTGTCAAATGCCAGCGATACCGTGTTGGCCAGATTATAGGTGCTCTCCCAGGCAGAGAAAGCAAAGTAACCTTCCGGCAGCTTTTTCCCTTCAAACCACTTAACTAGTGCCTCTACTTCCTTTTGCATATTAATGTGCTTCTAGTATATCTTTCCATCTCGTCGTGTAACACTTTGATAGATATTCCTGTTTCATCGGCCAATCAGGATTGTACATCTGTGAGGCTAACCGTAACTTATCCTGACCGTAGCGGTAGTTAAGCTTATCCACTACAGTAGCCAGCGTCAATAACTTCTCGTTCGGCCCCTCAGCAAATATGCCCTTTTGCCGGTAATCTGAGGGCACTAAGCCAATTAGCATAATGCCTACTTTCTGGTAATTATAGCCGAATTTAAAGATTGCCTTTAATCCGCTTTCTGCATATTTCAATAGTTCTGGTGTACTATTCGTGGGATGGGGCAATACGACCGTAAGGTGGTTGTGATACTGTAGAGCTGGTAATCCATTAGCGGGTATCTTTCTGTACCGTTTGGTATGCAGGGAGACAACAACCGCACTACAAAGCGAGTCTTGCTTTCTGAGCTTTTCACAAACTCTGGTTAGATGCGTTGTTAAGGCATCAGTGATCGTATTCAGATCGGGAACCAGCCGACCAAAGCCTGGCTCTGTACAGATTGATTTCTTGGGTGGGGCACTAACTTCCAACAGCTTACAGGGGAACCCGCGTAGTTCATGCACTAAACGCAATCCGTTCACAGTCATAATCTGCCTAATCCAATCGTCGGGTACATCCCGAAGCTGGGCGGCTGTATCTATGTCGTTCTTCTTTAGCTTTGCTGCTGACTTACTGCCTACGCCCCACAGGTCACCAACTGGAAAGGTAGCCAGGGCTTTGTCAATCACTTCGGGCGTATCGAGTACGCATACGCCACCCAGTTCAGGCCGTTGTTTGGCTAGTTTATTGGCCAGTTTCGCCAGCGTCTTAGTTGGACCGACCCCCACGCACACAGGTATGCGTAACCGCTTGGCTACGGTTTCCTTAATGGACTTTCCTAGCCCTTCGTAGCTTGGATATATACTATCGTAGCCATCGACGTGCAGAAATGCCTCATCAATGGAATACACCTCTACATCTTCTACGAATCGGCAAAGCAGGCTCATAAATCTTGAGGAAATGTCACCGTACAACGTATAATTTGAGGAAAAAACGGCTATTTCGTGCTGCTCCCGAAGTTCCTTTAGTTCAAAGAATGGTTGGCCCATTTTTATGCCGAGCTTTTTTGCTTCGTCCGAACGGGCGACCACATTACCATCGCGGTTAGAGAGCACAATAACAGCTTTACCCTCTAACGATGGGTTGAAACTGCGTTCTACCGAGCAATAAAAACTATTAGCATCAACAAGGGCGTACATAGCGAGGAGGTTTTGACACGATGAAGGTGACAACACCAAGTACCCTGAACTGATCTCTACCTATGTGAACGTAGATAGGCAGGTACTTCTCATTGCTGGATTCGAGCATGATGATCTTACCCTGTCGGACGAACCGCTTCACGCAGCATTCCCCGTTTACCCAAGCTACAATCACTGAACCGGATTCAACCGCAACGGATGAGTCAACCACCAGAATAGAGCTGGGAAAAATGTAATCACCGATCATGCTTTCACCCACCGCCTTGACGAAGTAGGTGCAGTCGGTATCATTCACGCACAGATCCTGCAAATTCAGACGACGCTCAATGTGGCTTTCAGCCGGACTCGCGAACCCTGCTTGCACGACAAAAGAGTACAGGGGAAGTAACGGCCTGCTGGTTGCATCAACCCGCGTTATATTCTCCGGTGGTATGGGATCTATCTTGTCTATCATAACGTCTTGATAAAATCAAGCCGCTATATTATACTTTTGTTATATATAATACAAATATGGTATAGTGAAGGGGGCTATTGTTGACATTTACATGACAGATTTTTATTAAACCATTATTCTGTCAAGAATTAAGCAAAGCTCGAAGCCCTTCCCTATAGTTATTGAACGGTTGATTTATTTCATATGATAGCTATTTGTTTACATTTAGAAAATTATAATTTTGCAGGATAAACTATCCTTTTAACCACTATTATGTTTGAATTTCCACCGATTCCTATTGACCCTTCGAAGGGTATATTTGGCCCACTGTATGAAGGAAGCAACAAGTATCATCTCCTAGTGCAGAGGCAGCCCGACCTAACATCTGATCAAATAAAAATGCTTAGGTATTATGTAGATCTTGTTAAGAATCACCTTTCTGAGGAAGACTATACGGAAAGTCTTCTAAAGGCTCATGATGAATTTGTGTACAGTGCTGTTGAGGACTCGTCAATAACCGCAGTGCTTCAACTTGCTCAATGGATGATGTATTACATGTATGAGAAGCGGGATTATAAAGACGAAGTCTACGGAAGAGGTGAAGTTAAATTGGAGTTCGATGAGCCTGAACAGAAAGAAACAAAAGGAATTGTTATAGGCTTACAAGAAAATCACCTTTATACCTACGGGGGAGTTCGCAAACTAGTCAGGGAAAATTCGGACCTATTTCAGAAGTGGCTTGACGCAGCCATTGAGAGGGCAAACTATAATTTGATGTCTAAGCAAATTGGAGAAATGACAGGCTATGAGTTCAAAAAGTACTTAACCTATATTGGAGGGGCAATAACTGTGCCCCCTGCTAACGCAAACGCCCCTGCTGGTATAGTTGACCCCATTTCTCAGCCTTAACTATCATTTATTTATTCGCAACACTTTACCTTCCTTTTTTTACCACTTTAAAACAGCCGCTGCCTACTAGGTGGCGGCTGTTTTTATGCAAAAAAACGCTGACCTCAACGAAGTCAGCGTTTTCCCTTCTATGTATAACTTATGCATACTAACATTGCATTAAAGTCTTTCTCCCAAGTGTGAATGACTTGGGTATTTAAATATTGGCCTAATCCTGACCTTAGTTTCAATTGTTGTAAGTAAAGCTCCTCCTTGGTGATCAGGATTTTCACAAAACACCCTAGGCTCTCCTTTATCAGTATATAGCTTCATCTGCATTTTAACTCGATCAGGCAAAGCAATCGCTTGTAAGACAACACCCCCCTCTGAATCTTTTATCTCTATGGCATCCTGGGTATAATTCCGATCCCAATTAGCGGGATTAGACTTCCATTCATTACTAATTAACTCTGCCACTATTTTCCCCGTTTTGTCGCGAATAGTTATAGATACCTTTACCTGTCCATCTTCTTTTGATACTGAAAAATTGGCTCCAGGCGTGTTAAACACGTCATCTAAATGTGGCAGGTCTCTTATTTCAAACACGGTTCCGCTGTTGCCTATTTCAAGTGAAGGGAAAGTCTCAGTCTTACCTTTAGCTCTATGTATAGGTGCAATTTTGCCCATTAATGTAACCTTTGCAGCTTTTTTTGTCTCAACCAATCGACCAAAATAAATATTGCCTATTGCGCAAATTGCGGCCAAAGTTGCAAAAAAGTATTGCCCATAACTACAAACGTACTTTAACCCTTCGTGAGACATATTCTTCATAATTTATGGTGAGAAATTTTCCGACCAATGTATAAGCTTTTAACCTAAAAACTTGTTTGTCATTTTCAACATTGACTAGGTCAATCATAGCCCCATAGTGACAATTGATTGTTCATTAGGAACGCATACTGTCAGCTATTGGCCTTTCTGTATATCCAAGACCTAGTTTCTTCCATTGTGCCATTAGTGTATCGGGGTTATAGCCTATCGTACCAGAGTTGACCCGAACAGATCCAGTCGTAACGTTAAAATGCGTAGTACACACTCTGTGAACTCTTGGGTCACCTTGAATTACAATAATCAAGTCTACCCCCTCCTTTCGGATTACATCGATTGGAAGTGTTTCAGGGTCAGAAACAACATTTACCAAAAGGTGTAGCCTTTCCAGTTGCTGGTTTGTAAGGTTCTCGTATGTTTTCATTAGGTCCGGTGGGTTTATGATTCTCCGTTTTGAATCAAACGTAAATTACTATATGATTGGAGTTTTTGATTCCCGCATTCTGCACGCCCATTGATTTACATGAATGACTGACACGTTTTTGGCAACTTCTGACTCGTTATTTGGGATTTTGTCCCGTTTTCCGCAATTTTTGAGCAACTACTCAAGCGAATTAATGCCAAATACCTCAACCTCTGGCTGACCACCGACCACGCACAGAAAGGTTATACCTTTGTTTTTGCGAATCTCAGCAATTCCGTAGGCTCTAAATTGCCTCTGTGTGTTGCAACTATTATATAAGAAAAGCCCGATCTGGTGAGGCCGGGCTTATATCTATAATGGGAAGTAGAAACCTACTCAGCGTATTCGAACCCTGCTTTTACTAAGATTGAAGCATCCCGATTTGACAGCACCCAGGACCGGTTATACCTAACACAATAGTCCATTTCGATGGGCTGTTGCAGTTGTCAATATAGCCAGAGGCCAGTTCAATGCAGCTAAACCGGCGCGAAGGCTACGGTCGGACAGGATGGATTGAGCAGTCATACCGGAGCGTTTATCGGTTGTATTTCTAAACCCTACAATTAGAGCACATATCTAAGGGCATTCGATGAGTTTCATTGTCAAATAAAACGTTCGATACCCTTTACATAGCTAGATCTTATGCATTAAGTTGTTGATATGCAAAATTGTGTAAGTAATACTTGTAAATCATTGTGTGTAAAGTAGATTTGAGGTAAGTACATTTTCCTTTACACTAAATGAAAATTGGCTACGCTAGGGTATCTACAGCGGATCAGAATCTCGACCTTCAACTCAACGCGCTGAAAGGGAAAGGGTGTGAGATTATATTCCAGGAGAAAATTAGTGGAGGGGCAAAGGATCGGCTAGAACTTCAAAAATTGCTTACACAACTACGCTCAAGTGACGAAGTAGTTGTGTGGAAACTCGACCGGCTTGGCCGTGATTTGGCTCATCTTATTGAACTTGTTAACCTATTTTCTGAAAAGCAGGTATCATTCTCAAGTATGAATGATAAGATTGATACAAGTACTCCAGCCTGTAAACTAATCTTTCATATTTTTTGCAGTCTTGCCGAATTCGAACGAGCACAGATACGAGAACGAACGCTGGCTGGTTTAGCTGCGGCCAAATTAAAGGGTAAGGTTAGAGGTAAGCCTAAAGGTCTTTCTGAGGAGGCCCAAAAGCTTGCCCGTGTTGTAGAATCATTACATGAAGATGGGTACGCCATCAAAGAAATAGCTAACAAACTGAATATTTCTAGACCAACCGTATATAAGTACTTGAAGTACCGTGGTTTATCCAGTAAAAAATTTTGATAGCATGAGTTTTCACCTGCTTAATTCTGATCATCAACTGATGCTACTAATGATATGAATTTATATTACTACGGAATTAAAAGTGAATTTTAGTCAAGAGAATGTAGTTCCTCACCTTATCATCAGTTAGATTATTGAATGAATCTAGCAAGTATGTTGCGTGGGCGGGTTCCGGTCGACAGATGGAACGCCCCGCAAAGCAAGTTCAAGCTTCCATTCTTTGGTCTCGACTTACAAGCTGACCGTCCCATATGACCAAATAAGCGAGTAAAGTACCTTTTGGGCGAAAGAGTAAACGCATGAGTGATGCAATTTGGTAGGTTAGGCAGTCCGTAACTGCCAGTCTACCATTAACAACAAAAGTTAAAAATGGAAAAGCTAATAGATTTATTAATTGCAAAACCAGAGATTGTTGTATCTGTTTTAAGTGGGTTTCTACTTCCTATTATTTTGGTTTGGCTCAATAGTCATTACAGCTTACAAACGAAGATAAGAGAGAAGGAATTAGATAATAAAAATAGCGATGATGAGAAAATAAAAATTCAAGAGAAATCGGTATATGCATCATTATCGAAAATACTGTTTGATGTTCAACAGCTTCACGTGTCACTATCAGGCTCTTGTATAGATAAAAGCTGTATTGAAGATTCAGTTAGTAAGTTTGATCAATCTGTCATAAAGTATCACGAAGAAATATCGAACAATATGCTTTACATGCCTTCAAAAATAATTGATGATATTTATAGGTTTTATGGAAAATTAAGTGACCTAAAAATATCACTTAAAGGATTCAATGATACTCAAAACTATGAAATGGCTCATGTTTCAGTGTATGTACATTCGGGGCAATTAGCTGAAATTCTAATTGATATTCAAGATAGGTTATTGCAGAAACGCAGCAATCTTAAAATAGAGTTTGATCGAACACAGCAAGAAATGATGAAGTATTGCTGTGGAAGCAAGCCGCCCAAGCAGGTATTTGATAAGTATATGACCCTCTTACGACAAATAAAGCCAGAAACAACACCGCAAGAAATTGAAATGATTGAAAGCAGATGGAAAGCATAAGTTTTGTTTGTTTATATCTTGCTTGGCGTGGGTAGCTTTCTAGGCGACAGTTTGCACGTCCCGATAGGGCAGCGTAAGGTTTCCATTTTGGAGTTATGGCTTAAAATAGAAATGCCCCTAAAGATCGAATCTGATCTATGTGTAACGTTCGTTCAACAGGCCAAGCATCCAGGTTAAAGTAGTTTTATAAATTAGTGTCAAACTAAAAACTAATTGTATATGAAGCTTGAAGAAATTGAAAAATATATCTCAATTTTTCAATCACTAATTTCTACTTTATGTATTATTAACGCAGGTTTTTGGGCGTACAGACGTTAATTTGAAAATGGAGAAGTTTTCACTAGATAACGGAGGACGAATAATAACAACTAAAAAATAACAGGATTGTATGAAGAAGTGAAAGAATAGGAGTCGCGTGGGCAGGCTTCCACTAGGTCTTTTCCAGGACGACAAGCAGCACGTATAAGTTCAAAGCCTTTGCTATGCAAGTTTTAGGCTTCAATTTTTGAGCCTCTGCTTTCAAGCCAAACGCCGGATTTGGTAGACTAGACTGTTAGGTAGTTTCTGAATGATTAGCTAACCGTCTCAAAAGAACAGGTATGTTTAATGTGTAAAATGGAGAGGCTTCTTTTCAAATAGCAGAGTATGAATATAGCTACATTCCACACACTTATTGCCCATTTGCCAGTGCAACAGCAATGTTTCAAAACAAAACGTAGCAACTGGCGGAAAGCAGAATTTAAATTAGATTGGCTTGAGAGAATGAATGACAAGCTATTCGATAAAAAAGAGAGTATCAATATATGTAGACAAGATATATTTAATACCAAAGACATAAGAGAGAGAATAATTAAAACAATTTATTGGGGATACCCAAGAGGTATGCGCGGAAATCACTTTGTAAATATTCTTAATAATATCGAAACTATAGAAAAAGAAATCAAGAAATTTAGTAATCGAAAATATCAAAATTCGTACGAGTTTCAAGAAGTAGTTCAAGCTTTCAAAACAGTGCCTGGTCTTGGCTTGTCGACGTACAGTAAATTATTATATTTTTTCAAAATTCGACTCAACGGCAATCAATGTTTGATTTTAGACCAAAGAGTAATTGATGTCCTAGCGAGTAAGTTTTATGATAATTTTAAAGCTTTGAGTCGAATTAGTTATAGTAATGCCGAAAGTAAGTATTTTGAATACGTGGAAATGCTTGGAGATCTATCTAAACAGTTAAAAATCGAAGGTGAAAATATTGAGCAATTTCTTTTCATATTCGGAAATAGCCTTAAAAAAGAAGCCTTTCTTCTGGATGCCAAATAAAATATTTCACATAGGTGAGTCTCCGGTGACAGGCCGCTTGTTCCGCAGGGAATTTTTCAGCCCAACCACAACCGTATTTTAATGAACAAGACACCGAAAAGCTGTAGGTTTTGCTAGTTAATTATCAGTTCTTTAATGATTATTGATCCGTGAATTAGTCCTTAAAACGACTCAACTTCTATATTGTCATTTGATGTACCAGGGAGCTAAGCCATTTCGATTGACATTATAGACTTAATCACAAATCAATTATAGCAGATCTTAACTAGAAAGCATAAGGTAACATAATGAAGTGAGCTACCTCGTTTACCACCAATCCCCAGGGGTATTGGGTGAAAGTAAAAAGAAATGCTTTTTAGTTGGAATTCCGGTCGGCAACCTCAAGTATTGACAGGCGGGCTTCTTTGTTTGTAGAAAGGTGTTAGTTGAAAAGGTGAATATTCCACATGCGTAGGTCTGATTATAATTAAATTGATAGTACATACATCGGTGAAGTATTGAGCATTCTAAAGGTGACAATAAAATGACTAGAAGCAACAATTATACAATTGAAATTCTTTTTGACTCTGACAGTCATACAAAAACATTATTTATTGGGCCAGTTCCTTACTTCGGTTCAGCGTCATTTTTTGATAAATTTATAATTCAAAATGACAAAATTATAATTGAAGCTAAACGAAGTGCCATTATTCCTCTTGATAACATATTTTACAATCATTTTAGTAGCTTATACAACCAAATATTAAAATCGCTTGTATTTTATTATGCTTCGGTGAGAAAATTTTCAAAAATAACAAGTATAAAAATTTTAAGAATTAGACAACAGAAAGTATTAGAAGAAAAAGTTTTTAACAACAAAGAATTTAATCAAGTTTTAGATAGTTCATTCAAACTGGACTATATAATAGACCAAGATCGATTACAAGAGTTATTTAATGGAACTTCAAAAGGGCAGACAACATTAATATCCATATCATACATATTGATTTCAAACACCTTGCTAAATGAAAGCGATAAGTTTGAGAAACTTTGGAAATCTTTTAATAGACTTTATACGCATATTGCAGGTAATAATCAAGATTTTAGTTGTTTAAGATTTTTAAGGCAATTTGTAGTTGACCATCCAAATATCTTAACACTATCAGCTAAAAGAGTAACCTCCTTAACGACAGATAAATTAAGAAATGCTATCCGTTGGAGAGGAATGTTCTTAGATAATTATGATACAGAAGCGAAAACCCAAAGCCTAAAAGATTTTGTAATTCGCTATTCAGATAAAAGAATTATGAATATTTTACTTGAAACTAAATATGGATATAGAGAGACCTTTCTAAAAAACAAGGGTTTGTTTACACAAGTAGAAACTCACATACAAAATGCAATTGCTTTAGATTCTAACAATGACAATGAGGTTGTTTCTTTACTCACAGGTAAGTATATGTATTTTGTAAGAAACAAAACGTTTCATGGGGAAAAAGTAGACTCTTCCTTCCGGCTTTTGGTGAACAAAGAGGATAATGAATTGAGATTTTTAAACAGCGTTTTAGAACCTTATTTGATTGATTTAATTAACGCTAATGATATTTATTAATAAGAAGATGCATATTCTGCATAATTTTCAATATGTTAAAGATTAATTTTAAAGTTTAGTAGTATTTTTAAGCTTTAGTAATAGAATGAATCATCGTAATTTACCAATATATTCGCTTAAATGCGAAGCATTAAATGAATAAAAAAAGAAAAATTTAGGAGACACAGGCCTAGTTTTATGCTTCCATTTCTGAATTTTTTGTAACAATTTGTACGATTAGTTAGTCAGTTTTTTAGTTTCTAAGTCTAGTATTATTGACATGTGAATTAATTCGTAAAGAACAAAAGTGAGTAAAAATAAAGGTTCAATAAGGTATACCTTATTGAACCAGATCTATTGTCGACGTCATAAAACCAGAAAACCCAAAATACAGGGGCCAAAAAGTAGGTTCAGAAAAGATTGCCCCATTACCTTTGTGACATTAACTTTTTGGTTACACTCGCGTCTTTGGCTTGGATCAGAATCTGGACACGCAACCTGACTCACTACAGTGAGCAGGATGTGATGAAATCTTCCAAGATAAGATCACTAGTGTCAGTATACTCGGCCTGCACTGGATTCATTACTGGTTAAATTACGTCCGGGTGATACCGTCATGGTAGCCCCCTCCTTTTGGCTAGGATGAAGCCGGGATCACCTGATTAATTTGCTGGGTGAGTTTGCCCAGAAAGGCATTCACTTCAAAGCGCTGAATCTAAGTGTTAACAGCAGCTCCAGCTGGTAAACTTGTCTTGCAAATTATCTTGTCCTATTGTTGTTTCACCATTTGCTCAGTAAGACGGATGGCTGACGACGGTGGTGAGCCACTCTGCGGTTATCAGAGCAGTATTGCCGTTTCACATTTGCAGCGTCAATACTTGAGCCATAATTCAGGCAAAACCGTTTCGGCTCTTGGTCTTTATTCGTAATCGTTACTTCCATTTGATTTGGTTTTTTAAAGGTGCATGTAGAACACTTGTATGTTTAAAGTAATACCTATTAAGGGTGTCCGTATCGTGGATAGTTGCGGTTAAAATCGTAGATAACCATAAGCCAACGTTACTTACGATCTAGTAACGATTCTCCCAATAGTCGCCTATGGCCCATAATTTGAGCCGATGCAGTCATTTTATCTAGATCTGTGTTTAGTAGGAAATCATTAAAATCGTTGAAATTTTCATAGATACCGGAACAGTCATTTACGGGCAATTGTAAGCTCCACCGTACACGAATCCGTAGATGTCATCATTGTCGTTTCCGAAAGCCCTTGTTTTTTTGGCTTCGTCGAGTAATTCATTTAATTACCTTCTATAGAGTTTATGGTTCCTCATACCAGATACGCATTTATCACCAGTTAACGTCGGATACGCTCGGCAAGTTTTGGCTATATGATCATTATCGGATTTCCTCTCGCTGGTTGACTTCACCCAGATGCTGAAGCTGTTTGAGGAATAAATTTGCCATTGGCCTTAGCCTCAAATAGTTTCAAAGCTAGCTTAACAGGATAGGCGACAATTAATACCGTATTGTATTTTCAATAAAGTTTATTTGAGGATCGGATATATAGTTAATGCTTTTCCGGACGGGTCAGCAGTTAAAGTGTCTAGTAATATGGTGCTATCAATGAACCGCTTTCTATCTAGCAGCCGGAGTTTAATGCGTTGTTTAACTCCTACCGGGCTTGGATGACTAACTAACCCTAAACCCACGAATAGGCCAGGCAGCAAAGTAGGTGGCATCCCGTTCTCTTACACTGAGAACACGCTAAAATTCAGTGAATTATAAGAAAGATACGAATCCCTCTCTGATTGGTGCTTTAATTCACTTATGCTGAGTACCGACACGGTAAAAGTCCTGCTGGGTCGTAAGTCCGATAAGGGTCTAGAGGTGTACGGCAGGCCCGACGAGCGCCGGGTCGCCGGTGAACTGGCCCAGAGCCTGATACTGCAGCAGCGAAAGAAAGAAAAAGTTGCTTAAAATAAAATGCCTGGTCATAATTATGACCGGGCATTTTTGTAAATAAGTCTCGTATCATACTGATTGATGTGACACTACTTTACGTATTTCCTGAAAGCTCTAACCAATTGAAACAGAATAAAACCTTCGATTAGTTTACTGACAATATCCAGGATCTTTGCAGATCCCATTGCAGCTGGGTTAATTCTTAACTCTTCTTTAAAAAGAATATCAAAGTTATGCAAAGGATTAACAGCAAACTCTAAGTATTGACCGACTTCAGCACTATTTAAACCCCATGCATAGGTATTGCCAAACACCAGCTTAATAGCCATAAATAATGGAATTGTGACTAGAAGGCACAATAAGGCTCTGGTCCAACTTTGACCATGATTATTGGTTATTTTATTGAGAAAAAGTATAGACTTTTCATCCGCCGTCTTTTTTGCCTTCTTATCTTTCTGATAAGCATCCATTTCACACGCCTCGTAAGCTAGCTCTTGGATGCGATTTCCCTGTTTTCCAGAAACAAATTTCAGTTGACGAAAAGCCTCCCGAATACCTTTATAATCCCCTTTTGAGCTACCAACCAAATATTTTGGAAAAACAGTATTCATTAAAACTATATCGGATAAATTACTATCTACAACTTCCACGTGGGTAGTAGAAGATAAATCAATATTAGAAAACTCAGACTTGCCCATTGAAGAATCCTTCATTGAAAGAATATTAATCTGACGAATATCATGTAGCTTTAAGTCTCCCGTATTAGTTAGATCATCAAAAACAATTTTTCTAATCTCATTATCAGCAATAATTATTTTTCCGTTATTAACACCGCCCATTTCCAATTTTGCTATAGTGGCTCCCCTAATAAAATATTCGCCTTTATTAGACTGCTCAGATAATATTAAATTAAACTTTTCAATATGGTACACTTCTTTCTCTAAGGGAGTAGAACCCATTAGAGAAAAAAATTTAACATTGCCATTTACTGTAAATGAGTTATTTATAGTTGTATTTATAATTGATACTGACTCAAATTCTGTATCACCTATGTATAATGTTGATATATCACAATTAGCTATTGAAAGAGACTTTATCGATCCTTCTCGTCCACCAATATATAGTTCGTCTACTTTCATCCCATTAAGGACGACCGAATCTGTTTCAAGATCAGTAAATTTAATTTTTTTAATAGGGACCTCTTCTCCTTTATTATAACCTTTGTTCCCCAATAAACTAACGGTTTTGAATGAAGAACTAGTTATTGTAAAGCCCGTTTCTGTAGCTACTCCGTTTATTTGTTGCGACAAAAAGTCACATAAAAAGAGTTGAATTTCTTTTGTTGATACAACTTTATAAATGAAAAATTGACCCTCAAATTCACATTCTTGTAAGTCAATGCCACAGGTTAATACCGGCTTTGTCCCTTCTCCAGTAGATGAGTTTATTCCCCTGTACCATGCTACAGGTGCCAGAATTTTGTAAACAAAGGGTTCATTTGGATCGGGTCTATTAGCAGTTGTATACTGACCACTATAAGCTTTTTGTTCTCGCCAGCCCTGTTGTCTTAGATCACTATTGGGAATATATATTGTACAAAAAGGCTCTTGTCCTGCCGCTTCTAACGCCTTGTTCATCGAAGCCAGCCCCATTTTAGGGTTTGCTCTTTGTGGAAGAGTATAATTGTCATCTTTACCCTCAATAATGTCGATGAACTTGTCTGCATCTAACGGGATGTAATTATTTGGATTTTTGTTCATTGGGTGGATTTGATTTTAAATATTATAAAAAGATATAAGTCCGTTCAAAACTGGCCAGACTTTTATCTTTTTATAATGAAACAGGTTTTCGTATACCCATGAGCTACGGCTATCGTAGTAGTAAACCAGTTATGACCTGTTTTACTACTGCGGTAGCCAAAATCACTTTTTACTTCTGATAAAGTAAATTCCCGGCTGGCCGCTCCTTAACGGTTGGTCGGGAATTTTACTATTAAATTTCATTTTGAATTGCTTTGTTATTTACCAAAGCTGACCCTTCTAGTAGGTTAATGGTACACCCCGATGCTTCAGGTAGGTGTAAACTGTCTGCCTTGAAATAGTGAGCTTCTTCGCAATGAGCGTCACCGCATAGCCCTCGTTATGTAGACTCTAGACGACACGGGCCGTTTTCTTCGCTTCTTCGCTGAGTCCCTTTGGTTTGCCCCCAATCTTCCCTTTTAATTTAGCCGCAACTAAACCGGCCATCGTTCGTTCCCGCGTCTGTGCCCGTTCAAATTCAGCGAGTGAGCAAAAAATATGAAAGATGAGTTTGCCAGCCGGTGTGCTGGTATCAATTTTATCCTGCACACTACTAAAGGCCACGCCCTTTTCTTCGAACTGTGTCACCAACTCAACCAGGTGAGACAAGTTACGGCCCAGCCGATCCAGTTTCCAAACCACTACCTCATCGCCTGAGCGCAGTTGCTGGAGTAATTTTTGCAGTTCGGGCCGATCCGTACTGGCCCCGCTAATTTTTTCCTGAAAGACCAGCTCACAGCCTGCGCTCCGAAGGGCATTCAACTGGAGGTCTAAATGCTGATCAAGGGTTGATACCCGTGCGTAGCCGATTTTCATGGTTTAGGTTTTCGTAATCGAGTATGCAAATTATTGGCATGGCTGTAAAGTTGGTCTTCGGCCATGCATTTATTTCTCCTTCAATCTGCTTTCTGGCTGGCCCTACCATTTGGTACCAGGCTGCGTCAAACTCACGGATCTGCCGATCCCGTTCTTCTGGCCGGTCCCGCAGCGGCGTACCGTGCCGGTGCGGTTAGTTTCATCGAACGATATCTTTAGCTGGCCACGACTGTGATTGCTCCAGTAAGTAAGTAAGTTTTTCAGGAATGGCCCGTACCGTAGCCGCTTGTTCAAAAATCGACCAGTACCCCTTGGCAAAGTCCTCGGTCCAGGGTTTACTGAAGAGCACATAAAATTCGATGGTGTCCTCCTCTTCACCGGCAAACTTGGCGTACCGGTCACTGGTCGTTTCGAACAGTTTCAGCAGTTGCCGGTATTCTTGATATTGTGCCGGATCGTTCAGGTGAACAACGCTCACCCGGCGAGTGTCCAGGTTGGTTGGCTTCGAGTCTAGCATGTTTATCGCTGGTTTGTCAATACCTAACTGTCCAAAATAATACCCCCTATACAAATATAGTGGACACGCAATAGTAGACAAGTATTTTGGACAGGTATTCAGCGGTATCGTGCCTGGTACGATACCGCCTATCTGTGTCAATTAAACCGCTCGTTTTGGTGGACAATAAAAAAGCCCGGTAAAAGGGCCATACACCGTTTGTTTAGGTGCTAAGGGTAAAGGTGATTACTTTATTCTGGGCGTCGAAAGCCCGGTCCTGAATAATAAGGCCGGAATCCTCATCGAACAACCGATCACCTTTGACGGGCAGCGCGTTGAAGGTTTCCCAAACCAGGGCCAGACAGTTGAAACAAGTTTGCAGCCGGATCAAACCTGTTTCAATCACTTTCGGGTCTTTATACCATTCTTCCGCTTGGGACAACTTTTTAAGCTCATTGAGTTTTTTTTCGGATAACATAAAATGGATTTTCCAGCCCTTAATAACCCACTCGCGTTGAGAAATCCCGTCAAAAATTGTGACCATTTTTATTGGTCCTCCTACATCTGGCTTGTTCATAAAATCTATTGTTTAGTTAATCGAATGACATATCCACTAATTTACTAGGGATAGGGTATACTTCGAAAAAAACGGTCGTTTTGGTGGACAAAAAGAAAGCCCAACACTTGTCAGGCTTTTCACGCTCACATGTTAATATAGGCAGAGATATATTGTTTAATTACTAAACAAATGCGATATTTGTTAGGTCATCAAGACGGTGACCAACTATCGCACCGGCGACCCGGCATTATCACATTATGAAGAGTAAATTAATCGAAAGTCATATTGAGCTCCACGAGAATGCTTTAGACTGTGTCATTCTCCTGATTTCTGACAAAGGGGAAGCCACCGAAGAGCTTCAGCAAATCATCAGCCAAGCCTTAAACGCACTAGAAGACTGGTACGAAATAAATGAGATGCCTAGCTAAGAGCCGGGTTCGCAGCGGCCGGTGCGCCGGTGCGATACCGTGCCGGTTGAAAGGGCCCCACCTTCTACCCTGATTATATATAAATTAACTCCCTTTATGAACACGCAAGAATTGATTATTCAAATTAAGGCCATCGCTACCGAAGAGGATATGAACACGGTGGCGATTCTGATTCAGGCGCAGCCTGGTCAGATGGCCCCTGAAGTGCAATCGGCCTTACTAGAGAAACTCGCCGAGATGACCGCCAAAACAAAAGAGTTGGTGACTGAGGCCAAAAACGTATTGCTTTCGCACGGGGTTAGTTACCCACTAAGTGATTGGCTGACGGCAGCTAATTACGCCAGAAAGTTTAGCATCGAAAATGTAGCCACGGTGACCAATTGGATCAATCGGGGCATTATTCCCCAAGAGAATGTAAAAGAAATCCCCGAACTGGGCCTGCGCTTAATTAAAGCTGTCGAGTATAGCCCCCGTGCGTACACGCAGGTTAATGAGGGAAAAGACGCTTAGGTTCCCATAAGCATAATGTGATAATGTCAATACCCCGACGGTTCTACAGTCGGGGTATTTTGTTATAAATCTATACAAACCGATAAGGCGGCACTGGTCTGCCCCGCTGCCGCACCGGCGGCCCGGTTAATTACCTATACGAAGTACCGTTTAATCGAACCACAAAAAAGCCCGGTCATTCCTGACCGGGCCTGAGGACTTAGCATGAGCATGGATAGAGTACGCCAACGAAACCAGTTTGGTGTTCGAGTTTTATTCCATTGCTTTGAAAAAGAATTTCAATGCCAAGTTAAAATACAGTCAACTGGAATACGATTTTGATGAAGGCATTCTATTTTTTATGGCACCCGGCCAGGTTTTTAGAATCGAGGTTGAATAGGACAAACCTTTGAATCAGTCGGGATGGATGTTGCTGGTTCATCCCGACTTTTTATGGAATACGCCTTTGTCCAAAACTATCAATACGAATGTCTCGACTACTCGTTCAATGAAGTCCTATTTCTTTCAAAGAACAAATGACCATTGCCGGTATTATGCAGAGTATTTAGCATGAATATCATTCAAACATTGACAAGTTCAGCCAGTATCTGATCATTGCTCAACTTGATTTGTTGCGCAAGTATTCGGAACGGTTTTATCAATGTCAATTCATCACTCGAAAAATAACCAATCATAAAATCCTGAATCTTCTAGAAGAAATTCTTGCGGACTATTTCAACAGTGATTGGTTAGCAAAAAAAGGATTGCCCACCGTTATTTTTGTATATTGCTGGCAGGTTGTACCCACACCTTTCCATGCTTTCAGTATCTATGAATGAGCATCAGTTTGAACAACTGATTGCTGGCTTAAGCCAGTTGCCCGCCTATACGATTGGCCGGAATATTGATAATAAAATTGTTCTCTCGAATAGCAAAATCAGCGGGTACCACGCCCGGTTGATTCATTGTACGCCCGCCAGTTTCGTCTTAGAAGATCTTACCAGTAAAAACGGCTCGTTTGTCAATGACATTCGGGTTACGCGTAAAGTTGTTGATAAGCAAGATACGCTCCGGCTCGCTGATACGACTTTTACTATTGATCAGCTTCTTGCTTTATTGAGAGTTGAGCCTGAGACTCCTCCACAAGCTGGCCCGGAGTCTCTCCCCAAATCAGAACTGAACCCGCTGGATTTTACTCAGCCGTTTGCCGACTTACATCCGGTTTATGAACAGTACCCGAAACTTCGTCGCGACTGCCGCAGTCGCGAAAAAATGATTCGGACGGGAAGCGTCATTCTTTCTTCTCTTATCGGCATAAGTGCCGCATTGACAACGGGGGGTGGAGCCTTGCCCTTTATTCAACTCATGTCGGGAGCCGGGTTAAGTATGCTAATACCAACCCTGTGTTCGACCATTTTGTCAACGGACGAAAAATTGGAAATCATCGACAAAGAGTACCGTGAGCGATACCGGTGCCCTAATCCGACTTGCCGCGATCCATTTGGGACACGGGAGTGGGACCTGCTCGCCCAACAAAAAAACTGCCGACGTTGCCAGGCTATTTGGGTCAAATAAAAAAACTTTTTATTTCTCACTTACCTTTTGCGGGCAAGCACTATTAACTGACACCTTTCAAGACTTATCATTTTATCAACCATGTCACAATCTTTTGATCAAACCGATTTACACACCGACAACTACGCCATGACTCCATCAAGCTCTACACCCGCCAATTCGGATTCGAATACTAACAAAAAGAAAGTGCTGGCTATCTCAGCAGCCGCTATGTTATTAGGCGGGGCTGCCTGGGCTATAAAGCAAAAAACAGATGGAGTAATTAAAAAGGATGCTATTCCAGGTGATGATACAACAGTTACACCAAGTTTGCCCACTACGCAACTGCCCGATGACATTGATGCAGCAGGTAAAGTAAATGATACCATGTCGTTTGAACAGGCGTTTGAGGTTGCTCGTGACGAAGTTGGTGTAGGTGGAGTATTTGGGTGGCATGGTCACTGGTACAACACATTCGAGAAGGAAGAGTGGAGTAGCCTGTCAGTACAGCAGCGGCTGGATTTTACTGAGATGATAACGCAGGGACATCTGCCGGTTGAAATCTATACACCGAATGTAAATCCTGCACAGGGGGGAGCTATACCGCAAACAAAAGAGGCACTTGAACCAACTATTATTGAGGGCCACCTAAATGGTCAGCGGGTGATGGGCCTTGATTTTGACCATGATGGCATCATAGATACGTTGGTGATGGAGGGCGAAGATGGATATAATTATAGAGTTGTTGATGAAACAGGTGACGAAGGTCTGGATACCCTCTACATATACGATTCAATGGATGGAGAATTGATGCTAGCCTCCAAAATTAAACCGACTGTCATTTCTAACGAGCAGTTCAATCAGGGCTTGGAGGCCAGTATGTCAAAAGAAGTAGTGGATTCGATTCTCGAACCAGATGCCTCTGTACCGACATCACCCCTGCCTGCTCCAACTGAAGTTCATGGTTCGGATGGGTCAGATCAGGATGTCAATTCAGATCATGATGACAATACCTATCTGGCAAGCGCCGATGAGGCAGATGATACGTACGTTAATAATGGTGATGTTCGTGATATGGACGAGTAGGGAGCATGACTGGATTTAAAACAACCCTTATTGTCTGCAAGCAATGCGGTCGACGAATTATGGTTCGTACCGCCGATGCCGAACGAGGTTCGATTACCTGTTCACACGTTGGTTGCGGAGCCATTAACAATTTGCAAACGTCGTTTCACTTTGACGAAAACATCGTGCGTGGACTGCCGGGATTTGGTCAATTGACTTATTTGGATGATCCCGAAATAACATACCCGCTTCGGTTTGGTAGCAATGTTATTGGTATCGCTGACTCCTGCACCGTTCAGGTAACTCGTTTTGTCCATAACGGGCGGTGTTTCATAAGCCGTCGGCATTGTACGCTAAGCGTGACGTTCGATAAGTGGACCGGCCAATTGCGTTATCAACTTCAGGATGGAGCCGTTGATTCCATAACTCAAACGATACAGTACAGTCTGAACGGTACGTTGCTTGGCGGTGCTCTCTTAAAAAAAACGGAGATGATTGACGTTGGCGATGGTGAAATTATTACCCTTGGTGGCACAGACCGTTTTCGCCTAATGCATTATTCTATAGCACCCGCTATGCTTGAAACATACAAGGTCGAGCTAGATTTTAACCCCGACCGTACTCAATAGCTTATGCGAATTCAGCCTGCTTTGCCCTTTGGTTTTTCACACATTGGTCAACGAAGCATTAATCAGGATACCCTATATCCGCCTGTTACAACAGCAACTGACAGCACATCACTGTTTGTCGTTTGCGACGGTATGGGTGGTGCAGATAAAGGCGAAATAGCCAGCCAGTTGTTATGTGACGCCATATCTGGGTATGCCTCGGTGATGGACTACCCGGTTTTCGACGTTGTGCATCTGCAAGCCGCTCTCGACTTGGCTTATGCTGATTATAGTAACTACCTACAGCAACATCCCTTTGTTAGCCGGATGGGGTCAACCCTCGCCCTGTTACAACTACATCAACACGGCGTTACGGTAGCTCATATCGGCGATAGCCGGGTATATCAGCTACGAGCGGGTAAAATTATTTTTCAGACCCAGGATCACAGGCAGGTTAACGATATGGTTGAGGCTGGAATTATTACCGCTACGCAGGCATTAACGCATCCCTGGCGTAATCGGTTGAGCCGCGCAGTAATGGCCAGTTCAGCCGATACAGACGGGCAGACGGGCCGGACTTCGCCAGTTAGTATAATCCTAACCGATATTCAGGCGGGCGACTATTTTTTCATGTGTACCGATGGCGTATTGGAAACGATTGACAACACCACCTTAGAAATGGTAGTGGCCAGTGATATTCCCGATCAGGCGAAAGCGGAGTCTTTGCAGGCTTTATGTAATGGGCACACAAAAGACAATTACTCTGGCTAC
The DNA here is from genome assembly GCF_042686045.1 of Spirosoma flavum. Lineage (NCBI taxonomy): Bacteria > Pseudomonadati > Bacteroidota > Cytophagia > Cytophagales > Cytophagaceae > Spirosoma > Spirosoma flavum. Next base: position 1,065,830 of record NZ_JBHUOM010000023.1, read on the forward strand.
TTGATTGGGATTAGCTATGTTGCTCACACAGAATCAGTTCATTCAGCCAGCGCCGTTAAAACCTATGCTAACTAACTTGCTACTTAGTTTGAGTTTGCTGATCGGTGGCCAGAAACCAGCGTCGACTGGTCAGACATATGCCGTTGTTATAGGCATTTCTGATTATCAAGCATTGACGTATGCAACAGGCGATTTGCGGTTTGCCGACAGAGACGCCCAGCAGGTGGTTGCCTTCTTACGGAGCCAAGTGGGTGGTAATGTACCAGTATCGCACATTCGGCTCCTGACGAATCGGCAGGCTACACAGGCAACTATTCAGCAAGCCCTAAAACTCTTTCGGCAGGCTGGTGCCGACGACCGCGTTATTCTTTATTTTTCGGGTCATGGCATGCCCGATAGTTTTGTCCCGTATGATGCCCGTCCCGGCGATCAGGGCCGGCTGTTAACCTATGAGGCTATTAAAGCGGCTTTTCATGAGTCAAAAGCGATAACAAAATTATGCATAGCCGATGCCTGTTTATCTGGTGGAATGACACAACAGCAGGCAAATCGACGTAGCTCGGCACAGACTATTGCAAGTACTATACATGATGGCAGTAACGTGGCTATGTTGCTGGCCAGTCGATCTACGCAGAATGCCGTAGAAGATGGGCGATTAGCGGGTGGGGCCTTCACGTACTTTTTACTCAAAGGGTTGACTGGGCGGGGAGATCTTGACGGTAACGGAATTGTAACAATCCGGGAGTTGCATAAATACATAGGTCCACAGGTGAGAAAGCGAACTAGGGGACGACAGACACCGGTTTTTTATGGGCGGTTTTCGGATAATCTGCCTTTATCTTATCTTTGAAGTAACTGTCTTGTACAACCTGACCCAACGATATGAATCAAACGTTTACTTCTTTTCTTGACTTCAAAAAACGCTATCCAATTCGCCCCAATGATGAGGGTGCGTTGTTGGGTAGCGGTTCGTACGGTCGAGTTATAAAAGTTGAAGATCAGCTTGAAACTGAATGGGTTGCTATAAAAATCAGCGAGTTTAAGGGCAACGATTCAAAGTCTCTACAAGCCGAAGTTGAGTTGGCAAAACGAGTCCCCCGACAAGCAAACATTGCCCGATATGATGCTTGCCATCGGTTAGAAACAGACACTAGCGTCAGCGATTTTGCGATCATGAAATACTACCCGGATGGCAATCTGGCTGACCTGATCCGACGCATAACCTTGACACCCGTACAAATTTATGAGATTACGCAGGGCATTTTACTGGGTCTTCAACACTTACACCGCCACCGGATTGTTCACCGCGATTTTAAACCGGCTAACATTCTAATTTCGCGTGATAACGCCGGGCGATTCATTCCTAAAATCGCTGATTTTGGCTTGAGCAGGCTGGTAAGGGAGGATGAACTCGACAGTTCTGATTTCGACCTGAGCGACGGACGTGGCACACCATCCTACAAAGCCCCGGAACAAATTGAAGGCAGCCGGGTTAGTTTCAACCTTGACCTCTGGGCCTTTGGCGTCATTCTATACGAGATGATGACGGGCGAGAAACCTTTCCGGGCTGACTTACGAAATAGTAGTGAACAGTCGGCTCGGCGTGAGATTGAGAAGAAAATTATTACGGTAGAACTGCCAACCCGCATTAACCAAATTGCTGAACCGTACAGTGCTATGATTCGGCGGTGTTTGGTGCGTGACATTCATGAGCGTGTTCGTAAGGAAGATGAGTTACTGGATTTACTGGATCTTATTCCCCACCTATTGACCGAAGCTAAATCGTTCCTCAACAATCGGCAATATGAAGAGGCTATTGCCTCTTTTGAGCAGATACTTGCCAAACGTGAAAATCATGCTGAGGCCCAGAAAGGAATAGATCAATGTACGGCGGCTCTTCACCATCAGCTTCTGGCGAACTTGTTGACGGAGGCCGATGGTTTGTTATCGCAACAGCTTTTTGAGCAGGCAAAAAGCCGCTATGAGCAAGTCTTACAGCTCAACCCGATTCACGAAATGGCGATTCGTGGTTTGGCCTTGTGCATAGAACAACTCCGCCCGAAGCCACTGGTTGTTGAGCCAGAATTAACGGATGTATATCAGGAAGAACGCACTGATGTTTATGTTGCCCCGCCCGCACCAATTAGTGTAGAGAAAGCTATACCCAAACCGGCTTCGATACCTAAATCTACTCCCATCGCCCCAGTCAAAAGAGCAGCTAGCCCGTCCGTGCAACGTGAAACAGGGGTTAAACCGACTGTTTTGCAACCGGCTGCTCATTCATTTAGACGGGCTTTCCCCTGGCGAATTGTGGCTCCGGTGGTAGTGGGTCTGGGTGGAATTATGGTGTATATCAATTTGCGAGGTACAAAACCAACAGAAACAACGAGTAATCAGAAACAGGATAGCACCTTAACGGCGGGTGTGGGACCCAGTTCCAATGGAAAAACCATACCTCGGAAAGATCTGGAAACTGTTAAGCTAAAACTAGTGCCTGGCGAATCGAAAGCGGCACTGGATAAACGGATTGACATTGCGCTAAAAAAAGCAAGACAGGCTTATCGAGTGAAAGACTTTTATTTGGCTATTACGCTTACTAGAAGCGCATTACAACTTGATCCTACACGCCGTGATATAGCCGAATTACAAACTGAGGCCCTTAAGGAAATTCAAAAGAAAACGCCAGAGAATGGGAAGCTGGGAGACGCTGTCATGCCTAATTCAGACCCGCCAAAAGCAGTTGTGCCAGAGCCAGAGAAGCCAAAAGCGTCGGAACCAGCCCCGGTAGAGAAAACGGCAAATGTTAAGGAGGAAGCACAGGAGCAATACGATCAACTGATCGAAGACGGACTGAAGGCAATTGCGAAGGGGAATAATAAGACCAAAGCTATAGATTATTTTACAAGTGCACGATCACTAGCGAAAGAACATGATCTGATCACCGCTAAAGCCGATGCTGCTTATACTTCCTATATGGCAACAGCAAATAGAATCTTCGACCGGGATGAATTTGACGGGGCTAAAGGCTGGTATCAGGTAGCACAGTCTCTGAAAGATACCGATGAAGTTAAACGAAAAATCAAACAATCCACAAATCAATAACCCAACTTGTATGAGTAAACCACTACACCAATTCATCCTTTTCTTGCTGTTATCATTTGTCCTTTTACCCTCTGCGCGTGTGATGGGTCGGGGATTTTCAGTGGCCGTCGTTGTCGATGACGAGTATGATCGATACAAAAAAAGAGGTGACGAATTTTTTAAGGAGGGCAGATATGTTGAAGCCCGCCGACAGTATCAGAATTGTCTTGAAGTGCCTGGTTTTGAAAATGATGCCTACGCGAAAGAACAAATTGCAGAATGCACAACCGGACTGACGTTGCGCCAGCAGGCCGATGATGCGTTGAGAGGGAATAGGGGCCCGGAAGCTGTCAAACTATTTGGCCAACTGCTAAATATCAATCCCGACGATGCCATTACAAAGATGCAATTAGCGGATTATCATGAACGCATAGGCAATCAGCTTTTCAACCAGAAACGGTATCTGGAGGCAAGGACTAATTACACGGAAGCGCTCAAATTTGCCACTGCAACAAAGAGAGAATCTCTGGTAATTCAAATCCAGACCATTGACGACATTCTAAAACCCTCCAAACGTATTGGGCTGAAGGTATTTACAGGCTTGGTCGCCGTTGGAGCAGGCGCTTACGCCTATCTCTTACGGAATGATTATCAGTCTAAAATGAGTACGCTTAACCAAATTAGCCAAACTGCTGACCCAACTGGTGGCGGTGTCATTGCTAATTCCGACACCTATCGTCAGTATAACGAGGCTTACGACGCAGCCCAAGCCGCTCAGCAGAAAAATGGTTTGTTCAAAGCCTGCGTAGGCGTTGCGGCACTGGCCACAATTGCTGAAATATACTTGCTGGTACATAAGCCAAAACCGCGTACAACCGCGCTGCAATGGAAACCCTCGTCGCAGTCATGGGGTCTGGCAATTAGCTATACATTTTGATTTACTCCACACCATCTTGTTTATTAAAAATGAAGACATCACGTACTTACCTACTTGTTATTGTTCTACTATGTGGCTTCGGTAGTCTGCTTTTAAGTTGCGGCAGTTGGGAAGTTCCTACCAAAAAAACGCAGCGTGAGTGTGTTAAGCCATCAGGCACGCTCAATACCCAGATTCAGGGGCGTAAAGTCGATTTCTCGATCACAAACAGCACGGGTACAATTGACAAGGTCATATGGGACTTCGGTAATGGCAGTACCACGGTCACAACCGGAATGACGGTTAGCTATACCTATTCAACGACAGGTACGTACAACGCTAAAGCTACGTTATCCAACTCCTGTGTGAATGATGCAACGATAGGACTATCCGTTACAATAGCCGATGCTACAATACCAGCGGTAAGCTTACAACCGGCGTCTGGTATATCGTCTAACTCAGCTACGTTGGGTATGACCGTAACATCTACCGGCAATGCAACAATCACTCAATATGGTATCTGTTATTCCAGTACGAATACAACCCCAACAATAGAAAAGGGAGATCCAACAAGTTATAAGGATGGATCTGTAGGTTTAAATACGGCTGTTCCGTTCAGCCTGACAAATCTTCAACCTAACACGACTTATTATGTACGTAGCTATGCCGTAAACCAGGTGGGTACTGGTTACAGTACGCCTGTGCAGTCATTTCGGACAGGATCGAAGCCTGCTGTTAGCATTACAGGTGCGCCAAGTACCGGTATTACAACTACCAGTGTCAACTTTATCGTGACTAATTCTGGTAGCCCCGCTGCTATAGAGTATGGTATTTGCTATTCGTCCGGTAATACTACGCCAGTAGTTGATAACTCTAACTCGACCGTTTTTCCGGTAGCTACTCCGGCGGTGGGTGCAAACACGATAGTCAATTTGCTAAATCTGAATCCCAATACGAAGTATTATTACCGAGCCTACGCAAAATTGCCTTCGGGAGAGATTACTTATAGTCCTACTGTTGAATCATTTACTACGCAGGTCGATACGCTTGCTGTGGATTTAATTGCCTCCGTGTCCTTCACTAATCAGTCCTTACTTGATGTGAGCGGGTATAATAACCATGTTAAGTTGGTTGATAATCCAACCTTTACGGCTGACCGTAATGGCAACGCTAACTCAGCTATATTACTAGACGGCGTGAATGATTATTTCTACATGCCAGAGAACAGCAACAACAGTTTAGAGCCAGATGCGCTCTCAATCAGCATCTGGATAAAACCAGTTACATTAGACAGACGAATGCAGGTATATAACAAATCGCGCTTTAATGACGGTGCATATGAAATGTATAGTTCATTATTGAAATTAGAAAATGACATTGGTCCTAACATTACAATTTTGACTGACATCAAACAAAATAGTTTATGTCAATCGGGAAAAGGATGGCAGAGTTTTCCAATTACCAATAGAATTCAACTTAATACTTGGCATCATCTCGTATTTACATATAGTGGACGTTCGGCCCGGATGTACTTTGATGGTGCATTGCAGTATTCTTCTGATGATTTACCTGCTAGCTCAATAGATAAATGTTTTGGTGGAGATCTGAAGTTTGGTGCACAGTATAAAGACCTACCCTGGTATTTCTACGGGGCTATGGATGATATACGAATTTACAAACGGGTGTTATCGACCAGCGAGGTGCAGACGCTAAGTAAACAATAAATGTATGTGGTGGCAGGTTAAAGAACCTGCCACCACATAAACCAGCAAGCTTGATTTAGTTAATCTTTTGCAGCACTTGCTGCGCCAATGAATAGAAAGGGTGGGCTTTGTCGGTGCTGATACGTTTCAGCATCGGCAGGGCTTTTTCTTTTTGCCCATTTTTGACATAAGCCAAGGCCAGAAACCACTCAGCTTTTTGTCGGAGTTTGGCGGAGGGAGCGGTCTGGGCTTTGCTCAGTAGCGGAATTGCTTCGGTAGGTTGCTTGTTGGCCAGATAGCTTAGGCCTAGGAAATAATTTTTGTAATGAATCGTCTGTTTGTCGGCGGGTAGAGTCGTTAACTGGTCAATAACCTGATCATATTTCCCCGCTTTGTATTTGCTGAGGGCATCCAAAAATTGGGTTCGGGCAGCAGGCGAAAACTTGCCCGTTGGAAAGTCTTTTACTAACTCATCGGTTGGATCGGGCGTAAAGGTTTCGGCATAGGCTATATCGGCTTGCCGATCTATAGTTTGCTGGTACGTGTAGTAGCCGACGCCCAATACCACAACTATTGAAGCAGCCGCAGCCCAATACCGCCAACTGACCAATGGCCGAACAATGGTCTGGTTGTCAGATACCAATTCTGGTTTGGCGAGTGACACTGTTGCTTTGTATTGCGTTTTTGCGCGTTCTAAAGCCCGTTCGATACCCAACGCTCGCAAGCCCAGCCGGATGTCGCGCTGTCGATCAACCTCCTCCCGAAGTTCAGCATTAGCCAGCATATCGCTCTCAAATAAACCCCGATCTGCCGCCGATAACTCATTGGTCAAATAGGCTTCAATGATTTCGTACTGATCTTCTGATAGCTTCATAATCCTTGTTTGGTAGCGGTTTGCTGATAAAACGCTTTCAATTTCTCGGCACAGTCGTATCGTTTCGATTTAACCGATGATTCCTTCATACCTAGGCGCTCGGCAATTTCCCGCAAGGATAAATCGTCGATGTAAAACCATTCGATTAGCTTTCGACACTCGTCTTTAAGCTGGTTGAGCGACTGCCGTACAGCGTTAACAATATCCATTCGCACCAAATCCCTGACCACATCGGCCGTATCAACCGTGTCTATGGTGTCGGGCATAAGTCCGCGGGTACGCAATCGGGCAGATCTTAACTCGGTCATCCACACCAACTTACAATAGTCAAAAACAATTGTAGTAACGCGGGCACCGGCCTGAAACTGATATTTTCCTGTTTCTATGTTGAGCATAAAGTTGAGTAATCCCTTCTGAAACGCGTCTTCGGCGTCCATTTCTGAACCACTATTGGTCGATACCCAATATCGAAATGAAGGGAATGATTCAGCATATAGAAACTGGTACGCCCGCTCCTCGCGACGACTTAACGCATCATACAAGTCCTGGTCTGTTGGGTAGATTGGTAGTGGTCTGGTTGACATAGAGCAGTAGAATGAGCGAAGATAAAACCCGATCGTACATAATCTTACCCGTCTGTCAATTATTGATGAATAGGCGATACAATGAAAAGGTGAGTAAGCAAAAAATAAATACTTTTTTTTCGCTTACATGACTCACCTTTTCGCATCTGCCGCTATATATAATCGAAGCCGGATTTGTTCAGGTCAAACAGATTCGGCGGGTTTTACACCGAAGTACCAAAAACTCAGGTGACGGCAGCCGAAAAGTCAATAGAGTAGGCAACGTTTAACAGTCTAATCAAAATGAAAAAATTTACTTTACTGGTGCTGCTACTGCTTGCCAATACGTTTGCGATGGCTCAGTATAAAAAAGATGGTACGCCTGATATGCGCTACAACTCGAACAGGCAGACGTATGGCAGTAGCTTTTCTACACCGAGTTACAGCATACCCAATGCGGATACAAGGTATCAGAGCGGTTACGAGAGAAACGGGACTTATGTTGAACCAAGCTATCACACGGCGCCCAACAATACAAACATAGATAATTGGTCAACTAGTGGAAATACGAATCCGCTAACCGGAAGCCAGGGAACAAGAGCGAGAGATTATTCGAACGATGCCACTAATTATGGTCAGGGCCAAACTATCCGGACAGGTCCTCGGGGTGGGCAATACTACGAGAATAGTAATGGCAATCGGACTTACGTTCCCAAGCAACCCTAGTTCCAAAACAATGTAAATGAAGGCTTTACAAAGCCAAAGTGATTTCAGCTTTCCGCTACTATCTACACCTTAAACAGTTCAACGACTAGTTTTTACACACAACATGACACCAACCTCCCTTTCCGAAATGCCATCACAAGTCAGTCCTGATGACTACTACTTCTACCACACCATTGACTTACCCGGCCTGGGAGAAATGAAGGGTGAATGGGATTTGCGCCCCTTCGCCGACGATTATTTGGGTCATATTAATTTGACCGGCAAGCGCGTGCTGGAGATGGGAACGGCCAATGGTTTCCTGTCTTTCTATATGGAAAAAAAGGGCGCATCTGTAATCAGTTACGATTTGTCGCCCGAGCTTGATTGGGATATGGTTCCCTACGCTCACAAGGATGGAGTTGCCTGGGCTCCCGAACGAAAGAACCATATCAGAAAACTTAATAATGCTTACCGGTTAAGCCATTCGCTCCTTAACTCCCGCGCTGAGTTGATACATGGTACAGTTTACGCGATTCCTAAGGAAGTTGGTTTGGTGGATATTAGTACGTTCGGTAGTATTCTGCTCCATGTCCGGGATCCATTTCTGGCCTTAGAACAGGCATCGCGAATTACCAAAGAAACCATAGTTATTACGGAGATTCTGGATAACAATCGGCAGAAGGTTTTCAACCGCTTATTTGGATGGCTGGGCGATTCTGCGGTGCGTAAAATTCGGAGTAAACTACTCGGCCCATCCATTATATTTCGGCCTATTGCCGCTGTCGGGCATCCCGAAGAAACCTGGTGGCACTTTACGCCCGAAATCCTCGAACAGTTTTTATATGTGCTGGGCTTCGGCGACGTTCATATTAGCTACCATAACCAGTTTTTTGCCCAGCACAACAAGAGCCAACTCATGTACACGTTGGTCGCCACCCGAACAGTACCTATAAAGACGGATTAACCTGTATTCTGTTGATTTATAGGTTATAACTCTACGGTTTATGCTAATTGGTGCAATTCTATGTCTGCCTGCTAGCCTTGCGGAAAGGCGTGTTTGTGCCCTGAAACGACGTTTAAGCTACGTATAGTAACTCCGTGATCAAGGTTGAGCCTACTCTATCTCCCACGTTGGTAGTGCTGCCTAACCGTTCATCAGCCCTCACAGTTCCTCGTTTCCATTGAGCCGTATAGTACCGATCCGCTGGGCCGACCAGACGTAAAAGTCATGCACAAATAACTTCTTATTCACTCCATAATCCACCCCCTACATGGACGTTTCCTCAAAATATTTCTCAGTACTCAGTACCCCAAGTCCTTATATTATCAAGTATGTATGGAGGTTTTTGTTAGACATCCACCGGGTTGGTAAGTTAAGGGAGCTGATTTCTTTCGTATTGTGGGAAATTAATCACCGGATTCTCGTTTACCATTTTGGAAAACAGTATGTTAAGTTCACAGATAATCTTGGTTTCGCTATTAAAAACGAAGGCAATAGCTTGTCTGGAGACGTTATCACAAGCTCGTTTTTAATGGAACAAGGGCTATGTTTCCAACTGGTACCGGTCGATTGGAAATATTGCGTTCAAACGACCGACAGCGTGCTTTGGGGCTGTTGTTATACCAACTTAAAGGCACTGTATTACAGCGATGATCAAAGTCGGTCGGCTGTTCTCGTTCATGAGTTCGCGTATCCAATTACATCGTTATTTATTAGTCAGAAAAATGTATTGTTCGTTTGCTCCAACGGCGTTGTTTATAAAAGCGATGATCGGGCTATGTCATTCAAAGTCGTTTTGACACTATCGAGCGCCATTAGCTATTTTTTGTTCAACAATGGCATGACAGAACTACCTGACCATACGTTGATGATTGGCGAATATGGCTCTATCTGGCAAGGGAAAACGTGGCAGAATCTGGCGTTTCTGTATTATTCCTTTGATGGAGGAGATACTTGGAGTGTCGCCGATTTTCTGCTGCGACAGGGCGTGAATAAGCACATTCATCTGGTGAAGTATTGTACCCGCTTAAAAGCAATCTTATTAACCGACGGCGATAATAAAAAACAAGTTTGGGTCAACTCGGCCCTGGCTCACTTCAACAAACACGCAGGCAACCAAAAAGACGGATGGCATTTAATTAACAAGTACCATCATCAAACGGGAGGCTACACATCAATGGCCGAAACCAAAGAGGCCGTTTTGTTTGGTAGTGATTATTTGGGAGGGACAAACTTTATCGTCAAGACATCAGATGGGAAACAGTTTGAAAAGCTAGTATTGCCCGACCCATATCGTCGCAGTCCCGTTATGAATATGATTGCCCACCAGTCGACGTTTGGTACGGAAATATGGGCTGCTTCTTACAGTTGTCTCTCTGGTGATGCCAAAAGCTTGCTTATGTGTACCAACGACTCGGGCAAATCTTGGGCGCGGGTAATAGAGTTCGACGGCACAAGGCATGAGGTTCGTTTAGCCAGCTCGTCAAACAATCCATCAAGTACGCCTTATATCTCTATAACGGAGTTTGGCAATCAACAGGACCAACATCGCCATCGGGTATACAAATTAGACCGCGACTACGAAAAAGTTGCTCAGTGAACTTCCTGGTGATATACTAAACCGCGAAAATATCTCAAATTCGCCGAATTTGAGATATTTTCGCGGTTGGCAGGGATTAGTGAACTCAACTTGCTGCCCTTATCAACTCAATTTCACCTCATTTAAAGCTTTTTGGCTATCGTTAGTTACGTCTAGGGTACAGTAGCGTTAAAGATTAAGTGAATTTTGAGGTACACCTAAAAACAAAAAAACCTCAAATCGTTGAAATTTGAAGGATTTAAATTTGTTGGCGGTCCGGACGGGGCTTGAACCCGCGACCCCCTGCGTGACAGGCAAGTGTAGACGTATACATTGTAACGAGAAGCAGGATCGAGTTACAACTTTTTTCATACTTTTTCCCACAACATGCTATTCGAAATTCAGTCAAATTTAGGCTTATTGATACGCTTGTGATACACTAGTCCCCAATTAGTGTCTAACATCTTGAATATCAGAACCAGACCGCAGTCCCTACAAGTGCACGATTGAGCCAATAGAACCTCGGAAACAGCTTGTTTTCGGGGTTCTTGGCTTTTAGCTGTACCCAATGTGTACCCATGTTAGCTTTTATTCTTAACGTCAACTAACATCAAGACTGAATATAGTATCCCCAAGAACGGAAACTGGTACCTTTTCAAGAGAGGAGCGTCAGAAAAATAGTTAATCATTCTAGGCAATTTATAGTTACTAACGGTTAATTCAGTAAACTCGAAAAGGACAATACGAAATGGAGTTAAGTTAAAACTGCCCTTGTAATCCACCCTGAATTTTCGTAGATTAGCCAGATTATAAACAGCAACAATGAACTTCAAACTAACCTCTGAATTTCAACCAACCGGCGACCAACCAAAGGCTATCGAACAGTTGGTTAAGGGTGTGAACGAAGGCGAACCCTCACAGGTATTATTAGGCGTAACTGGTTCCGGCAAGACGTTTACAATTGCCAATCTCATCGCTCAAACGAATCGCCCAACCCTTGTATTGAGCCATAATAAAACACTGGCAGCACAGCTTTACGGTGAATTCAAACAGTTTTTTCCCGAAAACGCTGTTGAGTATTTTATTTCATACTACGACTATTACCAGCCCGAAGCATTCATTGCTACGACCAATACATACATTGAAAAAGACCTTGCTATCAATGAAGAGATCGACAAATTACGGTTGTCGGCAACTTCGGCCCTGATGAGTGGTCGACGCGATGTGATTGTGGTCGCATCGGTGTCGTGCATTTATGGCATGGGCAATCCTGAGGAATTCAAACGAAATGTGGTGCGTATTGGCGTTGGCGAGCAGATGAGTCGCAATCACTTTCTGCACCAGTTAGTCGGGATTTTATATAGCCGCACGGAGGGCGAATTTCAGCGTGGTAACTTCCGCGTTAAGGGTGATACAGTAGACCTTTACGTTGCCTACGCCGATTTTGCCTACCGCGTCATTTTTTTCGGTGATGAAATTGAAACCATCCAGCGCATCGATCCCAACACAGGAAAGAAAATGTCGGATGAGAACATGGTCACTATCTTCCCGGCAAATTTGTTCGTAACAGGCCGGGATACACTCAATGGGGCCATCTACCAAATTCAGGACGACATGGTCGCACAGGTGCGCTATTTCGAATCAGAATTGCGGGAAATGGAAGCTACACGTATTCGTGAACGTACCGAGTTCGACCTCGAAATGATGCGCGAACTGGGCTACTGCTCGGGTATTGAAAACTATTCCCGTTACTTCGACAAGCGGCTACCGGGCCAGCGACCGTTCTGCCTCCTCGACTATTTCCCCGATGATTACCTGATGGTGATTGACGAAAGCCACGCGACGCTTCCGCAAATTCGAGCCATGTGGGGAGGTGACCGCTCCCGCAAAACAGCTCTTGTAGACTATGGTTTCCGGCTGCCGTCGGCGATGGATAACCGCCCACTGACATTCCAGGAGTTTGAGGATTTATGCGGTCAATCGATCTATGTATCCGCTACCCCATCGGATTACGAACTTCGCAAAAGTGAAGGCGTTGTCGTGGAACAGCTTATTCGGCCAACGGGTTTGCTTGATCCTGAAATTGAGGTGCGGCCAAGTCTGAACCAGATTGATGATTTGCTGGAATCTATTGACGGCCGCATTAAAGCGGGTGAACGCGTACTGGTAACGACGCTGACCAAACGCATGGCTGAAGAATTAACCAAGTACCTCGACCGGGTGGGCATCAAAACACGATACATTCACTCTGAAGTAAAAACGCTTGATCGGGTCGAAATTTTGCGCGATTTACGGCTGGGCAATTTCGATGTACTTGTGGGTGTTAACCTGCTGCGTGAAGGGCTTGACCTACCCGAAGTTTCGTTGGTGGCGATTATGGATGCCGATAAAGAGGGGTTCCTGCGCGATATCAGGTCGTTAATTCAGACGATAGGCCGTGCAGCCCGGAACGTCAACGGCAAAGTAATTATGTATGCCGATAGAATTACCGGTTCAATGGCGAAAGCTATTGATGAAACCAACCGGCGTCGGGCTATTCAGATGGAGTACAATATCGATAACGGCATTACACCAACAACGGTACTAAAGTCCCGCGAAGCCATTATGGGCCAGACTACTGTAGCCGACTCGAAGGCAAAGCATTTTTATGTCGAACCAGACGAGATTCGCATTGCCGCCGACCCAGTAGTGCGTTATATGGGTAAGAATGATTTGGAGAAAGTCATTATCGAAACGCAATCTAAAATGGAACGCGCGGCCAAAGACCTCGACTTTATGGAAGCCGCACGTCTACGCGACGAGTTGTTTCAACTGCGGGATAAATTAAAGAAGGAAACGGTGTAAAGATCGTTTTTGAATAACAGTCGGGTAGAAATATCAAGCCCATCCTTAAGGTGATGCAGGAAACTATATCACCTTATTGCATTTTATCCCCAACTGTTTCTGCTTCATGCGGATAATCTATTCTAGACATTATGGTTCGGTGGGCAACTCAGGAGAGTTCGCAAGTTATAAAATATTTATACCTTGCAGCCTATCAGCTTAAACTACCGAATACCCATGAAACGCATTCTCATTATTCTCGGTATTATTGCCGCTGTGGCCCTCGTTGGCTTCTTTACCTTACGCAGTTGGACCAAATCCGGCAGTCCCGAAGCCATTGCCCAAATTGATCAGAACGGCCTGAAAGTAAAGGTTGATTATTGCCAGCCCTACAAGAAAGGACGTAAGATTTTTGGTGGTTTAGTGCCGTACGGCAAAGTCTGGCGCACAGGTGCCAACGAAGCTACGGTTATCAACTTCGACCAAAATATCGTCGTGGCTGGGCAACCCCTGGATAAAGGCGACTATTCGTTATGGACCATCCCTTCGGCAGACGGTTGGATCGCTATATTCAACAGTGAAACCGGCCAATGGGGAACTAGTTACGATCAAACAAAAGATATTCTGCGCGTGCCAGTTGCTTCACACAAGCATAGCCCAATAGCCGAGCAGTTTTACATTTCTTTCAGGCCCTCAGCCAACGGTACAGACATGGTACTGGCCTGGGATGAAACAGAAGTTATTGTTCCAATTCAAAAACGGGGCAATAATTAACAGCGGAAAACTTACCAAAAAGCCGCGCAGTGAATATTTTGCGCGGCTTTTTAGTAAAACCAGTTGGTAATTTGTTTTTCTTTCCGCTTTATCGGTGAAAGCTCAGCGCGATAAACTTCAGCGCATCAGGAAGTCCAGTACGCCAGTATGTCCAGGTATGCGCTCCATCGCGGGCCCGGTACTCATGCGGAATTTTACGGTCGAGCAAGGCTAAATGCAACATCGCATTGCCAACGGTTAAGGCATCGTCGTCGCCACAGTCAATATACCAACGCACCTTTGTCAGATCACTGTCGGGAGCCGATTTGGCTAACGTAATTGGGCTGTTTCGCTTCCAGGTAACAGTCAAACGTTCCTGGCCCTTTACAGGCCCACTGAATATAGGAGCGTAAACTGTATTGTAACGCTCATCGGGAATGCTCGCAAATGTCTCGTCGGTACGAACGGCTGCGCTCAAAGCGGCACAGGTACTGAACAGATCAGGGTGATGCATAGCCAGCATCAACGACCCAAACCCACCCATCGACAGACCTGATACGGCCCGAAATTCACGCTGTGTACGCGTACGGAATGAGGAGTCAATGTGCGGAATCAGCTCCTGCACAAACATATCTTCATACCGGACTTTATTCTGATAGTCGTTCACATACCAGGTAGCGTTCGCGTTGGGCATCACAATAATCATTGGTGGTAATTCGCCCGATTTAATTCCAGCATCGGCAATACGGTCAGCCTCGCCAAACTGAACCCAACTGGTTTCATTATCGCCAAGCCCATGCAGGAGATAAACAACTGGGTAGCGTCGGTTAGAAACATAGTAGTCAGGCGGCAGGTAAATAGAAAACTTAATGGTCTGGTTCATCAATGAACTATTCATCATCATACTTTCCAGCAAACGGGCTTGCGGAGCAGACACAACCGGCACAGGTCCATTGGTTTGCGAAGAGGTAAGCTGCGCACGTCGGCGCGATTGGGCGGGGGTTTTTATTGCACAAAGGGCCAGCAATGAACAAATCAGCAAACTGCGTAAAAACATTAGCTTAGTGGGATGAATGAATAGTGGTGAATTTATCATGAAACAACCTTCACATACGTAACCGGCTCTCGAATTGACTCTTTTATTTATAAGTACGGATAAACACAGGCTGAGCGTGTGTTTATCCTGCGTTTTATGAAAAAGAAAAGAGAATTTATCAAATTTCATTCGCGCTATAACGGATGCCGATGCAAAATCCCCTATTTTCGGGCCTATACTAATCCATTGTTTAAACTTATCCCAGTTGTATGGCCAAACTGATTATCGTGGACGACGAAAAACCTATTCGGGCGGCTCTACGCGATATTTTAGAGTATGAAGGCTACGATGTTGACGAAGCAAAAGACGGCGAAGAAGGACTGGACATGATCTTGCACACAAGCTACGATGTAGCACTATGCGATATTCGGATGCCCAAACTGAATGGACTTGAACTGCTCATGAAAGTCAATGAAGCCGAAAAAAGTACTCAGATTATCATGATCTCGGCCTATGGTAACGTCGAAAACGCTGTCGAAGCCACAAAACGTGGTGCCTTCGATTTCATTACCAAACCCCCCGATTTGAATCGTCTGCTGATTACTGTTCGTAACGCTATCGATCGGGCGAAACTAGTACAAGAGACCAAAACACTCAAAAAGCGTATCTATAAACTGAATGAAATCGTCGGAGAATCCGATTCAATCAAGAAAGTTAAAGATACGATTAATCGGGTAGCTGCCACCGAAGCACGTGTACTCGTGACAGGTGCTAACGGTTCAGGGAAAGAGATGGTTGCCAAACAGATTCATGAGAAAGGAAGCCGTGCCAACCAGCCGTTAATAGAGGTAAACTGCGCAGCGATTCCAAGCGAACTCATTGAAAGTGAATTGTTTGGCCACGAAAAAGGGGCATTTACCGGAGCCGCAGCCCGGCGTGTTGGCAAGTTTGAGCAAGCCGATGGCGGCACGCTGTTTCTCGACGAAATTGGCGATATGAGCCTGTCGGCACAGGCAAAAGTGTTGCGGGCCTTGCAGGAAAATAAAATTACGCGCGTTGGGGGCGACAAAGAAATCAAGGTTAACGTGCGGGTTATTGCGGCAACGAATAAAGATCTGCGTCAGGAGATTGTGAATGGAAACTTCCGGGAAGACTTATTCCACCGGCTGAGCGTGATTATGATTCACGTACCGCCATTAACTGAACGACGGTTCGATATTCCACTTTTAGCCGATAAATTCCTCCACGATATAGCCACCGAATATGGTGCACCGGTTAAAGACCTCACACCCGAAGCCATGCATTACCTACAGTCGCTACCCTGGACGGGTAATGTGCGCGAATTACGTAACGTTATCGAGCGATTGGTTATCATGTGTGGAGATGAAATCGTACTGGAGGATGTGAAAGCCTATGCCTAAATACATGGCCATCAGCCATTTGTACTTTCGCAAACAGCTGATGGTCTGTCTTATAGAAAAGAGAAAAGTCGATTTTTTATAAGACCATTAAATTACATCCCCGCACATCAGAATTATCGAAGCGGCCAATAACACGGAAGTTACCTTGCTCGGTCTCGTCCTCTGCGTCAATATATTGACCTAAATCCTGAGTTTCGATAAATGAACACGAATCCAGATTCGCCAAGTCTATAACGTTGATACCGCCAGTGCGACGTTCGCCGGTGCGACGCTCGCCAGGATGGGAAGAATCATCGGGATAAAGCAAAAACGGGTCATTTATGTCCCTCAGAATTACACGCAGAGTTGAACTTGGCCGAAACACACCCGCTCCCGCCGAATACGCTTGAGAAAGCAGTTCTGTCATACCGTATTCTGAGTGTATTGTCCTAACGCCTAACCGCTCCGTTAGAATTTCATGTACCTCTTCGCGCAGAAGTTCTTTCCGTCGGCCTTTCATACCGCCCGTTTCCATAACAATCAACTCGGCAAGTTGGCCCAAAAATGATAAGTCCGTTTCCGATTCAGCCCAATCCAGCAGGCCAAACGTAACGCCGATGAGCAGAATCTGTTTTTGGTCAGGTTGTTGAGCCAGTTGCCTCAAGCGTTCTGTCAATTCATGATAGTTATGAAGAAAAAAACCAGACTGATTTGATTTAGTTTGCGCCATAAATCGCTGAACCATATACACCAGCGACGAGTTATTTCGTTCAAGATACGATGGTAGCAGAGCCAGGATATGGAAATTGTGCAGTGGACCGTATGTCTGCTCGAAAATCCGGGTGCTGACAGCGTCGTAGAGTGCCGAATCGGGCACAAAATGGCTACTGGTTGAAGCTGGTCCGTCACTCTGATCGGTGGTGCCGCTGCTGGCAAAGGTTAATACCTCAGTGCTTTCTGGTTTCTGATTAGCATTAAAACCCGTTAGAACGACATGTTTTTTGAAAAAACCAATCGGCATAAACGGTATCTGATTTACATCAGTAATCCCTTGCGGTAGAATATTCAGGTGGTGCAGATAAGCTGCGTAGATAGGGTTGTGAACTGCCTGATAGCGGAAAACAGCCAAAGCCAGCGGCTCGAATGATTCACGGTTTGGCAGACCGGAACTAAGTGTCAGAATTTGTTGCCGGAGTGATTGCCGGAGTGCAGCAGTCTCGGCTGAGAGTGTTGATAAAAAAGACAAAGTAACAAAAACGTTTATTGCACAACGAGTACAACAATATGCGACGGCAACTAATTCAACCGTATATCTTCGTAATAGGAATAGCACTCACGTTATCGTCCTGCTTCAACGAACCAAATTACTCCAATACCCCTGCTATTGAGTACAAAGGGATATTCCGCTACACAATTGAAGCGAGCAAAGGAGTGGGTAAGGGCAAAAGGGATTCCGTCGTTATCACGATTGGCTTCAAAGATGGTGATGGCAACATCGGCAATAGCATACCGTTACCCAAGACGGATTCAACTATGTATGCATCAAATGGTGGATGGGGCAGCTACCGGATTCGTACCTTTCAATTAATAGATAACACCTATAAAGAATTGCCTCAGCAAGTTAATACGACTCTCTTTATTCCCGATCTTACAAAAGGTAAGCCCAAAGGAGCCATTGAGGGTTCTCTGGATTTTAACCAACTCTTTCAATACGGTACTAGTTATAAACTTTATCCAACTAAATTTCAGATCGAAATTCGAGACCGCAGTCTTAATGTCAGCAACATTATCGAAACTGACACTATATCGGTACCGTTTCCGTTGCCACGATAAATTAACTTGCTCGTGGTTATGGGTTTAAACGCTAAACATAGGCAGGCTAATTTATTTATCACTTTCCGTTCAACACGATACGGAAGGTCGTTCCCTTCCCGACTTCTGAACTCTTTACAAAAAGTCGCCCATTGTGGTACTCTTCTACAATGCGTTTGGCTAACGTCAGCCCTAAACCCCAGCCACGTTTTTTGGTACTGAAGCCTGGTGAGAACACTTTTTGCATAGTAGCTTTAGAAATTCCTTTCCCTGTATCGGTGATGTCGATGGCTACTTCCTGATGCGGCAGTGATACCATGTTTAGCCGCAGTTCGCCAACGCCTTTCATAGCATCTACGGCATTCTTGCAGATGTTTTCAATTACCCACTCGAATAGTAATTTATTGATTTTAACCATATGACCGGGCGGCAACTGGCTGGTAACACTCATTTTTACTTTTGTTGAAATACGCCTTGCCAGGTAATCGGTAAATTGCCGAACTACCTCATTTACGTCCTCCTCTTTCAACGTTGGAACAGAACCAATACTCGAAAAACGCGCCGTAATGGTTTCTAAGCGTTGAACATCTTTCTCAATTTCATCGGTGATAGACCCATCGAACTGCTCAGGGTCGGAACGCATATACTCAACCCACGCCATCAGCGACGACATAGGTGTACCCAGCTGGTGAGCCGTCTCTTTGGCCAACCCAACCCAGACACGGTTTTGCTCGGCCCGACGCGATGAACTAAACGCCAAATAAGCTAGTACGCTTAGAGCCGCCAGAATAGTGAGAAGTGCGTATGGGAAATAGGTTAACTGTCGAAGTAGCCTTGAGTTGTTGTAATAAACTAATCCACGCTCGCCTTTACCAATCTCAACGACTATTGGCATATGATTCTTCCGCATCTCATATGTTTTTTGCCGTAAAAACTGTCGCGTTTCTTCAGGTGTTTGATTAACCGGAATATCTATATTTCGCTGCATAGCTATCTGACCATCTGGGCTGATATAAATAGCCGGAATAGTCTTATTAGCTTCCAGAATTTCGCTTGTAACAAAGTTGAGATCACCCGCATCAACGTGGCTGGTATCCACTAAATACCCTATTGCTTTAGCATAGAGTTGTACATATTGCTGCTCCCTGATCTCAAGCTTACTAATCAGCCGGTCGGTATAAAGCAGTGAACCCGTTCCAACCAGAAGCAGATTTAGAGCAACAATAATTTTCAGAATATTATTCTGACTGTAAATATCAAACGACTTCAGCATATCCTTTCGCTACCTATCTGCTTTAGCGGTTAAAACCACTCTTACCCAAAAGCAGCCCTTCATCATATCACAAAAGTAAGGCCATTGAGCAACTAAATAGGCGGCCTGCCTACTACCCTATCAGCGTTTAAACGCGACCTTATTTAGTAAACGTTAAAAGCAGTTTAATTGTACAAACCCGAACCACCAACAGAGCCGTAGCGTTATAAATTTGAATAGGATTGAGCGAAGAATACACCTAATTATTTGGACGTATTCTAAATAGCAAATTCGATGGTATCCGGTATATCCATGTACCGCAATTATGCCGTAATTTTGTCAAGGCCTCTGGCCAATATGCGTGATTTACTACAATGTTAGATACCTTCAAATCAATTAGTTTATCGTACAAAACGGCACCCCTTCAGGTGCGGGAGCTAATTGCACTTAACGAAGACGAGGCTAAGCGACTTATGCTTCGGCTGCGGGATTTTTTCGGGTTGACGGACTTGCTTGTTATTTCAACCTGCAACCGTACGGAGGTCTATTATGCCTTTGAGAAAGACTTGAGCGCTGACATTGCCCGGCTGTTGCTCATTGAGAAAGGTTTGACCGATACCGATAACTATTTGCCTTATTTCCAGTTTTTCGGCGTTCACGATGAAGCGGTTCGGCACTTGTTTGAAGTATGTGTCGGCTTGCATTCTCAGGTTGTTGGCGACATGCAGATTCCGAATCAGGTGAAGCAATCGTACCAATGGTCAGCCGATTTAGATATGGCCGGTCCATTTTTACACCGGTTGATGCACACAATTTTCTTTACCAACAAACGGGTAGCGCAGGAAACTCCCTTTCGCGATGGAGCCGCTTCGGTTTCTTATGCGGCTGTGGAGTTGATTGATGAACTGATTGGTGAGAATCAGAATCCCAACATTCTGGTTATCGGCCTGGGAGAAATCGGGACTGACGTTTGTAAAAATCTAGAAGCCCGATCTGAAGCAAATCATAAACAAGCGAATATCACCCTTTGCAATCGCACGCAGGCTAAGGCCGAAGTCCTGGCCAGTCAATACGGCTTTCGGATGGCTGACTTTGCGAATCTGACCGACGAAATTCGGCGGGCCGATGTAATCATTTCATCGGTAATGCGTGATGATCCGCTTATTACACCCGAACTTCTCCGGGACGTTACTGTTCTGACGTTTAAATATTTCATTGACTTATCCGTTCCTCGCAGCGTCGATGCCGCTGTTGAGCAAATTCCGGGTGTGTTAGTGTATAATATTGACAACATCCGCAACCGTGCCGACGAAGCCTTGAATCAACGTTTAGCGGCTATTCCACAAGTCGAAGCAATAGTGACACAGGCCGTAGCCGAGTTTGGCGACTGGTCTAAAGAGATGGTCGTATCGCCGACGATCAATAAACTTAAAAATGCATTGGAGCAAATTCGTCGTGACGAAATTGCCCGTTATATGAAGCACTTGACCCCCGATGAGTCTGAGAAAGTGGACAAAATTACGCGGGGTATCATGCAGAAAATCATTAAACTACCCGTGTTGCAACTCAAAGCAGCCTGCAAACGGGGCGAAGCCGAAACGCTTATCGACGTTCTAAACGATTTATTTGATTTAGAAAAACAGTCAGTTGATGAACAGAAGCATTCCTATTAAGTAATACGTTTTCATAGTAGTAAAACTCCTGAATCGGTAGCGGTTTGGGAGTTTTTTTCGTTACTACTTACGAAGTCCGGCTACTAATACTAACTAGAGAAATATGTCCCGACTTATTAATACCCTGTTTCGCTTGTTTCTCGTTGCCGTGCTGGTAGCAGGTCTAATTGCTATTTGGGAACAAATCCGTGGGAATACTTTCATGAGTCGTTTCCGGCGCGGGGAGAACACCACGCAGAGCATCGTCCTGAAAGAAATCAAGGCGTTGGGTAAACTGGAATTAGTAAAATACACCTTTAAAGACATTGTCGAACATGAACAGGTCAACACGTTTTTGCCCAATGCAAACGCCGTTTTGATTGTAGAGGGAGAAGCTACCGGCTGCCTTGATTTAACCCAAATCACGGTTGACGATGTTACAACAGACGGCGATTCAGTTACGGTACAATTACCTCAGCCTGAACTTTGCGGCTGGAAAATCAACCATGAGCGCTCGCGGGTTTACGATACTCGATTTTCGTTTTTGAACGAATCGCAATTAGTGAGTGATGCTTATCGCAAAGCCGAACACCAAGTTAAACAATCGGCGCTAAACGGTGGCATTCTCGACCAAACCCGCCGGAATGCCAACCAGATGTTACGTCCCTTGTTAGAGCGCATTTCCGGTAAAAAGATCAGGTTACTCTTTCGGGACTAGGCGAAATAGTACCCTGATCAACAGCGTGATGCCTATGCAGAAATCGGCATGAAAAATAGTAGCTTCATAGAAAGTCGCTGGTTTCTTTTTTGCTTCACGTACCACCAAAACAATAAAAGGGTGAAGTTATGAGCAATTTCCCGGCGAATATCAGTTAGCTAATCCAGTCAATAAGTTTGCGGTAAAAAATCAGCGATAAAGCCGTTATTCTGCACCAAAGGGCATATTTAACAGTTTTTAACTAATATCCTTCTGAGAAATCGCGTTTTTACATGAATCGTTAACTGCTTTTATGCTTTATGAACACGTCTTCGCCAACCGTCAAGAATGGAGATTTATTGATTGCCGAACCTTTTATGGGCGACACTAACTTTGACCGTAGTGTGGTGCTTATCTGCGAACATAATGCTGTCGGCACGTTTGGACTGGTACTGAATCAGATGACAGATGTTCACCTCGGTGACGTTATTGAAGACATCCACACCGATTTGCCACTATTTGTGGGTGGTCCCGTTCAGCAAAACACGCTCCATTTTATTCACCGTCGGCCCGATTTGATTGATAGCTCGATTTGTATAGTTGATGGATTATATTGGAGTGGCGACTTCGAGCAAATCAAGCAAGCCGTCAATCTAGGCACGCTCACCGAGCGAGATGTCCGTTTTTTTATCGGCTATTCGGGGTGGGATGAGGGTCAATTAGACGGCGAGTTACGGCAAAAAGCGTGGATTATCAGCCGAACCCAGGCAGACTTTCTATTCGATACGCCAACAACCGAATTTTGGCGCGAAGTTCTCAAACGCAAGGGAGGTGAATACAAATCCATTGCCCATTATCCGGTTGACCCTCGCCTTAATTAAGGGTTCAGATCATACAGGCAAACAAGGCTAACGACAATTTCTTAACTTTTTTCGCCAATTTTACGGCAGTCCGACGTTTCGGATAAAAACTCGTTATCGAAAGGTTAGTTACCTTTTAACTGTCCCGTATGCACACGTATCGTCTTTTACTTTTCTTTTTTTTAGTAACTTCTCCCCTGCTTACATCGGCACAAAGTGACAAACCCGTCGGCGGCCACTTTGGCTTGAAACTAGGTGCTTCATTCACGCAGGTAACCATTACAGGAACAAGTGTCAACATTCCAAAGCGGGCGTTACAGCCAAATTTAGGCGTCATGTATCGATACCGCTACAATCGACTGGTGCTTCAGCCCGAAGCACTGCTGGCTATTAAAGGGGGTACATTTCAGGTAGAGCAAGTTGGCGGACGGTCAACAACGAGTCATTCGTATTATTACGCTTGTCTGCCCATTCTACTAGGCTATATACCGACTGAAGGTCTAACCCTGCAAGCCGGACCTGAATTTAGTTACGCCCTCAATTCAGGGTCAACAAACGGTCCTGGTGCCCAAAATGACCTGGGTGTAGTTGTAGGTATACACTACGATTTTCTGGATATGCTTAATAAATGCAGCTTGCACATTCGTTACGTACATGGTCTTACCAACGTCTCGCCCGAAGCAACAGCAGCCTATTATAACCGAAACGTTCAGATATCAATCGTGTATAATTTGTTTCCTAAAAAGAAGAAATAGGCTGAGCCGCTACACTTTTCGGCTTTCAGCTATTTTATTTTACTGCGAATGCACGAAGACCGTAAGTAGGCGGTTTTAAAACATACCGACTGAATTTATGCTCTCCCATTTCGGTATCATTTTACTATTTATTCTGGCTGCGTTCGCATTTATTGCCGTAGTACTTTTTGTGGCACGTTTGCTGCGTCCTCATAAGCCAAACGTCGAGAAAAACAGTACGTACGAATCGGGCGAGGAGCCAGTTGGCAATGCCAATGTGCAGTTTAACATTCGATTTTATGTAGTGGCCCTAGTCTTTGTACTGTTTGATGTTGAACTGGTCTTTCTGTTCCCATGGGCAACGGTATTCGGTCAGGCAAAACTCATCAACGCTACGGGTGGTTTGTGGGGATGGTTTGCGTTGACCGAAGCTTTTTTGTTCGTCGCTGTTCTTGCATTAGGACTTGCCTATGTCTGGGCAAAAGGCTACCTTGATTGGGTTAAACCACAGCCAAAAATTCCTACCATGGAAACGAAGGTCCCAACGAAATTGTATCAACAGGTAAACGAACGCTATAAACGTTGAACCAGTTTCTGCTGCGTTGTTTGTGTCTGACAATGCTCTTGATCCTGTCGATAGCTGGTACTTTGTTTGCTCAAAAACCCGCTATTGATGCCTATCGGATTAAGGTTGTTACTACACGGGGACATCGCTTTCGTGGTGTGTTAGATGACATAAACGATACCTATCTGTATATTATTCACGAACGAAACTCACCCAGACAGGTAGAAACTATTCCGCTTGATGCTATTCGAAAGGTGGTGATTCGTCGAAATAGTAAGACAACGGTGAACGTGACGGGAGCTATTGTTGGTGGTCTGATAGTCAGCTTTTTAGCTGAACAGTCATTACAAAAAAATCCAACAAGAAGTCCTGTCGCACATGGGGTAACCCTTACATTTGCCGCGGCTGGTGGGGCAGCTGGTGGGCTATTACTCGGTTCGGCCATCGGCAATGCAACCAGCCGGGTTGTTCGTCCGTATAACAACAGTAACCTGCTCCGGCAATTAGAACCCTATAGTATGCGCTACCAGCAGGATCTAATTAACCGTCTGCCTAAAAACTCACAGTAAGATGACCTCTCAGTCAACAACCGACAAAACCGGTGAAGCCAGCGTTATTCTGATGCATTCTGAAGAACTATTGAACTGGTCTCGTGAGAAATCGATGTGGCCTATGAGCTTCGGACTGGCTTGCTGTGCGATCGAAATGATGCAGGCTTTTGCCGCTAATTACGACCTCGAACGCTTCGGCATTTTCCCGCGTCCTTCTCCCCGACAGTCAGATATTATGATTGTGTCCGGTACGGTGACGTATAAAATGGCCGACCGAATCCGGCGACTTTATGAACAAATGCCTGAACCTCGTTATGTTATTTCAATGGGGTCATGCTCTAACTGTGGTGGTCCTTACTGGCAACATGGCTATCACGTAGTAAAAGGTGTAGATCGCATTATTCCGGTCGATGTGTATGTACCCGGCTGTCCACCACGCCCCGAAGCTCTGATTGATGGTTTCCTGAGGTTGCAGGAAAAAATCAGAACAGAACACCCATTGCTCGGAAATAGTGAGTCAGATCAACAAGCTGCCCAAGATATTCCTTTATCCGACAACCTCTCAACTGCTTCCTGATGAACGTCCTGTTTACCACCCTTCGCCAAACAATTGGCTCAGTACGGCTCTTGTGGTTGATTTACGGCATTACATTGGTACTGGGTTTATTAGTTGCGTTACCGTTCTACAATACACTCAAAATAGAAGACCAAAATTCGCTGGCCTTTCTGAATCTATTGGACGGTTTTGATTATACTGTCTTTTCCGATTTTATGCACCGCAGCGGACGGACCATTTCTCCGCTTATGAGCGTTGGGCGTTGGTTAGGTATTCTGTATGTGTTTCTGAGTATCTTTTTTGCCGGTGGAATCTTATTGCGCTTTTCGCAGCCAAATACCAAATTCAACGGCGAGATGTTCTGGCAGGGATGTACTCACTACCTAGCAAGGTTTCTGCGGCTTTTCGGCGTTACCCTGTTGTTTGTACTGGTTGGGGCGGGGCTTTGGCTGGTCGTTGGGTCACTGGTTGGCATTTCCCTCAGCGACACACTTACAGAACGTGGCTTGTTCTGGATTGGAGCTGGATTCTTCACCCTGTTTGCACTCACGGCTACCCTCCTACTGTGCATTGGCGACTATGCAAAAGTGTTGATGTTCCGGGAAGATGGGCATAACGCCTTTCGCGCTTTTGGGCAAGCCGGACGACTGGTAATGCGGAACTTAGGCCAAACGTATGGCTTGTATTGGCTGCTCATTTTACTGGGCACCGGCCTATTCGGACTTTACTTTTTACTGGACGAAGCGGTTCTGATGAGCGGCTGGCTAACGATTCTGATAATGTTTCTCATTCAGCAAACGCTGATTTTTGCCCGCGTGAGTTTAAAAGTCTGGTGGTTAGGAACAGCTTACAATAGCTATCAAACGCTTCCGAAGCCCACCCCTGCCTCGCGGTCAACATCACTAGTCGAGCCAGCTACCGAACCAGACGAAAACACCCCATTAACTGCCCTCGAATTATAGTTAATGAATAGGTACGTTTTGGGTTTATACTATGCCCCACTTCGTTAAAATTATTACTGATAATAGCGTGTAGGCTGCCAGAGCTAAATAGGTTCGGACGTTCAGAAATCCAGGAAACATCGATACTATTATGTAACCAATAAAGGGCCAGGGGTGGAAAAGATAACGCTCAAAGAATGGGTGATTTCCACCAACAAACGCCTGAGAAACGACAAAGAAAAACACAAAAACGACTGAAAATAACAGTCCCTTGTCCGAAAAGTCTTTTTTTCGGATATAATAAAATGTCCACTTTATAACAATCGCCAGACTAAACAAACTTAGACTGTAAATAGTGAACAGGCCCATATATAGTGCCATATCACCTTTTGATTTTATCCAAGCCAAACTGTGTTCAATAGGGCCACTGAATACATTACTGACTGATAAAGAATCGTGAAAAAGATTAATTTCACATACAGCCAAAATCAGTGCTAGACATAATGCGATACTCAATGTACGTACCAGTAACGCAGATGTCAAAGATATATTAAGCAGCACAACGGGGGCAATATATACGCCTGTTATTGCCAATGTAGAAAAGGGACGAAATGCATTGAAACTAATACCGGAACGCAAAATTGACCATTGATTGAAGGCGGGTGGAGTTAGGCCCCGCCAAAGAAAGATCAGACCAACCAAAGGCAGCAGACTTACGCCTATGGCTAAATACATCAGCACTTTAGCAGCTCCTATGCTTTTAAAGCCGTGTTGTACATACCGTCTCCAGTGGGATAGTAGCAAAACGATAACCAGAGCAGGCAGTAGAGGAATAAAATAAAAGCGCGCTATCGTCGTAAATCCCAGCAGTAAACAGCCCAGAAAAAAAGGTAACAGGTGCTGAAGTCGTGAGACAAAAAGTAGTAGAAGCCCTGCAAATAAACATAGCAGCGCCGGGCCTTCAGTCATGACTGTAGAGACGCTCAAAAAGAAATAAGGGAAAGCCAGCATAAATAAACTGACCGCCACAATTTTTCTCTGCGAAACAACGGAGATATTCTTAAGCTGGACAAATGTACAGCCTGCCAATATCGCTATTCCTGCGCAAGTAATGAGACGAAGACCGATGTAGTTGATACCAGGAAATAACCATATCCATAAGGCGAACCAAATATGACTGGCTACACCAGTTGGCGGTACATGGTTGCTTAGGGTAGTTGGGTTAACACCAAAGTTGGCAAAAGAACGGCTGGCTGCCAGATGAAAATCTTCGTCCATGACTCCGTACCGTACTAGTATAGCGAGTAAACTTGCAATTAGTAAATAAAAGGCCCAAATGGCTAAAAAGTACTGGCGGTAGAGCTTGTTATCTCTGGTTATAACCGAGATGTTGGAAAAGTGCGTTTGAGTCGTCGATAGTGTCATCAAGCTATAGAGAATTCAGGTTGGCGGACTTAAACAAGTCTCTATTAGACCGGCGCAGTGGAGAATTTATGTTCTTTACTGATTTTACGACAACGTTTAACCCAAAGGTTTCGCAGATATTGACTTGGCTAGTAAAATGGATAAATACCTCAGTTAGTGATCACAAGTAGCAAGGAATGACACCTGGGTAATTGTTCGGTAGATAGACAGAGTCTGCTAAATAAAAAATAACTAGACCTGTAAGCTAGACGAGAAGGGTCATACGGAGAAATCACCATTCAGCTTTCTATAACTTACTATGCTTGAACAACTTAGTCAAAATTTATTCAATAATAGCAGTTTTTCATAAATTATCTTAGTCAAAAATCAGTAAAGTCAGAAATATAACGTACGTGTTGATACGATTTGAAAAGCTATACCTTAATCGTACCAATCTAATAATGATTTGTATCGAATTTGTCTTTCTACACAATCTTCTTTGGTCATTTCGTATAATTGCAGAACCGTTTCGTTTTTAAACCACCGATTTTGCCGCATGGCTGTTCCTACTATTTCGTCTAAACCACAAACTCCTACGGCTGGATTGTTTGGCCTGCCCGTCATTGTAGCTGCTCTGGGTTACTTCGTTGATATTTATGACTTACTACTTTTTGGTATCGTTCGGGTGCCAAGCCTAAAAGATCTTGGCCTTACCCCCGACCAGATCTCGACTGTTGGAGCCAGCATTATAAACTGGCAGATGGGTGGATTGCTCCTGGGTGGTATCCTATGGGGTATTATGGGAGATAAACGTGGGCGGCTTTCTGTATTATTTGGCAGCATCATTACTTATTCAATCGCCAATATTGCTTGCGGCTTCATTAAGCATGTTACGTTTATGGACCCAACTACCTATTATGCCTTAATGCGCTTTGTGGCGGGCATTGGGCTGGCTGGTGAGTTAGGCGCAGGTATTACCCTCGTTAGCGAAGTTCTGCCAAAAGAAAAACGAGCCATTGGCACCTCGCTCGTAGCCGGAATCGGCCTTTCCGGAGCGGTAGTAGCCTATTTTACAGTCAAATTATTTGACTGGCAAACAGCCTTTCTTATAGGAGGAGGCTTGGGATTCGGCCTACTGCTGTTGCGGGTAGGCGTGGTCGAGTCGGGTATGTTTAAAAACGTAACTGATCAAAAGCACGTTAGCCGGGGCAATTTTCTGTCATTTTTCACTAACGCCAACCGACTAAGCCGCTACCTTAAATGCATTGGTATTGGCCTCCCTACGTGGTTTGTCATCGCCATTCTAGCCACGTTTAGTAATGAATTTGGTAAAGCACTGGGTATCGCCGAAGAAATCCAACCGGGCTTGGCCATCATGTGGTGTTACGTTGGGCTAGCCGTGGGCGACCTCAGCAGTGGCTTTATTAGTCAGGCTATGGAATCGCGCAAAAAAGCCGTCGCACTACTAATGTCCATTGCCCTCCTGTTTAGTTTGGTTTACCTGTACGTTGGCATTAACAGCGCAACGGCACTTTATAGCCTGTGTTTGGCAATGGGTTTCGGCATTGGTTACTGGGCCATGTTCGTCACTATTGGCGCCGAACAGTTTGGCACTAATATCCGGGCTACTGCGGCTACCACTGTCCCTAATATGGTGCGTGGTCTAGTCATCCCAATGACAATTTCGTATCAGGCACTTAAACCATCGTTAGATATTATCAATGCCGGAGCCGTGGTAGGACTTGTTTGCTTTATAATCGGCTTTTATTCAATCCTGACCATCCCCGAAACGCACGGCAAGGATTTAAATTATTTAGAGGAATAAGCGAAGACCTGTACTCTCCTATCTTTTTCCCTTCGCGCTCTCCTCTTTTTTTTCATGCAGACCATATCGCCCACTCCACCCCGCGTTTCATTCCGTCTGTTATTTGCCCTACCGGTAATTGTGTCGGCATTGGGTTTCTTTGTAGATGTCTACGACATGCTCATTTTCAGCATTGTGCGCGTACCGAGTCTGCAATCGCTGGGGTTGTCGGAGGTTGACGTGTCTAAGGCTGGTACGTTTATTCTGAACTGTCAGCAGGCCGGACTAGTGGTAGGTGGGTTTCTGTGGGGCGCATTAGGCGATAAACGCGGACGAATGTCGGTGCTCTTCGGTAGTATAGTTACCTATTCGCTAACCAATATTGCCTGCGGCTTCGTGCAGGATGTGAATACCTACGCCTTCCTTAGGTTTGTGGCCGGTGTTGGTTTATCAGGTGAAATAGGGGCTGCAATAGTACTCGTATCTGAAATTCTGCCGAAAGAAATTCGAAGTTATGGCTCATCTATCGTAGCCGGCATTGGTTACCTCGGCGCGGGCGTAGCCTATCTCACCGTTGAGTATTTCAATTGGCGAACGGCTTTCTGGGTGGGAGGAGGCATGGGCATTGCTCTACTCATACTGCGTGTAAGCGTCTTTGAATCAGGCGTTTTCAACCGAATGAAGACCGAGCATAAGGAGGTAAGCCGGGGCAATATTCTTTACTTTTTTACCAGTTGGCCGCAGGCCATTAAATACTTACGCTGTGTGGCCGTAGGCATTCCAACCTGGTTTATTGTTGGCATCTTAGCCACTTTTGCTAACGAGTTTGGCCAGGCATTGGGTATTGATGAAGTGGTGAAACCCGGCCGTTGCGTCATGATGATCTACGTCGGGCTGGCCGGGGGTGATTTGCTAAGTGGACCGTTGAGCCAATGGCTTCAATCGCGTCTAAAAGCCATTACAGGTTTGTTGATTTTCAGTGCTTTGCTGAGTGGCGTTTATTTATTCGGAGGTATTCACACGGCAGACGGCCTTTATGTAGTTTGTCTGCTGGCAGGTTTTTGCACAGGTTATATTGCTATGTTTCTGACGATGGTGGCCGAGTTATACGGCACTAATCTTCGCAATACAGCCACTACTTCGGTGCCGAGTGTAGTACGTGGCACCCTGATTCCGATGACATTACTGTTTCAGGCACTCAAACCTTCATTGGGTGCGCTGGTCGCGGCTGGGTTATTGGGCGTCGTTGTTTACGGACTATCTTTTTGGTCACTTAGCCGTATGGACGAAACGTTTGGAAAGGATTTGGACTTCGTAGAATGACAATTAACCGCTTATCATTTTTTTGAGCCGTTGCTCCAGAACTCCTGCGACTGGCGAGTTTACCGACATCATTGAGTTGACAATAAAGGTTTCCAACTTAATCTTTTCAACACAATGAAAACGTCATTCAAACTACTCGCCTGCGCTTTATTCGTATCTCTGACAGTAGCTGTATCATCACCTGGACTAGCCGGAGATGACAAAAAACAAGCGAAAGCCGCCTTTACGGTAGCCATGTTCCCCGCTGCTGATGCCTCTAAACTCTGGCTGTGTCTGGAGAAATATCAAGCGGAGAATAAAGTCAACCTTACGATGATTAATGAAAATGGGCAGATCCTTTTCGAGGAAACGCTATGTGGAAAAAACAGTAAGCAAAGCGCCGTCCGTCAACAGTTTGACATGAGTCAGCTCAGCGATGGAAAGTACACATTCCGTATATCGGCGGGTAGCCAAAAAGAAGAAATCAGCTTCAAACTCTCGACGCCAACCCTAGAAGCTACGCAGCCAACGCGGCTCATTGCCATCAAGTAAGCTTCTTTTTTATACAGGCATTCGAAGGCACGGAATTCACTCCGTGCCTTTTTTATAACAGGCTATTTCGTTACTATTCCTAACGCGACTAGTACTGGTTTTACAAATATGTAAATGATTTTATCCGAGATTAAGCCGATTTGAAGAATTAATTGCTTTTTTACAGGCTGATTTCCAAAACTCATTTCCTTAAGGCTCCAATGAACCAACTTAACCAAACAGACTACATTATTTTCTTCCTGTACCTCGTTGGCGTTTCCTGCTATGGATACTGGATTTACAAACGTAAACAGACGACTAAACTTGATACTAAAGACTTCTTTCTGGCCGAAGGATCGCTAACGTGGTGGGCTATCGGGGCCTCAATGATTGCTTCAAATATTTCAGCCGAACAGTTCATTGGCATGTCAGGTAACGGTTTCACCTTCGGGGTCGCGGTTGCTGTGTATGAATGGTTTGCGGCTATTGCCTTAATTATTGTGGCTATCTGGTTCATGCCCATTTACCTCAAAAACCACATTTATACAATGCCGCAGTTTTTGAAAACTCGGTATAACGAAACGGTGAGTCTTATCATGGCCATTTTCTGGCTGTTTCTGTATGTATTCGTTAATTTAACATCCATCCTCTTCCTAGGAGCCTTAGCAATCAGCACGTTAGTTGGGGGCGACTCGTTCCATTTTATCGTAGTTGGCCTCAGCGTGTTCGCCATTATTATCACGCTGGGTGGCATGAAAGTAATTGGCTATACAGACGTAGTACAGGTGGCGGTACTCATCATAGGTGGCTTGGTAACTTCTTATATTGCTCTTACTTTAGTGAGCCAGAAGTTCGGTCTTGGCAACGACGTTATTGCTGGTTTCTCGGCGATGATGGGCGATGCCGACGATCACTTCCACATGATTTTCGAGAAGCCCGGCCCTAACACTTCGCAGGTTGACATCAACAAATACCTGACCTTGCCGGGTATGGCGATGTATTTTGCCGGGATATGGATTGTAAACCTGAACTACTGGGGTTGCAATCAGTATATTACCCAACGTGCACTTGGCGCCGACCTGAAAACTGCCCGTACAGGTATTCTATTTGCCGCGTTGCTAAAAATATTCATGCCCCTCATTGTAATGCTGCCGGGTATTGCGGCCTATGTGCTGTATAAAAACGGTGGCCTTCAAAACGAGATGGCACCGGGCGGCAAACTTCTCGCGGACAATGCTTATTCAGCTATTTTATCTTTCCTGCCGAATGGTCTTAAAGGACTTTCGATGGCGGCTCTAACAGCAGCTATAGTAGCCTCTCTAGCTGGAAAAGCCAATTCAATTTCGACAATTTTTACGCTCGACATTTATCAGAAATACATAAAGAAAGACGCTACCCAAACGCAATTGGTGTGGATAGGACGGATCGCTATTTTTGCGGCCATGCTGTTGTCTATCGCCCTAACGTGGCAAGATGCATTGGGTATTGGCCGAGAAGGCGGTTTTACGTTTATCCAGAAATACACAGGGTATCTTAGTCCCGCTATTTTTGCTGTATTTATTTTGGGTTTCTTCTGGAAGCGTACCACGGGTGCGGCTGCTGTGGCGGGTATTTTGGGAGGTTTTGCACTGGCTGTCCTGTTCAACAATTATGCTCCAGATTTATTTGGTCACGAAACGCTGTTATATACGGCCTATCCTAACGGCAACGGTGGCTTCGAGATTCCATTCCTTATCTGCATGGGTTGGGCTTTCTTCTTCACCATACTGCTTATGGTTGCTATTAGTCTGGTAGGTCCGGCTATTAATCCCAAAGCCTTTGCAATCGATGCCAGCATGTTTCGTCTGGCACCATCCGCAACAGCTTTAGCCGTTATTATTATATTACTCATCACAGTCCTATACGTTCGATTGTGGTAATAAATCCGTAAGAAAAAACGCCGGAAGCAAGACAATAAGCTAATGAAAAAGCTCACGGTCTTGCTTCCGGCGTTTCTGATTGGCACCAATTAATTGCTTACCGTAAAATGACCTCTGCCACTACGCCAACCTCTCTCCGTCCGCTTTTCGCCTTACCCGTTATTGTAGCCGCTCTGGGCTATTTCGTGGATGTGTATGACCTCTTGTTATTTAACATCGTGCGGGTGCCAAGCCTGAAAGAACTAGGCTTATCCGAAGCTGACATTTCGGTTATTGGTGGCCGAATATTGAATTTCCAACAGGCGGGTTTGTTGCTTGGCGGGATTTTGTGGGGCATTCTGGGCGATAAACGCGGACGACTTTCGGTGCTTTTCGGTAGCATCATCACGTATTCGCTCGCTAACCTTGCCTGCGGCTTTGTACATGATCCACAACTTTACGCCATTCTTAGGTTTGTGGCGGGTCTGGGTTTAGCGGGTGAGTTGGGGGCGGGTATTACGCTTGTAAGCGAGATTTTACCGCCAAACCTACGCGGCTATGGTTCGTCGTTAGTGGCGAGTGTTGGTCTGCTTGGTGCCGTAGTAGCCTACTTTACCGTTTCCCTTTTTGACTGGCGTACGACTTATTTTATTGGTGGCGGCTTAGGTTTAGGGCTGCTGGTTCTGAGGGTAAGCGTACTGGAATCAGGTATGTTTAAGCGAGTGCAGGGTACGAATGTAACACGCGGTAATTTTTGGGCGTTATTTCAGGGTCGTGAACGATTGTTTCGATACCTCCGCTGCATGGGAATTTCGTTACCAACGTATTTGGTCATCGGCATTCTGGCAACCTTCGGCAATGAGTTTGGTAAGGCGTTGGGTATTGACGAAGCCATCCAGCCGGGCCGATGTGTGATGTTTACGTATGTGGGCACCGTTATTGGTGATCTGGTCAGTGGTATTCTAAGTCAGTGGCTGCGTTCTCGCCGGAAAGCCATCGGCCTGATGATGGGCCTGACGTTTGTTTTTGTCATAGTTTATTTGTCTGGTGGTATTACCTCAGCTAGTACGTTCTACGGCATCTGCCTCGCGATGGGCTTTGGCATTGGCTATATTGCTATGTTCCTGACGATTACAGCCGAGAGTTTTGGCACCAATCTCCGCGCTACGGCTACCACATCTGTTGCAAATAATGTCCGTGCCACCACTCTGCTCACGATTCCAGCCTTTCAGGCCATGAAACCTGTTATTGGTGTATTGGAAGCAGGAGCCGTAATCGCCTTTGTGTGCTTCGCTTTGGGTTTCTGGTCGCTGGCAACAATAGAAGAGACGTTTGGGAAAGAGTTAGATTATACAGAGTAGACTGAAGTTAAAATTGGCAGTCTATTCTTGCATATGTTACTATCTTGCTACTTGCATAACAACCTGAACGGTAGTTTTGGGGTCTTCTATGTTATCTCTAAAACTCAATGATGAAAAGACTATTATTTAGTTTTCTATTCTGCTTCGTTTATTATTTGAGTAACGCTCAAGTGCCTACCTATAAAAACTCAGTGCAGTTTCATCTAGAAGCTCTCTACGTGAAAGGAGATCAACGGCCACAATCACCAGTCCTCAAATATTCCCTCATCTACGCCAGAAATTTAGCCGACAGTAGATGGCTTGTCGAAGGGGGAGTTAGCTATACTAATCGTTATGTTCGTGAGCAGTTTACGCCTTTTCAATCTTTTTTTTCCGGCGATCGCTCCCAACTTGTTGCGGCTGATTTGACATTCATGTATAATTTACTGAGAAGTAATCGGCACGCTTTCCGAATTGGGGCAGGCCTTTCTTTGTGGTATACCAGAGACGGTGTTGTGGAAAATTTAATGGGCACAACTACGGTTGGCGGGCAACAGCTTGCAGACATCTCATTCACCAGAAACTATAGCCACACCTATAACTTAGCTTTGGCTTTAAGGAGTAGTTACGAGTACTCTTTAACTTCCCGCGTTGTTGTGGGGGTACGGGCTAGTACAGGCGGTAATATGCTTCCGAGCAACCTATTAACTTCTAATTTAGTAGGTACCCTTTCAACGGTGGGTTTGAGTGCTGGTTACCGTTTTTGAGAAGTGGAGTCGTTATATTTTTCCATGCAAGCGATTGTTAATCTGATCACTTGTCGGCTATGGTATATTTATAAATATATAACAGCTGACGGAGCCTAAATAATCCTACAAAACTGCCCGTTTGTTAAACCACGGCTGAGCCTGCTCTAATTGCCCCGCTAGCCGAAATAAAGTTGCTTCATCACCGATTTTGGCTGCGAACATGACCCCGATAGGTAAGCCATCAGCCGACCAGTGCAGCGGCACCGACATGGACGGCTGACCAGTCATGTTTGTGATCACCGTAAACGAGATGTATCCCAGCGAACGTTCGGCAAGATCACTTACCGTTTTGCTACCATTCATGTATTTCAACCCACCAAGCGAGTCCACTAATTTGAGCAGTCGTTGCTCCGATGACGTGTTCTGAAACGTTCCGATAGCAATGGGTGGGCGCGGTAAGGTTGGCGTCAGAAACAAATCGTAAGTTTCATGCAATTGCCCCATACTTCGGTTAAGCGTGTTCCAGCGACGTTTTTGATACGCTACATCTACTGCCGAGAACCCTTCGGCCAGTCGAGCCTGAGCCCAGGTATTCAGTTCTACATCCTCACGCCGAACAGGTCTGCCCAAGTAATTGCCTAACTCCCGAAGTGTAGCCGCCGTTTCGCTTAGTACACTTAGGAAAAACGCTTCGGTAACAAGTGATTTCTCGTAGGGCAGCGGCACTTCTTCTACAATATGACCTAAACTTTCTAACAGGCGAACCGCTTCCAGCACAGCCTTGATACATTCCGGATCAACGGGTTGGGCGGGCATCAGTGACTGAGTGGAGAAAGCGATTTTCAGCTTACCCGGTTCTCGACTAACTTCTTCACTAAACGGGCGTACAGGTGGGGCAATGCCATAAGGATCACCTGCGAATGGCTGATACAATGGACCGCCCGCAATGACATCGAGCAAGCCCGCACTATCACGGACACTACGCGTAACGGAATGGCCAACAACGGCTCCATTCCATAACTCGCCAAAACGCGGCCCAAGTGTAACCCGCCCCCGCGAGGGTTTCAAGCCAAATAGTCCACAACAGGACGCCGGGATACGAATGGACCCGCCACCGTCCGAAGCCGTTGCAGCCGGAACAATTCCAGCCGCCACCGCTACTGCCGACCCACCACTCGATCCACCCGGCGAATGAGTTAGTTTCCAGGGGTTACGGGCCGGACCATATAATTTTGATTCAGTGTAAGGCGTCAGGCCAAACTCGGGCGTATTGGTTTTACCGAAGAAGACTAAACCAGCCGATTTCAGGCGTTTGACAACTTCACTGTCGTTCTCGGAAACATAATTCTGATACCCGGCAGAACCGGACTTCATAGGTGTTCCCGCCCATTCAAATTCCAAATCTTTAAGCAAAAACGGTACTCCGCGAAACGGACCGGATTGAGGCAGTTTGTTCGCCATTTCTCTGCCTTTGTCGTACAGTGGCGTTACAATAGCATTTACTTGCGGATTAACGGCTTCGGCGCGGGCAATAGCCGTTTCGAGAAGTTCAGCAGGTGTAACATCGCCAGCACGAACAAGCTCGGATAGGGCCGTAGCATCGTGTTTGACATATTCGTCAAAAGACAGGGTTTTGGAGCGAGAGGTGTGCATAAAAAGGCTTCGCGGTTTGCCAAATATACCAATCTTTCAACCGTTGTGATTGGCCTGCTCATCAAACATTTACCGAGTGCCTTCGGTTAGATTTCCACAGTAATCAACCCTATGCATCATACGTTCCAGATTCAACTTCCTGCCGATAAAACAACCGCTGTGATGGCCGACCTGCTCAAAATTGATGAGGTTATCGGCTTGGCACTTTCCCCCGGCACGTCTCACAAACCCATCGGTAATGTTTTAGGAGATGCTTTATCTGTGCAACTGCTTAACAAAGGAGCCGACAAAGTGCTGGGGATATTGGCAAATCACTATGGCAATGCGCCTTATCTAGTTAGTACATCGCTAACGGAGAGTATGATTGAATCAAATCAAGCCGAAAAACTCGAAAATGACGCTGATGAGGCCATCTGGGAGGAAATCGAAACAAGCATGCGAAGCCAGGGACGCATCTCGCCCAATTTTTTGGTGCTGATGGCGCTGGGCGGCATTATGGCCACGATAGGTATTGTATCGGAGCCAACGCGACAGGTTATGCCATTTGTGGCGGCTGCTATAATCGCCCCCGGTTTTGAGCCGATCGCCGGTATAGCCCTATCGGTAGTGCTACGTCGCTGGCAAGTAATGGGACGGGCACTTATGTCATCACTGGTAGGCTACACCACCATAATTGCGTCTTCGTCACTGACTTTCTGGTTTTTGCAAACCATCGGCGAAACCGACATCAGTAAATTTGCGGGCAGTGCCGAAGTATATCATCTGGCAAACCCCACCGCTGTCGACACACTACTGTCAATTTGCGGCACGCTGGCCGGAGCCATCATCATGTCGTCGTTTCGTAAGAGTGTCATAGCGGGAGCGTTAATTGCCATGGTTATTATCAACGCTGCCGCTATGATTGGTATCGGATTAGTCTGCGGTCGCTATGATCTGGCAGGACAGGGTTTACAACGCTTCGGCTTCGACATCGCCCTAATTTTGTTAGCCTGCGGATTGGTATTCTGGGCCAAGCAGCGGTTCTTTCACCATCGCCGACCAGTGGCCTGATACGCTTATAACCCTTATTTTACTGCTTCGCGGTAGCTACACCGATTTTGGAATCAGCCGTGCCGTAATACAAAAACCAGCGCCCCTGAAAAGGGACCATGCCTTCCAGAAAACAAACCTGGTTAACCTGCCCCTGCATCTCATAAGGTTGGTCAGGCTTAATGAAATACGTCTCCGAACGGTCAAGTAATCTAGCTGGATTGTGCGCGTCAAACAGAAGTTGCCCCCCCGCATAGGCACCTTCGGGTAAGTTTACATCTCCATTCTTGGCGTCATTCATTCCGTTGTAAATCAGAAGGATACCTTTGGCCGTAAGCATAGCATATGGCCCAGGCTCAATCAGACGAACATCATGCGTACCTTTCCGGGACTCGGCTGCGACAATAGGTTGCCCGCTACTAGTCTCCAAAGGTGTCCAGTGCAATAGATCGTCCGATTCAGCCAGCCGAAGTTGAGGTTGGTCGCCCCAATACATCCAGTACTTACCATTTATTTTCTGCGCAACCAGGCGGCTTCCCACTCGCTTGCACACAATAGCCCCCGATTTGGACCAGCTATTTCGGTATTTCCCGTTGTCAGCCTGACCGAAAGCCAGCCCTTGTTTATGCCAGGTTATCATGTCATGTGAGGTAGCCACACAGAGCCGGGCCTTATCGCCATCGTAGGCAGAGTAGGTCATCACGTATACCCCGTTGGCGCTTTCGACAACGCGCGGGTCTTCGCATCCCCCCTCCCACTCGTAGGTTTTCATGGGGTCGTTATTAGGATAAAAAACTGGCTTCGGCATTCGTTTAAAGTGAATCCCATCCGTACTAATCGCCAA
This sequence comes from Spirosoma flavum, assembly GCF_042686045.1. Taxonomy (NCBI): domain Bacteria; kingdom Pseudomonadati; phylum Bacteroidota; class Cytophagia; order Cytophagales; family Cytophagaceae; genus Spirosoma; species Spirosoma flavum. Next base: position 1,104,437 of record NZ_JBHUOM010000023.1, read on the forward strand.
CCCCAGCCGCGATGTTCCACCAACGCGACGGACGGTATCTTCTGCCCGATAAAGAAGATACACCTTGTTACTTCGCACTACCGCTGCCGGATTATATACGTCTTTCTCTTCCCACCGAACGGTTTGTTTCCGCACCGGGCATTCGAAAGTCGTGCTGGCTTTAGCATCTAAAATTGGATTATGGGCGTTCTCTTTCCGAAATGGGCCAAGCATCCACGGCTTTTCGAGTTTCGGCTGGGCCAGTAGAAAACTCGGTAGGAAAAGAAATAAGAGCGATAAGCGCTTTATCATATGTATTAGGTAAATCGGTAAAGGTTTTTTGAACGGGGACTGCGCGAGACTCTTGCCAGCGTGGCCTGACTTTGTGGTCATTTTGCCACTACGTTTTTACCGAGCTTCTCTTCCGGTACTGGGCCAATATGGTTTTCGTTTTGGGGTTCTGTGAGCTTACTGCCAAACCACTTAGCCCGTTGCTGACGACTGGATGGTTCATCGCTATGAGTCGCATCTATTTCCAGTAATCGAATACCACCAGGCTGATCGGGGCCGGATTCTTCGTGAGCAATTAGTAAGCCTACCCAAGCCAAATATTCGTTCAGCTTTGTTTCGAGTGGCTGGTTGCCAAAAATACACAAGTCATAATACCAAGCCAGTGATTCACCCGCAACAGATTCAGTTACAGCCCGGTAATCATCAAGCGTGTAGCCCACGAATAGCTTTCCAAAACGCTCCCACATAATTCGCATAACATCATCTAATGAACGGCTATGGTTGGTTAATCGGCGAATGTGCAGGTCCAGGATTAACGCTGCAATAGCCCCTTTGTAATAAACTGACACTTTACGATCGGGAACACCCTTGTCGTAGCCATCCAGCCATAAATCCCACGACGACTCAGTAAGTGACTGAAACGCGCGCCCGTTGTGCTCAAAATGTCGTTTAAACAATACCTGTAACTCTTTCAAATACGCTTCATCGGTAAAAACACCTGACTGCCGAAGCATCAAATCTCCATAATAAGTTGTTACGCCCTCAGCTACAAAACAGGTTGGAAAGTAGTTTTCCTGCGTGAAATCATACGGTAGCAACTCGGTTGGCCGAATGCGAATAATATTCCAGGCATGAAATAACTCGTGCGACGATACACCCAGTAAGTCCTGATATAACCCCTCCCCTTCGTCATTCGGCCCGAGTACAAGCATTGTTGAATTACGATGTTCAACCCCGTGATAATACGGTACGGGCAAAATCAGCGTCAAAAAATGGTATTCCTGTTCAGGAAATTCGCCGTACAAATCAAGTTGTTTCGCCGAAAACCGGCTGAAGTCCTGTATGATTCGCTCGGCATTGAACGTAAAATCGCCATCCGTTCGCCGACCCCCCTGAATCCAGACATGAAAGGCAACTCCACCAACTTCATACTGAATATGCTGTATAACTGGTGCAGCGATTAGTGGGCAGTCTACCAATTCGTAAAAGTCGGCGGCTAAAAGCGTTCGGGTACCAGTCTGTTTGAGGTCGGACTGCGATAGTCCGCAGGCCACCGTCCAACTATCGGGAATAGCCAACTCGAGTGTACACGGCTCCGAAATGCGTCCCTCAGCATACAGACAAAGATTCACCGGATTGACATATAGAAGCGTCTCACTCACGAAACTACTCCCCGCATTGAGTAGGTTAGGCGTTGCTAACAGGGCATAATAATTATAGCGGACGGTCAATTCGGCGACACCATTGGTCTGCACCCGCCAACGATCTTTCGTAATTTTGCGAAATGGTAATGCTCGACCCTCTTTATCAACCACATCGAATCGCTGAATATTTTTCGCAAACTGCTGCAACTCATACCGGCCCGGACGCCAGGCTGGTAACTGTAAATCAACCTCTAACGTCGTAATATCAGTTAATTGAGCCTCAACAGCAATGTAGTGGGAGGTCGTTTGCGGTCCGGCGGTCCGGTCAATAGACAGGCGATAGTACATATGCGTATCAGGTTGTATTTTTTACAAAAGTAACTACCAGTTAATCAAATCGTTTTTATGAATTGACGCTTGGTAAAATGCAGTCATTGCCCTATCTTTGCGGACTCATTTGGAAAAATAAAGGTTTTAGGTAATATATATCATGAAAAGAACGTACCAACCATCGAACCGGAAGCGGAAAAACAAACATGGCTTCCGTGAGCGGATGGCCTCTGCTAATGGCCGTCAGGTTCTAGCTCGCCGTCGCGCCAAAGGTCGCCACAAGTTGACTGTCTCGGATGAGAAGAAAGGCGAACGCTTTAAACTGTAGTAGCTTGTGATTGGTGCGGAACCGCCGTGCGCGAGAACGCCAGTTCGGTCAGTAGCTATAGTATATCGCTAAGCACTAATCACTACTTACAAACCGCTATTGCATGCCGCAAACCTTTACGAAATCCGAGCGACTTTGCAGCAAAAAAATTCTGAGTGAATTATTTAAAAAAGGTAGTGCGTCCGTGCTGACGTTCTACCTTTTTCCGTTTCGGGTGCTCTATATTCCCCAATCCGAAACCCCTCTAGACAGCGAGTCACCCCTGCCCGCTATTGTCATTACCGTTCCCAAGCGAATGTTTAAACGAGCCGTTGACCGGAACATTATTCGTCGGCGGGTGCGGGAAACGTACCGACTTAACAAGCTCATAATGGGCCTGGAAACTACACCCCCCGCCTACATTGCTTTTCTTTATACCGCCAAACAAATAATTTCGTTTGAAGAGATAGAAAAAGGTATGAAATTAGCATTGAAGAAAGTAATCAATCGCTAATTAGCCGTTTTCCGTTTATACTCCTGTCCATTCAGGACTGATAACTCAAGACTGCTGCGGCAACCCGTTAACGACTCATTCTATGCGCTTCTCCAAACGCTTTACTGTACTAGCCTCCTCGATCCTCGTGGCGGGCGGTATTAGTTTCTTTTCGTTCAAAACCGACGACCGCTTTTTCGAGATAGCGCGTAACCTCGATATTTATGCTACGCTGTTCAAAGAACTTAATCTATATTATGTAGATGAAATAAATCCGAACCGCATGGTCAAGACCAGCATTGATGCGATGCTGAAATCCCTTGACCCCTACACAAACTTCTTCGCAGAAGACGAGATCGAGGATTACATGACCATGACCACTGGTCGCTATAATGGTATCGGGGCACTCATTGGGCAGCGGCAGGGCAAGAGTATTGTGCTGATGGTCTATGAAGGTACGCCAGCCGAAAAGTCGGGGTTGCAAATTGGCGATGAAGTGGTTAAAGTAGATGGCGTAGACCTGAAAAGTCGTAAAGATGCTGACCCTGGCAAGCTATTAAAAGGCCAGAATAATACGGCTGTAAAATTAACGGTTCGTCGATACGGACAAAAGGATCCCGTAGAGCTTAGTGTTATTCGGGATGTGGTGAAGATGACCAACGTACCTTACTACGGCATGGTATCCGAAGATGTTGGGTACATTGATCTCAAAGACTTTACGGCAACAGCCGCCCGGGAAGTGCGTACCGCCTTTCAGGAACTAAAGGGCAAGGGTATGAAAAAACTCATTCTCGACGTTCGCGAGAATCCAGGCGGATTGCTCAACATGGCTATCGACATCTCCAACATCTTTATTCCGAAAGATTCGGAGGTTGTGACAACGAAAGGCAAAGTGACGGAGTGGAATAAGACTTACACGGCTCTAAACCCACCGTTAGACCTAGAAATGCCTATTGTCGTTCTGACAAATAGCCACAGTGCATCGGCAGCTGAAATCGTATCAGGCGTCATTCAGGACTACGACCGGGGTGTTTTGGTAGGCCAGCGCACATACGGAAAAGGGCTGGTGCAAACAACACGCGAACTGTCGTTCAATACCAAACTAAAGATCACGACGGCGAAATATTACATTCCAAGTGGTCGATGCATTCAAGCCATTGATTATAGTCACCGCAATCCCGACGGCAGCGTTGGCAAGATTCCTGACTCGCTCAAAACTGCATTTAAAACTAAGGCTGGTCGGGTAGTCTATGATGGGGGTGGCGTTTTACCGGATGTCGTCGTCGAAGCCCAAACACCGTCGCCTGTTGCTATTAGCCTGACCAATAAGGGACTTATTTTTGACTACGCTGTGAAATATCGCCACGACCACGCAAGCATCAAGCCTGCCCGCGAATTTCACCTGACTGATGCCGAGTATGGTGATTTTTCCAAGTGGCTTGGCGACAAAGAATATGATTATACAACGCAGGTTGAAAAAGACCTCGGAACGCTCGAAGCCTCGGCTAAGAAAGAGAAGTATTTCGACCAGATTCAGGATCAGTTAAAGTCGCTCAAAACTAAAATGTCGCATAGCAAAGACGCTGACTTGAACACGTTTAAGCCTGAACTGAAAACATTACTGGAGCAGGAAATAGCGGGACATTACTACCTGCAAAAGGGTCTTAAAGAAGCCTCATTTGCTACGGATCCCGAAATGAAAGCCGCTCTTGATCTGTTCAAAGACATGCCCCGATACGGCACAATGTTGAAAGGAAAGTAAAAAACTAAGCAGCTTTTTAAAATGCTCAAAGCGCTGACGCCTATCTATCAGATAGGCGTCAGCGCTTTGAGCATTCGTCATTTTAAGGTAGACTATAAATTTCCTTTTCCCAACCTGTCTTCACGAGCCTTGGGATCGAAGGCTTGTAAAATAAACTGCGTAACATCGCAATGGTGGTAGTTACTACTTATGGCTTTACGGTATTTGATAAACTCATAAAAGCATCTAACAGTCATAAAGGCTAGCGGTCCATTTTTCATCAAGGCAGTATATAAACCGTCAGTGACCGGGCACCATGTGCCCCAATCACCAGACTTTGCTCAATGTCGGCGGTTTTAGACGGACCACAAATAAACGTTCCGAAGCCTGTTTCATCAACCCGCAGTTGCTTATAGGCATCATGCATATTGGCAACAATAGTTGATTGCCGAATGATAATGACTAAATATTGCGTAATCATGGGCACTACCCGTTGAGGTAGTTGACGCTCATCAACCCAGATAGCCGCGTTTTCAGCCACTGCTAACGGCCCTTCGATAATAGCCAGATTTAGTCCGGACAGTTCATGCGGATCAACAACATTTAGCGTCACATCGGCGAGGTCGGCCAGGTCCGGGCAGGTCGTTGCTACGTTTGTCAAGTCAGGATACTGTTGCTGTAAATGCACTTTAATAGCCGCATAGTCTGGCACAACAACGGCTACTCCACCAACAAACGTCAGCACATCAATGAATTGCTGCGTCAGGTCAGGGAACAAAGATGTAAACGTGAACTGCTCTGGCAAGGGTAACAATGAAGGCTGGTTAGCCTGAATGTTGGCCAGCATCTGGTCGCGGGTGGTCATTCTTTTTTACGGTTAATGTACCAATCGTGGAAACTTTCGGCGGGTGGTTCGGGCATTTCACGTTGATTGTACCAGGGATTAAGGCGGTTTTCGACCGCGATAGGCGCAAATCGTAGCACACCCCGCCCTACTTTACCCGCCATTCGGTACAAACGGGGCGATTCCAGCACAGTAGCCATAGCCTTCATAGCAACGGTTTTGGAATTCGGACCATACCCTTCCTTCATGAGCACCTGCCGCCATTTATAAAGCTGGTCGTGAATATCAATCTTCACCGGACAGACATTAGAACACGACCCGCAAAGCGTAGAAGCAAATGGTAGATCAGCATTTTTTCTCATATCCAGGTTTGGAGCCAAAATAGAGCCAATTGGCCCAGCAACAGCACTGTGGTAACTAAATCCACCCGACCGCCGGTAAACAGGACACGTATTCATACAGGCTGCACATCGGATACACTTCAGCGAATTGCGAAAATCGGGTCGCCCCAGTTGACGGCTACGGCCATTGTCCACAATAACGATGTGCATCTCCTGCCCCGGACGAGGACGATGAAAATGACTGGAAAACGTTGTAATCGGCTGACCAGTAGCCGAACGGGCCAACAGCCTTAGATATACACCTAAATGTTCAGCACGAGGAATGAGTTTTTCAAAACCCATAGCCGCAATGTGAACATCGGCAAGATGCGCGCCCATATCGGCATTACCTTCATTGGTGCAGACAACAAATCCACCCGTTTCGGCGATGGCAAAGTTAACGCCTGTGAGAGCCACCTTACGCGTCAGAAATGTATCGCGCAGGTGCTGACGGGCAGCTTCGGTCAGGTATTGGGGGTCGGTTGCTCCTTTATCTGTACCGAGGTGCTGGTGAAAGGTTTCGCCTACTTCCGCCTTGGTTAAATGAATGGCAGGCATAACGATATGGGAGGGTGGCTCCCCCCGCATCTGCACAATCCGTTCGCCCAGATCGCTATCAATTACGTCAATACCATGCTCGATCAGAAACTTATTGAGGTGACATTCCTCGGTCAGCATCGACTTTGACTTGACCATTTGGGTAGCCCCTGCCTGTTGTATAAGCTTATGGATAATTGCATTGTGCTCGTCACCATCGGCTGCCCAGTGAACCGTAATACCATTTCGGATGGCATTTGCTTCAAACTGCACCAGCAAATCATGCATGTTCGACAGCACATGATTTTTTATCTGCGATGCGGCCTCGCGCAATTGTTCCCATTCGGGCACCAGTGCCACGGCCCGGTCACGTTTGGTGCGCACAAACCAAAGTGTTTCGTCGTGCCAATCGACTTTGGCTTCGTTTTTATTGAACTCAGTAGCTGCGTCAGCGTGGTCTAGAGTAAGACTGTTCATTGAGTTGTACGTTAAATCGTAGCCGTTAATATTTCTGCAATGTGTTTAACCTGTACGGTAGAATTAGCCCGTTTCAGGATGCCTTCCATGTGCATCAGGCATGATACGTCTACGCCGGTAATGTAGTTGACGCCGTGACGCAGATGATCAGCCACGCGATCTTTGCCCATTTTGGCCGAAACAGCTTCTTCAGTTACGCAGAAAGTGCCGCCAAATCCGCAGCACTCATCGCGCCGGTCGAGCTGCACTAATTCCAGACCATTTACTAAATTAAGCAATTGTACTGGCTTCGAAAAAGGCGGGGAAACGACCAACTCCGACATCTGTGCTAACCCTAGCCCGCGCTGACCGTGGCAACTTTGATGCAATCCGACTTTATACGGAAACGTAGCGTTTAAGGTGGATACATGTAGTATATCCGTCAGAAATTCAGTGAGTTCGTAAATGCGGGAACGGATAGTTGTTGCATCCTCTTCATTGGCCGCGTGCAGGTGGTGTTTGATATGCAACGTGCAGCTTCCCGACGGCGAAACGATATAGTCAAAGTCGGCAAAGTTGCGTACGAAATTCTCATTGCAGCCCCCCGCCAAATATTCGTAGCCGGAGTTAGCCATTGGTTGCCCACAACAGGTCTGCTGAAGTGGATACGACACCTCGCACCCTACTTTTTCCAACAATGTCAGCGTAGCAATGGCCACCTGCGGATAAAACTGATCAATGTAACAAGGGATAAACAGACCAACTTTCATGTTCTAATCAGACTAAAAATTACCCTTCTGAATCATTGAAAAAACAGGGCACCATTCATTGACAAAAGTAGGCAGTATCGGCCTAAAACCGTCCTGTACTCTCCTACTTAAAGTCAACACTATTACAACATTTATCACTCGACTTGTGGTTTCGTCCGATCCGGCTTTTACGTTATGACTCATTCAACGAATAACTATTTTTACGGATTTTCCTATTTTGGAACACATGGCTATCTTCCATATTTCGCACCATGTCCAGTCACGTTGACGCGTACGTGAGATTACATCACCGTTTGAAACAATGCGCATGAATAGTGCAGAAATGCTACTTGTTAGGTAATGTGAGCTTCATAACATACAAAATCCAACACCTGTTGTCTAAAAATAAAACAAGAAATATCAATAATATTAATAGTTATTGGTTGGTTTAAACGATTAAGCCTATATTTGTTTGACTTTATTACATAAAGTAGCTCTACTGATAGACCATCGTGAGCCAGATCATTTATAGATGGCATGAGTAAGACAAAGGTGTCTATAAAGGATATAGCACAAAAAGCAGGTGTCTCTACAGCTCTGGTGTCGTATGTTCTGAATGGCAAAGAAAAAGAGAGTCGGGTTGGACAGGAGATCGCGATAAAGATTAAGCAAATAGCCGCTGAGTTACATTACCAGCCAAGCCATTTGGCGAAGAGTTTACGGAGCGGAAAAACACACACTATTGGTTTGATTATCGCCGATATATCAAACCCGTTTTTTGCTAACATAGCCAGGGTAGTTGAAGATGAAGCGAAACGAAATGGCTATACGGTCATTATTGGTAGTTCAGACGAAAATGCAGACAAGTCGCGGGACTTGATCAATGTGTTAATTAACAGGCAGATCGATGGCTTCATTATTGTATCCTCAGAAAATTCCGAACAACAAATCCACGACCTAAAAGACAAGAATATTCCCTTTGTGTTGTTAGACCGGTACTTTCCGGAAATACCAACCGACTTTGTTTCTACAGATCATTACAAAGCCTCTTATGATGCTGGTACACACTTAGTGAAAAATGGGTATAAACGTGTTGGTATGATCGCGTACGACTCGCATCTTTTTCACATGCAGGAACGGATAAGAGGGTATCAGGATTCGCTAAGGGATAACAAAGTTGACTTTCAGGAAACTTGGTTGAAGAAGGTCAAAATCAATAACATTGAGAATGGAGTGAAAGCCGCAATTGATGAAATGCTTGCTTCTACTCAACCCGTCGATGCTGTACTTTTTGCTACGTATAGCCTAGCTGTCAGTGGGTTGAAGCATATTACTAAACTATCGCTGAAGGTGCCGGAGGATTTGGCAATCGTCAGTTTTGGACAGGCTGAAGTGTTCGAACTTTACTATTGTCCTATAACCTACCTGAAGCAGCCAATTGTGTTACTAGGCCAAACAGCGGTTGAACTGTTAGTCAAAAAATTGACCAACAACCTAAACGAACCGGCACAGATATTAATGAAAGCAGAATTGATTGTACGAGCATCTTCAAAAACAAAATATAGCCTTTCAACTTAATTTTAGCCTTTTGCTTAATCGTTTAAGCAGCTATCTTGATTGTTCCTTTTCCTTACCTATATGCAACGAAGAAATTTCCTAAAATCCGCTTTAGTCAGTTCTACAGCCGTCTGGGCCGGTTTGCCGACAAGCCTAGTTAAGGCCGCGCCCAAACTAAAAATTACCAAAATCAGATATTATAGCGCCCCCGGTTACAATAAACCTCTTTTCAACCAGGCTCGCGGCATTGTTGAAATCTATACCGACGGCGGAATTATCGGTATTGGCGAAGGTGGTTCTAAAGACATGATTGAACAGTGCGCCCAGATGATAATTGGCGAAGATCCTTTTCGCATCGAGCACATCTGGCAGAACGTGTACCGGGGTATGTTCTATCCCCCCGGTCGGGAAAAACTGCACGCGCTGGGAGCGTTGGAAATGGCCCTGTGGGATTTAAAGGGGAAAGCCTTAGGCGTACCCGTTTACGAGTTACTAGGCGGGGCTACCCGTGACTATGTTGAATGTTATGCCACCGGTTTTCGGGCATCAAAAGCCAAAACTGAAGAAGAACGGGCAAGAGATTGTATAGAAGCAGGCTTAAGAGCGTACCGAATTGGTCCGACCGGTGGCAATGGCGAGCAGCCTTTTGACTTTTACGACAATGCGAAAAAGACAATCGAACTCTGCAAACGAATGGATGCCGCCGTTGGTGGAGGTGGAAAATGGGCACTCGATTTACATACCCGATTTGATACCACCGAGGGCGTCAAAATATGTAAAGCCCTGGAAAACCTGGAGCCTTATTTCGTAGAGGATATCGTTCGGTCAGAAAATCCGGCCGTCTATAAAACGGTACGTCAGATGACCACTGTACCTATTGCGGTTGGCGAACAATTCGGTGACCGGTGGGACATTAATGAGTTTATCGAGCAGCGTCTGATTGACTATACGCGCGTTACCTTACCCAATACGGGTGGAATTGGCGAATTCAAAAAGATCGCTTCTTTGTGCGAGACGCATTACGTAGGCATGATTCCGCACTTTACAGGACCCCTATCCACGGCTGCCCTGGTGCATGTACTAGGTTCCAGCAGCCCAAACCGTTGCCTGATGGAATTAGGCGGTGGCGAACCGGAGCGGCCCGCTTACTTTAATGAGGACTTTATAAATTTTAAAAACGGCAAGTTATACCTGAATCCAGAGCCAGGATTAGGCGTCAAATTCGATCCCAAGAAAGCAACGTTTGTTACGGAGGTTACCGCTAAAACGCCATTCCCGCACCCGGTTTTGAGAAGCCCGGATGGTGCCATCCATAACTGGTAAATCTACCAAGCGGGACATCATTTACCGTCCGCGTTTAGCAAGAGTAAATAGAGTTACAACCTGAAGATTGATTATAAAAGCATAGTGAGGAATGCCTAAATCCCAGTATCACGATTGGGTTGGGCATCTTTTTCCGAAACCGTCAGAAATTATAACTATATCAATTTTAACCATTAATATAATTAGAGCACTTTACCTTATTGTCCTTTACCTTAATCCTTCAAACACATGAAAAAACCTCTAATATTTCTCTTCTATTTGCTGTTTAGTAGCGGCCTGACGGTTGCTCAAACAAACAGCGTTACTGGTAAAGTTACCGGCCCCGATAAGCAGGGGTTACCCGGCGTAAATGTACTGGTCGGCGGTACATCGGTAGGTACTGCAACCGATGCTAATGGTAATTACTCGATTAACGCACCTGCCACCGCTTCGCTCGTTTTCTCCTATATCAGCTACGTAAGTCGGACTGTTCCCGTCAACAATCGCTCTATTGTGGATGTAGAGTTGGCGGAAGACTCAAAAGCTATTGATGAAGTAATTGTTACGGCACTCGGCATCAAGCGGGAGTCGAAAACGCTGGGGTATGCGACGGCAACGGTCAATGCCGACCAGATATCGACCAACCGAACGCCCAATTTCATAAGCGGACTACAGGGCAAAATGGCGGGGGTTAATATTACCACAATGGGAACGGGACCCGCTGGAACGGCCAAGATTCGTATTCGTGGCCAGTCGTCGTTCAGCGGGCAGAACAACCCACTGATTGTTGTGAATGGCGTACCGATCGACAATTCCAACAGCTCCCTCGGGGGCGATTACAGCGCCCGTAGCAATACGGGCCTGCCCGTCAACAGTTCCGACGGGGGCGATGGGTTGAGCAGCATCAACCCCGACGATATTGAAACCATGACCGTACTAAAAGGAGGCACAGCAGCCGCTTTGTACGGATCACGCGCCAAAGACGGTGTGGTGATGATTACGACCAAAAGCCGGGGTGCAGGCAAAGGATTCGGCGTAACGTACAACACCAATCTCACGACCGATACCCCGCTGGATTACACTGATTTTCAGTACGAATACGGGCAAGGCGAAGGTGGTGTACGACCAACGACAGCTTTCCCATCTTCGGGCGTATGGAGTTTCGGCGAGAAGTTTCAGCCGGGCATGACGCAGGTTCTGTTCGATAACAAAACCTATCCTTACGAACCAGTCTACAATCGGGTGAAGCAGTTTTACCGCACCGGCACCAACTTTACCAACACTGTAACCGTAGCGAACAACGGCGCAAATGGCGGTTTCAGCATGTCATTCGGCAACACTGAGAATAAGGGGATTATGGAGAATAATACCTTCAATCGTAAAGTGATTAACCTGGGTTTCTCCCAGAATATCACCAGCAAACTAACCGTATCTGGAAACATCAACTACTCGAAGGAGAATAATGTCAACCCGCCCCAGGTAAACGCTCAGGACTTTGCGGTGTCGACGGTCGTGTTCACACTGGCCAATTCCATGCCTTTCCAAGCATTGCGGGACAATCAGACATTACCCAATGGCGATGAACTTTCGATAGCCCGCTTTCTGGTACGCAACAACCCGTATTATTCCATGAGCCATCACTTTGAGAATATCAAACGTGATCGGCTTTTTGGCAACGTTGCCCTTAAATACCAGTTCACTGACTGGCTGTATTTGCAGGGCCGTATTGCGCAGGACTTTTATATACGCAACCAGGATTACAATATCCCTAACGGTTACGCGCCTATTGCCAAAGCGCCCGTTGGCTACGTAAACGGCTCATACACACAGGATGTACGCCAGAATACCGAACGGAACATTGATTTCATTTTAGGGGCCAACAAAACGTTCGGAAATATCGGCGTGGACGTAACGCTGGGTGGCAATGCACGGTATGCGCGTATTGACTACAATAGCGTAACGGTGCAGGATTTTATACAGCCAGGTCTGTATACAGTAGCCAATGGCCGGATTAAAAACCCAATTTACGCGCTGTCGGAGAAGAAGATTAACTCCCTGTTTGGGGCCGCCACTATCTCCTACAAGGATTTCCTGTTCCTGACGGCAACGGCCCGCAACGACTGGTTCTCGACCCTTGCTCCGTCTAACCGCAGTATTCTGTACCCATCTGTCACCGGCAGTTTTGTATTCTCGCAGGCGTTCGAAGGGTTACCCGCCTGGCTGTCGTTCGGGAAGTTACGGGCGGCTTATGCGCAGGTCGGATCAGACAACGTAGACCCGTATTCCAACGCGCTCTTCTACCAGGTAGATAACAACTCGTTCCCCAATCCGTCGGGCCAACTCGTGCCGGTGGGAGGCATAAACGCGTCGCAGGTTCCGAACAAAAACCTGCGTCCGCTACGTATTCAGGAAGCCGAAGTTGGTCTGGAGTTGAAGCTGTTTAATAATAAGGTAGGCTTCGATTTTACCTATTACCACAAAACGACTGAAGACCAGATTCTGGCCGCTCAGATTTCCGATGCCTCTTCTTATACCAGCAAGCTGATTAATGTTGGCCGAAGTATGAATCAGGGTCTGGAGGTGTTACTGACATTTTCGCCCGTTGTTACGTCAAAATTCCGCTGGGATGTGAGTGCCAATGCGTCCTACAATACCTCCAAAGTGCTGCAATTAGGGTTGTCGCCAAACGATACTGTCATTACGGTAAGCGGAGGAAGCGGTCGGGTGTTAAATCAGGTGGTGGGTAAACCTATTGGACAGTTATACACCTTCACCTATCTGCGTGATGCGCAGGGACGGAAGGTATTCGATCAAAACAGTGGAATGCCGCTACGTAACAACACACTGGTGGATGTGGGGAATGCCCTGCCGAAATACTTTGGCGGTATCACCAACACGATCACGTATCAAGGCTTGTCGTTGTCCTTCCTGATCGATTTCAAACTGGGCCACAAAATGATTTCGGGCCGTAACATCAACTATATGCGTCACGGCCTGTCGAAACGGACGCTGCCGGGCCGGGATGTGGGCTACGTAATTGGTGATGGAGTTAATCCGAATGGAGAAATCAACAAGACCAGAGCGGCTGTGCAACCCTTCTACGAATCCATAAACCCACTGGGTATCAACGAAGATTTCGTAAACAATGCTGGATTCTGGAAACTACGGCAAATTTCACTGGGATACGATTTCACCAAATTATTACCCAAGAATCTGTTCATCAAAGGGTTAAGATTGAATGGGGTAGCTAACAACGTACTAATTATCAAGAAATGGACCGAAAATATGGACCCGGAAGAAGCGCTGGTTTCATCGGACAATTCTGTGGGGCTGGATTTCTGGCCGGGACTGCCACCAACTCGTAGCATTGGCTTTAACCTGAACGCTAGATTCTAACCCTTGTCCTATCGACCTCAGGAAGTGCACCGAAGATTCTTCCTATTGTCAGAATGACAAAAACCAAGAGACAATCATGAAACTAACCATAAAATACACCCTTTCGCTGGTCCTCTCGCTGAGCCTGCTTTCGAGCTGTGATAAGGACTTTGACGAGATCAACACGAACAAGGTAGACCCAACTTCGCTGGCGGCTCCTATGGTGCTGAACAAGGCTATTATTAACACAAACTACCTCGACGGGTTTGGCACGCTGGGTATGCTGACATACAATTTCGGAATTGTGCAGCAGATCATTACGCCCTACGGCAGTTCGCTTTCGGGTGCAAATTACGATCAGGTCAACAGTGGCAATACGCCCCTGGTGTGGCAGAATTTCTACCGAAATGTGCTCAAGCAACTGGTGTCTGTGCTGGACCAAACCAAGAGCGATCCGCTACAGGTAAATACCTATCATGCAGCCCGTATCTGGAAAGCCTACGTCTTCATGATTCTTACCGATACGTATGGAGATGTGCCTTATTCTGAAGCGGGACAAGGATATACAACGGAGATTATCACGCCCAAATACGACGCACAACAGGACATTTACAAGGACCTGCTGAAGGAACTAGACGAGGCTTCGGCGGGTCTGACTACCGCGCAACCGCCAATTGTTACGGACATCCTGTACGGTGGCGACGTAGCAAAATGGAAAAAGCTGGGGTATTCGTTCATGCTGCGGGCGGCCATGCGTTTAACCAAAGTTGATCCGGCAATGGCCGAAACGTATGTAAAAAAGGCCGTAACGGGTGGTGTGTTCCAATCAAACGCCGACAATTCGACACTCCGGCACACCGCTATTTATAACAACTACATTGCCAACCACTTACAGGCTCGCGAGAAAACAAACTTTTACCTCGCAGCTCCCTTTGTGGATTATCTGAAAGCGAACAACGACCCTCGTTTACCCATTTTTGCCGTACGCTACGTAGGAGCCAAAGGCGGTCAGGAACAGACAGCTCCACGGGCTTCGTCTGATCCGGCGGTCCAAATTGGTATGCCAGTGGGCTATAATGACGTGTCGATTAATACGGTACTGGCGCAAAATAAAGTGGTCAGTCTGTGGGACTTCACGCAGGTTAACCTCACGACAGTACTAAAGTTAGATGCCCCCGAATACCATGTTACCTACGCGCAGACCCAGTTTCTGCTGGCCGAAGCCGCCGTTCGCGGATGGGTAACCGGTACAGCCGCCGACTATTTTGCGAAAGGCATCCGGGCAAACCTGGAGCAAATGGCGTCATATGGTTCAGCCATTCCGGAAGCAAGTATTAAAGCTTACCTGGACGCTCATCCGCTGGATGCCAGTAAGGCGCTGGACCAGATTAATACCCAATACTGGGTAGCTTCCTTCCTGGATGGCACCGAGGCATTCGCGAATTTCCGGCGCAGTGGTTTTCCCGCGTTAAAGAAAAACCCATACCCCGGCTCCGAGGTAAAGGGCGACTTCATCCGTCGCATGCCATACCCTGATAGTGAGATTGTCGTCAATTCAGGAAAATTGAATGAAGCGATCACCCGGCAGGGCCCCAACACGCTGGATACGCGGGTTTGGTGGGATAAAAAGTAAGGCAAGTATGTGGTGATGTCGGGTTTAAGAACCCGACACTACGGCTGATAAGAAAAATTGCTGACGCAAAGTATCGGGTTTAAGAACCCGACATCACGACATATCTGCTCACATGTAAATCAACTACCAATTCAAATTTCTCAACCCATTCCTTTTCTCTCATGAATCAACCTGATCAAAGCCGCCGTGATACGTTAAAAATGCTGGGCTTCGGCTCGTCGGCCAGTCTCTTAGGCTTGTTTGGTGGCATGTCTACCGCCGAAGCCCGCGAGCAACAAGCTAAACCTCAGTACGCCGTCGGCGCACCAGCAGTCAAGATTAAAAGCGTGAAAGCCATTGCCACCGCACCTCAAGGGTCCAACCTGATTGTGGTGAAAGTGGAAACCACCGAACCCGGTTTGTACGGACTCGGCTGTGCGACCTTCACCCAACGCGCGGCAACCGTCATCGTGGCTATTAATACCTACCTCAACGAGTTCTGCGTCGGCAAAGACGTCGATAACATCGAAGACATGTGGCAGGCCGCTTATGTTAGTTCGTATTGGCGCAACGGACCTGTGCTGAACAATGCCTTGAGCGGACTAGATCAGGCCCTGTGGGATATCAAAGGCAAACGGGCCAAAATGCCAGTGTATCAACTGCTGGGTGGCAAAGTCCGTTTTGCCATTCCCTGCTACACCCACGCGGGCGGCAACACACCCGAAGAAGCCGCCGATAGCGTCAAGAAATTTATGGAGCAGGGCTTTCGGCACATCCGCATTCAGCAGGGCGGTTACGGGGCCGTGGGAGCTACTTCTGATAAACCTGACTTTAAAACGGCTGGGTTTGGGGGCGAAACGGACAATTACATGAACGTACAACTCTACCTGAAATCTGTTCCCAAGATGTTCGAGGTCGTTCGAAAACAGTGCGGAGATGAGATTGAATTGCTGCATGACATTCATGAACGGGTACAGCCCATCGAGGCCATCAACATGATTAAGCGGGTGGAAGACTATCGCCCTTTCTTTATTGAGGATCCCTTCTCGCCCGAAAACATGAAGTGGTTTGCGCAACTCCGGCAGGCTACGTCGGTGCCCATTGCGATGGGGGAATTGTTCAACAACGTCAATGAGTTCAAAGAGCCAATGGTCAACCAGTGGTTCGATTTTATTCGGATCCACGTCTCGCAGATTGGGGGTATCACCCCAGCGATGAAAGTGGCCCGGTTGGGCGAGTGGTTCAACATCCGCACCGCCTGGCATGGACCGGGAGATGTGTCGCCGGTGGGTCACGCGGCCCACGCGCACATCGATCTGGCGGTATGGAATTTCGGCATTCAGGAAGCGGTGCAGTTTTCGGATAAAATGAAAGAGGTATTCAGTGGTTGCCCAACGATGAACAAGGGCTACATGTCGGTCAATGAGGTGCCGGGCTTGGGTGTAGACATCAACGAGAAGGAAGCGGCCAAATACCCCATCAGCACCAAATCCAACTGGCAGGTGCGCAAGATGGACGGCACGATTATTCGGCCTTAGTATGGTTCGAAAGTCGGTGGTGTCGAGTACTCAAACCACACTACCCGACATTCCCCAAATTGCGTAACCGATTAAAGCTTTCACGATATTAACCAAACCCGAATGAAATCTCCAGCTAAGAAATCCGGCATATCCCGCCGTTCTGCCATACAGTCCGTTTTAGGCGTAGCAGGCATGGGAACGATGGTTTTACCGCAAACTTCGTACTCTGCCAGCCCCGGACATTTTGCCGATTACAGCAAAGTAAAAATTACCAAACTCGAAACCTTTCTGGTTAAACCCCGATGGATTTTCCTGAAAATACATACTGATGTTGGCGTTTTTGGTCTGGGAGAGCCACTTCTCGAAGGTCGGGCGCTAACCATTCAAACCGCCATCAAAGAAGTAGAGCCGTATCTGATTGGCAAAGACCCCCGGCATGTTGTTCACCACTGGCAGGCGATTTACCGACATGCTTTTTATCGGGGAGGGCCAATTTTAACTAGCGCCCTGAGCGGCATTGACCATGCGTTATGGGATATTAAAGGCAAGCTGTTGAACGTACCGGTTTATGAACTTCTGGGCGGCCCCACCCGCGACCGTGTTCGAGTTTACGGTCGGGCCAGCAATGCGGAGGACATTAAGAAACGGAAGGCCGAAGGATATACGGTTATCAAAACGGGCGTTGCTCATAAAAACCCGGCCAACATTGTCGAGAATCCAGCATTCATCAAATACGCCGTCGACAATTTCGCGTCGTTGCGAGAAGCTGGTGGTCCCGACATGGACATTGCCATCGACTTTCACGGAAACATTTCGCCCCAAACGGCCAAGGTACTCATCAAGCAGTTAGAGCCGTTTCAGCCAATGTTTATTGAGGAACCCTGTCAGGCGCAAAACGTGGATATCATGGCTGATATCGCTCGGGGCACTCACCTTCCCATCGCGGCTGGCGAACGTATTTTCACTAAGTGGGGCTTCCGTGAATTGCTGGAAAAGAAAGCTGTCAGCATCGTACAGCCCGACCTCTGCCATGCTGGTGGCATCACCGAAGGTCGACTCATTGCAGGCATGGCAGAAGCGTACTACGTTCCCGTTGCACCACACAATCCGATGGGGCCAATCTCACTCGCTGTGGGCATGCATTTGGCGGCCAGCATACCAAACTTTCTGGTACAGGAGCAAGTCTCATTGGGCGAAGGCTACATGAAAAATCCCTTCAAGCTGCAAAGTGATGGTACAGTCATGATTCCTAAAGGACCGGGGCTGGGCGTTGAACTAGACGAAGCCCTGATGAAAGATAAAATAGGGCATGACTGGAAAAACCCGGAAAGCTACAATGCCCTCGACGGTTCGGTAGTCGACTGGTAAACAAGTACTTAAAGATAATTAAATTTCCTTATTCCTAATAACAATCAATTTTCAACCATGAGAAAAACTGTAAAACTCTTTCTCTTACTCTTGCTGCTAAGCCAAAGTTATGCCTTTGCGCAAAGCAGCCGGATTACCGGTAAAGTTACCGGCCCCGACAATCAGGGGCTGCCCGGTGTAAACGTACAAGTAAGTGGCACTACATTGGGTACGGCTACCGACGCTTCAGGTAATTTCGCGCTGAACGCTGCAGGAACGGCCTCGCTGGTCTTTTCCAACATTGGCTACACCAGTCAAACTGTCGCCGTTAACGGGCGCTCTATTGTTGATGTCCAATTAGCGGAAGATTTAAAAACGCTGAATGAAGTTGTCGTCGTTGGGTATGGAACACAACGAAAAACCGACGTAACGGGCGCCCTGACGGCTATTTCGACAAAAGACTTTGCTCAACAGCCAATCACTCGCTTAGACCAGGTCTTGCAGGGCCGGGCAGCTGGTGTTCAGGTAACGCAGGCAACCGGCGCCCCCGGTGGTGATGCCCGGATCAGGATTCGGGGAGCCAATTCGGTGTTAGGTGACAATAATCCGCTATATGTTATTGACGGGTATATAGGTGCTGACTTCAATTTTCTGAATCCCAGCGATATTGAAACCCTTCAGGTGCTGAAAGATGCTGCTTCTACATCGATTTATGGTAGTCGGGGGGCTAATGGTGTTGTCATTATAACAACCAAAAGAGGGGCAAAAGGTATCAAAGTCACCTACGAAGGTCAGGGTAGCGTATCCAATGTTATCAAACGGTATGATGTTTTGCCCGCTGGTGAATTTGCCACCATTGTGAATGCCCGCGCTACAGCTACGGGATCTAATCAACCGTTTACAACCGATCAAATTGCGGGGTTCAATCAAAATGGGGGCACCGACTGGCAGAGCCTTGTGTACCGTACCGGCCACGGTCAGCAGCACCAGGTTACGGTTTCGGGAGGTAGTGACAAAACTACATTTTTGATTTCGGGTAACTACGTAAATCAATCAGGTATCGTCCAGAATAGTGATTTCAACCGTTATATTCTCCGAACCAACATAAATACCCAGGTGAATGATAAGCTTTCCCTGCGGTTGAATTTATCGGGTACGAAATCCAAAAATCACAATACTAACGGGGGTGGAGCCCTCATTCAGGCATTGGCGTGGGCACCGACTACACCCGCCTACGGCTCCGATGGTCAACCTACATTTACAGATCCAACGGGCTCCGTCTATCGTAATCCGTTAGATTATCTGTACGATCAATCCGTTGATGCAAACCGCACTACGTTTAATGTGAATGGAGGTCTAAACTATAAGCTCCCCATTAAAGGGCTTACCCTTGATCTTCAGTACGCTATTAACTACCTGAATGCCCAAAATGAAAACTTTACGGGCAAGCGACTATCCAATAATAATCCCACTGCGTCGCGGTATTCATCCGATCAGTTAACGCTGCAAAATACCAACAACCTGAGTTACAACGTGACGTTAGGTAATCACTCGATTAGCGCAGTTGCCGTATTGGAATCACAGCAGTTTACAGACAAAAACTTCACAGCAAACGCCACCGGCTTGACGTTCCCACAACTGGGTTACAATAACATCGGTGCCAACTCAGCTGCTTCTGTAGGGTCAGGTTATTCGAAATGGACGCTGCTCTCGATGCTGGGCCGGGTAAACTACGCCTATAAAGACAAGTATCTGGTAACGGCAGCGGTTCGCCGGGATGGGTCGTCCAAATTCAGTCAGGCGAATCGATACAGCGTTTTCCCATCGTTGGCGCTTGGCTGGCGTTTATCCGAAGAGAAATTTATTAAAGACATGAACATCTTTAGTAACCTGAAACTCAGAGGAAGCTGGGGAATGACCGGTAGTCAGGCCATTCAACCGTATGCTACCTTATCTCCTTATTCGACAGCCTTCGTTGCGTTCAACAATACGGCAGCGGTGGCGGGTGTTATTCAGGGAAATCAGGGAAATCCAAACCTGAAGTGGGAAACAACCAAACAGACCGATGTGGGGTTGGAAATGGAGTTTTTCAGAGGTCGACTGCGATTCGAAGTCGATTATTTCAAAAAAAATACCAGCGATCTACTGCTTAACGTAGCCTTGCCCAACTATGCCGGGGGTGGTACACAGACCAGAAACGTGGGTGAAGTTGAGAATAAAGGGTTCGAATTTACCCTGGGCGGTACACCCATCGATCAGAGTGGTTTCCGCTGGGAGACTAACCTGAACCTGTCAACGTTGCAGAACAAGGTAATTAGCCTGGGTGGTCTGGAACGGCTGGGAACGGGTACGGGCGTGGGAGCGGGCATGTCCACTACGTACGAATTCATGCTGATGCCCGGCCAACCACTTGGCTCGTATTGGGGCTTGAATTACCTGGGTACATTTAAGCCGAATGAAGCCGACCTTGCCGCTAAATTTGGTCGGGTTCCGGGCGATCCCCATTATGAAGACCTCAACGGCGACAATTCGATTACGACAGATGATTTTAAGATCATAGGCCATGCTTTCCCCAAATTAACGGGTGGCTGGAACAACACCTTCTCGTATAAAGGACTGACGCTAAATGTATTCTTCAACGGCGTATTCGGCGTCGATAAGCTCAATTACACCAGAGCGGCCGCTCTTTCCGGCGCGGGGGATGCGCGTCAATTCATTCTGTCGGAAATCCGGGACTACTACCGACCGGGCAACGAAACATCTGATGTGCCCGCCTTTACGAAAACCTACCAGCCGTTTACCCAATCCAGCCGATTTCTAGAAAATGGCAGTTTCGTTCGGCTGAAGAACGTGAGCCTTTCGTATAATCTACCGGCGTCCTTCATCCGTAATAAGGGAACCATACGGGTATTCGCCAGTGCAACGAACCTCCTGACGATCACGAAATACAAAGGTCCCGATCCAGAATCGAGCAGCGTTGGATCAGCTACAGATACGGCCATTGGTATTGACTACGGCTCTTATCCGAATTCAAAAACCTACACAATTGGCCTAAACCTGGGTTTTTAACCCGTTAAACTTTTTAACACGATGAAAACAATAGCCCTATTTTTGGTTGCTGCTATGCTAGTAGCCGGTTGCAAGAATTACCTTAATGAAGACACGAAGGGCCTACTATATGGCCCTAACGTACTGTCAACGCAAGATGGCCTAGAAGCCGCTCTGACGGGTGCCTACAAGGGGTTAGGTTCTCAATGGTCGTATGGGTTCATTCACCCCTCGGCCAATGCCGCTGTACTGGGAGCCGATGATGTAACGACGCATCCTGCCAGTAATAAAGCCGACTGGCGCGAATTCGATCAGTTCAACGTATCAACGGCTAACCAACGGTCGGGTGCGGTATATAATGGCTGTTATAAAGCGATTCAGGGAGCCAACAACGTTATCAATAATTACTCAAAAACCGTGGGTACTAAAGCCACCATTGACATTATTGTGGGCGAAGCGTATTTTATTCGGGGGTTTTCATACTACTGGTTAACCCGGTTTTATGGCAATATTCCGTTAGTCATGGCTGGTGAGTATTCGGATAGTTTGCTTACCGTCAAGAAATCGCCACCTGCCCAGATTTATTCGCTAATTGTCTCCGATTTGAAAAAAGCCGAAATCCTGTTGCCTACAACTAAACGCGATCCGGGTCGCCCGAATGCAGGTTCGGCGAAGGCGTTTCTGGCTGATGTGTACTTGACTATGGCAGGTTGGCCTCTGAAGCAAACGGACAAATATGATCTGGCAGCGGCTAAAGCCAAAGAAGTGATCGACAACAGCGCTGCGTATGGTTTTCAGTTACTTCCCACATTTGCCGCCGTCTTTGTCAATGACCCGGCGGTTGCCAGCACTGCAGAAGCGGTTTACCAGATCAGTGGATTTGCCGCCGGTAGCGGAACGGCTAATGCCACCTACGGAAACACCGCGATGCCTGGTGAGGAAGGCGGCTGGGATGACATGTTTGCTGAGCTTAATTTCTTCAAAAACTTCCCCGCTGGCCCTCGCAAAGACGCTACGTTCCGGACCGAATTTGGCTTGGGAGCTACCACAATTCCATGGCAACAAAGTCTGACGAAGCACCCATATTACAAGAAGTGGTATATCAAGGGAAACATTGTAACATCCAGTATCTCTCTGCCATCGGTCATGATGCGCTACGCCCACGTACTGACCATTTATGCTGAAGCCAAAGCGCGGGGCACCGGCGGACCAGACCAGGCAGCGTATGACGCGCTGAATCAGATACGTTTGCGGGGTTTACCAGCGGGAGCAAAGGCTCTATCCACGACGGACGGACTCACAGCCGCCCAATTCGCCGACACTGTAGTGCAGGAACGGGCATGGGAATTTGCCTGCGAACGTACACGCTGGTTCGATCTGATTCGACTCGAAAAAGTAGAAGAAGCTAATGCCGCCAAGAGTCCTGACGACCTTCAGCCGATAAAGCCAATAACTAAAGCGAACTATTGGTTTCCCCTGCCTTACTCAGATACGTCCCTGAATCCGAATTTGAATTGATAATCTGACAAATCAGCCCTATAAGGTTTTTGAAACCTTATAGGGCTTCAGTAAAACTCGTACAATTTTGAAAAAGGCAATTGGTGTAACACTCGTAGTTTTTAGTTTATGCGGCAGCACAATGCCTTTGGCAGAATGGCCACAGGCAGAGCTTTCCAATGGCATTATTCAGACAACCGTGTATCTGCCAGATGCCAGCCAGGGGCATTATCAGGGCACCCGGTTCGACTGGTCGGGAGCATTTAAAAGCCTTACCTATAAAGGTCACAGTTTCATTGACCAATGGTTTGAGAACTACGACCCCAAGCTGCACGATGCCATTAATGGACCCGCAGAAGAGTTTACGCCCCTGAGTTATGCAGACGCAAAACCCGGAGATACATTCGTTAAAATAGGTGTCGGCCTACTCCGTAAACCTGATGACAGAGCCTACGCATTTGCGAAGTATTTCGAGGTAGCTGATCACGGAAAATGGACAGTCAAACGCCATAAAGACCGGATTGATTTCACGCACGAACTGACCGATTCGACGGGGTACGGCTATCGCTACACAAAAACCATTCGGTTGAGCAAGGGCAAACCTGAACTCGTATTAGAACATAGCCTGAAAAATACAGGAAAGCGGCCCATTGAAACGAGCGTTTACGATCATAACTTCTTCATAATTGATAAACAGCCCACTGGTCCCGGTATCGAAATTCTATTCCCGTTTGCGGTGAAAGCCGAAGGGAAAGGATTTGGGAGTCTTATCCAGACGCAGGGCAACCGGCTGGTTTATTCACGCGAATTCGAGAAAAAAGAAAATGTGTATAGTGCTGGCCTGCAAGGATTTGACTCCCCGAAAACGGGTTATGACATCCGTATTGAAAACCAAAAAACAGGCGTGGGTGTCCATATTACCAGCGATCAACCACTAGAAAAACTGGTCTACTGGGCCTGCGCAACAACCTCCTGTCCAGAGCCATACATACACTTAAAAGCCGATCCTGGTCAGGAAATAAAATGGAAAATTGCGTATGAATTCTACGAAAAAACAAAGTAAGTAGATTATAGCGTCGGAGGGTAGCCGTGTGTGTCGGTCCGGGTGGTTTGAGTACCCGACACCACCCGCACAGTCTGCGCATAAAAACGGATAACTACATTCTTTTCATTCTTTAACGGACTCAACAAGTCAATGAATTTTTTTCTGAAATCTTTATTCGGGCTACTGATTCTGGGAAGTTACCTGTCCCTGACGGGCGAAAAGCAGTTGATAAATCAGCAGCCACCAGACAGTGATTGGCCAACATATGGCGGTAATAATGCGGGGAATCGGTATTCTCATCTGTCTCAGATTAATACACAGAATGTAAAAAATCTGCAACTAGCCTGGGCGTATGAAACGGGTGATAACAATAACCCAGCCCAACGGGGTATGGATATTCAATGTCAGCCCATTGTCATAAAAGGGATTCTTTACGGAACATCGCCGAGAATGAAGCTTTTCGCCGTTGATGCCGCTACAGGAAAACAAATCTGGCAATTCGACCCCTTCGCTGACCCCGAAAAGAAACCCCGATTTCATCCCGTTCGTGGAGTAATGTATTGGGAAGATGGCACCCGTAACGGCGAACCGGACAAACGAATATTATATACGGTTGGCTCTTTCCTATACGCTGTAAATGCATTGACGGGGAAGCTGATTGAGAGTTTTGGCAAGAATGGGGCCGTTGACTTACACGAAGGACTTGGCGACAAAGAAACGCTCGGTCACGATGTGGCAAACTTGTCTATAAGAGTCACGACACCGGGAGTTATTTACAAAGATTTACTAATTACGGGCTCTGCCGTTAACGAGGGTGGCGACGCTCCTCCGGGTTATATTCGGGCGTTCAATGTGCGTACTGGCCACCTCGAATGGGTATTCCGAACCATTCCACTACCCGGCGAATACGGCTACGAAACTTGGGCAAAAGATTCGTACAAAAAATTAGGCGGAGCCAACTGCTGGGCGGGAATGGTCGTAGACGAAAAGCGAGGAATGGTCTATGCCGGGACCGGCTCACCCTCCGTTGATTTCTATGGCGGTGCCCGGGAAGGCCAAAACCTCTTTGCCAATTGTGTCATCGCCATTAATGCAAAAACAGGCAAGCGGGTATGGCATTTTCAAACCATCCACCATGATTTGTGGGATCGTGATTTGCCCTGTCCACCCAATCTCATAACAGTTAAGCACAACGGCCTCGACGGTCGGCCCCGACTGGTCGACGCTGTAGCGCAGACTACCAAAGATGGCTATGTGTTTGTGTTTGACCGGGATACAGGCAAACCCTTGTTTCCGGTAAATGAAGTGCCCGTTCCAACATCGCCCGCGCTGCCCGGTGAACACCCCTGGCCTACGCAGCCGATTCCGACAAAACCCGCTCCTTTTGTCCGTCAGGAATTAACGGAAAACGAACTTACTAACCGCACCCCCGAAGCGCATGCGTACGTGCTCGACCGGTATCAAAACAGTCGGCACGGCAGTAAATACATGCCCCCCAGCCTGGAAGGGTCGTTATTTTTTGGCTTTGGTGGAGGAGCTGAGTGGGGTGGGAATGCCGCCGACCCTGATGGTATCCTGTACCAGAACGCCAACACGATGCTCTGGTGGCTGAAGATGCGGGACGTTCGGGCGCAAGCCGATGGCGTAGCACTATCAAAAGGTGGAGCCCTGTTTAATACTAACTGTGCGGCCTGCCATGCTGCTGGCGGGAAATCGGGTGGGGCGAGTCAGACAGCGCAGGCTTACCCCGATCTGACCGATGTGGGTAAACGACTCACGAAAGAGCAGATAAGTTCTATTTTGTTAACCGGGCGTGGTCGGATGCCCTCCTTTGGTCATCTTTCCGGCGAGGATCGGGAAGCGATCATTCGCTTTTTGCTGAAACTGGATGCAAAGCCTGGCCCAACAGTAGCGTCGAATGATAGCCATAGTTCGGTGGTTAACACGCCTACACCTGAGGGTGCTGATTTTCCGTACAGTCCGCCTTATTTAAACAATGGTAATACCCAGTTTCGGGATCAGGATAATTATCCGGCCATTAAACCACCCTGGGGCACGTTAAACGCTATCGACCTGAATACAGGCGAGTATTTATGGCAAGTGCCGCTGGGTGAATACCCGGAACTAACGAAGAAAGGCATGCCAACCAACGGGTCCACCCAGACCGGGACAGAGAATCATGGCGGGCCAATTGTAACAGCAGGCGGTTTGATTTTCATTGCGGCCGCCTATGACGAAAAGCTTCGTGCATTCGACAAAAAAACGGGCAAAATCGTGTGGGAATACAAATTACCCGCCGGGGGTTTTGCTACGCCCATAACGTACATGGTCAATGGAAAGCAATACATCGCAATTGCTGCCGGAGGTACCCGGTATGGTCTCAAATCAGGTGGTTCATATGTCGCGTTTGCGTTGCCGTAAGTAGTATATAAAAGGAGAATCAATGAAAAACTATCTATTGGGCTGCGATTGGGGAACGTCCTCTTTTCGGCTACGGCTGATAAACAGTCCTGACCTCCATCTTATTGGCGAAATCACGTCACAGGAAGGGGTTGCCAGCACATTTAATTCATGGAAAACGAATGGCGAAAATCAGGGAATTTCCAGAGAGCAGTTTTTTCGGCAGCAGTTAAAGAGGCAGGTCGATTTACTATCGGCTAAAGTAGCCATCAACCTGGATGACATTTCGATTGTCATATCCGGAATGGCTTCCTCATCCATCGGAATGGCCGAAGTTCCCTATGCTACTTTACCTTTTCCGGTTGATGGAAGTTTGGCCAGCATTAAGCGACTTTCCAGGCTGGACAATTTCCCGCACGACATTATATTACTATCTGGTGTACGAACGCAGCATGATGTTATGCGTGGAGAAGAAACGCAATTAATTGGTTTGCTGTCCTTATTGGATACGCTACATTTTTCCGTTGACAATTCTATTTTACTCTTTCCGGGTACTCATTCGAAACACATCTATATACAAAATCAACAGGTAATAGATTTTCAAACGTTCATGACCGGTGAAGTATTTAATCTCATGGCGCATTACAGTATTTTAAAGGATTCTGTAGAGTTAACAGAATTACATACGTTTTCAGGAAATGAATTAGATGCGTTCAAACTAGGCATTAATGAAACCGATTCTTCATCAATTTTAAATAGTTTATTTAGGGTTCGAACCAATCAACTATTCGACAAATTAACCAAAAAGCAAAATGCGCTTTACTTAAGTGGTTTATTGATAGGCGCAGAGTTAAAAACGCTCATTAATCAGAAGCAATGGCAATTGATTTTATGCAGTGGAAACAATTTATACGAGTTGTACAAACTAGCGATGGAAGAACTTCATTTAACCGAACGAACAACTAGTATTTCGGCTGATTTGATTGATAAAGCTACGATTGCCGGACAAGTAAAAATAGCCCAAAACCAACTACTACCCCTACCTAAATGAGCACTATAAGCCAGCCCACATTCTCCTGGGAATTATTTTCAAAAGCGCCGGTCGTGGGTATTATCAGAGGTCTACTACCTGATGAGGTTAGCCAGATTTTACCGATCTATCGAGAAGCGGGCCTGACTACCATTGAGATAACGATGAATACACCTGGCGCAGAGGTTATTATCCAGGACGCATTGGAACACAATAGCGGAGGATTAAACATCGGTGCCGGAACAGTTTGCACCCTTGATGATCTGGATAAGGCACTGACGGCAGGTGCGCAGTTTATTGTCACACCTATTATCAGCAAAAAAGTTATCAAAGCCTGCGTAAAACGTGGCGTACCTATTTTCCCTGGTGCATTTACGCCTTCCGAAATTTACAACGCCTGGACATTAGGCGCGTCAATGGTTAAAATTTACCCCGCCACTTCACTCGGTCCTGACTATATCAAGGATGTAAAAGCGCCCCTCAACCAATTAAAATTAATGCCAACGGGTGGCATTAGTCTGAATAACATGGAAACTTATTTCAAAGCCGGAGCGGATGGAGTAGGCATTGGTAGTCATCTGTTTGATAAACTACTTATTAAAGGAAAAAACTGGCCGGGATTAAAATTACACTTGCAAAAATTTGTCGAACGGCTGCCTATAACCTTGGGTAAAAATTGACAAATCCTTCTTTACCTACCTGCCTTTTTCACCTAAAACCTTACGCCCTGTGACTAGTTACAAAACCAATAATTATCGATGGATTATTGTCATTTTATTATTTACCGCAACAACAATTAATTACCTCGACAGACAAATAATAGGATTATTAAAACCCATTTTAGAAGTCGAATTTACCTGGTCTGAAACAGATTTTGCCCGTATTGTTATTGTCTTTACAGCCGCTTACGCGATTGGCTTGTTGGTGTTTGGCTGGTTTATTGATAAAGTAGGAACAAAAATTGGCTACTCGGTCACGATCATTTGGTGGAGCGTAGCTGGTATGCTTCATGCATTGGCCAGAAGTGCGTTTGGTTTTGGTGTAGCTCGCGTTGGTTTAGGATTGGGTGAAGCTGGAAACTACCCCGCAGCAGTAAAAACCGTAGCGGAATGGTTTCCGCAAAAAGAGCGAGCCCTGGCAACGGGCCTTTTTAACGCTGGTACCAGCATTGGCGTGGTAGCAGCCCTGCTCATTGTGCCCTGGATATTGAGTCATTATGGCTGGCAGGAAGTATTCTGGATTACCGGTTCTTTGGGGTTTATCTGGTTAGTATTCTGGCAGATTTTCTATGATGTTCCGGCCAAACAGAAACGCTTGTCGTCAGAAGAATTTACGTACATCTCTAGCGGTCAGGAAGTGGACACGGGGGAGAAAGTTACCATCAAATGGTTTAAACTGTTTACCCTGCCTCAAACATGGGCGCTTATTACAGGCAAAGGGCTCATTGATCCGATTTACTGGTTTTTCCTGTTCTGGCTCCCCTCCTATTTTTCCTCCACGTTTAAACTCGACTTAAAAAAACCAAGCCTGGAGTTAATGCTAATTTATACCGCAACAACAGTGGGTAGCATTGGCGGAGGTTATTTATCCTCCTGGTTAATAAAAAGAGGGTGGCCGACACTAAAGGCGCGAAAAACAGTCCTTATTGTGTTTGCCGGGTTAGAATTATCCATTATACTTGCTCAATTTGCTACGGATGTCTGGGTAGCTGTCGGGCTGATTAGTTTAGCCGTGGCCGTGCATCAGGCGTGGGCGACCAACGTTTTTACGCTGGCCTCCGATCTGTTTCCAAAACAAGCCGTTAGTTCGGCTGTTGGTATAGCAGGCATGGCCGGGGCAGTGGGCGGAATCTTCTTCCCTATGCTGGTTGGGAGTTTATTAGACACCTATAAAGCAGCCGGAAATCTGGCGGGTGGTTATAACGTGTTGTTCACCATCTGCGGATTTACGTATTTGGTCGCCTGGATTATTATTCATTTGCTTACCAGAAAGCCTAAAATAGTCGATATAAGTCAACTTACTTAACCCAATACAAACATGAACCAGCCCATAAATACTTCAGAAATATCAGTGGGCGTAGTAGGGCTGGGATTGATGGGCTGTAGCATTACAACCTGTCTGCTAATGTCGGGGCATCCGGTCGTGGCCGTTGCTCCCCTCCCAATCGATATGGAAACGGCTGAACCACGCATTCGGGAACATCTGGCCAAATCATTTCAGGAAGGGTTACTTACAAAAAGTCTCGAATCCTATCTCCAGCAACTCACAATTACCGAGGATTACGGCCTTTTGAAAGATTGCAAGCTGGTACTGGAGTGTACACTCGAAGATATAGCGATTAAGAAATCCGTCTACGACCGAATCGAAGCCGTTGTCGCCGATGATGCCGTTATTACCAGCAATACTTCGGCTATTCCAATCAGCTTACTCCAGCGTGAGATAAAATTACCCGCGCGGTTTCTGGGTCTACATTGGACGGAACCATCGCACACGACCCGCTTTCTGGAAATTATTTGTGGCGACCTGAGCGATAGTCAAACCGCCGACTGGCTTTATGACCTGTCACATCTGTGGGATAAAGAACCGACGCTGGTGCGTAAAGACATTCGGGGTTTTATTGCCAACCGCCTGATGTACGCTATGTATCGAGAGGCTTTTAATCTGGTTGAAAATGGCTACGCTACGGTTGAGGACGTTGACCGGGCTTGCCGAAATAATACCGGCTATTGGATGACGCTGGTTGGTGTTTTTCGGTGGATGGATTTGACAGGTGTGCCAGCCTATCATACCGTAATGAAGGAGTTATTACCAACCTTAAGCAACAAAACCGAGGTACCAAAACTCATTGACGATATTGTAAAAGCAGGCGGCAAAGGTGTTTTGAACGCGCAGGGATTTTATGACTACACCCCCGAAGAAGCCAAACTCTGGAAAGAAACCTACGAAGAATTTAGCTACGATATTCGTCGGCTGGCTCTCAAATATCCGGCTGATGTCGTGAAGAAAAAGTTGGCTCAGTCTACCGACGAAGATACCGCTATTTAACCCACCCAATCATCTATGTTTATAATTGATGCCCACCTGGACATGGCGTTGAACGCTTTGGAATGGAACCGCGATTACCGGCAATCAGCCCATCAAATCCGGCAGGAAGAAATGGGCATGACCGATAAAATCGACCGGGCAAAAGGAACCGTTTCCCTACCCGACCTCCGCCGGGGAAATATTGGCTTGGTCGTGGCTACCCAGATTGCCCGCTTCAACCAGAGTAACGGCAATCTGCCGGGGGCGGGGTGGAATTCGCCCGAGCAAGCGTGGGCCATGACGCAGGGACAACGGGCCTGGTATGAAGCAATGAGTGATGCGGGCGAGATGGTTCAGATTCGGGATCGGGCCGGGTTGGACAATCACTTGACACGCTGGCTTGACGAAACAACGCCAAATGAACAGAAGCCCGTCGGTTATATTCTTAGCTTGGAAGGTGCTGACTCACTGGTCAATCTGTCGTATCTCGAAAAAGCCTACGAGTATGGTTTACGGGCCCTTGGTCCAGCCCATTACAGTACAGGACGCTATGCACCCGGCACCGGTTTAAGTGGGCCATTAACGGCTCAAGGTCGCGAATTAGTTAAGGAAATGGATCGGCTGGGTATAATTTTAGACGCTACCCACCTGACTGATGAGGGATTTACCGAAGCGTTGGCATTGTACAAAGGTCCTGTCTGGGCCAGCCATCATAATTGCCGGGCGCTGGTGCCTCACCAACGCCAGCTTACCGACGATCAAATTAACCAGTTAACGGAACGCGGTGGTGTAATTGGCGGGTGTTTTGATGCCTGGATGATGAAACCCGGATTTACCCAACGTGTGAGTAATCCGGCCAGTTTCGGCATCAGCCTCGAAACCATCATTGACCACTACGACCATATCTGTCAACTAACCGGCAACAGCCTTCACATCGCCATCGGCAGCGACCTGGATGGCACTTACGGTATCGAGCAGTCTCCCAGCGACTTAGATACCATTGCCGATCTGCAAAACCTAACTGGCTTACTAACGAAACGCGGTTACTCGTCAGACGATATTGAGAACATATTTCATAAAAACTGGCTTCGCTTTCTGCGCAACGCGTGGGCGTGAATGGCTGTGCGTTCTTCTTCTAAAGCCTTCTCTTTTAGCCAATCCATAAAAGCAAAAGGCCGATCCGTTTTAAACCGCCTTTTTGCTCAGATAGCCTTATAATTTCTGTAGAATCGAGATTTTTCTTAAGTATTTCCTCCTCTTTTTCTCCACTGACTATGAAACGTATTGCCTTCGCTCTTGCCGTTTTACTGGGAATAAACGCAGTCAACGCCACGTATTCCTACGCTCAGAGAAGCGATTTAACACAGTTAATTGTCCGAAAAACCAACGATTTCCAGGTCAATGGAAACGGTGATAATATCGAATGGAGGAAGGCCGGTTGGGTTCCTATTACCGTTCAAAAAGCATCAGGGAAAACATTGTCAACGAAGGTCAAAGTTCTCTATTCCACTACCGGAATTTATTTTTTATTTCAGTGCGAAGATGACAAATTAACAGCGACGATTCAGGAAGATTTTGGGGCTTTGTATAATGAAGATGTTGTGGAAGTGTTTCTGTGGCCCGACCAATCTGTACCTATTTACTTTGAGTATGAATTGTCTCCGCTGAATTACGAATTACCCATTCTAGTGCCCAATCTAAACGGAAAATTCCAGGGTTGGAAACCCTGGAATTATGAAGGCGATACAAAAGTTCAGCACGCGACCAGCATACAGGGCGGAAACAAAGTGAGTAACGCAACTATTAAAAGCTGGATGGCTGAGTTTTTCATCCCGTACCGCTTACTGAATCCTATTGTTCAGACACCGCCCACAGCCGGAACAAAATGGAAAGGCAACCTCTATCGAATTGATTACGACCGGGATTACGCCACTTGGTCGTGGCAAAAAACGAGTGGCAGTTTTCACGAATTCAAGAAGTTCGGAACGTTAGTTTTTGACTAAAATCAGCTAATGAAATTTACTTCACAATGTTTACTGAAAGGACACTTATTAAATGTCTGTCGGCTATGCCATTGTTAAACGGTCTTTTCGGCAGCGTGGGCTATTAAACAGTTACGCCCGTAACATACCTGCATTTGGGTCAGCTTGATTTTTAGTATATCGTACTTGCCATGTGAACCGATTCAATTATTTTATACTTTATCGTCTTATTAAGTACATTCCTCTCACACATAGACCTGCTCGAAAAAAGTGAGCATCTGCTACTTTATCTGACGATCCAAACGGGCTAACGAGGTAATGACAACACAAGGACGGTTCAGAATTTAAGGGCAATAAGGGCGGGGGCGAAAGCCGCGAATGTCGTAAAGGCAGCAACCTGTTGATAGGGTCTGAGGTCTGCGCGCTGGGCAGCCCTACTCGCCAAAATGTTGGTTGCAATAAAGCCCGTCAGGTGAATGATGGATAAATATTTGTGCAGTTGGACCCCGCTTACCCGTTTTTGATCAGATGATAGTTTGGGCGGAGCCGTTAGAGAAAGCAGTGCTGTAGTGCCGTATGCGATGTTAGTGATCGTCATTGCTGTTTGTCTCGCCTTATATAGCTGGCTATAATTGCCCCCCGTTGCATTATTTAACTTAGCATCCAAAATACCCTGTACCACAAAACCAGCCAGTGTTGCAAAGCCTGTAACCTGGTGAGCTATCATCATAAATAGGCGCACTTTGCGTTCTTTCTCCCGCCCTTCAGGTGTAAGAGGGGCAATATTCAATACCCGGAGTAACCCGTTGGGACCCCAGAAAACCCGTTGTGTAAAGAGCATTTTATGGGGTAAAAGCGACTGAATATATAGCGACTCATCAATCGGGCTAGTTGGCATTAGATTAACAAACGCAGTATCTACGATGGTGGTAGCCGGTTGCAGAACCCACGTTGAATCCTGGGCTTGCACCTGTAAACCAAGACACAGGAGGAGAATGAGAAGTTTTGACATGAGGAGAGTGATACGTTTTGCCATAAGAGATTAGTTAATTGATTATCAAAGCTTTATATATTTTAAATTAAGGTACGTTATGCCTCCCCTAGTGGACAATCAGCTTTCGGTGGCGATTTTGCCATTTTGTCGGTAATTAGTCAGTTAGAAACAGGGCTAATAGATAGAATCAACAGTCTTTATACGCAATACGGAAGAATTTACATTCTGGTTGCGTCTACCTTCTGTTCATCTCTTTTCAAACTGCTAACTCAGCCATGAACGATATCTCTCTTGACGGGTTGGTAAGGCCCGAAAAAGTGAGGTATGATCCACCAGGCTTTTGCAGTAGTAAGATTTAGCGGGGATTTTAATTCGGATTATCAACTAATTTTACGCTCGATTGCTTAACGTCTACTACAAGTCATGTCAACCACATTTTCCCGTTTTATTGCCTTCTCGCTATTGAGCGCCGGATTTATATCCTTGTCGGCCACTCATCAGCCGGTTTCCGACGAGTTGTTCAAATCTAGCGTTTTCACGCCAGTCAATGGATTTACATCGGGAGTAGAAGGCCCGGCCGTTGACAAATCTGGCACCTTATACGCGGTAAACTTTGCCAAAGAAGGTACCATTGGGCAGATAACACCAAATGGGCAAGCCAGCGTGTTTGTAGAATTACCCGCAGGCAGCGTCGGGAATGGGATTCGCTTCAACAAACGGGGTGACATGTTCATTGCCGATTACCCGAAGCACAACATTCTAAAAATAGTTATGGGCACGAAGCAAGTGAGCGTTTTTGCGAATGAGCCCCGCATGAACCAGCCCAATGATATTGCCATCGACAGTCAGGACCGCCTGTACGCCAGCGACCCGAATTGGAAAGCAGGTACTGGCAACATCTGGCGCATTGATTCCGATGGCAAAATAACCCTGTTAGAAGCTAACATGGGAACCACCAACGGTATTGAGGTAAGCCCTAACAACAAAAAACTGTATGTGAATGAATCGGCGCAGCGTAAAGTATGGGCCTATGATTTGTCGTCGGGAGGTAAGGCCAGCAACAAACGATTACTCATTGAGTTTCCGGATTTCGGCATGGATGGTATGCGCTGCGACACAAAAGGAAATTTATACATCGTCCGGCATGGTAAGGGAACAGTGGCAAAAATATCGCCAGCAGGGAAACTCATTCAGGAAATTAAACTTACCGGCAAGAGACCGACCAACATTGCCTTTGGTGGGAAAGATGGGCGAACAGCCTACGTAACGTTACAGGACCAGGGGAACCTCGAAACCTTTCGCGTCGATACGCCGGGACGAGAATGGGCAATGCAGCAAAAATAAATAAGGCCAGGTTTTATAGAAACGACAATATTGTGATAAGTCAATACGCGTCAAGAGCCATTCAACTTTTGCGCGTACCCAACTTTTTACATACTAAAAATAATATTATTACCACCAAACGGCAACACGCTCACTTGCTCAAGGTAAATACCCGAACAGATTGCCCCGTAGCACCAACTACTAACTCTGTACGTCCAGTAACCTGCACAGTAACAAGGTCACGAACGTCGCCATCCCACAGCAATCCAGACTGGGTCATCGGTACATAGGCGAAATGGCCCTTACCTCGATTCAGAAATAATTGCCCTCGGTTTGCGTCTTCTTTACCTAATCGAACACGATTATACTCCCGATTTCCGCCGATAATCAAGTCTACCAAGCCGTCGTGATTAACATCAACAGCGGCCAGTGCATAGGCCGGTGCAAACTGCGCTTCAATGGGTAACGGCAGCATATCATACTGAGGAATTTTTCCTTCTCGGCTCAGAAACAGGCCGGTTTGCAGGCTGACTGCATCAAGCTTTTGGGCATGTGTTAATTCATCAGGTTCGAACAAATCCGTAATAGTGGCCTTCGAATAGCTGGTATAATCAGTGAATTTCTTTCGTAAACTCACGACCTGATCGAGCATTTCATCGCGGGCATTAAACGGATGCGGTTGTCCATTCATTTTAGCATTTCGATCATAACCTGCCAGAACTGGCAACAAAGAGCCAGCCACGTTTTTGATACCATAGAGCGTTAATGGCCGATTTGGTGTAGCCTGAAGCTGACTATTCAGCCCGGCATTTGCCGCGACAATATCAGGATTACCGTCGTTGTTAAAATCCTGGACCAGCAGGCGATTCCAACAGCCAGTTACGGGCGGCAAAAGTTTATCGATCAGCTTTAGATTTCCACGCTGGAACGTAAAAGCCTGTACGGGTCCAAAGTCAATAGCCACAATCAACTCGGGTTGGCCGTCGTGGGTAAGATCGGTAAATGCGGCATCCGTTACCATACCCAGTTGGGCCAGAGCAGGTTGCTGATTCGATCTATCTGAAAAATGGCCTTTCCCATCATTTAGTAATAGATGGCTGACAGGCGTTTCGGGATAGCGGCCTGGCACCACCCGCGCGCCGATGAATAAATCGCGGTCACCATCACCATCCACATCAGCCGAACGAACACAGGAGGCACTTACCCGCACATCGGGGAAAGTTGTCATTTTAGTCAGGTGGCCCTTACCGTCATTCAGGTACAAACGTACTTGTAGCCGGGCATCGCCAACAGGGAGTTCATAACCGACACTACTCACCACCAAATCCAAATCCTTGTCGCCATCAACATCAACCCACTCAGCACCGGCATCCTTGCAAGCCCGGTCGGCCAATAAATCCGGTTGGGACATGGGTAAAAAACCGTTGGTTCCTGCGATCAAAACCTGCCCCCCCTGACCACGCCCACCACCTACAAACACATCGTCTCGCCCATCGCCATTCGCATCACCAACGGCAAAATAAGGCCCCACTTGCGAAAGCATGTATGGCAGCAACGGCTGAATTTTAAAATCATTGATAACTTCCTGATGATGCGTTACGGCGAGTCCGGTAGTCGCTTGCCAATATGGTTTAGGTGTGCTAGAAGGCAGCATTTCACCCGTTGGGGCATACGAGATCGTGAGTTGACCGGTCGCCCTGGGACGAACAAGTTGCGCTTTGCCGTCAGCCCAGCGAACCCGCACAGAATCCACTGCTGTAGCTTTTCCCAGCCCAAACAGTAAGGGTCCATACATCGACGATTGAAAGCCACGCACGGGCATGAACTCCTGCACTTGCATCCGACCACTCGACCAAACTGTTACCCGTGCGCCAATCAATTTCGCGGGATTTGGGCTTTTCAATTGCAGGGTCAGGTGATTATTTTTTCCCTGTTTATCCGTATGATTTTCGTAAATCCCAGCTTCTGCATTCACATTATTGACTACCAAATCCAGGTCGCCGTCGTTGTCCAAATCGGCATAAATCACCCCGTTCGATTGCGTTGGTTCATCGAATCCCCAGGCAGTAGTTTCGTTCGTGAACGTCAGCTGACCCGCCGACTTGTCGGACAACGGATCGCCAGACCGATTGCGGAAGATATAGTCCGGTGCGTTGATGCTCGGCATTTTGGCAATAACGGCCATTGGGTCGGTTTGCTTACCGGTTTCACGCGCCTTTAGCTGCTCGTCCATCGTGAACTTGAGAAACTCCATATTCGTGTAATCACGAGCGTAACCGTTACTCACGAAGAGATCTTTCCAACCATCGTTATCGAAATCAGCAAATAGTCCTCCCCAACTCCAATCGGTATTAGAAATGCCCGCAAGCTGACCAATTTCGCTAAAAATGGGTGTGTTTACTTTACCCGATTTCAGCAAAGAAACACTGTCTCCAACGTTCAGTTGAAGCATATTACGCATGGTCTGGTGATGGAAACCTGCTCGTAGCAACTGAGCATACTTATCGTAATTATCATCGCCGGACGTCAATTTGATGCGTTCATTTCCTTCGGGGAGCATATCGAGGGTGAGCAAGTCTATCCGGCCATCATTGTTCACATCGGCGGCATCGGAACCCATTGAGTAGAGCGATGTGTGGCCCATTGCACTACGCACCACTTCCTTGAAGTGGCCATTCTGCTGATTTATATAGAGGTAATCGTTTTCGTTATAGTCATTTGATACGTAAAAGTCGAGCCAGCCATCATTATTGAAGTCGCTCACGGCCACGCCAAGACCAAAACTTAGCACATTGGAAACCATGCCAACGGAGTCTGATACATCAACGAATTTACCGTTTGGCTGGGATGCGGCATCCCTACTAATACGGTCATTGCGGTAAAGCTTGCTGGAATAATTGGGGTTGGTTTGCTGTTTATAATTGCTAATCATACGGCTGAATCCAGCGAACTCCTGCACCGAATGGTTAAGTAGAAAGCAGTCCAGATCACCATCGCGGTCATAGTCAAAAAAAGCGGCCTGCGTTGAATAAGCCGGATCATCGAGACCATATTCGGCGGCTTTCTCCGAAAATGTTAAATTCTTGTTGTTGATAAAGAGCAAGTTGCGACGTAGCCGGGAGTCTGTTGCCGCCGAACGACAAACGTACAGATCGAGCCAGCCATCGGCATTAATGTCAACGACCGAGACACCGGTATTCCAGCCATCGGCTGCGCCAACACCCGCTTTGTCGGTGATGTCATCAAACATTAATTTGCCGGAGCCGGGCTTGGTTCGATTCAGGTATAGTTTGTTTGCGTTGAGATTGCCGGTGAAGTATAAATCAGTCAGGCCGTCATTATTAAAATCGCCAGCGGCCACCCCCCCACCATTGTAGAAATAACCGTATTTCAAGACATTGAAATCGGGTGATTCGTCAAGGGAATTTTTAAATGTAATGTTGGTTTGCGACGACGGCAATTTCTCAAATAACGTATCCGTATTGCCACAGGCAGATAATAGTAAAACAAGTACACTAAGGCAAAAAAGCGGCTTCATGAAGACACGGTTGGTATGAAAAAACGAAAGCGGACGAATCATCGCCCGCTTTCGCGACCTCTTAAGTAAAGATACTAGACTTAGTTTTTATCCCACCATAATGGTGTAGTCACCTTATCGGGTCCGCCTATCAACGCTTCGGCTTTCTTGGCTTCGACAGCATTCGTTTGTTGCTCAACAAGCAGAATCGGGATACGACGAAGAACACCACCTGCTGGAATATCAGGATTATCCGAATTCACAACTGGGTATAGTTTTGGAAAACGCGTCCGACGATACTCAGCCCAGCCTTCAAAGCCATCCGGGAAAATAGCCAGCCATTTCTGCGTACCAATCTGCTCCCGCTGTATGGCTTCGGTACTGCCCCAGGCTACAGGAATATTACTCAATGGTGCCGATTTCAGGAAATCGTTAGGCGCAATAGGCGTTTTGGTACTAGCCTGATACGCACTGATGGCAGCCGCATCTGTTATACCCCATTGGGCCATAGACATTGCAATGCCTTTATTATAAAAATCCTTTGCCGTACCACCCATAGCCCAGCCATTCACGGCACCTTCGGCGCGGAGGAAATAAGACTCGGCGGTGGCCATTACGTTCTGGGGTGTTGCCAATCCAGTTGATGTCCAGCGCT
Source organism: Spirosoma flavum (assembly GCF_042686045.1). Classification (NCBI taxonomy): domain Bacteria; kingdom Pseudomonadati; phylum Bacteroidota; class Cytophagia; order Cytophagales; family Cytophagaceae; genus Spirosoma; species Spirosoma flavum. The sequence continues at coordinate 1,143,136 of NZ_JBHUOM010000023.1, forward strand.
GCCCTACGTGCGAGTTATAATCGGCGGTATTAACCGTTTCAGTTAACTGAGTCGTGGCCAGACCATTCCGCAAGCCTTCATACGTATTGGTTTTCACCGCAGGTAAAAAATAGGTTGGCATACGTGGGTCATCATAGCCTTTCAGCACTGATTCCATAGCGGCACTCATCCGAAACTCGTTCCAATCCGACATAATCGAAAGACCGTTACCGTCATTTCCCTTTGTGCTGCGCAGCACTAATGCATCATCATCGGGACTGGTTGCAAATACACCACCGGCCACGGCTGCTTCAGCTTCCGTTTTGGCTCTGGCGGGATCTACTTTCGAGATGCGAAGGGCTAACCGAAGCCGAAGCGTATTGGCAAACTTCATCCATTTGGTTGCATCACCACCATATATCAGGTCGAATGCACCAAATGGCTTCTCTGTCGATTTAGTTTTCAACACAGCGGTAGCTGCTGCTAACCTCTTGAAGAAATCATCGTAGATTTTATCCTGAGCGTCATAGGCTACGGATGTTGCGGGTTCGCCTGCTTTGAAATATGGGATAGGGCCAACATAATCAGTCCAGCGATGGAATGAGTACACCCACCAAATACTAGCCAGCGCGTACTCTGCTGAATTGGGATCCGCACTCGCCATAATCGCTTTCAACTGTGGTACAACCTCTGTGTATAATTGAGTCCAGGGGCCTTGCAGCCAGTCCATTCTGATAACAAAGCGGTCAGATGGGAAATATGTCGCTACACAAGCAAAGTACTGCGCGTACTGATCTGAGAACAGGTTTTCTCCAACCTGGTAGTTATACTGACTGAGTATACCTGCCGACTCCGCTTTCGAAAACAGATAAGGAATTTCGCCCGCCCCAATAATGGTCACTTTTGTTTTATTGGTGTTGATTTCATCGAAATTTTTAGTACAACCAACGGCCCAGAACAAAGGAGCCGACAAACAGACCGCTACGAACGTCTGTCGAAATAAAGTTTTATATGAAGTCATATTGACGATGGTTTCAAATTAAAAAGAAAGTTTCAGGTTCAGACCGATACTCCGGTTCGACGGCAGGGTACCGTATTCAACACCCTGGAAGTTACCGTTGCTTATATTAACGTCGGGATCAAACCACATCTTGCGTTTGCCAATACCAGGAATATCCAAAATAGAGCTACCGCGGTAAATCCAGAATAAGTTACGAGCTACGAACGATAAGCGGGCCGATTTGATAAAGAAATTTGATGGTACAGGAATCCCGTAACCAACTGACAATTCACGGAGACGGACGTTGGTTGCATCGTAGGCAAAAAATTCGCCCCACCCATAACGCTTGCCAGATACCGTCTGCCAGAATTGTTCAGCCGTAATAGCCGTCGTATTGGCTTTACCCGCACCAATTAGCGTTACGCCATCTGCACCGGCAACGCCAGCCGTAATACCCGGAAGTACCCAGCCACCTTCCCGCTTCTGAGCCGTTACTTCTGGAATACCGCTGAACGCCAGGTTCATTTCGGTTCCCGACACGGCGATTCCTCCTATCCGGGCATCAACCAGGAAGCGAAGTGAAAATCCTTTATAGGTAAATGTGTTTGTAAAGCCCAGAAGCATTTTTGGGTTAAAATTGCCGATAAGCTCCTGCTCTTTCGTGGCAACAGGCAGTCCCGTAGACGTAACAGATGCTTCTGAAACCGTTGTGCTGTTTGACTGAGATCCAACTAAGTATTGACCTGTCGTTGGATCTTTCTGCCAGCGGTACGATACAATGTCGCCGTATGAACCGCCTTCGGCCACAATGGGTGATGCCGACCGACCATACCCACCCGACAGAAACGCTGTTTTAATATCGGGCGAAAGGCTAACGATTTTGTTCCGGTTCAGGCCCATATTAAGCGTCAGATCCCAAGTGAAACGATCTGTTTTGATAGCCGTTCCATTGACCACTACTTCCAGACCCATATTGCGAATGTCGCCTGCGTTGATGTACTGATTGCTGAATCCCGAAGCGGGAGCCAGTCCTAATTTCAGCAACTGGTTGATTGAGTTCGTTTTGTAGGCCGTAATTGTTGCACCAAGTCGATTGCTAAAGAAACGAGCATCGATACCAAATTCCAGACTTTTAGTAATCTCAGGCTTCAAATTTCCGATAGCCTGTGTGCCGTCCCGACTGATAAACCCGGAACCGGCTCCCTGACTGTATGAGTAGTTCGTTTGCAACAGATACGGGTCGGCGCCGTTACCTACTTGCGCGTATGATCCATTAATCTTCAGGAACGATAGCGGACCCGACAGTTTCAGGAGATCCGACAAAACTACCGAAGCGCCTACCGATGGGTACTGGAATGAATACGGTTTCGGTAAAGTAGAAGCCCAGTCATTACGCAAGCTGGCATTTATAAAAATAGCGTCCCGCCAGGCCAGCGATGCCTGTCCAAACAACGACTGTGTCTGCACACGGGAATAATCATCAGCCACGCTCAGGTTAGTACCAAAATTCAGGTTAAACCGGTTTGACACGTTCAAGCCATCCGCTAACGCATTGGTCGATTGATAACGGGTGTCCTGGATAATTCCCCCAGCCTGATAATCGAGCACAAAGTCTGACCCAAGCTTGTTTTTCCCTTCAATTAACACATCATACCAGCTTTGGGTATTGACAATATTATTCCGGGAGAATTTACCTCCTGCCTGATTAGCCCACAAAATTGTTCCCTGACCGTAGCTTTCTTCGTTTTTGTCGAAGTATTTATCAAGGTTAGCCCGGCCCTGAATGCTTAGGAAGGGAGTTAGTTGATATTTGGCCAGAACGAACCCGATAACCCGATCGCGATACTGGTTGATGGCCGTCTGATTGGTCATCCAGTATGGATTCTGATAGATAGACGACAGCGTTGATGGCCAGGCCGTTGGCGTTGGCAGACCGAACGAATTAGGAGCTGCGTAGTCTTTAGCCGTACTTAGGCTAACGTTGCGTGGAATCTGGTAGAGGTCAATTACCGGCGCGTTTTCTTCACCCGTCCGGGGTTTGTTTACTACTGACTGGTTGATGTACGTTACTTTCGCATCGGTCGACAATTTCGAACTGATCTGGTTCGACAACCGTAAGTTAATGGTGTGGCGGGTTAGATCATTGCCCGGTACCGTTCCCTGTAGCGAGTTGTTGGTGTAAGACAAATACGTCTGCGACCGCTCCGACCCGCCCGTAATACCGATAGAGTTGTTAAAGCTTACGGCTGTTCGGAAGAAATCACGGATGTTGTTCGGTTGAGCCGAATACGTATCCGGTTGACCAAGATAGTTTGTATAGGCCTGTCCCGTCATGGCCGCGCCCCAGCTAGCGCCAACAGCAGGGTCCAACTTTCCACCAACGCCCTGACCGTACTGATTTTGCACAAATGGCAACGCAAATGGCTTATCGACAGAAACACCGGCGTTCACATCAACTGAAATGCGACCCGCTTTCCCACGTTTCGTCGTAATCAAAATTACACCGTTGGCCGCCTGACTGCCATAGAGGGCGGCAGCCGATGCTCCGCGCAATACCGTTACGTTTTCAATATCGTCGGGGTTGATGTTCGATGCACCATCCGAATTGGCTACGCTACCAAAGTCGCTGGTGGCCTGCCCAAACGTGCTGTTGTTAATCGGAACACCATCGACAACCATCAGCGCATTGTTGGTGCCCTGAATAGAACGGTTTCCCCGCAACACAATCCGCGAACCTGTACCTGGTCCACCTGAACCCTGAGTAATATAGGCTCCGGCAATTTTGCCCTGCAGTGTATTTAGTACGTTACCATCACGAACTTCATTAATCTGGGCGGGTTTAATTGTCTGGGTGGCATAACTCAATGCCTTGGCTTCCCGCTTAATGCCCAACGCTGTTACAACAACTTCGCCCAGCAACCGGTCATCAGCCACTAATGCTACGGTAACCTGTGTTTGCCCCGCGGATAGCGACACATCTTTCGCCACGTGACCAACCGAAGAAATTGTCAGTACTGTATTCTCACTCGGTACTGATAGTCGAAATTCGCCTGCGGCATCAGTCGTAGTACCCCGCGTGGTACCTTTAATGACTACGTTCCCCCCAGATATCGTTTGACCCTGATCGTCGCGCAGGGTACCCGTTATTTGTCGGCTCTGCGCCCAGAGGGATCCGGTTGCAGTAATTACCAACAAAATACAACAAAGTACGTGTTTAAGCATAATATTTAGTTTAGGTTTGATTAAATCAGGGAATTGAAGAAAGAAAATCCCTATTTATCAGCAAAATGCAGAATAAAACATCAATATCCACCAGTTAAGCAAAAAATTTATAAACTATATAGGTATTTGACCTTTATTTAAGAAAGTGTTTATATGATACAATCAAGCCATATTTTGATTATTCTGTTATTTAATTCAGTAAGTATAAATACGTTCAAGCAAATTATGTGACTTTGAGTAATTCGAGGATAGTCTACTTTATACCAAGTCTAGTTGCTTACTTACTTAGTCCTCATGATAGGACCGTAGCGATAGAGCTATCGTCCTATAGTTATTGACTGTATTCTCTTTCTATATTTAAAGTAGCGGGAAAAAGTGGCTACACGGTCTTCTTCTTGCCTGCATCGCCCACTACCGAGTTGCGTGTATCAGTAGTATATGAAGAGTCATACGTAGCCTGACCTTAGGGCAAAAAGGGAGTAATGGGATCAAACTTATTTACTCGGGTCAGTGAACCGAAGAGGGCCTTCTTGGTAGTCTGATCACTGGTGTTGAAGATACGAAAATTGGCCCAGCCCACATAGGCTGTGTTAGTATCTACTTCGAGATAGCCAGTTACTGAAATTGCATCCAATTGAGGTAGATACACCACCGTTAGGGTAATACTAGGTTGGCCTTTGGGATAGAACGTCCAGGTAAGTTTCATACCAATCAGAAAAAGTTCGGTAAGGTACACAACTCTGAACTGCTAACGTAAACGCTCCCTACAACGTATAGATCGCCTATCGGCTAGAGAAACGATTGAAGGCGGGTAACTAAGACCTGCTCTTGTTATTTATACAGGAAAATCGCGAAGACGAGTTCGGGGCACAATTCTCGATAAAACTATACGTAGCACAGACCCATCTTCACAATCGTCGTTTATCATTTACCCAACTTCACCAGCTTCACAGTCCGTTGTTCACCGGTTTTATACTGAATATACAATAAGTAGTGCGCTTCTGGTAAGGGTTGACCAAATCGGATCGTTTGGCCTTGACGAACAGTGTCAAGACTCAACCGCTTTCGACCCAATAAATCAACTATCTGGAGAGATACGACATCATCTTCGGCCACAAACGTAAATTCATCAGACGATGGATTAGGGTAAATCATCTTCTTGTCAATTACCGGCACTAGTGGTTCGGTTGCGGTAACGATTTCAGGAGTCAACGTTTCGCCGGGAGCCAGTTCCCTGACGAGCAAGGTAACAGACGCCTGGTCATCTTCGCCATCGTCTGTGCCCGAATCGGGTGTGCTGTTAGGATCAGCATAGGTAGTTGCCGTTACCTGAGCTGCCATCACATAGCTGCCGGAAGTCTTCGCTTTGACCCGAAAGACGATTAGTGTATCGGTGAGCAGTTGCTGCACGGTACCGGTCAACACACTGTCTTTATAGGACAAGCCGGTTGCGTTCATCAACTCCAGATTGGCCGGTAGCCGGCAACTCCACTGCACCTGACTAGGCAGCGTAGTTCGGTTGGCAGACGCATTACGGATAGTTAGCGAGATGGGTATTCCCTCACCTACCCGTAGCGAATTACGATCAACTTGTAAAGAAAGGCGCACATCAACCGGAGGCAAAGAATCTTGTAATAATACGACTGATGTAAAAGGCTTCAGAATGACCTGACGGGCATAATAATGATTTTCAACATCCCGATAGGGCTCGTTCAATGTAAGAATACTATCTCTGGTTGTGGGGTTGTAGGCTAACCGGATAAACTCATCAGGATTGACGGGCTGGATGGTTGCTTCCAGCAAACGAATATTGTCAAGCAAAACGGGTTGCCCATTTTCACCTAATTGAAACGTCAATAACGGATCGGCTTCATCGGCTGAAGCCGTGAGCGCAAATTCATAAGGCTTACGGGTCGGCCCGGCCATAAACTCAAACCGGCGAGTTAAATCCTGATATGGAGCCTGCCGCTGCCGGAGGAATACGACGACCTTTTTATCAACTGGTGCAGCCGCATCAAACCTGACAAGGTAACTTTTCGATTTGGTAACTGCCTTTATACGTTTATAAGCCAGTACGTATGAATCTGCATGACCCGACGAGCTCGAAAAATTTATCGTTAAACTACCGTCGGTGGGTTGACTGCCGTTACTCCAATTGGCCTGACCATTATTATAAAGACTCCACGTTTCCCATCCACCCGAATTACCCGTGAAAGAAGTACCCATTATGTTGTTACTACTCAAGCTTTTCACAACATATTCCTTATAAGTTATAGGGCTTGAATGGGATGTAAGGTCCTGGCCAAACTGGGCTTTCCACTGTGCCAAGTTCAAATCGCCGACGACAGTCTTGTTATAAACCGATCTGACCGTAGATAAATCGTTGAATGGGCGGGCGTAATAATTACGTTCCATAAGCCCAAAACTTGCCAAATCATTTGCACTGGATATGTAACCCACAACGGGTTGAGTTGCTGTTTTAGCGATCAGTATATTCTGTATAAAAGTATTATTTCGGGGCAGGCACTGTTTGTCATAATTATACAAAATAAGCTGGCCTACACTGTTGTTGAAGCAGGTATTACGTACTAAGTTGACATTATTGACGGCGTGGAGATAGATACCTAACCCCTGACAATCAGTTACGGTATTGTCAACTAAGTCAACTCCCTCTACGCAATCATCCAAAAAAATTCCATGCGCACCACTGAACGTATTTTCTGACAAGCCGCCGGGAGTTCCAATACCTTTACGAATTATATTCGACTGAATACGGATACTGTCTATGGGTAGTTGCGCTCCGTTCCACAAATAAATACCGCCCCCATCACTTTTTGTCATGCAGAAGTTGGCAATCAGATTTTGCCGCACGGTGGTATTGTTCTGAACAGAAATTCCAATGTAGCCAACACTGTCAACTACATTGCTTTCGATCAGTGTATTTTGGGTAGCAAAGGATTGAAAAGCCGTAAACTGACCATCGCCACTTTTGCCCCGACCCGGCAGCAGACCAACACGACGTATAGCACTGCGTCGAAACGTTACATTCCGGTAAGCACCAATGTAAAACCCATTATTGTTAATGTTGGTGATGGTACTATTGTCAACCATGATATTACTACCATCTCCCTGAATTACCACTCCATCCTGACCAGAGTCTGTAAAATCATCGTTGTTTAAAACAAGATCTACTACGTTTAGGGCATACAGATTTGTTATCCGGGCCTGAGCAATGCGAAGATTCAGAATACTAATAAAAGATACGTTGGCAATGTCGATAATCTTATCGGTTGCCGTCGCCGTCATAATCTGCTCATTTGGATTGCCCCGGTCATCATATACCTGAAGAACTTTAGTAGCCGGGTTGTAGTACCATTCTCCGGGCTGGTCGAGCGTGGCCGGATGGTTCTGAATAAAATAGCCCCAACTATCAGTCAGGTTGTAGGTTGACGAATTATTGAGCGTAAGTGTATTGCCATTCTGCCGGGTAATGGTGGCCCTATCTATAATCCAGTAGGTAGGACGAACCACGACTTCTCCGCCCGTCCAGTCTCTGGTTAAGGTCTGTTGGCTGGTCAGTTGATTCGTACCAACATGTGATTGTACAGTTAAGCTCCCTCTATTGGGAGCGTCAGGATTCGGATAACGCCCCAGGGGCTGAGTTAACCCATTGCGATATAACCCGGTTACCTGGTTGCCGCAGGTCGGGCAGGATGCCTGCCAGTTATTGGCACTAGTCTGGGTCCAGTTGCGAACCGGCACTGATCCAGCCAGCAGGGGTTTACTCCCACTGCCGTAGGCATCAAAACGAATAGGTTTCTCTCCGGTACCCGACTGCCTGATCTGCAATGTTCCCCGGAAGGTATCGCCCCGCCGAAATAAAACTACATCACCGGGTTGTAGCACTAGGCTGTTAACCCGGCTCAGGCTTTGAACAGAAGACGTAATAGAACGGCCATCACTTGCGTCATTTCCCGTACTAGCTACATAGTAAGTTGTTTGGGCCAGACTGATTGATGCTGGCAGAAAAAACGTGAGTAGTAATCCGAAACAAAGTAATTTTGCTCTGTTAATGTATAATCTTGCGCACACGGCTATTGAGGACGTAAGGGTAATTTGACGATCCCCCACCAGTAGCGTTGGAAGGCATAAAAGCAATTCAGCCATTCCCGGTAGCTGTCAGGCTTAACAATATAAGAAGCAACGCTAAAGGAATAAACCTTGGCAATGTCTTCATCATCCTGGGATGAGCTTAGTATTATGATCGGTGGTTTTCGATAAAACTCATGGTTCTTGACGAATTCCAGGACAGATAAACCGTCTTCCCGACGCGGCAAATACAAATCTGACAAAATCAATCTGGGTAGCTTATCCGGATCGGCTGCGTGAGTCTCTAAATACTTTATTGTTTGATCTGCGTTGTTCAACCATATAGGTTCCACTTCTGGAAAACACTGAGATAAAGCAGAACGAATGATGAGCCACTGGTCAGCATTATCCTCAACAATCAAGATTGGCACTTGACGTACTTTCCGACGCCGGTAGGTAGGGATTTTAGCCATTTACTTTTGCGTATTTATATGGTGAGATAGTAGATCTACTATGAGTGTAATTAAATAAAGTTAACCGGCCAGTTATATACACTATCGGGTATACATAGCCCCTTTAGCAATAGTTGACTCGTATTCATTGTTAATTGTTTCAAGAAATTTGCCCGTTACCCAGCTAACTCCCGAATTGCGAACAAATACAAACCGTTTGGGACTTGAGGGTGAACTATAGGAATTCATGACCGCAGAGAGCCATAGTGCTCCAGCAACAAGTTGTTTCTCATCGACTTGAGCCTGTAGCGTGCTCACATCTTTTTCGGCCCGATTACGCACACTTGGGTTTGTAATGGAGCGTAAATTGGGTTGGATCAACGTCTTATAATCGCTTAAAACAGCTTGCTTAAACCGTTCGGCGTCATCCGCCGAAATCGGAACAGCGGTAAGTCCGGCTTTATCGGGATATAAATACGTAACTAACGCCAGAGCAATGTCACCCCCTATGCCAACAGTCCGGCGTTGTTGAAATCCCAAATCCTTGCTATTGACATTAGATTTAAAAACTGAGTCAGCTATAGTCTTGATTACCCGCTGCGCTTCCCGTTTATAAGCATCCATATTCATAGACCGTTTACCTTCAATACGGCTGACCAAGGTGTTAACACCAATCGGCAGACTGATTTCATGAAAGGCTTTGTTGGCATTGGTGTAGTTTTGGCGGCTGGCATCTTTATCAAAGTACCCACCCTCCGTACGGGTACTACCCAGATTCAGCGCAGAAGTTGTTGCCCATACTTTGCGGGGCAGCGTCCCAATGGTGAACAGTTCGGCTTCACGGGCCGGGGTAAGCGTGGTATCTATTCGCAGTGTAGTGTTGGGCAAAACCTGCGACAACTGCTGATAAAGAATCTGTCGGCGTTGGGTTCTCCGGGCTAAATTTTCTTCAACATCACTGCTGAACACGATGAAAATACGCTCATTGGGGATATTATAGCGTCGTATGGAATCCAGCCCAATTCGTAACGCATCCTGACCGACTTTGAATGAGTTGGACGCATCTGCGTATAGCAGTGGGCTGCTAGGAATCTCAACGATGGTCTTGATCTCTTTTTCGTAGAAATCGCTTTCATACTTGGTTTTAAAGATGGCTACCTGAACGCCAGTTGTACTAACCTGAATGCCGGCATACATATTTTTACCCGAGATTTTCCTAATCACTTCATTGACGCCCCATCCACTGGCCACATACTTAAGGTTAGTGTATTGAGTCCGGGCACGCTCCAAGTAACGCAGAGCAGTAGTAGTGTCTTTTATGTCATTATAAGACAAGCCCAAAAGTTCATTTGTAACGGCTTCCCAGTATAAATTCTTCGATTGAACCGCAGGCATGGCGCGTAGCAAAAGACTGATTGACTCCTGCGATTTATCAACCTCGCGAAGTGTATTAGCTAATTTGATATAATGGACAGCTTGTAAAGGACTACGGGCGTTTTGAGCCATAGCCGGTGCAAACCATAAACTAGCGACTGCGAATAAAATAGATATACGTTTCATGAGGTTAAGCATTTGATCCTTATAATTATTTTTTCGGGTGTTGGTTTAACTCCCTTTCTAATTCACTTTCCTCTATTTTCGGAGTAGCTGTTGCCCGCCGACGAGACCGTTTATCAACTACGTTATTGATAGTCTGGTCAATAGAGGGTTTGCGGCTACTAGCGGGACGAATTGCGTTTCGAGACTCAGCTACATTTCGTTGTTCATTTCCCGCATTAAGTACCGGCGGTTCGGTAGAGCGATCATCTGGTTTATTACTACTAACAGGAGTTTGCGGAATTGGAGATTCCACTGTCTTGGTCACCATTTTCTGTGGTATTTCGCTTTTGACTACCTTTTTCTCACTAGGGTCATCGTTGATACGAATTATTTCGGGAACGGTTATTTTTTTTGTTGGTTGGCTTGTTATCGTACCCTGGCACAAGGCGGGAAAGAGCTGGCAACGATTAGTATAACCGGTGTAAGCCAGGCCACTAACAACAACTATTGCAAACGCCCACAATATCCATTTCGTTAACCCTGGCTGGCTGGGAGCATGTAATACCATTGGGAGTAAACCTGCACTACGCCCTGTCAACGCAATCGTACTATCCTCATAAGCACTATGAATCAGTAGCTGGCCCTTATGTAAACCACTCTTATCGGAAACGTAGCGTACATGCACATACGAACCGGTGGGTGATGGAGTAAGCGTTAGAGTAGAGGCAAAATACGGGCGGCTATCACTGGCTAACTGAAAGTAGTCGGGTGCATCTGTTGAGAGTGTTACGGGCGAATCGGAATGCTGCTGCTTAACCGTCATTACCAGAAAGCTGGGCTTGCCAGAGGATGTTGTCGCGAATGTCAGTACCGGTTCGCTAACCGTCAGCGTAGGCATTTGCGACAGCTCCCGGGAAGTCGAGGCTGAGTCAATGGTCAAGACAATTGACTCAGCAAGTGCATTTCGAATAACGACAGTTCCGTCAATTGGTGACCCTTTATCAAGTAATAATGTAACCGTACCACTAGCTACCCAGCTACCATCAGCTTGTCTGCTAGGCTCGATAATTTGTTCTCGCTCGGGCTGAGCAGTCTCCGAAGTAGTCAACAAATATCCCTCCGACGCAGTTACGACCAGCACGCCCGAAGCAGCCTCTGGGTTAAGTACTGATTCGATGGAAAAGCTGTACTGCTTATTCCGAAAATCAGTAGTGTAAATAGTCGTGTGGACAGGCTGACAAATGAGCATTGAACTACAAATAGTTAAACAAAAAAGGTATTGGTCATAGGAGAATAAACTAAATCCTTAATAAATAGACTATTCCCATATAATAAGTGGGTTCTTGATAAATTGCACACCTACGTACGCATCATCCAACAAAACCGATTTAGACTAAGTAAGAAAAAATAACGTATATACATTCCATAGATGAAGCTTCAACCAACCGTTTCCCACTGAAACCAAAAGTTGCCGGGCTCCGTATGTACATTTAACACTTAATCTGTAAGCCCGATATGACTAGTATTCACTTGACCGGACATTCGCATCCCGTACTCATTGACTCAATCGTCTGGCTAGAAGGAGAAGCGAACTATACACGAGTACATTACCGTGACGGCACTCTTACAGTCGTTACTCAGCCTCTCCAATGGTTTGAACAACATCTCAATTTTATTAGAGTACATCGCTCAGCAATCATCAATCCGATTTATGTCCAGGAGTTTATTCAGAAACGAGGCCGGTCGGGCTGGGTCAGGTTGTTTGACAATACGGTAATACCGGTATCTCGTAATCGCCTTGAGTTTACGGCAGCTCAACTGATGTTATCTACTGCTCATGAGTTACCACACGAAGATGCTTAAGAAGGCCAGACTACCTATTCCACAATGAAGTAAATCCAATCCATAGGCTTAAGACAATTAATAGTTATTTTTTCCGGCTACATATCAAATTTTAAAAAATACAGTTGCTTCTATGACATAAATTATTGCTTCGTATCAGACTACTAAACTATATATTTAATTTGTACTCAACCCAAAAAATATAGGCTTGTTACAAGAAAGGACCAGTTAATTTCTAACCGGGCATAACAGAAAAAAATTATATTACAGATAAATAAAATCTATTCTTTTTGTTACTTATTATCACAAAAATTAACATAAATTATTTATTATATAAATCTGGTAAATATAAATCATCTATTAATTGAATATTAAGTAAGACAATCAGCTTTATATTTTTTGTACTACGAAACTCCCCCTCTAGATTTATAGTACATATCTGCGCAGATAGTGAGGAAAAACATATAATAGTGTTGCCCGTTAACCCTTCTGCTTTTAAGGATATGGATAAACTAACAGGCATTAATCATAAGGGTGTGGCTTCTGCTTTGGCACCAATTTTTGTATCCTTCAGATTGTAAGATATCCTCAAATCAGACAATCACCCCTTAACTTATTCAGCTATCACGTAAGGCTCTTAATGGTATACCAGCCTACTTCATTTAGCTAGTTACTATATGCAGGCAGTCTGTTTCCTTCTGACAAAGCAAGACTAGAAAGACGTCAACAGTAGGCTTAGCTCTGCTATAAATACGCAATCATTGATGGTCTTGTCTCTCCGACAATGACTTATTCTGTTACTCAAATGTTTTTATGTTATGAATGCACCCGTGCTTTTATTTGGTTATAAGCGTCCTGTAGAACTCAAGGCAACTCTCCGTGCTCTTCAGGCCAATCACTTAGCTTCACAAAGCGACTTATACATCTTTGTCGATGCGCCAAAGCGACCGGAAGATGCGGATAAAGTTGCGCAGGTTCACAAACTGTTGGATGAGGCTTCGGGTTTTCGCACAATCCATAGAGAGTATGCGAAAACTAATATTGGCTGCGCTGATTCAATTATTCAGGGTATATCCCGTGTCCTTGCCGATCACCCTTCGGCTATCATTGTTGAAGATGACCTGATAACGAGTCCAAATTTTCTCGACTTCATGAATCAGTGTCTGGAAAAGTATGTTGATAATCAACGCGTATATTCAATTGCTGGCTATACGTTTCCGTTTCAGCGACCATCCAATTATATGGCAGATGCCTATTGCATTCCACGGCATAGCCCCTGGGGCTGGGCTACATGGGCTGATCGTTGGCAATCTGTTGACTGGGAAATGACCGACTACGCGGATTTTGAAAAGGATAAATGGCAGCAAAAAGAATTTATGCGGGGCGGTTCTGATCTCTTGAATATGTTACGCGACCAGATGGAAGGACGGGCCGACGCGTGGGATATCCGCTTCTGCTATAATCGCTTTAAAGCCGATGGAGTAACGGTTTACCCAACGACGTCTAAAGTAGAAAATATTGGTTTCGGCAAAGAAGCAACCCATACAAACATTTATAATCGGTATAAAACGAAGTTGGATGACGGCGTTCAACGAGTTTTTGACCTTCCTCATGTTAGTCGCCCTACTTCTTATTACCACCAGCAAACATTGCAGCGGTATAGCGTTCCAACTCGGATTTATAACCGATTGAAGACGTTAACGGGAATGCGTTAATGGTATTTATGCCTTCGTTTAATTTGTCAGGCAACAGTTTTTTAAACTGGCTGTTAAGTCACGTCTTATCTTTCAACATTATGAAGCATAAAGTCATGCTCCAGTTAAGTGCCTTTGTCATTGCACTTACCGTATTGGGCCATTGTAAACCAGCAGACCCCGTACCTGATAGTGTTGTGCAACGGGAAGACACACTGTCAATTACCAGTTTACGAGCAATTAATTCCAGTTCAATTCCGAGTAGTGTTCGAATTACGGACCCTGGCAGTGAAGGCGTCTTTATAGTGGACCAATCTGATCTGAGCAGTGCTGATAATACCGGAATTGTACTCGTCACCCTTAAAGGACATCGGTACAAACGGGATTTTTCGGGACCAGCAAGTCTAGCCTGGTTCGGCGTAAAAACGTCGGATGCTGACATTGGACCTGCCTTGCAAGCAGCTGTAACAGCCACCGATAATTTGTTTCTTCCTGACGGGACTTACACCCAGTTAACCCCCGTTCATTTAAAAAGTAACCTGACGCTACAAGCCAACGCGGGTAAAGTGCTCATTACTTTGCCTCAATCATACGTATCGCTTGTTAACCCAGACAATCCGGCCATTCCATTGGATCACATCCTGGTTGATGGACTGGCCTGGAATGTAACATCTAGACAAACTGGTACATACGGCCCAATTTATATTGATGGTCCTTCGGTAACGGACATTACTGTGCAGAACTGCACGAGTACCGACGTTGCTGCGAAAGACAGTACGAACTGGTTTACATTGAAAGTTCAGGCCGGAAAAACTGCTGCTAACATCACGGTTCGGAACAATACCGTTCAGGCTAAACGCATGGCCTGTGAGATTTTTAACCACGATAATTTTAATATCTATGCTGGTAAAGACATCACTGTTAGTGGCAACAACTTTCACGACTGCCACTTTGGAATCTCCTTATCAGGACCGTTAGACCAACTTACAGTAGATAACAACTACATAAAAAACTGTAGCCTGTTCGGTATTGAAATAGCGGGTGCTGCTCGTAATACTAAAATTACGAATAACAAGTTCGAAGGCGTATTTGATAAGTTTCTCGAAGGCTCTAACGATGGAAACGGGAATGGCTCTATCGTTGGCGGTATGGTTATTACCGGAAATTCAACCGTAGGGTTGTGTCAGGGGGGAATACAACTCTATAATGGTGGTACGGTTGACTTCAGCAAAAATAACTTCCGGATGACGGGGGTACTGGAGTTATTTCCATCAACGGCAGGAGGAATGTTTACAGAAAACACCATTGAAAGTTCGTCGAACAAAGCCATAATTTGTGACGAATCCCCAGATCATACGTTTATCAAAAACACTATTTCTAACAAGACGAACAACGGAAATCAAGCAACTTTTATAGCTTATGGCGCTAAAGCCATAAATATTAAACTTACGAATAACAAAATAATTCAGGGTAAAGGTGGTAAGCCGTACGATTCTTTAGGGGGCGGTAGTATTATAGCATCCATGAATTATGACGAGGAAGGAAATCCAATACCTTGATGAATATATTCAGACAGCTTAGAGACAAATAAGCTGGTTGGATCAAGCTTGTATATGTATAATGAAATCGCTAATTGGTAAAATACCAACTAGCGATTTTTTTGCGTATATGGGTAATGGTTTCTTTCAAACGATCAGTTGAAGCGACAGCTATTTTTATACTTGCCGCTAAATCACTTAAGGGTAAAAACGGCAATTAATTTCTAATAAGGTATTCCTGTGAAACTTCACATTTTACATAAAATTATTTTTATAAATGTGTTACTGAAAAATAACTTGAATTAACAAATGGTTTAGTAAGATTCAAATCTCACTGAATAAGTACAGTTATGAGTTTAATAAAACTAGCCTGCCATCACCTCCGTTATCGCTTGTCATTAAAACTGATCTTCTAAATTTATAGTAGATATAGGGGAATGATGAGTAGATTTTCTCTGACACTTATCAGCCTCTCACATACGCTTTTTCCTATAATCAGAAGATCATCTTAGTAATCAAAGGTTAAGTTAATAGAATGAATCGAGTGACACAAAAAGAAGTAAAACAACAGGTCCGCATTTTAAGCAGCTTCGCAGTATTTATTATTTGGCTTTCATTACTGCAAGCATGTACGTCAGCAAAAAAACTGGTTTATTTTCAGGGAATAACTAGCCGTGAAGATACCGTGATAGTACCGGAACCGTTTATTCCGACTATTAAAAAAGGGGATGTGCTTTCGGTTCAGGTAAGCAGCCTAAATGCAGAAGCATCAGCTTATTTCAATCCAACATCCGCAGCTGACGCTAGTCCAATCATAACGCCCAATAATCCATTAACCCGGACTTCAGGCTATTTAGTGGACGCCGATGGTACAATCAAATTGCCCCTTGTTGGTCAATTAGCTGTAGTGGGTCTGACAAACGCAAAAACGGCAGACTTGATAAGTACTAAACTTAAAACGTATCTGAAAGAACCGACCGTCACTGTACGCAACTTGAATTTCAGAATTTCGGTCCTGGGGGAAGTAACTCGTCCGTCTTTGTTTACGATTCCTAATGAACAAATAACCCTGCCGGAGGCCCTGGGTCTTGCTGGTGATTTAACAATTTACGGTCGACGCGACAACGTATTGATTATTCGGGAAGAAGGAAACCGACGCGTTTTTGCCCGACTCAATCTGACCCGCCGTGACGCCTTTCAATCACCCTATTATTCGCTTCACTCAAATGATGTTGTTTATGTGGAGCCGGGTAAAGTTCGGGTAACCAGTGTAGACAGAACATACATACTTGCCCCTATCGTAACTGGAATTTTATCGCTGATTGCCATTATCGCAACTCGTCGTTAAGCAAAATACAACATCTACTCAATCGACATGGCTGACAATTCTTCACATTCGTATGTCCCTTATCAGGTGGTTGACTCTAATGATTCAGCCTTGCGGACTCACATATTACCTTACCTTCGATACTGGCCCTGGTTTGTGTTATCGCTGGGATTGGCCTTTGCCGGGGCTTACGTTTACTTGCTCTATAAGCAGCCTGTCTACCGAATTCAGGCCAGTTTATTGCTTCAAGACGAAAAAAGAGGAAATAGTCAGACAAATCCATTAAAAGAACTGGAAGTCTACTCGCCCAAAAAAGTGGTTGAAAATGAATTGGAGGTTCTGAAGTCGTCTACATTGATGGCTCGGGTTGTAAATACCCTTCATCTAGACACCCGTTACTTTCGGAACACCTCATTTGGAAAGCGTGAAATTTACACAGAATCGCCCGTTTGGGTACTGGTAGAATCGGCTAACCCGGTGCTGTACCAAAAGCCCCTGGCTTTATCTTTTCCAACGGCTCAATCGGTTCGTATCGACAGTGGAAAAACCTATCCGCTCAATCAGCGTATCGAAACACCTTACGGTCAGTTACGTATTCTTACCCGTCAGTCAGTAAATTCTAAAACCCAGCCTGTCCTGGTTCAGGCTATGCCAGAGGGAGCTGCTGTGAGTATGTATGTCGATAACCTGAAAGTAGAGCCGACAAGCAAAACATCAACGGTTATCCGGCTGAGTCTTGAAGATGCCGTTCCGCAGAAAGGAGAAGCGATCTTGAACACGTTAATCAACACGTATAATCAAGCGGCTATCACCGACAAAAACAAGGTGGTTGCCAGTACGCTCCAATTTGTTGAAAACCGACTACGAATGGTGTCGGGTGAGTTAGCCTCGGTTGAGAAAAACGTAGAGGACTATAAATCCAGCTTGGGAATTACAGATCTAAGTGCTCAGGCGACTTCGTTTCTGCAAACAACCCAGCAGAACGATACGCAGCTTAATCAGGTAAATATCCAACTGGCGACCCTGAACGATTTGCAGGACTTCATTACTACACAGTCCGACAAGCGGGGCAGCACACCAGCAACCGTTGGCCTGAATGACCCGATCCTGTTGGGTGAAATCAACAAACTATCAGAATTGGAACTGAAACGTGATGGTCTGATGCAAACAACTTCGGAAGACAACCCGATGCTGCAGACGATTGATAATCAGATCAAAGCGACTAAGAATAATATCAGCCAGAATATCAAGACGATGAAGTCTATGCTTACCAGTTCGAAAGAGCAGTATGTGAGCAAAAATGAAAATCTGGAGAGTAGCATTCGCACCATTCCGCAAAAGGAAAGGGCTTTGATGAATATCACACGGCAGCAAACCATCAAAAACAACCTCTATACTTATTTGCTCCAGAAGCGTGAGGAAATGGCGGTTACATTCGCAACGTCCGTTGCTGACAGCCGTGTAATTGATGCCGCAAAAAGTAGTGGCTTTCCCGTTAAGCCGGTCGGCATTGTGATCTACGCACTTTTCGGATTGGTTGGTTTACTTGTACCGACAGCCGCCATTGCGGGCAAAAGTTCATTGAACAACCGGGTAACGCGACGAGTCGATGTTGAAAATATGACGCAGGTGCCTATCCTGGGCGAAGTAATGAATAAGCGTCACCGCGACATTCTGATCGTAGCTCCGCACCAGCGTTCGGTAATTGCTGAACAAATCAGGTCAATTCGGACAAACCTTCAGTTTGGTATAGGTGATGCCGAAGAGAAGCAAGTTATGTTGTTCACCTCTAGTATGAGTGGTGAAGGCAAATCGTTTGTATCTCTGAATCTGGGCGCTAGTCTGGCATTGACGGGCCAGCCGACGGTTATTCTGGAGATGGATTTACGGATGCCCCGCCTGCATCAATTATTTGATATTGATAACACAGTTGGTCTTAGTTCGTACCTAAATGGAGAAGCTACACTGGCTGATATTCTCAAACCCGTGCCAGGGCATCCAAATTACTTCATTATTCCAAGCGGTCCCTTACCGCCCGATCCCTCTGAGTTGTTAGGTGGAGCGAATGTGAAGCAGTTGATCGACTTATTACGAAATCAATTCCGCTACATCCTGCTCGACGCGCCACCAATTGGCATTGTCACTGACGCTCAGGTAGTTGCTCCATATGCTGATACGACTCTCTTTGTAATTCGGCATGGCGTAACCCCTAAGCACAGTCTCAAACTTCTCGATACTCTTTATCGTGAACAGCGTTTTCAAAATCTGCGCATTATTCTAAATGCGGTTGGTGGTAGTGAAGCTTACCACTACAACGACCAGATCAAAAATAGCTATTCGTATCGATAGACCGCTAAAATAGCGGCCATTTGCTCCGGCTCAAAAGACTGGATTAACTTAAATTTTGTGCGTGCAACTACGAACTCACATGCAGGCATCCACTGATAGAAAAACTTTTCACTTGTATCTGGACTACAGTGTCCGGCCAAGACCCGATCCAATGAGCGTGCTATTATCTGGCATTAAGAAGCGTGTATTCGACATTCTGATAGCCAGTTTAGTAACCCTATCTATACTCATTTGGCTCATACCTATACTTGCTCTATTGATCAAGTTGTCGTCGCCGGGGCCAGCCTTGTTCATCCAATTGCGAACAGGACGTAATGGACGCGTATTTCCATGCCTAAAACTTCGGACGATGACCTACGATGCTAATGCGACGTTTCATCAGGCGACCCGCAATGATATGCGTGTAACACGGATCGGACGGTTCCTGAGAAAAACGAATCTCGATGAGATGCCACAGTTCCTGAATGTACTGGCTGGGCATATGAGTGTGGTTGGCCCACGGCCTCACCCACTTCCGCTCGATGCTATGCACTGGGATACTCTGCCGGGTTATCGCGAGCGCTATATGGTCCGTCCCGGCATTACCGGCCTTGCTCAGTCGCGGGGTGCCCGAGGGGAAACTGAAGAATTGTTCAAGATGAAAATTCGAGTACGGTATGATCACCTCTACATCCGTCGTCAATCGGCTGTTTTAGATGCGAAAATCTGCTGGTGGACAGTAAAAGCGGCCATCAAAGGAAATAAGAATGCCTGGTAAATTCTATCTAAACCAAATAAGTTAAGTGTCATGACTAAAGTGTTACAAGTCAACCTTTATGATGCCGGTCTTGATGCGGCAGTAAACGGGCTTCTCTGGCGTTGTGAATCAACCTGGAACCGGGAGAATAAATGTATCAGTGCAACCGGTGCTCATGGCCTTGTCACAGCATTTAAAGAGCCGGAATTTAAAAACGTCCTGGATTCATTTTACTGGAATTTACCAGACGGAATGCCTGGTGTCTGGATCGGGAAATTAAAGGGTGCCAAGCGTATGACTCGCTGCTACGGGCCCGATTTTTTCAGGTATGTGTTCGAAGAGAGCGCGAGTACGTCCGTCAAACATTTCCTCTGCGGAGGTAAGGAAGGCGTAGCCAATGAACTGAAAGATGCTGTTGGCCGGAAATTCGACAACTACCAGGTGGTCGGCACATTTTGCCCACCCTTCCGGGAAATGTCTGACGATGAGTTCAAGGAGTTAGCCGAAACAATTAATCGTTCCGAAGCCAACATCGTCTGGATTGGTCTCAGCACACCCAAACAGGAACGCTTTGCCCGACGCCTTGCGCAGTGGACTAATGTCCATTTTATTGTCACAGTCGGAGCTGCTTTCGATTTCCACACAGATCGCGTTGCGCAGGCTCCCGGCTGGATGCAAAAAATGTCTCTAGAATGGTTTTTCCGACTAATGGCGGAGCCTAAGCGCTTGTACAAGAGATATTTAGAGATTGTTCCTTTATTTATTTTTCTCAATCTGAAAGAGTTTTTATCACCTGTCAAATAATCACACAACTATGAAAAAAGCGCTCGTCTGCGGTGCCGGTGGCTTTATTGGTGGCCACCTTGTTAACCAACTCAAATCGGAAGGATATTGGGTTCGTGGAGTCGATATTAAAGAAAACGAATACGATAATAATAATGCTGATGAGTTTATTATCGGCGATCTGAGAGATCCAGACGTAGCCAACGAGGTGGTTACAAGTGACCTCAATGAAATTTATCAGCTTGCTGCTGACATGGGGGGCGCAGGATTTGTATTTACGGGTACGAATGATGCAGGTATCATGCATAATTCGGTACTCTGTAACCTTAACGTTCTGGAAGCAGCTAAGAACAAAGGCGTCCGTCGAATTTTCTATTCGTCATCGGCTTGCATGTATCCTGAGTACAACCAGATGGACCCAAATAACCCAAAATGCTCGGAAGAGTCGGCTTACCCGGCAGCACCCGATAGCGAATACGGTTGGGAGAAGCTCTTTTCGGAACGGTTGTTCTTGGCTTATCAAAAAAATCACGGTATCGAAGCTCGCATTGCCCGCTTCCACAACATTTTCGGTCCACAGGGAACCTGGGATGGTGGTCGCGAAAAAGCGCCTGCTGCCGTTTGCCGTAAAGTAGCCATGGCCAAAGATGGCGACGCTATCGAAATCTGGGGAGATGGCCTGCAAACCCGTTCGTTCCTAATTGTAGACGAATGTGTTGAGGGTATTCGGCGGTTGATGACTTCTGATTTTTCGGGACCAGTAAATCTGGGTTCAGAAGAAATGATTTCGCTCAATGATTTCGCTAAAATGGTTATTGACATCTCAGGCAAAAATCTGACTATCAAGAATATTCCTGGACCACTAGGTGTACGCGGACGTAACTCTGATAACCATTTAATTCAGCAGAAGCTGGGATGGGCACCCTCAACACCGCTACGCAAGAGCGTTGAGAAAACCTACGAATGGATTACGGAGCAAATTCAAAAAACAGTACTGGAACCTGTAGAAGCCTAATGGAACGAATTACTGCCTCTATTACGCACCTTGAGCGAGAGCTTACAGCTCATGCTCAAGGTGCCAAGCAGGTGTTTCTTCGGAACAGCGATACGCCCACACGTGTAACACAGGTTGCTTACGGCACATTTTCCACAGCGGATTACTGCGAATTGCATGCACACCCGACGATGGAAGAGTGTTTCTTTTTTCTGAAAGGCACTGGCGTTTATGTCGTCAACGATCAGAAAATTGGTTTAGAATCTGGTGTTTTTGTACGTATCCCGGCTGGGGTTCTCCACCGCCTGGAAGCTACCGGAACGGAGCCTTTGGAGTATGTCTATTTTGGCGTTGCTACGGATTGAAACCCGATCATCGCATATTTAATGAGTGAACTATGTTTAGTAAAGAGGTAGCCGCCGTGAACACAACCGATACCAGTTTAGTCGATCATTCGGAGAGTTCTCTCTCCGTTGACACGATGAATATGGCACCTCCGGTTGCACGAAAGCGAGGGATTTTATCGAACTCGATTCTGAAGCGCTTCGCCGTAAATGTGGCGTCGCTCTTTAGTCTGCATGTGGCTAATATGCTGCTGCCTCTACTTACGGTGCCTTATGTTGTGCGCATCATTGGGCCGGAGCGGTTGGGCTTGCTTAACTTCTCGCAAGCGTTTGTGGCGTATTTCACCCTGTTGATCAATTACGGTTTCGATATGGCATCTGTACGTGCCATTGCCGCCGATCGAACCAATAAGGAACTGGCAAATCGAGTATTCAGTGAAGTTGTTGTGGGCAAATCTCTTCTCTGGGTTGTCTCAACAATAATTTTTGGCCTGATCACCTACTTTGCCCCTGAATTCCGTGAGCATTACTGGCTACACATCTGCACGTACATCGGTTCTATTGGTATCGTGTTCTTTCCCGTATGGCTGTATCAAGCCATGGAAAAATTAGGTCGGGTAGCCCTTTTCAACATGATTATCAAAGTGCTGGTTACACTAACGGTTTTTGTATTTATACGGAAGCCCGAAGATTACATTTACCAGAATCTATCGCTTAGCCTATCGCAAGTAGTTATTAGTATCATAGCTTTTTCCTGGGCAGTAAATAGGTTTCAAATCACCTTCTCCTGGCCAGCTAAAGCACAGCTGCTAAAACGGTTTCGCGACGATAGTACGCTATTTTTTACGTCGGTTGTGGCCACTATTTATGCCGGATCGAATATCTTTTTGCTGGGTATTTTCAGCACCGCTTATAACGTAGGTATTTTTTCGGCTGGTACGCGAATCGTGGGCATTGCCCAAGCCTTCGTCTCACTGGCATTGAATCAGGCCTTCTTCCCAATTGTTGCTAACGCTTTTGGACAAAGTCAAGAAAAGGGATTGAATGTAGTAAGGACGATCTTTTTCCCGGTAACGCTCCTGATGATCCTTATATCGGCGGGACTGTGGCTTATCGCCCCAATTTTCATCTCGTTGTTTTATGGTGCCCGATTTGAAGACGCTGTTATTGTACTGCGTATTGTGTCGTTGCTGCCCATTACGCTGGGGCTCAATAGTTTGTTAGGTGTGCATACTATGCTTAGCCTGCGGATGGACAAAGCTTTCTTTCGCGTTTCGGCCATTGGCTCAGTCGTTAGCTTAACGCTTAATGCTTTACTGATTCAGCGATTCGGCCACATTGGTGTCGCTTCTTCGTGGGTTACAACAGAAGTGTTCGTTGTTGTTTCTTTTTATGTCTATCTACGCTATAAAGGTGTACATATAATTAAGCTAGCCTATTTAAGGGATGCTGTAACATTTAGCAAGAACCAATTGGCTACCCTGTTTAAGCAATAATTGTGGCCTCTGTAGCTTCTGTTATTGTGACATATAACCAACTCAATGATCTAAAGGAGTGACTGTTAAGTCTGCAAGAGTAGACCCGCTGGCTTCTGATCTGGTCTATGTAATCAATAATGGAAGTATAGATGGCACAGATGAATGGTTGAGAGAACGCTCGAACTTAATCGTACTCACGCAGACGAATCTGGACGGAACAAAAAAACAGGTTCTATAACGTTCTGTTCTACAGTGAAACCTTGCTAGACAGTCTGTTGAGTAATTTTCGCAAATGGCCTGAGACAGTTTTGACCCTTCGGCTTTTCCGATTAATGAATAAATAATTGCTTGTTATGAATGTGTTGATTGCCACTTATCTAGTTCCTACTTCGCCTTCGGGTGTGGTTACGTACTGCCGAACGCTGGCCACCGATCTGGAGGCTGCCGGTATGAACGTCCGCACTGTCGATGCTTCCCATACGCCCGTTGTCTGGCGTAAAATTTTGGGAGTGCTGAAGCGCGTAATGCGGTCGCTAGGCGGTGCATTTCATGTAATTTATGATGAGTTTGCGTACTTCACAGATCTGTATTTGTCTGTACGCAAACTACGCGGGTCCAATTTCGATCTCATTCATGCTCAGGATGTAAGATCGGGGGTAGCTGCCTATCTGGCACTTGGTAAACGCGTACCCGTTATACTGACTTGCCATTTCAACGATGATCCGGTCCGGGAATTAGTTGACCAGTTCGCACTAAAATCAGGTTTTACCAAGCGGCTCACAGCCTGGTATACCTATCTGTTCTCGTATGTCCACAATTATATATTCGTGTCGAACTATGCTTATATCAAGTCGAAACATTTATTACCAACCGTTATAAACAAACGAATTCTTCGTAACACGGTTCAGCTGGATGTTCCCATACGTCGTAACCCATCGGGCGAACAGGCTGGCGAGCGGCTCATCATTAGTAACGTAGGCTACATCGACGAACGAAAGAATCAGCAACTCCTGCTTCAGATTGGCCACGAACTTCGCAACCGGGGCATTAAAGCCTTCACGCTTTGGTTAATTGGTGACGGTCCGAAGTTGGCTGAATATACACAACTGGCCAAGCAACTTGACCTGACTAACCATGTTACATTTTACGGTCGGCAGTCAGCTCCGTGGGAGCTGGTTGCGAAGAGCGATTTGTACATACACACTGCCCTCAACGACAACTGTCCGTATTCAATCGTAGAAGCATTCGCCGTTGGAACGCCGGTTCTGGCTTTGCCGGTGGGTGGCATTCCAGAAATGCTACCGGAGGGCTTTGGACCTCTTCACGGAAAGAACATAGGCGAGCTAACCAGCGAAGTTGCCCGCTATTTTGACCCTGAGCAACGACAGCAACTGGCCAGGGCTCAGGCTGACAACGCAGCGCTGGCTTTCAACCACCAGTCGAACATTGAAAAACTGCTTTCATTTTACGGGCAAACGGTTGGAGAACCCTCTCCTGCCGTTGCTCATTTGGCCCACGTATCATGAAAATCTGGATATATAGAATTGTCTTATTTGTCTTGCTGTTCGGCATGAGTGCCCTGATTTACGGGGGTAATGCGCTGAATCCGCTATTCGATAAAGCGGTTAGCGGTACTACACTAATTGGCATTTTTGCATTAGTCTTTTTCTACTTCCGGTTCCCGCCCCTATACAAAGTGGTGGCCTGGCTGTTGGGTTTGGGTCTTATTGGCCTGATCCTCGAATCCAAGTATGAATATGGGCAGTTTGTTTATTCGTACTTCGTTATTAAGCGTTTTGCTTACTGCGGCCTGGCATTGATGAGCTACGCTGTAGCGACCCAAGCTGGACCGTTGAAAATCAAGTACGCCGTGTATCTGATTTTTGCCTTCTACGTAATCAATCAGTTGTTTCTAGGGCAGATTTTCACGTATAATCTCACCTCCGAAAGCCGGACTGTTACGTCAAATGAAGCGTTGTATCTGGTCATTCCATTCCTGTATTATCTATTGATGTACATGAAAGATCGTCGAATTGTCGATCTGCTTTTGGTACTGTTTACGTTTGTGCTGATTGTGTTTCTGTTGCACCGGTCTGTGATTTCAGCCGCTATCGTAGCCCTCGTTGTGGTAGCTGGTCTGTCATTAATTGGAAAACTATCAACTGGTGGGGTGCCATTGGGCCGTACAGGGGCCACATTTGCGGTATTACTCATCGTGCTGGCTCCTCTGATGGCCATGCTGCCGGGCAATAAAGTCGATGCATTTCTGGAAAACATTGGGGGTATTCTTGACCCGAAAGAAGACAACACAGGCAGCTGGCGCCTTGAACAGTCGGAATACTACATAAGCAAGATTCCAGAACACCCAATACTGGGGTGGCGCTACGAGGGTTACGACCGGGGCGAGATCATGGAGAATGAAGACTTTCCCGAAAAAGGAACCATTATTCACTCGCAGTATATCGACATGCTGTACAATTACGGATCTGCCGGATTGGCCGTTAACCTGCTGATTTTGCTGGGTACTCTACTGGTTATGTATCGTAAAAACAAGACGTTTTCCATCGAACAGACTGTATTGTTTGGCTTTATTGTGAGTGGTCTGATTTACGCGGTTTCTTATCAATTACCCGTCTTTTATTGGGGTTTTGTGGGCGTTGGTATGTTCTATGCCCTAAAGTCGCCGACTGAAGATACGCCAGAAACCAACCCTACAGAAGAGCACGTTACTGAATACGATTCACC
This sequence comes from Spirosoma flavum, assembly GCF_042686045.1. NCBI lineage: Bacteria > Pseudomonadati > Bacteroidota > Cytophagia > Cytophagales > Cytophagaceae > Spirosoma > Spirosoma flavum. Next base: position 1,169,247 of record NZ_JBHUOM010000023.1, read on the forward strand.
TCAAACAATCCATTTGTAGAGTTGCCATTAAACCACACAACCATGATTAGTATTGTTATTCCAGTTCATGACCGCAAAGAATACACTCGTCAGTGTCTGACGTGTTTATTCGCACAGACCTACCGTAATTTCCAAATTGTGATCGTCGATGATGGGTCAACTGACGGAACCGCCGAAATGATCAGTCAGCAATTCCCATCCGTCGTAGTGTTGAAAGGTGATGGAAATTTGTGGTGGACAGAAGCGACGAACTGGGGTATTCGTTACGCGCAAAAAGGGGTGGATAAACGAGACGAAAATTTCGTACTGACTCTCAACGATGATACCCGTGTTGCTCCAGATTACCTGCAAACAATGCTGGACGCTTATCGCAAACACAAACCTTGCCTGATTGGATCGGTTAGCGTAGACAGCGATAATCCGGAGAAGCTGGAATATGCGGGGGCTATCTTCGAACTGTACACAGCTGGTGGACACCATCTTTCAGAGGACTACAACAGCAGCTATCGCGAACTGGCAGCACGCACATCATACCTGGAATCGCATTCTTTACCAGGAAGGGGAACCCTGATTCCGATGGAAGTTTTTGACCGGATAGGGTTGTTCGATTCGAAGAAATACATCCACTATATGTCCGATATTGAGTTTTCGGTTCGGGCGCGTAAAGCTGGGTATCGGCTGATTGTCAACGTTCCCAGTGTAGTATATGAGTATGTTGAAGCAACAGGTATTCAGGTTGAGCGTAAAATAAGTCTGAAGGATTTTATCAATGGGTTTACGTCCATAAAGTCACCAACCAACTTGAAGGTTCGCTACCATTTTGCCATTGATCATTCCAAAACCAAAGTTCTTTATTTCTGCTTCGACATTGCTCGAATTTGCACGGGTTTTCTACTTCGCAAGGTTAGACTGCTGAAACCGCTATAATGCCATGAAAAAAGTGCTTCTATCTGCCTACGCCTGCCTGCCCAATCACGGTTCCGAAGAGGGAACAGGCTGGACGTATGCCACCACCCTAAGCATGAATGAGTTAGAAGTACATTGCCTGACCAAAAAGGATGGCAAAGCCTCCATCAATCAAATTTTGGCAAATGGCTTCTTTCCAAATCTAGTAGTTCATTACGTGACTTTGCCCGATTGGGTAGATAAATTTTGCAATTCCAACCTCATCGGAATGTATTTCCATTACCTCTATTGGCAATGGAGTGCAATGAAACTAGCCTGTAAGCTGGACCAGATGCATGGCTTCGATTTCGTGCACCACGTCACGTACGGCAGCATTCAGTTGGGTAGTTTCATGTATAAACTCCGTAAGCCGTTCATTTTTGGTCCTGTAGGCGGAGGACAACGTGCGCCCAAAAACATGAAACGTTATTTCGGCGCGTACTGGTCGCGGGAGTGGATGCGCGATTGGATTGGTATACTTCTACAATATGTCAACCCTGGTTTTTACAAAGCGGTGAAAGTAGCTAATCGACTTGTTGTAACGAATTTAGATACGTATGCATTAGCTCGAAAATTACGTCCGAATTTGCCAATTGACCGGATATGGGATGCCGGGCTAAGTCCGTCGTTCCTCCCTGAAAAACCAATTGAGCGCTATCCCGATGGTGCCCTGAAACTGCTGTGGACGGGTCGTCTATTACCAAGAAAAGCCCTTGAATTAACCATTCAGGCGTTGGGAGAAGTTGACCCAAGTATTCCTGTTACACTGACGATAGTGGGCGGGAAAGGAGAAATGGCCGAGCAGGTACCGCAGTACATTAAGCGGTATGGCGTTCAAGACCGGGTAAACTGGGTCGGTCATGTATCCTATCAGGAAGTAAAAAACTACTACGAAAAGTCAGACGTGTTCTTTTTCACGAGCCTGCGCGATTCATGTCCGCACCAACTGTTGGAAGCGATGGCTTATTCATTGCCTGTTGTTACGCTGGATTTGCATGGACAAGCCGAATTGGTGGATGAAAAGACCGGTCTCCGCGTGAAAGTAACAAACGAGGAGCAAGTGGTTTCGGATCTGGCACGAGCCATCGAGTGGATGTACACACATCCTACCGAACGGATGGAAATGGGGCAGGCAGGCTATGCATTTGCGCAATCGCAGGTATGGGAGACCAAAATCAGAGTCTTTATCGACGAGATTTATCCAGCTATATTGTCGGAGACAGCTACCTATTCGACAGCCCTCAAACGAGGGTAACAAACAGACCATTGATTATTTACTCAAAAGTCATTATAACGCTTCTCAACATGATTACCCTAGATCAACTATCGCCGTTGGGCATTGGAACTAGTCGGGCTGCATCGCTGGGAAGTCGGCTAGCACCTGACTTTTTTGCCGGTTTTCTCAAATTAGCCACAGAACGAGGAATTAACCTGATCGATACAGCCGACTTTTATGGCTCAGGCGACTCGGAACGGCTGATTGCTAGAAGCATCAAAGCAACAGGGCTGCCTTATTTTGTCATGACAAAAGCGGGGCTCCCCTGCGTACATACACCCGGCTGGCTATCGCCCCTTAACCAAATCGGCAAAAAGATAAAGCAGCGGGCAGGAGCAAAAAACAACTATACAGCGTCCTATCTGATTGACAGTGTTCAGAAAAGCAACAAACGACTAAAGGTTGATGCGGCTGATGCCCTGCTATTACACGAACCAGTCTGGGACGACATTGCCGATGCAGACTCCTGGGACGGACTGGCCAAAATCAGACAGCAGGGACTGGCCCGTTATACCGGCGTCTCGACCAATGATTACAGAGTGGTAGAAGAAGGCATTCGTAGCGGCCAGGTTCAGCTAGTTCAAACATCCACATCCTGGCAGGAAACCAGCACCTACCCTATTCTTGAGTTATGCCGAAAGCATAATATTCCGGTGGTAGGCAATCAGGTACTAAGACCGTACAAATCCCTCCAGGACAAATTTACCCAGCAGGCAGATACCATTCGGCAGATGGACGGTCTGGCAGGCATTTCACTACCACAACTCCTGATTGCATCTGTTCTGGCGGAGAAAAAAGTAGATACCGTACTATTTGGCACTAGCGACATAGCGCATTTGCAGCATAACATAGCGTCACTGCGCTACGTGTCTAGCCTAGAACCTTATTTGTCGAGAATTAACCAACTCCTGTCATGATCGTCACAAAAAATACGTTTCAGCCGGGGCAAGTACTCGACGCCGACATCTGCATTATTGGTAGTGGCCCAGCGGCTATTTCGATGGCACTGAGCCTTGACTCGTCACCGCTTAGCGTGATTTTATTAACGGGCGGAGGATGGATAGAAACCGCTACTAATCAGGATTTATACCGGGGCAGCATATCACCGACCGGCACACACGAACCCCTGGAAGAAAACCGGCGTCGTCAGTTTGGCGGCACCTCGGCGGCCTGGGGTGGACGCTGTATGCCCTTCGAACCCGTTGATTTCAAAACTCGTTCGTGGGTGCCGGATAGCGGATGGCCAATCACTTACGAAGACCTGTTACCCTATTACCACAAAGCAGCTGATCTTTGCGAGATTGGCCGCTTTGAATTCGATGCGCAAAAAGCTTTCCCGGATCATAAACGTGAAATATTGGATGGCCTGGATTCTGATGAGTTAATTTCCTATCCGCTGGAACGATGGAGCCCTCCCGTTCATTTCGGTAAAACCTACCAGGCTGCATTAGCAAATAGTACCAATATACGGGTCTTGATGGATGCTCACGTCCTCTCGATTCAAACGCAGGAGGACACGGATACCATTAGTCATGTAACCGCGTCAATGGGTGGAGTTCCCCTATCCGTTACAGCCCGTAATTTCGTACTGGCCGCTGGTGGTATCGAAAATGCTCGTTTATTACTGACCTCCACAAACGAGCAATTTCCTACCGGTCTCGGCAACCAGAACGATAATGTAGGCCGGTATTACATGGTTCACTTTAGCGGAGTCTATGCCGAAGTGAACGTCCGTGACAAGACGAAATTAATGGCCGACTTTGAGCGGGATGCCGGTGGTGTATACTGCCGACGGCGCTGGTGGTTTCCAGAACCCGTTCAGGAAGCCCGTAAGTTACTGAATAGCATCTTTTTCCTGTATCACGCCAATACCACAAACGGGCACCGGGATGTACTGTTCTCTTCCCGATTCGTTGCCAAATCAGTGCTTTCCATAGTGAGTCAACGGTCAGTGGATGGAGCTATAAGCCACACAAAAAAGCTCCTGCCCTCTCTGAAAGAACACGCCGTTAACATTGCTAAAAACGGTTTTTTGGAGATTCCGGACATAGTTAGACTGAGCTTAAAAAGAATGGCGAAACGCCGACTGCCGTACTTGCTCCCGTCAAAACGCAATGATTACTGGGGCTTGTATTTTCAGGCTGAACAGTCACCAAACCGGGAAAGCCGGATTTGCCTGTCCGAATCGGAGAAAGATGCCTTCGGTATTCCAAGAGTGGAGGTCAAACTGGCTTTTCTGGAAGCGGATATCCAGTCTGTTATTGACACACATACTCTCTTCGTCAACAAATTTATCAGCAAAAATCTGGGAGAAATACACTATAGCGAAGAGGGATTACGCCATTACCTGCATGAACGAATAGGAAACTACAATTCAGCTTCACATAATATTGGCACAACTCGTATGTCAAACGATCCGCAAACTGGCGTAGTGGATAAACGGTCTAAAGTATATGGCTTAACCAACTTATATGTTGCTGGTTCTTCCGTATTTCCAACGGGTGGGCACGCCAATCCCACGCTTACAATTGTTGCTCACGCCCTACTGCTTGCCGACTATTTAAAAAGCAAGCGCACAGAAAAACAAGCGACTTTAATGAGTAGAAGCAGCTCTTGACTCATTGCACCTAGCGTCTGAAAGGGCGCATAGCCTTACTCACGATATGAAAAAAATATTAATCTCTGCTTATGCCTGCATTCCGGATCTTGGATCTGAAGAGGGCAATGGGTGGTTTTATTCATCCTTAATCAGCCAACAGGGGTATCAGGTTTGGTGCCTGACAAGAGACATTGGCAAGACCCAAATCGAGAAGAAATTACAGCAATCTTCCTATCCTAATTTAACATTTAGCTATGTTGTAGTGCCCCGTTGGGTAGACAATGCTTACCATTACGGACTCCTGGGCATGTATTTTCACTATCTGTACTGGCAGTGGTCAGCTTTACGGATGGCGTTAAAATTAACCAAGGAGCACCGTTTCAGTTTGGTACACCATGTGAGTTATACCAGCCTTCAACTAGGTAGTTTTCTTTATAAACTGAAGCTTCCTTTTATATATGGGCCGGTGGGCGGTGGGCAGGAAGCTCCTGAAACAATGCGTCATTATTTTAAAGGGTATTGGATTAAGGAGAAAATGAGGTCGTGGGTAAGTAATCTCATGCTTCGATTTAACCCCGGCTGTTACCAGTCAGTGCGCCATGCAGACTACGTTCTGGCCTGGAATGAAGATACCCGTCAGATGATCAAATCGTTGGGTCGCGAAAAGGCAGTAGAGAAAGAATTTGGGGGAGTTGGCAAGGGGTTTATTCCGTCGAAGCCTATTTATCGTCCCACTCATGATACGCTGCAGGTAGTTTGGGTTGGCCGTTTAATGCCGCGCAAGGCGCTTGAGCTTTCTATGCATGGGTTCAGTAAAGTAAATCCACAAATACCTGTTCACTTAACAATTGTAGGTGATGGTGAAATGGGCCAATACGTACCCGAATATGTTGCCAAATATAATCTTGACGATCGGGCCACCTGGGTGGGTAAAGTCAACTACGAGCAAGTGAAAGACTATTATAAGAAAGCGGATATCTTTCTGTTTACTAGCCTCCGAGATACGGGACCTGCTCAGTTGATGGAAGCCATGGCCTATTCACTTCCGGTGGTAACACTGCATTTACACGGGCAGGCTGAATTAGTGAATGACTCGACCGGAATACGCGTACCTGTTACCGATCCGGAAACGGTAGCTTCTGGCCTGGCAAAAGCCATCGAATGGATGTACTATAATGAAGACAAACGGACTGATATGGGACTGAATGCGTTCCACTTTGCCCAACAGCAAAACTGGGAATTAAAAGTCAACCATATAATTGATACGTATTATCATTCATTGACTGAGCAAAATGTTAGCTCAGATGTTGCGGTTAGTTAGGTTGCTCGGAGCGTTGACAGAGACAGACACGTAATACAAGGATATCAATCAAACTAATTGATTCATCCACACAACAAATACAACAATGTATATCAGCATATTAGGCTCAATTGCAACGGATGATCTATTGCCGGAAACCGCGCGGCAACGGCTTGGTTCCTACCCGAAAGGTCAGGCAGGAGCGCCCCTGATCAGTAATCTCATTAAGGAATACCTTTCGCGTGGGTACAAAGTTCTGGCTATTACAACCGATGATAAACTGAATGATGACGAACCGCCCTTCGTTTACGAAGACCAACTGCTTACATACGTTGTCGCCCCAAGACGGAAACACATATTCCGTCCTAATGGTAAGCGTCTGGGACGAACGGCCGACTTTCTGCGCTTCGAGCGGGAACAAATAGTAGCCATATTAGAGCACTACAAACCCGATGTTGTGCATGCACATTGGACATATGAATATGCACTGGCTGCGCTGTCTTACACACCAGACGCAATTATAACTGTACATGACAACGCACAAATAATATTTAGATACGTTCGGACTCTGAATCGTTTTTTCCACTTGTTGATGGCCCGGTATGTCTTTAGCCGGGGGCGTTGGTTTACGGCGGTATCCCCTTACATGGCAGAAACGGTACAAAAGTGGGTAGCCGCACCAGTGACTGTTGTGCCGAACCCAGTACCTATGCCGACAAAACAGTATGAATCGGCTAACCCAAACGCCCCCATCATTAGTATGGTGGTAAATGGTTGGGATGATCGCAAGAACAGCAAAAATGCATTATTAGCTTTCAAAGGTATTCAACGACTACATCCAAAGGCGATGCTATGGGCGTTCGGAACTGCTTTCGAACCCGGTGCAGAAGCAGAGGACTTTTGTCAGAAACACCACATTACAAACGTCGTGTTTTTTGGCTCGACACCCTATACCGAAGTACTGGACAAATTGGCTCAAAGCACCGTTCTGCTACATGCATCTCTCGAAGAGTCATTTGGGATGGTACTGGCCGAAGCCATGAGCTTTGGGGTTCCAGTTGTGGCAGGTAAAGACAGTGGTGCAGTTCCCTGGGTAGTTGAAGATGGTGGCCTGTTGGTTAATGTGAAGAAGGTTGATGAAATTACTCTTGCTGTAGACAAACTACTGTCTAATCCAACGCTTTACAAGCGATTATCTACGAATGCTGTTCGGGTTATTAAAACTCGATTCCCGATTCAACGCGTTGCAGATCAGTATGTTGAGCTGTATCGACAGAGTTCCAAAAACGAGGTAAGTTATCAGGCTGATTTATTAGGCCGTTCCTGATCAAACGATTTGACATTAAAACTCGCTCCCATCCCAATCTATTAAAAGAAGTAGGCTAATAGCCACACTAATGGGTCAAAAAAAAGAAACACTGATCTTAAGTATTGTGCTAGCGGTAACGCTGTCTCTAAGCCTCATTGTGTCCTTATTTTTTAAGGAACAATGGCTGTGGATGGATGAAGTGCTTAGCTATATACTCATTTCGGACCCGTCGATCGCTCACCTCAACGATGCTGTTGTGAGTGGCATGGATGCAAACCCGCCCCTTTTTGCTAACATATACTGGTTCATTGGGCATGCTATTAGTCTGGATCCGCAGTTTCTTCGATCTGTTTCGGTTGTCATTTTCGCTATAACTATTGCGTTGTTTTATGATTACACGACAACACTGATTGGTAAGCCCGTAACAAATTTCGTGCTTATCACGGCCATTGTCAGCCTAACATACCTAAATCTTACCCTTTCGACACAGGTTCGTGCTTATGCTCTTTTCCTGCTGGTGGGGTTCAGTTATTTCGTGAGTCTACACCGGCTTATCAGTTCACCCGATCGTCTTGGTTTGCTGACTACGTTTAGTCTAACAGGCGTACTGCTTGTGTTCGCCCACAATTTCGGATTGTTTTATTTAGCCGCTTCAGGTGCTTTTTTTGTCGGTCTATTTCTATGGTCCAGGCAACGGGATTACCTACTCGTGCTGGCCGCGCATGGGTTAATTGTGCTGGTCTGGCTGCTAATCTGGTATCCAAACTTTGTAATTCAGACTAATGCAGGCAAACCCCATTCTTGGATTCCATTACCAACATTTCAGTCTTTCTTCAACACCGTTGGAGAACTGGTTCCAACTGTATCGGCATCATTAGAGCATCAGTCTCTATTTCAGTTCTTACCAATTCTCCGCTTTTTGTTTGTCACCGGACTGTGGCTATACCTTATTTTGCCACGGCTAAAGCAAGGTTTCCAGACAATCAAAGATGATAAAGCATTTACATTATACTTGTTATCGGGATGTATCTACCTGACTACAATTGCAATTTCACTTGTCGTTACGCTTGTTCATACATCGGTTTTCATCAGCCGCTACCTGTGGCCGGGGCACTTGTTGTTGATCTATCAGTTAGTATATGCTTACTATAATTTCTTCGGCAGTAGGTCTATCCGCGCTAGAACCCCCACAGTCATTTCCAGACTGTTGCTGCCCGTATATACACTGTTGCTGGCAGGTTTTCTATTTTATCAGAACCGAAAGATTGTCGTTTTCCCAAGTGGTATATTGAGTTATCTGCCCCAGTTAAACAAACAGTATCCTGTCTTCGTCGAAACGGCTGATTATTTCTTACCCATCTGGTTCCACGACAAAACGACGAAAATACGCTATCTGCTGGATTGGCAAACAGCCGCTACAGAAGGCAATATTTTAAGTGCGACCGTAGAACACAAAATACTAAAATCAGTTCGGGAAAAATATGATGTACCGAACATACTTAGTACACAACAATTTAACCGGGTTACGGTCCCCCACTTTTATGTAATTGACGAGAGCAGTAACTACCAGATCGAGCATTTTATTCAGAATGGCCAAGTACACGTCATTCGTCAACTACCTATTGGTATCAAAGGCCATCGTATTTTGGAGTGTACGCTGAAGTCTTAACTATAAAATAATTACATCCAACTAATGAATAACGTATGAAAACTATCAAAAATCTATTCACAGCACTGCTCTTAGTGCTGTTCCTGTCGGCGATCATTATCGCTTGCAAAAAAGCCACGGATGACCCACAGCCAACCCCAACACCTGTGACCAGCATCACGAGTATTGATCCGTCTACGGCCCCGGTTGGCAGCACAATCGCCATTACCGGAACCAACTTTAATACGAACCCAGCCAGCAACACGATTACGATTGGGGGTGTTACAGCAACGATCGTGTCGGCTACAGCGACGCGCCTTGTGGTGGTGGTACCTACGGGCGCGGCCAACGGTCCAGTCTCGGTAACGGCTGGGGGGCAAACAGCACAAAGCGCAGCGTCCTTTACGGTCGCTATCCCATCTGTCAAGCCAGTGAAGGAAGTGCGGGGAACGACCTTCGCTAACCAAAACTGGAAAAAAGACACGGTTTACTTAATTCGGGGTATGGTTTATATACCTGCCGATTATACACTAACTATTGATCCAGGAACGGTCATTAAAGGAGCGGGCCCAGAGCTTGACCCTACCGGTCAGAATATATCGGGGACACTCGTCATTGAACGTCGCGGAAAAATAATAGCGAAGGGTACTGCTGCCCAACCCATTGTCTTTACATCAGCTAAAGCCGTTGGGCAACGCGCGGCTGGTGATTGGGGAGGTCTCGTTTTGATTGGTAAAGCAGCGATAAACCGCCCCGCTTCTACATCATTCGCCGGAGGTGTTCGCGGTGTAGTTGAAACATACTCCGAATTCGATGATAACTCAGGCACTCTGCAATATGTCCGAATTGAATTTGGCGGCACATCGCAACCAAATGCCCCCACGAATAAACTAAATGGACTGACTTTATATGGCGTTGGCTACAACACAACGATTGATCATGTCCAGGTTTCGTATAGCAGCAATGATGCTTTCGGATGGTTTGGTGGTACGGTAAACGCAAAAAATCTGGTTGCTTACCGGGGTTTCGATGACGACTGGAGTTCAGACTGGGGCTATGTGGGTAAGGTTCAGTTCGGAGTGGCCCTCCGCGATCCCGCAGTAGGAAATCCAGCTGGATCGAATGGAATCGAGTCACAGAATTTTGATCCGGGCGAAAACGCTGATGGACCTTTAGCCAAACAAAATGGCTTACCCCAAACGGCACCGATCTTTGCCAATATAAGTAACTTCGCCTTTAGCAGTACGCCAACTGTCGGTCTCTATCAGGCGGGTATTTTTCTAAGTCGGAACACCGCTATCAGCCTGTATAACTCGCTGTTTTATGGATATCCCGAAGGACTGCATCTGGACGGGACAGCAACGGGTACCCTGGCAAATATAACGAGTGGGGCGCTGGATTTGAAGGGTATTGTGCTGGCTAACACACTAACGCCAGTAGTGGGTACAGGAGTCATTACCAACGATCTGGCGACTGCCTACTTCGCTGGAGCTGGACGCACCAATCTGATTGTTCAGACATCGGACCTGGCATCACTGTTATTCAATGGAGCAAACTTCACCCTTACTGCCCCAAATTTTCTACCACAAGCGGGTTCACCCTTGTTAACTGGTGCTGCAACGGGCGGCAAAGTAGCGGATTCCTTCTTCACTTCGGTTTCTTACCGGGGGGCATTTGGTACCGATAACTGGATTTCAAGCTGGACAAATTTCAATCCTCAGAGTACAGATTATGATCGTTAACTAGTTAAGTGGGGCTTTTATCCATGTCCTGTACCTATTAAAAAGCCGTGTTTGGTAAATCCAAACGCGGCTTTTTTGTGATAAACGTTCACTTATCTTACCTTGAAACATAAGGTTATAGCCCGCAAATCAGGTCTATCATTACCGAAAAAAAGTAGCCTGAATAGCTACGTACAAGAGAGATGAATGGCTCTGTACATGGCTATCCAGGCTACAATACTGGAAAGCAATTGATCAAATTAATTTAGCCACATTCTATTCACCAGCTACATGAGCAACACCTGTCTGGCTATTTGTGCCACTGGAATAAAGTTGGTTAAACAGGAGTTTAAACGTTCCCTGTGATTGAGCCCGGAAAGTAATTTCAGGACCAAATGCATAGAATTTACCGGAACCAACCGGTGCTACAAAAGCGGCAACGCCATCTTGCAGATATGACTGCCCCCATGCCCAGCCACTGCGCAGTGGCTTGTTCGTATCGAACCAGGCTAATGGTTTAACCGTACCTTTTGCAATGGCATCGGGTGCTAAGTTAAATACTGGACTGGCGTCAAAATAAACATCGCTTTGGTTCGACATACCCCAGGTTGCGGTTTGGGTAGAATCCAGACTAACGCGCAACACACTGCCGGGAATGTAGTATTTTTCATTCGGCAGCGGTTTTTCCTGACCACTGGCAGTCATCTCCATAAGTGCGTTTTTGACCGGTAATCCTAAATGGTAGGCCAAATTGGTGCTACTACCAATAGTTACTACCGTCCCACCAGCTTCCAGGAACGTTTTTAGCTGCGGAACTGACTTACTGGCGGTAATCTTACCCAATCTCGGACGATATTCGGCAGGTGTGGTTTCTTCTTTCGGAGCACGTTCGAACGCGCTAAAGATATCCTCTTCCTTGCCACCAACGGGCGGAATTGCGCGGGTAACGAAAACAATAACGTCATAATTTTTGCGCAAATTACCGGCATCAATATCCTGTGGGTAAATAACCTTCATCGGGAAATGATACTGTTCCATCAACCAGCGAATCCAACCCGACGGCATTGAACCACCATACGAATCCCAAAGAGCAATACGCATTGGGGCCACTTTAACCATAGAAGTAGTTGGACGTTTTGACAGACCAGTAATCTCCAAATCGAGGTCTTTAGCCGATTTATCTAACAGAGATTTTGCTTTAGCCGATGCTGGAACGAAAAACGCGCCTGACTCAACGGTCGATTTACCGCCAATTCCGTTAGGAAGACGAAACACGTCAATGCCCGATGCGAGCAGATCGTTAACCGCAATAAATGAGTTGTTTGCTTTAGCACTCAGCAAATAACCCGCACTTGGAGCGCCTGTAATGTGACCCTCCGGTGATTGGAGTTCTCCATACGGAAGCTTTTTGAATGGACCATCGAAGCCGTCTAAGATACGATCAAATTTAACATTCATCAGGTAGGCAAGTGTCCAGCCAGCAGCATCGTAAGGGCGAACCGGCGGGCCACCCGGATATTGAAAATCATTAGGGTGATCTTGTGGCTCGAACATATCTAACAGGTGTGGCCGGAAGGCTTGATCTGTCTTAATTACATAAGAACCCGCTTGGTACTTTTTGCCAGCCACGCTGAAATCGGCAGTTGCCTCCTGAACCTGAATACCGGTTCTGACTAACGCGTTGATGAACTTAACGGCTGTAGCGAAATCAGGCTGATTGATGGGAATAACGAACCCCCGCGGATCGCGCAGAACCGGCGCTTTCATAATAGTATCATAGTACTTTATCGGCATACCACCTCCACGGGGAATCATGCCATATTGCGCTAAAGCTGCATTAGCAGGCGAAACAACTTTTTTGGGGTCGTTTTTATAGGCTTCATCGATAGCATCAATTCGCTTGGGTGAAAGCGCCCAGTAATCTTTGCTGCCGCGTTCGATGGAATTCTTGCCCATACGGTAAATGTTGAACAATAATTCATCTCCATAACGAGCCGCATAATTCAGCACCGAATAGTTCAGCGATACTGAGTAGTCGATTGACTGCTTAAAATGCCACTTCTGCGGAGTTACCGGAAATGGGGTATTTCCGTTTGGAATCAAGCGTTTAGGAACCAGCGGTATATCTTCCGGCGTTGGTCCGCCAATGATTTCCGTCAGCAGCCCAATCATGTTGTGAAAGTGCGTAGTAGTGCGTAAACCACCGTTGTACCACGTTGAGAAAACAGAACCACCAAGCCGGGTAAAGCCCGGTTTATTTTCGGCATTCAGGCGGTTGATCATCGCGGCACCGAGGGCATCAATGCCCGTTACCATCAATGGATCGAAGACGTAGTTGAACGGATCACGATAGGGTGGTCCTGCCAACACCGACCCCGCCGGGCCACTCTGGTGGTGATTATACATGATTTGCGGAATCCAATCGACAAACAACTGACGACCAATATTCTGGGTCTCCTTCATGTTTAGCATGAAGAAATCGCGGTTGTTATCGTGGCCGACGTATTTCTGATAAAGCCTTGGCAAGTTATCCAACACCCTCTTTTCGGGAGTGGGTTCGCGCATATACCAGTTGGTCACAATTTCCTGCCCATCGGGATTAGCGTGGGTAAGCAGAATGATGTCGTGATCCAGAATACGCATCGTTTCAGGATCTTTTCGACTCACTAGTTGCCAAATTGTTTCGATAAGTTGATGCGTTCCAACGGTCTCCGTAGCGTGCAAACCGCCGTCAATCCAGACAATAGCTTTCCCTTCATCGGCCAGCGCGTGTGCTTGCACGTCGGTGAGGTTTTCAGCTCGGGCGAGTTTCTGAGAAATTTCCTTGTAGCGGTCTAACTTCTTGAGGTTCTCCGGCGAGGAGACGATCAGCATATATTGATGGCGACCTTCTTCTGTCAGGCCAATATCAACCAGTTTCACGCGATCAGACGCAGCCGCTACTTTCTTGAAATAAGCCTCGGTTTGCGTATACGTTGCCAGATGATAATCATCCCCGATGTTGAAACCAAAGTGCTCTTTAGGCGACGGGATAGTTTGTGCCCAGGCTGTGGTCAGACTGAGCAACAGAGTGAAAAAGAGTGTACAGGGAAAATAACGCATTGTTGAGGAATTGAGTTGGTTTTTATATAGAGTTAGCTTTCGGTAATGCGATTATTTGTGTGGAAGCGGACACGCACATGATCGTTATATCAATTAAAGAGTAATTATAATTTATTATATTTTAGTAATCAGTAATATGACAGAATAAAAGTCTAAAAAATGCATTTATTTAAACATAATATTCTTTCCTTTATAAACTGCCTATATCGAAGTTGATCCGTTAGGGGTTTGCCGGATGGCTATTATAGATTACCTTTCTGAGTGTCCACCTATTGACTCGCTTTCATGTCAACAGATGGACGAAGTTACAATTTTGGACATGAATTATTCAACCTCTTGATTCACCTAAGGACACAGTGTCAGGGCATAAAAGAAGAACTTATTCAACAGAAATGCCCGGCCAGAGGGTCGGGCATTTCTATCAGGCGATGTCGTGACTAACTGCACTACAAATCTCAAATATCATAACTCAGCACTGGCGATAACCACTTTTCAATTTCCTCAACCGGCATATCTTTCCGCTGGGCGTAGTCCAGAATCTGGTCTTTGTTAATTTTCCCAAGAGAAAAATACTTCGATTCAGGGTGCGAGAAATAAAACCCGCTTACTGCCGATGCCGGATACATGGCGTAACTTTCCGTTAGTTCAATATCTATTTTATTGGCATCCAGCAGATCAAACAAAGTCCCTTTTTCAGTGTGATCGGGACAGGCCGGATAACCCGGTGCAGGCCGGATACCTTGATAGCTTTCCTTAATTAACTGTTCACTGGTCAGGGTTTCATTCATTGCATACGGCCAGAATTCCGTCCGAACACGCTCATGCATCCGTTCGGCGAATGCTTCGGCCAGGCGGTCGGCGAGGGCTTTGACCATAATACTGTTATAGTCGTCGTGATCGAGTTCATATTTTTCAATCAGGGCTTCGATACCAATGCCCGTTGTTACGGCAAATCCACCGATGTAATCTTCACGACCGCTTTCGAGTGGGGCAATAAAATCAGACAGGCAAAAGTTAGGCAAACCGGGGGCCTTCTGGTTCTGCTGACGCAGAAAATGCAACACCGTTTTGGTATCATATATTAACTCGCCAGCCTGACTCACCGCCGTCTGCGACTGAGCTTTACTAATTCTATACTCAATATGCCGATGTGAACCATGCCGTTCGCAAGCCACCTCGTGCGTAACTTCCTCAAAATCGTGTAGCAACACGTCGTCATCAGCCGAATTAGCCGGATAAAACCCAACAACGGCCTTCGCTTTCAGAAGCTTCTTATCAACAATTTCCTGTAAAAGCTCAGTGGCATCGTCGAATAGTTGCTTAGCTTCTTTACCGACAATCGCATCCTCAAAAATAGCGGGGTATTTACCGTGCAACTGCCACGTTTGGAAGAACGGGGTCCAGTCAATATACTTCACCAATTCGGCAAGGGAGTAGTCTTCGAAATAACGATTTCCCAGAAAAGTGGGCTTCGTCGGCTCAAAGGTATTCCAGTCAATTTTGGTGCGGTTGTCACGAGCCTTGGCAATGGTCAGGCTCGACTTTTCTTTTTGTCGCTTGGCATGGTCATCACGAAGTTTGACGTATTCGGCTTTGATATCCGTGAAAATTTTCTCCCGTGTCGAATCCGTTTCACTGATAAGACGTCCGGCAACGGGAACACTTCGACTGGCATCCAAGACATGAATAACTGGCCCGGCATAGTGCGGATCAATCTTTACGGCGGTGTGTATGCGTGATGTTGTTGCGCCACCAATGAGTAACGGAAGTGTAAAACCCTGCCGCTGCATTTCCTTCGCCACCCCAACCATTTCGTCGAGCGAGGGGGTAATCAGTCCACTTAACCCGATAATATCTACGTTATGTTCGCGGGCAGCATCTAAGATTTTCTGCGTCGGCACCATAACGCCGAGGTCAATAATTTCGTAATTATTACACCCCAGCACAACACCCACAATGTTTTTCCCGATATCGTGAACGTCACCTTTAACGGTTGCCAACAGAATTTTCCCGGCTGATGATGACCCAGTACCCGATTTTTCGGCTTCGATAAACGGCGTCAAATAAGCCACCGCCTTTTTCATTACCCGCGCTGATTTTACGACCTGCGGCAAGAACATTTTACCCGCGCCAAACAAGTCACCAACAACGCTCATGCCATCCATGAGCGGCCCTTCGATAACGTGCAGTGGTCGCTCCACCTGATGTCTGACCTCTTCGACATCCTGATCAATATAGTCTGTGATGCCTTTAATTAACGCGTGTTTAAGCCGTTCGCGAACGGGTTCGAGCCGCCAGCTTTCGTCTTTTACAATCTCTTTACCTTTGGCTTTTACCGTTTCAGCAAAATCGACTAATCGTTCGGTAGCGTCATCCCGGCGGTTTAACAAAACATCCTCGCAGCGTTCGAGCAGGTCTTTCGGGATACTGTCATAGATTTCTAATTGTCCGGCATTGACAATGCCCATGTCCATACCGGCGCGGATGGCGTGGTAAAGAAACGCCGAGTGCATAGCTTCACGTACAAGGTCGTTGCCCCGAAAACTAAAGGAAATATTGGATACGCCCCCGCTTACTTTTGCCAGTGGGAGGTTTTGCTTGATCCAGCGCGTGGCATTGATAAAATCGACCGCATAGTTATTATGCTCCTCAATACCCGTGGCAACAGTCAGAATGTTCGGATCGAAAATAATGTCCTGCGGGGCAAAATGTACCTTATCAACCAGAATCCGGTAAGCCCGTTCGCAGATCTGGATACGACGTTCGTAAGAGTCAGCTTGTCCCTTTTCGTCAAACGCCATCACGACCGCAGCCGCCCCGTATCGTCTGACAAGTTGTGCCCGCTCAATAAATGCTTCTTCGCCTTCTTTGAGTGAAATTGAGTTAACAATGGCTTTCCCCTGTACGCATTTCAAGCCCGCTTCGATAACTTCCCATTTCGACGAATCGACCATGATAGGTACGCGGGCAATATCGGGTTCGGCAGCAATCAGGTTCAGGAAGGTTGTCATGGCCTCCACAGAATCCAGCATGCCTTCGTCCATGTTTATGTCAATCACCTGCGCTCCCCCTTCAACCTGGCCACGGGCAATGCTTAGCGCTTCGTCGAAGTTACCCGCTTTGATAAGGCGCGCAAATTTCTTTGAACCCGTTACATTGGTACGTTCACCTACGTTTAGAAAATTGGTGAGTTCTGTAATTTTCAGCGGTTCCAGTCCACTCAGTTTCTGATAGGGCTCAGGTTCCGGTAATTGCCGGGGTGGATATTTGGCCGCAGCCTCAGCAATAGCACGGATGTGGTCGGGTGTGGAGCCGCAACAGCCCCCAACAATATTGACAAAGCTATTTTTAATGAAATCCTCGATTTGCAACGCCATCATTTCCGGCGTTTCGTCGTACTCGCCAAACTCGTTGGGCAAGCCCGCGTTTGGATATGCCGACGTAAAAAATGGGGATTCCTTGGCAAGCGTTTGAATATAAGGCCGCATCAGTTCGGCACCAAGTGCACAGTTCAACCCTACACTCAGCAGAGGTAAGTGCGAAACGGAGTACAAAAAAGCTTCGGTCGTCTGGCCTGAAAGTGTCCGACCACTAGCATCCGTAATGGTGCCAGAGATCATGATGGGCCGAACAGTCTGCTGTGGATTTAAATTGAAATACTTGTCGATGGCGAACATGGCCGCCTTCGCGTTGAGCGTATCAAAGATCGTCTCAACCAAAAGCAAATCTGCGCCACCTTCCACCAAACCGCTTACCTGCTCATAATAGGCATTTACCAGATCATCGAATGTGACAGCGCGGTAAGCGGGATTGTTCACATCGGGAGAGAGCGAAGCCGTGCGGTTGGTTGGGCCCATCGCACCAGCGACAAAGCGCGGTTTGTCGGGATTCTGACGAGTAACTTCAACGGCAACTTCTTTAGCCAGCCGAGCCGACTCGTAGTTAAGTTCATAAGCCAACTCTTCCATGTAATAATCGGCCATAGCAATGGTCGTACTACTGAAGGTGTTGGTCTCGATAATATCGGCCCCTGCTTCGAGATACTGGCGGTGAATTTCTTGGATAATCGCCGGTTTGGTCAGGGATAACAAGTCGTTATTACCCTTTACATCATGCGGAAAGTCTTTAAATCGCTCACCCCGATAATCGGCATCAGTCAGGTTATACCGTTGAATCATCGTACCCATCGCCCCATCGAGGACGAGGATGCGTTCGTGGAGAAGTTCGTATATCGTTTTCAAAGGCAGTATGGCAATGCGTGATAGTCAGAGAGCCAACAATCGGCGCACTAAAAAAAGTCCAAAAAGTCAAAAACGCTTATTGACAAAAAGACAGATAGCTAACTTATCTATCCCGGTTTGTGGTCGGGAGGAATTTGGCACCGTTTCCCTAGGCTGGTTGGTTGCCAAGACATCATCGGGTCCGTTCCCTCCGTCTTTCTGGATAAGCTAGTACAAAATTAAACAAAAAATCGGGCGTCCCAATAAAGGGTACGCCCGAAAATCAATCTATTCCTGTACCGTACTTACCACATTTGTTCCAAATCCTCTTTCGTATACAGATGATTACGCTCGGTGTAAAACGACTCCTCGCTAGTTCGTTTGATTGACAAGGGGTTCTTGGCTGTCATCCGATACAACAGGGCGATGGGAAATAAAAACACGAAGAACAATACCGACAAGATGATTTTGCCATTGATATTCCCCAAGATCTCGGCCACTTTGAACCAGGCCTTCACAATGAGGTCGCCTGCCACCGGAATAGCCAAGCTCAACAGACCCACAGCCGCTGCAGCATAGAGACACCAGGGCGACTTAAATACAAAATACAGTACCACCAGCCCGGTCACTATAACCAACTGGGCTTTTACTTTTTCGGTAACATCCATGTGTTAAAACAATGTATAGATAAACGGTGCCACGGCTGAACCACCGCCAATAACAATCAGAACACCAATGAGCAGTAACAGAATAATCATTGGAGCCAGCCACCATTTTTTGCGCTGCTTCAGAAATTGGAAGATGTCGTGTAAAAATTCCATGAGTTAATTCGAGTTTGCTTACTTGTTAACAGATGAGAGTTGATTAGCGCCCTGATTCGACTGCACAAGCCGAAAAAGAGCCTCGCCTACCCGTTGATTCACAATTGGACTAGCGTGACCGTCATTGCGACCTACAACCCGATCAGCCGGGGCAATATCGACCATAAGTTTGCCTGCGTCCAGAATTGGCACATTGTTGGTCTTGAAAAAATCTACTACTGGTTTAACATATTCAGCCGTTTTCTTTATGTTGTGTGAGAATGGAAACATAACCACATAAAACCGTGAATTATGTTCTTTAGCATAGGTGATAAACTGGTTGAGGTCGCTAAGGTGATCGTTGATAATAGCCGGTGTACCATAAGCGGTTCGGGCATACGTATCAAACGGCGCAAAGTTACCATGAGGAAACTGCCAGTAAAGATAATTCAATAGATAAGACTTAATAAACAGGGATTGCAGCGCTCGGGGTACATCGGAGTAGGGTTTAAATCCTGCCGGTATCAACCCATGATCGTGAGCCACCTTTTCAATATCATTCGGGAAATATTGCAAAATCAGCACGTCCGGCGTTTTACCGAACTTCACCAAACGGGCATATTCATCGCGGGTGTCCGAACCGGATATGCCCAGGTTGTAGGTCACATACTGTTTGCTGCCCAATTTTTCGCTCAGAACGTTGCCATATCGCTCATCCGCCGATTTCAGTCCATGACCAGCCGTAAATGAATCGCCTACAATCAAGACCTTCTTTTTGCCCAGCGTATCCGTCTTCGGCGTATCACGATAGTCGCCCGTCATAGGAGGCCAGTATCGTTCAAACCAAACGTGCGAGGCCAGGGTGAGCCCTCCCTCCTGACTTTGTGCGACAAACATAAACCCCATCTCCACGAAAATCAGCAGCACAATAAGCGGCACTAATAAGGTTGCTATGTTGCCAAACAGCCTAGGTGGATTCGGATTCTTAACAATACCATAATAGTACAGTCTCAATAGCTCGATGACCAGCAGCAGAAATAGACAGCATTTGGCCAGCCGGACGTATATGTTGTCAAATAATCCTTTGTGCGGAAAGTCGAAACTAACCCCAAAATGATCACCGTAGAAGACAATGAACGTTAAAAATCCCAGTAAGAGCAGGCGAACAGCACTGGAAACGAGTTTTGATTGCATTAAAACAGATCGGTCGTTAATCTAAAACAAATTCTTCTTTCCAGTTGTCTTTCTCCTGCCATTCAGGTTGTTTCCGCTTGTCGAACAGGTAGTTACCAACGGATAGATAATCCATTTCGGTACGCATAAAGCAACGATAGGCATCCTCGGGCGTACAAACGATGGGTTCACCACGCACGTTGAAACTGGTATTAACAATTACGCCATAGCCCGTCAGTTGCTTAAACGAATCAATTAGCTCATAATAACGAGGATTGGTGTCCTTGTGAACGGTTTGGATACGGGCTGAATAATCGATGTGCGTAATCGATGGCAAGTCGGACCGCTGATAATAGAGTTTCTCGCGTAGCGGAAAACTGGCATAGTCAGCGGGTACGGGCGTCCGGCGTTTTTCAGCCACCGGATGAACTAGCAGCATGTAAGGCGAAATACCGTCGTAGTCGAAATACTCGGCACAGTCTTCGGCCAAAACAGAGGGTGCAAAAGGTCGGAACGATTCCCGGTATTTAATTTTCAGGTTTAGCTTTTTCTGCATCTCGGCATTGCGCGGGTCGCCCAAAATGCTGCGTCCGCCTAACGCCCGTGGGCCAAATTCCATCTGTCCCTGAACCCAGCCAAGTACATTACCTTCAGCCAATATTTTGGCGGCATCGCGGCTTAGTTCGGTAAAATCGGTGTAATGCGTGGCTACTGCTTTGTATTTTTTAGCCATCAGTTCAACATCCAGATCAGAGAAGGTCGGCCCTAAATAAGAGCCTCGCATGGCATCACGCTCGGTCGTTACCACCCGCTCCTTCCCAAAATATATATGGTAAGCTGCCAGAGCTCCACCTAACGCTCCGCCCGCATCACCCGCAGCTGGTTGAATAAATATGTCTTTGAAAAGGCCGGATGCCTGGAGTTTTCCGTTCGATACGCAATTGAGGGCTACCCCACCAGCCAGTACCAGCGCATCGGCATTGGTCAGGCGTTTGGCTTCACGGGCCATATTCAGCACAACCTCTTCGGTCACATACTGAATGGCCAGCCCCAGGTTGCAATGTTCAGGAAGTAACTCGTCTTCTGGCTGGCGTTTAGGAAAACCGAACAATTCAGCCCATTTGTCCTCGTTCACCATTTTCAGACCAGTGGCGTAGTCGAAATAGTCCTGATTCAGCCAAACAGATCCATCGGGCCGCAGATCGGCCAGTTTATCTTTGATGGCGGCCATATACCGGGCCACATCCGGCGAAGTTGGGTCACCATAGGGGGCTAATCCCATTAATTTATACTCGCCGGAGTTAACCCGAAATCCCAGAAAATACGTAAACGCCGAATATAATAGCCCCAGTGAATGCGGAAACCGCATTTCTTTGAGGATGGTAATATTTTTACCTTCACCTACACCAATGGAAGCCGTAGCCCACTCGCCCACACCATCGA
This sequence comes from Spirosoma flavum, assembly GCF_042686045.1. NCBI lineage: Bacteria > Pseudomonadati > Bacteroidota > Cytophagia > Cytophagales > Cytophagaceae > Spirosoma > Spirosoma flavum. Next base: position 1,190,783 of record NZ_JBHUOM010000023.1, read on the forward strand.
TAGTCAGAATAGCCGCCCGCTCGTAGGGGGACGGATAGAATGCGCTGGCTCCGTGCGAGAGATGGTGTTCAGGAAAAAGTAGTTTTACCTTGCTGGCTGGGTCGTAGCCTAACTTCTCCAGCTCCTGCCGAATGAGTCGTTTCAGAAACAACTTTTCCTTAAGCCAAACCGGAATCGACATCAAAAATGACCGCAATCCCTGAGGGGCAAAAGCATAATAGGTTTCCAGCAATCGCTCAAATTTGAGCAGAGGTTTGTCGTAGAATACAATGGCATCCAGCTTGTTCAGGTCTGCTCCACTGTACTGAAGGCAGTACTTGATTGCCTCAGCCGGGAACCCCGGATCGTGCTTTTTACGAGTAAACCGCTCTTCCTGAGCAGCGGCAACAATACGTCCGTCTTCAATTAATGCTGCTGCTGAATCGTGGTAAAAAGCAGAGATACCTAATATGGTCATGAACTATAGTACTGGTCAAACAGGGCCAAAAGTAATGGTTTTTTTTGTCAAACGTTGCATGGCGTCCAGTCCCACTTAGTTTCCGGTTAAACGACGAGATTTCAGTCAATGCGCGTCTTACACTTGTTATTTATCAACTGAATAGCTACCCCTATGACGGTTAAGGCAGGGTTGACATTTACTGATCAGCGGCATTCCGATCTGATTCAAGCCCTAAATCGGTAGCTAACGTCTGGGCCACCTGCCGGTAGGCTTCGTCATCCGGGTGCATATTATCATAGGCCGTTTTCCAGGAAAGCAAGGCTGAATAGTCCATTACCTTCAAATGGGCCTGTTTAAATAGTTGTCGTAGTTCAGGAGCCATCGGATAGGCCGGAAACACAATTACATAGAAGTCGTCATTTCCAAACTGTTTTTGATACAGTTCCTCCGATTTCTTAACGATACGAACAAACTGTTCATACTGCTCAGTATTGTATCTTCTAGGAAGGTTAATATTAAAAAATTTAACTATGTTGCTTTTGTACATTCCACGAATCAGCTCTAGATAAACAGGGTGTTTCTGTGCGTATGCACCCTCCACAGCTAGTGTATTGGGGTTAACATAAGGCCAATATCCATTGGAATTATAGATCCATTTGGTGCTGGGAGCTACGCGTGCCAAATGATCTTCGATATACGTGTAAAAAGCAATTCCTTTTTTTTCGACTACCTCTTTTCGAATATCAACAGCCTGTTGAAGCGCCAGCATATGAGCCGGAGAATACCCTGATACACCATAATTATAGGGTCGGTAGCCAGTCTGTTTGCCAAAAAAATAGGGCATAGTACTCGTATCTGATACCGATTCTCCATACGTAAACGAGCAGCCTAAAAACAGCGCATACTTCCCAGCAGCCTGACGATTATCGAAGGGGGTAAAACGCCGGGATAAGCTGTCTATAGTATACGTAACAGAAGCCGTTTTCCCTAAAAATGGCCGTTTCCCCTGGTCACCTTTATCCTGCCTTATTGGGTATGTTACTGTATACGGGCCTGGTGCTGGCCTAAGTATACCTAGACTATCATATTTTATCAATGTGAGCTTATTCTGCGCCGAATTTGACTTACTTTCTGGTACAGTACTATTTGTAGCCTCATACGCAGCCCTTTCTTTCCAATGTAACAGAAGACTACATACACCTTCCAGCACTAACCAGCTAAAAATAAAGCTTAGCAATGATACTATACTTCCTTTAATCCACACTTTGCTGTATAACATAATATACTCACTAATGAGAACTCCTACTATTCCTGAAAGGCGAATATCACTCGTTTCAAACGACTAGTACGACAGATTGTTTTACTCTATAAACTACCCCATATGTTAACTTCTACTTATGCCGATTAGCTTCATTTTTAGCCCGGCTAAGTATGGTAACGGACCTGAGGTGACGTTTCCGCGTTGGGTAAGCCTGTAATCATTTAGTATAGAGTCCAGTTCGATGTTATCCGTTGAAAATAAACGGTAGAACGTCTCTCAGTACCCGCAAAAAAATTACCTTTGGCTATTAATAAAGCTCTGATAAATCTTGAAACTGGCAGCCATTGATATCGGTTCAAACGCGGCCCGTCTACAAATCTCGACGGTGTTGCACAATGATAATCTCGTTAGCTTTAAGCGAGTTGAGTACGTACGTTTTCCGCTCCGGCTAGGTCATGATGTATTTAATTTTGGGTTCCTGACGCCCGAAAGCGAAGCTAGAACGACCAAACTTATGCAGGCATATAAACTGCTGATGGAGCTGCATGAGGTAGAAGATTACATGGCCTGCGCTACTTCAGCTATGCGGGAGTCGTCTAATGGTCATGAAGTTGCCAAACGAATTGAAGCCTTAACTGGCATTAAAATCCATATTATCGATGGGCCTAAAGAAGCAGAGCTTATCAATGATGTGGTCGTTCATGCCTTAGATGAGCGGCAATATCTTCACATCGATGTTGGTGGTGGCAGCACCGAACTAAATTTGTATGTGAACCGCCAGAAAGTCAACTCAAAATCCTTTAAGGTCGGTTCAGTACGCTTGTTGGAGGGTAAGGAACACAAGGGAGCGTGGCGAAAAATTGAGGATTGGGTTGAGGAAAATGTCGATGCCTTTCAGGAGGTTACTGCCGTTGGCACAGGCGGCAACATTAGCAAATTATTTAATCTGGCATCCAAAGTCTCTGAAACAGAAACCACCCGAGCCGAAATTGAGCGTATTCGGGATTTCATTGCGGGCTTCAGCCAGGAAGATCGTATCAATAAACTTCGCCTGAACGCCGACCGGGCCGATGTAATCGTGCCAGCCGCCGACATCTATTTATCAGTTATGAAGTGGGCGGGAGCCACTAACATCATTGTACCGGATTTAGGTCTGAAAGATGGTATTATTCAGTTAGTCTACGCCCAATTGGGTAAACGCAAACAACCAGTCCAGTAAATTAACTTCAACAAAAAGCCCCTGCCAGAAATTTCTGGCAGGGGCTTTTTGTTGGAATTCTCACACTATTTTATGATCTCAGATTTGGCGTCCACTCTTTGTTTTAGCAATAGTCATCGGCATGCAACTTATAGGCAGACAGTTACACGGAGCGTTTGTCATTAATATAGACCGATCAGTGTAACAGCCAGATGAATTATAGATCCGAACAGTATAGAGTTTCGGAATACCAGTTCGACTACCATTAGTAACAATCACACCGTCGGCTGGTATGGCCTTGCCCTGGCCGGTGAACGTGCCCTTGATGGCCATCTCATAGGTATCTGTTGGAGAGTATCCGGTGAGTGATACTTGCCCATCATTTTGCGACTGGGTTCCATAACAAGTAGCCTCCTTCACGACCACAGAAGCGGTCGGATTGGCTTTAATGTAAACGATAATTTGTGCAAAAGGAAGGCAAGTAGGATTCGTTGGCGCCTGTTTCAGTCGGGCATATACGTAATATAGACGATCTTTTGTACCCCAGTTAGCCGGAAAAAGTACGTTTCGCAGGGTAGCTTTACCGTTTACCAGAACCGGTTCACCAACGTAGGCAACGCCATTTTCTTTATACGGATTCGTCTGAAGCGCATCGAATCGAACAAATTCAATTGTGCCTGTCGTATTAACCTGCAAGCTGTCAATAACCCTTTCGGTACAAACCGTTACGGACAGCATACGGGTATTAGTAATAGTGGGGCAACTACCTGTTTGCGCCCATAATACGGGTGTAATCAACAAACAGAGCAGGCTAAGACACGCAATCTGGGACCAATACCGACGCGATTTCTGTCCGTGATCTAGCATCACCGAAAACACCTTTTTCGTATACTTGACTGAAAAATAAGTATTCTGCATGAGCGACTTAAGATCATTTATCGGTGATTAAACATATGTTTCGACTCTAGCATAAACAGTTCGTCACACGAAGATAGTCGTCTCATTTGTTACTTTATCCTTATTACTATCGTCCCTACAGCCATGACATATTTTATCACATGGCCGAGCACACCATTTTGCTTCAGTATAGCCCCCAATCAGCCTATATTCCCAAATTCTGCCAGTCTGGTTTTTTATTTAACGACCATCAACATCTCCAGCAACAAGACAGCGGAAACTTTTATTTGCTATCAGCCCTGAATCAAACAACCCAACAAGCCGAGGCCCGATGCGCTTTCTACATCTGTTCTGATGAAGCTATCAGCCCGGTTGCCGCCCCATTTGGCTCCATCGAATTTGCCGAAAGCCTTCCAGATGCGGTACTGGATAGATTTCTCGTTTCTCTTTTAGAAGCCGTTCGCGGTGTGGGAGCCCGTAAACTACGGCTTGTAAATTACCCACATTGTTATGCACCACAACAGGCTGAGAAACTGACAGCTATACTCGCCAAACACGATTTTTACCGACTGGAAGCTAACCAAAATTCTTTCTTGCCAATTGGTAATAAGCGGTTTGAAGCTCATCTTATTTCAGCAGAGCGTCGTCGACTGCGCAAGTGTCGAGAGGCCAATTTCCAGTTCGTCCACTGGCAAACGCCAAACTTAACCGAGGCAATTAATTTCATTCAGCAAACCCGCCAACAGCAAGGTTACCAGATGACCATCAGCACCGAGCGTTTGATTGATTTATGGCAGAAATTCCCAAACCAATTCTCAGTTTTTGTTGTAAAAGATGGCACACAGTTAGCCGCATTATCTATAACGGTTCGTGTTCGAGACGACATCCTGTACAATTTCATACCCGCATCTCATCCTAGCTATCACGCCTTCAGCCCAATGGTCATGTTGATTGACGGGCTGTTCACGTATTGCCAGCAACAGGAAATACGCCTGCTTGATTTGGGAGTATCACTTGACGCCAATAGGCAACCGAAGCCGAGTCTAATGCGTTTCAAACGTAACCTTGGTGCACTGGAGTCGCCAAAATTAACCTTCGAGAAGGTAGTATAGGGTAGAAATAACCGTCTGCCATTTTTTTCGTTGTTTTGTAGAAAAAAGGCGCGTTCCTATGTGCCGCTTACATGGTCGAAGCCAGTTTCAATTCCATTAGTCAATTTCTGAGCGACCTATTTGCATCGTTGGTGTCGCTGCTTAAAGTATCAATTCGTGGTCGGTATGCAACTCGCTTGCCCAATCCACAATTGCCTGTTTGCTCCGTGTTGGGCAATGGTCCGTCGTTAAATGAATCCTTAGCTGAACAATTCGATTTTATCCGGCAAACCGAAATTGTCTGTGTTAATAATTTTGCTCACGCTGAAATCTTCACACGATTACGCCCGCAGGACTACGTTATTTCTGATCCCAATTATTTCGTTTTTACCGAACAGACCATTGACCGCGATGATATTCGGCAAACGTTATCAATATTTCTGGAGCAGGTTAACTGGCAAATGACCTTGTACGTACCACATTTTGCCAAAGGTTCTTATCTGCTGGGTAAAATTGAACGGGGCAATACCCAGATTAAGGTTGTTTATTTTAACTACACCGTTGTGCGTGGGTTCAAGTGGTTGACTTATTGGCTCTATACCAAGGGCCTAGGCATGCCGCAGGCGCAAACAGTTATTATTGCCGCCTTGACACTGATGATCAACCGGAAGTTTGAGACAATTTATCTCTTCGGAGCCGACACTTCCTGGCATGAACAAATTCGGTTGAACGATCAAAATCAACTGTTAATCAAACAGATACACTTTTACGATAAGGTTAAGGATATCACGCACCAGCCTGTGTATTCGGATGCGCAACGGCAGCGCACCTTTTCGATGGCATCGCAGTTTTTATCTTTACACAAAGTCTTTCGGGGCTACGAGGTTCTACGTGACTACGCCGACCATAGGGGTGTTCGAATTGTTAATGCCAGCGCAAAAAGCTACATCGACGCGTTCGAACGGAAACCTGCCGGGCAGTCGGTAAAGGGTCCACCTGTACAATCGTAAGTAGCTGGTGCCGTTTTGTTTTTGCCTGACCCATCAACGCGTAACTGCTTGTTGGCAATCTGAATAGATGAGCCTTGCTTTCCTTCTAGTATTTAGGTTAATCTTGTTCAAGCCCTGATGTTCGCGCGTTAGGGCTTCTTTATACTCATTGTGACCATTTCGATCTTAGGCGTTCTAAACTAGTGGTTTGATTAAATTATTGAGTAAGGGAGGGCATAAAGGGCTTCGGATTCCGGGGCTCCTTTTTTGTTTTAGAGGTTATAAGATCAGGTTCGGCATTTCATCATGACGTAGTTGCCGTACTAATCCGGATGCCATTTCACACCACACGCGTTAAAATAGACAAATTAACAGGGCACAGACAAACGTTTCAGTCCTCAATTTTCCCTCATGTCAACCCCGTACCGTAACTCCCTTTCTCCATAATGACAAGTACCTGCCGGGTCTGAAAGATTTGCTTCAGCGTTGATTCCATACCTTAATTCAACGTCGAGGTTCGAACACTAGTCCCAATCGAGCGAAGGTTATCATTCTGTTTGTTAGTGGTGTTAAAGAAATTATTCGCCTTCAGGCTCATTTGATCAGTTCCCGAATTAGTGCTAAATCCATTGTCGAGATTCAGGCCCGTGTTGCCGTAAAAACTTGTACCCAGTGCCGCCGATGCACCTGTCACGTATCCCGCAGAGGGTGGGAAGTGATAATTTAAAAAACCATTAGGGTAGAAATCGTCAATTTGAACGGTGAGATTCGGAATGCCTGCTATCACCATGTTTCCAATAATTTGGGTATTAATGGCCAGTGGACCTAATGCGGCACCCGCCATATTCTGTCCTGTGTGTACGCCAATGAATGTTCCATTCCTTGGATCAGTCAGGCTATTGCAATAGTTCCCAGCAACCCGGAAATCATAGATCGGGCTGAACTGAATGAACCCGGTGCGCTGAAACTGTGAGGGATTAAGGTCTATTGCGCCTGAATTGATGAGCGTGTTATTTTCAATATTGACGTTTTTCCCTGCGACAAAATAGAAGGTGAACCCCCTCTGCATATTATGGAGTCGATTGGCTGTAATACTGACATCCTTTATCGTCCAGTTGAAGATTGCATATTTCGATGTCACATCCGGCGTAACTGACCAAGCCTGTGAGAGCGTAAGAGTTGTCGCTGTTCTGGAAGCAATATCTCTCGTCTGGCCCATCCCCTTACCGCTGATGATCGCTACCGTGGGCGACATGGCAAACGTACTCCCCCACTTTTTTGTAATGTCGGTCAGTGTCGTCGGTGTGGCCGAAGACACGCTGCCCTGATCCTGATCAACCGCGTCGGGGTCTTCTGCAATCAGCGTTTCCAAGTCGTTTTTCCAGAAAGGAGCAAAGGCCGGGACCGCTCCGTTTTGCATCAAAAAGCTGTTATCGTGGATAAGGGCTTTCTGCACAAAATCGACGGTCATAATATGATACGTCTGATTATTTATGCGTCCCAAACCAACGTCTTTAATAAGCGTGTTGGCTTCCCAAATCACTTTTCGCGTCTTATCGATACCGGGTCCAGCACAGAACGTAAACTTATTGTTTTTGGCGATTACATACGTAGATCCATCCATCGACAGGGGGCCGTGAATCAGTGAGTTTAGGGTTTGATTAAACTCGCATCCGACAACTGCGACTTTATTGCAGTGCCAAAAGGCGGCAAAGTCAGCTTTCAGCATATCAAATTTGACGTTCTTCCAAAACATTTCACTACCCCGAAATACGCCTGTGTACCAGCCCGATCCTGTAACGTCCTTATTACTAATCGACAGGTTGGCGACCCCGCTTGTCGTCGCATTAGCATCACGTCGAAACAGGTCTATCCCTTTGGTGCCTGAGTGACCAAACGTGATCGTCGTTAGACCCGGCCCATCACCTACTAAAACGACCTTGCTTCGCAGGTATATACCCACCCTATTCCCGTCACCGGGAGCGATAATAATTTTATAAGTACTTCCTCCCGGCAAGTACACTACGCCACCATTTGGCGAGGCTGCGGCCAGATTAATTGCGGACTGAATGGCTGGCTGGTCGTTAACCACTCCGTCACCCGCGGCCTTAAGCCTTAATCGAGGGTCGGTCTTAACATTGTAAATGTTAGTAAAAAATGGGGCGTATGCCCGACCCCAGGCAGAACCGATGGTCCACACATCGCGTCCAGAAGCTACTGCCTTCAATTGATCATCAACCAATGTCTCGCCTACCGTTCCGCCCATCCCATTCGACACGTACACGTTATACGAAACGCCTAGAATGAGACCCTTTGGGGCAATGAAATTCAGCCGTTTATCGAATGATTTAGCGGGTACAAACGTGGCATACAAACTTTTCCCGCCAGACTGTGAGATAAATCGGATTGTGGGTTTGAATCCTGGGATTAAAAGATTTGTGCCTACCAGTTCCATTGGTGCCCCTGCATACACATCGGGCGAAGAAAAATAGTAACCTTCAGCCCGGTTGATATATACCGTTTGACTTTTTCTGCCACCCGACGCTACGGATATGGCATAAATACCAATTGGAAAAGTCTCGGGTATGGCGGTATTAATGCTGTTCAACTGTTGATTACCGATTGCCAAAGGCGCGTAGACACCATCATTCAGCGCCACATTTACAACTGAGTTAGCGGGGAATGCCCCTTCGAGAAACAAAGGCTGGCCTGGGAGCGCCGTTTTTGCATGGTGAAAAATGTGCAGATCTGTCGAGATAGGCAACCCCGTTGAACGGCCACTTGGCAGTGGATTCACATTAATGCTAAGCAGACTTGACCGGTTGCTATCAATCCGTGACTTTTTTGCATTCTGACCAACTAGTAACGCAGGTAGCAAAAGCAGTAAGGCGATTATGGTTTTCATTCGATAGTAAAGTAGGGGTGTTTATCGAACTAAAAAAGGAGCCGGAGAAATTACAGCTGAATTTTTAATTTCCAGTGGTCGGGTGCTAATAGCCTGAAGGAGGTCTGTAGACTATCCAGGTTTCCAAAGACCTGAATCTCTGGCTGTACTGACCGCATCCGACAAATCGGAGTACCTGTCAGTACTCTATAGGTTAGTCCGCATCAACTTGTTCAAGGCTGCAACATAGGGCTTTATTCGACCTGACAGCAATAGCCTCAGACGAATAGGTTTCGATTATACCATATACCATAGCTACATATCCTTGTATCCACGGCTTAGCTGTTCTACCTTTGGGGCGGTGGGCTCGATTGGTACTCGTGTCCGCGCTTCCCCTACGTAGCGGTTCTCCGACCTAACGCGTAGGGGGTTTTTATGACTGCTAGGCTAGATTCGCAACGCAATACAAATAGTCCCATTGTGGTGGCGAGTTATTTAGAACAACGGATATGGTCTGTTCTTCTTCAATCGTCCTTGCACTGTTTCAGAATCATACTATTCATGCTTCTACTGTTGACCAGTTTTCGGAAACCACCATCAATTTCCTTTATCTCATTTTGCCAGCCAGCCGAGCTACATTGATCATTAAATCGTTGCATTACAGAGCGGTTTAAGCATATACTGACAGATTGAACCGACTACCTACCAACGGTGTATATAATTGGACCACCGAATGTCAGCATAGAAATCAGGCAAGAATAGCTCTACCTTTGCACCTGGTAAGACACCCAAAAAGATGACTCTTTCCCTAAAAGTTTCAGAAAACAGTATAGTAGGGAAAAGGCAACTATCGATAACTAACTATGAGTCAATACGATAAATCATCCGCTCTTGATTTAACCAACAAATCGATTTTGATTACAGGTGGCACCGGCTCCTTCGGTAAGAAGTTCGTCGAGATGGTATACCAGCGTCACCCCAATATTAAACGTTTAGTCATCTACTCGCGCGACGAACTGAAACAGTTCGAGATGGCGCAATATTATCCTCAATCAACATACAAATCCATCCGGTTTTTTATCGGCGATGTGCGGGACGGCGAACGGCTTAAGCGAGCGTGTGAGGGCGTTGACATCATTGTTCACGCGGCTGCGCTGAAACAAGTGCCAGCGGCAGAATATAACCCGATGGAGTGTATAAAAACCAACGTTTTTGGTGCCGAAAATGTCATTAATGCCGCCTTAGATAACGGTGTACAGCGTGTAGTAGCCCTTTCGACAGACAAAGCAGCAGCGCCTATCAACCTATATGGTGCCACAAAACTCTGCTCCGATAAGCTGTTCGTAGCAGCCAATAATATGAAAGGCAGCCGTGATTTACAATTTTCGGTCGTTCGCTATGGCAACGTCATTGGGTCGCGGGGTTCGGTTGTGCCGTTCTTCCTGGAAAAACGAAAAGACGGTGTGCTACCCATCACCCACGCCGATATGACGCGCTTCAATATCTCACTCGAAGAAGGCGTTGAAATGGTTTTTCATGCGCTCGAACATGCCTGGGGTGGCGAGATTTTTGTCCCAAAAATTCCGTCCTATCGCATTACCGATGTGGCTACGGCTATTGGACCCAACTGTGAGCAGAAATTAGTTGGTATCCGTCCGGGTGAGAAACTGCATGAGGAAATGATTACCGAAACTGACTCGCTCAATACGGTCGAAACCGATAAATACTACGTCATTACACCCTCGACACCAACCTGGAGTGTAGAGGACTATATGAAAGCGTTTAATGGTCACCAAGTAGAAATGGGCTTCAAATACAACTCGGGCACCAATACCGACTGGCTTACTGTAGACCAACTACGCGAGCAAATTCGGGAACACGTTGACGCTAATTTCCACGTATAAAACAGGCAAAAACCTGCGATTAATAGTCACAAAAATGCGGTCTTCACTAGCAATGATTGACCGTCTGCCTTATCCATGAATCAACCCATTCCATACGGTCGCCAGCATATTACGGACGAAGATATCGCAGCCGTAGCCGAGGTTCTGCGTGGTCCGTTTCTAACGCAGGGTCCACACATCGGTGCGTTTGAAAACGCTTTCGCCAACTACATCGGCTGTAAATATGCTGTGGCCGTAGCCAATGGTACAGCCGCACTGCATTTGTGTTGTATGGCCCTCGGTGTAACGACCGGTACGCGGGTCATCACAACACCAATTACATTCTCGGCGTCGGCCAACTGCGTTCGCTACTGCGGGGGTGAAATCTTCTTTGCCGACATTGATCCTGCAACCGCTTTGCTCGATATTAATGCTGTACGAACGTTGCTCGAACAGCATCCCAAAGGTTATTTTTCGGGCATTGTTCCCGTCGATTTTGCGGGGTATCCTGTAGATATGGCTTCCTTCCGCGAACTAGCCGACGAATACGGTTTATGGCTTCTGGAAGATAGTTGCCACTCGCCGGGAGGAGCGTTTCTTGATAAAAAAGGATTAACACACCGTTGTGGCGATGGGTCGCTGGCGGAGTTGGCTATCTTTAGTTTTCATCCCGTTAAGCACATCGCGGCTGGTGAAGGCGGCATGATTACCACCAACGACGAAGCCCTTTACAAACACTTGCTTCGGCTTCGAACACACGGCATCACAAACAAATCTACCGACTTTACGGAGCCTTATCCCGGTGAGCCCGAACGTGGCGGCTGGTATATGGAGTTGCAGGAACTTGGTTATAATTATCGCCTGACCGACATGCAAGCCGCACTGGGAATGAGTCAGTTAAACCGTATTGACGCTATGTTCGAGCGTCGGCAGGAAATTGCCGGACAGTACGACATAGCCTTTGCTGGAACTGCAATAACAACTATAGTTCCGCACGCCAACGTAACCCACGCGTATCACCTCTATGTGATTCAGATAGACGACCGCAAAGGTTTGTATGATTTTCTGCGAACTCGAAACATCATGGCTCAGGTGCATTACATCCCGGTGCATCTAATGCCTTACTATCGGCAATTTGGTTGGAAACCGGGTGATTTTCCAAACGCCGAACGGTATTACGCCCGTTGCTTAAGCTTACCAATGTTTCCGACGCTGACGGATGAAGAGCAAGCCTATGTGATTAAATCGGTAAAGGAATTTGTGGACGCATGAGCAACATAGCCATCATCACAGCGCGGGGTGGCAGTAAGCGTATTCCCCGAAAAAATATCCGTCTCTTTCTGGGCAAACCAATCATTGCTTACGTCATTGACGCGGCTTTGCAGTCTGGTTTGTTCAGCGAAGTAATGGTCTCTACCGACGACGACGAAATTGCGGCCATTGCCCGGCAATACGGCGCATCGGTACCGTTTCTTCGCCAGCCTAAAACGGCGGATGATTTTGCAACGACTGCCGATGTACTGGGCGAAGTAATAAGCCAATACGCACAACAGGGACAGGTTTTCACCCATGCTTGTTGCCTCTACCCTACTGCTCCTTTCGTTACGTCTGACCTATTGAAACAAGCCTTTTCAACGCTTACCGAAAAGCAGTTCGATACGGTGTACCCAGTCCAGCAATTTAGCTTTCCAATTCAGCGGGCTGTGTTGTTGCATGACTCAAAAGTGCAATGGTTTCAGCCCGAACACGCCTTAACTCGGTCACAGGATTTGGAACCGGCTTATCATGATGCGGGACAGTTTTACTTTGTCAATGTAAACGCTTTCCAGGCTACTCAACGCCTGATTACGCCTAATTCGGGAGGCATCGTGATTTCGGAAATGGAAGCCCATGACATTGATAACGAAACCGATTGGCCTGTAGCGGAATTTAAGTACCAATTAATGCATAACCTTGTCCATGAGTGACCTAAAATCTATCCTATTCCGTGCGGACGGAAATGCCCAGATTGGTTTGGGACACATTATGCGATGCCTGGCCGTAGCAGACATGCTGAAAGAGAAATTCTCTATGCGATTTGCCGTTGTTGAGCCGATGCCTGAAGTTCGTTCGTTGATTGAGAAAGCTGGAGTATCCATTATTTCACTCTCGGAATCAGGGCAGCAAAATACATTTTTGGATCAGATTGATGCCGATGAAATCGTTGTACTGGATGGCTATTCATTCGATGAAGCGTTTCAACAATCGGTCCGGTCTCAAGCGAGAAAATTGGTATTCATTGATGATTTACTTACCGGACATCAGGTGGCCGATGTGATTATTAACCACGCGGGTGGAGTGTCTGAAACCGATTATGAGGCCTCGTCAGGTACTCAATTTTGCCTAGGACCGCACTATGCATTGCTTAGGCCGGAGTTTTTGAATCCGACTGGCTTCGGGCCAACACCTGTTGCTGGACCTATATTTGTTAGTATGGGTGGTGCCGATCCACAAAACACCTCATTAAGTGTGTTGGAAGCCATTCGGCACGTTGATACTACGCTGCCGGTTCATATAGTTTTAGGTCCATTTCACCCCAACCGGGCCGCCATCGAAGCTTTCCAAAACCAGCTTCCAAACTTAACGATTTTACAGAATCTGTCTGCCGCGCAGATGGTCGATGAATTGACGATTTGTTGTCTGGCTATCACAGCTTGTAGCACGATTGCTTACGAAGTTTGCGCCGTAAATCGCCCACTGATTACCGTTGTTACTGCCGACAATCAGGCGCGACTAGCCCAGTTTCTGTCTAAAGAAAAGCTGGCTCTGTCCGTCAATTTCCCGACGTTACTCACTCGCCTAACACCCGTGATTAGTTTGGAAAACATGTTGATGTTAGCCATTCAAGGCTTTCAGTTTTCACCTGAAATCGTAGCCGAATCACTAGTAAATCAACGTCGCTTCTTCGATGGTCGTTCGCCTGAGCGATTTCGTGCGCTATTTCACACATTAAGTTACGAAAATTAAGTGCGTAATTCGATACGATAAGACGTTATTGCCGCGACCATGCTTACCTATCGAATTGCCCAACCCGCCGATGCTCGTCTCTATTTCGACTGGGCCAATGATCCCGATACCCGTCGGCAGTCATTTAATTCGGCACCAATTTCGATAGAGACGCACACGGCTTGGTTCACCCGTAAACTGGCTGACCCGAATGCGCTGTTGCTTGTCTTTTCTGACGAACTAGAACAGCCCGTTGGGCAGGTACGCTTTGAGCGAACGCCCGACGCTGATATGCCCGACGAAATTATTATCGGTGTGTCGGTAGATGCTCAGCAACGGGGCAATCGTTTCGCCAGCCAACTCATAGAACAGGGATGTGCCGCGTGCCGAAAACTGTGGGGTGAAGTAACAATTCACGCGTACATCAAGCCTGAAAATCAGACTTCGGTACGCTCCTTTGAGCGCGCTGGTTTCAGATTGTCGGGCGAAAGCGGTAAATTTGGCGTTTCCGGTCGGGCCACATCAGGCCATGAGACGCCGGGTTTGCTTTATGTCAACAGTCAATGAATAGTAACCAACCGATTCAGGTTGCCCAATATACCATAAGCCCAACGCACCGGCCATTTGTTATCGCCGAGATGTCAGGTAACCATAACCAGTCACTCGACCGGGCACTGGAAATCGTGGATGCCGTAGCCGATGCCGGTGCGCACGCGCTGAAACTTCAGACGTATACGCCCGACACAATTACGTTCAATGGTGCGTCGGAGGAGTTTTACATCCGTGATGCAAAGTCGCTTTGGGCCGACAAAAATCTGTACAAACTGTATCAGGACGCTTACACGCCTTGGGAGTGGCATAAACCGATTTTCGACCATGCTAAAAAGCGTGGTATGATTGCGTTCAGTTCGCCTTTTGATACAACAGCCGTTGATTTTTTAGAATCGCTTGATGTGCCGCTGTATAAGATTGCTTCCTTCGAAAATACCGACCACATTCTGCTTAAAAAAGTAGCTAAAACGGGGAAGCCAGTCATTATGAGTACGGGCGTGGCCTCGGTTGCCGACCTCGACGAGTCGATCAAAGTTCTCCGGGCGAATGGTTGCAAAGACCTCGTATTGCTCAAGTGCACGAGTACCTACCCCGCTACGCCCGAAACCACGAACCTACACACGATTCCGCACATGCGCCAATTGTTTGACGTGCCGGTTGGTTTATCAGACCATACAATGGGCATTGGTGCAGCCGTAGCTGCTGTGGCGTTAGGAGCCGTTGTGCTCGAAAAACACGTCACGCTGCGTCGGGCCGACGGAGGAGTGGATTCGGCTTTCTCGTTAGAGCCAGATGAATTAAAAAATCTCGTTATCGAAACCGAACGGGCGCATTTGGCAATGGGTCAGGTTAGCTATACGCTCACGCCTAAGGAAGAAAAAAGTTTGCAATTCAAACGGTCGTTGTACGTAGTGCGCGACACAAAGGCTGGTGAGTTGTTCACACCCGATAACGTCCGCAGTATCCGTCCAGCCAATGGGCTGCATACCCGTTACTATGATGACATCATTGGCAAAACCGCCACGAATGACATCTCCGCCGGAACGGCTTTAAGCTGGGATTTGGTAAACTGATTACGACTGAGCGACTGATTGCTTAACGATTGTTGTTCATTCGCCCATTTCCTTCATTTTCTCATTCACAATTCATTACGTGGGAATAATCAAACGGCAGACAATTCAGAATTCGATTTACGCCTATGCGGGCGTGGCCGTTGGTTTTTTGACACAGGGAGTTTTATTTCCGAATCTATTCCACGAGACACAGGTCGGCCTGCTGACTCTGCTCATTTCGCTGGCGCAAGTGCTGGCACAAGCATCGAACCTGGGGCTGAATGGCGCAGGCGGACGGTATTTTCCTTATTTCCGTGACGTCGACCGACAACACAATGGTTATCTTCTCATCACCAGTTTGACTACACTCGTTGGGTTTAGTTTATGTGTATTGGCGTTGTGGCTGGCACGCCCGTGGGTTGTTGAGTTTTATCAGAAAGAGTCGTCTCTATTCGTCGAATACTACTATGTCCTTATTCCGCTGACGCTCTTTACCGTCTATTTTACCGTTTTTGACAACTACGCCCGTTTACTTTACGACCCCGTAACGGGCACACTGCTGCAACAATTTGTTCAGCGCGTATTGATTCTGCTGGCGGGCGGGCTGTATTGGCTCGGTTGGGTTACGTTTCCTCAGTTTATAGGTGTTTGGCTGCTGGCGTTCTTCGTACCACTAATACTCATGGTCATCAGTGTTGCTCGAGATGAAGCCTTATTTTTCAGTCGCCAGTTTGTATCGATCGATGCTAATCTTCGCCGTAACCTGATGCGCTACGCCGGGCTAACACTCACTTCAGCTCTCTCAACACAGATTATCTGGACAATTGATAAGGTAATGATTAACAGTAAACAGGGTCTGGGTGATACGGGTATTTATGGAACAGCATCCTATTTTGCCGCCGTAATTGCCATTCCGGCAACAGCCTTGTATAAAGTTTCGGGTACGCTTATTGCCGAGTCGTGGAAAGCGAATGACCTGAAAAACATTGCCAGTATCTACCGAAAAAGTTGCCTAAATCAACTCATTGCAGGCTGTTTGGTCTTCGTGGGTGTTGCGGCCAACCTGCCCAATGTCTTTCGATTCTTACCAGCCAGTTATGAAGCGGGTTATTACGTGATTCTGTGGCTGGGTCTGGGCAAATTGATTGATATGGGAACGGGAGTAAACGGTACTATTTTGAATACATCACGCTATTATACCTACGACTCATTATTTTTTGTCGTCCTCATTTTCATTACCATTGCCGCCAACCAGTATTTGATACCCCGTTTTGGCATCAACGGGGCCGCTATGGGTGCTGCGCTGGCAACGCTACTCTATAACCTCGTCCGGACATTATTTGTCGGGTTTGCGTTTCGGATGCAGCCGTTTACGTGGCGTAATCTTCTTGTCATTATGCTGGGTGCTAGTGTGTGGTGGGTGTCGGTTCAAATCCCCTACCCCGCCATAACTGATCCAAAATGGCGCTTCATTATGGACATAGTCTGGCGGTCGGCGTTAATTACGGGATTGTTCGGTGGGACAGTCGTTGCCCTTAACTTATCGCCGGATATTAATCAGACGGTAGCGCAGTTGAGAAAGCGTTTTTTAAACTAGTTTGCCGTTGCCGGTAGCGTCCGGTCGTCTGCAGCTGTAAATCATAAATTTTTTACCCATGTGGGTTTTTCGTTTTTTATTCACCGAAACCGCCCGACTCCTTCGTTCGGCTGAAGGGCGTCGATTGTTGATGCTGGCCTTGCGCTACGGTGGAAAGCCGCGCAATCAGCCTGTTGATATCACATTTGGCCCGTATCAGTTTCGCGTGCCTGACGCGCTCTCGTTTGTGTGGCAGTATCGGGAAATTTTCGTGGACGAGTTTTACCGTTTCTTCACCACGAACCAGCACCCGGTCATTTTCGACTGTGGCACCAACGTTGGCACCAGCGTCGTTTATTTCCGGCAGGTCTACCCAAATGCGCGCATTCTGGCTTTTGAAGCCGACCAGCACATCAGCGAAACGTTACAGGAAAATTTACGGCGAAACCAGATTTCAGGTGTAGAGGTCATTACGAAAGCCGTTTGGACGAACGACGAAGGTATTTTATTTGGTAGTGACCAAGCCGATTCAGCGTCTATTTTCTCGCAAACCGACCGAAAATTTGTACCCTCTGTCCGGTTGCGCGACATTCTGCTGCGCGAAACCCGAATCGATATGCTCAAAATGGATATCGAAGGGGCCGAAACTGCCGTACTGACTGACTGCCGCGATGCACTGGCTCACGTCCAGAATCTGTTCGTCGAATTTCATGCCTACCTCGGCCATCCACAAACATTATCCGACGTTGTTCGCGTGCTGGAAGAAAGTGGTTTTCGGTACTATATCAACACCAGCCAGTATCGCCACGCGCCCTTGGTTAACCACCACTACCGGGGTAACGATAGTATGGACCTGCAATTAAATATCTTTGCGTATCGAAGTTAAGTTTGTAGTTCATGATTGACAAAATACTTTCCCGACCCGAGTTCCAGATTGAGCCGCCGGTGCTGGTGGACATTGGTGCGTCGGGGCAATTACATGGTCGCTGGAAGGCATTTGCCAAATACGCCGTTTGCATTGCTTTTGATGCGGACGACCGCGATTTTGGCTATGTTGAAAGCGAGGCCGGGCATTTCCGAAAACTCTACACCTTCAACCATATTGTTACCGGGTCGCGCTCGGCAGGTACGGAAACAGCCGAAACAGAAATAGCAGAACCCGACCAGACCGATTTTTACCTGACCACATCGCCCCATTGCTCCAGCTTATTGCGGCCCCGGCCCGACTTAATTCAGGAATACGCCTTCGCGCCTAAGTTTGAGCCAACCAAAGTTGTTCAACTTAAAACGCGCAGTCTTCGCTCGACGCTCGATAGTTTAAAAATCAAGCAGGTCGACTGGTTCAAAACCGACTCACAAGGCACCGATCTACGCCTATTCAGTAACCTCGGCGACGACCGCGCCCGATGTGTACTAACCGCCGAATTCGAGCCGGGTATTGCATCGATATACGATGGAGAAGACAAACTTTATCAGGTCTTGCAGTTTATGGAAGAAACAGGCAGCCACTGGCTCGCCGAACTTATTCCAAAGGGTTCACCCCGAATTACGCCTGCTTTGTTGGACAGTTTCACGACTCAGCCGCTGGTGAAGAAATTTGTTTTATTCTCACTCAAAAACAGTGCTGTTTGGGGTGAGATGACCTACGTAAATCGCTTTGCCGACGAAGCCACGCTTACGCAACGAAACCTGTTGTTAGGCTGGGTATTTGCTACCACGCTTAAGCAGCATGGTTTTGCACTGATTTTGACGCAGAAAGCCAAAAGTCGCTTCACAGACCCGATTTTTACCGAAATGGAAGCCTATTCACGTCGACGGATTTGGGGGCGCGTCTTTGGCTTGGGGTTTTGGCCCGAAGTTGTCAAAAAATTTGATAAACTTTTAGGGCGGTGAGAGTTACGCACCTGAGCACCTATCATTTGTTTGGCGGGGCGGCAGTGGCGGCTAACCGGCTTCATCGAGCCCTGCAGAAGCAGGTTTGGGCGGATGATTTTCTAGAAAGTACGATGCTGGTAGGCGTACCAAACCGTTTGGAAGCTCATAAACCAGAGTTGGGCGTATCGTATCTGGCCAATAATTTTTTAGCCGAGCAAACCGCATTTGGGCGATTCGTGGCCGAACGATTATATTTTTTACCTTTTGAACGTGATACTTCGGTACGGTTTCAGTTTTCGCCAGCCAAGTTTGGGGCAAATTTGACCTTTCATCCAGCTATTCAACAGGCCGATGTGTTGCATCTGCACTGGATCAATTTTGGTTTTTTATCAATTGACGGGTTGCAAGCTCTATTTGAGTTAGACAAACCAATCGTCTGGACGTTGCACGATCAATGGGCGTTTACAGGCGGTTGCCATTACTCGCGCGGCTGCGATCATTTCTTATCTCACTGTCGCCAGTGTCCATACATAAAAAAGCCCGGTGAGCAGGATCTTTCGTATCGAGTTTTCGAACATAAAAAACGGATTTTCTCGAAGGCAAAGGTCCATTTTACTCCACCAAGCCATTGGTTAACCCAAGAAGGGAAGCGGAGTGCCTTACTACGTGATTTCCCCTTTTCTGTCATTCCCTACGCCATCAATCAAGACGTTTTTCGACCTGTTGATCGCCCGGAAGCTAACGAACTTCTCAATCTTCCAAACACAGATTATCCTCGATTGCTGTTTGGCAGTGCCAACGTGACCGACGCGCGTAAAGGTTTTAATTACTTCGCCGAAGCGCTGATACTCTTGCATCAACAACACCCTGAACTGAACCCCGAAATTCTTATTTTTGGAAAAGGACGCTCCTACTTGTTTGACGAGTTACCTTACACTGTCCGGCATCTTGGCCTGTTGATCACCGAAGAAGATATCATAGCCGCTTACAACTCAGCCGATGCAATGGTGGTGCCGTCGCTGGAAGATAACCTGCCCAACACGGTTATCGAAGCATTGGCGTGCGGCACACCCGTTGTGGGTTTTCGTACGGGTGGTATCCCCGAAATGATTGACCATCAGCAAAATGGCTATCTGGCAGATGTCGGTTCAGCACAGGAACTTGCCGACGGTATAGCGTTCATTATGACTCATCCGAACCCAGAAGAGCTACGACAACGTGCCCGGCAATCGGCTGAAACCAATTTTTCGGAAGAAGTCGTAGCTAAACAATACATTGAGTTGTACCAAAAATTAATGAGCGAACGAGTGAACGAGTGAACGAGCGCAATACTGTTGCTGATCTATTCGCTTTTTAACTCCCTTTCCCAATGCCTACTGTCTCTATCATTACGATCACATACAATGCCGAGCGATTTCTGGAACGCACGATTCAAAGCATCGTGGCCCAAAAAGAAACTGATTTTGAGTATATTGTAATTGACGGAGCTTCTATAGATGGGACGAGGGAAATTATTGACCGCTACAAAGACCACATTACTACCTTGATTTCTAAACCTGACCGGGGTTTGTACGATGCCATGAATAAGGGGCTACACCAGGCAAAGGGGAACTATGTGTGGTTCATGAATGCGGGCGATGAACTCTATGACGCGCAAACATTGCCAAATTTGCTAACGAGGATCAAAGCAACCAGTGCTGATGTCTACTACAGCGATGCGTTGTTTGTCCGTGATAATGGCGTTCCGGTTGGTTTACGGAGTCAGGTAACACCCCATATCTTGCCACATAACCTGACATGGCATGATATGTCCCTCGGTATGAAAGTATGCCATCAGGCTTTTGTAGCCAAACGAGACATTGCGCCAAACTATTTAGTTGATAACTTAAGCGCAGATTTAGACTGGGAAATTCGTTGCCTGAAAGGAGCCCAAAAAATTGAGCTTTTGCCTTTTATCTTATGTAAGTATCTCATCGGGGGATTGTCAGTACAACAACACCGCCGGTCACTCACCGATCGGTTCAAGGTTCTCGTGGCGCATTTCGGTTTGCTGACAACACTAATTAATCATGGTCGAATTTTATGGCGGGCGAGTCGATTCAAAAGCAATATATAATTCGCAGTGGAATCCAGATAAAAAAATAATCTTTGGCAGGTAACAAAACTCCAGATGTATTGAAATCCAAAACGTTTAAAACGCTCATTTGGGCCTTTTACTGAAATTTGTGTGAAAACAATGGGATAATTCCCAGACAATTGACTTTAGATTGGGAAATGCGGATAAATTTGCGGGGTTTAAAACAGTACCCTCGTAACCTTTTTGTGAAATTTCCTCAAAAAATTGATTTGACCTATGAAACGAGTAGCTGTTTTTACCTCGGGTGGCGACGCGCCGGGTATGAACGCCTGTATCCGGGCAGTTGTCCGGGGGGCGGTCTATCACGGCATTGAAGTGTTCGGTATCCGCCGGGGGTACAGCGGAATGATAAATGGCGATATTTTTCAGATGTCTTCGCACTCGGTGAGCAACATCGTCCAGCGGGGAGGCACCATCCTAAAATCGGCCCGCAGTAAAGAATTTATGACCCCCGAAGGTCGTGCTAAAGCCTACGAACAACTTAAGAAGTTCGAAATTGAAGGCTTAGTAGCCATAGGAGGGAATGGTACGTTTACGGGTGCCACGCTTTTTTTCGACGAATACGGTATTCCAACCGTTGGTGCACCCGGCACAATTGACAATGACCTCTACGGAACTGACCATACCATTGGTTTCGATACAGCCGTGAACACCGCGCTGGAAGCCATTGACAAAATTCGCGACACCGCCGACTCCCACGACCGCATTTTCTTTATTGAAGTAATGGGTCGGGATTCGGGCTACATTGCCATTCAATCTGGCATTGCTGGCGGAGCTGAGATGGTTATGGTGCCCGAAGTACTCACGCCTATTTCGGAAGTTGTTGAAACCCTGAAATCGGGTTGGAGCCGTCAGAAATCATCCTCTATTGTTGTGATTGCCGAAGGAGAAGAAGCCGGAAATGCGGCTGAGATTGCCGAAAAAATTCGCCAGCAGATTAACTCCGAGATCGATATGCGGGTTACGACGCTGGGCCACATTCAGCGTGGAGGTGTCCCAACTGCTTACGACCGAATTCTGGCCAGTCGTCTGGGGCTTGGGGCCCTGGAAGGCTTAATGAATGGTGAACAAAACGTCATGGCGGGTATAATTAACAACGAGCTAGTTTATACGCCTTTCCGCGATACAATTCGCCTGCCTAAACCGATCAGCGAAGATTTGCTTAGAATGGTAAAGATTCTGTCTGTATGATATATTCAGTCAGACCTGTACAATTTTAAAAACGGTACAGGTCTGATTGAATTTAAAGATACCCGACTGCTTTGTACGTTGCGTATCCGACTACTTCTCGTATGAGGTAATACGAGTTGAAGAAAGCTTCTTCGTGTGGAAGTAACCACTCACCGGGGGCAAATGATCGTCGCCCGCTTAAAAAACTACCAGGAAAAGGCGTTACAACTACGCCCGCTTTTTGGAAGCAAGCGATTGCCCGACGCATGTGCCAGGCTGAAGTGACCAGTATGCATTGGTTTGTGTGGAAGCGTTGTCGTAAAAGAGGAGCTGAGAAAACAGCATTTTCGTGCGTATTGCGCGACTTACTCTCAAATACGATATCAGCTGGACGAACGCCAGCCACGATCAAAAAACGGGCAGTCATCTGCCCTTCATCATCAACGCTTTCGGGCTGGAATGGTAGGTTACCTATGCCACCACTAATCAGGATTTTCTGCACAGCCCCGATTTTATAAAGGTACAGGGCTTGCCCGGCACGGTCGGCTTCTCGGCCCAGTAAAAATCGAGGGTTAGTGGCTTGGGTTAGCGACGCCGGTATTTCCTTCATCGCGTTACTCATACCACCGGTCAACAAAATAGCAACTCGTTCTACTGAATTGGTCGATACAAATGGCTTGGGCTGAATTGGGTATTCCCACCATAAAGCCAGCTCATTCATTAGAAATGGATTACCAAACAACCAGAAAACGCCTAAAGCAATCCCAATCAACCGGCGACGATAGTGAGTTCTTTTTACAAAGAAAGCTAGTAGTAAGGCCGTTACGAGCCACCCGGCGGGTGTAAATAAGTAAGTAATCGTCTTAGAAAAGAAGTAAAACATAGACTATATAAGACATGGCAAGCGTTTTGTAGGTAATAGACGTACCAGCAAAATACCGTAAATTTGACCCTATTCTGTTGCGAAGATACATACCACCCTGTATGAAAAAACTCCTCTTAGCCGCCCTACTTGGCTTGTTTCTATTACCTACTGCCTGGGCACAATCTACCACTCCAGTAGTTGACAACGGTTTTAAAATTACCGGCCGCATCAAAGGGCTGAAAGATACGACCTGCGTGTTGGCTCACTACTTTGGGTCTACCCAATACGTTCCAAAAGATACAGCCCGCGTAGACGGAGCGGGGAATCTAGTTTTTGAAGGCAAAAAACGTTTGCCCGAAGGTCTGTTTATTATCGTCATGCCTAAGAAGGGCTATCTTCAGTTTCTCATTACCGATGATCAGCAATTTTCGTTTGAGACTGATACCGCCAATGTCGTCAAAAACATGAAGGTGAGTGAATCAAGAGAAAACGAATTATTTTATGCTTATCAGCAACAGCTTGGTCAATTTTCGGACGATGCCCAAGTGCTAAACTCGCAGAAAAAGACCCGTAACAATGCGTCTTCCGTTGCGATGTTGAGTAACCAAATGAATGATTTGCAGAAAAAGGCTACTGACTATCGCAATAAATTTCTGGTAGATAATTCTACCACTTTCGCGGCCAAATTATTTAAAGCGACTGCTGAACCCGAAGTGCCCGTTGCTCCTAAAGCGGCAAATGGCCGTCCTGATTCCATTTGGGTATTTAACTATTTTAAGCAACACTTTTGGGATAATTTCGACTTTTCCGACGAGCGTTTTGTTCGCACGCCTATTTTGCAACAGAAAGTAGAGCGATATATAAAAGAGTTAACCGTTCAAGTGCCCGACTCGCTCATTAAGGATGCTGATTACGTGGTTGGAAAAGCCATAGCAGGCAAAAACAAGGAAATTAAGTACTATACAATTTATTACATCACGAGTCAGTATGAACAACCCAAAGTCATGGGAACCGACGGGCTATTTGTCCACATGTTCGAGAAATACTACGCGACGGGTGTAATGACGGTTTCAGATTCGTCGACGCTGAAAAGTATTGGCGAACGGGTAGCGACCATGAAACCCAATCTGGTTGGTAAAGTAATGGCCGCACCTGTTATCAGCGATACCCTCCGCCGACCGATTTCCTTCCAAAATATCAAAGCGGACTACACTGTCATGTTTTTTTATTCGCCAACGTGTGGACATTGCCGCGATAGTGCGCCTAAGCTGAAGAAATTTGTGGACGATTATAAAGGCAAAGGTGTGGAGGTCGTGGCGATTGCCATTGATCAAAGTCCCGAAGAGTGGAAGAAATTTATTCGGCAATTTAAACTTGGCAATGCCATTAATGGGTACGATTATAGTTCTCTCACGGACTATCGTCATCGATATGACGTATGGACTACACCAACGGTTTATATGCTCGATAAGAACAAAAAAATTATTGCCCGTAAACTGCCTGTCGAGCAGATCGAAGATTTCATGCTGTTTAACAAACGGCAGCAGGCGGCTGCTCAAATCGCAAAAAAACCAATTAGTGCACCTGCCAACGCAAAGGCAAGTTTAAAAAAGTAGAATTTGGGCCAAATCGGAGATTGACATTGGCCCGTCAACCTATTTATTCAGGCCAAGCTCTCGCTTGGCCTGATTTCCTTTACCTCATCTTGGTTCGTTTTACCAAATAGGCGGTCAAAATCTGCTCGAAACCCTGCGCAATATCAGCTTCAATGAAGTCAATTTTGTATTGCCCACAGCGCATTTTCAACTCCTGAAAATATGTTTTTACAGCCTGCTGATACGTGTCACGTACCTGTCCTGGCTGAAGTTTCACTTTTTCACCCGTTTCAAGATCAATAAACTCATAAGGTCGCTCATCAAAAGCGAAATCCTCTTCGGTTTTCTTGTCTGTTACGTGAAACAGGAGCACTTCATGCAGGTTATGACGAAGGTGTTGTAAGGCAGAAAACAGCGCGTCGGCCTTTTCGCTATTGTCGAACATATCACTGAAAATAACGACCAGCGACCGCTTGTTAATTTTTTCTGCCACCTGATGAATTACTTCAGCCGCCGAAGTCTTGCGTAACGGCTTGGGTTGTTGCATCAACTGATCTAACTGAGTGAACAGCTTATGAACGTGTGAAGGCGTTGACTTTATTGGTGTTTGCAGGTCAATCTGATCAGCAAAGGTGGTTAGGCTCACGGCATCTTTCTGTCGTTGAAGCATATACGCTAAACACGCAGCAGCCATTACACTAAACGTCATCTTACCGTAATCGGCTTCTGGATAGTACATGGACGACGACGTGTCGATCAGCAAATGACAGCGTAGATTCGTTTCCTCTTCATATCGTTTGACAAATAGCTTTTCTGTCTTACCAAACACTTTCCAGTCGATGTGCCGCGTGGTTTCGCCCGTGTTGTAAAGCCGGTGTTCGGCAAACTCTACAGAAAAACCATGAAAAGGTGATTTGTGCAGCCCTGTGATGAATCCTTCGACCAATTGGCGGGCCAAAAATTCGACGTTACCAAACGAACGCACCTGACCTAGATTAAGGGATTGTTTCATTCTATAAACTTTGATAAAGTTTTAGACATTACCAATAGGTAGAACACAAAAAACGAACCGTTCGACATTTCCGGCAGGAATTGCACAGAGAAATATCGAACGGTTAGGGTGATACGGCAAAGCCGATTTATAAAACTGGTTCCAGCATCGACTGAAAAGCAATCGGTGTTGAGAAAGCAGAAGGAGCCAGCGCAACCGCTTGGCCTTTGCCAACAACCCGAAGCGATACATTGGCGATTCCTTTAGAAACCATACCAAGGGCATGTGCAGCCGCGTGGGTAAGATCAATAACACGGCCTTTAGAAAAAGGCCCCCGATCATTGATTCGTACAATTACTGAACGCTGGTTATCTAAGTTTGTAACTTCTACCAACGTGTTTAACGGTAGGTGACGGTGGGCACCTTCAAGAGATTCTGCGCTGACGCGCTCACCGTAGGCGGTCTTCCGACCATTGAACTTCTTGGAATAAAAAGACGCTTTGCCTTTCTGTATGAGGCTCGGTAGAGCCTCCGCCGGGTTTATGCTGCTAAAAAACAACATAATGGACATGATTAAACTCATACAGCTTTTGGTTACGTGAAAAAAAATAGGCGGGGGCATGTTGATTAACCTTTCACATACCGTCCGTCCCCAAAAAGTGCAATTCCTGTAAAACAAAGATAAGTCAGATAGGCTTTACTACCAAGCAATTAGCTAAAAATCTGTAGAATGGCCTCCACAAAGTCATCAATTTTTGGGGTAAAATCACCCCAAAATATATTTAACATCATTGTTTTTGTTCTATTCTGATTGCACGTACTTTAGCAGTTGTGAACTGATTAAATCTAACTGATTGTGGACGAAAGAGACCAGGAAAGAATTTACTCGAAGCGAGTTCGGGCGGGCAAACGAACGTATTTTCTCGATGTTAAGGCAACTCGTACCAACGACTATTATCTAACCATTACCGAAAGTCGTCGTCAACCGCAGGGCGAAGGGGTTGTGTATGAAAAACATAAGATATTCCTCTACAAAGAAGACTTTGATAAGTTTGTCGAAGCGTTGAAGGAAACCGTCGACCACGTAAAAACAGAACTCATGCCCGAAGTAGACTTTTCAAAATTCGTCCAACGCGAACGGGATGAACAGGATGATTTCGCCAGCGAACTAAAGTGGGACTAAAAAAACAGACAAATGGCTTAAGATTTACTTCTTTATTCTCTTCTCCACACGGCAGGTTATCTGCTCAACATTGAGTTAGCCCTCGGCCCATCATGCCGAAGGTTTTTTTTGTTGTATTTTTGCAAAAAAAATCAATGAGCGAATTGTGGATGAACGAATGACTTGGCCAACAGAGTAGTACCAACTGGTCGTAAGTATTCACTCATTCACTCATTCATACTTATTTATGGGACTTCAATGTGGAATCGTGGGTTTACCGAACGTAGGTAAGTCAACGCTGTTTAATGCAATTTCGAGCGGGAAGGCCGAAGCCGCCAATTACCCATTCTGTACGATAGAACCCAACGTTGGGGTTGTAACGGTGCCAGACGAACGTTTAAATATGCTTGAAGGTCTGGTAAAACCACAGCGGGTGGTACCAACGATTATTGAGTTTGTCGACATTGCCGGGCTTGTGAAAGGAGCCAGTCAAGGCGCTGGTTTGGGAAATAAATTTCTAGCCAACATCCGGGAAGTGGACGCAATTGTGCACGTTATTCGGTGCTTTGAAGATGACAATATTGTGCACGTTGAAGGCAAAGTCAATCCAGTATCAGACAAAGAAATCATTGATATTGAATTGCAACTGAAAGATTTAGAGTCAGTTGACAAAAAAATTCAGCGGGTCGAAAAAGGCGCTCGCGCAGGAGACGCCAAAGCAAAGTCTGAACTGGAAATTTTAAAGCTATACAAAACAGCGCTCGAAGCGGGCAAAAGCGCCCGTACTGTACAGGTTACACCAGAAGAAAGTGAAGCCGCCATCGGTGATATTGCCTTGCTGACCGTGAAGCCCGTTATTTATGTGGCTAACGTCGATGAAGGCTCATTACCCAACGGAAACGCCTATTCGGATATTCTTCGGGCAGCCGTGAAAGAAGAAGGAGCCGAAGTTATTATTATCAGCGCAGCTATCGAATCGCAGATTGCCGAAATGGAAGACCCCGAAGAACGCGAGTTATTTCTGGGCGAATATGGCCTGACCGAATCGGGCTTGAGCAAACTCATCAAAGAATCGTATAGATTGTTGGGCTTGATTACGTATTTCACGGCGGGCGTGAAAGAAGTTCGCGCCTGGACGATTCACCGGGGTTGGAAAGCACCCCAAGCCGCCGGGGTTATTCACTCCGATTTCGAGCGAAAATTCATTCGGGCGCAGGTTATGAAACTGCCCGACTTTTCGCAGTTCAAGACCGAAGCGGGCGTTCGTGAAGCGGGCAAATTGGCCGTAGAAGGTAAAGAATACATCGTGCAGGATGGCGACATTATGGAGTTTCTGCACAGTGCATAAATGTATGGCGGGTGGAAACCCGCCTGTGTTAATACTGAAAGGCGGGTTTCCACCCGCCATACATTTACTTCCGCTTGTTGACTCCCACCCGCTTATAGGCCACTAATTGGTCGGCGCGGGAGGCTGGCGGACGATGATAAACAAATATTTCGTAGTCGTTTTCAGTGGATGAGAAATTACCTTCAACGTAATTCTCATCCACTTTTGGTTGTGGCCCAGTCGTTCCAACAGTATAGTCGTAATTATAAACGCCCTGTTTAAGCAGAATAGTAGACCGGTAAGCGCCCAATAGCGCATCGAACGCCATACGGTTGCGATTATTTAATTGCCAGAAATTAAACGCGCCATTAACATACACATCCAGACCCGACACTTCGGGTATTTTGAGCGTGAAAATAGTTTCGATATAATCCGCGTTAGTACCGCCAATGCCCGTTTCGCGATGGTCGATCACGAATTGCCCGTTAAAATCGTCGCTTTGAATATAAACACCCTGATTGCGTGATTGATCGACCTGCACATAAGCAATATTCCGGTCGGCAGGACGCTCAATGCGCTCAATATAATTGGCCCGCGAAAGTATAGTGCGTGTGTCGAAAAACCGGAACTCGTTGCCTCCCGGCATGGTGTTACTCAAATCAACCAATCGGTATTCTAGTACCTGATCAAATGCCTGCACATTAGTCGGGCGAAGTCCCCGAATTTCGCGGTCGTCTCGATAATTCTGACGAATAATTACTTTAAAATCGTCCTGGGGTGAGATTACCTGATAGCCTTTATAGCTAATACTCAGATCAATTTGCTGGTCGCTAAACTGGCGGGCCGGGCCTGATGAAAAGTGTACATCCGCTGCTACTGTTACACGGTTTTGGTACGTGCTAAATCGGCGCGTAAAAATGATATTATTTCGGTTACGTTCATCGTAAACTACCAGCAAATAATTGCCCGGCAATTTCATGCGCGGGAGCGTAAACCGATAGTGAAAATAGGGAATTTTCGTATTGATTGAGGTCTGATACTCCGTAATTGGATTGTCGTTGTATTCGTAGGTAAACTCAATATCGTTCAGTACGGAGCGCTGCCAATCAGCATTACAGTGAACCATACGAGCCCGAAAGGAGCGATAAGTAGCTGTCAGATCATCGAATTCAAGTTGTAGTGTAACTTGTTCATCAAGCGAAATAACGGGTGGATTTAGGGTTAAAGCCGGATCGGAGAGATTGGTACTAACCTGCGGAAACAGCAATACGGTTTCAACTTTAGAGTCATAAATATGGTCGATGGTCTGAAGCTGCTGGGCAAGCAACTGATCTGTAATCAGACAGAGAAAAAAGACACTAAGCACTCTAAAGAGAATGGTCATTTACTATAATTTTTATCCTAACGTATGATAAATGAACGCTGTCTTGCTAACCTGATTATATAAAGTTGCCAACAGTGGCCAAATTTAAAGTTGATAACGTCACCGAAATCCCGTATGATTATAGTCTGCTCAACCAAATGCACCTATGGTTAATTACAATCCGAAAGACTGGTTCCGGTTCATTATTACCTTCAACCGAGCCGACACCGTACGAAAGCTACTACCCCTTTTGGTCGGTATAGGTGTTTATTCGTTCGTTGTCGTCCACATTATTGAGCTGATGGGTTTGAGTGATAATGTTCATCTAAAGAACTTATCGCTCATGCATACACTACTGAGCTTCGTCATTTCGATGTTGTTGGTCTTTCGCACAAATACGGCCTACGACCGCTGGTGGGAAGGTCGGAAATTATGGGGATCCCTCGTCAATAATAGCCGAAACATGGCACTCAAGCTAGATCAGTTACTGGAACCTACTCAAACCGAAGCCCGCCAGTTCTTCCGGGCTATGATTCCCAATTTTGCCTATTCCTTAAAAAACCACTTACGACAACAACCCATAGAAAACGAATTTACGGAAAGTGCCTCATTTAGCATCCATGACTTGCGGCTGAGCGAACACGTGCCACAGCAAGTAGCGCTGGAAATTTTTGGTAAGGTAAACGAACTGCAACGCCAGGGCATTTTGCTCCCCGAACACCTCTTACTACTTAACTCAGAAATTCAATCGTTAATGGATGTTTGTGGGGCCTGCGAGCGTATCAAGAATACGCCAATTCCGTTTTCTTATAGTTCATTTATCAAAAAATTCATCTTCACCTACTGTATTACATTGCCGTTGGGCTATGTGTCAAATCTCCACTATTTGGTTGTGCCGCTGGTCGTATTCGTTTTTTACGTACTGGCCAGCCTTGAGATTATTGCCGAAGAAATCGAAAATCCGTTTGGCACCGACGACAACGACCTCCCGCTAGACACGATTTGCAACGGTATTCATAAAACGATAACGCAGTCATTCGATCATACCGAAAGGGTAGCACAAGAGGAACAGCTTAACAAAAAACAAAAGGGTTTTTCGTATGAAAAATAGGTAGTAGACCAACCTGATTCTAGCGTTATACCATTTGGTCAGACATCATTTGCGTAGTAGTGTATTGTTTCTCGATGACATTACGCAAACGTTCCTGATGTTCATCACCCCATTGCCCCAACATCGTGATAACGGGCAGCAAGGATTTACCAAATTCAGTTAAGCTATATTCCACTTTTAGTGGAATTTGCGGATAAATAGTTTTGGTTACCAGTTCGTGTTCTTCCAATTGTTTCAACTGCATAGTCAACACTCTACGGCTGGCATCAGGAATTTTCCGTTGTAATTCGCTGGGCCTCACGCAACCTTCGGCGATAAAATAAAGCATCCTGATTTTCCACTTGCCGTATAAAACCTCACCAATTAAGTCGAGGCCACAATCCAGTGTTATAGGAATCTTCCGTTCATACATATACAAAGTCAATTTACTCTTCTACAATGCGCGACAGGGATAAATTTATCCCTATATGAATCGATTTTCCGTACTTGTACAGGCTGCTAATCTTATTGAATTTTGCTTTCAAATAAGCAAATATGACTATCAATAGTGAGTTATCAGGCAAGACAGTACTGGTTACGGGTGGAACTAAAGGCATGGGCAAGGCAATAGCCGAACGCTTAGCAGCAGCGGGTGCTACTGTAATTATTACGGCAAGAAACAAACCTGAAGTACAAGATAACAACTTTCACTTTATCGCAGCCGATTTGAGAAAGCCAGTGGGAACTCAAAAAGTAATAAACGAAATAACAGACCTTTTTGGTGGTGTTGATATATTGGTTAACAATGCAGGAGGTTCGGAAACGCCGGGTGGCGGATTTCAGGTATTAACCGACGAACACTGGGAGGAAACAATCAACACGAATCTGCTGGCACCTGTCAGGCTTGATCGGGGTTTACTGCCCTACATGCTTAACAAAGCTGCCGGGGTGATTATCCATATTGCCTCCATCCAGAGTAAACTTCCCCTCTACGATTCCACTTTACCTTATGCCGCAGCCAAAGCGGGGCTGGTCAATTACAGTAAAAGTCTGTCCAACGAAGTGTCGCCGAAAGGCGTGCGGGTATTGACGGTATCACCGGGTTTTGTTCAGACAACTTCTGCGGAACGAATGGTTAAACGCTTAGCGGAAAGTTCAGGAATTAGTATTGAAACAGCCTTACAGGGACTAATGGATTCCTTGGGCGGAATACCGATGGGTCGGCCAGCAATGCCCGAAGAAGTCGCTGAGTTCGTGGCATTTCTGGTTTCTCCCCGTGCCGCCTATTTATCAGGAACAGAACATGTAATTGACGGTGGAACAATACCAACAGTCTGACCTTAACAGAAGATAAACATGTCTACAATAGCAGCACTACCACAACTCATAACGGCTTTAATGACCGCTCAGAATAATTATGACAGCAATGGATTTGCTGCCCTATTTGCAGCCAATGCCATTGTGCATGATGCAGGTGAAACGTACAATGGCCCCGCTGAAATAAAACAATGGAATGAAGCAACCAACGAAAAGTATCGGGTAACCCTGGAACCAGCTGAATTTTTGACCCACGAAAACGGTGGTATTTTAACCGTTATGGTATCAGGGAATTTTGCCGGAAGCCCGGCGCCACTTAAATACAATTTCGCATTTGACGATGAGAAAATCAACACTCTGAGCATTACTTCATGAAGGCAAGCACTCTCTCAAACAACCCAATTTACCCGGCTTACCTAAATAGTTTAGCGGATTTATAGCAATCAGCATTTCCCAAAAATGAAGCACTGTCGGTGAAGCAAAATGTGTCTGAAACTGCTAAAAATCAGTTTCAGACACATTTTGCTTCACCATTATTTTGCGTTCAAACTAGGCTAATTTCTTTTCCCATTCTTCGGCTTCGAGCATGGCTATTTCCCACTCATCCTGTAGCTGATTGATTTGGGCCATTACGTGCCGATACTCGTCATTTTTGGCTTGCATCAGTTTATCATCACCGTAAGT
Organism: Spirosoma flavum; assembly: GCF_042686045.1. NCBI lineage: Bacteria > Pseudomonadati > Bacteroidota > Cytophagia > Cytophagales > Cytophagaceae > Spirosoma > Spirosoma flavum. Next base: position 1,223,166 of record NZ_JBHUOM010000023.1, read on the forward strand.
AGCAGGATTGGCAAGTTCAGTTTCGAGCCACTTCTTGCGTTCTTCTAATTGGGCAATTTTGGTTTCCGATTCTTGGGCCTGACGGGTCAAGTTCTTCAGCGTCTTATGCCATTCTTTCCGGTCCTCTTCCGATGCGCGACCATTCGTGGCTGACTTTCCGTTTATCCCCTGACCATTCGTGCCGGGTGTCGGACTGGGTGCAGGCTGCATTTTTGAGTTATCAACGGGTTGTTTCGCCGTAACTATCCCCTGTGCTTTACGCTCTTCCTGCCACCACTCATATTCGTCGTAAGTGCCTGGGTATTCTTTAATCTGTTCGTCTTCGATATACCAGATTTTGTTGGCAATCTGCGAGACGAAATACCGATCGTGAGAAACAACCACATACGTACCTTCGTACTGTTGTAGCGCCTGAATCAAAATATTTACCGACTGCATGTCCAAGTGGTTGGTCGGTTCGTCAAGCAGCAGGAAGTTAGCTTGCGAGAGTAATACCTTCGCTAATGCCACCCGCGACTTTTCGCCACCTGAGAGGACTTTTATTTTCTTGAATACATCGTCACCCGAAAACAGAAAGCACCCCAATACGCCACGCAGTTCACCATCCGATTTACTTGGATTCGCCTGTTTGAGTTCGTCGAGCATTGAATCCTCCACCCGAAGCGACTCAAGCTGGTGCTGGGCGTAGAAACTAAACGAGACATTATAGCCCAAAAGCCGTTCCCCATCCATGGGCTCAGAGCCTGAAATAATGCGCAGCAGCGTTGACTTTCCGCGTCCGTTGGCTCCAATCAGTGCCACCTTATCGCCCCGTTCGAGCCGGGCCGTGGAATTAGTCAGGATTCGCTTTTCACCGTAAGCCTTCGAGATATTATCTAAGTGAAGGATGTGCCGACCGGGTTGCTGAGAAAAGTTAAACTTAAAGTTGACCCGTGCATTGCTGTCGATCACATCATCTACAAGCTCCATGCGTTCGAGTTGTTTTACCCGGCTTTGAGCCTGTTTAGCTTTCGACGCTTTCGCCTTAAATCGTTCGATAAACTTCTCCGTTTGTCGAATTTTCGCTTGTTGGTTTTCAAAAGCGCCCTTCTGAATTTCATTACGTTGCGTCTTCTCTTCCATATAGTACGAGTAGTCGCCAGCGTAATAATTCAATTTAGCGCCCGACACCTCAACGATAGTATCGACCACATTATCAATGAATTCTCGATCGTGAGAAACCACGATAACGGACCCTTCGTAGTTCTGAACGTATTTTTCAACCCATTGAATGGATGGAAGATCCAAGTGGTTAGTTGGTTCATCGAGCATTAACAGCGACGGCTTTTGCAATAGCAACTTAGCGAGCATAACCCGCATCCGCCAGCCACCTGAAAACAATTTTAAGGGCTTATTTAGATCGTCGGTAGAGAAGCCAAGTCCTTCCAGGATTTCTTCCGCTTTGGATTGAATTGTATACCCATCGAGCGCATCGAACTCTTCCTGTACTTTACCGAGTTTATCAACCAGTTCATCGCGGTAGTTGGTTTCCATTTCATGGAGCAACTCCTCAATTTTGATTTGCAATTCATTCTGCCGGGCAAATGCCTGCATCGCCACCGACAGAATGGAATCTTCGGTCTGATACGACAGCAAATCCTGATTCAGGAAACCGAGCGATACATCACCCGCTTTGGAGATAATACCACTATCAGGTTGATACTCGCCATTGATAATACGGAGCAGTGTAGATTTGCCCGTACCATTGAGGCCAATGAGGCCAATTTTCTGGTTAGGCTTGATGTGTAGCGAGGCATTTTCGTAGAGCGCCCGGCTACCGAGATAGTACGATAGGTTTGTAATGGAAATCATGGATGCAAATTTACCAAAAATAGAACGGATACTTGCGTTGTTAAATTCCACTCTGTTATATTTGCACCGCGTTAGCATTTTGGCAAAAACGCAGCAAAAAGCCTCCTTAGCTCAGTTGGTAGAGCACTTCATTCGTAATGAAGGGGTCGTAGGTTCAAGTCCTATAGGAGGCTCTTAATAATCAAGCACTTAGCATAACTGTTGAGTGCTTTTTTATTATCTGTGCAATGTGATGTGCAATGAATTTGCGTGAACTTAAACAAGTAGCAAAGAAAAGAGTGATTGTTGAATGAGAAGGTCAGATAAAAAATGGTATTGGGGTTGCAAGTTTGAACCCCACCACACCGACACTCATAATCAGTGTCTTAGCTAAATGTTAGGTGAAATTTTCACTTCTATTATATACAAGTAGTGTAGTTTCTCAAATGTAATTTGAGCACAGTTGGTAGTATTCCCCAGCATTAAGCACTGATTTTATTCGATACAGGCACTTATTTTCAATGTGACTGGTCAATAGAGTGCCTGACTCCTAATTAGTGAGTCGTAGGTTCGAGTCCTACCTGGCCCTCCTGATAAAAAGCCGCTTAACATTTTTGTTTAGCGGCTTTTTATGTTTGCATACAGGCTTGCTAGACCAAGGTCTTGTTTTGCATAATGATTACCCACCCCACTCTGTCACTGGGCTTTATTGACGTTCACGACGGCTAATACAGTATTGCTCGCTGCGGCTTTTCTTACTTTATTATATACTCGAGAATAAGTCTGGAAAGTGGTGGAAACGCTTTTTGGGCCCTATAGCACACACCATACAAAAAAATTCACAAACTCATTCACGGGTTAATAAGGTAAACATTACATATTTTTTTGTCTCATAGGTAATAAAGAGTACTTATAATTTCTTATTATTCAAACGATTAACAGTAAAGCAAAACGTAAAAAGTTTGCTATTCAGACATCTAAAAGTCTAATTACATCGTAGGTTTTTAGATTACTATCCGAACTCAAGCTATGAGACATTCAACGTTAGGCAATCAAGCGGGACGAATTACTCACCTCATCGGCGATGAAAACTATACCCGCATCTATTTCACCGATGCTCCTGATCTATTAATTAGCCGGACATTATCATATTGTACGGCACAACTTCCACATTTCCTTCGCTTGCACAGAATGTGCGCAGCTAACCCTGATTATATCAATGAAATTCGCTTAATACCTCAAAAACGAGGGGAAGCTTCGATTGCGGGCTCGTGGTTACCCGTCAGCAATCGTCGTTTGCCGAATGCAATTCGGCGGTTAAAGGCGATAAAAAGTAGGTCCTATTAAAAGCCTATTGACAGAAGGCAAGGAGAGCGTTATAAATAGTCTTAGCGACCGTATCAAACAAGGTGGTATGTACGTACTAATCTGATGAGATGTATAAGCACATACCGCCTTAACTGTAATTAGATTAATAATTGTCTCCTTAGATGTTATAAATGAAAAGTAAAAGCGGAAATATAAATGATAACATAATTATATATTTAACTTAAAGTAGCGTATAAGTCCCCTGAAATTAATTTCAAAATCTAAAGTCTCTTTTCTCTATTACGAGTATACATATATACATCGTACCCATTCTCAACGGTACAAGGTATTCTAATCCTTCATTGGTGTAAGAATAAGTATTAAGCTACCTACTAGCTACTTAAGTATACAATTCACCTGTTATCTCAAAGTTACACAATAATTTATTATACGTAGGTGAGAAATGACTCGTCTAAAATACTTTACATAAAAACACGAAAAATTAATGAAATAAGTTACGTAAAGCAAATTTATTATACAACAATATATTTAATTGGAAAATAAGCTTATACACTATTTAAAAGAAGAATTATCATATACAGTCAAAATATATAAGTGAATTTGTAAAACTATAGGCTATCATATAATTTTAAATAATGTTAAAGAATAGGTATGATGTATGCTAGAATTCAATAATTATTAGGCTTTTATTTCTTTAGCATTTAGATACGTTATCTCTGAATTCAGGACATGCTTTGTTTATGATAATCAATTAAAATTAATACTATAAAATTTAGGTATTGAAGAGAATTTCGATAATCGATGGATACGAGCAAAATAGTTTGTGTCACCAAAATTCTTTTAAGAAAAATGGCCACTGTTCAGTAGATTGTTTTTGTAACTGAATCGATTTAGGAGTAACTACTTAAACTACAACGATTCTCAAATTACATCGGTTGATTACTAGTTTGTGAACTGAATCAAATAAGATAACACAGTTTTCAATTGTTTTACTATAAAGTAGAAACATAGTCAAAAGTCGACTCCTTGGCAGTCAATCTAACGAAGACTTTTAGCCTTCCTCATTAGATTATAGTCAGCAATTAACTTAAAAATTAGTAAAACAGTATCACAATAACTGCATAATCTGTTTGAGTAATATACACAAATATTGTGCAGTAAATACCTATACTTGGTGTTGATTTATCAGGTTATATTTCTGATGAAGAACTGATTTTTATCAGTCAAATGAGGGACACAAATACTCGATAGCACTAGCTTAAACGTGTGCTTAAAGTATAGAAACTGGTGATGTGTGATCAGTACATATAAGTAGCGTAAATTCTAGGGCAACGGTTTTCTTTAATCCTTATACAACGATTATCATGGCGGAGCAACCCAGCAAATAACCCCGACAACACTTATTACCATTATTCTATCCTTTATCACCATCAGTGTCGGTCGTTATTGACGCCAACGAACATGAATAGTAACCCATTTGCTGTACCATATCAGGCTTACGAAGTAGAATCATCAACTAATCTGCGTACTCTGCTCATGCGGTATGTACGCAAATGGCCTTGGTTTGTGCTTTCTCTAATACTAGCATTAACAGCTGCATACGTATATCTACTCTACCAACCGCCAGTCTATAATGTGCAGGCTAGCGTCTTAGTTAAAGACGAGAGAAAAGGCATTTCGGAGCAAAGTCTGATGAAGGAAATGAGCATCTTCACAGAAAGTAAGGTAGTAGAGAATGAAGTGGAGATTCTCAAGTCATACTCCTTAATGGATCGGGTCGTGAAAGATTTAGGTCTTGATGTTCAATACTATCAACAAACCCATACCTACAAAAAACAGATTTATGATGAATCGCCAATCCGATTAGTTGTTGAAAAACCGACTTCACAACTATATAAGGAAGTAATAGAACTTTCTTTTGTTGATGCAAAAACGGTGAAGTTAAATAACCATATCTATCCAGTAAACCAACGTATAAATACTCACCTTGGCCTGTTACGAATAGTTGCCCGAAAGCCACTTAGCAGCAAACTTGACCCTCTCTATGTGTCAGTGATTCCGCATAATAGAGCCATAGAAATGTATTTGGCAAATCTGAAAGTTGAGCCAACAGGAAAGCTGTCTACAATGCTGGTGCTCAGTATGCAGGAATCGGTTCCAGACAGAGGTGAGGCTGTTTTAAATAAACTTATCAGCGAGTATAATAAAGAATCTATTGTCGATAAAAATAACGAAGCTACTAGTACACTTAATTTTATTGAAGATCGACTAGCACTAATTTCAGGTGAATTATCTACCGTTGAGAAAGAGGTCGAATCCTATAAGTCAACGCATGGCATTACGGACTTGAGCGTACAAGCCGAAAAATTTCTAACGACAGTAAAAGATAATGACACGCAACTGAATGAAGTGAATATTCAACTGAGTGCGTTGGGAGATATTGAGCGATATGTGCAGAATCATTCTGGACGAAAGGGTATAGCCCCTGCCATATTGGGGTTCAGCGACCCAATTTTAACGGGCTTATTAACCAAAGTAGCCGAACTTGAATTAAAGCGCGAAGATTTATTAAGGACTACATCGCCAGGAAGCCCGTTGATCGAATCGCTTGATAGCCAATTGAAAAACATAATTGGCAGCATCAGTGAAAATATTGCGACTATACGCCAGCAGCTGATTAGTAATCGTACTCAGCTCGTCGCCAACAACCAGCGTATGGAGGGCATGATTCGTACCGTACCGGGTAAAGAACGTGCTTTACTAAACATCACCCGGCAACAGAGTATCAAAAACAATTTGTACACCTATTTGCTGCAAAAAAGGGAAGAAACAGCCCTTTCGGCAGCTTCCATGGTTTCAGGAAGCCGAACCGTCGATGGCGCGTATACAGCTAGTCAGCCTGTGAAGCCAGTTAGAATGATGATTTTTGCCCTGTTTGCTGTAGTAGGCTTGCTAATACCAATAGGTTTTATTACGGCTAAGGACACCCTAAATAATCATGTTCTGCGCCGGGCTGATGTAGAAGAAGCCACTCAGATTCCTATTCTCGGCGAAGTAGTAAAGGAACGTCAATTGGGGACAGAAAGCTTTGTATTCAAGTCACGCATGCATTCGGTAATTGGCGAACAAATACGGGCGTTGCGCACAAATCTCTTATTCCTAAATGGTAACCCACCCACTAATCAGGTACTATTATTCACATCCAGCATTAGTGGTGAAGGCAAGTCATTCATTTCCCTAAACCTTGGTGCCAGTTTAGCGCTCGTCGATCGCAAAACGGTTATTCTGGATATGGATATGCGTAAGCCCAAGCTACATAAGAGTTTGCACATTGAAAACCGGCTAGGGTTGAGCAATTACCTAACTGGCGAGGTAGGCATTGACGAATTACTCCATCCAGTTATTGGCCATGAGAACTATTACATTATTACAGCCGGTCCACTGCCCTTAAATCCGTCTGAGTTATTGAGTTCTGTTCACCTAGCCAACTTGTTTAAGGAGTTAAAAAAGCGCTTCGATTACATACTCGTTGATTCACCACCTATCGGGTTAGTTACTGATTCACAAGTGATTGCCCCTTTTGCCGATGTAACGATTTATATAGTTCGTCATGATCACACACCCAAGAACTATATAAAGATGGTGGATACCTTGTATAAAGAACAACGCTTCCAAAAACTAAGCATTATTCTAAATGGTGTAGGCAAAGGTGAATCGCTTAATTACAGCTACAACTATGGCGACTATATGGAATTGACAAAAAAATTCGATTAGGTCAGTACTATATACCAACGCACATAACTACATCGAAAATCATAAGATCTAGTTGTCTACTCAACTTTTTTCGTCTTTTATGCTAAGTCTCGATACGCACTATAAAACCTTATACGTATATACTAATTTACAGGCTAATCACACCGATCTCACGTATCGGCAAGTGGGGAAGCGCGTCTTTGATATCTGTATAGCCTCGCTAGTCTGCATGACTATTTTGTCCTGGCTAATTCCTGTAATGGGACTAATCATCTGGATAGAATCCCCTGGACCAATCCTATACATTCAAAAACGTACGGGTTACCGAGGAAACTGGTTTAATTGCTTGAAGTTTCGAACCATGACATACAACCCGCAGGCAACGTTTAAACAGGCGGTAAAAAATGACAATCGGATAACTAGAATCGGTGGTTTTCTGCGACGGACCAATTTCGATGAGATGCCCCAATTTATAAATGTTCTTATTGGTGATATGAGTGTTGTGGGTCCCCGACCGCATGCCTTACAACATAGTGCTCAATTCTGGAATACAATGCCCAACTACCGGAAGCGATATAGGGTAAAGCCAGGTATTACTGGGCTGGCACAAGTACAGGGCTGCCGGGGCGAAACAGATCAGCTTATCAAAATGCAACATCGTATTAGATATGATCGATTTTATAATCGAAAGCGATCCTTTGCCCTAGATCTATGGATTTGTTGGCTAACGGCAAAATCTATGATGCAAGGAAATGTAAATGCATGGTAATTAATATAAGACATAAGAAGAATGCCCTAGTATGTATTATACACGAAGTCTAGGAACGAAAGAATAGTAGCCAAAAAGTTATGTGATCGAAAAATCGATCTGTATTGTCCATTGATTAAATTGATACGGGAGTAGTCCGATCAGATTAAACTAGTTGAAGAGTCGCTCTTTCGATCTTATTATTTTGTTAATCTAAAAGAGAAAGAACAAACCAGCGTATTCGGAATTTAAGGAATCGCCAGATATATATTCTGGCAAAATAAACCAGTAGTCGTTCGAGATTTGGTAATCGAGGCTATCAAATATATGTTAAATTAAGTAGACCATGGTCTTATCCAAATAAAAGCATATTCAGCTGATGAAATAGTAAAAATCAAGTCAGGGTGTTTTACTGGAAACGCAGGGCAAGTCATCCATCAATAAGGCAAGAACTTACAACTATTTGTAAAATCATTACAAATAGTTGTAAAGGTTGATATATCGAAATTAAGAATTTCAATATAATATAACAATCAGAAATGTTCTGTTTAATATTAATTCAAAGTGTTTAGCAGAGCTGAAAGGGCGAAGCCAAAACATTAGAGTTTCACAATAAATATTATAAAAAAATATAAAATGAAAAAAATAATTGTACTAGGTGGTGGAGGATTTATAGGTGGACATCTTGCAAGAAAATTAAAACAAGATGGTTGTTTTGTTCGAATATGTGATATAAAAAATCATGAATACTTTGAACATGAGGACATATGCCATGAATTCATCCTGGGTGATTTGACTGACCCAAAAACTGTGGAATTAGTTATTGGAAAAGGCTATGAGGAAATATATCAATTGGCTGCAGATATGGGAGGAGCTGGATATATTTTTACAGGACAAAATGATGCAAACGTAATGCATAATTCTGCTTTAATAAATTTAAATGTAGCCAAAGAAGCAGTTGCCAAAGGTATTAAAAAACTATTCTACTCCTCGTCTGCGTGTATGTACCCAGAAAATAATCAAATAGATTCTAATAATCCGAATTGTGAAGAAAGCTCTGCCTATCCAGCAAACCCAGATTCAGAATATGGCTGGGAAAAGCTTTTTAGCGAAAGAGTATACTTAGCTTTTAATAGAAATTTTGGTTTAAATGTAAGAATAGCCCGGTTCCATAATATTTATGGCCCATCGGGTACATGGAAAGGCGGTAAGGAAAAAGCTCCAGCAGCAATGTTAAGAAAAGCGGCAGAAACTCCAGATGGGGGCGAATTCGAAGTGTGGGGCGACGGTCAGCAAACTCGCTCCTTCTTGTACGTTGATGAATGCGTTGAAGCTGTACTTAGTTTGATGAAATCTGATTTTACTGGACCAGTAAATATAGGGTCAGAAGAGATGGTTACAATAAATCAGTTAGCACAAATGGCAATTGATATATCAGGTAAGAACATTATTATTAAGAATATATATGGAAAAGAGTTTCTCACTAAATATGGATTCAAATGTCCCTTAGGAGTAAGAGGGAGAAACTCAGACAATAGACTATTCAAAAGCAAACTAGGATGGGAGGTTTCTAAACCTTTAGTTTATGGTATGTCAAAAACATTTGAATGGATTGAACAGATGGTATCTGACAAAAGCTATGAAGTTGTTGGATTATGAAAATATCGGTTTTAGTGAGCGGAATCGAGCCATAAGTTGGACTGTAAACAAAAAATTTAGATGTTTTTATTTAACTCATAATTATCTAAACTAATTACTTATTATTAAGCGGCAATCGGAGCTACTGGGTATAAAGCAAGCTAAACAAGTTTAAGCTTCAGCCAATATTAATTAAAATAGTCTACCCCACCTCTTCAAGGTATAAAGCCTAAGCAATCTTATATTGTGTACCTTAAGTAACTTTTAATTAGTGTACAAATAATACTGAATTTCATATTCAATAAGTTTAAAGGTTATCATTCATTAATAAAAAGGCAATTTTAAAAATCTGTAACCTCAAAAAAGAGAATGTCACAAATTGACTTCCTAGGGTATTCATTAGCTGTAAACCCTTTTCCAATTATTCTAGATAAAGAAAAAAAAATAATCATAAACACTATAAATCAAAATGCATTTTGCGTCGCTGAGCGCGATCTATTATTTAAAAGTGCCCTGCAGGCTTCGGATATCCTACTTCCAGATGGAATGAGCATTGTAAAAGCTTGTAAGTATATAACAGGAAAGCGATTGAAAAAAATTGCTGGGGCTGATATGCACAATTATCTCCTGAAAATGTTAAATGAAACAAAAGGAAAATGTTTTTATTTGGGTGCTTCTCAAGAAACACTGAATAAAATAGCAATACGAATGCAAAACGAATATCCCTTAATAGAAACTGGGTATTATTCTCCTCCCTATAAAAAAAGTTTTGATGAAAAAGATATTCAAACGATGGTAAAAAACATTAACAATTTCAGCCCTGATATTGTATTTGTAGGATTAACAGCCCCGAAACAAGAAAAGTTAGTACATTTAATTAAAGAAAATATTGAAACTAGATTGATTTGTTCTATTGGTGCAGTATTCGATTTTTATGCTGGGACTATAACTCGCCCAAGTGAATTCTGGATAAATTTAAATCTAGAATGGTTCATAAGGTTTGCCAAAGAGCCAAGAAGAATGTGGAAAAGATATTTATATTATGGAGCTATTTTCACATATGATATTATAGTAGCAAAAATCAAAACTATAAATTACTTAAAAAAAGAAATAGACAAAAATTCAAATATATAATACATGAATTAGATATAGCGACATCCACAATCCATAAAAGAAATGGCAAAAAAAAGAAAATTAATTGTAATACCTCAGGCGGGATTAGGTAATAGAATGCGAGTATTGTCTTCATGTATCCGGCTTGCAATAAAAGACAATCGAAAATTATATATTGCTTGGCCAATTAATGAGGCCCTAGGTTGTGATATGACTGATATATTTGAAAGTATTGGAATTGATTATTCTGTACCTCCTAGATGGATTCAGTACTTGTTAACTAAAATATACAGACCCGGGGCTATTAATAAATATTATACTTTGTTTAAATTAATTTCAAAAATTTTTTCTGATAAATCCATTTTTGATGATGATATAATTGACTATAAAACAAATAAATTAAAAAAGATAGCATTTAATAGCAACGATGCTACAATCTTGGTGGCGAGTTGTTTAGCCTTTGGTAATTACAATGAACAATCATCATATGATGAATATTTAAAAGATGAAGAAAGTCGTTTATTTTTTAAATTTTTTAAGTTTAATGATCATATAGAAAGGAAAGTAAATAAGGAGTATCACCGAATAGGAGAACCATTTATTGGAATACATATTAGACGAACAGATCATGTTGATCTTATAAAGCAAAATCCAATTGAAAACTATTTGAAACAAATAGACAAAGCTATATCAGAAAATAAAGTTCAAAAGTTTTTTCTAGCAACTGATGATATAAATATTAAAAATACTTTTATAAACAAGTATGGCAACCGAATATATACTTTTAACAGCAAATTAAATCGAAACAATGTTGAAGGAATCCATGGCGCAGTAATAGAATTAATTTTATTATCTTTGTCAAGTAAAATTATTTGCTCAATAATAAGTTCATATAGCAATGCGGCTGTTCTTATTGGAGCTCCTAAAGAAGTTCTGTACATTGAAGCATCTCTTTTTAAAGATATGCAGGATAAAACTTAATATCTTTTTAATATGGTATTAAACAATTGTTCATTTTTTTAAATGGTGAAAAGATTATAGATATAAATGAGTTAAACAGACACAATAGATGCAGGCAATAATATATAAATATTTAGAAAAAGGTCATACAAGGACTATTCAAATAAAAAAAAATATATTCATTACATTTCTATTAAAAGGAGGAAGTGTCTTAATTACTTTTTTGCTTGTGCCATTAACAATAAATTATATAAACCCAGTCCAATATGGATTATGGCTAACTATAAGTTCTATGATTTATTGGATAAGTGTCTTCGATATTGGAATTGGAAATGGCTTAAAAAATGAGATTGCTTATTCTATAGCGATAAAAGATGAGGGCCATATAAAAAAATACATCAGCACTAGTTATGCAGTATTAACAATTATATCATTGGGAATATTTACAATATTTTTTAGCATAAGTTATTATTTAGATTGGAATAAAATATTTAATATATCATATAAAGAGAATATAAATATATATCCAATTCTACTAATATTTGTGGGATATTTATGTCTTCAGTTTGTACTTCAGTTAATTGACGCTATAATTAGTGCAGTTCAAAAGGTTTTTATATCGTCTGTAATTTTATTTACCAGTCAATTAGTAGGATTAATAAGTATATATATCTTAACTTTATTCGTTCCAGGTAGCCTATATTTGCTTGTTGTTGTGATGGCAGGCAGTTCGTTAGTTGTTATAATTCTAGCAAGTTTGTATCTATACAAAACAAATTTAAAAGCATATTCTCCAAGTTATAAATATGTTGATTTTACATGTTTAAGCAAAATATTAAATATTGGAGGATCTTTTTTTATTATACAAGTCTTTTCAATCATTCTAGTTCACACAAATAATTTTTTAGTTTTGAAAATACTTGGCCCTGAAGCTGTAACAATGTATTATATACCATTTCGGTTATTTTCCTTTATTTCAATGTTATTTACTATAATAATAATGCCATATTGGAGTGCTTTTACAAATGCATATGCAACAAAAGATTTATTTTGGATAAAAGAAAATATAAAAAAATTAAGATTAGTTTGGTTAATCTTATCAATGGGTGGTATAATTGTTTTTATATTTTCTGATTTACTGTATAAACTGTGGATTTCATCTGAATTAAAAATTCCAATATATCTTTCATTAGCAATGCTCTTATATGTAATGGTATATTCATGGCAAACTTTACACGTGTATTTTTTGAATGGCGTTGGCAAAATTAGATTACAACTTTATACAATAATAATTGGTGCAACATTCAATATACCATTATCAGTATGTTTAGGCAAGAAGTACGGTATAACAGGTATAGTAAGTGCAAATACGATAATATTTTTACTGATGAGTATAATATTTACTTTTCAGTATACTAAAATAATTAATGAAAAATCAACGAAAATTTGGGACAAATAATGCGTATAATTAAAAAGTTCTTTAACATATTTTTTGATATTCAGTTATTCTTTTACCAGCGAATAATGTTATTTTTATTTAATTCAATAAAAGAATGCCGCATTTCAAGTAGAGCTGTAATAAGTAAAAGTTCTTCCTTTTATAATGTTGGTATTGGTATAAACACTTATTTAGCAAGTAATGCTCGTATTAACAATACTGAAATAGGAAAATTTTGTTCTGTTGGTCCCAACTTGTTATGTGGATTTGGCATACATCCAATTAATGGTATTTCTACTTCTCCATCGTTTTACTCTTTACAAAGCCGTAATGGCTTGTCTCTTTCTTCAGAAAATAAAATAGAAGAATATAAAACCACTACTATTGGAAACGATGTTTTTATAGGAGCAAATGTAACTATCCTTGATGGAGTAACTATTGGTGACGGAGCTGTAATTGGCGCTGGAGCAGTTGTCAGTAAAAATATCCCCCCCTATGCTATAGCTATTGGGTGCCCAATTAAAGTTGTAAAATATAGATACCCTGAAGAAATAATAAATCAATTAATTGAGATTAAATGGTGGGATAAAGATGATACTGTGTGGAAAAGCGTTGAAAAAAATTTCTATAACATCGAAGACTTCATTAAAGCACAAAGTAAAAATTATAATAAGTGTTTAAAATAAATTTATTTTTTTTATCCCAAAGTTATGAAAACTATAAATAAAAATATTACCAAGGTTAAAGTAATAAGGGATTGATTAAGAATTATCTTATTTGAAATTGATATGGAACTAGTAAAAAAATTCAATTCACGAAAATATAGAATATCTAGACCCACTAATTTATACAAAGAAATAAATTTTAATAAATATTTATTTTTAGTTTTTATATATCTATTCGGAGTTGTATCAGCCTCAATTGCTAGTATAATGAATATAGATGTTCAAAATTTTTATCGTATCCCAGTAATTAATATCCGTTGGATTGATGTTGCTATATTAAGTATCGTCTTTAATCATTTATACAGTTTAGCTCAAAGAAAAAGAACTCTAAAAAATACAAATTTAATTATCTTTTTATGCATTTCATATCTTGTATATGAATCAATTCAACTAATTCGTACTCTTGGAGTTATAGACATAATGACTCAATTATCATTGTTCTATTGTAGTTTAAGCATTTTTATCATAGTTGATTTATCAGTTTATATTATACCTCTTTACAAAATTGTTTTTTTTATAAAAAAAATCTCTATTTGGGGAGCTTATGGAGTAATTATATTAAATTATTATTTATTGTATTCATTCTTTAGAGGCAATATAGTAATTGAAGATTTGGATGTGAGAGTTGCAATTAAAGTTATTGGAAGCAAAGAAACTGTGTATTCATTTGTTTTAGTCCCACTGGTATATGCATACGGATTATATTTTATTCAAGAAAAAGGTTTATTATGGAAAAAAATTCTTTTTATCTTTGCACTACTGAGCATATATGGCGCTTTAATAATTACTTTTTGGAGAGGAACTGTTATTATGATTGTTATAATAACTTTCTATTTTTTATTCGCCGGCTCAAATTTAAAACAAATGATAATCAGATTTACAAGTTTTATTGTAATAATCACTTTAGGTTATTTTATTTTTGGTGGCACGTTGGCTGAAAAAGGATATGATCCATTACAAAAAATAACTGAGACAATACAATTTGCGACTGATGTAAAGAATCCGGATTGGGATAAAGGTAGGGCAATTGCTCAAGATTATGCAATTAAAGAATGGAAAAATAACTTATGGTTTGGCGCTGGGTATGATGAACTAGGACGTGGTAAATCTATGCCTATCAATTCAATAAATCCGCATAATGGCATTATAACATCACTTTTTCATAGAGGAGTTTTTGGTACTATAATTTACATGTTGATTCTTATATTCTTATTTTCCTATGCTGTAAAGGGGTGGATTCTTTTAAGAAATTACAAATCACAAGAAAGTGAAATTGTAAAAATTTTTATTTTAGTGTCTTTATTCTGGATAATCACATTTATGACTCAAGAAGCATTATGGGAGAAATATTCGCTAAGTATTGAATATTTGTATCTGGGATTGATTACAAATATTTATAAACAAATTGTGTAATTTAAATTATTAATTTTATGAGTTCTTTAAGAATATCCATAATCACTCCTTCTTATAATCAAGGTAATTTCATTGAAGAAACTATTTTATCTGTTTTGAATCAAAATTATAGTAATCTAGAATATATTATTATTGATGGAGGTTCGACAGATAATACAATTGAAATAATCAAGAAGTATGAAAATAAAATAGCCTATTGGATAAGTGAAAAAGATAATGGACAAACTCATGCAATTAACAAGGGTTTTGAAATAGCAACCGGTGATATTATTGCTTGGATAAACAGCGATGATGTTTATTGTGACGGTGTATTAAATTCTGTTTCTCTTTTTTTTGAAAACAATCCCGGATCTAAGTGGCTTGCAGGTAATTTATTGTTTATGAATAAAGAAGGCTCTGTCTATTTGAGGAAATATCCTAATTCATCTCCTTGGCTTGAGAAAAATGCCATGATGTCTATTTATCAACCAAATATATTTTTAAAAAAATCAATTTTAACTACAATCGGATTTCCTCGGGAAGATTTTCATATGACTATGGACTTTGAATGGTTTTGCCGTATAGCCGAAAAATTTTCAATCGACATTATTGATTTAGATTTCGCGAAATTTCGGTTACATTCTGATAGTAAGACTTCTTCAGCTCCAAATTCTAAAAATCAAATTAGATATCATGTAGAGGCATTATATATTATTCATAAGTACCATCCCCAATTTTCGTGGTTTGTTGAAATATTTCCTAAAATTTCTCTTTTTTTATGGTTTCGTATAATAAAATTTGCCCGATTAATTGAGAGAGTACGTAAACACGAATTACAAAAACTTAATGATGTTATATCTTGATTGAATATTTTATTAAAATGTTTAATCATTTCTCGAGCTTATATTTCATTATCATTTAGTTATTTCAACATGAAAATTCTTTGGGTTAATCCTTCATTTCTTGATTATAGAATACCAGTATATGAAAAAATCAATAAATTAACCAATGGAAATTTCTTCTTAATTTACGCAAGAAGTAGAGTACCTGAACGTGTTTATAAAAAAATCACAGATGCAATTGGAGATCATGCAATTGGTCTTTCAAATGAACTAACAATAGATATCCCTGGTACAGGACGATTTTCGGATACTGATGTTAAAATTCCATACCAACCAGGACTATCAAAATGCATATCAAAAGTAAATGCTGACATTATTATTGCTGAGGGTTTTTTTCAATGGACTCCTATTGCTTTATTGAAAGCAAAGTTAAAAAGAAAAAAAATACTAATTGCTTATGAACGCACATCTCATGCCGAACGATTCAGTCCCAAATGGAGAATTCTTTATAGAAAATTAATCTCTAAGTTTATTGATGGGTATTCTGTAAATGGTAAGCTTACAAAAGATTATTTAATTGAGCTTGGCGTAAAAGAGAAATTTATTTTCACTGGAGGCATGTCGGCTGATAGTGAAAAATTAGCCGACATGGTTAATTTATTTAGTATAGATGAAAAAATAAAATTAAAAAATGAATTATTAATAAATAATGGAATTACATATTTATATGTTGGGAAAATAGATGAAAGAAAAGGTATAATTTACTTATTAAACGCTTGGATTAAACATATCGAAAAATATCCTAATGACATCTTACTACTTGTAGGAGACGGTTTATTTTATAATAAGTATGTTTCAGAGTATTCTAATTTTTCCTCCATAAAACTACTTGGAAATATTGATTATGATTTTATCTATCGTTATTATGCTATTGCTGATGTTTTTATAATTCCAACGCTTGAAGATAATTGGAGTTTAGTCGTGCCAGAGGCAATGGCTTGTGGTCTCCCAATAGCTTGTTCAATTTATAATGGATGTTATCCTGAACTAATACATGAAGGTATAAACGGTAAGTTGTTTGACCCATTTGATAATAATACAATCTTAGAGACATTGTCATACTTTCACGGTAAAGATTTAAAACGAATGGGTAATGAATCTATTAATATAGAAAAGAAATATAATGCAGATTCTGTAGCTTTAAATATATATAATTCATGTTTACTTCTTGTAGGTTTATAAAATATATAGTCACTATTTCAATGAGTTATTCTTATTAATTTCTATTATGAACCTCAGGAAATATTATATTAAATATTCGTTTGCATACAAGGGTACTTTTTTATAACTATGATTAATAAACCAATAATTCTTTTTTTGCTACATTTACCCCCACCAATTCATGGGTCTTCAATTGTAGGATTGAATATTAGAAATAGTTCAATTATTAATGATTCCTTCCAATGCCACTATATTAATTTATTAGCTTCAAATAAGATTTCTGAAGCTGGTAAAATTAACTTTAGAAAACTTATTGGATTTTTTAATACCTTTTTAAAGGTCTTATTTTTTCTTACTAGCCATAAACCACAGCTTTGTTATTTAGCTCTCACGTCAAGCGGTCCTGCTTTTATTAGAGATATAATTATAATTTCTATTCTAAAGCTTTTCAATGTTAGAAGAATTTATCATTTACACAATAAAGGAGTTAAGCTTTATCAAAATATAATAATTAGCCGATTTTTTTACAACTTTGTTTTTAAGGATGCGGAGGTTATTGTTTTATCAAAATTTCTTTATGATGATATTAAATGCTTTGTTTCTAAATCTAAAATTCATATTTGTCCTAATGGTGTTTTTGATCATTGCAAAAATATTGCCAGATTAGAAATAAACAACTCACGTAAGTTTAAAATTACTACTCCTAAAATACTTTTTTTATCTAACTTAATTGAAACAAAAGGTGTATTTGTTTTATTAGAAGCTTTAGCGATTTTAAATCAAAAGGGAATTAATTTCAAATGTTCTTTTGTTGGAGGTGAAAGTGACATATCAGCATCTAAATTTTATCAATTTAGAAATAAATTAGGATTAAAAGATTGTGTATCTTATTTGGGCCAAAAAATAGGCATTGAAAAGCATAAAATATTTTTAGAAAGTGACATATTTGTCCTTCCTACATATTACCACAAAGAATGTTTTCCTTTAGTTTTACTCGAAGCAATGAGTTACTCTTTGCCTCTAATATCAACCCCGGAAGGTGGAAATAGGGATATAATTGATGATGGTGTTAATGGTTTTTTAGTTGCACATAATCAAGTTGACCTATTGGCTAGTAAATTAGAAACATTAATAAAGGATGTTTTTTTGCGAGATAAAATGATCGTGGCTAGCAGAAAAAAATATGAACAAGAATTTACACTTGATATTTTTGAAATCAGATTAACACGTATTTTTCATAAAGTTCTTTAGCTAATGGGTAACTTAATCCATTATTTGTAAATTTATATATTTTGAAAATCTAATTAGATGAACAATAATTCTAGAATTAAAACATTAGATTCATTAAGAGGTTTGGCAGCCTTAACCGTAGTTATTGCTCATGTTGCTGGAACACTCGTGAAAGGGCATACATTTGATGAATATACACCACTTTATTTATTTAGGGCAGCTCATGAATCTGTAATATTTTTTTTTCTATTAAGTGGTTATGTTCTTACATATCAAGTTTATAAACAAAATTATTTTAATTATAAAGAATTTATTTTTCAAAGATTTTTTAGAATTTATATCCCTTATTTGATTATTATTATTATCACCTTTATTTTGTTTTTTTTCTTTCATGGCAAAAGCTTTAATTCCGTAGATAAAAATATTGTTTGGGGACGTCCATTGACTTTTAATATGCTAAAAGATCATTTTTTATTAATTGGAAATTTTAATACGAATGAATTTAATCCAGTGATTTGGTCTCTTGTACACGAATTCCGAGTAGCAATAATTTTCCCCATATTACTTTTTATTATTTCTTTTAGATGGAAAAATGTAATTCTAATTTCTTTATCGATTTCTTTTATTGCTAATCTTGTTATTACCTTCAATCTATTTTCTTCAGAGGGATATAACAATAGTTATATATATACTTTACATTATTTTTCAATATTTATTATTGGTGCATTATTAGCAAAACATTCTTCTCATTTAATTGATTTATACTTGAGCTTAACAAGAAAGAGGCAATTAGTTATTTTCATTTTTTTACTGATGGTATTTAACTATTCTAGAATGTTATTTTTAATACCTCATAAATTAAAACTTGAGAAAATTTCTTTATTTAATGAAATTATTGCAGATTGGTTTACTGCTTTTTCGGCCTCTTATTTTATTATAATGGCAATTCAAATCAAAGACAATAAGCATTGGCTATTAAGTACATTTCCTTTAAAATTAGGAAAAATTTCTTACAGCCTCTATTTGATTCATGTTCCTATAATGCTTTCTTTTTTTTACAGCTTATTAAATTTTAACAAAATAGCTGTTATTTTATTAAGCGTTATTATTTCGATTGTATTAGCCTTTATTTCAAGTAATTACATTGAAAAACCTTCAGCTTTATTCGGAAAACGTTTGGTTTTTTCCAAAATGAAAACGTTTTTTAAACTAGAAAAATAACTTTAGTTATTGAACTAGTTGGTAGTGGCTTAACTACCTTGAACCGGGTATCTTTGTGAATGGTCATAGAAGCGGTCTCTTGCAAGCATCGTGGGCAAACCCAACATGTAAAACGATATGGTACTACCCGCGCTAGCACCCAACTTTATCGCTCTTACGACTGCGGACGGACATTTGTGCAAACATATCCTTAAGGCCCGTGATCCATTGGTTAAAGAGCATATCACTAAAATGGGCCACCTTTTCGATACCGCTCGTGTTTTAGGGGGTACCCGCAATACGGTAAGTGCTAAGTTTAAAAAAGTAGCGAATTGGTTCATATTTACCCCTTATACGTCGATAGTGGCTTGAAAATGAGTCTTAAAGTCGACGAGCCGTGGTCGTATGTACGCACAAAAAAATAACACCGCTGGCTATGGTGGGTGCAGGATACGGTGACAGGCGAGATCATTGCCTTCGTTTTAGGGCGCCGTACTCACCAAACGTTTCACCATCTGCTGAGTCTGTTAGAGCGAGCCAATATTTAAGTGATTAGATGAATAGCGGACTCTTAGAGGGCTTACATTGATTTTTTGGACCAGCGTCTGCGTTTATCCTTACAGAGTCATGAGCGTAAGCATTTCACTCTTCGAACACGCCTAAAACGGCTAACTCGCTGAACAATCTGCTCTTCTAAATCGCTTGTGATCCATGACACGACAATTGGCCTATTTATTATTGATACGTGAGTAAGTCCATTGACGTCTGTGCTTTGGCTTTTATGGCTACCTACAAACAGGCAGATTACGAAGCGCTGCGTCGAACTCAAACTAGCAGGCTGGAAACAGGCCGATATTGCGCGGGCGTTCGAGCTGACACCCGCCTGGGTTAGTCAGACGCTCAAAACCTTTCGCCAACAGGGAGAGGCCGGCTTGATAACCGGCAAACGGACCGGGGCACCACCCCGGCTGACGATGGAGCAACTCGATGAGCTGACGATGGAACTGGCTAAAGGCGCTGAGCACCACGGCTTTTCAGGCCAAGTCTGGACCCGGCTACGCATTAACCAAGTTATCGACAAACTCTTTGGCGTCAGCTACGATCCGTCTCAAATCGGGCGACTACTCAAGAAGGTGGGCTGGAGTCGCCAAAAACCCGCCCGGCTAGCTCGGCAACAGGACCCCCGGGCTGTTGTCAACTGGCAAGAAGAACGGCTGCCCGCCCTCAAAAAAGCCCAGATTGAAAGGCGGACGATTCTTTATCTGGACGAAGCTGATTGTTATTTATTGCCTTTGGTGGCTCATAGCTGGGCTCCTCGTGGTCAAACGCCCTTGCTACTGGAGCAAGCCGGTCGAGCTCACTTGAACGGTCCGCCGTTGCGGCTTGATCGCCGCTATCGCTCCCAATGGTCGCTTGTATCTGGCGGGTCAAGATCAGCCTTTTGACAGCGAAGCGATTAGCTGGTTCTTAGGCAAGCTTTGTTGGCATTATCGACGTCAAAATTTACTGGTTATTTGGCAGGGCCGCCTGTGCGGATGGAGCGGCCATCCATCGTTCGCAAACTGTTAGAGATTGGCTTCACCGTCGACCCGGTCGAGTTCATCTGGAGCGTTTACCGGCTTATAGTCCAATGCTCAATCCCGTGGAATTGGTATGGAGTCAACTCAAGCGAGCCCTGAAAAATCAGGTCTTTACAAGCTTAGAATCACTCCAAGCGGCTGTACTGAAAGAAGTTAATTACTTACAGGCGGATCGGAAACGCATCCGTTGCTTTTTTCGCAAAAAGGAAGTTGCTTTCTTCACGGACTAATTCACGGATCTATAATCAGTTTTTCTCCGATGATAAATGCAGTTAAGCCACTACCTTTATTCATGTGAATTAGTATTAATATCTGCTACTTTTAATTGGGAAGCTTCTTATTCTATTTATTGCACATTATATTTCTTAGTTTTCTTTTTAGAGCCGTTCAATTGATAAGAACTAAATCACATATCGATAATTATTATGCTCTTCATGCTCTAATTCTTATTTTATTCTTTTGCACTTTAATAGGTGTCATTTTTGATCTCCCCCCACTAAACTGGCTCTTACGCACTTTGTGTGGTTCTTATTTTAATTAGTAGAAAAGGGCATTGCCACTCACTTATTACGATAGTGTTCTGCCGGTCAACCACAAAAAGTGCGTAAGAGCCACTAAACTGGACCATTCTAAAGTATAGAGTTCGGACAATTTTTCGGTACTTTAACAACCAAATAATCGTCATGAAAAAGACCAAATTTACGGAGGCCCAAGTCGTTTTTGCCCTCCGCCAAGCTGACACTGGGACCGTCGTGGCTGAAGTCTGTCGCAAAATGGGTATTCGTGAAGCGACCTTTTACAACTGGAACCGGGGCGCCGGAGCGTAAAAAGTATGGTGGCTTGGGCGTTCTCGAACTGCGTCGGCTTCGTCAGCTTGAAGAAGAGAATCAGCAGTTAAAGCACTTAGTTGCCGATCTAAGCCTAGACAAGCTGATGCTTCAGGACGTCATCAAAAAAAAACTCTAAGGCCAGCTCAACGCCGTGGGCTGGCCCAAAGCTTGATGACGGATGTACCTCGCCAAGTAAAAGTGGACAGATGCGGCTGAAAAGAGAAGAGACGGTTTTAGCCACTTTGGACGCGCTGAAAAATATGACTTTTCCGGCGTTTAAGCATTGACAACCGCTTTATTTTTTGCCTTTCGACCAAGATCTGATCCTGACGGACCCAGTAGGATCCGCTGGTCGTACCGTTTTCTAGTGATTCATGGTATCGTTGATGGTTATAATAATGCACCCATTCTGTCAGACGACTAATCAGTTCATCGGGACTGTAGTAGTGCTCCAATAAGAGAACGTTTTTCATCGACCGATGATACCGTTCGATTTTGCCCTGGGTCATGGGAAGAAACGGGACACAGCGAACATGCTCCATGCTTTCCCCTTTCAAATACTCTTTCAAATACCGAGACACATAGGCCGACCCATTATCGGATAGGATACGAGGTCGCTGACCTGTCTTCAAATTACTGGCTTGAAAAGCTGCTTGCACCGTTCGCTCCACATCCACTGCCTGCATACCTGGACATAGCTCCCAAGCTAGAATGTAGCGGGAATAATCATCGAGCACTGTCGAGAGATAATACCAGCCCCAGTGCTTAATCTTGAAATACGTGAAGTCAGTCTGCCACAGTTGATTCGGCGCGGTGGTAGGATTATAAAAGTGATCAGCCACTTCCATTAGTCGATAAGCAGGTGTCGTGATTAATCCTCGGCTTTTCAGGACACGGTAGACTGTAGACTCGGAGACAAACCAGCGCTCATTATCAACGGTATGACAGACTAATTCGCGACTGGAAAGATCCGGTCGTTCTAAGGCTAGTTCAACAATCCGACTTTTTTCAGTGGGCGGCAATTGGTTCCAGCCACTGGTGCGTTGATAGAGTTGATCCGCCAACCCATCATAGCCATCACTCAGATAGCGCTTATACCATTGATAAAAGGTTGATCGGCTGATATTTAACTCCCGCAAGGTTGCTTTCACACTGACAGTCGATTGCTCGACTAATGTAATGATTTCCATCTTTTCGGACTAAGTCATGTGATGAAAGGGGTTGGTCGTCGGCCTTAAGGCTTTTCTTTAATACCCGATTCTCCAGGCTCAGCTCAGCTACCAATTGCTTGAGGACTTCATTTTCTGACTTGATGGAGTGCACTTCGGGCGTGGTGGCTTCCCGGGTTGTGTCATCTGCCAATCATTTTTTACCTGCTTCGAGAAACTCCTTACTCCAGCGGTAATAGATGTTGGTATTGAGGCCTTCTCGTCGACAGATTTCAGCCACCGACTGCTCGCCTTGCAAACCTTCTAGGACGATACGGATTTTTTCTTCAGCGGTGTATTGTCGTCGGGTTTGCCGCTGAATGTCTTTAATAATGGAGAGCGCCGGTTTTCGCTCAGAGGTAGATGAAGCTGATTGAGCCGTTTTGGAACGGCTAGGCAGAGATTTTTGGTTGAATTGGACATAACCAAGGTGATTTGAGTAAAACAATTTACTAAATTTTCTCTTCTCATTCTCACCCCATTTGTCCACTTTTACTTGACGACGTACAATTAGATATACTGATGAAATGGCACCGATAATAAAAACACCTTTAATGCCTTCTTTAGCTATCGAATCATGGATTGCGCTTGCTATGAGTAAGCAATTAATAAAGGCAAACGTTGGCTCTACTACGCCGTACCAAAATTGTTGATTAGAGTGGTTGCAACGGGCTAATTTTGTGTCATGAAACTATCTATTGCTGACTTACGGACCGACCGTCATTGGCGATCAGTCCCAAGATTCCATAGCCCCACCTAGGTATATGCTTTGACTTGAAATCCGTCGGTAAAGAGAATTTTATATACCATTAAGGCTAGTTTATTTTCCGTATACCTGCGCGCCAAATTTTAAATGTCCCAGAAACAGGAGATGAAGTACTTCCTACATTCTTAAGAATTATTTTGATGAATAAATTAAAGTTAACCGCTCCGGCGGCTAAATTTGATACTGCGGTTCTTAAGGTATACCTGCCAACCGGTAAAGGACAATTTGCAGTTAAGTCAAAGGTGGATAGCGCCTGACTGTTCATGTAATAAGTCGAGTAGTCTGAATTATAAGCTGAGCATATTACATCAATGCCTGCTATTCCGGTCATGTCTGACAGAATCTCTATATCAGCAACACCTTCTAGTAAATCACCTGCTACAGATGCGGGTACAGTATTTGAGTTAAGCAATTCAACCCATGCGGATGTACCTGTATAATTCCCTGAAACCGTAATAATTTGTTTATCCTCTGTAGACTTACTGCCCACTACCGTGGACCCACCAGCATTGGAACTATTTAATCCCCATCCATTCGCAACTGTTCCGGTCGCTGTATTTTTAGTTCCTGACAATCCTGCCATGAGGGGAACATTTATATAAGGTCCATCCGGAAACAGTGTATTCGCTATGTTCTGGTTAGCAATCAACTCAGCCAGTTTGGGAGATATCAAGGAACCTAGTGTGTAGGCCCCAATCACGTTTGGATGCAAGCCATCGGCAAAATAAGTACTGTTATTCATCGATTCAGCATCGACAGGGGTTATATCTGTTCTTGCCTTTATCCAAGCATTTACCGTTTGTCGTATTATTTCCTGCGGAGCCGTTAACGCATTTGGACTAAATCGCTGTAGTATAGTCGGTTGAATTATTATACAGTTAATCGCTTTCAGTCCATCATATATTATCTGAAGATTTGCCTGTATTGCACTGGCCGTTAACCCACTACTTATGTCATTGGTTCCTATTTCGAGTATAGCCGTGGTTGGCTTTAGCGCAAGAACAGCACTCATCCTGGCAATCACATAGCTGGTTGTATCACCTGGTACACCTTTATTTCCCCGGTAGGGCACAAAGAACCTACTACCCGAAAGTAAGTTGGCGTAACTACTAAACCCGGCGTTGCTGTTATTTTCAGCCGTACCACCAGAAATGGGGTAGGTAATAAATCCGTTTGCAGTAATACTATCGCCAATATAGACAAGACGCGAATCAACCGGTAACTCTAAGGCGCTTTGCGGGATACTTGGCAGGAGAACAGACAGGGCGGTGAACTTCATTGTTTAATTGTTTTATACAGGTTTACGTTCATCCTGATTACGTTTAGATCAGCTAAGATCCA
Source organism: Spirosoma flavum (assembly GCF_042686045.1). Taxonomy (NCBI): domain Bacteria; kingdom Pseudomonadati; phylum Bacteroidota; class Cytophagia; order Cytophagales; family Cytophagaceae; genus Spirosoma; species Spirosoma flavum. The sequence continues at coordinate 1,248,310 of NZ_JBHUOM010000023.1, forward strand.
ATTTATTACTGGTATTGCGGTAGAATGTCGTGTAGGCTTTCTGGCTCAAAGTTATTAGAGTTGTTGCAACGCTGACTACCAGTCAGTTAGTCAGATAAAAATTCCGAATCCCTGCGCAAACTATGAAGGACAATTCGTATAAGTTAACCTTATGGGTGCGTAAACGGTCACTCAAATAACGATACCGCCAGCGAGTTTGGTTTCTCGACTAGATTCGTTATCATTATTGAATAGTTGGTTCACACAGCCGCTGCCTACTGGGTGGTGGCTGTTTTCATGAAAAAAACGCTGACCTTAACGAAGTCAGCGTTTTTATTTCTACGTATAACTTATGAACTTATGTGGAAACGAATTCTGCACAAGCAGGCCAAAGATATGTGAAAGGTGGATTACTCCTATACAAAAGTGCATGGGGGTTTATTAAATTTTTGAAATGGAATTAGACGCGTAATACACTGCGCCCTTGAAACTGGACCACTTTACTGAATAACGAAGTTGTCAATTAATTTGATTTTATTTTCTACTTGTTTTTGAGCGCTTTTATTCCCTTTAACACTTGTTCTGGCGTTCTATAATTCAGTGACTGATGAAAACGACGACAGTTATAAAAGTCAAAGTAGGCTTGTAAGCCTGCTTCCAATTGCCAGCCATCCTGATACGCTTTCACGGGGTCGCCCATGCGGATAAATATCCTCATATTTTACGGTTCGCCAAAGCCGTTTTACGAATATGTTGTCTAAAGCCCGGCATTTGCCATCCATCGAAATACGAATATTCTGACTAAGCAAAACATCTGTAAAGTCATCCGAGGTAAACTGACTTCCTTGATCCGTGTTAAAAATCTCTGGTTGAGGATAGCTACTTTGGAAGATGCTCGAGAAAAAATCTAGCATTGGCGACAAGAATACAACTCGTTTCGGCCACACAATTCACTCGGCGGGCTGACGCCTGATGAGGTCGGAAAGGGCAGCTAAAGAAGAACAGATGAACGTTCGATCCTCAATCTTTGAGCGGTCCAGTATTTGGGGCTACCTCACACCGAACGGGGTAAGGACAATTTTAATATTTAAGTGTAGCTAATCACCTATGTTAAAATTCAATAATAAAATTTTTTTTAAAAATGTGCTATTTTTAGATTGTTATTCTTTTATAAACCTTGACAAGGTTCGGTTTGAGCCGTTCTGATATAAAAGTATATAATTGCCAGTCTCAAGTAGGCGAATGTCAATTGTTGTATTAGTGCTACCTAATATAAGATTTTGACTTTTCATTTCTCTACCGTCAGTTTTAATGATTTTTGTAAATCCTGATTCAACCGCAGTAGAGTGTTTAATTTGAATTATATGTTTTGCTGGGTTTGGATAAAGTAGTAATTTAAAAACGTTTTCGTCATCTGCCTCAGCTTTATCCGAAGACATTCGCCCCCTGGGTGCATTTGTGACTTCAAACCAGTTAAAGTTCCAGCCACTTCGTTCTGCATAAATTCGGAGCGTTTGTTTTCCTGCGCTCAAACTAATGGTAGTACTAATAGTTTTCCAAATTTGAAAACCGCCACTATTTGTAAGGTTGATCACTTTTATGACAGATCCCTGAGCATTTTGTAACTGGATCTGACCATCACCCCCTGAAACACGGAAATTGAAGGTATAAATTCCCGCTAAAGCTACATTGACATTATAATCAAGCCAACTAGTGTTAGTGACACAGCCTATATTGAATCCCCCCCCAATGTCAGTTGTGGGCTCACTACACGTGCCTTTTTTTGCACTGAAGCTTTCAGCTTCTATTTTACCCGGTATGGGTCTATAAGTTATTGCATCTATTAGATTTTGTGCAACTAATACCGAGCCACCGTATGCAGGAAGTCGAATAGTTTGACCATAACTCGTATTAGACACATTTGAGCAAGGCTTATCAAGTGATACTACTGATTCACCATTTGTATAATTATAGTCGAAACGTATATTATTCGCCTGATTAGTAAATACCATAGATTTCGAAGAATTTACATCAAGTAAATAATCTGATTTCCACTTTGCAAGTGAAATATTGTTTTGTCCCCCACCCGCATACTCTCTATAAATACCTATTGTATTCGTATCATCAATTGGTCTAGCGTAGATATTATTACTAAAACTTCCTAACAAGGAAGGGTTATCATTGCTGAACATATGCAAATATAAAGTAAACTGTGAGGCATTTTTAGCAATGAAAGTATTTTTGTCAACTTTTAACTCTCTCACTAATATACCTGGGTAACTGTGTATAAGGAGAGCTTGTGAAAAGTTATAAACGAGATTATTAGTTATCGAATGATTCTTAACACCATTAATAAAAATTCCACCCCAATTTCCATTTGCAACTACGTTGTTATCTATCTGTGTGTCGTAACCGCCCCCATCAAGATATATCCCAGCAGCTTTACCATATGCCTCCCAGTAATTTGATTCTGCACCTTGAAAAGTACCAATAGCATTTAATACAATATTGTTTCTTATTTTCCTGTTAGAACCAGTAGAATTATAAGTGTAAATACCACCCCCATCATCCTTAATTGTACAAAAAGTATCAACAAAATTATGTTCAACAAGAATGTTATCTCCCCCTGAAAAGTTGATACCGTTATATCCTGTATTAATTACCGAGCAATTTTTTATTACCGTTCCTACGCCATAAATAGATATCCCTTCTTGCGCAGCATCACCTGATCTACCTGCACCAGCTATTATTCCTGAATTATTAATAGAAACACCATCAACTGTAGTATTATTTCCTTCCTGCACAAAATAAATTGAGTTATTAAGTGCGTCGGTTATACTGCCTCCCTTCACTTTTACATTAGAAGTATAACTTCCCCAGATCGCATCTCCACCTTGTTGCTTCCAAATACAATTAGTGTAAGTAACATTACTTGTTCCAATATTCCATGCACCAAATAGATTACCACCTTCAAAAGTTAAATTGTTGAAAGTTATTCCTGTCCAATAGTTAAGATGAACATTTTTGTCAAGTGTACTTGCTTTTACAGTTCTACCTACAGGTGTGCCCAGGCCGAAATGCATATATAATCTCTTGGTAGTTTTATCATAATACCATTCTCCTTCCTGATCGAGCGTACTTAGATGGTCTTGTATAAAATAGCCATTTCCATCTACAGGACTATAACCGTTGTTATTACCATTATCGTTATTGATTGAATAATTAATTGTGTTAGAAGAACGGGCGGTAATTGGATGCCTATCGAGAATCCACCTTTCCTTTCTTATAACAACTTCGCCACCGGTTGGATTAAAGGGCAAAGTACCTACTGACGTACCCGTAACCGATGCATTACCTGAATGAGAAGTATAAGTTAAATATCCTGAATTTGGATACCTACCTTTTGCTTTTACAACACCATTAAGAGTAACAATATTTAAAGCAGTTACATCAAGAGATGCATAATAAATGTTACCACTTGCTAATGTCCAAGATGTTAATTGAGTAAAACCAGTTATTACTGGGTTAGCTCCTGTGCCATAACCACCATAAGTTAGCCCACCTCGTTCTATTTGTAGTGTTATATGAAATTCATCTCCTCTTTTAAATAGTATATTATCGCCATTTTTTAATGATGATATTTGCATGGATGCAAATTTTGCTACTGACCATGCATTTGCATCACTCAGCCCATCTCCATTTCCTCCAGAGGTCTTAACATAATATGTAGCAGCATTTACTTGAAAAAAGGAAAACATTAAAAACATCATTATCTCCTTCATATGTTTTTGATTCGGTAACTTATTAGTGGATTTGCTTCGTTAAGCTATACTTAATACCATATATCTTAATAGTACGTTTAACTGATTTGAAAAAGCAATCAAAAACGCAGTTCTTCACTTGAAACAGGTCGTGTTACTATCCAAGGAGTTGATTTAGATATGTTAATTCTCTACTAAAAACCGAGTATCCGTTGTGTTGCAGGCTTTCTCACCCTTTCAGCCGACAGAATTTCCGCCATTTATGGTTGGCGTATGGCTACTGTCTACCTGAACGCTTGAAAAGCACAATTCTGACTAATTTCTGAACTAATACTATATATTCATAATGATTAGTTTATTAATATAACAATAATACAACTAATATTTGACACATGTTACTAATAAAACTAAACTTTTAACAAGATTTTCTAAGAGACTACTCCAAAACTCACCAACAACTAACTTAATAATCCTTATCAGGAGACATCGATAAGGCTTTATTAAGCAGCATTCTAGCCAAAGAATAGGACAATACATATACTCGCAGAACAAGTCTTTGAAAAATATATCATATATAGGACGTAAAAGCTAGTTTACGGGGAGGTGATTATAATTATACATTCTTAGTTTACTTAATCGGTAGCGATTCAGGCCCTACTCCATTGCACCGATTTGGCTAAACTACGGGGCTGGTCAACGTGGCGGCCACGCATTACAGCAATATCATAGGCCAAAAGTTGCAGTGGCACTACCGATATTAGCGGCATGAGAATATCATGGACTTTCGAAATTTAAATTGTGAAATCTACTGCCAGGCAAGTATGTATCTCCCTCAGTCGTGATGGCAATAACGCAGCCTCTGCGGTCCTTTCTTCCTGGGTATTCGAAACATTTTTTCGTAGAAACACCCGGTCGAAGAGTTACAGTTTGGTATCGGAGTTTTCGTGTTGGGGGTCCGCCAGCGTATCGCCCTTGCGAAGGTCGGCGCTGTCAAAATTATGCAACAGCATATTTAGCTTAGCAATGGCCCAGGTGCCCAGGTCATCAAACTGTCCCACCTTGCCGCCTGCTTGTTTGGCCACATACCGCGTCGATTCAATGAGAATCCCGCCCGAGCCGCAGGTAGGGCATAAATTTCGTTACTGGGTTGCGGCTTAATCGAGCCTACAATTAGCTTCACCACCCCACGTGGGGTATACAAGTCACCCCATTTTTTACCCGCATATCGGCAAACTGCTTGATGAGGTATTCGTAGGCATCGTCAAGGACGTCAGGCGTATAGCGGTCGGCGTTCCACAACGAGTACTGGTTAAAGTGCCGGAGCAGCCGTTGCAGGGTATCGTGGGAAAGTTTGTCCTTATCCCCGAATTTGGTGGCCGTCATCACCCCTTCCAGATTCAGTTCTTGGTTGACCTCTTCAATGGCGGCAAAGGCTTTATTGAGGACCATACCAATGTTTTCGGTAGCCTTCTTCACCTCAGGCCAGCAGGCCTGCAGGGGCATCTGGAAAATAGTAAGCGTCCTCGGCTTCTTCCTAGCTGTAGCCTTCGCGGGCCATCAGGGCTTCTACTTCCTCCTCGAACACATCGTTGGCACTTTTGAGGAACAATAAGCCAAAGATATAATTTTTAAAGTCGGAACTATCAATACTCCCCCGCAGGATATTGGCTGAATCCCACAGCCAGGATTCGAGGGTTTGCAGATCTAATTTAGGCATAGTGTATTAAGAAGGCACGTTTGTCGGGATTATAATGGTCGACACTCAAGCCTACGTTTGTCATTTCAAGGGGTGAATATAGCCCCAAGGCGGCTTAGGTCGGTTAGGCTACCCCATCAAACACCTAGATTTATTGGCTCGAAAAAGCAAGTGGATGATCCTCAGAATGTAGTCTTCGAGCTGCTCGATAATCGATTCTTCGATGCAAGTTAATGGGTAGCGGAGTAAGGGTTAAGCCGATGATTCGGTCAAGGCCAAATGTGCGCTCGCCGTCGCGGCCTAAGTCATAGCCATCAAAGTGCCAGCGGTGCGACAGTCAAAAAGGAATCCGGGTTCAACCTGGCTTTGTTCAGCAGTCGAATCTTATCCATTAGATTTTATTTATCAAAAGAATAAGTCCCTGCTCCTGGTAATAAGGAAAGTTACGATCGGCGCTGATCATCGTCAGTTTCTCGGCAATGGCTTGACAGATAAGCAGATGGTCAAATGGATCTTTGTGTGTAGCAGGTGTTTGCAGAGTATATAGTTGCTTAAGATGTTTTGGCTTGACTGTCAGTAGGCGAATGCTATATTCGTCCTGCAATTCGAACAGCAACCTATCAATATCAGCCGGTAGGGTTAATTTGCCCGATTTGGCTTTGAGTATCATTTCACGAATGCTTTCGGTGCTAAAAAAGAATTCGTTCGCTTCATCCATTAATACAGTTTTGACAGCGGGATTAAGTTTCGGATTATCGGTCAAGACCCAGATGAGAATATGGGTATCTAGCAAACACTTCATTAATTAGTAGTGGTCTTTTTCAAATCTTCGGTCCAGCAATCGTCCTTCTCGACAATAATGCTTTTATATTTCCCAAAGGCGGCCTTCAAATTTGATTTGACTTTAGGTTTATTCACCCCCGTTTTCTGGGCTTTTGTTTCCGTTTTCATGGCCATGTGCTTTTCTATCGCTAAGATAACGTAAAATGGGCTTGTATCGTTACCTCATCCTATTGAACACCATAAAGCTAGGGGCCACGGATTTTGATACCTCACCGGTTTCTGTAATAAAGGAAACTATTGTCAATTTCTGAAATGGTTTATAAACCTGAATCCTTCAGCGGATGAAATTCTCTCTTTTGAAAGAATCCTTTTTAGAACCAAAAGTCAAACAAGCCGGGGGGTAGTTTAAAAGCAAGTCAGAGCCGGAGGTAGTTTAACCGGTAGCCCCCGCCATCGCTCGGGTTGCCATTTTTGACCTCGTTATAGAAATCCAATTAACTACTTTCTATTTAGCAGATACAGGATCGTTACCGGGTTACAAGCCTCTTTCATTCGCCCGGGCAAGCGGCTTGCAGAGGCCAAGATAACCTATTTTCCAGTAAGAAATATACCCTTTGTAGGTCCTGGCGGTAGTCTCGAAGGCTATTTTTTGCCCTGCTAACCAGAAAAATATTCACTATCGACTAAGCGACTACTAATCAACAAATTACCCAATGGCATACACTGTTTCAGGGGGTCTTTACAATCATGTATGATCGTAAAGAATCTTCATTCGAGAAAATCCGCAGTCTATAATTCGAAAAAGAGGTTGTTTTCGTCAATGGTTCTCTGGAGCGCAAAAAAGTTAGATGGATGTACTAGTTCGGGAAAAGTGAGATAGGCATGGGCCTCCCAGTCTCCGCTGATCTTTCATACATCAACCCCTCAGCAACTTGTCCCGTATTAGCCAACACAAGCTGTGTGTTCGTTGATAGAAGGGGGGTTAGTTCAGCTAAGGACCAGTGCAATCCGCCCGGTGCGTTAATAGCCTTTTTCAACCGGACCAGTTCATTTGCGAATGGTTTACGTTCACTCCTGGGATTAGGTCTGTAGACGCTCTGCTGACTATTGATCCATTTGCGTTCAAACGATGAATCCACAATTCCTTCAGACGGGTTGAATAAGTCTATCGTTGGGTTCTTCGCCCCTGTTAGCTTGGCAATCCGGAAAGCATGGCTGTTTATATACCTTGTCGAGTATTTACCCAAGTATAAACGGTAGATTTCCGACAAAGGGGGCAATTTTAGGTGGTTAGGTAGTCTGATTGCACCCGGTAGATTTCCGACATATTGCCATCGATTCAGGCAAATATCAAGCAAGGTCTGGTAAAGCTGGGTTTGCATCAATTCGATGTTGTTGTTGAGTTGTTGTTGTAGTCGTCGTTCTACTTCATCCGGTGCTTCATTGACCCAGTACCGTCGAACAAGTTCGTTATAGGCTTCCCTTTCCCGGCTGCGTTGTTTTTCAGTCCGTTTAAATTCGGTGTCGTCCTTGTAATCCTGTCGTCGCACCTGCCAGTATTCATAAACCCTTCCATTTTGGTACAGTTCACGGTCAATGGGTGTCAGGTCATTAAGGTTTAGTTTAGGAATTTTCCAGATGATTTTATTAAATGCCAATAGCAGTTTTGCCGCCATGGAAGCCGCGTAACGGGGTTGAACAAGGTCGACGAAGGTAGCGGGGCGATTATTCCCTAAATACTGCATTTTATTCACCTTTACCTCAACCCGTAGGGCTCCTTCTCTAGGCGCGTATAGTTTTAATGTATGCTGTCCAGCTTCAACCTCAGCATAGGGTAACCGCAGTCCATCGCGGTCTATCATGCTCAAGTTTGGCGGGTGGTTCAGATACGACACGATACGGGAACAAACCTGCCTAGGGTCGTCTAGCGGAATCGTGGCCGATAATTCAAGGCCGTTGAGTAGGGTTTTGAACGGATCAATTCGTAAGGTGGTAATCAGGTCGTCTAAGGCGTAAAGAAGCTCATACGGGTCTTTAACGTCGCTGTTGTGAAGTCCATCGTTCGCCACTTTAATGAGTGAGCCACGAAGTTGAATCCAGTAACGGCCTAGCTCATTTCCACGAGGTTTCCCTACCAAGTACATGCCTTTATAATTGGCCGGAGATAGTGGTTGGTCATACCGTATGTCGGAGTATGTCGACGAAAAGGGTATACTGATATTGAGACGCTTGATAAGGGCCTGGTCATCGACAGCGGCTCGGTCGGTTCTGATTCCGTCGATCATCCTGCTGTCGTTTAAACCGCTTTGCTCAAATAGTCCAATAATTCAGATTTGAAGAAATAGAGTCGCCCATGCCGTTTGCGGTGGGGGATTTTGGCGATGTTCTGGTAAATGGTCTGCCGGGAGACATTCAAGAACTCAGCCGCCTGTTTGATGGTAAGGGGGGCTTCGTCATCAGGGGCTGTGGCGGGGTTGTTTTCTGTCTTGCGCAGAAGTTGAAGCATTTCTAAAGCCAATGCTTCTAAATTAGTTAACCGCTCGTTGATCGGTTCAAAAGGATTATGGTAACTCATTGCCTATCGTCGTTTTCGTTTGACGGGGGCAAAGGTTGATTAGCCACGAAGGTCGGGACCGGTCAGGACCGGTCTAAAATTTTCGCACTGATAGTCTTTATCTCACTTTCTGCTTGTTGTTTTTGTGATTCGCTGAGGAAAGGAATAGTGGCTATAATGTCTTCTATTAGCGGCTGTATTTGTCCACCCTCAACGCCTATTCTGTCACTGGTACGACTATGCTTATTATAGTGTTTGTACAGTTTCTCTCCGCTTTTGTAACCGTATTGTTGCGCTATCTGATCGCGTTGTTCCCAGCTTATTGTTTTGTTTTGGTAGATATAAAGTAAAGCGATTTGACGCAGCCCTAAATTTACGGGGACGCTTATATACATGTCATATCGTTCCTTTAAGGCTTCGTATTTAGGTGCCAGAAACTGCTGAGCTGTACCCAGCCCGATAGGAAGCCCGATCAACTCCATCAAGGTTAAGTGTCCGATAGTGTCTAGCCATTCACGGTACATTTTTTCCACGGATAGCTGCTCATTCTTTTCAGAATGATATTTATTCCAAACGGCTAATTCGTCGGTCAGATGCCGCTCCATAGTGTTCAGATTCCCGTTTATAGACTCGTTATGACGATTGAAGAAATCCGTTGCCCAAAGTGCCCATGTCAGTTTTTTTTCATGTGCTGATTCCGTGCGGAGGCCGACAGCCTTCATAACTAGCGCAGATATGGGGATTACAGGTAAAGCTGATAGATCAGGACATGGCAAAACCTCCTGCCAATTGTTGGCTTTGGAAAACGTCGTCCAATTACTATCTAATACTTGTTGAGTTGTCTCGCTAAATAATCTTTGTAGAGGACTTGAGTGATCGTATGACATTGGCTTTATAAGGCGTTTAAAAATACTTTAGCTTCCTCATCATCAAATGAGCCTAAATAGCTTTCAGTTGTTTTCAGGTTTGTATGTCCGAGCTGCTTACTAATAAAGGCTAAAGAGGCTTTAGATTTGAGCAGAACTGTAGCAAATGAGTGTCGAGCAGCATAGGTGTTAATATCTCCGTCAATACCCAAATTTTGGGCTATCCGGTTCATCCATTTGTTAGTTATCTTTACAACCTGATGAATTACCCGCCTGCGTCTGTCAGCATCCATACCGGCTATTAGACAAGGAAAAACATAACTAGTGGGCGTCCGATCGGTCGTACCCCATCGTTCGATTATAGCCAACGTTTCGGGCCGTAGATAAGCCGTGATACTGGTTTGCTTTTGCTTAGTACTACGAGCGGTCTTTTGCCGGACAAAGGAAAGTTTACCGCCTTTAGTATCCACATCACCCCATGTCAAATGGCAGATGTCGGTTAGGTTAGCCCCGTTGCAGTAGTAGGAGAACAGCCATAAGTCTAAACTGCGTTGCTCCATTGAGCCGGGTAGGCATACAACGGCCTTAATCCGGTCAATGTCCGTCTTAGAGAGTGCCTTTTTATTATTTGTTCCAGCGGGTATCACGTAGCGCCCTTTGCCAAATGGATAAGCAGTTGCCGGCAATAATCCGGCTCGTATGGCATTGTTAACAACGACCCGGACACGGCCCAAGTAAAAACCAACTGTAGTAAGGCTAGCAGGAGTTGACGGTTGGGTGGGAATTTGTGAGACACGGCCACAATGAAGCATCCAGTGTTCGTAGGTAATCAGAAAATCGGGCGTGAGGTGTTCAAACTCCAGCCTAGCAACAGGTCTGGGCTGGCTAGATCGGCGGGGTGTGGGAATGCTTAGAAACTCTTTCTGTTCCTCATCAGTGAAGGAATCCACGAACCGCCGTAACGATTTGGCCGCATACACAAATTGGTCGGCGTGTCCCATCCGGTCGGCTTTCCGCATGGTAGTAGCCATATCATTTAGGGCTTGTATCAGGTCTGTTTCTATTGTTTCCATTTTCTGCACCTTACCATAATTGGCAAGTTCATCGGCAAAGGCATCGAAACTGAAACTATCTCCTAATCGACCAATGATTGTTTGCGCCCGTAACAAATATCCATCCTGTTCCTTGCCGGATTCGTCCGTGTAACGCCCATAGAATCGTCGCCACAATTTACGTCGTTCCTCATCCTTCACCGTTCCGGGCAAACTGCCTTTAGTGCGCTCCAGGAACTTCCATTCATCAGTGCTTATTTTTTCCCCTGTTGAGAACAGTTTTTGCTTATGGTCGGCATAAACCGACAAGCGTACGAAACTCAGTTTACCCGTACTTCTGCGGGTGTCATGGAACAACGTAACCGTTGCAGTATGCATCTTATCTCACTGGTTTAAACGCATTGCACATATTGCCTTTGTGCAATGCGTTGTGCAATGTAAATATATAAAGGTGACGCATAACAACAATAAATAGACATGGGAATATATTAAAAATGAAACTGTAATATATTGATTAACAAATAATTACTTAAGAATCAATAAATAGACGAGATACAAAAAAAAGGGTGGGGTCATCATTCGTAATGAAGGGGTCGTAGGTTCAAGTCCTATAGGAGGCTCTTAAAATAAAAAATCCCACTCAAGCGAGTGGGATTTTTTATTTTAGTCATATTAATAATGCAACGCACTCAGTTGTAAGAGATAAAAATAATACAGCTGCATTAAAATCTTGACGAAAATTAATTGACAGATGTATAGACCGTTAAAACTCTATTTAGTACCGCTCGTTACCCTCATCTTCTTCTTCGGCGAGTTCGGTAATTTGTTCATCTAACTCATCGTCCGACAAATTCTCATCGGCATCATCAATAAACTCGTCGGGCTCTTCGCCGTTTGATACTTCGTCTGTAGCATGACGGGCAGTGGTTGTATCTGTGTATAGAAGCGTATCAGATGCTTCCTCATCACCCGGATTCATGATGTCAGGTTCATTATCAACGCCCAAACCTGCATAAACGACGGCATCTTGTTCAGTATCATTTTCGAGCAGATTAGTATGTTGTGGCGACACGCCTTCCAGCGGACCGCCCGAATTCTCATCTACACGCTGTTGATCAGAGTTGTTCGTATTTTCCATAATGGTTTAGTTTAGCTTGTTTGAAGACCGATAAAGTTTCAAAAATTTTGTTGGTCTTTAAGCTGACAGTAAAATTAACTAACACCCAATGACTAAAAGAGTTTTTGGTTATTTCCAAACCACCACTTTCTGCATCTGCGCAGGTCGATTGTCAATCAGGAGCCGTATTATATAAGTGCCATCGGGCAGATCGACCAAATCGAGGGTTGTTTCTATGTTAGCCTTGACCATTTGAATGGGTAGCATGGCTTGCCCTGACAGTGAAACCAGTTCAATACGGCCATCGTAACGCGGACGAATGGTTAGATACCGCTCCGTTGGATTCGGAAAGACCCAGGGGCTTGTTGGCTCTTCTTCGGTTACGCCCGTTACAACTACTTTTTGCGAAGTGTTTTTCAGATACCGCAATCCCCCTGCCAAACTACCCAACATCAAATCGGGCAGTTGATCGCCGTCGAGGTCAGCGACCGCAGCAATTAGTCCTTTGCCGGGCAACCCCAGTGCGGGCAGTGAGTCAATCAATGTAAGCGATTGGTCAGGACGATCAGGAAACTGGTATACCCGAACGGTACCATTATCGGCTGCGGCAATAAGTTCGTTTTTCTGATCGCCGTTTAAGTCAGCGACTACCAGCGAACGAGCACGGGCGTAAACAAAATCGTCAGTTGTAAATCCCCCAAAGGTTTGGTTTTGCAATTGGAATACCGGATTAGTAGCTGTCCCGGCATTACGATAGTAGAGAATCGTGCCGAAATTATACCGACCAATCAAAAGATCAGGTTTGCCATCCCGATCAACATCCGTTACCGTTAATAAATCGAGAGACCCCATCAAGTCCGGTGTGGTCCAGCGTGTTGCACTGGCAAGGTCATATCGCACAGCGGCCCCTTTGGCAGCAGAATTAAACACGACACGAATCTCGACATTGGCAGCACCGATACCCGTCAGAACCAAATCTATACTCCCATTGCCATCAACATCAACAAACGAGGGCACTACATTAGTCTGACCCAACGATTTTCCAATACCAAGGTAGTCATTCGTGACAAGCACAAAAGCTGGATTCTGGGTTGTACCCTTATTCTCGAATTGCCAAACCCCAGCGCGATAATTGGACCCCAGTCCTATTCCACCATAACCCACTAACAAATCCATATCGCCATCTCCGTCCAGGTCAGCCAGTGCGGGAGCCGCCCGCTCGCCCAGGTCGAGCATATCGCTTTGCAGGAAATCTTTCTGGATAAGCTTAAGATTCGGCTTCTGGGTCGTACCCATGTTTTTATAAAACCAGCCCGATGCCTGAAAATCGAATGCATGGGCATCGTTATAACTCACATTGGGCGATGCCAGCAAATCTTTCTGCCCGTCGCCATCGACATCTTCCCAGTAGGTAGCTGGAAACGCCGGAAACAGGATAGGGTTGGTAGCCGGGAACAAACTATCATAGCTCGTAAAATTGGCCTTTTCACTATTAGGCCCACCATTGCGCAGCCGAGCAATGTTTTCGCAGCTCACAAAACCAAATAGCAAATCTTTATTGCCATCGCCATCCGTATCCACTACGGTCAATGTATTGCCGGTATGGAGCGGCCTTGCCCCACTTTGTTTGACGCCAATCCGTCCCGTTCCCGACCCATCATCACAATCAATACCGAAGGTAAAATCGTTACAAAATTCTTTATGAAAATGGCCCCAGCATTGGTTGCCGGTCCGCATGAAATCCAGCCCGCCTTTTACGCCGGTTCGCTCAACGCCCATGTTTTGCTGATACGCAATTATGTTACCGTCGGCGTCGAAGGTAATAATGTCGATATCCCCATCATCATCATAATCTGTAATGGCTGGCAAGTCGACAGTTGTGACATAGAGCGTTTGCAACCCACTAAATCCAACCGTTTTAAGGGGGTCGACAGCTACTTTAAACGAGACCAGTCCGTTTTGCGATTCATTATGGAATACAGTTACCCCTTTTGCGCTGTTTGTAAATATGTCTTTCCGTCCATCGAAATCATAATCGACCAGCAACATCCAACTATACATCACAGCCGGAAAAGCGGTTTCATATTCGGGCGCGTACTGCCAGGCGATGCCGCTACCCGTCGGGTTATCAATAGCGACGAATGTGCTGACTTTATTGGTTGACCGATCAAACACGGCCAGATCATCGCGAGCGTCATTATTTAGGCGGATCGTTGAATATTGCGTGGTGTTCAAACCACCCACCCAAGGATTGAGCAACGTCCGACTATCCACGCTAACAGTTGGGCTTTGTTCGTATCTAAATGCGATTTTCCCTGCCGACTGTGCATTCGTGAAAAGTGGAATTACTAAAAAATAAAGCGTAAACAGCTTTTTCATCTAATTTTGAGCCTTTGTGAATCTCAACACGGCGATTTACTGAAAAGAACGAACGGAGGCTCTATTTATGTCTATCGGGATGCTGTCAACCGAACAACTCTATCATAAATTTCTGGAATGCACGGGGGTATCGACCGATACCCGCCGAATTACGCCCGACTGTCTATTCGTAGCCCTAAAAGGTGACTCGTTCGATGGCAACCGGTTTGCCGAACAAGCCATTGCATCGGGTGCCCGTTACGCCATTGTAGATGATGCCCTCGTTGCCGAACGCGACCGCAGCAACGGGCAGAACCATTACCTGCTCGTACCAGACTGCTTAACGGCCCTTCAGAATCTGGCCCGCCATCATCGGCAAACGTTCAACTTTCCCATCATTGGCTTAACTGGCTCTAATGGAAAAACGACAACTAAAGAGCTGATGGCGGCTGTGTTGTCCAAGAATTACCAGCTTTACGCGACTGTCGGCAATCTGAATAATCACATTGGTGTACCGCTTACGCTCCTGTCGCTGAACGAACAGCACGAAATGGCTATCGTTGAAATGGGTGCCAATCACCAGGAAGAAATTGCGCTACTTTGCTCCATCGCCCAGCCCACGCACGGCCTGATAACCAATGTCGGTAAGGCGCATCTCGAAGGTTTTGGAGGTATGGAAGGCGTCAGAAAAGGCAAGGGCGAATTATATGATTATCTAGCGCAACACGCGAAAACGGTTTTTATCAATTCGCGCGACAAAACCCTGACGGTCATGTACCGCGAACGTCTGAAAACGATTCGCTCCGAAAGCACTTTTGCTGAAGCTATTTTCTATCCGGGCGAGGAAACAGACTTAATTCAGGAGTCGCCAGTAGTCGTTTTTCGGGATTCAGCCGGTCATGAAGTAACGACGCATTTGCCCGGTCGTTACAACTTCGAGAATATGTTAGCGGCATTGGCTGTTGGAGACTACTTCGGCGTTTCGCCCGAAGATGCCAACCGCGCTGTATCCGACTATAATCCAACCAACAACCGCTCGCAACATATTACGAAGGGCACAAATACGGTGTTGCTGGATGCTTACAATGCAAACCCTAGCTCAATGGCAGCAGCTATTCAGCAATTTGCCGCAACTCCTGCCAAGCGAAAAGTAGTTATCCTGGGCGATATGTACGAGCTCGGCTCCGAGAGTGAAGCCGAACACGCGGCACTAGGAGAGTTGATTGCCAAAAGCAAATTCGATCTGGTTATTCTGGCCGGAAAAGATATGCACTATGCGTTGGGTGCGCTACCCAACGCCTACTATTTCCCTGACAAATTCTCACTTCATAACTGGCTGATGGACAACCCAATGACCGATACGCACATACTGGTAAAAGGCTCGCGGGGCATGAGTTTAGAATCGGTAATACCTTTTATATAATAGCAATCCTTGTGGAAAATTTAGCAGAGTGACTCTTATTGACAAGAACCTTAAACTTGTCAATATAATGGCTCGGCTTATACGTGGACTTTTGTTCGGCTTGTTGGTATGTATCAGTTCATGCCATTCAGTTGATTCATCGATTGCCCTTACAAATGAAGATTATAAGGTGTATTCTGCTTACATTAATAGCTTTTCATTTTACAAAAATGCCTCTTCGGCAGACACGATCATTATAACAGACTCAACCACCAGTATTTCGAACGATATCCGCCCTAACACTCGCTGGTCTGGGGTTACAGCCATGTTAGGGGAACGTTGCCACTACTTAAAAGATACCGCGAGTTGTCGTAAAGTACAGGATCCTGTTTGGGCATCGCTATTTGAAAACGTTAAGCTGTCGAGTCATACAAAACAGGAATCTCTGTTACCGGTAAAATTTACGGTTCATTACCCTATTCAATTACTTTCTCAGTTTCGAAAAAAACCATTCGAACAAAAATGGGATGATTCGTTGCCTTACTACCTGTTTGGTCTATCAAGAATTGCGTATAACGCCGACACAACAAAAGCACTATTTTTCGGCAGCTTTATTTGTGGTGGTACGTGCGGACGGGGAGAATTGGTTTTGATGGAAAAAATGAACCAAACGTGGTTACTTATTGATACATTTAGATTCTGGATTTACTAACAAATGAACATATACTCCCAACTAATTCGGTCATTTCTTTTCATCCTGTTACCATTGTGTACGATGTCTCAGGATCGCCCATTTGAGGCCGAGATTCGTGCGTTTGAGAAAGCTGACAGTGTATCGCCCCCACCCCAACATGCCATCGTGTTTACGGGGAGTTCGTCTATTAGGGCGTGGGATAATTTACAGAATTATTTTCCGACGAAAACTGTCCTTCAACGCGGCTTCGGCGGTTCAGAATTGAGTCAGGTGCTGTTGTATGCCGATCGGATTATTGTCCCGTATCACCCTAAGCAAGTTGTGCTCTACGCGGGCGAAAACGACATTGCCAGCGGGAAATTAAGCGGTCAGCAAACCTTCGCGCGTCTCGTCGCTTTATTCCAGCATGTTCGCCAGAAATTACCCGGTGTTCTATTCACCTTTATTTCGATTAAATCCAGCCCGTCACGTCGGCAATTTTTCCCCGAAAATGACATTGCCAATCGGCTCATCAAACAGTATTTAGCCAAGCACAAAAACACCCAATTTGTGGATATTCGGCCAGTTATGCTTGGAAAGAATGGTCAACCCATACCTGCCTTGTTCAAACCCGACAGCCTGCATATGCTCCCGGCAGGCTATGAGCGTTGGACCAGGGTAATACAGCCGTATTTGAAATAGAGCTTGCCTAGCGAAATCAGTTCTTTTACTAAACACTTATAGCGCGGTTAGCTATGATTGGTTCATGAGAAAGCCTACTTATAGTCAACAGCTTGACTATAAGTAGGCTTTCTCGTTCTTCGACAATTATTTCAGTACCTGTACATCAATTACAGAGTTACCATACACCCGATGCGTTGCCTTTTGAAAATCAGCTGCGTCGGCTTTATAGATGTTATCCACATATTTCTGTGGATTACGGTCGATAAGGGGAAACCACGTACTCTGTACCTGAATCATTACCCGGTGACCCTTTTTGAAGGTATGTAAAACGTCCTGCAAGCGAAAATTTACGTCTGTCACTTCACCCGCCTTAAACGGTTCTGGTTTCTCAAACGAATTTCGGAACCGACCGCGCATGGCTTCCGAACGAACCATCTGCTGGTAGTTGCCCAGGGTGATGTTTTTGTTTGGCATGTAGGCATGATTCGGCTCGTCAGGCGGATACACGTCAACCAGTTTAACGACCCAATCGGCGTCAGTGCCGGTGGTACTGACTTTGAGTTTGGCCGTAATTTCGCCACCCAATGTCATATCTTCGGTAAGTACATCGGTCTGGAAGGTGAGTACATCTGGCCGACGCCCGGCAAATCGCTGATCTTCAGACATATAATTAAACGGTGTAAATCCCTGCGTCGTCGTGATATCTTCTGTGTAGGGAACGGGCTTCATCGGATCGCTGACAAATTCCGAAAAACCACTCCCACTCTGCTGTGCTAATTGGCCGTTACTGGCTAAATAGAACTGCATGGTTTGGGCGTTGGCGGCTGGCCATTTATCAAACGTTTTCCACTCGTTCCGGCCCGTATTGAACAGGTAAGCTTCGGGCAAACCACTCTTCCCGTCACCCGCGCCTTTCAGGAAATGGTTGAAGAATTTAGCTTCAATATTCCGCTGATAGAAAGTGGCGATGCTATCACCGAAATATACATTGCTGTGTAACGTATGCCCGGTTTCGCGCGACCATCGGCCATGTCCAAATGGACCTACCACCAAAGTGTTGTAAGCTCCAGGACTGTTCTTTTCAATAGTTTTATAGATGTTGAACGGACCATACAGATCTTCGGCATCGAACCAGCCGCCAACGGTCATAACAGCAGGACGAATATTTTTCAGATGCGGCAAAAGACTTCGTTTCTGCCAAAACTCATCATAATTTGGGTGGTTGACGGTCTCCTGCCAGTAGAAATTGTCCTTATAATATTTATCGGCGTTTTTGAGCGGCCCAAGGTCATACTGAAACTGGAAACCATCTTTTGTGCCGGTTTTTATAAACTCATCATTATACCAGGCCTCGGTTGTAGGCTTTGGATGCTGAATACCGAACACAGGGAACGTAAACAGATACGCCTGAATGAATGCGCCATTGTGGTGAAAATCGTCGAAGAAAAAGTCGGATATCGGTGCCTGTGGCGATGCTGCTTTGAGAGCCGGGTGCGCGTTAGGCAACGAAGCCGCCGTGTAGAAACCAGGATAACTAATGCCCCATTGCCCAGCTCGGCCATTGTTGTTCGGCACATTTTTGAGCAGCCATTCTATGGTATCGTAGGTGTCCGAACTCTCATCAACAGCCGTAGTGTTAACAGGATTAGTAGCCTTCTTTTTACCTTTCGCCACCACAGCCGTTTGCTGATCCGTAACGGTTGGTGTCATGTTTGTCCAGGTTCCTTCCGATGCCCATCGGCCCCGTACATCCTGATAGACGAAAATAAACTTGTCGCGCATGAGCGTCCCCGACGGCCCTATTGACGTTGGATAGGCATCCGGGCCGTAAGGAGCAACGCTGTAACACGTCCGCTGCATCATAAACGGATACTTGTTCGTCGCCGACGCATCTTTGGGTACATACACCGCAGTGTGTAGTTTGGTGCCGTCACGCATCGGGATTTTGTATTCAACTTTCTGGTAATTATCGTGGACAAAGTTGCCAGTCGATGTCACTTGTGCCCGCGCCGGAAGGGTCAGCGCCAGCGCGACTAGTGAGTAAAGCCAATGTTTCATAGTAGTTAACGGGTATTGATGGAGTTAATAGCGTAAAGATAGTGATACGAACAATATTGCCTACCAACAAAAAACGCCCGATTCAGTCGGGCGTTTAGAAGATACATATAGTTTTTAGGAGGAGTTATTCACCTGCGCCAACCTACCGCGACGGCGGCCCGGCTCATCGGCATTAACAAAATCCCAAACACTTAAAATTTCAGGTAAAAGCGTATAAGCAGTTGTTGTCTTACCGGCACTGTTTGGCCCGGCCATGATATACAGGTTCGGCATGGTATCAATCAGTCTCTTCGAGTGTAAAGATATGCTCTACCGGTTTGCTGAATACCTGCGCCAGTTTTAGGGACAGAATAGTTGAGGGAACATAGCGGCCTGTTTCAATTGAATTAATCGTCTGCCGACTCACCCCAATTCTATCGGCTAGCTCTGCCTGCGACAGATTATGTTCTGCCCGCTCTACTTTTAGTCGGTTTTTCATAGAGCCAATAGCTGATGACTGTTTCGGTAGAGGAGCCAGCGAAACCGGATGATAAAGACTAGTAAGACCGTAAACATGTTGTAGATCATGACATTAAAAAACGCGGTGTCATATACCGTCAAAATGGCGATTACCAGGATAATGTAGTTGGCATATACGCTCCACTGCAAGGCTTCGAGCCGGAGCTGGCTGATCATTTCATCTTCTGTTTTTTCTTTCGAGAAAGCAATAAGCAGCAAGCCAGCAATGACACCTATAGCAGCTATTTCGTCGGTCAGATTCTGAATATCGACTAAGTGAGTTATTGAATTGCCAAGCTCTACTGTTCTGGACTCATTTAGAATGTCAACGACCAGCCAACGAATGGTAAAGTCAGCATACATAGAAGCCAGACCCAGAAGGACTGATGGAACGAAAATAATCCAGCCAATGAAGCGGTAACGATGCGGGAAAAGCCATTTCGTTCTCATGAATATGTAAAGTTTATTTGACATAACAAACGTAAAGCTAACTTATTAAAATAGCAAGCAAACTTTACATATAGGCACAATTTTTTTATTGGACATTGGCGATAGTCCAACAGATTTAGTTTCCAGTCAGTAAATAGGCTGTTCTTTAAAGTTCAAAAATCTGCTCCATGAGTACCCATTTTTCTCCTGGCTTAGCCATTGGTAGAGCCTGCTGATAGGTCCACAGCATTTGTTCCCATTCCTGTACTTTTGGGTTAGCAGCATCGGCGGCTGATTTGGCATCGAACGAAAACGTCTCGTTGGTTTCCATAATCATAAACAGCCGGTTACCGATGCGGTAAATTTCCATATTATTAATCCCCGACTCACGGATGCTTGCCTCAATTTCAGGCCAGATTCGTTGGTGGTAGCGTTCGTATTCGGCAATGAGAGCCGGGTCATCTTTGAGGTCAAGGGCAAGGCAATAGCGCATAATTACCTGATTTATAATGGGTAGACTGTACAGACTAAAAATTAATCTGTAATGGCACGATCCAGATGAGTATAGCCGCCATCTACGTGAATAAGCTGGCCTGTAGTGTGGCTCGATTTATCCGATAACAAAAACGCTACCGTATTAGCCAGTTCTTCAGTCGTTGTCATGCGGTGTTCGAGGGGAATTTTCGAGACAATCTGCTGAAGTTTTTTTTCTGGTTCAGGCAGTGTTTTGATCCAATTAGCATAGAGCGGAGTCCAGCTTTCAGCCACCACGACACAATTAACGCGGATACTATAGGGTAGTAATTCAACCGCCCATTCACGGGTCAGCGCGTTGCGTCCGCCATTAGCAGCTGCATAAGCAGATGTATTTCCCTGACCCGTTTCGGCCACCTTTGAGCCAATATTTACAATAGCTCCCTTCGACGCTTTCAGAGCGGGCAGCGCGTGATGGGCCATCAGGTAATAATGTATCAAATTTTTGTGCAACGAAGCTACAAAGCCTTCATAAGAACCATTTTCCAGCCCTACGCTGTCGTTTACGCCCGCATTATTGACTAATCCATCGATACTCCCAAATTGAGCCAGAGTTTGCTCTACCGCCCTCCGACAATCATCGGGTTGGGTTAATTCAGCAACAAACTGGTAGGCCTGACCGCCAGCGGCCCGGATAGTATTAACGGCTAGTAAGTTGTCGTCCTCGCTTCGGCCAATAATAACCGGAATGGCTCCCTCTGCCGCTAGTACCGTCGATATTCCTTCGCCAATGCCTTTGGCCCCACCCGTAACGATAATGATTTTATCTTTTAGGTTTAAATTCATTTTTTGTCGATTTACTACGTCTAGAAAACATCAAAGACGAAAGGAGAAAGACAAACCAGTGCCTTTTCTCCTTTCGTCTTTGCAAGTCAAATTGTAAGGTTTTTGAAACTAATAAAGGTTTCAAACTAGGGAACATACGTTTCCAGCACTGTCATATCGCCATCGGGTACAAGTGTAACGTTATCGACTGATGCCGGAATCAGGGCGCACTGACCCATTTTGAGCGCTATGTTGTAACCTCCGGGCGCTTCGATGGTGAGCGCCCCTGCCACACAAATCAAAATTACAAACGAGTCAATATGGGTGTAATCGTGCTCAACTTCTTCGTTGAAATTCAGTACGTTCGTTACAAAGTAATCGCTCGTTACGGCGTTAACACTTTCGTTTACTTTCTTGTCGTACTGGGTCTTATATTGATCGTAGTGATGGTAATTGATAGCATCAACGGCCAACTCTGTATGAAGTTCGCGCTTCTGACCAGTAGTAGCATCCACCCGGTCGAAGTCATAAATCCGGTACGTCGTGTCGGATGTTTGCTGAATTTCAGCCAGCAGCAATCCCTTCCCGATATAGTGAACACGGCCAGCAGGCAGAAAAAACACGTCGCCGGGTTGGGCCGGTTCAATGTTTAAAATATCCTGAATGGTATTATCAGCTACAGCTTTAACGTATTCGTCTTTGGTAACCTCCCGGTTGAAGCCCGAATTGAGTTTTGCTCCTTCGTCAGCCTGCATAATGTACCACATCTCGGTTTTACCGAAGCCGCTTTTGCGCTCTGCCGCCAGCTTATCGTCGGGGTGTACCTGAATTGAGAGGTCGTCGTTAGCGTCGATAAATTTGACCAGTAAAGGAAATCGGTTGCCGTACTGTTCGTACACATGCTGCCCGACTAACTCCCCTTTATACTGTTCTACTAATTCGTGAAGGGATTTTCCTTGTAGACTACCTTCTTTTACGACCGAAAGATTACCGTCAACATCAGATACCTCCCAGGTTTCACCGCAGTTGGGCAATGGAGAAAAATCTTTCCCAAGAATGGTGTTGATCTTCTGACCACCCCAGATTTTGTCTTTAAAAATGGTCTCGAACGTGAGCGGATATAGCATGATGACAATAAAGAAGTAAAAATGAATAGTGAAGAATGGCTACGAAGGAAATACACAATAGACGTCTTCCCATTTGGGAAAACGAGCTATTATTTAATGTCGATTAATCATCCTTAACCTATTGTGTCCGACAATTGTTGCTTAGTCACTCTCCCGCGCCGAGGCTTTAAACACACCGACTTCTGCCAACTGCACCGGTCCATTCGCATTGGTGATGAACAAACGTAGTTTCGATGATGTCACCACCGGAAAGCGCATAAGTCGCTTATAGCCGACAGTCGCGAACGTTTGAAGCGGCTTCCAATTCGTACCGTCCCAATACTCGACCCGGCCACTGGCAACGCGCTGCCCGTTAGCAATGTTTTCCTGAATCGATATTCGGTCGAAGGATTGCTCCCCGCCGAGGTCAATCGTTAAGGGCTGATTAGCCGATAATGTTGTGAACGTAGCCAGTTTTTTGTCGGTTAGCGCGGGTTGTTTTGCAACCAGATTCTGCTTGAACGTTTCGTCCAGAATACGCCGAAAATCGCGCAGGCTAGCTATATCTGGATCCGAGAATAATCCTTCCCGATTAGGCGGCACGTTGAGTAACAGCAAACTATTCCGACCCACGGATTGATAGTATAGATTCACCAGGTTTTGCCCCGACCGAACTTTTGTATCTTCGCCAGGGTGATAAAACCAGCCCGGACGAATGGACACATCGGTTTCGGCTGGAAGCCATTGTTTGCCCGTTGCATCACCCCGATTCAAGTATTTAGCATCAGCTTTGCCGGGAGCCATGCCCTCGGTATTGATCGTTGACCAGCAGGTTTCACCCGCATTGCCCGATTCATTACCTACCCAGCGCACATCGGGTCCAACATCCGAGAACATGACCGCGTTGGGCTGCAACTGACGAACTAAAGCCCAATACCCTGCAAAATCGTAGGTCATGTTCTTCGCATTTTCGCCTTTAGCGCCATCGAACCACACCTCCGAAATAGGACCGTAATTGGTCAATAATTCACGCAGTTGGCTTTTATAATAATCATTGTAGGAGGCTGTACCATAGCGAGGTTCATGGCGATCCCAGGGCGACAGATAAACACCGAATTTCAGACCAAATTCGCGGCAGGCATCGGCTACTTCCTTCACTACATCACCCTTCCCGTTCTTCCACGGACTACTCTTAACCGAATGATCAGTCATTTTCGATGGCCACAAACAAAATCCATCGTGGTGTTTTGCCGTAATGATCGCCATTTTAAACCCAGCATCTTTCAGCGCCTTAATCCACTGGCGGGCATCAAGTTTAGTGGGGTTAAAAATTGATGGGCTTTCGGTGCCGTCGCCCCATTCTTTATCGGTAAATGTATTGACTGTGAAATGGAGGAAGGCGGTGGTTTCTAGTGGTTGCCAGGCAAGTTGGCGCGGTGTAGGCTTGGGCAACGATTGGTTAGCAGATCCAACACTCGATTGGGAATAGCTCAGTAGTGAACTTAAGAAACTAATAACAACTAAGCCTATACGGCATATATGCTTCATAGCGTTGGGGCTGGAATAGACATTTGAGTTACAAAGAAGGCATTAAATCCTTTGCAGTCGATACAGGTGGTACCGTTTTTTCAGCTCAATCGATCAAAGCACCTGTTCCAGCATCTGAATATAGCCAGTTACGCCCTCAGTTATTTCGCGCAAGTAAATAAACTCATCTGCTGAATGTGACCGCCCGGAGTGGCCCGGCCCACACTTGAGTGATGGGCAGTTTAGCACGGCCTGATCCGATGTGGTAGGCGACCCATAAGTATGTCGGCCCAGGGCAAGACCGGCCTGCACAATGGGATGTTCGACGGGAATAGATGACGGTTTGAGCCGAATTGAACGTGGTTTCACCTCAGCTTGAATATTGTTCTGAATCGTTTCAACAACTTCTTCGAGGGTGTATTGCTCCGTTACACGCACATCTACCGTAAACGTGCAAGTGTCCGGCACTACATTATGCTGCGTTCCGGCGTTTATAATTGTCACCGATAATTTTACCGGCCCCAGTGTTGGCGAGACCTTTGGGAACTGGTACGCCATGAGCCAGTTGATGTCCTGAATCGCTTTGTAAATTGCATTATCGCCTTCATCGCGGGCGGCATGACCACTTACACCATGAGCCGTACAGTCGAGCACAAGCAGGCCTTTTTCGGCAATAGCCAACTGCATTTCTGTTGGTTCGCCAACAATGGCAAAGCTGAAGAGGGGCAATTCAGGCAATAACAGTTCCAATCCATCACGGCCCGAAATTTCTTCTTCGGCCGTAGCAGCCATCACTATATTATAGGCCATATTGGGCCGGCCATAAAAGTACGCGAAGGTAGCCAGCAACGATACCAAACACCCCCCGGCATCATTACTGCCCAAACCAAACAGTTTACCATCGCGCTCCATAGGCTCAAACGGATCGAGGGTCCACGATTTATTCGGCTTAACCGTATCGTGGTGCGAGTTTAACAACAAGGTTGGCTTTGCCGAGTCGAAGTGACGGTTCTGCGCCCATACATTGTTTTTCAGCCGGATAAATGGAATCTGCTTTTCCTGAAAAAACGCTTCGATTACACTAGCCGTCTGATCTTCCTCCCGACTAAACGAGGGGGTTGCAATCAGGCGTTTGAGCAGGGCGAGAGCTTCATCGGCCAGAATCGTTTGCTGCGTGAGCGTGTCAGTAAGTTGGGGCATAAAAAAAGCGTTGACCGCTCAAAGATACGGCCAACGCGATAAAATCTTTCCTCAATCAATTGTGCCTGTCTATTGCAGGGTAGCTACTTTCGTTACCTGAATAGATGGATTGAGTGCTCTCGAAATAACACACATCTTGGCCGCATCTTCTGCCACCTTATCAAACTGATCCGCCGACATACCCGGCACTTTGCCCGTAATCTGCAACTCGATCGCCGTGATTGTCAGCGTATCGGTATCCAGCGTCAGCGTAGCATTAACACTTAGTTCGTCAGGCGTGAAGCCAGACTGTCCCATGGTTGCGCTTACCGCCATACCATAACAACCGGCATGGGCAGCGGCCAGTAGCTCCTCAGGATTTGTGCCCGCTTTGCCGTCTTCACTAACAAGCCGGGTTTTAAACGAATAGGGTGTATTGCTTAATGCCCCACTGAATGACGACATTGTTCCTGTGCCATCCTGTAGGCCACCTTTCCAAACTGCCGAAGCTCTGCGTTTTAACATAATTGTGTAGTGAATGCGCGTTTGTGGCATCCGGTTGGCTAACGCCAAAATATTTGGGAGAGTTTTATTTTCGCTAAACTCTTCGTAAGTAACGCTCAAACAAGCTACTTATTAGGTAAAGCACTGGCCTAAGCTTCGTAAAATTTTACCTTTTTCTCTCGCAAAAAGGCTTTGATTACATCCACATGAACGCACTGACCAACATTTAGAAATGGGTAATTTGACACGCGGCTTTTACGTCCATTGACGAGTACTTCCTGATCTTCAATATCGAAGCCCATGTGCAAATGGCGTGTCGCCGATTGCATGCCATAAATCAATCCACTCGTATCGAATAAAGGCCCGCCACTTTGACCACGCAGACCGGGTGTACTCATTTCTATACCCAAAACAACGTTATTTTCGCCCGACAGCCGCGTTACAATTCCGTCAATTGGGAACGTAGGTGAGGTAAGTCGCCCCGTTGTTGTCCACTCTATATCGTCGGTAGCGGAGTTATAACGGAAATTGGTGAACTCAGGAAAAGGATACCCCAATCGGCATAAACTCCGGCCCGGTTTTACCCGACTGGTATCGCCCAGGAAGACGGCGTGTGAGCGGTATAATAACCGATTGTAGCCTTCAAAGCGTAATAAGGCAAGATCCTGCGTGGGGTGCGACTCGATACTTAGTTTTTGAAACTGGTCGACGCAGCTAATAAAATTGTTTCTTACCCGAATAATCGTATCGGCGGTAAGTTTGAATTTCGTTTCTAGCTGGCTAATAAGGTGAGCCGCGTTCTTCTCTCGTAAGGCTACCCGGCGGGCACCCTGAAACGCCAGGTAGTTATGATAAATAGTATCGCTTTGCCCGATGAGGTCGGCAACGTGCTTACAGGTAATGGCCCACCCTTCTTCATTCACAAAAAATAGCGTGGCTGTACCGGGTACAATTTCATTGTGGCCGTAGAGCCGAACAATGGAATGCATGGGTTGGGTAAACAAATTAACGCGTTCAATGGCGTCAACAAACATAAAAAGTCAGCCAGTTGGTAAACCGCTATGGCGGTAAGTGAGCGCGCAAGTTAACTAATCCATATTCACTTACCGCTACGACGGTTTACTAACTGGCTGACGGGCTACCTTACTTTTTAGGTGTCACCTTTACTTCAGCCGGAACAACAGCACCCCGGTCGCCACTGTCGGGCGGAGCCTGTTCGGGGGTGTTTAAACTATTGTTAGTAGTGTCTCCCTGCCGACCAAATACCGAACTGTCGCTGGCCGCTGTAGTCGTTTCCGTTTTCTCTTCTTTCTTATTGCCGGAACAGCTTCAGTCTGTCAGGCTTGCCCCAACGATGCAGGTTATAATTAACCAGGATCGTGTGTGCTGAATTCAATTATGTATTATGGGTTTCAAGCGTTGATGTAAAACGTACCAGTAAACAGGAAAGCATTATCGGTTAATTTTCGATGAATCTCGAATACCAAGTGGACCAGAAGCTGTTGAATCTCCTACTTCTCCGTGTGCTTCCCGGACACTCTCTTTCGTAGCTGCCGACGTATCTTCAACGGCATTTGATTCGACACGAGCCGTAGAGTCGGTGCTTATACCATCCGTACCGTTTTGGTTTTCGCTGCACTTTTGGATAAGCAGCGCCAGTATCAATACGGCAATAGCAATCATAGCCCAACGGAGCCACCGCACATTTTCTTGGCGCCGGTCACCTTCGGTACTTTTCGGAATATTAGGATTGATAACTGTGCCGCTGAGATTGTCGGCACCCTGAACTTCGGTTTGCGGACCCGTAGGCGTGACCAGTTCACTAAACTCAAGCAAACTACCAACGCCATCCAGACCGCTTGGTAAAGCTTGCCGAAATTCGGTTGCCTGGCCGAGTAACAAGGTCTTCAGACTATCGGCAGTTAGTCCCTTTTCCTGTTCCTGACGGCCCAAAACTCCCATCAATATCGATCCAGCCAGACCCAGAATGGTCATGGCTGATTGCGGCTTTGTGCCACTATATACACTGATAAGTTCGGCAGTGCGGGTGAGATTATCACCAAAAACATGATCGAGAAACTCCCTATCAGCCGCAGTTGTCTCATCGATAGCCTGAGTCGTGTCAATTACCTGACTCACATCAAGGGGAGTTTTGCTGTAATCGCCCTTGTCCAAAAAATTAACCAGTGTTAATGCACCACCCGTTGCCTGAACGCGCCGGGTTATCCCCCCAAGTAATGTTGGCAATGCACCATTGATGGCCTTCAGGGTGTTATCAGGCGATTCACTCAGCGCAACGCTAAGCTTGTCAACAGTAGCGGGCGTAAACTGTTCCTTGAGGTAAGATACTAAATGAACGGCCATAAGTTCTTATTGAGTTGAGATCAATAAAACCGACCATACGCCCGAATGTTCGGAAAGAAGAGCTTATTAAAGCATAAAAGGCGTAAGATATAAATCAGGCTATTCTGCCAACTTACACCTTACGCCTTTTATACCTTACTTCACTACAATTACAGTTGTGGAATCCGTAATACTTGATCTGGATAAATCAGGTCTGGATCTTTCAGCATTGGTTTGTTAGCTTCAAAAATGACACCGTATTTCATGGCATCACCATATACTTCTTTAGCAATTTTCGACAGCGAGTCCCCTGATTTCACAGTGTAGTATTTGCCTTCTGGTGTTGGTTGATCAACAGCCAGTTGATTATCTACAGCTGTTACACCTTCTACATTACCTACGGCTAAGGCGATCTTCTCAGAATCTTCCTGAGATTTCACTGAACCCGTTATTGTAACTGTATCGCCTTTTGTTTTAACGGTCAAACTATTATAAGCCAGTCCTAATTGCTTAACATGGTCAAGCAGTGCCTGAGCGCGTACTGGCTCAACTTTTTCGGCTTGTGCGGGCTCAGGAGTTACCTGATCGTTATGAAAAATTTTCTCGCCTACACCTTTAAAAAATGATAAGAGACCCATTTGTTTGATACGGTTTTAATGGAACATATATTAAATGGCTGGCAATTACGCTAACTCATTCGTGACAAACAACCAGTTAGGATTATGGTTTGTTTAATAAAATATGCTTCGTCCTACAGGATTTTAGCTCTAATCGACCTTTATAATATGCAGAAAGGAGTTACTTTTACGTTCTTTTTTACAAGTTTATCTATATATTTTCACAATCAACATACGTAGTCGAATGCAATTAAAGAATAGGTTCCGGTGGGGGCTAGTGTTGACAGTGTTCGTCAGCATAAACGCTTGTACAAATAATGACATTGATCCAACTGCCAGTAGTATAACACCAACTAAGGGAAGTGCTGACTTTACGAAGTACGTAGCGGTGGGCAACTCGCTGACAGCGGGTTATGCTGACGGGGGTCTTTATCGAGACAGCCAGCTCAATTCGTATCCCAGCATTCTGGCTGGTCAGTTTTCAACCGTCGGTGGTGGTGCTTTTGTGCAACCCTTATTTACGGTAGCGCAGGCCGCTGGCTCAGGCTATTTGAAACTAATTCGGGTTCCGTCGCTCGCTGATCCAACCAGCTTGATTACATCAATTGGACAGGTGGCGCCGGGTGCCGTAGTAGGTGGCACTGCAGCAGCCCCTTTATTAGCTAAGTTTACGGATGCTAATCAGAATTTAGGTGTTCCAGGTATCCGCGTATCCGACATCCTAACAGTAGGTTACGGCTCTACAAGAGGAAATCCGTACTTTGAACGGTTAGTCGCAAACCCGGCTACTACTTATTTCCAGTACATGAGTGATAACCTGAACGGAGCTACGTTCTTCTCGTGCTGGCTTGGCAATAACGATGCACTCGGCTATGCCACAACCGGAGGTTCTACACCCTTGACGCCTACTGACTTATTCACGACAAACTTCACCGCAGCCATAAATAAATTAACAGAAGGCAGTCGCAAGGGTGTTGTAATCGGCATTCCAAATATCACGACGACACCCTATTTCTCTACAATAACAATACCTTTAGTATTGGCACAGATTAATGCTCTTGTGAAGCCAACTACGCCCATAACAGCATTGGTCATTCAAACGGCTAGTGGTATTCGTGCTACACAGGCGGGCGATTTGTTGATGCTGTCTAATGCCACTGACTATGCCACAATTGGTAGTGCATCAGTCGGAACTAAACTAGGGCCATACGGCTTGACTCCAACTAACCCATTGACAAATAATGTTGTATTGGATGCTGGTGAAATAACTGCTCTAAACGCCAGTATTACTACCTACAATGGCATTATGAAGGCACAGGCCGATGCTAAAGGGGTAGCCTACACTGATCCGAATGCTGTTTTAAGTCAGGTAGCTGCGGCTGGTGGACTCACGCAAAATGGTATTACGTATACATCCAGTTTTATTCAGGGTGGCGTTTTTAGCCTTGATGGCATTCACTTGACACCCGCCGGTTATGCGCTGATGGCCAACGAAATTATTAAACAAATCAATGCCAAGTATAGCGCGACTATTCCGCAGGTGAACTCTGCATCCTACCGCCGTGTACTGCTGCAACAATAACCTACTCATTCATGAAACTAAGTCAACTCTCATTAGCTGCGCTGCTACTGGTAAGCGTGTCGGCAGCCATGGCTCAAACCTCCGTTCGGCCGTTCGAATTTGGCATTAAAGGAGGAGCCACTTTTACGCATGGCTTCACCAACGTTCCCGCCCAGGCTGTAGGCAGCGTTCAGGTACCGGCCTTAGAAAACAAAAACAATGGTGTCGGTTACGGGTATTCAGGTGGATTATGGGCGCGGAAGAATTTCAACAGTTTTTTTATTCAGGCCGAAGTAACGTATAACCGCTTCGTACTGAACCAGAAAACAGCCGTTACGCTCGACGTTAACGCAAACCCGGCTTTGGCGAATGCGCTGCCCATTAGTGTGCAGCCAGGTTTGTTGAACGCCAGTCTAAACGCTACTACACAATCTGTTCTGGAAGCAGTTGATGTACCTATTCTGTTTGGCAAACGCTGGATGGGCGGTAAGCTGCGGGGCTATATTGGGCCAAACTTTATTTTTGTACAGAAGGCCACACTCGAACGCACTACATCCGGCGTTATCAACGCAAACTCAGCTGTAAGCTTTCCGCAGACGAATATTCCGGCTACAACAGGCAAGACGAATCTGCTTAACAAATACGAAGGGCAGAATTTAGAGGTGAAAGACTTCACGTATGCAGTAGAATTGGGAGTTGGGTTTTCGCCGGTTCGATTTTTAGATGTCGATGTACGGTACGCCGTGCCGGTAGGTGGTGTTTACAAAGACTCAAACATTACAGGCTTTCTGGGCATCGCTACCGTTTCACTCGGATTGAAAGTATTCTAAAAAAGAAGATAGCATCAAAAAAGTGCGACAGTAGGAAAAGGCTTTCCTACTGTCGCACTTTTTTAATGCTATTACTTATTCGGCTATTAATGAGAACCCTGAGCCTACGGGTTGCAATTTATACCGCATCATTTGATAGCCGCCAGAAGGGTCAGCATTGCTGTCGCCAGAATTGTATATCGGAAATTTACGACACAAGATGTCGCGTTCTACCCATAGGCTATCGTGGCCCATATACCCGTTTGTTGCCGGGATTCGCCAGTTTGCTGATGTAATGTCGGCTTTGCGCTCCGGCAAAAACTGCCAGCCATATACACGGCCAAATGAGCCAGTCCCATCGCTGGTACTGTAGACATATAATTCGGGAAAGCGATTATTATCCAGGTCAGCTACTTCAGCTCCGACTACCGCTCCATCAACCCGAATACGGAAATTAGTTAACAGCAATTCACCTCGATAGGCTTTGACCAATAATTCGCGTACACGCCCGCTGTCAGCAGCCGTAACGGTAAATGTGTAAATATTGAATCGCAGCGATTTAGCATAGTGAATCTCGGCGGAAGCGGAGAGGGGCCGGCTTGCGGTTAAAGTTGGTTGTTGGTAGGTAAATTCTGTTGCCCGAGTGGGTTGCCGACTGTTATAAAACACCTGACCGAGCCCTACCAGGCCTACCACTAGACAACATACCATTCCATTCATTAACTCTATTTACTTTGCGTGCCAACGAATAACGGTATGAAATCAGAAAAAGTTGATTTGATTAAGGTTCCAGAAACAATTCGCCAATTGAGGTCAGACTCAGAAGGGTTGGCAATACTTGTAAACCTTTAGCGGTTAGGCTATATTCGACGCGGGGAGGCACTTCATTATATGACTTCTTTTCAATAACGCCCAGGCTAACCAGATCTTTAAGCTCTTGAATTAAAACCTTTTCACTTACCTCAGGAATCATTCTACGCAATTCACCATATCGCCGAGCCTGGGTATCTAATTGATAGATAATATATAACCGCCATTTCCCACATATAATGTCTAATGTTTTCTGGAGCGCTAAATGTTTAGGATCAATAGATTCTCGAATCTTTACTTGATTATTCATGAGGAAATTAGGCACTAACCTTTTGGTAGGCAACCTACTGATTAGGAGACAGTTATATCGATAAGAACAAATATAGATATTTGTCATATATCTATAAGCATACTACCTTCCTTTACTTAGTATACAAACAAATACTTATTTAGTAGCCCTCAACTAATCAATTAAAAGAACATTCAATGGGCCGAAATATTATTACTCATTTTTTCCAGTAAAAAATTAATAGCAGGCTATCCTCATTTACTTCAGTTTGACGCAAGAAAAAATAAGTATAATGAGCGAATGATCTGTTTTATTTGTGAAATAGTCAGGTAATAGTCAATACGAAGTCTTTATACATCTTAAAATCAGTAATACGTACATTTTGAGGGTGTATAATTTATCCGGTTTATTTATTCGAACTTGAAAACTCTACTCGTTATAGCTGGTCCCACGGCTGTTGGTAAGACTGCTTTATGTGTTCGACTAGCCAAAACGCTAAAAACAGATGTAGTCTCGGCTGATTCACGGCAGCTTTATCGAGAACTTAGTATTGGCACAGCCAAGCCCACACCAGACGAGATGGATGGTGTCCAGCATTACTTTATTGATTCGCATTCTATTCTGAACCCGGTAAATGCCGGGCAGTATGAACGCGAGTGCCTTACCATACTGAATACGTTATTTCAGGAAAAAGATGTCGTGATTCTGTCGGGTGGAACGGGGCTTTATATTAACGCCGTTTGCTTCGGTCTGGACTACATGCCGCTCGTTGATCCTTCTCTACGCGAACAATTGTTTGCCCGGTTTCAACAGGAAGGATTAGACGTACTTCAGAATGAATTGCGCGAATTAGACCCTGTGTATGCGCAAACGGCCGATTTACAGAATCCGATTCGAGTGACGCGGGCGTTGGAAGTATGCTTGGCAACGGGGCAGCCTTACTCATCATTTCGCCGTCGGCAGATAGTCGAACGGCCATTTCAATCGGTGCTGATTGCTCTCGAACGGCCACGCGAAGAACTATACGCCCGCATTGACGAACGCATGGATAATATGCTCGCGGCAGGCTTGATTAATGAAGTTAGCTCGCTCCTACCCTACCGAGATTTGGCCGCGTTACAAACGGTTGGCTATCAGGAAATTTTTCCGTATTTGGACGGAATCTACGATTACGATGAGATGGTACGTTTGTTAAAACGAAACTCCCGGCGCTATGCCAAACGGCAACTAACATGGTTCCGAAACCAGGGCAAATACCGCTGGTTCGGACCAGAACAAGGAAAAGAAATACTAGAAGAAGTATTAAGCAGTAACCAATAACCTCGTGTTGATACCCACTCTAGTAAACTATTGCGCCCTATAAGCGAGCATACCCCCGATGACGTTTCGGACGTTGTTGAAGCCATTTTGCTCCAGAATCTGCTGTGCCATACCACTGCGTTTTCCCGACCGGCAATGAACGATCACTTCTTCGTCCTGCAACCCATCGAGTTCATCTAAGCGATATGATAAATCGCCAAGTGGAATAAGCGTGGCACCAATATTATCGGCTTCGTATTCGTCGGGCTCACGAACATCAAACAAGTTCAATTCTTCGCCCTTATCAAGCCGTTCTTTCAGTTCCTGTACGGTAATATCCATAGCTGATTTTTTGGTTTACAGTCTCCCACTAAAAAAGATAAAGTGTAAACTAGTTAATGTTGAATAATTAATTTTTGCACAACGACTCGCTTATCTGCGAAGAGCCGAATTAAATAGACACCATCAGGCAGATAACTTAAATCTAACGTTTGTTGCCCGCGACTTGGTTCGAGTGTGAGCAACAGTCGACCGCTACTGTTCATTGCTTCCAGTCGGGTCAATTGCGAACCGTCCCAGCGAATAAGGCCCGTTGTTGGGTTTGGGTACGTTCGCAGCAAGGCCAGCGGTTCAGGCTCAGGCGTGGCCGTGACGATGGTGTCAGATTTAGCCCCCATTATAGGCCGCAGCATAAACGCACCCTGTACATTCAATGACGCCGACGCTAAATTCTGATCCCAGTTAGAACCGCCATTATAAAAAATCTGCGAACCAAACGGGCTGTTTTTGTCAAACCCTATCCGCAGCAAAGTCGTGTCGCTGCTACTAATTTGCTGATAACCAACGTAAAAAGTGTCTTTTACAGTAACGCTTTTAGCGAATGTAAACTCAACAAAACCATTACGAGATGTTGGGTACTGCGTTGAAAACGCTTGTTGATATAGCGTTGGGCCAGGCTTACCAGCGCGGTTGCTATATACATTAATAACGAGAGACTGACCAGTCTGGTTAGTCGTGAATGGCACAATACAGACCCGGACTCCACCGATGGCATCGGGCTTGTTCAGAATAAAGCGCACGGCAACTTGTTCGCGCTGCCTTATTTGCTGAGCATATTCCCAGGTGCCATCGTCGTAGGCGTAGTAATTGTCAAGAGCGGCTACAGCCGAAATTGTATCGTTCCGACGAAGGTTAATACCGGGAATAGAGGGGTTCTGATCGTCGGTTGTCAGCAGATCAACTTTATAGCGTAACAAGGCTCTGGTAGCAGAACCGAAACCCGTAACGGGCGTGGGCCTAACTACCTTGCGCTGTGAACTAAGCGACGGAATCAGTACCGAGTTTGTCTGCGGATCATCTTGCACAATACGTCCCGACACCTCATCGCGTACCGTGAAGTGGAACGTTGTGAAGTTGAAGTTATTGAACAGGTTGTTAATATCTGTTGTGACGGAATCAGCCGTTTCGATAGCAGGATTGACCACATATTGCGATAGTGGCATGGCGGTATATCGTTTCAGGAAGGGCGTAAGGGCTTGTCTCATAGCCACATCCTTCACGAACTTATCATTTATTGAACGTCCCCGGTTCAAGTAAATGTAATCGATATTCCAGGTATCGAACGGCCCGGACTCACGCCCAAAAGCACGAAAGCGAAAGGCAAATCCAGCATGGAAATAATTTGCACTACGTATTGGGATGAATACCTGAAAAAAATTATTATTGACAACACCGCCTACTATAGCCCATGTAGTTCGCCAGACACCAGTACGATCCAGAAATTGCACGGTAAGCGAATCCCCGGCCTGACGGCTTAATGAATCGCCGGGATCAGGTGATTCGCCTTGGCCTTTGGCTTGCCAGTAGAAGCTCAGATAAACCGAATCGGCGGCTGACAGACCAGCCATATTAACAGGCAATGAAGCTAAAGTATCGGTGTAACCCTGGGCCAAAGGAATATTTTGCACATAAGGTCGACCATTGGCCGCCAGGCCGTCAAATGAAGCGACGTTAACGGTTGGCTGGTTGATGGCCATCGTATTATTTATATACACGCCACTACCCGGTTGCCAGAGGGTGGGATCAGGGCGGTCGAGACCGGGACGGCCTGTAGCCGTTGAAAAATCATCGAAAAACGGCAGACTCAACGGTGTTTGTGCTACCCCCATCGAGTAGGACAGAACAAAAAATACCAGCAAAAAGCCGCGCAGACAACGTCCGGCAAACGGTATGTACGGCTGACAAAGTAAAGCAATTCTCATCTGGTAGTTGGGCCGGAAATGGTTTTTATTGGTCCGGTTCAATTGGCCCCACGATCCACAAATCCATTGTTTCGCCAACGCGAATGCGCTCGCCAGATCGGGCTTCGGGCCGCTGCCTGACTACTGTGCCAACTTCCTTTTCAGGGTCTTCAACGGAAATTTTCGTGCCAACTTTAAGATTCGACCCGCGAATAGCGGCTTCGGCTTCGTCGAGGGGCAATCCTACAACGTTCGGAATCTCAAACATTGTACTTCCTAAGCCATCACCTACTTCAAGATCGATCTGAGATCCCTTCGGCACGGGCGTTCCGGGCGCAATTTCTTTACCGTTATAAAGCTGTCTAAGTACCGAATTTTTGGCTACATCAGGCACATAAATTGGATCGCCACTGATCAGATCCAGCGATTTTAGGTTTAGCTCGGCGCTACGAAGTGTCAGGCTGACAAGGTTGGGCATTTGCACCATTGGAGCCACACGCTTTGTAACCGTCACATATATTTTACGGCCCTCTTTTACTTTTGCATTGGCCCGTGGGTATTGCTGAATAACGGTTAACGGCTGTGCCCCCGACACAAAAGTGCAGTCGCTTACTTCGTAGCGCAGGTCTCGATCATCTAAAAGATTCTGCATTTCATCCAAACTCAAACGGGTCACATCAGGCACCGTAATTGTTTGCCCGTGATTGGTTGTGAAGGGCAGATAGACAAAGAAAAAAACCAGAAATAAAGCAGCCAGCAGGGCCAGCGTAATGCCAATATGAATCAGCAGGTCAAAAAAGGAGCGGGTGCTGACTTTAGTCATTCGGGAGTGGTGATTAGTGGAGTTTTACGCACTACACTACGTTCAGTTGATTTACCAATTTCACAAAAGTAGCAGAATCCGCAAGTGCCTACCGATAGCCAGCTAACATTTTTTTTAGGTATTTCCCGACAATATCGAATTCAAGATTAACTGTATCGCCAACCTTCAGGTCTCGAAACGTAGTATGTTCGTAGGTGTATGGAATTATGGTCACTCGAAAACTATCGTCTTCTGAATTGAAAACGGTTAAACTGACCCCATTGATACAAATAGACCCTTTTTCGACAGTTATGTTTCGATTAGCGGGTTCACTGCCCACATCGTAGGTAAAATCGAATAACCAGCTACCGTTCAAATCCTGCACATTAGTACAAATGCCGGTTTGATCGACGTGTCCCTGCACAATGTGTCCATCGAAGCGACCATTGGCAGGCATACACCGTTCGAGGTTGACGCGATCTCCAATTTTAAGTTTACCAATATTCGTTTTTCTTAAGGTTTCATCAACAGCAGTCACCGTATAACTCCCATCGGTAAGGCTGGTAACGGTCAGGCAAACGCCGTTGTGACTGACACTCTGGTCAATTTTCAATTCGGGAGTCATGGATGACTCGATACGAAAAGTCAAATTAGTACCTTCTGCTTCAATAGCGGCCACAGAGCCGCTGGTTTCAATAATACCCGTAAACATAATAGTTATTAGTCGTTAGTGACGGTCACGATTCCATTACAATATACCCTGACTATCAATTACCATAAACAGCGAACTACCAAAGGGGGTTCGGCGCAGAAGTTTTTGCTCAACCCGAACAATTTGGTAAAGGGTTTCATTGAGCCATGAAGGGGGTAAATACACATCCGACTGGGCATCTTCGGCCTTAAGCCACCCAAGCTTCAATTGAAGACGCTGCCATTGCCGAATCAATAAAATTAGTGGTGATAAGGCCAAACTCCAATAGGTAGCTGACCGGACATGTAATCCTCTACCAGGTACTATCTGCTCAAAATCGGCCAGAACAAATCGCCGGATAATGCCAACAGCCAAATCATGTTCTCCCATAAAAAGATTGAATGCGTTATTGTTACTTACCAAAAGTCCGTCGGGTTTCAGCCGGTGCGACAGGGCAGATAGTAAGGGCAGTAGATCGGTATCGGTGAAGTAGCAGAACACATCATTACACACAATGACATCGTATTTTGTGTCTGGCTCAAAATCGGCAAGGTTATTCAGATTGACGAACGTAACTGGAAAGCCGCGCTCGTGGCAAAAGGCGACGGCATCAGTCGATCCGTCGAGTCCTCGCAAACCAGTATATCCACGCTGACGCAAAAAATTCAATAGGCCGCCAGTACCGCATCCCGCATCGAGAATAGTTATGTCCCGGCGCTTGCCAAAACGTTGTTGCAGCGCCATTTCTACGCGTTCGTGCAAACTGCGGTACCACCATAGTTGACCTTCTAGCCTGAACATTTTCTCGTATTCTTCCGAACGGCCAATCATAAGAGGAAGGAAAAATGAAAATGAAAATAGCCTTAGCTGACCGCGTTTGCCCTTTTCTCGTTGCTACCTTTTTTTATTGCATAGGGCGGCAAACCACTGTGAGCCATAAATAACTTCCCAAGATATTCCCCCAGCACACCCAAAAAGAGCAGTTGAACGCCTAAAGCCGTTATAATGACCCAGGCTACAATACCCCAGCCCCTGATAAATACGGCATTGCTTAACCAGCCAATCAAGAAAACGAAACCGCTTAGCAAGCCTAGTACCAACAAGGCGGCTCCCAAAATAGTAAACACGCGAATCGGCCAGAGTGAATAACCAATAAATACGTTTAAAAACAGCGCGATGAGTTTACGAACCGTGTAATTTGAATGTCCATCAATACGGGCATTATGGGTCACTTCCACACTACCAACATTGCGCGTTACCCGAAAAATCAACCCATCAATGTACGGATATGGTCCACGATAGCGAATAATTTCATCTACAACCTCCCGCCTAACAAGTTTAAAACTCGACAGGTACAGGTCTTTGGGTTTACCAATGGAATAAGTCGTCAGTGTGTTAACGATTCGGCTACCTAAATTTCGAAACCAATGATGGTGCTTACGCGCGTAACGGCTATAAACAACATCGTACTGTCCTGTTTCTGCCGTTTTAACGAGCGTCAGAATAGCATCGGGTGGGTTTTGAAAGTCGTCGTCAACAATAACGATGTATTGCCCAATGGCATGGTTCAGGCCACATAAGACGGCATTAAATTCGCCAAAATTTCGGCGTAGCGAAATAAATCGAACAGTATCATATTGGTCTTCAAGCTGTTGACAAACCGCTTCGGAAGAATCGCTACTCCCATCGTTGACTAGTACAATCTCGAACAAATACCCCGCCAAACACGCCTGTAACCGTTCAGTCAACGGCGCAATCGTGCGTTCGCTATTATAGACCGGGATGACGATGGATAGGTACATAAGTAGAAGACGTGCATGAGCGAAAAGTAAAAAATCACTCTTTTGCTCGTTGACTCATTGAATTTATAGTCTCAATAATATATGTCACTTCGTCATCTGTCAAGGCTGGATTAAGCGGTAAACTGAGCCCATTCTGGTGCAGTTGCTCGGCAATAGGCAGTGACAAATACGCAAACGGTGTATAAGCCAGCTGTTGATGAGGTGGAATCGGGTAATGTATGTCCGTTCCGATACCCCGTTCGCGGAGATACATTTGAAAATGATCGCGCTGTGGATGCTGAATGACAAATAAATGCCAGGCATCCTGCTCAATTTGGTCGGCAGGGGGAAGCATCACATCCGGGTTTTTGATACCCGTCAGGTATCGTTCCGCCAGTATTCGTCGCCGGTCGTTTTCTTTATTGAGTAGCGGTAATTTAGCCGATAACACGGCAGCCTGAAGTTCATCTAACCGGCTGTTGTGCCCCAAATATTCATTAACATACTTCTCCGCCGAACCGTAGTTTCGCCAAGCCCGTACCGCATCCGCCAGCGCGTCGTCGTTGGTCGTAATCGCACCGGCATCACCTAGGGCGCCTAGATTTTTACTGGGATAAAAACTCCACCCTGCCGCGTCGCCGAGATTACCCGCCCGCCGATGCGATACCTTCGCCCGATTACATTCATACGTCGCGCCATGCGCCTGAGCAGCATCTTCAAGTACTTTTAAGCCATATTGTTGCGCCAGTTCATTAATTGGGTTCATATCGCAACAGCGACCGTACAAGTGCACAGGTAAAATTGCCTTTGTACGAAACGTGATGGCGGCTTCTATATGGGTAGGATCAAGCAGATAAGTGCGTGGGTCTGGCTCAACAAAAACGGGCACCAAACCAGCGTGAGTAATGCTCAGCACCGATGCGATATAGGCGTTTGAGGCTACAATTACTTCGCTGTTGGCTGGAAAGTCCCACGCCTTCAGCACCAGCATAAGAGCATCAAGTCCATTGGCAACGCCAATACAATGCCGCGTTTGGCAGTAGGCCGCAAACTGATGTTCGAACGCTTCGACCTCGCGACCAAGAACATACCACCCAGATTCGATGACCCGCTCAACAGCTTTCTGAATGGAGGCCTGATGTGGCTCATTGATCTGCTTCAGATCCAGAAATGGAATCATTCCGAATCCACCATGAGCACACTGCCAATCCGTTTACTGTTAGGATACGGTTCGTAGATATAATCATCTTTATCGTATAATTCATTCGAAACAACCAGCAGAATAGCGTCAGAAGAAAATCTGTCCATAATGTGCCAGTCTTTTGGTTCGAGCACCAGACATTGCCGGGGATTCGTCAAACTAAACGTATCTTCCTTCACCCCATCGTGATTATAAACACGACAGCTTCCACTTAGGCAAATTAGTGCATGCCAGGATTGATGATGCCGGTGCCCTGCACGAGGAGTATAGCCAGCTTCGTAAATATAAAAGACTCGCTGAATCATGCCGGGAATAATACCTTCAAAAACGGTTAAATTTCCCTTGTTGGATTCAAATGTTTTTAATTCGTAAAGTTTGGGCATTCACAGGGTAAGTTTGGGCCGTAAAGACGAAGGCAATATTTTACAGGCATAAAGTTACCGAAAAGCGGTTGATTGTACGTACTTCAAAAGAAACTGATTTGAGTATAATTGCTTACAAAGGTTTTTTGTTTACAACTTCTCCATCAACTTTGGTTTATTTTGTAGTTAGTTTATAACTATTACATCATGTTGAAAAATAAACTTTTTTTAACAGGGCTATTTCTATTCGCTCTACTCGTGTTGTACTACGCCTTCTTCGATGGAGCCAATTCAACTTCTATCGATGGTCTGGACGCAACAATAAACCCAGAAACGTACCGCCAGCAAGTAACCCAAAAGCGTGCCGAAAAAGATAACTTTATGCGAACGAATGCAGAGTCACCGATTCTGGATAAATCATCTTTCCGGGGATTGCGCTATTTCGCTTCCGATCCTTCTTATCGCGTTGTGGCACGTCTCGAACCCTTCGCCGATAAAACTCAGAAGCTGGTTGTCAGCATGAGCGACGGCAGCGAAGAAGTGTACGAAAAGTTTGCCCACGCAGTATTCAGCCTAAATGGCGAAGCCTGTCGTTTATTGGTTGTGAAACTCGCAAACACCTACTCCATTCTTTTCCGCGATGCTACATCAACAAAGGAAACATACGGTGGCGGACGTTACATTGAACTTGACCCAACCCAACTAACTGACAATCATGCTGTCATAGATTTCAATACGGCTTATAATCCCTATTGCGCTTATAATCCGCGTTATGCCTGCCCGCTACCCCCCG
Source organism: Spirosoma flavum (assembly GCF_042686045.1). Taxonomy (NCBI): domain Bacteria; kingdom Pseudomonadati; phylum Bacteroidota; class Cytophagia; order Cytophagales; family Cytophagaceae; genus Spirosoma; species Spirosoma flavum. The sequence continues at coordinate 1,289,433 of NZ_JBHUOM010000023.1, forward strand.
CCGAAAACAAACTCTCGGTGGCTGTAAAAGCTGGGGAGAAATATATAGAGCATGAATAGAAAACAAAATAGCTCATTCAGTTATTTTGAGGTCAATTAATTACGTGAGCAAGTAGTCAATCAACCAATTGGCTAACTTTGCCTTATTATCTGCTTTGCCACCGCATGGAAATTTCCTATAAATGGTTACAAGAGTTTATTGAATTACCCGAGTTACCCGAAGAAGTTGGCAAATTGTTGACCGCAACGGGACTGGAAGTTGAAGGAATTGAAAGAATCGATGCGATTCCGGGTGGGCTGGAAGGTGTTGTTATTGGCCAAGTGCTTACATGCGTCAAACATCCCGATGCTAATAAATTGAGCTTAACTACGGTGGATGTCGGCACCGATCAACCGCTGCCTATCGTTTGTGGAGCACCAAATGTGGCGGCTGGTCAGAAAGTGGTCGTAGCCCTGGTGGGTGCAACGCTCCATCCTGTTTCGGCAGAAGGGGGTATCGCCCAACCGTTTCAGATTAAGAAAGCCAAAATTCGCGGGCAAGCCTCAGAAGGAATGATTTGTGCTGAGGACGAAATAGGTCTGGGAACATCGCACGCGGGTATTATGGTCCTTGATACCGACCTTCCAAATGGCACCCCCGCGGCCCGTTATTTCCACCTCGAAGCCGACTACCAGATTGCGATTGGTCTGACACCCAACCGCATTGATGCCGCATCTCACTACGGAACAGCCCGCGATTTAAAAGCCCTTCTAAATCGCCCACTACGCCTGCCGTCAGTGGATGCGTTTGTTGTTGATAACACTAGTTTAACGCTCGATGTACAGGTAGACGATACGGCAGCCTGTCCGCGTTATGCGGGTCTTACAATAAGCGGCCTGACTGTTGGCGAGTCGCCGGATTGGTTGAAACGAAGATTGGTAAGTATAGGACTGAACCCGATCAACAACATTGTGGATGTGACGAATTTTGTTTGCCACGACCTTGGTCAGCCACTCCATGCTTTCGATGCAGCCAAAATAGCGGGGCGTCAGGTCATCGTCAAAACGTTGCCCGCAGGCACGCCCTTTATCACGCTTGATAATGTAGAGCGCAAGCTCACCGCTACAGACTTAATGATTTGCGATGCCGAAAAACCCATGTGCATTGCGGGTGTATTTGGCGGTCAGTATTCTGGTGTATCGGCGCAGACGACCAGCATTTTTCTGGAGTCAGCCTACTTCTCCCCTACGTCTATCCGCAAAACAGCGCAGCATCACAGTTTAAAAACGGATGCGTCATTCCTTTTTGAGCGTGGTATTGACCCCAACATAACCGTGTTCGCGTTGAAACGGGCCGCGTTGCTTATCCAGCAAGTAGCCGGGGGAATTATCAGTTCAGACATTACCGACATCTATCCGAATCCCATTGACCCGTTCCGGGTACTCGTACGCTACCGCAATATCGACCGGTTGATTGGCGTCAAAATCGACCATACTGAAATCCACCAGATTCTGGAAGCACTGGATATTCAGTCTGAACAGCCGGACGGTGATGACAGTTTCGTTGCTATTGTACCACCCTACCGCGTTGATGTGACGCGGGAGGCCGATGTGATTGAAGAAATTCTTCGGATTTATGGCTTAGATAACATACCGTTATCGAAAAATCTCGCAGCCGATTCGCTGTCAGAATTTCCCAAAACTGACCCCGATCAATGGCAAAGCCGGGTAGGGCAACTTATGGCGGCCAACGGTTTCTACGAAATCCTGACGCTATCGCTTACCCGTCCAGCCTACAACGATGCCATCCGGTCGTCGTTACCCGGCGACGACGTAAAGCTGCTCAACCCACTTAGTGATGAGTTGTCGGTCATGCGACAAACATTATTATTTTCGGCTCTTGAAACGCTGGTGTACAACCTGAATCGGCGGCAAAAAGACTTAAAAACATTTGAGTTTGGCAAAACGTATCATAAAGTAAAACTTGATGATAATACCCCTAAGTACGTTGAACGAATGCGTTTAAGTCTGGCTATCATAGGTAATCAAACCCCCGAAAGCTGGCTTCAGAAAGGGCAGCCTGTAGCTTACCATGACTTAGCAGCAGCCGTGCAGCGAGTACTGAATCTGTTCCGTATTAAATCATTTGATACCCAGCCTGCCGACCCAACGCTTTTTCAGTACGGCCTGGCGTATGTCGTGAATAAAAAACCGTTAGTCAGTTTGGGGTTAGTCAACTCTAAACTGATCAAATTAGTAGATCTGAAACAGCCCGTCTTCTACGCGGACTTTGACTGGCAAGCATTACTGAAACTAGCTACCGGTAAGACCCGTTATGAGGAGGTAGCCAAGTTTCCTGAAGTTCGGCGGGACCTGTCTCTTGTGCTCGATAAGGCCGTAACCTTTGAGCAGATCAGTAAGTTGGCTCGCCAGACAGAGCGGAAATTATTACGCTTCATTAATGTGTTTGACATATATGAAGGCGAAAACCTCGGTGCAGGAAAAAAGGCGTACTCGGTCAGCTTTATGCTGCAGGATACCGTTCAAACCCTCACTGATGTGACGATTGACAAAACCATGCAACGACTTATGACCGCTTTCGAGCAGGAATTAGGCGCTGTTATCCGTAAGTAGCAGAGCGTGAAAAACCAGGTCGCTCGTTCGGTGTATAGATAGTACTTTATCTAATTGCTGTACTAGTTGCCTTACTTTCACCCTTTCATTCGTTAAAACTGTGGCTAGCGAACATGAAATCTTTGTCCTGATTGAGCAATTTGAGCGTAGACTCAGATCGCTTAGAGAGATTTGTACGGATGCACAAAAGCAGGTAGAACAGTTGGAACGGGAAAATTCCGTTCTACAAGGGAGTTTGAAAGAACAACAGGATTTAGTTAAGCAGCTACGGAAAAAACCTGTTATTTCGGAAAAAAATACACCAAAGTCGAAAGATGTTGGTATAATTGTAAAAGACAATCTGTCTGAGACAGATACGAAGGCTGAATTAAAACAACAACTCGACGAGTATATCCGGGAATTGGAACGGTGCATTGCTCACTTGAGTAGTTTGTCATAAACCCAAATGGGCTCTGGAGTATAACCAAATCTGAGCCGACTGCAGCGATGGAAGAATTGCCAATTCGCGTAAAAATAGCCGACCGATTCTACAGATTAGCCGTAGAACCGGACTCGGAAGCTATCGTACGCGAAGCCGCCAAGCTGATTCAGGATGAACTGAAGCAATACCGGGAAAAGGGCATGACCGATACACAGGAAGCCTTGGCAATGATAGCCTTCGACTGCTTGGTCACCAAGCTCAGAGGAGAACGACAAATGCAACGATTACAACAAATGGTGTTTGACAAAATAACTCAGTTAGACCAGGTAGTCACGCCGGTCATCACGACATAGAAAACGGCGGGCTTCCACCCCAAAATACCCCGAGTTGGCATTCAAGGCACTCGTATCGCAGCAGGTTGATGGTTAATTTTTTCAACACTAACGATATAGTCCGATGGACATTCCAGTTTGGTTAACGATTCTTGCCGCCCTTGTAATGGGTGGTATTGGCATATTGATTGGCCGCCAGATGATGGCGGGCGTTCGCGCGAAGCACGAGAAAGACGCTGAAGAGAAGGCAGCAGCTATTTTAAAAAATGCTGAAATACAGGCCGAGAACATTAAAAAAGACCGAATACTAGAAGCAAAAGAGAAATACCTGAAACTGAAAACCGAATTTGAAGAAACGACGAATCAGAAACGAAACTTACTTCTCCAAAACGAAACGAAACTTAAGCAACGCGAACAACAACTGGTCCAACAGGCTGACCAACAGCGCAACCGGGAAGGCGAATTGACCCAGCAGCGTAATGAAATTGGGCAGCAGAAAAATGGTCTGTCACAACAGACGGAGGCCCTGAACAAACGTCGCGAAGATGTGGACAGACGGCAGCAGGAAGCTGACCGTATGCTGGCCGATCAGGTAGCGCAACTCGAAAAAATTGCGGGCCTATCGGCTGATCAAGCCCGTGATCAACTTATTGAAACGCTAAAGGCTGAAGCCGAAACCCGAGCCTCTTCCTATATCAAAAACATCGTTGAAGAAGCAAAACTGACAGCCACCAAAGAGGCAAAAAAGGTAGTCATAGAAACTATTCAGCGGACGGCTACCGAGCACGCCATTGAAAATTGTGTATCGGTTTTCAACATCGAATCCGATGATGTAAAAGGTAAAGTTATTGGCCGTGAAGGACGCAATATCCGCGCCCTCGAAGCCGCTACGGGCGTCGAAATTATTGTGGACGATACGCCCGAAGCCATTATTATTTCGGGTTTCGATCCTGTTCGACGCGAAATTGCCCGGCTGTCGTTGCACCGACTCGTGCAGGATGGTCGTATTCACCCAGCCCGTATTGAAGAGATCGTTGCCAAAACCCGTAAGAACATTGAGGATGAGATCGTCGAAATTGGTGAGCGAACCGTTATCGACCTCGGCATTCATGGCCTTCATCCCGAACTAATTAAAATGGTTGGGCGAATGCGTTTCCGGTCAAGTTACGGCCAGAACCTGCTTCAACACTCGCGTGAGGTGGCCAAGCTTTGTGCGACAATGGCCGCCGAACTGGGACTAAATGCCAAATTAGCTAAACGTGCCGGTCTGCTTCACGACATTGGTAAAGTTTGGCATGAAGAAGCTGAACTGCCCCACGCCATTCTGGGCATGGAGTTGGCAAAAAAATATAAAGAGAATCCTGAAGTCATCAACGCGATTGGTGCTCACCACGATGAAATTGAGATGACGAGCATGATCTCGCCTATCGTTCAGGTTTGTGATGCAGTATCTGGCTCACGGCCCGGTGCCCGTCGTGAGATGATGGAGTCGTATATAAAGCGGCTAAAAGAATTGGAAGAGTTGGCGGGCAATTTTCCTGGTGTGACCAAATGCTACGCTATTCAGGCTGGACGTGAACTTCGCATCATGGTTGACGCCGACCACGTTTCTGACGAGCGGGCAGGAACGTTATCTTACGAAATTTCTCAAAAAATCGAGAAAGAAATGCAGTATCCTGGTCAGATCAAAGTAACGGTTATTCGAGAGATGCGGGCGGTAGCCTACGCCAAGTAGCTTGCCATCATCTTTACTAAACAAAAAAGGGCCAGCATTGGCCCTTTTTTGTTTTCCAACAAACCGGCATAAAATCTGTTTCTTTGCCTATCATAACTTGGTATACAACAAATGGATTTTTTAACCACCGTTTTACTCTTACTCGTCGGTGCAGGCGGGGGCGTTGCGCTAGCCAACACATTACGCAAACGTACGGGAATAACAACTGTTCGGCATGACTCGGTCTTGTTGCTGGAGCGTATCGAGAAAGTGTTCAAGGTTGTAATGGCAGAAGGGTATTTTTCGGAGATCTACAATTATCAGGACCAAAAGAAAATCTTATACCTTTTGAATGATCCTAAAAAAGCGATGGTCATTGCTAAAGCGAAAGTGCTGGTTGGTTTTGACTTTGCCAAAGTTCGATTTCGGGCATCGGACGATGGCGAAAAGAAGTTAATTATCGAATCGTTTCCCCAACCCGAAGTCTTGTCAATCGATACCGATTATAAGTTTTACGATATTCAGGCGGGCATCCTAAACCATTTTAGCGGGGACGACTATACCCAGATTCTGGACGAAGCCAAGCAGGCAATGAACGAGCGGGCCATGCAGAGCGATCTTCCCAAAATTGCCAATAATCAGATTCAGTATATGATGTATCAACTGGCGAGTTCAATGGGTTGGCAACTTCAATTACCCGAAGCCGAACAGCAACAATTAGAAACATTGAAAGAGAAAGCCGAACATACAATGCAGGCACCCATGTTTCTGAAGACTGGCAATGCCGAAGAAAATAAGTGAGATTCAACTTATTGGCCGCTTTACGGTTAAGTCAATAAGCCTAGAATCTCATGAAAAATCTATACTTGTATTGCCTGCTTTTCTCCCCAATTTTCGCTTACGCACAGGTAGACATCGACGGCTGGCAGTTCTGCCAGGCAGGAAAAGTTAACCATGCTACCCGACTGGCCGTTAACCCGAAGGCGCGACTAGCTTACCCCGGCGACGCATCTATTGACGTTACATACTACGGGCTCGACCTACACCTGACTACCGCTCCCGCCGGTTTAAAAGGAGCCGCAACGATTACACTTAAGAGCACGACGGCGACGCTAAGCAGTTTTTTTCTGGATCTAAATTCAACCACCGCTACAACGGGTGAGGGCTTGCGGGTGGATTCGGTAAAAGTTGGCAATCAAAAATTATCATTTCAACATGCGCAAAACAAATTAACGATTACACCCGCCCAGGCATTAGCCAATGGACAAGCCTTGACTCTAACGGTTTTCTATCAGGGCGTACCAAATGGGGCGGCTAATGGAAGTTTCAAATTTGATAAGCATGAGAATACAAGCGACCCTGTTATCTGGAACTTAAGTGAACCCTATGGCGCATCGGACTGGTTTCCCTGCCGGGATACACCCGCCGACAAAGCCGACTCGTCGTCGGTACGTATTACCGCTCCAGAACAGTTAATATCTGTTTCTAATGGCACACTCGTTAGCACGACTACCAATAGCGATCATACCCGAACCTACCTGTGGCGAAATAGCTATCCCATAGCCCAATATCTAATTTCGATAGCTGTGTCGAATTATGCGCAGTACGACACGCCATTTCCGTACGGGAATCAGACGATGCCCGTAACACATTATATATATCCCGAAAACCTCGCTCAGGTTCAGACTAGTCTCTCTTTGACACCCAAGATGTTACAGTTGTTTACAAATCGATTTGGTCCATACCCATTTCTGCGGGAAAAGTATGGTCATGCCCAATTTGCGAACAATAACGGTGGGATGGAACACCAAACGATATCGTCAATGGATCTTTCTTCCTTAACACCAACGGTGATTGCTCATGAACTGGCCCACCAGTGGTTTGGCGATAAAATTACCTGCCGAGACTGGCAAAATATCTGGCTTAACGAAGGCTTTGCCTCTTATGCCGAAGCAGTCTATATAGAATCAGTTAGTGGTCAGACGGGTTATCAGTCATACATGAACAGTTTCATGACTAGCGCCCGCAATGCTCGTGGTTCTATTTACGTGCAGGACATTAGCAATTTTAATAATATTTTTAACGGTAGCCGTACCTATGCTAAAGGGGCAACGGTTTTGCATATGCTTCGGGGAGTTGTGGGTGATAGTGCGTTCTTTAACATTCTACGCACTTATGCTGCTACACCAACACTGGCCTACAAAACCGCGGTAACCGAAGATTTTCAAACCGTAGCTCAACAGGTTTCAGGTAAAGATTTAGCCTACTTCTTTAAACAGTGGATTTACGGCGAAGGCTACCCAACCTACAAAGCAACAGTATCACCAGGCAATGTTGCCAATACGATAACCGTGAGACTGGAGCAAAACAATACCACCGCCAGTAACCCGACCTCATTTACTATGCCGGTACAACTGCAAGTAAAATCAGCAACGGGTGATACTACGGTGACGGTCTTTAACGACCGCGCCGATCAAACCTTTACGCTACCTACACGAGGTGTCTTTTCGGGTTTAGTCATAGACCCTAACAACTGGATTCTGAAAACTGTGTCCACAGTTACGCTATCCACGTCTACTATTGTGACAGCCACCAACGAACCTGCTTCAGGTAGCTTGCGGGTCTATCCGAATCCAACCACAGAAACAGTTTTGGTTGATTTTACTCTTTCGACAACTGGGCCGGCACGAATTCACTTGACGAATTCGCTGGGCCAGCGTGTCCAAACGTTGAACGAATTAACGCTTGCTCCGGGCAACTATACCCGAACCCTTACCTTGCGCGGCTTATCAGCCGGACGCTATACGGTAACGGTCGAAACATTAAGTGGTCTACAAAACCGGGTAGTTTTAGTGCGTTAGGGGTTTGCTCCCTTTATGAAAATTCCGTTGTTTATCGCTAGTGTAACAACTTCCAGTTTGTTATTCAGGCAAAATAAATTTGGCGATACTTCAATATATTATTGACCGAGCCCAAAAACATAGTCTAATGGTATTGGTCAGTTTTATTTCTCAAATTCTAATAAGTATTCATTCGAACTGAATGAAAACAAGAATCAATAACACTTAGTTTAAGTACCCATTAAATCAAATTTGGTTTAGTTAAGCATTAATTTGATGATTTTCTCGAGTCTATCGTCTTCGCTGATTGCATTAATAGAAAATAACGTGATAGAGCGAATCTATTGTTATTCAGCGAACTATGTGGCCCAGTGACCATTAATATAGAAGCAAAAGGGCCATTTCCTCAAAATAATTCGTCAACGGTTAACATTTTCCCGAATGGCTTGGTTTGTTATATATAAAGGTTGATAGCCTGGTCAACAAATGGTCAGGCTATTCTTATACAATCTCCCAGAATAACATCTATGAAAGTATCTGCCTCAACGTCCGTTTTAGTCAATGACGGCACTCTACTAGCTCCGTCAACTATATCGACAGTTGCACATCAGTCAGTTTATGGCGCTACAGCCAATGAGGTTCGTGATTTAATTTGCTTTTCGCATTTGCGTTGGAATTTTGTTTATCAACGGCCCCAGCATCTACTTACTCGGGCAGCGAAAAATTACCGTGTCTGGTTCATCGAAGAACCTATTTGGAGCGATACCTTACACATGAGTGTATCTCAGCAAGCTGACCGACTAACGGTGCTTGTCCCTCATCTTCCTCATGGCACCAAACCCGACGAAGCTATTCGTCTTCAACGGCAGTTGCTTGATGAATTTATAAAACGCGAATCCATCAACTCGTTTGTCGCCTGGTACTACACGCCAATGGCTTTACTTTTCAGCGATCATCTGCAACCAAGCATGACGGTGTATGACTGCATGGATGAACTATCGGCATTTTGGGGAGCACCTCCACAACTGCTAGAGCGAGAAAAACAATTGATGCAACGGGCTAGTCTGATATTTACAGGTGGATATAGCTTGTACGAAGCCAAGCAGAACCGGCATCCGCAAGTATTTGCCTTTCCAAGCAGCATCGACTTTAGTCATTTTGTAACGGCCCGCAGGCCGCAACCAGACCCAACCGACCAGCGGGCTCTATCCAGTCCCAGGATTGGTTTCAGTGGTGTAATCGACGAACGCTTCGATTATAAGCTTATGAATGAACTGGCCCAACGTCGGCCAGAATGGCAATTCATTCTACTAGGACCCATTGTTAAAATCAATCGTGACTTATTACCACATGGGCCAAATGTGCATTACCTGGGAATGAAGAGTTACAAGGATCTACCCATGTATTTAGCTAATTGGAACGTGGCTATATTGCCTTTTGCGCTAAATGAGTCGACGCGATTTATCAGCCCGACAAAAACGCCTGAATATTTAGCAGCAGGGTTGCCTGTTGTGTCTACACCGATTCGTGATGTTGTGCGCACATACGGAGGAAAAGATTTTGTTCAGATTGCCGATTCAGCCCAGGCGTTTGAAGCCGCTATCGAACAAGCGCTTACCACCAGCCATCTTAAGACCTGGTCGGCTATCGACGCTTTCTTAAATGAGAACTCATGGGATCATACCTGGAGCGAAATGAACCGTCTGATAATGGCTCAGCAAAGTGTTATGGTTGAGCAATAAGTTAGCAAGAATAGACTTTGGGTACTTAACTAGTTAAGTACCCAAAGTCTATTCTCCTTTTGGAACCACTAGTATAACACTTTCTTTCTCGACCAAAACCTGTCCCTCGGCTAGGCCTTTAGGTTTACGAACGTACTTTTTAGGAGTCACAATTACCGGGCATAAACTATCTGTTCGTCGTCTGGAATACCAGGCAGCTAACTCGGCAGCCCGTTCAATAACGCTTTTGGGGAACGTTCTACCAGCCTGATACTTCACGATCACATGCGAACCCGAGACGTCGCGGGCATGTAGCCAGAGATCATCTTTGTAGGCATATCTCTGCGTAAGCAAATCATTATTTTTTGCATTTCGCCCAATCAGAATACGAAATGTTTCATGCATTACCTCTTTAAATAAGGGTGCAGCTTCACCAGTACTGGCCAAAACGCTTTCGTTTAACAAGTTGTGCTGTTTAACGTAACGTCGAAGTTCCTTTAGGGTCTGTACAGTCTCTAAGTCGTTCTTTTGCTGGTCAATACGGACCAGTTCAGCTTCGCGGACAGTTACCTGATTTGTTAGATGCTGTTCTTCCAGCTTTTCGTTTTTCGCTTTGCGGTAAAAGTTCTCGGCGTTTTTCTGTGGGCTAAGATCAGGTTTAAGTTTAATGACTATTGGCTGATCTCGATAAAAGTCGTATAGAGTTAACCGTTCGGGCGATTTAGTACCAAGTGTAGGCAATATGTCGTGTAAATTAGCCATTAGTATATGGCCCATCTCTTCATGACTAGCGCCCTCATCTCTCAGCATAAGTCGCTGCATGGAGATATCAATCTGAGCTTCGGCCCGTTTTCGACGCTTTTCAATTAATCTCAGCAAATTTGCTTTCTCATGCTCAAACGTTGTTAAGCCGTTGAAGGCGATGTAAAACCGGTTTGATGCTTCAAGTGGATCGCTAAACTCACGCTGTGGCGGGTCACCGGCCTGCTCTTTAAAGGGCAGTAGGCTAAGCGTTGGCTTATGATCCAACCGAAGTAGGTAATAGTTTGGCTGTTCCAGTTGTCGCAAAACATCCTGAATTACAGCCCATTGGTCATTCTTCCCTACCTCATCGTCCTTTCCTCCCTGCTCCTCGATCCACCTGTTTACGACTTTACCAAACGTTGGGAATAACTTTCGGCGGTCAAAGTTGGCCTGCTCGAAGGCTTCGTAAGACTGATCAATAGACCGGTCAAATTTATCAAATAGCAGTTGCTCATCAGTTGCCAACTGACGGTTGAATAAATCAACAACCTGGTTACCATGGAAGGCAAGCAGGTTAGGTCGGTTACCAAAGAATTTGAACAATAACGAGAAATTATCTTCCAGCATAATAGCCAAACAGCGTTCATTCAGAAATGACCGCACGCCTATAACGGCCCGCTCCTTACCTACTCCACCAATTACAGAGTCAAACAGATCTACACTGTTTGTACGGGCACGCTGCACGGTTTCAGGGAATAGTAAACCGGAGAAATCAGGCCGAAGTGTTGCTTTAATATGAAAAGGCTTGTAATAATTAATTTTTCCCCTCGCTTGGGCAAATACGAGCACAACCTCATCCCGATCCTGACTAAAACACTCCATAAATCGAAGGCCCTGTACAGGTGTATCAGGCTCGGTTAGAGTAGGAATAGAACTACTCAGCAAATGCGATTCAAGGGCCGGTGCGAGTTGCCGGAGAAAGTAGTAATTCGTGTGCATAATAGCACAAAAATACACCCGAAGCAGGCTGACTCCATCAAATAGTAAGGTACTTATGTACTTAATGGATTTTTGACTGTTGCCAGATGGTATTTTTTAATACAATCAATGGTAGATGAGATGGCAAGTGCTACAATACTGCTGCGATAACCGATGCCCTACTGTAACTAATGGATCGGTTACCGCCGAATCAGAAACGGAATGGCAACTGCCGACAGCTATACACAAAGATGCGAAAACCAGAAGCCAACTATAGATCCAAAAAAAGGATATTTTTTATAAATTACTACCAGATGTATTCTTCTGGGACCATTTCGGCGCAGGAACAAAAGAAAAACAGATCACCTTAAGTGAATTTTCCATTAGCGGTGGGCTAGGTTAACCTTAGTAAGTTCCTGTCGTTTATGACCTTGTGAATCGGTTATTTCAACCGCTTTCACTTGTGGATTGACCAACAAGGTCCGGGCTGATTGCGACAGAAACGAGGTGCCATAACTCAACTCTACCTTTTGTTTTCTCCCATCAACAAAAGTTAGCAGCGCCGACGCATCGGTTGGGCGTAGCCGTAGGCTCGTAGCCGGGTTACGATTGCGAAATATGCATAGCCGACCTCTGTTTTGCGTGGCAATCACTAATTCACGACCTTTACTGTCGGTCAGCTGCGCTAGCCCTTTGGCATTGCCAGGCACATAAAAACCACTAGTGGCCATAGTCTGTGCCGTAAAATTACCCTCACCATCCCCCCGAAGAAATAACCCGTTCAGCGCATCGTAGCGCCCCGCCTGAACTTCTCCCCCATAATCGTTACCCACCAGCA